>OZ240688.1:1302500-2605175 GCA_965199205.1 Acidisarcina sp.
TGGGCCTTCCGCGCCTGTCCGAGCGGCGCCCAGGGCATAAAGCCGATCCCATTTGCCTCGCAGTAGTCGACCACGAAGTCCGACTCGCGATCGGCAAAGCTGTACCGGTTCTGCACCGAGGCGATCGGCACGATCTTTCGCGCGCGCTCGATATGCTCGCGTGTCACATTCGACAGGGCTACGTGCCGGATCTTGCCCTCTTCCCGCAGCTTGGCCAGCGCCTCGACCGAAGCCTCGAACGACACCGCATTGTCGGGAGCATGCAGTTGATGGATGTCGATGCGGTCCAGGCGCAGCCGTTTGAGGCTGCCCTCGAGCGCCTGAGCGAGGTGCTTGGGGCTGGCATTGTGCGTCCACTGGCCGGGACCGGGCCGCTCCCACCCACCCTTCGTCGCAATCACCAGGCCTGCCGGGTACGGGTAGAGCGCTTCGGCGATCAGCTCCTCCGAGGTTCCCGGCCCATAGGAGTCGGCCGTATCGATCAGGTTAACTCCAAGTTCGACGGCCCGGCGCAGTGTCGCGAGCGCCGACCCCTTATCGGTGGGCGGCCCCCAGACGCCGCTGCCCGTAATGCGCATGGCTCCATAGCCAAGCCGGTTGACGGTAAGATCGCCGGCGATGGTAAAGGTACCGGCGGCGGCGGCGGAAATAGTTTGCATATCGCTCATAAAGGCTCCGGAAGAAATCCTGATTTCTTGTGTTGGCGCACCGAGCCGTACTGTGCTCGGCAAGTAAGATGCCTGCCAGCGGTACTCATAGCCCACGTTATCAAATGGTCGCGCTGCAGCCCGCCTTAGTTCGGCGCCTGCTTCGCAATCACACCCAGGTCCGTCAACCCGTTCACAAAGAACTGCACCGCCAGGGCCACCAGCAGCAGACCCATGATGCGCACCAGGATGCGGATGCCGGTCTCGCCGAGGATCTTCCTCACCCGGTCGGCGCCGTTCAGGATCCAATAGCTTGCCGTTGCGGTGATCGCGATCGCGCCCAGGATGGCCACCATTTCCCACATCTTCTCCGCCTGGCCCACGAGCACCATCACGCTTGAAATTGCGCCTGGCCCGGAGAGCATGGGGATGCCGAGCGGCACAATGCCGGCATCGTCCTTGGCCGCGCCCTCTTCCGTCTCTTCCGAGGATTCCTGGGTCGGGGAGCGTTTGGCTTCGAGCATGTCGATGCCGATCAGCAGCAGGATCAGGCCGCCGGCGATCTCAAAGGCCGGCAGCGTGATGCCGAACATGTGAAAGATCGTTCGCCCGGCGATGGCAAACGAGGTCAGCACGATAAAGCAGGTCAGGGAGCCGCGCATCGCCATCCGCTTGCGGCGCCGCGCATCGGCGCCGGTCGTGATGGCGATAAAGGTCGGGATGGCCGCTAGCGGGTCGACCAGGAAGAAGATCGAGCTGACCGCCAGCACCGAAAACCGCACATAGTTGGAATGCGGCAGGCCGAAGACAGCGTGTGTCGAGGAAATCGCGGAATGAATCATCGACAGCAGCATGTCTCCAACTATATCCGGCCGATTGGCGGTGATTGGGTAGAACCTTATTCCTGTCCGGAAACAGCGCGGCTCTGCGGCCGACGGAGAAAACTCTTTGCCTCGCGAAGCCAAAGGACGGGGATGCGACGATATAATCGTGCTTTACCAGTCAGCAAGGAGCAAGTACTCATGCCGATTCAGACGACGGAAAACATCTGGCACAATGGCACTCTCATTCCTTGGGAAAAGGCGCAGATTCACGTGCTCAGCCACGTGATTCACTATGGCTCGTCGGTCTTCGAGGGCATTCGCTGCTACGCGCAGCCGCAGGGCGCAGCCATCTTCCGGCTGCCGGAGCACATGCAGCGGCTGCTCGACTCGGCCAAAATCTACCGCATGACGCTGCCCTACTCGCTCGACCAGCTTTGTAACGGAGTCGTCGATCTGGTCGAAGCCAATGAGGTGGCGCCCTGCTATATCCGCCCGATTGCGCTTCGCGGCTACGGCGAGATTGGCGTAAACCCCAAGGGCTCGCCGGTCGATGTTTACATCGCCAACTTCCCGTGGGGCAAATATGTTGCCGGGGACGACGGCGCCGACGTGTGCATCTCCTCCTGGAACCGCGCCGCGCCCAATACACTGCCCTCGCTCGCCAAGGCGGGCGGCGGCTATCTCAACTCGCAACTGATCCGCATGGAAGCGGACGTGAATGGCTACGTGGAGGGCATCGCCCTCGACGTCAACGGCTATCTTTCCGAAGGCTCGGGCGAAAACCTCTTCATCGTCCGCAACGGGGTGCTCTACACCACGCCACTCACCAACTCCGTGCTCTCCGGCATCACCCGCGACTCGGTGCTGACGCTCGCGCGGCATCTCGGCATACCCGTGGTCGAACAGGCCATGCCGCGAGAGATGCTTTATATTGCCGACGAGGCGTTCTTTACCGGAACGGCAGCTGAAGTCACGCCGATCCGCTCGGTCGATAGAATGCTCGTCGCTGACGGAGCAACCGGCCCGATAACCCGTCAGCTGGCCGACGAGTTCTTCGGGATCGCCAACGGCCTGCGCCCTGACCGTTACGGCTGGCTGACGCCGGTCAAGGTCAGCGCAGAGCAGCCGGTCAGCGTCTAGCCTAGAAAACCGCTCTCACCCAATGAAAAGCTGGACGGGCTACAACCTGTCCAGCTTTTTTATTGGCGCACGCGGCCCGGCTTCTTCCTGCCGCAACTGCGTGCCGCATAGCTCAGGCCGGCTGTTTCTCCGCGTGGGCCGGCTCGGTAATCGCCGGTCCGAGCGCCTGGGCCGATGGCTGCGCGGCCACTCCCTCTTGCTCATTCCACCCCGGCAGTACCGGGTCACCGGTGATGAGGCGGGCGCCGCGGGTAAAGGTGAAGTAGGTGTAAGCCCACTCAAACAGTACGGCTATGCGATTGCGAAAGCCGATCAGGAAGAAGATATGCACGACCAGCCAAGTGGCCCATGCCATGAAGCCGCCCCAGTGCGCCTTGAAGGGCCACTCGACCTTGGCGACCGCCTTCATGCGGCCGATGGTCGACATGTCGCCCTTGTCGAAGTAGTGGAATCTGGTGCGCGGCTTGGCGTCGATGTCCTGGCCGATCATCCTGGCGACGTGGTCGCCCATCTGCATCGCCGGCTGCGCCACGCCGGGAATCTGGCGGCCGTTTTCGGTCACATGGGCCAGGTCGCCGCAGACAAAAATCTCCGGATGACCGGCCGGGTTGAGGTGCTCATCGACCATCACGCAACCGCGCTTATCGGTCTCGACACCGAGGAGTTTGCCGAGCGGCGAGGCCTGCACACCCGCAGCCCAGAGGGTCACCACGGCGTCAATCCGCTTGTCATTCACGATGACATGACCGGGCTGCACGTCGGTCACCCGCGCATTCACATGGGCTTCCACGCTCAGCATGTCGAGCTGCTCGACGGCCTTTTTCGACAGGTCTTCAGGATAGCTGGGCAGGATTCGCGGGCCGCCCTCGAGAATGATGACTCGCGCCATGCTCGGGTCGATATGACGGAAGTCCCGCTTCATGTATCGCCTGGCGATATCGGAGATGGCCCCGGCCAACTCGACGCCGGTCGGGCCGCCGCCGACGATGACGAAGTTGAGCGGCGGATGCGAGCCGGTCTCGAGCATCTGCCGCTCGGCGAGTTCAAAGGCGAGCAGCACGCGGCGGCGGATCTCGATGGCGTCCTCGACGGACTTGAGCCCCGGGGCCCACTTGGCCCATTCGTTCTTGCCGAAATAGGAGTGGGTCGAGCCGGTCGCGATCATCAGGTAGTCATACTCCATCATCGCGCCGCTCTTCATCGCGACGCGATGACGGTCGAGATCGAAGCTGAGCGCCTCGTCCATCAGCACTTCGATATTCGGCTGATTGCGAAAGATCGACCGGATCGGCTGCGCGATATTTGCCGGCGAAAGCACCGCCAGCGCGACCTGGTAGAGCAGCGGCTGAAAGGTGAAGTGGTTGCGGCGATCGATCAGGCTCACGTCGACGGGCAACCTGGCCAGGCCCTGGGCGGCATGCATGCCGGCGAAGCCGCTGCCGATAATCAGCACGCGCGGGCGAGTTCCATTGCGGACGGCGGGGTTGCCCGTCACTCGCGCGGCCAGGGTTGCCGGTTTCTCGTCTGTTGCCGCTGTTCGAACCGCCATGCGCCATTCCTCCGTGCTGAAAAGTGTCTGCTAGACAGATGCTAATTCTGCAAAAGACGACGCATTCTGAAGTGGCTGTATGGCGCACGGCGCAAACAAAGGACGGCGAGCTGCCGGCCCCCCTCCCCCTAGGATCTTCTTGTAAATTCTTTTATTTGAGGGGCTTGCGGCGGGCGATCTGAGCTAAGTTCTTGATTCTACTCAAGGAGGAGGACAAAGTATTGAGAGGATTCAGGATGTCGGCTTTCGGCTGGCAGCTCAATCTGGCCTCTTTTCCCGGTGTTGCCGTGTATCTCTAGTTTACCAAATCAGGGGGCTTCCCTATGCCAAGTTGGGTCGACTTTTTGATCTTTGGAATGAGGGGGTTACCAAGTATTTTCGGCTCGGGGTCTTGACAAGTTTCGGAGTAGCGGGAAATCGACCGTATCCATCTACCTGGGGCGAGCAGCCAGGCTGGGGCGAGCAGCCAGGCTGGGGCGAGCAGCCAGGCTGGGGCGAGCAGCCAGGCTGGTGCGAGCAGCCGGGCTGGGGCGAGCCAGGATCGGAGCGGGTTTCTGCGGCGAGGCTTCTCCGTGGTTCGCGTACATCTGGACTCCTTTGTGGCGAGACTCCTGGGGAGGCGGGGATGTAGAGATCGCCGGATTCTGCCTCCCTCTGGCGGTCAGAATGACACTCGTTCTTGTGGGGGCGGTTGTTTGGGTTGGAAGACTGCGATGCGTCGGGCTCACAGGACCGCGCTCCAATTGACGGACTTGCCGCAGATGATTTCCAGGAAATAGCAGTTGACATATTCCTAACGCGGAATATATTTATTCTCATGACACGGCAAGCCCACCCTACCGATGTGTTCAGCGTGATCGCAGAAGCCCGGCGGCGCGAGGTAATAGCCGTGCTGGCTGACGGTCAGCAATACCCTGTCAACGAGATCGTTTTGCGTATGCAACTCGCCCAGCCTGCCGTCTCCAAACACCTCGGTGCGCTTCGCAGAGCCGGAATAGTGACGGTGGTGAAGAGGGGACGGCATCGCATGTACCGTCTCGATGCCAAGGGCCTGAAGCCGGTGCACGACTGGGTGAAGATCTTCGAACACTATTGGACGCACCAGGTTGACCAGATCAAGCAGCGCGCCGAGCTTAAGGCTTTGGAACGCCCGATTCGCCGGGATGACGGTTTGAACAAGAAGAAGGAGGAATAATGGCAGCCACTGTCAAGGAAGGCGTTCTGCATGCATTCGAGATCTTGAAGGAAGAGGAGATTGCCGCTCCCATCGAGATCGTTTTTGAGACCATCCTGGAACAGATGGGCCCGTTGAATTCCACCCCCGAAAAGCCGATGCCCATGGTTCTCGAGGCGTGGCCCGGCGGTCGGTGGTTCCGTGACCTGGGCAACAATAATGGACACTTCTGGGGTACCGTACAAGCCCTCAAGGCGCCGTCGCTGCTGGAGATATCGGGTCCGCTCTTTATGTCTACTCCGGCGGTTTCAAACCTGCAATATCGCCTCACCGAAGAGAACGGCGCAACGCGCATGCGCTTCCTGCATCGCGCCATGGGGTGGGTTGGCGAGCAGGACCGCGGCGTGGATCAAGGCTGGGGCCAGTTAGTCGAACGAATCCGCACAGCTGCTGCGGAGAAAGCAGGGAGGTAGCGATGTGTCCCTTTTGTCTAGGCACTGCGGTATGGATCGCGGCTGGTGCTGTCTCGACAGGCGGTCTTTCCGTCCTCGCCGCCTCAAAACTCTGGAACAAAAAATCTCATGAGCGCGAACCAGGAGCAAACCGAACCAAGAGCAAACCAAGGAGCAAGCCATGACAAATAACAACTTGAACGGTAAGCCGAGTGCTGAACAGATCGCCGCAATGAAGAAGCCTGCGGTAGTGCCTGCCGAGCAGTGGCAGAGCGCGTGGCAGGAGATGCTGATCAAAGAGAAGGAGCTCACTCGCGCGCGCGACGCGATGGCCGCAGCACGGCGGCGGATGCCGTGGCTGGCAGTCGAGAAGGACTACATCTTCCATGGTCCGCAAGGGGAGGTCTCGCTGCTCGATCTTTTCGAAGGCCGGCGGCAGCTCGTGCTTTATCGCGCATTCTACGATCCGGAGGTCTACGGCTGGCCCGACCACGCATGCGTCGGTTGTTCGCTCGGCGCCGACCAGGTCTCGCACCTTTCGCACCTGCACGCCCGCGACACGACGTTGGCCTATGCCTCACGCGGATCACAGGAAAATATTGCACGGCTGCAGCAGCGCATGGGGTGGGAGAGGATTCCCTGGTACACCATCACGGACGACTTCGATAAGGACTTCGGCGTCGACCAGTGGCACGGTCACAACGTCTTCTTCCGTGACGAGAACGACAAGATCTTTCGCACGTACTTCATAAACAACCGCGGCGATGAAGCGATGGGCAGCGTATGGGATTACCTCGACGTCACGCCGCTGGGACGCCAGGAGGATTGGGAGGACTCGCCGGAGGGTTATCCGCAGACGCCACGCTATAAATGGTGGCGCTGGCACGACGTCTATGGCAACGAGGATGCCAGGTGGGGCAACGTGGTCGACAACGCGGTTGTGACGCTGAAGCTGTAGCACATTGGATCCGCAGGATCGAGAGGCGGCAAAGTCTTTTTGTGCCGCATGGAGCCGCGCCGGTCGTACCTAACAAGTGTGCGGGTGCTTCTGATAAGAACTACCCATCTGCCGCTCTGGCCAACCAATTGGCAGATGTGCTTCAGAAGAAGACGAGCGCAGGCTCTTGGATTGGTTGGTTTTGTGTAGGGTCGTGTTGCTACTCCGGGAAGAATTGGGCTACTTGTTCTGGTCTGGGTGGTTTGGTGAGGGCGCTTACGACTACCAGGCATAACAGCGAGATGATCAGGGCGGGGAAGATGGCGTCTCTTTCGGCTAACACGGCGGGGAGATGAGTATGCAGGAAGGGCAAGTCCCAGCCGACGGTGACGATGGTTCCTGCGGCGATGGCGGAGACGGCTCCTTTCGCATTGACCCTTCGCGAGTAGAACGCCGCCAGGATGACGGGCGTGAGGGCGGCCGAATAGATGGTGTAGGCGTAGAGGGTCTCCTTGAGCACCGATTCGGTGTGGAGCGATTGGTACAAGGCCCAGCAGCCCAGGAGCACGACCATCAATCGGGAGACGGCGAGGATCTTCTTGTTTGACGCGTTGGGGCGGAGATACCTGAGGAAGATGTCGTTGACCAGGTTGGTGGCCGGGGAGAAGAGAAAGCTGTTGGCCGTCGAGATGATCTTAGCGAAGACGGCGCCCATCAGCAGCGCTCCGATCAGGTTGACGACGGGGCTGCCGGTGAGTCCGTGCAGCGCGCTCCAGGCGAGGATCTCGCGGGGATGCTGGTGAACCTCGCCCCCGGGGAAGAGGGCGGAACCGACGACCGCGATGGCCACGATGACGGTCTCGAGGATGACGGTGCCGAAGATCCACCAGACGACGGCGTTGCGGGCGGCTTTTTCCGATTTGGCGGAGAAAAACTTCTGGTACATGGCCTGGTTGCCGAGCATGAGCAGGCAGGTGGGCAGGAAGAGTTCGAGACCCTGGATGAGGGTGAAGTCGCCGAGCACCTGGAAGTGGGTGGGGGGCAGGGACTGGACGATATGCGGCCAGCCGCCGGCGTGGTGCGCGAGGATGGGCAGGGCGATCAACAGGGTGACGGTGGCGAGCGAGCCGATGACGACGTCCATATAGGCGACCGACGACATGCCGGCGATAGCGGTGAAGACGATGACGAAGGCGGCGATGATGTACTTGCCGAGGTCGGAGGTGATGACGGTGGGAAAGATGAGGTGCAGGATGTCTCCTCCGCCGGTGAGCTGGTAGCTGACGATGGCGGTGTAGGCGAAGAGGACGGCGATGACGCCGAGGATGCGGGCGGCCTGGTTGTAGCGGGCTTCCAAGAGATCGGGGATGGTGAACTGGGCGAAGTGTCGGGCGCGAGGCGCGATGAAGTAGATGAGGAGCAGGCCGGCCCAGCCGCCGCCGCCTTGCCAGAGGGCGGCGAAGCCGTGGCGGTAGGCGTTCTCTGCGCCGCCGAGCAGGGAGCCGGAGCCGATCCACGACGAGAGCAGCGTAAAAACGAGGACGAAGGTCGGCAGGGAGCGGCCGGCGACGAGATAGTCTGCCTTCGTCTTCACCTTGCCGATGCGGGCGAGGGAGACGGTGAGCAGCGTGAGCACGATGATGCCGAGGACGATGGCGTAGAGATTCATTGTGAGCAAGTGTACGGGAGGGAGCGAGAGGCCAGTCAACGAAAGGGCGCGCTGAGAGAAAGAGAGCGGGGGGGAAGCTACTCTTCTGGTTTTGCCGGGTAGGGGCGTTTGCCGAAGAGAGCGGTGCCGAGGCGAACGCAGGTCGAGCCCTCTTCAATGGCGACGGCAAAATCGCCCGACATACCGATCGAGAGTTGCGAGAGATCGAGGCCGGGGTGCCGGCCGGCGAGCCGGTCTCTGAGCTCGCGGAGCTGAATGAAGTAGGGGCGCGCGGTCTCCGGATCCTGGGAGTAGGGCGGCACGGTCATCAGGCCGCGAGGCTTGAGGCTCGCCAGGCCGGGGAGCTGCTCGAGCAGCTGGGCGAGTTCGGTCGAATCGGGTTCGAGGCCGGTCTTTGCTTCTTCGTGGCTGAGCTTGATCTCGAGCAGCACGGGCAGGGTCTTGCCGAGGCGCTGAGCGGCGTCGTTGAGGCGCTGGGCGAGGCGGAGGGAGTCGAGCGAGTCGATGGCGGAGAAGATCTCGGCGGCCTTCGCCGATTTATTGGATTGCAGCTTGCCGATGAGGTGGACTTCGACCCTCGGCATGGGAAGAAGAGTCGAGGCCGGCGGGACGCTTGGAGCGGCGAGTTCTTCGGCTTTCTGCTGAAATTCCTGCACGCGGTTTTCGCCGAAGAGGGTGAGGCCGGCGGCGGCGGCTTCGCGGATGGCCGAGGCGGGGTGGGTCTTCGAAACGGCCATGAGGGCGACCTCAGCGCGAGGACGGCCGGCCTGGCGGCAGGCAGCGGCGATTTGCTCTTCGATACGGGCGAGGTTGTCGCGAAACGCAGTCACTGCGCTGAGGGTAGAGCACGGTGGGCGAGAGGTTGAGGGGAAGCTGGGGTCATTTTGGCCCGTAATTGACTTCCTGGCGGCAGCGCTCGTTGCCGTCGTCCTGCCAGGTGGTGTTGTCCTCGAAGCGAGCGCTTTTGAGAAAGAGGATCTCGCCGATGTGGTGGATGTCGACCCGTTCCATCTGCAGGCTCCATTTGCTGGAGGTCAGCTTGCCCGGATCGGCGCCCGCGCTGAAGGTAAGGCCCTGGTCGTAAGGGATCATATTGCCTCCCTCCCCGATCACGATGAGGCCAAACTTTGCGCGGACGATTTTCTTGCCGGTTTCGTTGGTAAAGGCGGTCTCGACGGTGGGAGTGGACATTCCGCCGGAGTGGTCATAGGGCATGCTCAGGTGCGAGTAGGCGATGGGGCACGGCGCCGGGGCGGCGGCGCAAACCGTGGCGGCCGCGCCCAGTGCGGCGATCGTCAGCAACGCGAGAGTCTGTTTCATGAGGCTTACCTGCCGCCCCAAGTTTACTACGAGGTTACCGGCGCGGCATCACCTTTTGGATCGGGCGAGCGCGGGCCGCCGCAGGCTCAACGCCCGTGCTCCTCGAGGTACTTCTCTACCTCGAGGGCGGCCATGCAGCCGGAGCCGGCGGCGGTGATGGCCTGCCGGTAGCGGCGGTCCTGCACGTCGCCGCAGGAAAAGACGCCGGGCACGCGGGTAAAGACATTGTCGGTGGTGCGGACGTAGCCGTCGTCGTCGAGGTCAATCTGGCCGGCGAACATCCTGGCGTTCGGTTCATGGCCGATGCCGAGAAACATGCCGCTGACGGGCAGAATGGATTCATCGCTGGTGGCGACGTTGCGCAGGCGCAGCCCGGTCACTTCCTTTTCTTCGACGCCGAGCACCTCTTCGACGGCGGTGTTGGTCAGGAACCTGATCTTGTCGTGGGCGATGGCGCGCTCGAGCATGATCTTGGAAGCGCGGAAGCTCTCGCGGCGATGGATGAGGGTGACCCTGGAGGCGAAGCGGGTGAGGAAGAGCGCCTCTTCCATCGCCGAGTCGCCGCCGCCGATCACGGCGATCTCCCTGCCGCCGAAGAAAAATCCGTCGCAGGTGGCGCAGGAGCTGACGCCATGGCCGATCAAAGCCTGTTCGGAGGGCAGGCCGAGCCATCGGGCGGAGGCTCCGCTGGCGATGATGAGGGTTCGCGTGTGGATGGCGGTGTGCCCCAGGTTCAGCACAAAGGGCCGTTTCGAGAGGTCGACCGAGACCAGGTGGTTCATGGCGAACTCGGTGCCGAAGCGGGCAGCCTGCAGCTTCATGTTCTCAATGAGTTGGGGGCCCTGGATACCCTCAGGCCAGCCGGGGAAGTTCTCGACCAGGGTGGTGATGGAAAGCTGGCCGCCGGGTTCGTGACCCTCGAGCACGAGGGGCTTGAGGTTGGCGCGGGCGGAGTAGATGGCGGCGGTGAGGCCGGCGCAGCCGGAGCCAAGGATGACGGTATCGCGGACATTTTCTGACATGATTTCGCTTTTTCTTGCGTAACTTTCGCTTTTTGTTTGTCGCTTCTGTTCGATTCTACCGGGAGTGGGATCGATTTGCGCAGCGCCGGCCAGGCTGCCCTGCGCCAAGGGTATGTGCGGCGGCATTCGGGAAGGCCTAAACTTGCACCATGGCGAATTTAACATTGGTGTATGGCATGAGGCTGCTACCGGCGGACGAGATCGCGGAGGTGGGCGACGCTCCGGTGGTATTGAAGAATGGAAACGGGGCCCGGGTAACGATGCATATCCTCGAGGGATCGCGGGAGGAAATTGAGGCGCAACTGCGGCAGAGTATCGACGCGTTCTTCGACTTTTTCCCGGAGATTTGAGGGTTTTCACAGAACGGCCGGAAGTACGGCTTGCGATACGGGCAAGAGAACGTCGAAAGAAGCGTCGAAGTTCCACAATGGGACGCTGACTTTTCCAACCATTCAATTCGGGATCAGCGGTCCCGGGCTGTTCGGAATTCACTTCAACTCCTGGAACGATCGTGGCGGAATGGAAGCATGTTCCGCCACCGTACGCCTACTTCCCTTCTCGCCTGCCTGCTTCTTTCCGGCTCCGGCCTTCCCTCCGCGCAGGCCGGGGGCCCGCGATGGGTCGCGGGGACGAGCTACTTCGATCCGATCACCGCCGGCCACCCGATTGTCTGGAAGCATGGGGCCGTCGCCTATTCCACCGACCTCGGGGACCTGAGCGCGACGGTGAACCAGGCGGCGGCCGACGCAATGGTGGCCGCGGCGGCGGCTCTCTGGAGCGGCGTACCGACGGCGGCGCTCTCGATCGTTGCCGCCGGAAGCCTAGCCGAGGACGTGAACGGGAGTAATTTCTTCAACGGCCCGGGCGGCTTGACTATGCCGGCCGATGTGGCGAGGACGGCGACGGGAACTCCGCTGGGCATCGTCTATGACGCGGACGGATCGGTCATCGACGCGCTGCAGGGCGAGGGAGCGAGCGACCCGGATTCGTGCGACACGAACGGCGTAATTACACTTGTGGATAATTTTGCGACGGATGCAACGATCGCCCACGCCCTGATGATTGTGAACGGGCGCTGTACTGCGGATGCAGCACACGTGGCGCTGGTGCAATATGAGCTGCTGCGCGGCTTCGGGCGCGTACTTGGGCTGGATTGGTCGCAGGCCAACGACCAGATGTTTCCCGACAACACCACGCCGGAGGGGCTGCTGGGCTGGCCGCTGATGCATCCAGTGGAAAAACTGTGCAATTCAAATGGAAATGCATGCATGACGGGACCGATATCTCCGCGCACCGACGACATCGCCGCGCTGAACCGGCTTTATCCGGTGACGGCCGCCAACGCAGCATCGTTTCCGTCCAAATCTGTAACTGCAGCTGCGACGATTTCCGTCCAAGGGACACTCTCTTTCCGGACTGGCCTGGGAATGCAGGGCGTGAATGTCATTCTTCGACCTTTGATCCCTGGCACCGGCGAGCCGGATATGCGCTATCCGGCAGCCGCCGTCACCGGCCATGTTTTCGCAGGCGATGCGGGGAACCCGATTACCGGTTTTCTCGACGGCTCAGGATTGAGCCTGGCCCGATTTGGAATCGACACTGCGACATTTCAAGGGTGGTATGACCTGAGCGGAATTCCTCTGCCGCCGGGCGTCAGCGAGGCCGACTATCAGCTGGTCTTCGAGCCGGTGAACCCGCTTTATACCGGGCTCGAATCGGTCGGCCCGTATGTTCTCGGGCAGGTAACGCCATCGGGAACGCTGCCGGTCGTGATCCTGCGGGGGTTGACGGCCGGGGCCGCTGTTGTTCAAGACGAAACGGTCGCGGACTCCTCCGGTGACGGGAGCAGCGGGGACGAGGGGCTCGAAGCAGCGCCGGCGGCAGTGCCGGCGACCGGCGAGTGGCTGGCGAGGCTGGGCGGCCATGGGCAGTCAAGCTGGCTGCGCTGGCACCTGAAGGGCGGCCGCCAGGCGACGGTGGAAGCGCAACCGATCGACGAACTGGGCCAGGAGACAAGCGGCAAGGCGCGCATCGTCACCGGCGTATGGAACGGCGACGACCGGCTGGGAACGGCGCCCGAGGTCAGCACCATGCAGCCCTTTAACGCGGCGCCGGCCGGGCTGACGACGCTCAGCTTCCAAAGCGGGAACGATGGCGATGTGCGCGTCGGGCTTGCCGACCAGCGCGGCGACGGGCGGCCCGATTACCTCTACCGGGGACGGGTGTTGTATGCCGATACGATCACTCCGCAGCGGGTGAGCGTGAGCGGCGGCCCGATCGTGATCGACGGCACAGGCTTTCGACCCGGCAACGTAGTCTCGGTGCATGGCGTGGCCGCGGCGATCACCAGCATTTCACCCATGGAGATCACTGCAATCGCCCCCGCATCGCCCGGCGGGGCGACGGGAAATGTCGATGTAACAGTGACTGATACAGAAACCGCCGGTTGGACAACGATCCAGGCAGGATCGAGCGGCGGCCTGAGCTATGACGCCGGATCGGGCGACACGATCGCGATCGTGGCTGCACCGTCGACGGCGGCGCAGATCGGGGTCCCGCTGCCATTCACAGTCCGGGTGCTGGGCAGCGATGGGAGCACCCCAGCCCGAGGGGTAACTGTAACGTACTCGGTGACACAAGGGCGCGCCGGGCTGGGCTGCGGCCTGAGCCTGTGTGTGGCGACCACGAGCGGCGATGGACTGGCGACCATCGCCGTCACCGCCCAGACGGCAGCGGTGACGGTCGTCGTGGCCTCTCTCAGCAACGGCGCGAGTGTGCAGACGGAGTTCGCCGGCGCCACGCCGCCCGCGATTGCTGCGGTGACCGGCACGCTCTACCTTGCCGCCGGGTCGGTCTTCAACTGGAGCCCGCAAGCCCTCGTGCTGAGCGGGGGGTTGGCCGCCCCGGGCGTGGCGGTGACCTGGAGCGGGGGAAGCAATCTGAGCGTTACCACGGCAACGACGGCCAGCGACACCAACGGAATGGCTTGGACGCAGGTGACGGCCGGGCCACTCGCCACAGGGGCAAATGGCCTGGTGAATGCGTGCCTTGCGGGGGGTAGCCCCGGGAGCGGCGGCTGTGCGATGTTTACGATCGTCAGCGACGACCCGGGGCTCTCCGCGCTCACGGCGCTCAGCGGAACAAATCAGACCTTGAATCCCGGAGACACGCTGCAGCCGGCGGTGCTGCGGGTGATCGACCCGGCCGGGAACCCTATGGCGGGAGCGACGGTCAGCTTTTATGAGGCGCTGCGGCCGTGGACGCCGCCCTGCCCCACGCAGGGGAGTTGCCCGGGAGCGCCGCTGCTCGAGAGCGCGACGGTGGAGGGTGTTTCGGCGCAGGACGGGAGCGTGACGCTCACGCCCCTTACCGATGGGGTGGTCGCGACGACGTTGGAGGTGCTGGCGGTCGCCGGAAACAGCGGCACGTTGACGTTCACCATCGCGCGCCACCCGTGACGGTGACAACGCGAACGCCATTCGTGACGGAGGTAAGAGGCGAGGGGCGACAAGAAGCGGGGGGCGACAAGAGGCGGGGGGGACAAGAAGCGGGGGGGACAAGAAGCGGGGGCGACAAGAAGCGATACCCGCCGGGAGGCTACGGCAGAAAGAAGACTTCCTGAAACATGGGGAAGCGTTCGCCGGGCTCAAGCGGGTCCATGGTGTCGAAGTAGGGGGCCATGGCTTGCTGCCAGCGGGTGTTGACCGGGTCGGCCTGGATGATGTCCCAGGTAGCGTCGAAGTCTTCGAGATGCATGGTGAGGATGAGCAGCCGGCCGCGGCGGAAGATAGAGTATTCCGAGATGCCGGCGCGTTTGAGCAAGGCCAGCATCTCCGCCCAGACCTCGCGGTGCGCCTGGTCGTAGGCTGCTTCGGCGCCGGGTTTCAGTTTGAGAGAGAAGGCTACTCGTTGCATTTAACTTTTCACCAACGCTGCCTGGAGCGTTCACCAGGATGAATCTCGACTGACGAGACAAAGTTTTCGCTTCGGCTACGGAACAGCAAGATGAAACGTGTAGGTGCCGGAGGCTAACTCATAGACTGGGGTTCCATCGGGGGATGTGGTGAGGCGGGCCTTGCTGCTTTTGTCGAGGCTGACGCCGTCGAGCGTGAAGCCGGCGGCCTGGTGTTGCGGAAGCTGGCCGGTGGCGTTCGGCGGGATGGTGATCGTCCATTGGATGTGGCCGGAATGAGTGGTCCAGGAGGATTTGATCTTGCCGTAGGGGGATTGGTAGGTGAAGTCGAGATTCCCCAGGCGCGCGTCGAAGACGGGGTGCAGATCGATGGTGTGGAAGCCGGCGCCGGTGGGGGTGGCGTCGATGCCGGCGGCGTAGCGATAGATCCAGTCGGCGACGGCTCCGTAGGCGTAGTGGTTGTAGGAGTTCATGCTGGGGTCTCCGCGCATCTGGTCGCCGTTCCAGCGCTCCCACATGGTGGTGGCTCCGTGATCGACGAGGTAGCCCCAGCTGGGATAGCCGGTATTGAGCAGCAGGCTGTAGGCGACGTCGGGGTGGCCGGTGTCGACGAGGACGGCGAGCAGGTAGGGTGTGCCGAGAAAGCCGGTGTTGAGGCGGCCCCCATTCGCTTTGATCTTGGCGACGAGGTTGGCTGCGGCGGCCTGGCGGAGGGAGTCCGGCAGCAGGTTCATCTCGAGGGCCAGCACGTAGCCGGTCTGGGTGTCGTCGCCCCTGGCTTTTGCATTGGGGTTGTTGATGACGCCGAAGGGCGAGGGACCGTTGTCGGCAGAGACGATGTGACCGTCGGGATGGACGAACTGCTTCTGGAAGGCGGCCTTGATCCTGGCGAAGAGCTGCCGATATCTGGCTTCGTCGCCGGTTTTGCCGAGGGCATGGGCCATCTGCTGCATGAGGGTGACGTCATAGGCCCAGTAGGCGGTGGCAACCAGCGACTCCCTGGTCGGGCCCTCGGGAGAGAGCCAGTCGCCGTACGGGGTGCCGTAGTTGTTTTGCCAGAGGAAATCGGGGTTGGCCGCCTCGATCGCGCCGAGATAGTTCTGCATGGCAGTCCAGTTTTCTTCGATGGCGCGGGTATCGCCGGACTGCAGCCAGGCGGTCCAGGGAATGATGACGCCGGCGTCGCTCCAGCCGGCGGCGTAGCCGGGGTTGGTGGCATTGGTGCCGGGCGCGAAGATGCCGTACATCTGGTTCGCCGTCTGGGTGCCGCGCAGGTCGGCGGCGAACTTCTTCGAAAACTGGGTGAGGTCCATGTTGTAGGAGGCGGTGCGCCAGAAGACCTGGGCATCGGCGGTCCAACCGAGCCGCTCATCGCGCTGCGGGCAATCCGTAGGAACGCTCAGGAAGTTGGAGCGCTGCCCCCAGAGAATGTTCTCCCAGAGCTGGTTGATCATGGCGCTGCCGGTATGCAAGTCGGTGGTCAGCGGCGCGTCGGTGTGGAAGACGACGGCCTTCACGGCATCCTTGCCGGGATCGGTGGGCAGGCCGGTCACCTCGACATAGCGAAATCCATGAAAGGTAAAGGCGGGTTGGTAGTGCTCGACTCCATGCCCGGCGAGAATGAAATGATCGGTAGCCTTGGCGGTGCGCAGGTTCTCGACATAGAGCGTGCCGTCGGGATTGAGCACCTCGGCGAAGCGCAGCTGAATATCGGTGCCCGCCGGTCCTTTCGCCTGGATGCTGGCGACGCCGGCGAGGTTCTGGGCGAAATCGTAGATATAGACGCCGGGCTTCGGGTTGGTGACCGCCTTGGCCATAAGAGACATTTCCGCGCGGATAGGCGGGAACGATTGGGGAACAATCTGAGGTTCGATGGGCTGGACTAACTGGGCGGGCTTCCAGCCGGCGGCCGTGAAAGTCGAACTGTCCCAGCCGGGTTGAACACGGCGGGCGTCGTAGGTCTCGCCGTCATAGATCTCTGCTTTAAGGATTGGCGAGACGTCAGCCTGCCAGGTCTCATCGGTGGCGATCCACTGCACGGAGCCGTCGGGGTGCTCGATGCGCAGCTGCGCTTTGAGCGCGGGCGGCGTGTCGCCGTAGTTGTAGCCCTGCCTGGCCCATTTGAGAGGCGTGGTATACCAGCCGGGAGCGAGATAGGCGCCGACAACATTGCTGCCGGTCTTTACGTTTTTGCTCACGTCATAGACCTGGTAAGCAACATGTTCGCGAAAGTCCATCCATCCGGGCGCGAGGACCTGGTCACCGACGCGCTGGCCGTCGATGCGGGCCTGGTATGCGCCTAAGGCCGTGATATACAGGCGGGCGGAGCGAATCGGGCCCTGGATGTCAAAGGACTTCCGCAAGAGCTTCACCGGGCCGGTGGGCCACGGGTTTCCCGGAGCTGAGCCGTCCGGGGCGGTGTAAGACACTGCCACCGGCCACGAGGGATCGTCAGAGTCCGGCGCCTGCCAGGTCCCCGTACCGTTGAGAGTGGCTTTCCAGCCGCTGCCGCCGGCGCTGGCCAAGACCTTCCTGGAGCCGTCGGCCATCTCAACCAGCAGGGCCGCGTTCATCGGGGTCCGGCTGTCACTCGGCGTCCCCATGCCATTGGGGTTGGCGGAATAGAGCGTCACCTCGACGGCGAGCAGGTTACGCCCGGCGCGCAGATCGGCAGTGACCTCCTTCGAGACGTAGGTTTGCCATGGGAACTGCTTCCAGGGCGGAAGCGGCTGCGCCTGTAGCACCTGTTGCCCGTTGACCCAGGCTGCGGCGGTATCCTTGCCGGCGACATAGAGCGTCGCGTGGCGGACAGGCCCGGCGAGGTCAAAGCCGAAGCGGAAATCATGCCTGGTTGTACCGCTGCCATTATAGCCTTTGTCGCCGGCATTGGTGATCCAGGCAGCGCCGGAGGTGCGGAGCAGGCGATGGTCCTCGTCCTCATAACCGATCCATTTGCCTTGCCAGTTCCGGGTATCGCGGAGGCCTGTTTCCCACCACGCCGTCTGGCTGATCGGGTAGGGCTTGCCATTTTTGTCCCACGCGGTGACGCGCCAGTAGTAGCGCTTCTCCGGCGCCAGGGCTGGACCGCCGTAGGGTATGCCGACGGAGCGATCGGAGGTGACGCGGCCGCTGCTCCAGATATCAGGTTTGCCGGCGGCCAGCCGGGCGGCGCCGGTAGCCACCTGCAGCAGATAGGCGGTCTGATGCGCCCCGCCGCCGTCATCCTGCAATTGCCAGGAAAGCGCGGGGGCGTCGTCGTCGATCCCGAGTGGTTGGGTGAGAGAGTCGCACGTCAGGTGATTGGGACTGCCGTGGATGGGCAGGGCGAGCAGGCCAAGCGGGAGACAGGTTGGGAGTGCGCCGAACAAGACAACAGACCGGATCGGCCGCCAGAGTCGATTCAAGAAGTCAGGCCTCCACAACGATTACGATTTCGGCAACAGAAATGGACGATAGAAGACAGGGTTCTCCCTGTCAACGAATGCTGCCGATAACGTGCCAGAGAGGTATCTCATGGCAGGGACCTACGAACCCCTGGTGGCAGGCGACGCGGCCGATGTTGCGGCCCAGCGGCAGACCCGCTTCCTGGCCCGGCAACCGATTTGCAACAAGCGGCGCGAAGTGGTGGCCTACGAATTGCTTTGCCGCTCCGGGTGGGACAACTCTTTCAGCGGCGACCAGGATGAAGGCACCAGGCAGATGCTGGATAACATCCTGGTTGTCGGCGCGGACTGGCTGTCGTTGAACAATCTGGCTTTTATCAATTGCACCCGCGAAGCGCTGGTGGGGGAGCTGGTCTCGCTGGTGCCGTCACGGCACGTGGTGCTGGAGATTTTGAATTCGGTGGCGCCCGATGCGGAGGTGGTCGAGGCCTGCACCCGGCTCAAGCAGCAGGGCTATCGGCTGGCTCTGGATAATTTTTTCGTGCGCGACGATATGGCGCCGCTGCTGGCGCTGGCCGATTATGTGAAAGTCGACCTTCGCGCCTGCGATGCGCGGGCGCGCGAGGGGCTGCGGTCCCACCTTTCCGGCTGCTCTGCGACGCTGGTGGCCGAGAAGGTCGAGACGGAGCAGGACTTTGCGGCGGCAGTTCAGGAAGGCTACGGGTTGTTTCAGGGCTACTTCTTCTGCCACCCGACGATTCTGCCCCGGGACGAGGTGCGCACCAACCATTTGAACCACCTGCGGCTGCTGACGGCGCTGGGCAAATCTCCTCTCGATTATGCCGAGATCGAGCAGATCGTCATGGCCGACGCTCCTCTCTGCTTCCGGCTGCTGCGGATCGTGAATTCACCAATTTATGGCATGAGGACCGAGATTCGCAGCGTCCGGCGGGCGCTGGTGCTGATGGGCGACCAGGATTTCCGGAAGCTCGCAACTGTCGCCATTGCGGGCATCCTCGGCAAGAACCGCCCTCATGCGCTGCTCGCACTGTCTCTGCAGCGCGCGCGGTTATGCGAGCTGCTGGCGCCGCATCTGCACCAGGACCCTGTCGAGCAGTACCTGCTGGGCTTGTTTTCCCTTATGGACGCGATTCTCGAGACACCGATGGCGGCGATCGTCTCCATGCTGCCGCTCCGGCCCGCGGTACGCTCGGCGCTTCTCGGGGAGCAGAACTTTACCGCGAGTCCGCTTCGCATCGCCCGCAGCTACGAGAGCGGCGATTGGAGTGCGGTGAGCGGTTTCAAGGAGATTGTGACCTTGGGCTCGGACCGGGTGAACCGCATGTGCCTGGAAGCAGCGAGCTGGGCGGAGACGGTCCTCAGTCACTGACGAGCAACCTCCCCGGGCTGTATCGACTCGTCATTTTTGATGGCCATTTTTGATGGCGCCGTAATTTGGGCCCGAAGATCTTCGGCTGTAAGTAGAACGAATCAGGCTACTTGCGCACCTCTTCAGTGGAGGAGCGTCTGGAATGTAGCCGGTTCCCAGGACAATCCTATCGACAATCCTATCCAGGATGAGACCGTTTACCGAACCGAACTGATATCATATGAGTAACGTCAAGCGATTCCCCTCTTGCCCCTCTGCGAACTTGAGCGTTGACCATCCGAGTTGTAAAAGAGTTTTTCAAATCATCTGGCCGGCAATCCCGGACCCCAGATTGCTCGTACCTATCAGTGTGTGGCCACAGTCCGTCGATGGCCAAACTTCGACGAGGTTCTGAATTCGTGAGATTGGTTCCTGGTTTTACCTATAGGAAAGCAGCAATCCTGCTGTTATTCCTCAGCACTTTTGCGGCGACGTACGGCGAAGACACCACTCGGCTTCGGCCTGCGGGAGTTCAGCCGGCGGTTACGGTTCAAAAGTCCTTTTCCGAGTTGAGTTCGATGGTGGCCGCGGCAGACCCGGCGGACGCTGTCTGTGCGCGGTCCGCCTCGGGCTCGGTCGTCTCCGATCCTCCCTCGGTGAGCAGCGAGGACGGTGTGCTCGAGGTGACTTTTCAATATGAGACGACGACGGACGAACAAGGCCTGACCCGTTACTGCTACCTCTATAAGAACGCCGCGGGCCAGGTCGAAGAGGCGCCGACGCTCGAAGTCAATCCCGGCGATCAGCTGATTCTCCACTTTTATAACGACCTTCCCGCCGCCTCCGCGGAGGCCACGGCTGCCGGGGCCATGCCTGGAATGAAGATGAAAGCGGCGGCGACGAGCGCGGACAGCGCCTGCTCCGCGACCAGCGTCACCTCAGAGAGCACCAATCTGCACTTTCACGGAACCAACATTGCTCCGGTCTGCCACCAGGATGAGGTGGTCCATACCCTGGTGCAGCCGCAGGAAAGTTTCGATTACGACATCACCATTCCGGCCAATGAACCTCCCGGCGCTTACTGGTACCATCCCCATCCGCATGGATACAGCCAGGGCCAGGTGATCGGCGGGGCTTCGGGCGTGATCCTGGTGGGGGGCATCCAGAACGTGAACCCGGTCGTATCCGGGCTGCCGCAGCGGGTTTTTGTGCTGCGCGATCAGAAGATTCCGTCCTCCGTGCCGAGCGCTTCGAATAAACCGGCTACCGACCTTTCGATCAACTACGTCCCGGTCCTCTACTCGGCCGGGTACAAGCCGGCGGTGATCGACACGGCGCCGTCGGAGAAGGAATTCTGGCGGGTGCTGAATACCTCGGCCAACACGCTGATGGACCTCGAGGTGGTGAACGGCGCAGGCGTCGGGCAGCCGCTGCAGATCGTCGCGGTGGACGGGGTGCCGCTGACCGATTCCAGCGGGAATGCGACGACGACGACCCAGACGAGTTATGTCCTGAGTCCGGCGTCGCGGGTGGAGTTTGTGGTGACGACACCGGCCGCCGGGGCGACCTACCAGTTGAAGACGCTCACCTGGAACAACGGCAGTTCGGGCGATGCCGATCCCGGCCGGCCCATCGCCAATATTGTGGGCGGCAGTGCCGAGGCCGCTTCAGCCGCCGTTCGGGCGCCTCTCAAGCGGCTGCCGGCACAGACCGCCGCGCGGCGACTGACCCGCTTTGCCGCGCTGAGCGCAACCACGCCGACCACGACGCGCAACCTTTACTTCTCGGTGGCTTCGGATTTCTCTGCCTTCTACATTACGGTCGACGGCCAGACGCCGACCCCGTTCAGCATGGACGGACCGCCGAACATCACCGTCACCGAGGGAACGACCGAGCAGTGGATCATCCAGAACCGCTCGACGATGGACCACTCCTTTCACATCCACCAGCTGCATTTTGAGACGCTGGCAATCAATGGCAGCGCGGTGAGCGATAGCACCCGGCGAGACACGATCAATATTCCGCACTGGAGCGGGAACGCTTCGGACCCTTATCCGAGCGTGACCCTGCTGATGGATTTCAGGGACCCGAACATCGTGGGCACCTTTGTCTATCACTGCCATATTCTTTCGCATGAAGACCTTGGGATGATGGGCATGATCCAGGTTCTGCCCGGGGTGACGACGACCACTCTGGCGGCCTCCTCGGCGACGGTCGCAGCCGGCGCCAGCGTGACGCTGACCGCGGCGGTGACGACGGCAGCGGGCAATGGGACCCCAACCGGCACGGTCACCTTCCAGAGCGGCTCAACCCGCCTGGGAAGCGCGACGCTGAATGGATCGGGAGTGGCGGCGCTCAGCACCACCGCCCTGCCGCCAGGCAGCAACTCGGTCACAGCCAGCTATACCGGATCGACGCCGTTTGCCGCCAGTACGTCGGCCGCCAGCGCCATAACCGTGACTGGATCGGCAGCGGCGGCGCCGGTATTTTCACCGTCAGGGGGCCCGTCAGGACCCGGACGGCTGGTGGCGATCAGCACCGCGACGGCAGGAGCGGCGATCTATTACACGACCAACGGGACCGCGCCGACAACCTCATCGACCCCGTATAGGGGCGCGATCACGGTGTCTTCGACGGAGACCGTGCAAGCCATGGCCGTGGCGAGCGGATATGCCAACAGCGCCGTAGCCTCAGCAACCTACACTCTGGTTCCGGGAGGCCCTTCCTCGGCTCTCCAGTATGTGCCGGTCACCCCTTGCCGGGTAGCCGATACGCGCAATGCGGTGGGCGCCTTCGGCGGCCCGGAGATGAGCGCGGGGCAGACGCGGGAGTTCGATATTCCGACGAGCGCCTGCAATATTCCGGCGACGGCAGTGGCCTATTCGTTGAATGTGACAGTGATCCCCGATGCCGCGCTGAACTACTTAACCTTGTGGCCGAGCGGCCAGACGCAGCCGATCGTCTCGACGCTCAACTCCGATGGGCGTGTGAAGGCGAATGCGGCGATCACCCCGGCCGGCAGCAACGGCGGCGTGGATGTCTTTACCTACGACGCAACCCAGGTGATCCTCGATATCGACGGCTACTTCGTCCCTGCGGGAACAGCTTCGGCGTTGTCCTTCTATCCGGTCACGCCTTGCCGGATCGCCGATACCCGCAATGCCACGGGACCCCTGGGAGCGCCTTATGTCGCTGCCGGAAGTACGCGGAATATCCCGGTGTTGTCGGCGGCCTGCGGCATTCCCGGGGGCGCCCAGGCGTACTCGGTGAATGTGACGGCGATTCCTCACACCGCGCTGAATTATCTAACTTCGTGGCCCGCGGGGCAGGCGCAACCCCTCGTTTCAACGCTCAACGCCACGACCGGCGAAGTGACGGCCAACGCGGCAATCGTGCCGGCGGGCAGCGGAGGGAATATCTCTTTCTTTGCTTCCGACGATATCGATCTGGTTCTCGACGTGAACGGCTACTTTGCAGCGCCGGCTAGCGGAGGACTCTCGCTCTACACGCTTCTTCCCTGCCGGGTGCTCGATACGCGGAGCAGTTCGGGCGCGTTTAACGGCTTGCTGGCTGTGGCCGTGGGCGCGAGCGCCTGCGCGCCGCCCGGCACCGCGCAGGGTTATGTGCTGAATGCGACAGTCTTGCCCCCCGGCCCCTTGAACTATCTCACTCTATGGCCGGATGGGCAGACACAACCTGTCGTTTCTACGCTGAACGCGGCCGATGGCGCCATCACGTCGAACATGGCGATTGTGCCCACGACGGACGAGAGTATCGACGCCTTCTCTTACAATCCGACCCAGCTCATCCTGGACCTTTCCAGTTACTTCGCGCCGTAAGGCGCGAAGTAACTGTGTGCACAAAAGGCACAGCTGGTTTTTTTTCTCAGCAAGTGCGAGTCATTTTTCGAGGCTTTGGGTTAGACATTACCAACGTCATCTATCGGCCGGGTAAACACATAGTTACACTCACGTGCGACCCGAGTTGAAACGGCTTGGATCGGGCACGTCCAAAGCTCGTCCTGTACCACTTTCCCTGGTTGCATATTCTTCTAGTCCGAGAGCTACAATACGGGAGCGCAATCCCAGGCACCATCCAGAGCGCCGCTTAACTGTTTGCCGGTGACGCATTTATGCGTGGCCGGATAACGCACCTAGATTGATTTCAATGGAGTCCATCGTATGCACCCACGTCATTGCAGTGCCGCAATCCTGGCAACTCTTCTCCTGTCGTCCACTCTTTATGGGCAGCAGAATGCCGAAGTTATCACCCATTCACACTCGGTAGTATCGGCCGCGAATCACAAGGTCAGCAGAGAGACTGCGGCCGGAAGTTCGGCTGCGTTGCAGTTCATTCCTGTAACGCCATGCCGCATCGCGGATACACGGAACCCGACGGGCGCGTTTGGAGGCCCCGAAATGACAGCGGGCCAGACGCGCGAATTCAATGTCCCGTCGAGCGCCTGCAGTATCCCGACCTCGGCGGTGGCTTATTCGTTGAATGTCACCGTAATTCCGGATACGGTGCTGAACTACCTGACATTGTGGCCAAGCGGAGAGACACAGCCAGTGGTCTCGACACTGAACTCCGATGGACGCGTCAAGGCGAATGCGGCGATCGTTCCCGCAGGCACCAGCGGCGGCATTGACGTTTTCGTATACGACCAGACCCAGGTGATCCTCGACATCGACGGCTACTTCGTGCCGGCGGGAGCGACCTCGGCCTTGGCCTTCTATCCAGTGACGCCTTGCCGCGTTGCGGACACCAGGAATCCTGCTGCTCCCCTGGGTGGACCCTTTTTGAGTGCGGGAACGCCGCGTGACTTCCCGGTGCTATCGAGCAGTTGCGGTATTCCGTCGACGGCGCAGGCGTATTCGCTCAACATCACCGCCGTGCCGCATACGGTGCTGAACTATCTGACCGCATGGCCAGCCGGGGAGGCACAGCCCACGGTGTCGACGCTCAACGCGACCACCGGGGCGGTCACTGCGAACGCAGCGATCGTACCCGCAGCGAGCGATGGAGACATCTCGGTCTTTACCTACAATGACGCGGACGTGATCCTGGATGTCAACGGCTACTTTGCCCCCCCCGGGTCAGGCGGCTTGTCCCTCTACACGACCAATCCGTGCCGCATTCTCGATACCCGCAGTTCGTCGGGAACCTTCAGCGGCAGGTTGGGAGTCTCGATTGAAACCAGCGCCTGCCCGTCCCCGGCTGCGGCTGAGGCCTATGTCTTGAATGCCACCGTGGTTCCGCCCGGACCGCTCAACTACATCACCCTCTGGCCGGACACTGAAAGGCAGCCATTGGTCTCAACCCTCAACGCAGCGGACGGAGCCATCACCTCGAATATGGCTATCGTGCCGACGGTGAATGGAAGCGTCGACGCGTACGCCTTCGACGCTACCAATCTCATTCTGGATACGACTGGCTACTTTGCCGCGGCGGCAAGTACAACCGTCCCTGCCGGTACCTACGCCTTTGTCTTTGCCGGCACCGCTCCCCAGGGCTCGCCATCCACGCAGAGCGGCGTGGCCATGAACGGCGAGTTCACGGTGAACGGAAGCGGCACGATCACCTCAGGCTTCTACGACCAGAACACCAACAGCGGCCCGGTCGCGGCGGAACAGCCGATCACCGGCGGTTCCATCTCCGACGGGGGCAACGGCGTTGGCCAGCTTACCCTGACCAGTGCGAGCGGCACGGCAACCTATGCGCTTTCCTTCCCGGCCTCGGCTGCACCCGGCAAAGACAGCGCGATCAACATCGTCCGCTATGACGACACGACCGGGACCGGCGTTCGCGGCTCCGGCATGATCAAGCCGTCAACCGTCACTGCAGCGACCGGCGCGATTGCGGGCGACTACGCATTTCTGCTGAGCGGCTCCAACCCCAGCCAGGTGCAGGAGGCGTTGATCGCTTCCTTCGCCACCGACGGCGCCGGCAATGTCACCAGCGGCAAAGCTGACGCGAACCAGGGCGGCGGCCAGTTCGTGAATTTCACCACCATCACGCCGGGGACCTATACCGTCGACGCCAATGGCCGCGGGCTCCTGCACCTTACCCTTGAAGGCAACACGTTCAGCTATAGCTTCTACGAAGTTTCGCCGACCGAGCTGCTCTCCATTTCCGTCGACCCGGTGAGCGGCAACGCGCCTCTGGTCAGCGGTTCCATCCTGCAGCAATCGGGTGCTCCGTTCAGCGCCAGTTCGCTGCCAACCACCTCGGTCCTGCAGGCCAGCGGGCTTGCGCCGGGCACCGGCGGCGGGGCTACCGTTCCGGACGTAGCGATCGGATTGGCGCAGTCCAACGGAGCGGGAACGGTCAACTACTCCTTCGACGAGTATGCGGGAACGTTCACTCCCGGAGGCACGTTGTCGGTCAATTACGCGGTCGACGCGCCCAGCGGCAGGACGGCAGTTGCCGGTGGAGCGACCCAGGAGCCGATCCTCTACATCATCAACAGCAGTTCGGCGTTTATTCTCTTCCCGGGTGCGTCGTCCAAGTCCGGACTGATCAACCAGCAGGCGGGAACTCCCTTTAACAATGCTTCGATCAATGGCAACTTCCTCGGCGGCAGCCTTTCCCTGGCGAACACCGCGGTGTTGAACGAGACTGGCTTGTTTGCCGCCGATGGCGCAGGCAATATTGTGCTCACCACGGATCGCAGCTTACCCACCGGGTTAACCTCGAACCAGACCATCAGCGGCACTTACTCGGTGAACAGCACTGGACGGGCCGTGGTCACGACTCCGGATGGCGCTACCCGCATCCTGTACGTGATCTCCCCGCGCAAGCTGGCCTACCTGACCAGCGACAGCGGCGGCTACCTCGGCAGCTTCCAGCAATAAGCGGGCAAACCGGGAAGCTCCGTCTTTGAAGACGGGGCTTTCCGCGCTCCGTGACGGCTGCATCACGAAAGACCTGCTGAATCTTCCCCTCAAGGGTGTTTCCGCCATCACGGAACCACCCTTTTCGATCGCAAGACCTAAAGGAATACCGCCCCAAGGCCGGCCGCGCCGCCGGCCGATTTACCATGGCAGGGCTGCATCCGCGATACCCCGGCACCTCGCCGGGGGGCTCGAGGCGCAGCGCCCCGCCGCCGGTTCGATTTGACCGCCGGGGCATGCTAGTCTGTTGAAAAGTTGAGCGAGAATCCACTGCGAATGTTTCGGCTGCGCGTTTCACAGACGGCGAGGATTGGCGCCCTGGCCCTCTTCGCCGGATTGGCCGGCTTGCCTCAGCCCTCCACAGCCTCGACTCATGCGCCGCCCCGGGGGGCGAGCGCGCGGCCGAACATCATCCTGATCTCGGTCGACACGCTGCGAGCCGACCACCTGGGTTGCAACTCTGCTGCAGCGAAACCGACTCCGAATCTCGACAAACTCTGTCACGCAGGTACATCGTTTTCGCAGGTCAGTTCGATGGTGCCCCTGACCTTGCCTTCACATGTAGCGCTGCTGACCTCGACCTACCCGTTTGTGAATGGGGTGGAAGACAATGGGGACCGCCTGGCGCCCGGGACGACGACGCTGGCGACAACCCTGCGCGCGCATGGCTACCGGACAGCGGCATTCCTCGGCGGGTTCGTGCTCGATCCGCGTTTTGGACTGAACCAGGGCTTCGATGTGTACGATAGCCCCTCGGTATCGTTGCAGGGCGGAACGAACGATCCTGGAGACATCAAGCGAAAAGGAGAGACGGTTGCCGAGGCCGGGGAAGCGTGGCTGCAGGCAAACTCCGGGAGCCCTTTTTTTCTTTTTCTGCACTTCTACGATCTGCATACCCCATACAACCTGTCTGCGGCAGAGAAGGCGAAGTACGGCGATGGCTATGCCGGCGAGCTGGGGTATGTGGACGAGGTGATGGGCGGGGTCTGGAAGTACCTTGTAGCCCATGACCTGGTGAACCACTCGCTCATCATCTTTACCTCCGATCATGGGGAGGGGCTGGGAGAACACGGCGAGAGCACGCACGGCTTCTTTCTCTATCAGAGCACCTTGCATGTGCCGCTTGTCGTCCATTGGCCGGCAGGCGGAGCGCGGCTGCCCGCGCAGGTCGACGCACCGGCCAGCCTGCTGGATGTCTCGCCGACGATACTGGATGCAGTTCACATTTCTGCGCCCCCGGAGATGCAGGGGAAAAGCCTGCTCGAAACGGGCGGCGAGCCCAGAGATATTTACAGCCAGAGCGTCTACGCCGAGAAGCATTTCGGGACGAGCTCCCTGAGCAGTTTGCGGCGCGGGCACTACAAGTACATCGAGGCGCCAAGGCCGGAGTTTTACGACCTGGCGCAGGACCCGGCAGAGACGACCAATCTTTATGCGAGCAAGGCCACCGTGGCGTCGGCGTATCATGAGCGGCTGATGCAATTGCGGCAGCAGTTCAAGGCGCGTTCGCCGGGAACGCAGAACGCGCTCAGCCCGGAGGCCGTGGAGCGCCTGCACGCGCTTGGCTATTTGACCTCAAGCCCTACTGCCACGGGCGCTGTAGAAAGCAAGGTCGACGCGAAAGACCGGATCGTCGCTTACGAAGCCTACGGACACGCGATTGCGCTCGCCTCGCTCGGGCGCCTGAACGAGGCAGACTCCGAGCTGAACGCGATCCTGGCAAAAGATCACGACCTCTATGACGTTCGCCTGGCACTCGGTCTGAATGAACAACGGATGGGCCAGAACGCCGCGGCGATCGAGCAATTTCGCACCGTGCTGGCGGCCGACCCGGCGAGCGCCCTGGCGCACCTTGATGCAGGTTTGAGTTACTACAACTTGCGGCAGTTCGATGAGGCCGATAAAGAGTTGAACGCGACGCTGGCCATCTCGCCCGGTTATCTGAAAGCGGAGATCTGGCTGGCCAAGACACTTGGCCAGAAGGGCGACTATGCCGGGTCGGCTGCGGAGTTCAACCAGGTGTTGCAACAAGCGCCCGGCAGCTACGAAGCCCGCGACGGCCTGGGCACGCTGGCAGCGATGCGAGGCGACTGGGATGAAAGCGAGAAGCAGCTGAAGGCCGCTCTCGCCCTTGAACCGGGTGCAGTCGAGGGCCATATCACGCTGGGTGACGTCTACCTGCGCCAGGCCAGGACAGACCTGGCGCGCGGCCAGTTTGAAGAGGCGCTCCGGCTGCAGCCGGATAGTGCGCCGGCGCACTACAATCTAGGCTTAGCCTTTGTGCAGCTGAAGCAGCCGGATGCTGCGCGAAACGAGTTTGAGAAGGCGTTGAGCGCCGACCCGAACTACCGGCCTGCCCGAGAGGCACTGGCCCGATTCAACACCTCACCATGATGCCGCCAGGGGAACTGCCGAGTGTGAAGTTGAACGGCCGCCATCTTTCGAGGGCCACGCGGCTGTCGCGAAGTATCGTGGCGTTGGCCTCTCTGGCAGGGCTGTGCCTTGCCTCTCTGTCTGCGCAGCAATCGATTCCGGCGCTCGGCGCGCAGGCCGGGCAAATGGAGCGTGAGGGTCGATGGGACGATGCGGCCCAGGCTTACAGGCAAATCCTGGAGCTCGATCCGAAATCGATAGCGGCGCTGAACCGGCTGGGCGCGCTGTATGTCCGCCAAGGGCAATTTGCGCAAGGGATTGAGTTTTATCGGAAGGCGCTGGCCGTGGATCCGGTGAACTTCGGCACGAACCTTAATGTCGGCATCGCCTATCTCAAAGCGCAGGACTATCGGCAGGCGGTTGCGCCGCTGCAGGCCGCCGTGGCCGCGCAACCGGCCAACACGCAAGCGCGCCAACTGCTGGCCCTCGCCTTTGTTGGCCAGGAAGACTATGAGGGCGCCATTCCGGAGTTGGAGCAGGTGGCCAAAGAGGAACCTGGCGATGCGGGAAACCTCTACCTGCTGAGTCGCGCGTATCTTCAGACGAAGCGCTTCGAGAAAGCCCTGGCCGCCTTCGATCAGCTCCAGGCGGCTGACCCGAACTCCCCATGGGTCCACGTGCTGAAGGGGCAGGCCTACGATGGCCTGGCCGAGTACGGCAAGTCGATCGAGGAGTTCGAGGCGGCGCGGCGACAGCAGCCCAATGACGCGACCGTGCGCTTCTCGCTGGGGTTCATGGATTGGAAGACTCAACGCTTCGCCGAAGCAGAAGAGGAGCTCGCGAAAGCTGTGGCGCTCGATCCGGACTTCCGCGAGGCGCGCTTCTACCTGGCCGATGCCTACCTGACCGATCAAAAGCCTCAACTTGCCATACCGCTGCTGCAACCGCTCATCGCTCAAGACCCGGGGAACGTCCGCGCCCGGTTCGATCTCGGGAAGGCGTTGTTTCAAATGGACCGCTACCCGGAAGCGGCTGCCCAACTTGAGGCTGCACTGCGCCTTGAGCCGGGCAGAGCCGAAGCTCACTATCAACTCGCCCGCGCCTACCAGAAGCTCAATGAGCCGGCGAAGTTTCGCCAGGAACTGGAGACCGCCAAAAAGCTACAGGCCGGCAAGCTGCACAACGAAGAAAGCGTGATGGCCGTCTCGGGCGCGAGAGGCGATGCGACGCAGCAGCTGGGCCTGTTGCCAAAGAAGGAGACACAGGGCGCTTCGGATGTTCCGCATTAGTGCATTCTTTTTTGCGAGTATGGCCACCGTTTCGACGTGGCCTCTCGGCAGGCAAAGGCGACAGAAGCGATGGTTCTCACTTGATGCTCCCGGTCTCTCTCTGAAGGGAAACGCTCTAGAATGGCTCCATGCGGCAAACATCGAGCATGGTCTCTGCCGGCGCGCACCGATGGAGCGTTGAGAACTACGCCGTCACGCTGCTGCGGTTTGGAACGAGTACCTTTGCCGCCGGAATCGCGGCCGTCTCCATCCTGGCTGCTCTCGCTTCGGGGCAAACCGCCGGGAGCTCTCCGCCTTTGCCGGACGTGTACCTGGTCACGATCGATACGCTGCGCGCGGACCACGTTCACTGTTACGGCGACGATCAGATCGAGACCCCGGCGCTCGATTCTCTGGCGCAGGATGGCGTTCGCTTCGCGCAGGCTTTCACGCCCAGTCCGATCACGAATACCTCGCACACCAGTATTTTGACCGGGCTGCTGCCAAGCGTGCATGGCGTCACCGACTTCGGGATTCCCCTGGCGAAGACCTACCCGACCTGGGCCGAACTGCTGCAGCAGAAAGGTTATGCCACGGCGGCCTTTATCGGCGCAGTCATTCTGGACTCTCGTACTCTTGCTCCGGGCCTCGACCGGGGCTTCGACTACTACGATAACTTTCCTACCGATGCGCCCGACGCGCGACACTGGGGGCGTGTGGAACGCCGCGGCGCCGACGTCGTGCATCGCGCCGAGCTATGGATGAGCGGGCATCGCCAGAAGCCGCGCTTCGTGTGGGTTCATCTCTACGATCCTCATGACCCTTATGAGCCGCCGCCGCCTTTTTCGCGAATCTACAAAGACCGGTTATATGACGGAGAGATCGCGTATGCCGACGCCGCGCTGGGCAACCTGCTGAGATATCTAAAGCGCGAAAACCGTTACCAGGACGCGCTGATCATCGTCGTCGGCGATCATGGCGAGGGGCTCGGTGAACATGGCGAACAGACGCATGGAATCTTTCTCTACGACGCGACCACGCATGTGCCGCTGATTCTCAAACTGCCCGGGAACGGCGCCGCCGGTGAGCGGATGAGCCGGCCACGCGACGAAACGGTTGCCGCGCAGGTACAAACGACAGACATTTTACCGACGGTGCTTGACCTGCTGGGTATTGCTCCTCCGCTGGCTCTTGGCGATCGCTCTCTCACGCCCTACTTTTCAGGGAAGCGAGACACGGCAAGGGTGGTCTTTGGGGAGACGGACTATCCGCTTCGCTTCGGATGGGCGCCGCTGCGCGCTGTTCGCAGCGGCGGTTACAAGTTGATCGAGGCGCCGCGGCCGGAGCTCTACGACTTAGGCCAGGATCCGGGAGAACTCAAGAACGAATATGAGCCGTGGAACCCGACCGTTCTGCAGCTGCGAGCGGAGCTTGCATCGTCTGCAATGCGGCCGCCGCGGGTATCGCCATCGACAGGCGCAGCGGGGGGCACGACGCTCAGTGAACTTCGCGCGCTGGGTTATCTCGGCCCCGGGGATGAACAGACATCGACGAACGTCCCCGAGCTCTCGTCGCTGCCGGACCCGAAAGACAGGATCGAGCAGCAGAACCTGCTGCATTCCGCGATGATGTTGGCCGACGAAGGGCGCTCTGCCGAGGCGCGCTTGTCGCTCGAGAAGGTTCTTCTGCTGAATCCGGATTCGCCGGCGGCGTTGCGGCAGCTGGGAGAGCTGGAGCTGCAGGCCGGCGATTTCCGGCAGGCCGCCGGCCATTTTGAACGCGCGAGAAGGTCAGATCCGAAAGACGCGACGGCGACGCTGCACGAGGGAGAGGCGCTGGACAAGCTGGGCGACGCACAAGGAGCGCGCACGGCCATGGAAGCAGGTGTCGCGCTGGCTCCGGGCGAGGCCGGCAGCCGGATCCTGCTCGCCCGCATCGACCTGGAACTCGGCGACCGAGCGGCCGCAGAAGATCAATTCGAAGCGGCGCTGGTGTTAGACCCGGCGAACAAAGACGCCTTACTCGGATTGGCGAAAGAGAAGCTGGCAGACAGGAAGTTTGCGGAAGTCGTCGAATTGCTTGCGCTTCACACCAGCGACACCGGGCTCAGCCGCGACGCGCTTCCGTTGCTCGTTCAGGCGTATGCAGCACTGGGCCGTACCGCCGATGCAAATCATGCACGCGCTGAAATGGCGGCGCTGGCGCGCCGCCACTAGCGTCTCGTTGTCAGATCCAGGCTGACAAAGAGAGCGTTTCGCCTCGAAGCTACTTCTGGGCGACAGCCGTCTCCGAGCCGCCCTCGAAGATCTGGGTGAGAACATGCCCGTGCATCTGTTTCGGCTGTTCGATCCCATACAAGGACAGGATGGTCGGGGCGATATCGTAGACGCTGGCCTCGAGTCCCATCAAGCGCATGTCGTGCTTGATATTCGGGCCCATCGCGAAAAACGTTCCCGGGACCTCATCGCCATCCGCGAAGTCATGCTTGGCGATGACCGGCGTGGTCTTCTCGTGGTCCATGTGCATGTGCGGATCGGTCTGTTCGAACTCACGCAGCGGCTTGATGCCGTGGTCCGAGACGATGAACACATAGGTGTTGTCATCGACGTGCTTCAGGATGCTTCCGAGCACCTTATCGAAGGCGATGTACTGGTTGGGGAACGCATCTTCGCGGACCGCGTTGATCTTGGGATTGTATCCCGCGTTATAAGGCGCAATCGGATAAAGCCAGTGCCCTGTCCGGTCTTCGCAGGACTGGCCGAGCCAGGTGAACTCGGTCGGATGTTTCTCGAGAAGATAGTCGAAGAGCTGGGTCTGCTGTTCGCGAATCAGGTCTACCTTCTTCAGCCACGCGTTGATCACTTCCGACTCATGCCCCTGCAGCTCGGCTGCCGAGGGCATGCGTTCGCAATCTACATAATAGTCGCCGACGTTCTTGATCAGCTCCGCCTTGAGCGGCGCTGGATAGACGGCATCGCCGCCCTCCGTCTGCGAGAGCTTCGGGGCGCAAAGGACACCGTCTTCGCAGTTTTTGCCGCGAGTGAGCATCCCGCTGACCATGTAGCCGTCCACCGGCATCACCGGGAACGTCGCAGGTACATTCGCCATGCCTACGGTGACGTGGTTTTTTGAAAGAATGGACCAGATCGGCTCCTCTTTCAGCATGTTGGTGTTTGCGGTCACGCCGCCGACGATGAAGCCGGTGACTCCATGCTCTTCCGGGGTGGTGCTGGTGAAGAGCGTGCTGTAAACCCGCGGGCAATTCGGAGCGGAAACAGTACGCAGCTTTCCGTAGGCGCCCCGCTTGATCACGCTGGAAAGGTTCGGCATCTTGCCCTGCAGGATAAGAGGCCGGAGCACATCCATTTCCATCCCATTGACGCCGATGACGAGCACTCGAGGCCTCGGCTTGGTAGAGGCAGCAGCTTGCGCAAACAAGCAGGGCGCCGTGAGGAGCAACGAACAGGCTAAGACTCGCGATACTTTACCGATCATTGAAAAAACTCCGAAAGAAAGTATGAATTGGGGATGATTTCTCTCTTGATGGTACCTGAGGAGCTACGGGTTCCATCTGTAGATTTCTGGGCAGATGGCAAAAGCGCCCGGCATAAACCGGACGCTCGCCGTGGGTATAACGCCGAAGCCTAAAAGGTGAGCTTCAACGCGAACTGGATGTCTCGCCCTTCGCCAGCGCTGGTGATTCTGCCCACCGTGGCCGGGGTGCCGATGTTATTGCCGGGAGGTCCAAAGAAGGGGTGATTGAAAGCATTGAAGAACTCGGACCGGAACTCCACGTCAGCCTTATTTTCAACGTTGAAGTGCCGGAGGATAGCCAGATCGGTATTTGCCTGGCCTGGCGCGTCGAGGATGTTGCGTCGCGAATTGCCAAAGGTCGGATCGGCGGCGGAGCCTGCGGTGACGAAGCAGCTTTGATCGAACCAGTCAGAGACGCTCTTCTTGCCATTGCCGCTGCAGATGCGGTTGGGGCGAGGAGAAGGCGAGCCGGTATTTGAGAAATCGGGAGCGAGGACGGTGAAAGGATAGCCGGTCTGATAGGACGTGATGTCCGATACTTCCCAGCCGCCGATCACGTAACCCAGAACCCCACCCTGGTTGACGAATTGTTTCCCTTGACCGAAGGGCAGGTCATAGACCAGGCTCACGACGATTCTCTGGCGAGCGTCGGTATAGGAACGGCCCCACTCAAAGGCCAGATTGTTATCGTCCTGCGCCTCGTTGCTGCCGCCCGCGCCTGCTCCGAAGCCTTCATCGCCCTCTGCGTTATCGAGCGCCTTGGAATAGGTATAGGCGGTGAGGAAGCTGAGTCCCTGGGTGAAGCGTTTGGTCAGCTTGAACTGGAGAGAGTTATAGCTAGACGCCGCATCGGAGGTGGTGTAGAGGGACGTGCCCAGGTCGACATAGGGGCGGCGCAAGGCCTGATCGGTGGTTCCCGGTTCGGCCTGGTTGCCGTGAATGTGCAGGTTGCCCAGTTTGGTGCCCTTGGTGCCGATATACGCGACATCGACGGCCCAGTCTGCGGCAAACTGATCCTGAATGCCAAAGCTCCATTGCTGGAAGTAAGGCGCGAGATAGTGCGGCTCTACATAAAGAGAGATGAACTGGTCGGTGAGCTTGGGAATGCCCGCGCCCCCGAAGACGGTCTCGGTGGTCGCCACAGGGGCCTGTCCCTTGTTGGTGGTCAGCAGCTGCGACGGGGAAAAGACCGGGTTGTTATCGACGAAGTGCTGGTTGTTGAAGTTGGGCAAGTCATAGAAGATGCCATAGCCGGAACGGATGACAACTTTATCAGAACCTGTTGGCCGCCAGCTGATACCGAAGCGCGGCGCGAAGTCGTGATGCACGGGGAAGATCAGCGTCTGCCGAGTGCGGCCGCTGAAGCCCAGCTGCGCGCGTTGTGCCGAGCTCGCGATCAGGCAGCGCCCGTCCGTGGTGCTGAGGTAGGAGTAAGCCGGATCGGTGCAGAAAGAGTCGTTCTGCACGTTGGGCGCTGCCGTGACGAGAGTGGCGTTGCCGGGCCCGCTGAACTTCGGCCCGGTGGGGACGAGGGTGACATAGTTGTTGTGCTTGTCGATTGCGGGGCGGCGGTACTCCCAACGCAAACCGGCATTGATCGCAAGATTGGGAGTGAGCTTGACGTTGTCTTGAGCGAAGAGGCTGATGAAATCGCCACCGACCTGGTTGGTATTTGCAAACTTCAAAGTACGATTGGCTCCCGATGGGGCGCCGAGTAAGAAGTCGGCAAAGTCAGAGGCAGTCGAAACACCGCCGTTGAGCTCGCCGGCCAGCGCTGCGTACTGTCCATTGAAGTCAAGCTCGCCATGTGGAGAGTAGGCTGCTTCCTCACCGAACACCTGCCAGGGCTGAATGTCGGCGCCGGCCACGATGGTCTGCTTCCCGTGGTTGATGGTGACCACGTCCTGGTATTTCTCGATCATGTCTGGGCTGACGACCGGGCGGTAGTTCGAATCTCCGACCGCGGCGAAGTTTTGAAACTCGAACGGCGGAAAACCTTCAAGTGACGGAGACAAGCTGGTCAGGCCATCGATGCCGAAGCTTTCCATGAAGCCTGCCGGCCGGGGGCACGAGGCGCAGTTCTGAATATCGGTGTCGCGCTGGAAGCCGAAGAGCGCCTCATTGAGAAGATGCGAGCCGAAGGTGTGGGTCCAACCCAGGGCCAGGTTCTGTCCGCGAAAATAGAGGGTGTCGCCAAAGCCCGGCAGCGTGCTATAGCCGGCGTTGTCGGTCAGGTTTGCTTCGGCGAAGATGTACCGGCCGAAGATCTGATCTTTCTCGCTCTTGTCGTAGTCGATGCGAGCGTCGACCTGATGGTCATAGCGAGTGAGCGGCTGAGAGTTGATGTAGTTCGCGCCCGAGGATGACCCCGAAAGATTGGGTAGAGGGAAGGCGCCCAACGAGAACACGTGGGCGGCGACCGGGTCGATCGCCGTGATGATGTTGCCGGGGATGGGCGTGCCGACCAAAATGGATTGGCCGGCGTTCGCGCTGCCGGCGGGGCAGGTGGCCGTCGTCTCACTCGCGGGATTGAAGATCTGGCCGGTATCGAAGTTATAGGCGGCCGGACCTCCGGCTCCGCAGAGGTTGGCGTTCGTCCCGGTCAGCAGGCCACTCAGGTTTCCCGCCCGTTGGGCGGCGGTTGGCACCACCGAAAGGGCGGTCTGCCCCTGCACCTGGCGCAGGCCTTCCTAGTTGCCGAAGAAGAAGATCTTTTTCGCTTTCCAGACGGGGCCGCCGAGGGCTGCGCCGTACTGGTTGCGGCGAAGCTCCGGCTTGACCGGGTTGAAGTAGTTTGACGCATCGAGAGCATCGTTGCGCAGAAACTCGTAAACGGACCCGTGGAAGTCGTTGGTTCCGGATTTGGTGATGAGATTGATGGTCGAGCCGGCCGTCTTGCCGAAGGCGGCGTCGTAAATGTTGGTCTGGATCTTGAATTCCTGAACAGCGTCAGGCGACGGCTGCACGGCAAAACCGCCAAAGGTCAGATTGCGTGAGTCGACGCCGTCAATCAGGGTGTTATTGCTCGAGGAGCGCGCTCCGTTGGCGGCATAGGTAGATTCGCTGAAGGGCGAACCCAGGTTGGAGTTGGCGAAGCCGCTGCCCCCGCCCCCGCCGCCGCTGTCGGGAACGGTGCCGGGCACCAGGATGGCGAGCGCGCCGAAGCGGCGCACATTGAGCGGGAAGTCGACGACCTGGCGCTCGCCAATCACTGTGCCGACGCTGGCGCTGCTGGTATCGACCAGCGGCGCTTCTCCTGTTACTTCAACCTTGGTATCGACCGAGCCGATCTGCAGCTGGACGTCGATGCGCGCTTTCTGATTCACTTGCAGCGTGATGCCGTTCAAGACTTCATTCTTGAAGCCGGGCGCCTCGACGCTGACGGAGTAGACAGCAGGCACGAGACTTGGGAAGTTGTAGTTCCCGGCGCCGTCGGTCGTGGTCTTGGTCACCACGGAGGTGGCCACATCGGTAGCCGTAACATTCGCCGAAGGGATGGCGGCGGCTGCCGCATCGGTCACCGCACCATAAAGATTCGCGGAGCTTTGCGCACTGCATGGAAGCGATGCCAGGCACCCTAGCAGCACAACCAGCAGGAAACACGACAGACGAGGATTTAAGAGTACTTGCAACTTGAGCTTATGCACCGCCCACTCCTCTATGTAATTCGTTATGTACTGATTCAGGTGACGCGAGAGTCGACGGTGGCGCAGTATTTTGCACATACACGCATCGCTGCGATCAAAGGCCATTCAGGACAGCTATAAGACTTGCCGATGTATTCGAAAACTGAAACGGGAGAGGCTGAAGTAACCTGATCTTAATGAGCACCGAAATGTCAGTCAATTACAAAAGTGAGAAATGATGTTTTTTTTTTTGAGACATCCGGCCGATTGGCGGTCCGTTCTCGGAGACATGCGAGGAATGAGGGCCGAATCCGATTGCTGCGCCCAGTTCCGGGGCAATCGGGCGCAGCGATCTGTCTCGAAATGAGAAACCTGGGGCGCTCACGCTGCAATGGACGGCGGGTTACGGCTGTACTAACTTTTGAGGGGTTGGGAATCGATCTATGATGCCTTTGTCGATGATTGCAGAGAACCAGAAGAGCGTCGTCACCGGCGGCGCTTTGGACCCGGCACCAAGGCCGAGGGGCATGAGCAGGATACGCCGCGTCAGGCTCGATGAGGTGATCGTACCCTCGCGCCCGGACTCGATCAACAGTCCGGGGATCGACCAGCCGCTCCACAAGCTTCCCGAAGGCGCGAAGAGCGGCTGGACGCAGCAGTTCGATACGCTTTCGAAGTACATCATCGAGGTTGAACTGGACAACGGCGCGATCGGTCTGGGAGAGAGCTACCGGGCTGTTCCCGCTCTGCTGCTGCAGCAGATATCCTCGGCGCTCATCGGCCTGGAAATGAACGACGTCAACCTGCAGCATCTGCCCGTGCCGCCGGGGCGGGCCTATGACGGATTTGAATGCGCGCTGGTGGATGCCGCCGCAAAGACGGCGGGACTGCCGCTCTACCAGTTTCTCGGCGGCAAGTACCGTGACGAGGTCCTGTGCGCCTACTGGTCGGGGCACCGGACGACGCCCGACGCCATCGGCAAAGCGAAAGCGGCGGCAGCAGCGGGTTACGCACACATCAAGTTCAAGTGCGACCTGGGCGATCCGGTGGCGGACTGGTGCGGGGGTATCCTGTCCTCGTGCGGCGACACGATCTCGGTCATTCTCGATCCGAACGAACGCTTCGAACTGGCCGCCCACACGGAGAGGATCGCCAGGGCGCTGGCCAGCATTGGGAATGTGCTTTATCTCGAAGACCCGATCCCGCGCTGGGACATGGACGCGTGGCGGTATCTGCGCGCCAAGATCGCCGTGCCGCTCTCGATGCATATCTCGCTGCCCTACCTCGAAATGGGACAGACAATTCAAGACCTCGCCGGCGCGGCGCGGCGCGCGGTGAGCGACTACTTCAACTTCAACGGCGGGATCTACGCCTTCCGGCAGATGGCGCTCTTCGCCGATATCCTCGGGATTCCCTGCTCGCATGGCAGTGAGCTCGACCTCGGTATTCTCGAGGCGAGTTATGTTCACAAAGTCGCATCGGCGCCGAATGCGGTGCTGCCCAGCGACATATTCGGCCGGCTGATTCGCGAGCACGATCTGCTGTCGGAGCCGCTACGATTCAGGCGTGGCCACGCGCAGCTGCCCGACGGTCCGGGCCTGGGTGTGCAAATTGCGACAGACGCCCTCGCGCACTACCGGGTTTCGCATTGGGAGATAGAAGGATGAATCCGTTTCCAAAGGGCGATCCCGATCGCCATGCAATCTGGGAGATGCTGGTCGAGCGCGACATCGTCGCATTTCTTGCTTCCGATTGGCAGATGGTGGCGGAGGACTTTGCGGCCGAGCAGTTTGCCGGTTATTCGGGACCTTCCAACCCCGACCACTGGCGCATCACGTATCCGACCCTGGATGCGTACCGGGATGACTGGCTGCGGCAGGCGAAAGCCTTCAGCGCCATCTCGCTGCAGGCGATCGACGCGAAAGAATTCTTCCACCAGACGACGGTTCTCCGCGATATCGAGATCGCGGGCGATCTGGCCATGGTCCATAAGAAATTCGACGGCCGGGCGATGACCGTCACCGGCGAACCACTCATCCTGAACTGGCAGACGATCTACTGGCTGCGCCGCTTCTGCTCGGGGTGGAAGATCACCGGCTTTCTCGGCTATCTGCCCAACCCGATGCCGCGCGCGATCGACGCGCCCGCTCCGGCCGCGAGTGTCGCGCTGCCGAGGGGAGCGACGCAGCACTCGAGTGCCGGGCCATATTCTCCGGCTCTGCGCATCGCCGCGCCTACCATGGTCGCGATCAGCGGACAAGGTCCGCTCAATGATGAAGGAGCGATCGTCGGAGTCACTATCCAGGAACAGGCGGAGGTGACGCTGGCGAATTGCAAAAAGCAGTTAGCTGAGGCCGGAGCGCAGTTCCCCGATGTCTTCAAGGTCGTGGTTTATCTCAGCGACATCTCGGAGTGGGAGGCGTTCAACGAAGTCTACCGCCAACACTTCACGCCGCCTTATCCGGTGCGCACGGCAATCCAGGTTGGTCTCTGGGGCGGCATGAAGGTCGAAATCGACATGTTGGCAATCTCTCGATAACGGTACGACGAGGAAAGAATGTTCCTGGAGAAGATGAAGTCGAGCGAGGTCGCCGGGCTCTCTCGCGAAGAGACCATCGCGATCTGCTGCATCAGCGCGATGGAGCAGCATAGCCTCCACTTACCTATGGGGACTGACTTCTTCATCGGCAGCGAACTGATCAAGCGACTCGACGCCGCGCTTCCCGGCAAACTGCTCTGCCTACCGGCCATATGGTTTGGGAGCAGCGGCCATCACATGGACTACCCGGGAACGATCTCCATCGCGTCGCAGACTATGGTGCTGCTGCTGCGAGACGTTGCGCGCTCGATCTACGCGCATGGCTTTCGCAAACTGCTGCTGCTGAACAGCCATGGCGGCAACCGCGCCCTGCTGGCGCGCAGCGTGCAGGAATTGGGAGAAGAGATTCCCGATCTCCAGGTGGCCGGCACCACCTATTGGGAGCTGGCCAGTGACTCGCTCAGCGCCATCCGCGAGACGCCCTTCGGCGGCCTCGGGCACGCGTGCGAGTTGGAGACATCCATGATTCTGAAGATTGACAGCAGTCTCGCCGACATGCACAAGGCGCGGGCCGACGGGGTGCAGCCCGAGTCGCGCTTCACCCGCTCAGAGATGCTGCACCCGCCCCGCGTCTCCTTCTATAAAACCATGAAACAAATTACCAGCCATGGCGGCTTCGGCGACCCGGCCACGGCAAGCCCGGAGAAAGGCGAACGCATGCTCGACGCCGTCACGGCGGAGCTGTGCCTTCTCTGCGAGGACTTTGGCTCCGGACGGCTCTGACCCGCCGCGCCGGCAGGAATGCACTGCGCGAAATAGGCTACCGGTGCGCCGATGCATGTTCGCGGCACAGGCTCATGAACTCAATGGTGCTGCGCGGAGTATACGAGTCGCTCCGGACGGCCGCGACATGCTGCACGATCGGACTCTCCCCGACCGTCACGCTGTGCAGATTATTTTTGACAATGCGCCGCCTGGCAAGAAATCCCGCGCCGAGGCTGATCTCGATCATCTTTTCAATCGCTTCTTCGTTCTCCAGTTCCATCACTATCTTGGGAACGACGCGGGCCTTTTGGAAATGCCCATCGATCAAATGCCAGACCCGGGTCGTCCTGGGAAAGGAAATAAGCGGCACATCGCGAAGTTCCGACCACGAGATATGCTTTCGTTTGGCGAGCCGGTTTTTCTTACTGACCGCCAGGATGAACTCCTCGGCATAAAGCCGCTCGTAGTGGAAGTTTTTTTCCTTCTTCCAACCCTCTCGAGGTTCACTCACCAACCCCACATCCAGGTTGCCCGCTTGAATTTCCTGGATGAGATGATCGGCTGTGCCGGTGACGACCTGCATTTCAAGCCCCGGATATTTTTGCCGGAAGGCCTCGAGCACGGGCGGCAGGAAGAAGAGCAGCGTCGTCGTTCCGGTTCCGATTCTCAGGCGGCCGCCGATCAACTGGTCGATCTCTTTAATTTTTTGCAGCGCGCCATCGACTTCGTTCTTGACCCTGGCTGCCAAGTCCACCAGCAGCTTTCCGGTCTCGGTAAGCCGCATCGTTCTGCCGGAGCGCAGAAAAACCTTCTCTCCCAACTCCTCCTCGATCAATCGAATCTGTCGGTGAATTGCGGAGTGAGAGAGGTGGAGGTGCTCGCCCGCTTTGACATACCCCTTTTTCTCGACCACGGCAAACAGCATTTCAAGCTGCCGAATTTCCACTGGAACCCCATGCCCTGTTTCTCAGGAAGTACCTTAGCTTAACAGCAGGGTTGGCAGCAGCCCGGGAAGCAAGGGAGTCGCTTCCCGGTTGAGCGGCAGACGGTTGAGCGGTAGACGGGGCGTCAGACGGGGAGGGTGGTTGATCAGTTCTGTTTGTGACGCGCGGCCGGCAACGCGAACGCAACGTAGGCGCCGGGAATCGGAGCCTGAGACGCCGCGTGCCCGGGGACAGCATGCGTGTACGTGGTCGCCTGCGCGGCTGCGCAAAAGACGACATACTCGCGGCCGTTGACCTGGTAAATCGCCGGCATCCCCTCAAGCGCCGCGTCGACTTCTGCTTCCCAAAGTATCTTTCCCGTAGAGGAATCGATAGCCCGCACCTTGCGATCACGCGTGCCGGTAAAGATCAATCCTCCCGCGGTGACGACGGGGTTCGCCTTGGGGAATTGCGAACCGGTATCGGCAAAACCTTTGGCAGCCAGCTCCGGAACGACTCCCAGGGGAATCTTCCACCGGATCGTCCCGGTGTTCAGGTCATAGGCCGTCAACGATGCCCAGGGCGGGGAGATGACGGGCAGGCCGCTGCTGGCAAACATGAAGCCGAAGCTGCTCCTGTAGTGAGCAGTGACGGGATCGGTGGCAGCCGCCGATTTCTCCGGTCCACTCGCCGCCGCGGGAGCACCCGTGGCGCGATCGGGATGGGCAAGATAGGCCAGCAGCGCATCGATCTCAGGAGTCGAAAGCGCCGAGAACGCCGGCATCGGCCCCTGCCCGTTTCTGACGATGCTTTGTATCTGGTCTTTCGATAACCTGGAGGAAATGTCGACGAGGGACGGAATGGCGGGGGGCTTGCCTTGAAGGTTGGCGCCATGACACAGGCTGCAGTTCGCCGCAAAGACAGACCGGCCTTGCTCTTCCGGCGAACCCGCGGTTGAAACCTCGCTCGCCAACTGGAGTTTAAGCATGGCCGGCAGGTCTTTTGAGACGACATACATGTTGCCGTTGGCGGGGTCGATCGCCGCGCCGCCGTAATTGGCCCCGCCATTATTTCCCGGCATCTCGACCGTATTTCCGAGGCCTGGCGGAGTAAACAAACCCTGGTTGCGCGCCGCCAGGATCTCACTTCGCAACTCGTCCCGCTCGGCCGGTTCCAGGAAGGGACTCAAGTCCTGCGCCGTAAAGGTCTGCCGCGCAAACGGCGGCGGCTTCGATGGGAACGGCTGCGTGGGCCAGGTCTGCTCGCCGGGCATCTCCGACTGCGGCACCGCGCGCTCCTCGATCGGCCAGAGCGGCTCTCCCGTCTCGCGATTAAATACCCAGACAAAGCCGACCTTACCTGCTTGCGCCACGATGTCGACCATCTTGCCGTTGTGGCGAACCGTCGCCAGCATCGGGGTGGTGCCGTTGTCGTAGTCCCATATATCGTGATGGACCATCTGGTAATACCAGATAAGTTTTCCGGTGCGGGCATTCAGCGCCAGCAGGCAATCGCCAAAGAGATTTTTGCCCGGCCGGTTCGCGCCATAGAAGTTGTACTTGGGGCTCGCGGTTGGAACATAGACAATGGCGCGTTTTCCATCGAGCGCCATGCCGCTCCAATCGTTCGCTCCGCCGACCGTCTTCCACGCGTCCTTGGGCCATGTGTCGTAACCCGGCTCGCCGGGGTGCGGAACGGTGTGGAAGCTCCAGGCAAGGCGGCCTGTACGCACGTCGTAGGCGCGAATGTCCCCCGGCCCCGAGCCGTACTCTTCATTCGTAGCCGAACCGAGAATCAGCAGGTTCTCAAAGATGCGGCCGGGATTGTAAGACTGCACCAGCGTCAGGCTCTTCGGCTCGCGGCCGAGCCCCTCGCGCAGGTCCACCGCGCCGTTCGTGCCGAAGCGGGCAATCGATTGACCGCTTCGCGCATCGATCTCCTGCAGGGCATTGTTTACCGAAAACAACAGCCGCCGGTCAGAGCGGTCCGCGCTTTCCCAGTAATTGATGCCGCGATTGGTGATCAACGTCGTCTTCGGATTGGTTTCGTGCGACCATAGCTCCCTGCCGGTTGCAGCATCGAGAGCGACAATGGCATTGTCCTTGGCCAGCACATACATGGTGCCATCGACGACCAATGGATTGAACGAATACTTCCGATCGTCGCCCGTTGGATAGCTCCAGGCAATCTGCAGCGTCTTGACGTTGCTGCGATCGATCTGCCGAAGCGCCGAATATTGCGCCGCGTCAGGCGAGCCGCCATAGTCGCTCCAGGTCGTGTGGGCCGCAGTCGTGTGGGTCTCGCCCGCGTGGGCCGCACTGCCGGCTGGCTGAGCGTGAACCGGCGGTCCCTGGCCGAGCGACAAAGCGCACGCCATCGTCGAGACCACAGCTGCCATGTTCCTGGACCGGCCGCGCCTGCTTGCCGAGCTCTCCGGTCGCCCGATCATTGCCGCATCACTCATTTGGGGAGATTCCATCATCGTTCAGAGATTTGAGATAGGCAAAACTCTGCCGCAAGCTATCGAGGATCGGGATCGCCGATTTGTCATAGTCGAGGAAGGCATAGCGGATACCCTGTTGCCGGGCCTGGCTGAGAAGCGCCGGCCACGGAATCGTTCCTTTGCCCAGTTCAATCGAGTGGTCAGAACCTTCGTCGGTGGTGTAGCTCGGAGGAAATCCTGCGAGGCGGTCCTTTAGATGAAGCAGCTTGATGCGGTGCTTGTGTTTGCGGAGAAAGGCGGACGGGTCGAGGCCTGCCTGCACGATCCAGTAGATGTCGAGTTCGAGGCCGACGAGGGCGGCGTCGGTGCCTTGCATCAACTGGGCAAATCCGGAGCTACCCTGCTGCGGCATCATCTCATGGTTGTGAAAGAGCAGAAGAAACTGCATGCCATGTGCATGAACGCTTGCCCCGGCCTGGCTCAAGCTGCTGGCCGCCGCGCGGTACTCCTCCAGGCTCTCAGGCCTTGGCCTGGGCAGCATGGCGACCATGTAGGTGAGGCCGAGTTCCCGGGCGTAGTCGAGCTTGGTTTCTATGCCCGTCAGGGCGAAATGCCCGGCCACGCAGTGCAGGCCGGCATCCTCGACCATCCGCCGCAGCGCCGGCGCCGGATGATCGTAAAGCAGGAAGTGGAGCTCCACCTCGGTAAAGCCGATTCGGCGAAGCTCGCTTAGCAGCCTGGGAAGGTCCTGCGCCGCTTCCTTCCCAACCCCGGCAATCTGGACGCCATAGTGCAGCCGCGCACCCTCCGCCGCAGGCAGCGCGGAAAACCGCAGCGTGCAGCCTGCGGCAGCTGCCAGTGCAGAGAGGCGAATATATGTGCGACGGCTGCTTACCAAGCATTACTCCGGCATACCACCAAGACAAAATACTGACGACTGCAGAGAGACCGGCCCACCTCAAGTGGGAAGGAGAGCGCTAGACGGGGGTGTGAGCCGACACAATCGCTTGCGGCGTAAACGTAAGGTCTTCGACAAAAGGATACGACGGCTTGCGGAACTTGTTCGCCGGCAGATGAATGATGTCCTGGTCGACGGCGCCCTGCGACAGCGCCATCAAGCTGGGGTTGGCAAGCGGCGACAGCTCGGGAGAGAGATACCCCGACTTCACCACGATGATTTTGAAAGATGCTGGTTGCAGTCCCAGCCGGGTAAAGTCGACGAGGTTGTGATAAGGCCTGCGCTGAGCGGAGAGGACCAGCGTGACCCCCTCGATCTGCACCACCGCCTCGCGCAGGCGCGGGGTCGCAGCCGGTAACAGGAAGACCACTTTTGCCATGGCCTTGACCGGCTTGCTGCCGAGCGGATCGAGCGTTGCGCCGATCGAGAGCGGAATCGTTGCGCCGACACCGGCGCTGTAGCAGGCATCGGTTGCCGGCCGGTCGGCGATGCCCGCGAAGACGACGCCTTGCGCCTTGTAAAACAGCAGCCTCTCGAGCGCCTCGGCGCGGTCGCCGGCGCCGCCCGCCGTAGGGTTGTCGCCGGAGTCGGCCAGGATGACCGGATGGGTGGTCGACTTGATCGCCTTCTGGATGCATTCGTCGAGCGTCCCGGTTTCGGTGCCGAACTGAAATTCCCTCCTCGCATCCCAGTATTGCTGCGCCAGGTCGATCGCGATTTTCTTTTCCGTGGCGGGCGCGGTGCCGGTGACGACAGCCGCCGCGCTTGAACGCGGCTCATCGGCCCACACATAACCGACCAGCATCGATACATCGAGAATGCCCGGCTCTTCGTTCAATTTGGGCAGCTGGGCCCAGAGGCGTTTGCCCGGCTGCCACTCCGTGCTGCTGCGCTCGCCCGGCATCAGCACCGGAATCGGCGCCCACACCAGCGTCGGACGAATCTTCCGATCGAGGCAATGCACCAGCATGTCGCAGGCGCGCTGCATCGTCGCTTCCACATCGATATGCGGCGCAGTTCGATATGCGGAGAACATATCCAGGTTATCGATCACGCGCTGGCTCACATTTCCGTGAAGATCGTAGGAGGCAGACATGAGGCACGTGGGACCGACGAGCTTGCGCGCCGCTTCCATCCAGTCGCCTTCCGCATCGTGCATGCCATCTACGAACATGGCGCCATGCATCGGCAGGTAGAGGCCGTCGAGCGGCATCAAGGCCTGCACCCTCTTCAAAAAATCTGCCTTGATCGTGTCGTAAGTGGCCTTATCGACCGGGCCGCCGGGAACGGCCAGCGCCTCCTGGGTGGGCATGAAGGTCACAGGATATTTCTTCAGGAAGTTGTAGCGCTTGGAATTGGTGAGGTCCTGGCCGGTCACAATGGTGAAGTCTTCCATGCGGGCGCGGATGCGGCCATAGGTACTGCATTCGATCCCCATGCCGCCGTAGGCGATGCGTGGCTGCTTGCCATCGGCAAAGCCGCCGGCGAAGCTGGAGCGAGAAAGGGAAGCAACGAGGGTAGCCGCGGATGCGCTCTTGAGGAAAGACCTTCTTTGCATGCAGGAAACTCCAGTTCGATGGTTCGGAAGAAGAGTGGGTGACCCGAGGATCAGGTCAGCCCTTGAGCTTGCCGGCATGCACCGCGCGCCGCCAACCTGAAGGTATAAATTTTGCGAAAGCTTCGCCTGGGCCACTCGAAGCAGCGTCGAGCGGCCTTCCAGCACCTGTCGCCATGGAACCGGCAACCTCAAAAGTCTTACGACCGTGCAAGGTCACAGGCCTGGCGCAGCCTTCCACTGCTGCAAGCGCAAGATACCGGCCTTGATGTCTGCCATTCTCTTGACGGGGTCGGCTTCTTCCCGCTCGATAGTGAGCGCGCCCTGGTAGCCGCCGTCTTTCAACTGCTTGAGAAAAGCCGGAAAATCCACTTCTCCGTCGCCAAGCACGCACTCTGAGCCAAGCAGTCCGCTCTCTGGCGCGGGAGCATGAGCGTCTTTGCAGTGGACCGAGACGACGTGAGCACTGAGCGCCTGCAGTGCTTCGATCGGGTCGCCGGAGCCATACATGATCATGTTGGCCGGGTCGAAGTTCACCTTCAGGTTCGTTCGCTGCACATTCCCGATGAAGGCCAATAAGACCTCTGCGGATTCCTGCCCCGTCTCAAGCACAAAATCCTGGCCGTTCTTCCCGCAGTAGTCGCAGAGCGACCTGGTCAACTCGCACAGGTCCTTGTATAACGTCTCGCCGGGGTCGGTCGGAATAAAACCGATGTGGCAAGACACCGCCGGAATCGACAAGGAGTGCGCAAAGCCGGAGACCGTCTTGGTCCGCGCAATCCGGTCCGCTCTCAGACTCTGCGTCGTAAATCCCACAGTCTTGTGAACGGTGGCCAGATCGGCATAGTCCTCGCCCAGGTAGGAGCACACGGCGCTCGTGGCGGTCAGATGGATCGCTTCAAGCCCTCTGGCCCACTCCTCTCGGGCGTGGTCGCAATCCAGATCCGGCGGCACGCCTAACTGCCCGGCATACAGACCGAGGCCGGCAACGCTATCCAGTATCGTCTTGGAGTCAGGGCCGGCCCAGAACATCAAGCCGATCTCCAACGGTTCTATCTTTCGCACGACAGTTCCCTTCCATTCTGTTCTCTCGAGGTTCTGAGCAGGTTCGCGACTCTCACCGCCTCGGCTGACTCCGTGGGCAGGCACAGCTCCGGGGCTGTATTGGTCCTGCAGCAGTCGAGGAAGTAGCTCAGCTGGTCGCGATATTCGTGGTGTTCGGGAACTACGACGGCTTGCTCGCGGCCATCGCGCGTGAGCAGCAGCTTTCCTTCCGCAAAGGTGAGCGCAGCATCTTTTCCCGTGATCTCAAAGCTGGCGGAAAACGGCAGCCCCGGTGGAAACCAGCCGCCCTCGATCGTCACTTCGAGTCCGCTGGGATAGCGCAGCACGCCCAGCATCGTGTCGACCTCGCCCAGGCTGGTCGCGCTCACGGTTTCCGGCCGGCCAAAGACCCTGAGCGCCTGGTCGAGGTCGTGACTTAACAGATCGAGGATCGCGCCTCCGCTGTTTTTCTCGTTGGCGAGCCACTCACTCCACTGCGGGTAACCGGCCTTCCGCCGCAAGGTACAGCTCGTCACCCCGTCAGCGCCGAGCGATCGAGCAAACGAAGCCGCGTACTGATAAGGGAACATGAAGCGCAGCACCTGCGCCACCATGAAGACGCGCCCACTTAGGGCGGCGGCTTGCAATATCCGGTCGCAGGCGGCCGAGGTAAGCGCCAGCGGCTTTTCGCAGAGCACATGCTTGCCGCGCCCGAGGGCGGCAACAGCTACCTCTTCATGAAGCTGGGTGGGCAGGCAGATATCGACCGCATCGAGCGCCTGGTCTGCTACCAGTTCCTTCCAATTGTCATACCACTGCAGGTTGGCAGGCAAAGCCGCGCTCTTGACTCCGGGCAGATTGCCGCGCGATGGCGCATCGGCGCCCGGCCTGGTCCGTGAAGACACCGCGGCCACGGTTGCCTCCGGGATCTCTTCGATCGCGGACAGATGGACGCCGCCCATGAACCCAAACCCTATGATCCCTATCTTCAATGTGGCCTTTACACGGGTCGTGTGAGAGAGAGATGCACGGCTTGCCACGCGGCGCGACGCTCGATCGCCAGACGCCGCACACCGATCGCAAACCGCGATCGAACAGGATTAGCGCGCAGAGAGATCGCGGATCCAGATGTCTTTGAATTGCATGTTTCCCGCGCCGCCGGAGTGAAGCTGCAGCGCGATCTTGCCGTCAAAGGAGCTGGGCTTCGGATCGGTGAAGTCCACCATCTGCACGCCGTTGAGCCGGGCTTTGTAATGATTGCCGACCACCTCCAGCAGGTAGTCGTTCCAATCGCCCATCCGCACCACGCCCTCGTTCTCGGGCGACGGCCAGACGACCCAGCCTCGTCCATCTTCCCCGTACACGCCGGCCGTGTGGTGCATCATATTGCAGTCGATCTCGAACTGCATGCCCTGGGTGGTATCGACCGACCCCGGCTTGAACCCGGTGTGAAAAAAGACCCCGCTGTTGCCGTCTCCGACGCACTTGAAACGCAGAGAGATCTGGAAATCCTTGTAGTCCTTGTCCGTCTCGAGATATCCATAGGCCTTGGTCAGCCCCTTGCCGTGGAGCAGACCATCTTCGACAGTCCAGCTCTCCGCGCCCACTTTTGTCCAGCCCGTCAGGTCACTGCCATTGAACAGCGAAATCCAATCCTCGCCCGGGAGTTTCGTCTTCGTTTTGGCCTGGGCTTGAGCGGCGCGGCCACCCGCCAGCAAGAGAGATAACAGGAGAATGCCGGTAAACCATTTCTTCGTGGTTCTCAGGGAAGCTTGCACGGCCGTTGCACAACACTGATCGGAACAAGGTAGAGCGGATTTCCGGGCGATCATTTGGATGGAGTCTCCTGTGAAAAACCGTGGATGGTTGAATACCTGTGCATCGCTGTGCCGGGAAGGCCGGCAAACCTCCGCGATCGAGAGAAGGCTGACCTTCAAAACCGTGATACCGGGATCGATCGGATCTCGGAAGAGCCTGCCGGCTTGTGAACCGAAGGACAAACGCTCCCGGCGAAGCTTGCCGGTACGTCTTGCAAAGTGTGGAGAATTGTCAAAGCCATAGTAACGTAGCGGATGCTCGGATGAAAAAAGATTTGTGCGCGTGCAGCCACACGGAAGAAAAGTTGAAGCGACGGCGCGAACGATCCGCTATTCCGCCGTCTGCCGACCGCCTGCAGCCCTGTTCTCTTCAGCAGGAGCAAACGCCGGCAAGCGCCCGCGCCGATGAATTTTCCGGGCTTGAGAGATTCTGCTTTTCCTTCAAGGGCTGCCATCATTTCGTGCGCTACACTAAAAATTAAAACCGCTGCAAAAGTAAGTGTGTCATTGAGCTTTGGCAAGCCCAAACCTCTCCGGCCGCATTTGAGCATCGGCAGAAGGCAACCGCATTGCCGGTCTTACCTCTGAGTTTTCCCGGTTACGTAGTGAACTACCTTTGCGTCTCTTCTATCGAGGGTTGGGCGGCGTACTTGCGATAGCAGCGTCACGGGCGGGCTGCCGCGCCGTACGCGATCGGAAGCACACAAACCTTCCCGCTCCTATGGATGGAGTGAGAGAGCAGAGAAAATTTTCGGCAGGCAACGGAGAGAAATGCGCATCACCCATCCTTTCGCAGCAGCAGCAACCCTGGGCGTTTTGATCTGTTCGGTGTATTGGGGTATCGCGCAAGCGCCCACCCCGGAAGAGGCTCCGCAGCAGGCCGGGGGATTCGTTCCCGGTCAGAAGCGGGCACCCGCAGATGCGGCGGTCATCGCACGCGGAAAAACTCTCTACGCCATCAACTGTCAGGGCTGCCATGGGCCCGACCTGCGCGGCGGCGACATGGGCGGCCCGAATCTGCTGCGCTCGCAGGTGGCGCTCACCGATCTCAATGGCGAAAATATCATCCCCATCATTCAAGGCTCGCGGCGCGCGATGGGCATGCCTGCCATTCCATTGAGCCTTGAGGATTCGGCCACCGTTGCCGCCTACGTCCGGTCAGTGATCGTGACGATCGGCCGCGCCGGCAAACCCCCGACTGAGCTGGCGCCTGTCAATATCGTCGTTGGCAATCCAGCGGACGGAGCCGCCTACTTCGCAAAGAACTGTAAGAGCTGTCACTCTGCGGAGGGCGACCTGCGCGGTATCGCCTCAAAGGCCGCAAATCCCAAAGCGCTTCAGAACGAATGGATCACCGGCGGAGCGTTTGGCAAGCACGGCCAGGGAACGCCGGCCGCTGTCACGGTCGTGCTTCCCTCCGGCGAGAAGGTGCAAGGGCAGTTGGTGCGCATGGACGACTTCCTTGTCACCATCAAGCTGAGCGATGGGTCGATGCGCTCTTTCCCCCGCAACGGCAACTCGCCCAAGGTCACCGTCGTCGACCCGCTCCAGGCGCATAAAGACATGCTTCCGATGTATACCGACAAAGAAGTCCACGATTTGACTGCCTACCTGGTGACCTTGAAATGAACTTCGCGAAGATGCTGTTGCCCGTCTCGTTGCTCTTCTCCTCCGTGCTCGCCAGCGGGCAGGGCGGCGGAGTCACCGCCGCCGATCTGCAGAAACCTCTCAAAGATTCCTGGCTCACGTACAACGGCGATTACACCGGCAAGCGCTATAGCGCACTCACCCAGGTAAACCGCTCGACGGTCAAGGACCTGACACTCGCCTGGATGTCGCAGGTGACCGCCGGCCCCGGGACGCCAGCCGCAGGCGGGGCGGGCCGGCGCAATGACCGCGAAGCGCTGCCCGTCAATGTCGGCGGCGAGGGCCCAGGCAACATCTCGGTCGAGGGTGGTTCGATCAAGTGTTCCGTGCTCGAAGTGGATGGCACCCTGTATCTCACGATGCCCGACAACGCCTGGGCTCTCGACGCTCGCGATGGCCACGAGCTGTGGCACTACTTCTGGAAGACGAAGGGCGGCACTCACATCGGCAATCGCGGTGTCGGCATGTGGAACAACTATCTCTACATGGAAACGCCCGACGACTACCTCGTCTCGCTGGATGCGAAGACCGGCAAGGAGCGCTGGCACAAAGAGATCGCGACGCTTGACGAGGGCTATTTCTCTACCCCCGCGCCCATCATCATCGGCAATCACGTGCTGGTCGGGGTGGGCAACGACATCGATTCGCCGGGCTTTCTGCAATCCTTCGATCCTGAAACGGGCGAGCTGCAGTGGAAGCATTACACCGTCCCGATGCAGAAGGGGGATCCTGGCCTGGATACCTGGGCGAGCCTCGACGCCGCGCGCCACGGCGGCGCGCAGCCCTGGATCGCCGGAGCTTACGACCCCGATACCAACCTCTACATCTTCGGTACGGGCAACCCGACGCCTGCGTTCACGACTGGCGGCCGCGGCGACAAAGACAATCTCTTCACCTGCTCGCTGATCGCGGTCAACGTCGATACCGGCAAGATGGCCTGGTATTACCAGACCTCCCCGCACGACATGCACGATTACGACTCAGCCCAGACTCCCGTGCTGGTCGATGGCGAGTTCAACGGGAAGCAGCGGAAGATGGTCATGACCGCGGCACGCAACGGCTACTTCTTTGTGCTCGACCGGGTCACCGGTGAACACCTGCTGACCAGTAAGTACGGTCGCGACACCAACTGGGCCGGCGGGTTGACCCCGGCGGGCGGCCCGAAGCGGGACCCCTCCAAAGACGCCACCGTCGCCGGTTCCCTGGTCTCGCCGAACTCCGACGGAACCGTAAACTGGGAGCCGCCGGCGTATTCCCCCCAAACCGGTCTTCTCTATGTCGCCGAAGACAATTCCTTCGCCATCTTTTATCTGACCGACGTCGACCCGCGCGGCTCCATGGGTCTGGGGGGCCGCGAAGAGGCCCAGGTCGGCTCCGCGGGCAGCTACCTGACGGCGATCAACTACAAAACGGGCAAGGCCGCCTGGAGACATCGCTACTTTAACTCCGGCGGCGGCGGCGGCGGAGTTCTTGCGACAGCGGGCGGCCTCGTCTTCGCAGGGGACGGCGCCGAAAGCCTGATCGCCCATGACGCCGCCACCGGAGATATCCTGTGGAACACGCGCGTCGGGCGAGTCTCTAACGCGCCGCAGACCTATATGCTCGACGGGCATCAATATGTCATCTGCGCCACCGGCAATATGCTCTGGTCCTTCATGCTCTACTAGCCGCATCTCGTCCCCGCACCATGCTTTTCTATTTGGAAACAATCTTGCGCGCGAAGGATTAAGCCAATGACGGAGAAGAAAGTCTACCCAGGGACCAACGCATCGAGACGGGATTTTCTGCGCATGGGGGCGGTCGCCGGCGCCTCCGCGCTTACAGCGGCGTCGGCCGCCGCTCTTGGTCCGCTCCAGAACGAGGATGACCGGGCGAGCCACTCGACGGCGGCCACGATGATCAATGTGCCTTATCAAAAAATCACCTCGCCGGCCGGCCCTCGCATCGGCATCATCGGCGTCGGCGGCCGCGGCACAAGCCTGCTTGGCAATCTGCTGGGGGCCAACGCCAGCATCGTCGGCGTCTGCGACCTGGTTGCCGAAAAAGCAACCCACGCTCAGTCGCTCATCGAAAAAGCCGGGCAGCCGGCGCCTACGCTCTACACCCAGGGCGATCATGCCTTCGAGTCCCTGGTAGCTCGCGACGATCTTGACCTGGTGCTGATCGCGACCCCCTGGAACTGGCACGTCGAGATGGCGGTCGCCGCGATGAAGCACGGCAGGCACGTTGCCGTCGAGGTTCCCGCAGCGCTCACCATCGACGACTGCTGGAGGCTCGTGGACACCTCGGAGCAGACCCGCCGTCACTGCACCATGCTCGAGAACTGCTGCTATGGCTATAACGAAACGCTGGTCCTGCGCATGGCCCACGCCGGTCTCTTTGGCGATCTGCTCTATGGCGAGGGCGGCTACCTGCACGACCTGCGCGAAGAAATGTTCTCCGGCAAGGGAGAAGGACTTTGGCGTCTCGCTTATCACACCCAGCGGGACGGCAATCTCTATCCCACCCACGGGCTCGGCCCGCTGGCCAACTACATGGGCATTCAGCGCGGCGATCGCTTCGAGTACATGGTGTCGATGAGCTCACCGCAGCGCGGCCTCGATCTCTACCGCGAAGCCCACATCGATAAGTCCAATCCGTACTGGTCCGATCACTTTGTTACCGGCGACCTCAACACCTCTCTCATTAAAACCGCCGCCGGCCTCACCATTACCCTGAAGCATGACGTCTCGAACCCACAACCCTACAGCCGCATCAATAAAATCGCCGGCACGAAGGGTATCTTCACCGACTATCCGCCTCGCATCTATTTCGACGGGCAAGCCGAGGAGGAGTGGGGCCCGATCGATAAGTGGAAGGACTATCAACATCCGCTTTGGAAAGAAGAAGGCGAGAACGCCAAGAAGTTGGGCGGCCACGGCGGCATGGACTACATCATGCTCTACCGCCTGCTGCAATGCATGAAGCAGGGCCTGCCGCCCGATATGGACGTCTACGATGCCGCGGCATGGTCTGCCCCCGGACCCTTGAGCACCCTATCTCTCAAGGGCGGCAGCGCGCCGGTAAAGTTTCCAGACTTCACCCGCGGCCATTGGAAAGACCGCAGCGCCTCTGCCATCGCCACGCAGGTTTAAACTCTGCGCCCGCAGCTGCCGCCGGCGTGATCGGCCGCGCCTCGCAACAGCCAGCGCCATCGCGAGATACACACAAGGGCCTGCACACACGGATCGAGGACTACGAGAACTCATGAAGCTTTTTCGAAAGTTAGTAGCCATCTCCGCGACAGTCGCGGCACTCGCCGCTGTTCCGCTGCACTCTACCCGGCTCGATGCGCAGAACTTCACCGAGATGAAGCCCACCCCGCAGCAGGTAGCCTGGCAGGATCTAGAGTTCGGCGTCATCATTCACTTCTCGACCAACACCTTTCTCGATCGCGAGTGGGGCGACGGCACCGCCAGCCCGGCAGTCTTCAACCCCACCCAGTTCGACCCCGACCAATGGATGCAGGCGATCGAGGCGAGCGGAGCGAAATACGTCGTGCTCGTGGCCAAGCATCATGACGGCTTTTGCCTTTGGCCGACCGCCCAGACCGACTACAGCATCAAGGCCAGCCCCTGGAAAGGCGGCAAGGGCGATGTGGTTGGAGACGTCGCGCGCGCGGCCCGCAAGCATGGCCTCAAGTTCGGCGTCTATCTCTCTCCCTGGGACCGTCACGACCCGCGCTACAAAGATGCCGAGGCCTACGACAAGTACTATCTCTCCGAACTTGAAGAGCTCGCCACAAAATATGGCGACCTGGTTGAGTTCTGGCTCGACGGCGCAGGCAGCGCCGGTCACGTCTACAACTTTCCCAAGATCGTCGAGACCTTACGGACTTACCAGCCCAACACCATCGTCTTTGCCGATACCGGGCTCTTCGAGTACGGAGACGCTCGTTGGGTCGGCACCGAGTCCGGCCAGGTAGCCTACGAAAACTGGAACGTCATCGACCGTCATGGCTATCTGCGCTGGCGCCCCATCGAGGCCGACACGCCGCTGCGCGACCTGCATTGGTTCTGGCATCCGCATGACGAGCAATCTTTGAAGTCGCTCTCGAAGCTGACCGAGACCTACGAGCAAACCGTCGGTCGGGGTGCCCAGCTCATGCTCGGCCTCGCGCCCGACAATCGCGGGCTGCTGCCCGACGATGATGTCGCCCGTCTCAAGGAGTTCGGCGCCGCGATTCATCGCCTGCAGGCAGGCAATCTTTCGCTGCAGCATCTGCCCGCCACGCCGGAAGTCGCAGCCGCCCTCGATGGAGATCGCGATACCTTCTGGTCCGCGCCGCCCGGTTCCCATCATGCCATGCTGCAAGTCGACTTTGCGAAACCGACCACCATCGATCGCGCCGCCACCATGGAGTGGCTCAACGACGGTCAGCATATCGAGAAATATGCCATTGAAGTCTGGACCGGCAACGCGTGGAAGACCGTGGCGTCAGGGCAGGCCATCGGCCATCAAAAGATGGATCGCTTTTCGCCCGTGACGGCCAGCCGCATTCGTCTAAACATTCTCTCCAGCACCGGGCAGGCGCACCTCAGAGAATTCCAGCTCTACAACGATCCTCCGCCCACGAATGCGAGCACGCCGGGCAACTAGCCAGGCTGCGATGCGCTCGATCTAACCTCGAGTGCATCGAGCACCCGCCGCATCGCCTGCACATCGTCCGGCGAGGTCGCGTACCGCGCATACTCATCCAGCCCTGGCGCGCCCATATTTGGGCCGGCCGGCCGATACTTCATCGGACTCGCCGTCTTCTTCCGCAGCGAAGCATGGAACTCCCGCGCCCCCGTCGCCTCCGCAATCGCAGCAAGATTCTCCACCTTCACGCCGGCGCCCGCCATCACTGCGATTCGGCCCCTGGCGGCGGCCACCATCCGGGCGATCACCTTCGCCCCAGCGAGCGCCGCGTCTTTCCCTCCTGAGGTCAACACCCGGTCCGCTCCCGCTTCAATCGCCCGTTCGAGCGAGTCCAGCAAATTCGACGAGACATCGATCGCGCGGTGAAAGGTCACCAGCATCGGCCGCGCGCGCTCCACCAATTCCCGCGTACGCTCCACATCCACCGTCCCATCCGGCAACAACAACCCCAGCACCACGCCGTCCGCGCCCGAGGCCTTTGCTATGGCTATGTCTTTCCTCATCACATCGAGCTCATCTGCGGAATAGCAGAAGTCTCCGCCGCGGGGCCGCACCATCGTAAACACCCCGATGGCTACCGTCTTTCTTACCCTTTCGATCAGGCCGGCGCTGGGCGTGATGCCGCCCTCCATGAGATCGCCGCATAACTCGACGCGCTGAGCGCCACCCGCCTCAGCCGCGCGCGCCGCTTCGACGGAATCGATACAGACCTCAAGAATCATGGCTCTTCGTCACCTCCGGCAACGCTGGCCGGTTACTTTCTAAAGAGTTGCATAGCAGAAGCTCTTCAAAGCTTAACCGGCCAGCGGCTCACGGCAAAGAATTGGCCTTCCCGCCATGCCCTGGAACAAGCGCAGACGCCGCTTCGAAAAAAAAGAAGAGCCGCTTTGTCAACTCACTCCACTCAATTAGGATCGCTGCAGAGGACCTCAGGCTTGAGCATAGATTTGCGAACCAGAAGAGAGTTTCTTGTGGGCGCGGCCGCGGTGGCCGCCACTCCAATGGCTTTGGCCACCCAACACAAGAGCGATCTCGCTGCGTCAGCGCTCTCCGGCCAGCCCGGCGCAGCTTCGCCGGCGGCAAAGGCTGCCGAAGGCCCTTCGCGGAAAGATCTGGTCCGCGGCAAGATGCGCGGTCTGATGCTTGACGCCGGTCGCGTGCCCGAGACCATCGCCTACTACAAGCGCGTGATCGACTTCTGCTCCGACTGGGCGCTCAACACCATCCAGTTTCGCCTCACCGACGACCAGGGGAGCGCCATGCGCTTCGCCTCAGTTCCCGGGCTCATCACCCACACCAACGCTTTTACTCCGGACGAATTGAAATCGCTGGTCGACTATGCGCAAAGCCACGGCGTCGATCTGCTGCCGGAGGTAGAGTCGTTCGGCCACACGGGTTACATCACCCGCTCTCCGACCTATGCGCACCTGCTCGATCGCGACCCGGACAGCAGTTCCGCCGAATTCACCGGGATGACTCCAGTCAACCCGGAGTCCCTGCAGATCTTCCAGAAGCTCTACCGTGAGGTCGCCGCGATCTTCCCGTCCGTGTATCTCCACGGCGGCTGCGACGAGGTCAACTGGGGCGGCTCGGCGCTCTCGCGCAAGGCGCTCGAGACCAGGACCCGCGTGCAAATCTGGGCCGAGTACCTGAACGCTCTCAATCAAATTTCCGTCGCGCTCGGCAAGCAATTCATCGTGTGGGGCGACCTTGTGCTTCGCAAAGAGCCGGAGATTTTAGCTCACCTGAATAAGAACATCATCATCATGGACTGGAGCTACTACGACAACAACTCTGCGAGTCTGTATGCCGCGTTCGAAAAGATTCGCTCCAACGGCTCGCGCGCCATTGGAGCGCCCGCGCTCTCCTGTTACAAGTGGGGCGCGCGCGCCGGCATCGAGCAACTGCGCAACATCGACGCCTTCTCCGACGCCTACCTCGACTCGGCTGCGCCAAGCTCGCTCGGCGTCGTCCTCACGAACTGGATCCCGAGCCGCTACGTGCAAGACTCCATCTGGGACGGCTTCGCCTACGCCGCCGTCTCCTTCAACGAGGGCACGGCCACGGCGCAGACCTCCGGCTTTCGCCACTTCGTCGAAAGACATTACCGTGCAAGCTGGAATGAAACATGGGGCGAGGTCTTCCAGTTGACCTATGACGCCGCGCCTTACAAGAAAGACCGGGAAGACACCTCCTGGATGGGCCTCACCTTACGCGTTCCCTGGAGCAGCGATGAAGAGCTGGCTGCCGTGCTGAAGAGCGGATCGCCACCTGCCAATCCCTTCATTCGAATCCGCAGCCTGCTCGTCCAATTGGAGCCGCTGGTGATGAAAAACCTCGCCGACTTTCAGGCGTTCGCGCTCTGCATTGACTACCTGGAGAAGACCTTCTGGCGTGAATCCGTCGTGATCGAGCAGGCCGCGAAGAAGCCGCTCGACCGCGACCTGGCAGCTCTGCTCATGCAAGGCATCGCCGAGCGGGATCGCGACCTGGCAGCAGCGTTGACCGCAGACTGGGATCGGGGACGCTTCCCCGATGCGACCGCCAAGCTCGAAGCCGTCTATGACCTGCGCCCCAAAGACCAGCTGCTCTATCAGTGGAATCGCGCCGCCGCCTACTCCGCCGGGCTCGCCGGCCAACCCGATCGCTTCCAGCAACTCCTCCAATCTGCACAACCGGCGTAAAGCGTCCGAAGAAGAGAAACCTATGCAACAGACCCTGTCCGGCTCGTTGACCATTCACATCGCAGACTCGCGCGCCGCCATGGGCAGGCACGCTGCCGCCGATGTAGCTCGCGAGCTTCGCAGCCTGCTGCAGACGCAGCCGGGCGCGCGCATGATCTTCGCCGCGGCGCCCAGTCAAAGCGAAATGCTCGGCGCGCTCCTCATCGAGCCCGGCATCGACTGGTCGCGCGTCACCGCCTTTCACATGGATGAGTATCTCGATCTCCCCCAGGACGCTCCGCAGCGCTTCGCGTTGTGGCTGCGTCATGCGATCTTCGATCGGCTGCCGTTTGGAGCGATTCACCTGATCGAGCCTGGCGACGACCCTGAGCAGACCGCCCGCGATTACGCCGCCGCGCTACAGGCCGGGCCGATCGATATTGTGTGTTGCGGCATCGGTTCGAACGGGCATCTTGCCTTCAACGATCCACCCGCCGACTTCGACGATCCGCTTACCGTCAAGATTGTGGACCTTGATGAGCAGTGCCGCCGCCAACAGGTGGAGGACGGCTGCTTCGCCAGCTTGCGCGGCGTGCCCACTCGCGCGCTCACCATCACCATCCCTGGCCTGCTCGCCGGCCGCGCTCTCTTCTGCACCGTCCCCGGCGCTCTCAAGAGCGAAGCGGTCTGGCGCACTCTTGAGGGCCCTATCGATCCCATCTGCCCGGCGTCCGCGCTGCGCCGCCATCCACGCTGCACTCTTTACCTGGATCCAGACTCCGCCAGCAGACTCTCCCAGTCGGCCAATGAGTAAGTCGTACACCGGCCGCGACCCCTCGACCGGAGAGTTGCTCACGGTGCATTGCACCGGCGGCCACATTACCGCCATCGATCGGGGCGGCGTCGACGAGGGTCTCTGGCTCGCCCCGGGCCTGATCGATCTGCAGGTGAACGGCTACGGCGGCCACGATGTCAATGCCGGCGATCTGACGCCTGAGGCGATCCATGGTCTCGCGCACGCACTGCTTGCTACCGGCGTCACTACCTTTCTGCCCACGCTCATTACGGCTTCAGAAGAAAAGCTCATCCACAACCTGCGCATCATCGCCTCGGCCCGCAAGGCAGATCCATTGCTCGCGCATATGATTCCTTTGGTGCATATCGAAGGGCCGCATATCTCTCCGAAGGACGGGCCGCGCGGCGCGCATCCTCGCGAGCATGTGCGCCCACCGGACCTCGCGGAATTCCTTCGCTGGCAGGCCGCCTCGGGCGATCTGGTCGGCATGGTCACGCTTTCCCCTCATTATCCCGGCGCTCCCGCCTACATTCACGCGCTCTCTGCCCGGGGAATTCACCTTTCGCTCGGCCACACCGGCGGCAACGCCGGCCAGATACAGGCGGCAGTCGATGCCGGCGCGCGTCTCTCGACTCACCTCGGGAACGGGGTCGCCTCCACGCTGCCCCGTCATCCCAACCTGCTCTGGGCACAGCTTGCCGAAGATCGCCTCACCGCAACCTTCATCGCCGATGGCCATCACCTGCCTGCGGACACGCTTACCGCCATGCTGCGCGCCAAGAGTGTGCCGCGCGCCATCCTCGTCTCCGACCTGGTGAGCGTTGCCGGACTCGCTCCGGGCAAATACCAGACGGCGGTCGGCGGCACTGTCGATCTTCGCCCGGATGGCCGCCTTACCCTCGCCGGCACAGAGTACCTGGCCGGTTCCACTTCCACGCTGCGCGACGCGATCGCGTATGTCGCGGCCCATACCGGCTTCAGCCTCGGCGACGCCGTGCAGATGGCAACCGCCAACCCCGGCCGCTTCACCGGCACTCGAGGGCAGCTCCGCGCCGGCGCGCCGGCCGACCTCATCCGCTTTCGTTGCGAACCAGGCTGCTCGACCCTGGCGATCGAAGACGTCGTTCTGCAGGGGCACCGGCGGTAACTGGAAATTTCGTCCCTGCGAAGGCGGGAAGAAATCTCACTCTTTCAGAAAAGCAGTTTCCCCTGGAGCGCGTCAGGCGGGGCAAGAGAAGCAGGGATCCTGGTAGCTCCCACGTAGACGCGGCGAAGTCGCGGCAATCGCTCTGCGGTCTTCAGGCAAGCTGGCGTGACCGCGGTGCCATACAAGTCCAGCGATTGCAGTTGATCGAGACCGTCCAGCCGGGCCACCGTCCCATCCGAAATCCTGGTACTCCCAAGGCGCAGCACCCGCGCATGTTTCATACCGGCCAACACTCCCGCCGAGGCGTCGGTGATCGCGGTTCCGGAGAAATCGGCCACGACGATTTGTTCGCTCAGAGGTTGCAACGCAGCCAGATTCGCGTCCCCAAACCGGGGCCCCAGAGCAGACGCATCGATCACCATCTTGGCGGAGTTGCGGGATTCATACTCCAGGGCATCCGGAAAGCGCTGCTTGAGTTGAGCAAACTGCGCGGCGAACGGCGCACGGGCCTGTGTGACTGCGTCTGCGTCCACCTCTTCGAACGTAACCTCGGTGGCGGCCGGCTCTGGCGCCGTGGGCGCCTGTTTGATTCCATCGGCGGGGAGTGTCGCAGAAGCTCCGGCCGCAATCCAGAGTTCCAGCACCTTCAACTCGTTCGCCGATAAGGGCCGCTTGCCTTGTGGCGGCATGGCATCATCGTCCGAAGCGGGCAGCGTGATGCGGCGAAAGAGTTCACTGCCCTTCGCGTTGCCGGCCTTCAGCACCGCGCCATGTTTACCGCCGCGCATCAGCAGGTCGTAGCGATCGAGCCGCAGGTTGCCTTTCTGCTTGTCTGCGCTGTGGCACGCATAGCAGTGCTCGGCGAAGATGGGCTCGACATGAGCGCCGTAGAAAAATGCAGGATCGGATCGGGGCACCGCTGGCGAGGCGACGGGGAGACCGATCAATCTGCGAAGAGGGCGAGGCATCTCTTCGGTCAGGTGGTTTTCGCCTTGCGACAGCTGGCCGCCGCGATAGCCGGTAAACGACACGAGGCCCACGAGCAGCAGCAGGGCCCAGGGATACGGCGAATCCAGATGCGGGCCGCGATCGTTGCCGCGCAGCATCCAGCACACGCAGCATGCGGCCGACACAAAGAGTCCGCCCCACATATGCTGAGTCACCAGCCTTCCGGAATAGCCGCCGCTCCACGCCAGGCACCACCCGAGGGCGGCGGCCGCCAGGCTGCTCAGCATGGCCAGCCCCCATACGAAGTCAACCGACGCGCGCAGATGGGGGAAGCGAGGATGGCTGCCCGCCAGCTCCAGCAGCGGCACGATGAGAATCAGCGCAATCGGGAAATGGACGGTCAGCAGGTGGAATCGTCCCAGAAACTGCGCCGAAGCCGCCCGCTCCAGCCCGTCCGGCGGAAGCACGACAAACAGGACGAGAAGCAGGAGAATCGGCGCAAGCGCGAAGAGGCCGAAACGCACCCGGCCATGCAGCGGAAGAGGCGGCAGGGTCATGCCGGAACAGGGCCTGAAAAGCTGACAGAACGGTCCCCGTCCAGTGAAATCAAGCCAGGACCTCGCCCACCACGCGCGCCGGCTTCACGCTGGTGAGTTTCTGCTCCAGCCCCTGGAAGGAATACGTCAGCTTGCGATGGTCGAAGCCCATGGCATAAAGCATGGTCGCGTGAAGGTCGCGCACCTCAATCGGATCTTTGACGATCTCATAGCCCATCGCATCGGTCTCGCCCAGGCTCATGCCCGGCTTGACGCCGCCGCCGGCCATCCAGATTGTGAAGGCGCCGGGATTGTGATCGCGGCCGATAAACTGCATCACCTGGCCGTTGCGGTTTTCGCGCATCGACGTGCGGCCGAACTCGCCGCCCCAGACAACCAGCGTATCTTCAAGCATGCCCCGCTCTTTCAGGTCGGTCAGCAGCGCGCCAATCGGCTGATCGGTTTCGCGGCAGCGATCGGCAAAGCCGACATTCAGAGAGTCTTTTGCGTTGGTTCCGTGATCGTCCCAGCCCCAGTGATAGAGCTGGATGAAACGAACTCCGCGCTCCGCCAGCCGGCGCGCCACCACGCAGTTGTTGGCGAAGCTCGACTCCCCCGGTTTTGCGTTATAGGCCGCCAGCGTAGCCGCAGACTCTTTATGGATGTCCATTGCATCGGTAGCATCCATCTGCATGCGGAAGGCCATCTCGTACTGCGCGATGCGGGTCACCGTCTCCGGATTGCCGAACTCGTCGTAGGTCTGCCGGTCGATCTCGTCGATTGCATCGAGCATGCGGCGGCGCAGCGGCCGGCTGACATCTGCCGGGTTTTCCAGGTACAGCACCGGTTCGCCGTGCGACCGGCATTGCACCCCTTGATATACGCTCGGCAGAAATCCTGACCCCCAGAGCTGCTTGCCTCCATCCGGCTGATTGCCGCCCGAGACCAGCACGATAAAACCAGGCAGGTTCTGGTTCTCTGTTCCCAGCCCATAAGTCACCCATGAGCCGATCGACGGATACCCGAGCCGGGCGTTCCCGGTCTGGACCAGCAACTGCGCGGGCGCATGGTTGAACTGGTCGGTATGCATGGACTTGATGAAGCAAAGATCGTCGATATGTTTCTCGATATTCGGCAGGCGGTCCGAGATCCAGTGGCCGCCCTGGCCTGCCTGGTGAAAAGGGTACTGCGCTCCGAGCAGTTTAGGCACGCCGCTGATGAAAGCAAAGCGCTTGCCTACCAGGAAAGACGCAGGGCATTGCTGGCCGTCGAGCCGGGTGAGATCGGGCTTGTGATCGAAGAGCTCCAGCTGGCTGGGCGCACCGGCCATATGCAGGTAAATGATCCGCTTGGCGCGTGCCGAAAACTGCGGCGGCAACACGGAGAGAGGGTGCGAAGGGTCGCGAGCAAAATCGAGTCGAGGCGCCCCGTCGACGCCGCGGTCGGCAGCCTTGACGGTGGGCGCGAACTGCGAGGCCAGCGAACCGAGAAACATGGAGCCCACGCCGGCCGTAACGCCGCGCAGGAAGTGACGGCGAGTCTGCGCCTGCAGCCGGGCGAACCGTTCCGCGGTCAGTCCGGATTCCGGATGATCTTGTTTCGCTGCAAATTGAGAATCGGACATAACCGTCACCTCACCAGAGCCGCATCGAGATTCAATAGAACGCTGCCCACTGCCGTGAGCGCGTCAAGGTCCCTTGCCGGAACTTCTCTCTCCGGCAGTGTCATGCTGGCCCTCACGATCGAGGGCGCTCCGGGCATCGCCAGAGCGTCCTTGTAAAACGAGCGCAGCACTGCCATCTCACGGGGCGTGGCATCGCGAGAGAGCACCAGCCGCGCCTCATACGCAAGCCGCATGTTGAGAGCGTCCTCTGCATGGGCGGCACCGGCCGTCTTTGCGGCAGTGTCGTCGACGACCCGCCGGGCCAGCGCCTTGGCGGCCTCTTCATAGGCCGGATCGTTCAACGTGACCAGCGCCTGCAAAGGGGTATTCGTTGCGATGCGCCGCGGCAGGCTCGTATCGCGATCGGAAGCATCGAACATCAGCGAGCTGGGATAACCGGCCGTCCGCTTAACGAAGGTATAGATCGCGCGGCGATACCGGTCCGGCCCCTTCGCATCCGTCCACTTCGAGTCGTTATACACCGAATTCCAAATTCCCGCGGGCTGCGGAGGCATGACCGGCGGTCCGCCCATCGTGGTACTCAAGAGCCCGCTGGCGAGCAGGGCTTGATCGCGCACCATCTCTGCCGTGAGCCGCTGCTGCGGACCATGCGCCAGCAGGCGGTTGCGAGGGTCTTTGGCCTGCAGGAATCGAGTCGTCGCGGCGCTCTGCCGGTACGTCGCGCTGGTCACCAGCTCGCGCAGCAACGCCTTGTTGTCCCAGTGCAGATCGTTCTGGAAGTGGAGCGCCAGCCAGTCGAGCAGCGCCTGGTTGCTAGGCTCTTCGCCGACGCTGCCGAAATTCTCCAGAGTTTCGACGAGCCCGGTTCCGAAGAGTTCCTCCCAGTAGCGATTGACCGCGACCCGCGCCGTCAACGGCTGCCCGGGCATGAAAAACCACTTCGCCAGCGTGAGCCGGTTGCGCGCAGCACCCGCCGGAAACCTGGGGAAGATAGCGGGAACATCGGGGGGAAGATCGGGACCGATCTTAGTGAGAAAATTTCCGCGCTCGAACTCGAGCGTAGGTCTTTCTTCATACGGCTGCTCTTCCGCCATCACCGGCAGCGGCACCGTGGGAATTTTATCCAGTTGCCGATTGAGCTGCAGGATGCGCTGGATGCTCCGCGCGCGAACCGGGTCCTGACTCAACGCCGTCCACGCCGGATCGCTGCTCACCGCCAGCCTGACTCTCTGGATCAGAGCCGGTTTTGAGTCGATGCCCGCCACCTGCTTAAGATCGACCTGGATGCGGCTGCCGGACTCAAGCGCCAGCGGCTGCGCGGGAACTCCCACGACCCATCGAGTGCGGAACAACTTGGGCAGCGCCGCAAACGCGCTCGGTACCGGATCGAGCGGCTTCGGCTTCCCCATCGCATCGCTTCCCGCGGACTCCGCGGCTCTCAGGTTGTCCTCGGAATCCTGCACGAAATAGCGGAACGCCACCCTGGTCTTTTGACCGCCGGGCGCAACCACCCACCCTTGCACCCGGTCGACGATGAATCCATTTTCCGGCGTATGCCGGGCCAGCTCCGCATTCAGCGGGGGCACCTCGATACGGATCGCGGTCACGGGGGGCAGCTTGGCCTTTGCCTCTGCCTCAGGATGCGCCGTCCGATCGTAAGGCGCGGTCAGCTCATACAACGACTGGGGCGGCGTCTCCGGCTCGGCGAAGGCTTCTCCATTGCGGATCTTGAAGGTCTTCGCCGCGCCCCCGGCCGCTTTGGCGTGGGCCAGCCTGGCTTGCGTGTCCAGCATGGTCTTGCGCAGGTCTTTCAGTTTTTCCGCTTTCTTTTCTGCCGAGAGCTTATCGTTTTTCTGCAGCTCCGCCAGCTGGCGCCCGAGCTCGGGAAGCATCGGCTGCAAGGCGGCAACTTCGTCGGCGGCTGCGCTCTCGATCGGCAATGCTTTCCACGGCGTCGTCTCTTCGGTCTGCCGGTCCGCGGATTCTACGGAGTGCAGCAGCTGGCTCGTCTCCTGCTCGATCTGCCCTGCGGCGGCATAGTCCGCCTGGTCTTTGGGCACCCGGATCGTCGGCGAGTCGTCCATCAGGTCCGCATCGCTTTGAGTGTTGAAGAACGCCATGGATTTGTAGTAATCGGCGTGTCGAATCGGATCGTAGGGATGGGAGTGGCACTGCACGCAATTCATGGTCACGCCGTTCAGCACCGACCAGGTCGTCGCTACCCGGTCCATCACCGCGACCATGCGAAACTCCTCGTCGTCGGTGCCGCCTTCATCGTTGTTGGGCGTCTGGCGATGAAACGAGGTGGCGATGCGATCCTCAAAGGTGGCGTTCGGCAGCAAGTCTCCCGCTAACTGCTTGATCACGAACTGATCGTAGGGCAGGTCGCGATTGTAGGCATCGATCACCCAGTCGCGGTAAGGCCACACGCCGGGCCGGTCATAGTCGGCCTCGTAGCCCTTGCTGTCGGCGTAGCGCGCCAGATCCAGCCACATCGAAGCCCAGCGTTCCCCGTAGCGCGGCGAGGCCAGCAACCGGTCCACCTGCCGTTCGTAGGCGCCTGGCGAGGCATCCGCCAGGAACGCGGCTTCTTCCTGCGGAGTCGGAGGCAAACCCGTGAGATCGAAAGAGACCCGCCGCAGCAAGGCAGGTTTATCCGCTTCGGCGGATGGCGCCAGGCCTTCTTTCTCCAGCCGGGCCAGGATGAATCGATCCAGCGGCTGGCGCACCCACCCGGCATCCTTCACTTGTGGCAGCGGCTGAGCAGCAGGCGGGACAAACGCCCAGTAATCATTCCACTTCGCGCCCTCTTTGATCCAGCGGCGGAGCAAGGCAATTTGCTGGGGCGGAAGCTGCGGCCCGTGATAGGGCATCCGCGCCTCCGGATCAGCGGAGGTCAGGCGCGCCATAAATTCGGACTGTTCGGGGTGGCCCGGCACAATCGTGCGCCGCCCCGACTTGCCCGTACCGAGGGCCTCTTCGCGAAAGATAAAGGACACGCCATTCTTCTGGCGGACCCCGCCATGGCAGGCAACGCAATTCTGGTTCAGGATCGGCTGCACATCCCGGCTGAAGACCACCGGATCCTGCCCGGCGCGATGCCAGTGGACGCCGCCAAACCGCCACGCGGAGAGGCCTGCGACTGCCGCCAGGCAGATGGCGGCGCCTCTCGATCGGAAAAAGCGCGACAGCGACCCACCGGCGAAAGCCATGCACCCAAGTGTAGAAGCAAAATCGCCTTCCAGTCGATTACTTTATCGCTAACTTTGCATTCGCCGGCCGTCGCCCGTCCCAGCCTCCGCCAGTCCCCGAGCTCGCGAGATCGCCAGCCGCCGGTGAAGCTGAGAAGCCGCCGCCAGCGGCAGTGTCAAGGTCTACCCAGCCATCGCTTGAGCGATGCAATGGTAGCAACGCCTGGCTAGGTGAGCACCACGATCTTGCCTGCCGCCTTGTTCTCTTCCATGCAACGATGGGCCTCCACGATCCGATCGAGGGAGAAGACCGTGCCCACTTGCACGCGCAAGCCGCCGGCCGCGATCTGCTCCACCAGGCTTTGCAGCGGCGTTCGCATAAAATCCTTCGAGTCGCCGGCATACGTGGTCAGGCTGACCGCGGTGGGAATTACTTCCATGGGCGCGAAGTCGTCGAACGACCACTGGTTCCCCACAATTCCTGTCATGCAGACGATTCCGCGATCAGTGGCGCAGCGCAGGGAATCTTTCAAGGTCGTTGTTCCTATCAGCTCCAGCACTTTGTCGAACTTGCCCGACTCATTCACCTGCGCGGCGATAGATCCGGTATCGAGAATCACCTGCTCCGCCCCGTTGGCGCGCAGCAGCCCTTCACGGCCGGGATTGCGGGTTGTCGATGCCACGAACGCGCCATGGTTCCTGGCGATCGCCGCGGCGGCCAGGCCGACCGAGGTCGTCCCTCCGCGCACCAGCAGCCGCTCGCCTTTCTGCAGCCGCAGCGCCCTGAAAAGAGAGCCCCACGCCGTCTGCAACATCTCCGGAAGAGCGCCCAGCGTCTCCCACGGCAGCCCCGTCTTGACGGCCTGGACATTGGCCGCCGGCACACACGTGTATTCAGCATAGCCGCCATCGAACTGCCGCCCCATTCCGCCCATCGCGGTCATCACGATCTCCCCCTGGCGGAACTCGCCCCCGGGAGCCGACTCGACCAGACCGGCTGCCTCGATTCCCAGCACCCGCGGAAACTTGAAGCCGGGCGTATGCCCCTGGCGGGTAAACAGCTCCGAGCGGTTCAGGCCGAAGGCTTTGACGCGAATTAAGACGTCGCCCGGTTTTGGGATCGGAATCGGAAGGCTCTCCAGCTTGAGCACCTCCGGAGCGCCCGCTTCATGAATCACAGCAGCTTTCATCGTGGTCGTCATTGAGATTGCCAGGGGCGCGGCGGGTTGGTGGTAGAGAAGCAGTAGCGCGCGATCTTCCACGCGCCCTCGAGCTTTTGCAGGGCGAAAAGTTCCTGGTTCGCCTCCAGGCCTTCGCTGCCCGTGGCATGGACCTTGACCGTCCCGGTCGAGTTGGTGCGCGCAATGGCCCAATCAGGCGCGACTTGCAGTACTTCCGCAATCTCGAACTTGACCGAAAGAGTAATGGCGGCAAAGACTGCCGCGTAAGCCTTGCGGACTGCGTCCCTTCCGGCGCTCGATGGAAAATGCTGGGCCATGAAAACGCCGTCGGGTGAGTAAAGCTTCATGACCGCTTCCGTGTCGGACCGATTCAACGCCTCTTGATACGAGGCCAACAATCCGGCGATTGCCTCTTCCTCTGCATGCATTGCTGAATTCCTTCTCCTCGAGCTTCGCTTCCCAGTAGAAATATAGGCCGCCAGCGTCTACACGAATAGTGAGAAAGATCGCAAATCTTCTTCTCAAATTTGAGACAATCTCAAGCAGTGCGAGCTCTGCGGGATGCATGCATGACAACAGACCTCAATGCGTTGATGATCTTTGCCCGTGTGATCGAGGCGAACAGTTTTTCCGAGGCCGCGCGCCGCCTCAAGCTTCCCGTCTCGACCGTAAGCCGCCGCGTCGCCGCTCTTGAGGAGCAACTCGGCGTCCGCCTGCTCGAGCGGTCGACCCGCAGCCTGCGGCTCACCGATGTGGGCTCCGAGGTTCTGGAACATGCGCAGCGGAGCGCCGACCTGAGTGACGCGGTCCATAACATCGCTTCGAACCATTTACTCAGCGTCTCCGGCACTTTGCGGCTCGCAGCCCCGCCCAGTATCTCCGATTCGTTGCTGGCGCCGCTCATCGCCGCCTTCCAGTCGTCCTACCCCGGTGTGCGCGTACAGGTATTCGTCACGGAACGGATTGTCGACCAGATCGCCGAAGGCGTGGACCTGGCCTTCCGCGTCGGGGAACTCGAAGACTCTTCACTTGTCGCGCGCAAAATCCTGACCTACCGCCATCAACTGGTAGCCAGCCCCGCCTATCTCACGAGGTGCAAACCGCCCGCCACGCCCCGTGACCTGCTCGATCATCGCCTGCTGGCATTTTCCTTCTGGAGGCCGGAAAACATCTGGCAGTTCACGCATGCCAACGGGAAGGACAAGGAAGCTCTCACTTTTCAGCCCTACCTTTCCATCAATGAATACGCCGGCCTCGCGACCGCATTACTCGCCGGCACAGGAATCGGCGATCTTCCTCCGATCGTGCAGCCCAATCTGCTGCGCGAGGGACGACTTGTCGAGGTCATGCCGAAGTGGCGCTTCCGCATCTTCAATCTCTCGGTCGTCCATCTGGGCAACCGCTATCTTCCCCGGCCCGTGCGGATCTTCAAGGATTTTGCAGCGCAGATGGCGCCAAAGCTCTTTCCAACGCTCCCCGCCTGACAAGCGGAACGCCGTGTCAGTCCGCGAACCCGCCTTGCGGCCTCTTCGCGTGAAGAGAGGTCCATGCCCGGCGCCTGCCCAGGCATCGTTTCCATGCACAGATAGCATTCGGATAGAATGCTTCGCAACGCTTCAGGAGAAATTATGGACCGCCGTAAATTTGTTGGTGCTTCGCTGGCTGCCTCCGCTCTTTCGCTCGCCGGTTCGACCGGCGGCCTCGCCCAGACCGAAGCCGCTCCCGCAGGGCAGGAATATTACGACCTCCGCCGCTACCAGCTGACCAACGGCGCGGGCACCAAGCTGACCGAAAGCTACTTTGCGGACGCGCTGATACCCGCCTTGAACCGGCTGGGTATCGGGCCGGTAGGAGCGTTTACGGTGTATTTCGGACCGGAGACGCCGGCCTACTACCTCTTGTTGCCCAGCGCGAAACTGGAAACCCTGGTAACGGCGGACCTGGAACTCGCCAGGGATACGGTATTCATGAGAGCGGCAGCGCCATTCTGGGATGCGCCTGCCGGATCGCCGCCCTACGTCGGCATTGAGAGTTCGCTGCTGCGCGCCTTTGCCGGGTATCCCAAGGTGACGCCTCCGGCATCCGCAGCCGCCAAGGGGAAGAGGATCTACCAGCTTCGCCAATACCAGTCCCCGACCAACGCCGACCACGTCCGCAAGGTGGAGATGTTTCATGGGGGTGAGTTCGGGATCTTCGAAAAAGCCGGGGCGCATGGGGTCTTCTACGCGGATACGCTCATCGGACCGCGGCTGCCGAACCTGACATACATGCTCAGCTTCCCGGATATGGCTTCGCTCGAGTCGGGATGGGACAAGTTCATGGCCGACCCGGACTGGAAGAAGCTCTCAAACGATCCCAGGTACAAGCTCGATCCGCCGACCGTTTCCAACGTCACCAGCCTGGTGCTTCGTCCGTTGGAAGGCTCCCAGGTTTAGGCCCTGCGGCCGGCATCCCGCTGACGGGAAGGCTCAGTCTTCGGTATAGAACTGAATGTCCAGCGTGCGCAGGTAGGAGTGCATCCCGGCGTCCTGGACCGGCATGACGAAAGCATCGGCGCCCGATTCATTGACATGCTCGTGCCAGTAACCCGCAGGCGTCACGAAGGCCGCGCCCTTGACCCAGTCCACTCGCGTCGCGTTCCTGATGTTTCCCTCACCATCGAGCTCCGGGCCAAGAAGAGTATAGGCGCCCGGCTTCGCGTCCGCCACGAAGTCCAGCGCTACCGACTGATGGCGATGCGGCAGCTGCCGGGCCCCTGGCGAGACGATGCCGAACATGGCCCACAGAGTATGGGTGATGGTAAGGGTCTGGTCAAAGTTCTTGTTCGCCAGCAACACGCTCACCCGGCTGCGCGTGCCGGCCAGCGGATCGCTCTTCGCCTTCTCGAGTTCAGACAGGATCGAGGCCCGCGTGTAGAGCGTGGGCTGGAAGCGGGCCGTCGATTTCTCGACGCCCAGGTAGGCGAGCAGGGGCGAATCGTTCACCGAGTAAAAGCTGGTCGCCGCACTGGCGTGGTGGGTTGCCGCCAGGCCGGGCAGCGAGAAGATATCTCCTTGCTTCCAGCAGATCGATCCGAGCTCCGTCTCACTGTATCCTTCTCCCTCGATCACGTAGAAGAACTCACTGGTGCAGTCTGACGTCGTTGCAAGGGACTCGCCCGCGCAAATGCGAAGGAAACTCGCCAGCACGCTCGGCCCGGTTAACGGATACGAGGTCTTCAGGTCCTGGCTCAAATCGAGGGCAACAATACGACTCGAACCCCCCGCATACAGCTCGGGTGAGAAAACCCTGATAGGTATCCGCGGAGTAGCGCCGGAAGAGATCGGGTCGGCAGCCTTGCTGTACTCAAAAATTTGAGCTTGCTCGACAAGCTTGCTCGTCGGAATCGCGTTGCCCATCATTGCAGTGCTCATGACATCTCCTATGGTGTTGCGGCCATTCGTAACCAACCTTGTCCGAACGCCTTCGGATGCGGCTGCGGTTCCTCGCTTGAGCGTTCTACTCAAGCGAACGGAAGTCTTGGCTGAAACTACTTCCTTGAAACTATAAGACAGTCCGTGTGGTTAGTCGCGCCTCTGCCGAAAACCCATGCGCGCGCCGATCGATGCCGAGGCTGCCCGAGAGCAGCATCCTCGCTCGAGCGCCGTGAGGGTCTTCTGCGCAAAAGCTCTCCGCCTGGCATCTTTTCACGGCAATCGCTGAAGGACTCCGTTGAGGCGCTTGTCGAAGCCACCCGTCGAGGCCGCTCCCTGCGTGCGCAGAAAGGTGGTCTAGTCTTAGCGTTCGAGGTCGCCTGCTGACGCCACAGGCCGATAACCTCTCGCCGGCCCACCCTCGCCAACTCCGCCTGCGTCTCGAGGAAAAGCCGACTGCCGTGAAACGTCCAGCCCTCGTTTGTCACTACTGAGAAGAAGTCCTGCAACTATCCTGCTGCACCGCACCCTCTTAGGAGAGCCTCATGAAAACGCGCATTCTTCTTGCTGCCTTGTCTGTGACGACAGCCGTATCCATCGCTCAAACCTCCGGCGTTTCTTCCGCGAGCATGACTCCTCTTGCTGCTTCGGCGGCAACTACCGTTCCCGCGCTGGTGCCCTACTCCGGCGCGGCGCTCGGTATGGATGGCAAAGCCCTCGCCGGCGAAAGCTCTGTCACCTTTCAAATTTACAAAGAGGAAGCAGGCGGCGAGCCGCTCTGGAGCGAAAGCCAGATGATCGCCGTCGACCTCACCGGCCACTATCGAGTGCAGCTCGGCGCGGCCAGCCCCAACGGCCTGCCGCAGGACCTCTTTGCGACCGGCGAAGCCCGCTGGCTTGAGGTACAGATTGCCGGGCAGAAGCCGGAACCCCGCGCCCTACTGGCCAGTGTTCCCTACGCCATGAAAGCCGCCGATGCCACCACTCTGGGCGGCCTGCCGGTCTCGGCTTTCGCGCTCGCCGGGCGCACCACCGTGACCAGCGCTGCGATCGCACAAGCCGCAGGCGTCACGCCGGATGCCACCTCGAACGTGACCACCTCCGGCGGCACCTCCGGCTATCTGCCCGTCTTCACCGGCGGCTCCAGCATCGCCGATTCCATTCTCTTCCAGAACACGCTCGGCATCGGCATCGGCGACGTTCCTAACGGAATGCTCGACGTCAACGGAAAGTCGATCTTCCGCGGCCCGCTGCAAGTCGCCCGCATCGGCAATGCAACCTCCAAAGCCGGGGTCAATTCCAATCCATTCTCTTTCTATGCGCAGGCTTATAACAGCTCGACCAAGGCCAATGTCGGCCCATTCTTCAATCTCCAGGCCGAGCCGACCGGCAACAACACCTCTGCCCCGGGCGCCACGCTGCACCTGCTTTATGACAACGGCACCGCGACCAATCCTTCCGAATCCGGCTTTTACTTCAACGCCAACGGCACCATCCACTTCGCCTCCGGCCAGACCTTCCCCGGGACCGGCTCGGGCAGCATCACCGGCGTCACTGCTGGCACTGGCCTGACCGGCGGCGGCACCTCCGGTAACGTCACCCTCAATCTGAACACCGGCCAGATTCCGACCCTGGGCGGCAATAACACCTTCACCGGTTCGAACATTTTTAACGCAAGCTTGTACGAGAACACCGACGTCAACATCGACAACACCAACGCCAATTCGGGAGGCATCTCGCCCGGCCTTCGCTTCGGGAGCGCTTCCGGAGAGGGCATGGCTTCGCAGCGCGTCTCCGGCGGCGACAACCAGTATGGCCTCGACCTCTTCACCGAATACACCCGGCGCATCTCGATCTCTGAGGCTGGTTATGTCGGCATCGGCACGGTTTCCGCCGAGGGTATAGAGCTCAAGGTCGTCGGAGGAGCCGAGGCGGGCCAGTTTGAGAATAATTCTTCCTACGATCCAGCCATCTTTGCCGGCAACCTCTACACCGGCGGCCTTACCGAAGTCCTGGAGACGTATGGAGAAAATGGCGTTTGCACAATAGACACCAATGCCGACCTGGATTGCGAGGGGACGCTCACTGGGAGTTCCAAAGACTTCAAGATCGATCACCCGCTTGACCCGGCCAACAAGTACCTGGTCCACGCTTCGGTCGAGTCGTCGGAGATGATGAACATCTACTCCGGCAACGTGACCACCGACGAACTCGGCGTCGCCACCGTGACGCTGCCCGATTGGTTTGAGGCGGAGAATGGCGACTTCCGCTATCAACTCACCTCCATCGGCCGCGACGCGCACGCCTGGGTCGCGCAAAAGGTCCAGAATGGCAAGTTCCAGATTGCGACCAACGCGACGAATGTCGAGGTCTCCTGGCAGATCACTGCCGTCCGCCAGGACGGCTACGCCAAGGCCCACCCGTTAGTCGCCGAGCAGGCCAAGTCAGTCGCGGAGCGCGGTCTCTATCGCCACCCCGAGGCTTTTGGCCAACCGAAAGAGAAAGGAATTGCGTGGGCGCACAGGTCGACTCAGGTCAGCCAGCTCAACGCAGCGAAAGGCAAGCCAGGGACCATCGCACCTGCCGGTCACCTGGTCACCGCTCGCCCCTAACGGCCGGCTCTGTCACTCGATCGCATCTCGTCAACTGTCCGGATTGCAGCGCAAGGCTGCAATCCGGACTTTTTTCTTTGCTCCGCACTTTCTTGCTCCTGCGCCCCGGCCGAACCCCAGATAAAGTCTCGCAAACCTAAGCTCTCGCAAACCCGCCCGGCTCTTCTACCTCGATCCTTCACCATAGAATCCTGACTGGTTCCGGCGCGAGGCCATTTTGCCGGGCGCGCCCCAGTATTTTCCGCCTGGGCTGCAAGAGCCAGCCAAGGTGTACGGTTCTTTCTGGTCAAGCGATTAAAATGGCCTGTTGCAATCGAGATCGAACGCAAGGTATCGGAGGAAGCGGCAATGCGGCGACTGGCTACAGTTTTTCTTTTCTTGGCGACATCTTCTTTTTTCGCGAACGCGCAGGTCGTCCCGGCTGAGAAGGCAGATGAAGCGCGAATCGACGGCCTCCTGAAGCAGATGAGCCTCGAAGAGAAGATGAACCTGATTCGCGGCGACGTCGAGCCGGCCGCGACCAATCAAGGCCAGGCAGGTTATCTTCCGGGTGTGCCGCGGCTCGGCATTCCGCCCCTGCGCATGGCCGATGGACCTCCGGGAGTTCTGACCCGGATAGCCGGCCAGGCGCAGACCGCGACCATGGGGGTCGCTGCAACCTGGAGCGTCAAAGACGCGGAGCAGAATGGTGTCGCCATCGGCAGCGAGGCGCGCTCGCTGGGCATCGATGTCGTGCTGCAGCCCTTTATCAATATCGATCGCGACATCACCTTCGCCCGCGGCTACAACACGCTGGGCGAAGATCCATTCCTCACCGGAGTTATGGGCGCCGCCGAGATCCGCGGCGAACAAGCTCACGGAGTCATGTCGATGGCTAAGCATTACGTCGCCTACGACTCCGATTCCTACAACATTTTCGTCGATCAGCAGACGCTGCACGAGGTCTATGTCGCGCCCTTCGACGCCGCCATCAAGGCCGGCGTTGCCTCCATCATGTGCTCCTACAACAAGGTCAACGGCAGCTTCGCCTGCGGCAATGCCGATACGCTTAAGACCATCCTGCGCGACGAGCTCGGCTTCAAGGGGTTTGTGACCTCCGACTGGGGCGGCGTCCACAACGTGCATTTCATCAACGAAGGGCTCACCATGGAAATGCCTGGCGAGGTCCCCGACGACAGCCCGTTTGCGGGGATGATGCACACCTACTTCCGCACCCGCCCGGAGAGTTCAGGGCCGCCCACCAAACCCAACCTTGCCGCCCTTGCCGGGATGCTCGGCGGCACCATTCCGGAGGAGACCAAGGGCGGCGGCATGGATCTCGACGCGTTCCCGCGCGACTCCGACTCGAAGACCATGCACGACGCCCTCAAGGACGGCTCCGTCACCGAAGCCACCATCACCGAAGCCGCGCGGCGCGTGCTCTATGAGATCGATCGCTTTGGCTACCTCGACGGCAGGCAAAAACATGAAGTGACACCCCAGGACCTGGAAGGAAATGGAAAGATCATCGAGAAGACCGCCGAAGACGCGGCGGTGCTGCTCAAGAATGAAGGCGGCGTTCTTCCATTGAAGACCTCCGGCAGCATTGCCATGATCGGGCCCACCGCCGGCCAGGTTGCGTCGATCGGCACCTTCGGGGAGCGTTCGCCGGGAATCCCAGAACGCCAGGTCGGTCCGTTCGATGCGCTGAAGAAATTGGATCCCGGCGCGACGGTCACCTTCGCGGTCGCAGACGATATGACCGGCACACCCGTCGGCAGTGCAAGGTTCACCCACAACCGCAAGCCCGGCCTGCTGCGGACAACGGCCTCGGGCAGCCCCGCCGTCGACGCCTCGATCGACTTTACCAGCGCCCATAGCAATGCGCTGCCGCCCAACACGGTGGCCACGTGGAAGGGCGACATATCCATCCCGGCGGACGGATCGTACTGGTTCTATCTGCAGGCGTTGGGTACGCGAGGCATCTTGAGCATCGACGGCAAAGAGGTGGGCCGCACCGGCGCCGTGAAAGGCACGGTCCACGGCGATGTGCAGCATGCCTCGCAAGACAACGGCCTGCCCACAACCGACGGCCTGGATAACGTCCGCAGGGCCGTTCAGCTCACCAAGGGTTCCCACTCGATCGAAGTTTCGACTTCGATCGACACTTCCAACGCGCCCGTCCAGCTGCGCCTCAATTGGATGACCCCGGAAGCGCGGGAGCGCGACCATGCCGCCGCGATAGACGCCGCCCGCAATGCTAAAACAGCGGTCGTGTTTGTGTGGACACGCGATAAGCCGCACTTCGAGCTCCCCGGCGAGCAGGACAAACTCATCGAAGAAATTGCCGCGGTCAATCCAAATACAGTCGTGGTGCTCAATACCAGCCAGCCCGTCGCAATGCCGTGGATCGACAAAGTGAAAGGCGTGCTCGAAATGTGGTGGCCGGGGGACGAAGGCGGCCGGGCGACAGCTAAAACACTGCTTGGCCAGAGCGATCCAGCGGGACGTTTGCCCATGACCTGGGCCAAACAGCTGAGTGATTATGCGGCGAACTCGCCCGCTCACCCGGAGCGCTCAGCCAAGGGCGTCGACGGTAAGACGACCTTCTCTGAAGGCGTGCTCGTAGGATATCGCTGGTTCGACGACCAGAAGATTGAGCCGCTCTACCCCTTCGGTTTTGGATTGTCCTACACCAGCTTCACGATGTCTGACCTCAAAGCGACTGCCGCCGCTGACGGCAGTGCGACCGTCTCGATGAAGATTAAGAACTCCGGCAGTGCTGCAGGCGACGAGGTGCCGCAAGTCTACCTCGACGCCCCTGCGGAGAAGCCTCGAGGCGCGCAGTTCGCGCCAAAGACCCTGGTGGCCTTTGATCGGGTCACCCTGCAGCCGGGCGAAGAGCGGGAGATTACCCTCAGCATCGCGCCCAGGGAATTTGCTTACTGGTCGGTCGAGAAAAAGATGTGGGTAAAACCGGCCGGCACTCGCACCCTTCGCGCCGGGTCGTCTTCGCGGAATCTGCCGTTAACGACTACGATTCAATAGACCTGGTTTGCCAGGCGATGGCGCTTCGACGAAATCGCAAGCGAACGATCGGGGCGGCTCTTTGCGTTTGCGCGAGTCCGTCCCGGCGCTTTGCAACGGAGCGCATCCTACCCATCGTGACGGCGACGCGCTTCATCAACACTGCAACCCTGAATATCGCCTACGAGGAAAGCGGACCATCCGGCGGCCCCGCAATCCTGCTTCTCCACGGCTTCCCCTACGATGTTCGCCAGTATGACGAACTTCGGAGCACCCTGAACCTGCCACACGCCCGGCTCATCGTTCCTTATCTGCGTGGCTTTGGCGCAACGTCCTATCGTGCCGCCGACTCCTTTCGCAGTGGACAGCAGGCCGCCATCGGGAAAGACGTGCTCGATCTGCTGGATGCCCTGCAGATCGGGCAGGCGGTGCTCGTTGGGTATGACTGGGGAGGGCGCGCGGCTTGTATCGCGGCAGCCCTCTGGCCCGACCGCGTCCGAGGCCTGGTCTCCACCGGTTATAACGTTCAGAACATCGCGAAATCGGCCGCAACCCCTCAGGCTGCCGAACAAGAGCATCAGCTCTGGTATCAATGGTATTTTCAAACCGATCGCGGACGCCTCGGACTTGAGCAGCATCGCCGCGACATTTGCAGGCTCTTATGGACCATGTGGTCGCCACAATGGCAGTTCCATGAAAAGCAGTTCCTGGAAACGGCTGCCTCGTTCGACAATGCCGACTTCGTCGACACCGCGATTCATTCCTACCGGCATCGTTATGGCAATGCAGCCGGCGATCCCGCGCTCGAAAGCCTCGAGGATCTCCTGGCGTCGCAGCCGGACATTCGCGTTCCCTCGATCACCGTGCATGGAGAGGACGATCGGGTCGAACCGGCATCCGTCAGCGCAGAGGAGGCCTCGCACTTCAAATCATTGTATCACCGCAGAATCGTGCCGGGCGCCGGGCATTGCATACCCGCCGAGGCGCCGGCCGCGATGAGCCGGGCGATCCACGACATCCTTGAGTCGTCCTGAACGGCCATTGAGCCTGAGACAGCATCGCTGCCTCGGTCAAGCTCGCCCTCCCCGCGCCAACATAGTTCCTCCATTTGCCCCTGCTGTGCTCCAGTGAGGTTCATCCGCTTCAGAACGCCGCACGTAGTTCAATGCGAGCGCCCGCACTGCTTCCCTACCCTGCCGCGCCTCCGTTACCTCGGCACACCTTCGAAACATCAATCCGATGCCCCTGCAGAGGAATCGCGGCGATAAATGAAACGCTTGACCTGCTTTCGTCACCATGTTGAGAGTACGGTTCAACTCCGTTATTCCTGGCATTCGCTCCTGCTCCCAATTTCAACATCGAGGTCGCATCGTGTCTGCTTATGTGAAGCATCTTTACAATCGTTTCGCGTCCTTCCCGGGTCTGCGCCCATCATTCAAAGCCATAGCCTTTCTCTGCATCGCCACCAGGCTGGGCGTGCCCTGCCCCGCGCAAACGGCCACACCGGCCTCGGCCGCCGCGGCTTTTGAATCCACCTATGGCAGCCTTCCGATGAGTTTCGAGGCGAACCAGGGACAGACCGATGCCCGTGTACGCTTTCTCTCGCGCGGAGAAGGTTATTCGCTTTTCCTCACGGATTCGGAAGCAGTACTTCAGTTCAGGCACAAGCAGGCGGCCGATCTGGTTCGAATGAAGCTCGAAGGCGCAACGCATGGCGTGCAGGTCGCCGGCGTCAACCGCCTCTCCGCGACTGCGAACTACTTCATCGGCGCCGATCCGGCTGGCTGGCGCACCGGCGTCCCGGCTTATACCAAGGTCGAGTATGCCGGTATTTATCCAGGCATCGACCTGGTCTACTACGGCAACCAGCGGCAGCTGGAGTATGACTTCCTCCTCGCGCCGCGGGCCAATGCCGATCTGATCCGCCTGCATTTCGAGGGCACACAGCAGCTTCGCCTGGCAGCCAACGGCGACCTCGCTATCGTGGGCCGGCATGGCGAAGTCGAATTCCACAAGCCGGTCGTCTATCAAACGCAAAACGGCCAACGGCAGCCGGTCGCGGGGCGCTTTGAGCTGGCCGCCGGCCATACGGTTCGCTTCCGCATCGGAAACTACGATCATGACCAGCCTCTGGTCATCGACCCGACTCTCGCGTACTCCACCTATCTCGGCGGAAGCGGCGGCGACCAGGGAACGGCAATTGCCGTAGACTCCTCCGGCAATGCCTACATCGCCGGCTCAACGGCATCGGCAAATTTCCCGGTGAGCAGCACCGCCTTTCACCACACCAATAAGGCCGCCACGGCCGGCGGCATGAACGTCTTTGTCACCAAGCTGACGCCCGGCGGGGGGCCGTCGGCGCTGGCATATTCCACTTATCTTGGCGGTAGCACCAACGACCAGGGCGCCGGCATCGCCGTCGACAAGAGCGGCTACGCCTACGTCACCGGACTTTCCGAGTCCTCCGACTTCCCCGTGACCAGCGGCGCCTTCCAGACGACCAACAAGGCCGCGGGCAGCTACGGGCCCAACGCTTTCGTGACCAAGGTGAACACGACCGGATCGGCCTTAGCTTACTCCACGTTCCTAGGCGGCGATAACTACGACTTCGCCACCGCCATCGCTGTCGACTCGACCGGCAACGCCTACGTCACGGGCTTCGCGGGTTCGCTGGACTTTCCCGTCACCAAGGGCGCATACAGCACCATGAACGGTAGCGGGGAGAGTGTCTTCGTAACCAAGGTCAATGGCGCGGGCACAGGGTTGGACTACTCGACCTTCATCACCGGAGGGTCGGACGATCACAGCACCTCGATCGCAGTCAGCTCCGGCGGCAACGCCTTCATCGCTGGCTATACCGAGTCGAGCGATTATCCCGTCACCGCGAGCGCCTTTCAAAAGACCAATAAGAGCGGCCATACCGGCTTCGTCACCAAGCTCAGCGCTGCGGGAACATCCCTGGCCTACTCGACCTACCTGGGGGGCAGCAAGGGCCAGGACGAGATCCACGGAATCGCTATCGACGCCTCCGGGAATGCTTACCTGGGCGGCCGGGCCGGCTCTTCAGACTTTCCCATCGTCAACGGATCGTACAAGACCGTGATTCCCAACGCGAGCGGTTCGGGGTTCACCACCAAGCTGAATGCCGCGGCCTCGGCGCTCGTCTACTCCACATTTCTGGGCGGCAGCGACTCCACCAGGGACCAGGTAAACGGGATTTCGATCGATGCTGCCGGAGAGGCCTACGTGACCGGCGCGACCTACTCGACTAACTTTCCCGTGACCAGCGGCGCCTTCCAGACCAGCAACAAGGCTGAAGACAACTTTAGCTCGAACGCATTTCTCACGAAGTTCAACTCGACCGGCAAGTCGCTGCTCTACTCCACCTACCTGGGCGGGTCGGGCAACTCGAGCGAAGACGGCGATACCGGCAACGCCGTGGCGGTCGATTCCAGCGGCAATGCCTATCTCACCGGCGTCACTTATTCGACCGATTTCCCGACCCAGGTTCCCGTTCGGACGGGAAACCGGAGCCCCACCACCGGCACGGGCTTTGTGGCCAAGTTTGCCTTTTCCCTGGCCAGCACCACCACCCTGACATCGAGCGCCAACCCGCAGAAGTACGGCGGCAATGTGACCTTTACCGCGACGGTCAAGCCGGCCAGCGGCACCGGGACGCCGGGCGGCACGGTTGCCTTCAGCGTCGACGGGGTCACCAAGGCGACCGAGACGCTCAACGGCAGCGGCGTGGCGCAGTATTCCACCACAGCCCTGGCCATCGGCAGTCACACGATCACCGCGACCTATTCGGGCAGCTCGACTTACTCGGGCAGCAAGGTCAGTCTGGCGGAGACGATCGATTCGCTCGGCGTGGCGGGCACGCCGAAACTCTCTCCCGGGGCCGGCACCTACACCGGCGTGCAGCACGTCACGATGACCAGCAGCACCAGCGGAGCGACAATCTACTTCACCATCAACGGCGACACACCCACCACCTCGTCGACGAAATACACGTCAGCGATCTCGGTAGGCAGCTCGAAGACGGTCAAAGCGATAGCGGTGGCCACCGGCTACACCGAATCCGCCATAGCCTCCGCAACCTACACGATTCACTAACCCGCAATTGACGATTCCACGACTGATTGGATCCAATGGATCCATAACTGACCGATCGACTGATCCGTTCCTTCATCGATCCAAGATCGACCGGACCCAAGATCGACCGGACCATAGATCGACTGAACCATAGATTGAGCGGACCATAGATTGAGCGACCTAAGCGCTGCCGGCAAGCCTCTAAGGCCACCGGCGGCGCCGATCGCAAAATCTAAGCTCGGCTTCTCAACCAGTGGCATGGACATCGCAACCGCAACAGAATTCGCGCATGCCGGCCTCGGCAACTCCCCGTTCCGCGTCAAAGGGTTTCCCGTCGGGGGCTCTCATCGACCATCCCGCCGCCCACCTAACCCTTGGCAATCACCGCTTCCGGCCGCTGCCCATACTCCGCCCACGAACCGTCGTAGAGGCTGACATCCTTTGCGCCCGCCATCTCCAGGCCCAGCGAGAGCACCGCAGCCGTCACCCCGGACCCGCAGGTCGTCGTGATCGGCCGCCCCAGATCTATGCCCCTGGCGGCAAAGAGCTCGCGAAGTTGGGCCACCGGCTTCAGCCTTCCGCCCTCTGCCAATTCGGTAAATGGCACACTCGTCGCCCCGGGCATGTGCCCTGAACGGAGCCCCGCTCGCGGCTCCGGCGCGCTGCCGGCGAAACGCGCCGTGGAGCGGGCATCCACAATCTGCCCATGTTCCGCGATCAGCTGCTGGACTTCGGCAAAGTCTCGAACCGCATCAGAATCCAGAACAGCATGAAACGCAGCCGGCGAGCGCTTTACCGCGCCCGCGTCGACCGGCAGCCCAGCATCCATCCACGCTCGCAGCCCCCCATCGAGAACGCGAACATCCGCAGCGCCGAGGGTCTTGAGCATCCACCACGCACGCGGCGCAGAGAAGACACCCTCCTGCTCATACACGACAATCGCCATCCCGTCGCCGACGCCAAGCTCCGCCATGCTGATTGAGAAAGCCTCAGCCGCCGGCAGCATGTGAGGCAGCGATGTCGCCTGGCTCGACAGCCCCTCGATGTCGAAGAAGACCGCGCCTGGTATGTGCCGCTCGAGGTATCGCGCCCTCGTATCGACCGCGGGCTTCACGCCGACGGGGGGAAGCGTCGCATCCAGCACAACCGTTGTTACGTCGCTCAATCGGCTAGCCAGCCACGCAGCAGAGACCAGTGGGTTCATACCGATAGCTTACAAGCAGACGGCTAGCCGCCGCCCATCGCAAGATGCCGCCGCTTTCAGCAGCGGTCAAGTCTGAAACTTGACCATGACCCCGTTCTCCCGGCCCAACAGAAATCTCCGGAACTCCCGCCCACGGAAGGCCCGCGGATAAGCAATCTGCGAAGGCAAGTCATGCCCTTGGCCACCGGCAAAGAAGAGACACTCCTGTTTCGGCAAGGGAGAGCCCGCCTCTGGCTGTTGTCCAGTCTCAGAGGCGAAGCCCTCTCGCCTCGACCCACAATCGGCGGGTACCTAGACCGACACGGCGCGGGAGGTATCTACCGAGTTCGCGGCAGCCACTGAGTTCACCATCGGCTTGTTTTCCAGGCTTGGCTTCTCCTGTCCAGGCTTGCGGATGTCGATGCCGCCTTTGAAAAAAGCGCCATCCTCGATCGAAATCCGCTGCGCGATCACATCGCCGGTCAGCGCGCCCTCGCTGCGAATGTCGACCCGGTCGCTGGCATTGATGTTGCCCTTGACCTTGCCCAGCACCACCACTTCACGGGCGGAGATGTTGGCCGACACCTGGCCGTTGCGCCCGACCGTGACCCGATTGCCGGGCAGGTTGATCGCGCCCTCGACCTTGCCGTCGATATACAGCGATTCCGAGCCGCTCACCTCGCCCTTGACCACCAGGCTCTTGCCGATCGTCGCCTGGTCGGTTGGCGACTGGCTCGCGCTGGTCGTGGCAGCGACCGGGCGCGGGGCCGTCCCCTCATAGGTCGGAGTTGTTGCGGGCCCGGAGGGTCTTACTGGCTCATTGCTCGGGGTTGAGGAGGCATTCGCGGGCTGATTGGGTTTCCACATCGGAGTTTTGGTTCCTTTCCTGCTAAGGCTGATCGTGCGCTGAGGTTGCTATTGCCTGTATCTTTGCTGGAAGTGAGCCCGCCAGGGCCGCCGGCCCGGGTCACTCCAGAAATTTATGCCGTTAAGAATGTTTGTCTTGTTCGAGTATAAGAACTGGCCCTGCTTATGCAAGAATGCTAACCATTTGAGCCTCTGAAAACGACAGTACTCTCTAAATCTTAAACACCCGTCTCCCGATTTTGCACCTGCAGCCGGTCTTTTCCAATGTGGGAAACAGGGCCCGGACTCACAGTCGATACTTGCTCTACTCTGGAGCAGAAGGCCTTACACTCGCCTCCACTTTTTTTCACAGTCCCGATACCGATCCCAACCCGGAAACAGCGGGCCGCCTTCAGGCACTCGCAGCAAACCTTGAGACCCCCGGACCCAGACCGATGACCGACCGCGAACTCCTCCGCCGCATCGAACGCTCCCCCGGCCAGCGCGCCGGCTACAAGCAGCTCGTCCGCGAACTCTCACTCCCCGGTGGCCGCGAACGCCGTCTGCTGGTCGAGCACCTCGACCGTCTCACCGTCGCCGGTCATCTCACCAGGCTGGACCGCGATCACTGGACGCTTCGCAAAAACACTCAGGCCTCCACCCGCGACAACCTTGCCGCCGGCCGCCTCGACCTGCACCGCGACGGCTATGGCTTCGTCCGCCCCGATAATCGCCAGACCAGCATCCCCTCGGCTACGGTTGGGCCCTCTGCCAATATCGATATCTTCATCCCGCCCAACGAGATCAACTCCGCCATGCAGGGCGACCAGGTACTGGTCGAGCTCCTGCCGCCCCGCAGCGACGGGCGAAAACTCGGCCGCATCGTCCGCGTGCTCACCCGCCGCAACCCCACCGTCGTCGGCACCTTCCACTATGGGCGCCACCAGCGCTTCCCCGAGAACACCGTCACCCCCTTCGACGACCGCATGACCCAGCCCATCGTCATCCCCGAGGGATTCGAGCTCCCGTCCGCCGCGACCCGCGCCAATCCCAACCGCGTCCTCGGCAGCGAAGCATTTCCCGCCGAGTCGATCGACCTGAGTAATCCTTCGTCCCATCCTTTGGAAGGCCTCGTCGTCGACGTTGAAATTACCGACTTCCCTACCGCCAACCGGGCCGCCCGCGGCCGCGTCATCGAGATCCTCGGCGACCCCGACGCTTTTGGCGTCGATGTCGAGATGATGATCCGCAAGCATCACCTTCCGCATGTCTTTCCCCAACAGGTCCTCGCCGAGGCCCGCGAAGTCGCCCATCTTGACTCCGAGACCGTCGCCGAACGCCGCGACTTCCGCGACCTGCCCATCGTCACCATCGACGGAGAAACCGCCAAAGATTTCGACGACGCCGTGCTCGTCACTGAACTGCCTCCCCGCGCGAGTGAAGCCGCCTATCAGCTCCAGGTACATATTGCCGACGTCGCCGAATACGTCCTCGCCGGCACCGATCTCGACCTTGAGGCGCGCCTGCGCGGCAACTCTGTCTACTTCCCCGATCGCGCCGTCCCTATGCTCCCGCAGGAGCTCTCGACGGACATCTGCAGCCTCCGGCCGGGCGAAGATCGGCTGGTTCTCTCCTGCATCATGGAAATCGACGCCGCGGGCGAGGTCCTCGGCTACGAGGTCTGCGAAGGCGTCATCCGCTCCGCCCGGCGCATGACCTACACCCAGGTCGCGGCCATCATCCGGGAAGACGGCGACCCGGCTCGCGACGAGACGGTCCGCGCCCGCTTTGCCGATCTCGTCCCTCACTTCGAACGCATGAAGACCCTCGCGCTGCTGCTCAACAAAAAGCGGCAGCGCCGCGGCTCGATCGATTTCGACCTGCCCGAGCCCATCATCGAGTTCAACTCCGCCGGCGCCATGCAGAACATCGTCCGCTCCACGCGCAGCTGGGCCAACCGCCTCATCGAAGAGTTCATGCTCGCCGCCAACGAGTGCGTCGCCTCCTGGATCGAGCAGCAAGGCACGCCCTCGCTCTACCGCATCCACGAGATGCCCGACGCCAAGCGCGTCATCGACTTTGAAGATACCGCCGCCGCCTTTGGCTACTCGCTCGGCATCGGCGCGCTACCCGTCAAAACGGTCCAGATGAAGACCGACCGCCGCGAACAGCAGCGCCGCGACAGCCGCGGCCGCGATCCTCGAGCAAGGGACAACCGGGGAAGTAGCGGCCACCAACCCCGGCAGCATGAGATCGCGCAGCAGATCCCGGTGACTCCGCAGATGTACCAGCGCCTGACCGCAAAGATCGCCGGCAAACCCGAAGAGCGTATCCTCGCCTACCTCATGCTGCGCTCGCTCAAGCAGGCCCGCTATAGCGAGAAGAACGAAGGTCACTTCGCCCTCGCCGCGCCCAGCTATACCCACTTCACCTCGCCCATCCGCCGCTATCCCGACCTCGTCATCCACCGAATCGTGAAGGCACTGCTGGCAGAGGGAGTCGATGCGCACGGCAAGCCAAATCTGGATTGGTCATCCCGGCCCGGTGGCCGCACAGAACAACCTTCGACGGTGTCCTCCCGACCGAATCTCCACGCTGAACAATCCTCACGATTGTCACCACGACCTGAGCGCAACACACGACCTGAGCGCAACACAGTGGAGGGATCTGCCCCCGATCCCGCCGAAGAACCCGCCATCCCTATCCCCGAATCCGAACTCGCCGCCATCGCCCAGGAGACCAGCCAGACCGAACGCCGCGCCGCCGAAGCCGAACGCGAACTCCTCGAGTGGAAGAAGATCAAGTTCATGCGCGACCGCGTCGGCGAAGACTTCGACGCGCTCATCCTGAACGCCACCAAGTACGGCCTCTTCGTCGAACTCGACAACCTCTTCATCGAGGGCCTCGTCCCGATCGACAGCCTGCAAGACGACCACTACACCTACCGCGAAAACACCCGGGAAATCATCGGCAGCCGCCACCACCGCAAGTACTTCATGGGGCAACGAGTGCGGGTAATTTTAGAGCGAATCGATTCGCTACAGAAACGGTTACAATTCGCCCTTATCGAAGAAGACACCCCGGCAACGCGAGCGCCACGGCCGGCCAAAGGTCAGGCTAAAGCAGCCGCCAAGCCGGAGAAAGCCAGCAGCAAGAAAGCCACGAAGAGCGGCAAACCCAACCCCCACCCTTACAAGCCACCGAAGGCCAGCAAGCTCAAACCGAAAAAGACCGGGAAACGAGAGCGTCGTTAAGTCTTTTCGTAAGATAGATGGACCTAGAGATGCACTACGGGACAAACCCCAGGTGGGCCAGCAAAGGTACCTTCGATGTCTACGGATTTCTGGAGACAGCATCGCACCGTTGAAATTACGGGCCTGCAACTATTAGCGGCATCCGAGCTTTTCCCGGACGCTTGAGCTGAAGCTAAAGCCTACGTTGGCTCTGAACAGACTTCGGCGACTGTAGCCGGGATTCTGCGAGTGCCCCGCTACACTGAAAGAGGTTACGTCTCTTATGATCAATGCCATTCATCGAACATGCCGCAACATGCCCTTCGTCGTCTTTGCGCTCCTCGCCGGATTGTCTGTTTGGCAAGTCTCCCCGGCCCAGGAAGCCTTCCACGTCAACAAAGACCTCTACTCCGAAAGCGCCGACCCGGCCGCCGACATCGCCGCCGCCGTCGCCCAGGCGCGCCCTGCCCACAAGCGTATCCTGCTCGAGTTCGGCGGCAACTGGTGCGGAGACTGCCAGGTGCTCGACTACTATTACCACCAGCCTCCCAATGCCGAGCTGCTGGCGAAGTACTATGTCGTCGTCCGCGTCGACATCGGCCACATGGACCACAACGTCGACATCGCCCGCAAATACCACGTCCCCATCACCAAGGGCGTTCCCGCCCTCGCCATCCTCGACGCGCGCGGCAATCTCCTCTACTCCGAACGCGATAAGGAGTTCGAGCACACCAGCCCCGAAGCGATCGCCGCCTTCCTGAACCACTGGAAGAGCTGACCGCAAATCGGTCTTTCCGCGCGGCCTCACGCCCGCTCCCTCGCCCGGTGCAGGCGCACCTGCACCTTTCGACGCCGCTCTCGGTTCCCGGAAAAAAGATCTGAACCCTCCCCGTTCCGGCACACATCAATTAGACGAACATCGAATTGTGGTATCAAGCGCAATTCGACCGGAGAGGGAAATATGAGCAAGCTCAGCAACAAAGTCGCCGTCGTCACCGGCGCCTCCAAAGGCATTGGAGCCGATATCGCCAAGGGTCTCGCCGCCGAGGGCGCCTCGGTGGTCGTCAACTACGCATCCAGCAAGCAGGGCGCCGATAAGGTCGTCTCCGAAATCGTCGCCAAAGGCGGCAAGGCTATTGCCGTCCAGGGCGATGTCTCCAAAGCCGCCGACATCCAGCGCCCCTTCGCCGAGACCGACAAGGCCTATGGCAAGCTCGATATCCTGGTCAACAACGCGGGCATTTACAAGTTCGCCCCGCTGGACGAGATCACCGAGGACGACTTCCACTCGCACTTCAACTTGAACGTCCTCGGTTTGATCCTGACCACCCAGGAAGCTGCGCGGCATTTCGGCGCCGAGGGGGGCAGCGTCATCAACATCGGGTCGACCATTACCGCTTTGAACCCGCCGGCGACAGCTGTCTATACCGCGACAAAAGGTGCGGTCGATTCGATTACTCACGTCCTCTCGAAGGAGTTGGCTGCCCGGAAGATCCGGGTCAACTCGCTCAATCCAGGACTCGTCGAGACCGAAGGCACCCACGCTGCCGGCACCGTCGGCGGCGACTTCGAAAAGGACCTGGTCGCGCAAACCCCGCTCGGCCGCACCGGGCAACCGGGCGACATCACCCCCATTGCAGTATTTCTCGCCTCATCCGATTCTGGATGGTTGACCGGCGAAACGCTGCTCGCCTCGGGCGGCGTGCGCTAAGCCGCAGCCATCGGCGGCCACTCGCGATGTGCCCCGGCTCTCGATCCAGCGAGAGCCGGGTCACATCGAGCGGCGGCGGCTTCCTGTCCATGGCCTCCACTCTTCGACTCGGACTCGGACGCGCCCGCGGACGCGGACGCTGCCCGGCCGGTCCGTCTGCCGCTACAATAGCGAAGACAGGAGAACTTTCCCGCAATGGCACATATGGTCTACTGCTCCAAGTACAAACAGGAACTCGAAGGCCTCGATGAGCCCCCCTTCGACAGCGACTTCGGCCACAAAATCTACAACAACGTCTCGAAAAAAGCCTGGGCCGAGTGGGTCGAGCACCAGAAGATGCTGCTCAACGAATACCGCCTCCAGCCCTGGACCCGCGAGTCCCAGGAATTCCTCGTCGAGCAGATGCAGCAATACTTCTTCGGCGAGGGCTCCGCGCTTCCCAAGGAATACGTCGCTCCCTCAGGTCACTAGCCTCGCGCCTGCTGGCACGAGAGCGGGCGCGCCACCGGCAGCGCCAACGGCCGGCACCGCCCCAGGCTCACGCCCAGATTGACAGCGGTCGGCCGCCCTGCTCTTCTTCTGACCGCGCCCTCCCCGGGGCGCGGTTCTGTTTGGGCGCGTCTGCCTGGCCGTGCCCTCGGGCGCCGGATTCCTCCTCCGCCCAGCCGCCCGCCTGCAGCCACTCCCCGCCGCTCAGCTCGCCTTCCAGCTCAAAATCGCCCTTCAGCAGCTTGCGCCGGGTATCCGATGCCCGTTGCGCCGACGCCGCCTTCTCCGCCGTCGCGGCGGAATGAAGACCGGTCGCCGCAGGATTGATTGCATGGCTATGTATGTGCATAAATAGCTCCCGCAGGGAGAGAAAGGCAAAAGAGGGGCCGAAGAAGGTGTTGAGGAGATAAGAAAAACCTCATGGTTGGCCCAAACCCGCCCCGCCCCCCTGCTGCTCCCCAGCCTGCTCATGTACACTGAAATTCGTACGTCGGGACGTGGCTCAGCCTGGTAGAGCGCACCCTTGGGGTGGGTGAGGTCGCAAGTTCGAATCTTGTCGTCCCGACCATCAAACCCTCTTTGCACAGCAGGAAAGACCCCCGCGCGGTAAACTGGCTTCACCCATGATGAAGCACCATCGCAATTCCCTCTGTGCGCTTTTCCTGCTTTTCTTGAGCGCCGCCGCAAGCTACAGCCAGACGCCCGCACCCGCCCAGCCCCAAACCGCGCCCCAGCCGGCCGCCGCTCCCGCCAATCCACAGACGCCACCCACCGGCCAAGACAATGGCCAGTTCACCATTCCCGTCTCGGTCAACGAAGTCTATTTGATCTTTACCGTCACCGACTCCAAGGGCCACTTCATCAAAGACCTGCAGCTGAGCGACTTCGCCCTGCTCGACGATCAAAAGGCGCCCGCCCAGGTCTTCAGCTTTCAGCAGCAGACCAACCTGCCGCTCCGGGTCGGCCTGCTCATCGACTCCTCTACCTCCATCCGCCAGCGCTTCCAGTTTGAACAGCAGGCCGCCACCGAGTTCATCCTGCAGACCATCAAGCCCCGCAGCGACCGCGCCTTCATTATGGGCTTCGACGTCACCCCCGACCTCAAACAGGACTGGACCAACAACCTCGACCTGCTCGATACCGGCATCAATGCCCTGCGGCCCGGCGGCGGCACCGCCCTCTACGACGCCGTCTACACCGCCTGCCGCGATAAGCTCGCCGACAGCGCCCGCGGCCAGGAGCCCACCCGCAAGGCGCTCGTGCTAGTCTCTGACGGCAACGACAACCAGAGCCGCGTCTACCTCGACGAAGCCATCAAGATGTGCCAGCGCGCCGAGACCATCGTCTACGCCATCAGCACCAACACCAGCCCCAGCCGCGAACGCGGCGATGACACCCTCAGGAAAATCTCGGATGCCACCGGCGGCATCACCTTCTTCCCCAAGCGACTCGAAGATATCTCGAACGGCTTCCATGACATCGGCGACGAACTCCGCAGCCAGTACGCCCTGGCCTATCGCCCCGCCGACTTTAAAGCCGACGGAGCCTTCCGGCCGATCTATCTTTTCTGCAACCAGCGCCGCTACACCGTGCGCGTCAGCAAAGGCTACTTCGCGCCCAAGCGCTAGGCGAAGAAGCGGAATCCGCGCCTAGCGAGTCGCACCCTGCCCTGTCAATCGAAGAGCAACCGTCCGCCCTGCAGCGGCATGCAGCAAGCTACGGGTCGTACGCGAGCCCATCGATCTCGATCTTGGAGCACCAGAAGCAATAGCGAACGTCTTTGCCCGGCGCCAGCGCGCTGAGGTCGAGGCTTCGCCAGCGATGCAGTCCCACACGACAGAACTGACTGAACATCACATTTGCCTCGTGCTCCCGGTGAGGCCACAGCCGGGCCAGCTTCCTCGCGAGCCCAGCTTCCGGCAGCGCTTTGTCGGACTCCGTCATCTATATCCGCCCTCTGCCCAGGTGGCAGGACACAGACAGCAAACTCGACTGCGAATCACCGCTCCAACAACCCCAACAACCCGGCCTCGTCCAGCACCTTCACCGCCAGGGACTGCGCCTTCTCAAGCTTTGAACCCGCCTCCGCTCCCGCCACCACGTAGTCGGTCTTCTTGCTCACTGCCGATGCAACCTTGCCGCCCGCCCCTTCAATCTTCGCCTTGGCCTCGTCCCGCGTCATCCCCTCTAACGTGCCGGTCAACACGAAGGTCAATCCCTCCAGTTCCGAAGATCGCTTCCGCTTCTCCGCCGTGAACGTCAGCCCGGCCGCCCGCAGCTTCTCGACCAGTTCCACATTCCGCGCCTCGTCGAAGAACTCCCGCACCGCCGCCGCCACCCGCGGGCCCACCTCGTTCACCCGCTCCAACCGCTCGGCCGAAGCCGCCATCAGCGCATCCATCGAGCCGAACTCCTGGGCCAGCAGCTGCGCCGTCCGCTCGCCGATGAACCGCATCCCCAACCCAAAAAGCACCCGGTTCAGCGGGGCCTTCTTGGAGTTCGCAATCTCGGCCAGCAGCGACTCGGCCGTCTTCTTCCCGATCCGTTCGAGCGACAGCAGCGCCGCCTCATCGAGCGCATACAGGTCCGCGAGACTCGTCACCGGCCTGCCGCCTGCTCCATCTTGGAGTACCGGCCGCTCCATCAACTGCACCACGATCGCCTCGCCCAGGCCGTCGATGTTCATCACGTTGCGCGCGGAAAAATGCAGCAGGCTCTCGCGCAGCCGCGCCGGACAATCGACATTCACGCAGCGATAATCGGCTTCGCCCTCCGCCCGCTTCACCGCGCTGCCGCACACCGGGCAAAGCTCGGGGAAGGCAAACTCCCGCCGCTCGACGTTATCTTTCTCCCGCGCCGGCAGCACCTCGACCACCTTGGGAATCACGTCGCCGCCGCGCTCGACCAGCACCTCGTCGCCGATGCTCAACCCCAGCCGCGCGATCTCATCGGAGTTATGCAGCGTCGCCCGCGCCACCGTCGTGCCGCCGATCGACACTGGCGTCAGCACCGCCACCGGCGTCAGCTTGCCGGTCCGCCCCACCTGCACGCGAATGTCCTCCACCCGCGTAATCCCCGACCGCGCCGTAAACTTGTAGGCCACCGCCCAGCGCGGCGCGCGCCCCGTATACCCCAGCCGCCGCTGCATCTCGACCGAGTCGACCTTGATCACCACGCCGTCGATCTCGTAACCCAGCTCGGCCCGCTGCTTCTCGGCCTTGGCGATGAAGCGCATCAACCCGGCAAGCTCATGCACTGCCTCGCGATGGGGATTGACCCGGAAACCCGCCGCCGTCAGCGCGTCGAGCGCCGCCCCCTGCTCGGGAAAGAGGTTGTCGCCGGCCGCCGTGAGCGCAAAATACCCGTAGAAATCAAGCCGCCGCTGCGCCACCGCGCTCGGCTCCTTGGTCCGGATCGTTCCCGCAGCCGCATTGCGCGGGTTCGCCGCCGGCGCCAGCCCCGCCGCCTCGCGCTCCTCATTCATCTTCAGAAAAGCCGCGAACGGCATCACCACCTCGCCGCGCACCTCGAACGCCTCCGGCAGCCCTGCCGCCTTGAGCTTTACCGCAGAGACCGACAGCGGCACCGACCGGATCGTCCGCACATTTCCCGTCACGTCCTCGCCCGTCGTGCCATCGCCGCGGGTAAGGGCCCGAAGCAAATACACCCCCGGTTGCTTCTCCGATCGGCCAGCCAGCGCATTCTCCAAATCGCTAACCGGCTCGCTGACTTGCTGACCGGCCGGCTGCCGCCCATAGTGCAGCGCCATCGACAGCCCATCCATCTTGTACTCGCAGACATAGTTCACCTGCGGCGCGCCGGGCAGCTTGGCCGCTGCGTCTTCCACCCGCCGCACCCACTCCTGCAGCTCCTCTTCGCTGTTCACGTTGTCGAGCGAAAGCATGGGTCGCGAATGCGCCACCTTGGCAAAGCTGCCCTCCGCCTTGCCGCCTACCCGCTGCGTCGGCGAGTCCGCCGTCACCAGCTCCGGATGCTGCGCCTCGAGCGCCTTCAGCTCGCGCATCAGCGCATCGAAGGCCGCGTCCGAGATCTCTGGGGCGTCGAGCGCGTAATACCGGTACTCATGATGCCGCAGTTGTTCACGAAGCGCTTCCACCTGCTGCGCCCGACTGGCACTCGCCGTCCTGGTCATGCAGGCATTATAGAAAGCCCCTCGATTCAAGTCGTCATCCCCGGATAAGAGTCCGTTACTGAACTTGTCATCCTGAGCGACCCGGAACGGGGTGAAGGGGAGTCAAAGGATCTCAATTTTCGTTCCCCACCGATACTTGTCATGCCAGGCGCAGCGCAGTCGAAGGACCCGCTCCAATGCGCCGTGCGAACTAGCCCCGGGAACTCTGTGTCCTCAACGCAAGCGCGTCGAACGACCCATGCTCATCAGGAAGAGCGAAACGAAGCACCCGCCGGTCCCTGCTAAACTTCCCAACAGATGCTGCCCGGCAAATCCAATCCCGAACGCCTCGTCTCTGCCGCCCGCGCCGAGGAGGAAAACTCTTTCGAACTCAAGCTCCGCCCTCGCCTGCTGAACGAATTCATCGGCCAGCCGAAGGCCAAAGAGCAGCTGGCCATCGCCCTGCAGGCAGCGAAGTCGCGCGGCGAGGCGCTCGACCACGTCCTGCTCTTCGGCCCTCCCGGCCTCGGCAAGACCACCCTCGCCTCGATCATCGCCAACGAGCTCGATGTCGGCTTCCAGCAGACCTCCGGCCCCGCGCTCCAGATCCAGGGCGACCTCACCGCTATCCTGACCAACCTGCGCGAACGCCAGGTGCTCTTCCTCGATGAAATTCACCGCCTGCAGCCAGTGCTCGAAGAAAAACTCTACACCGCCCTCGAAGACTACAAACTGGACATCATCATCGGCCAGGGGCCGGCCGCGCGCACCCACGTGATGGAGATCAAACCCTTCACCTTTGTCGCCGCCACCACCCGTCCCGGCCTGCTCTCGTCCCCGCTCCGCTCCCGCTTCGGCATCCTGCTGCGGCTCGAGTTCTATAGCGAAGACGACCTGCGTTACATCGTCGAACGCTCCGCCGAGGTGATGAACGTTCCCATCGATCATGACGGCGCCGCCGAGATCTCCATGCGTTCCCGCGGCACGCCGCGCATCGCCAACCGCCTGCTGCGGCGCGTCCGCGACTACGCCCAGGTACGCGGCACCGGCTCGATCGACCGTCCCACCGCCGAGGCCGCGCTCAAAATGCTCGAGGTCGACGCCCACGGCTTCGACGAACTCGACCGCCGCCTGCTGCTCACCATTATCGAAAAATACGACGGCGGCCCGGTCGGCCTCAATACCCTGGCCGCCACCCTCGCCGAAGAAGAAGACGCTCTCGAAGAGGTCTACGAGCCCTTCCTCATCCAGATCGGCTTTCTTGATCGCACCCCTCGCGGACGCGTCGCCACCCGCCTCGCCTACGAACATTTCGGCCTGCCGCTGCCGCGCAAACAAGTCACGCTCTTTTAGAGAGCCTCGTTTCCGGATAAAAGGAGAATCTATGGCCCGCACAGAGTCTGCAATGATCGCCCTCGGCACCGAAGCTCCATGCTTCACTCTGCCGGATGTCACCACCGGCCACGCCCTCGGCCTCAATCAGCTTCGCGGCCAACATGGATTGCTGGTCATGTTCCTCTGCCGCCATTGCCCTTTCGTGAAGCATGTCGAGCAGGAGCTGGCAGCCCTGGGGAATGAGTTCGTCCAGCAGGGAATGGGCGTCGTCGCCATCAGCAGCAACGACGCGGACTGCTACTCCGAGGATTCGCCGCCCGCCCTGCGCCAGCAAGCCGAAAGGCTTGGCTTCAAGTTTCCCTATCTCTATGACGAATCGCAGCAGGCCGCCCGCAACTACGACGCCACCTGCACGCCAGACTTTTTCTTCTTCGACAAAGGCCTGGAGCTCGTCTACCGCGGCCAGCTCGACGACAGCCGCCCCGGCAACGGCATTCCCGTCACCGGCCGAGACCTTCGCGCGGCTATCCAGGCGGTGCTTGCCGGCCAGCCCGTGGCTGCAACCCAGAAGCCCAGCATCGGCTGCAACATCAAGTGGAAAAAATCGTAACCGTAACGGTTACGATTGCCACCCTCTACAGGGAAAGCGTCTTCAAGTAGTCGCGAAACTGCGAACCAAGCTCGGCATGCTTGAGCCCAAACTCGACCGTTGCCTTCAGCATTCCGAATTTATCACCGGCATCGTGGCGAATTCCCTCGAAGTTATACCCGTAGACCTTCTCGTGCTGCAACAGGCTCTTGATCCCGTCGGTCAACTGCAGTTCCCCGCCCGCGCCCGGCGTCAGGTTCTCCAGCTCGGCAAAGATCGCCGGCGTTAAAACATAGCGGCCGATGATCGCATACTTCGACGGAGCGTCTTCAAAGTTCGGCTTCTCCACCATCCCCTTGGCTTCGAGAATGTCTTTGTTCTTCGAGCTCGGCGTGCAGTCCAGCACCCCATAGGCCGAGATCCCCGGCCCGTCGATCTCCATCGTCGCCAGCACCGAACCCTGCATCTCGTCATAAACGCCAATCATCTGGCCGATGCACGAGGTCTTGGCGTCGATCACATCGTCCGGCAGGATCACCGCAAACGGCTCATCGCCGATCAGCTCTTTCGCGCACAGAACCGCGTGCCCCAGGCCCTTGGCTTCCTTCTGCCGCACCGTGACAATGCGCGCCATGCCCGAGATGCTCCGGCTCAACTCCAGCAGCGCCTTCTTGCCGCGAGACTCCAGCAGCGCGTCCAGCTCATAGCTGATATCGAAGTGGTCTTCGATCGCCGTTTTGCCGCGCCCCGTGACAATGATGATCTCTTCAATGCCGCCCGCCAGCGCCTCTTCGACGCCATACTGAATGATCGGCTTGTCGACCAGCGACAACATCTCTTTGGGGATCGCTTTGGTTGCAGGCAGAAAGCGCGTACCGAGACCGGCCGCCGGAAAAACTGCTTTGCGTACTCTCTTCGTCATGCTCTCATACTCCCTTCACTTCGCCGAGGGTCAGGATCTTCTCTAACAGCACAGCCGCTGCCGTTATAGAGTCGGCGAATCATCCCCCATCATTTCACGCCTCACAATCTTAATCGGAGGAAAACCCTGCTTCAGAAAATCATCGTGAAACTGCTCGAGCGAAAAAGCCGTTCCCTGCTTCTTCTGCATATCGGCGCGCAGCTTCATGATCTGCAGCTTGCCCAGCGTGTAGTAGAGATAGGTCGGGTCCGCCGTTCCGCGCTTGGTCTCGACCGTCCCCGTCGAGCGCGACTGATAGCCCTCTTTCACAAAAAAATCGATCGCCTGGTCAAAACTCATCTGTCCGGTATGCATCTTGATGCCAACGATGAAGCGCGCATCCCTCAGCAGCGCATCCTGCAGCTGCCCCAGCCGGATCAGCTTCGCCTCCCGCGCGTCCTTGGCCCCCGCGCCCGGCTGCCCGTAGCCCTGGTCGAGCATCATCTGCTCGCAATAGTGCGCCCACCCCTCTGCGTTGCTCGACGCGCCCAGCAGCTTGCGCACCTTGCCCGGCACCTCCGGCAGCCACAGGAACTGGATATAGTGGCCCGGGTACGCCTCATGCACCGAGGTGCTCACAATCGTGCCGACATTAAACGCAGCCATATAGTCGGCGGTCTGCGCCGGCGTCAGGCTCTTGTCCGGCAGCGTTACATTGAAGTAAGCAGTGGTGGAATGCTTCTCAAACGGTCCCGGCGTGTCCATCGAAGCGAAGGTCGTCGCCCTCATGAAGGGCGGCGTCTCTTCGAGCGTCGGCTGCACCTCCGACGGAATGGTCACGATCTTCTTCTCGCGAATGAACTTGATCAACCCCTCGAACTGATCGTGAAAAGACTGCAGCAGCTGGTCCGGCGGCGGATGCACCGCAGCAAGGTCGGCCAGTACCTCCTTCGGCGTCTTCGACGGGTCGACCTCTTTCGCAATCCTGTCGAACTCGGCCTGGTTCTTCCGCAGGTCGGCGTACCCGATCTCAAGCAGCCGGTCGAGCGGCATGTCCACCATCTCGTCATACAGCAGTTTCTTCGAGAAAGCGTCAGCCCCGATCCGGAAATCCCCCTTCGAGCGCGGCAGCAGGTCGGTCTTCATCCAGCTCCCGTAATCCTGCAGCGCGGCAATCACCGCCGCATTCGTCTTCGCAAACTCCGCCTTCACCGCCGGGTCGCTGGCATCGGTAAAAGCATCAGGCACGTCATGCTGAAAAAAACTGACGATATCCGGAATCTGCTGCAGCGCAATCTCGGTGTAAATGTGCGGCGGATTTTTCAGGTTCTGCCGCGCCGCGGCAAAGACCGCCGGAATCTGTTTCTCGCGGGCGATCACCGATCGCAGCCGCTCATCCGGCGGCGCAAACTTGCGCTCCATCAGGCTGAAGATGCTGTTCGTCACGCCGCTAGAGTAATTGTCCGGATTCTTCTCCCACTGCCGGATCGTTTGAAGCGCCAGCAACTGACCGCGAATATTTGCGAGCACCAGCTCCAGGTCGCCCTGCGTCGTCACATCGAGCTGCGCGGACGGTATCGCCGCAAACTTCGTCTCAAACCCCCGTAGCGTCGCGACCTCGGCATCGACGGATGAACGGCTATAGTCCTCCAGCCGGGTGTCGTACTGGTGAAAGCCGGCAAGCGTGCCGCCCGTTGGGGAGTACTTGAAAAAGGACTGCTCAAAATAATCGTCCGCCAGCCTGGTAAACGACTCCGCATTGGTGGCGTGCCCGCCGGCCTGCGCCTGCGATCGAGAGCTCATCGTCGCCATTAGTCCTCCACAAACCAGCAACACTGCCGCGTCCTTCAGCTTCACCATTCCAAATCTCCGCATCTGTAACAGTTTTAGTGGCTTATTGTGCAGCGACCTGCTCCAGCTCCAACTCGTCGAGCAACAGCCGGATTTCCATCAGCACTTCCTGCGGCTGCGAAGAGGCCAGCGGATACCGCAGCACGCCCTGCGGCGTAAATTGCGCCCCGCGCTTCACATTTTTCGCCACCAGCATCATCAGCCGGCTCGGGTCGACATTCGCCTTCTCCATGAACCGCACGTGGATCTGGTCGCGCTTGCGGTCCACCTGTGAAACACCCAGCCGCTCGCACTCCAGCCGCAGCATCGCCGCCTCGAGCAGGTGAATCACGCTCTCCGGCAGCGGCCCGTAGCGATCTTCGAGCTCCGCGCGCACGTCGGTCAGCGTCACCTCATCCTGCGCGCCGGCGATCTTCTTGTAGATCCGCAAGCGCTGGTTCTCTTCCGGAATATAACTCTCATCCACCCGCAGGCTGATGCCCAGGTTTAACAGCGTCGTGGTGCGTTCCTGGCGATCCTCGCCCTTCAGCTTGCCGACGGCCTCTTCGAGCATCGAGGTGTAAAGCTCAAAGCCGATCGCTTCAATGTGCCCGCTCTGCTCGCCGCCCAGCATGTTGCCCGCTCCGCGCAGTTCCAGGTCAAGCGCCGCGATCTTAAATCCCGCTCCAAGATCGGAGAATTCCTTGAGCGCCGCCAGCCTCCGCCGCGCAATCTCGGTCAACTCCTGCTCCGCAGGGATCAGCAGGTACGAGTAAGCCCGGCGATTCGATCGCCCCACGCGGCCGCGCAACTGGTAGAGCTCCGACAAGCCGTGCCGGTCGGCGCGGTTGATCAGGATCGTATTCGCCAGCGGAATATCCAGCCCATTCTCAATAATTGTCGTCGCCACCAGCACGTCGTACTCGTGATTCATAAAGGCCAGCATCACCCTCTCGAGCTCCGCCTCGCCCATCTGTCCGTGGCCCACGATCACCCGCGCTGCCGGCACCAGTTCATGGATCTTGGCGGCAAGCTCATAAATCGTCTCTACCCGGTTATGCACGAAGTAGACCTGGCCGCCCCGCTCCAGCTCCACCTCGACCGCCGAGCGCACCAGCTTCTCATCGAACTTCGCCACCACCGTCTGGATCGCCATCCGGTCTTTCGGCGGCGTCTCGATCACGCTCATATCGCGCAGCCCCACCAGCGACATGTGCAGCGTTCGCGGAATCGGTGTCGCCGACATCGCCAGCACATCGATCTCGCGCCGCATCTGCTTCAGCCGCTCTTTATGGCGCACCCCGAAGCGCTGCTCCTCATCGACCACCAGCAAACCCAGGTCATGGAACTTCAAATCTTTCGAGAGCAGCCGGTGCGTGCCGATCAGAATGTCCACCCGCCCGCTCTCCACCTTTTCGAGAATGACCTTCTGCTCTTTCGCCGTGCGAAAGCGCGAAATCATTTCGATCTCAATGGGAAATTGCTTGAAGCGCTTCTTGAAGGTCTCGAAATGCTGGAAGCTCAACACCGTCGTCGGCGTCAGCACCGCCGCCTGCTTGCCGTCCTGCACGGCCTTGAAGGCGGCGCGCATCGCCACTTCGGTCTTGCCGTAGCCCACGTCGCCGCAGAGCAGCCGGTCCATCGGCATCGTCGATTCCATGTCGCGTTTAATGTCCGCGATCGCCGCCAGCTGGTCGTCGGTCTCGTTGTAATCGAAGGCGTCTTCAAATTCGCGCTGGAATTCGTTGTCCGCCGGGAAGGCATGCCCCTGCGCCGCCTTGCGCTGCGCATAGAGCTTCAACAGCTCATCGGCCATGTCCTGCATGGCCTTCTTCACCCGCGCCTTGGTCTTCGCCCACTGCTGCGAGCCCATCCGGTTCAATACCGGCGCCGGCCCGGCATCGGTCGACCGGTATTTCTGGATCAGGTCCAGCCGCGTCAGCGGCACATAGAGCCGCGCCTGCTCCGCAAACTCCAGGATCATGAACTCGACCGTCACGCCGTCCTGCTCGATCTCCTTGAGCCCCAGATAGCGCGCGATGCCATGCTCCACGTGAACGACATAATCGCCAATCGTCAGGTCGCGGAAGTCCGAGACAAACGCCGCCGTCTTCGACTTCGACTTCCTCACCACCGGCCGCGCCGTCACATCGGCCTCGTCGGTAAGATCGTTCGCGCCAAAAAGCACCAGGTTGGAGTCCGGAAAACTCACCCCGTTCGCGATCGCCGCCCGCAGCAGGATCGGCGTTCTCAGGTCGCCCGTCAGGTAGCTGGATTCGTCGTAGATGTTCTCGCTGCCGGCATGCTGCGCCCGGCTGCCCAGCCGATACGGCAGCCCATACTCGCGCAGCAGGTTGGCCAGCCGCTCCACCTCGCCCTGGTTCGGCACCGCCAGCACCATGCGCACCGACTGCTCCATCAGCGTCTTCAACTGCTCGACCAGCGCGGGAATCGACCCATGAAAGCGCAGCGTCGGCCGCGACTCAAAAGCCACTTCGCCCAGCGTCAGGTCTTCATCCAGCACATCGACGACGCCCAGCTGATCGATATCCAGTCCCGCCTTCGCCGCCAGCGTCGCCAGCAGTCTTTCAGGCTCGAGATATACATCGCCCGGTCGAATCAGCGACCCGATCCCGCTGCGATCGTGCCGCTGCTCGACCTTGTTCCACCAGCGCTCCACCTGGTTCTTGATCATCGCCGGCTCTTCGACAAAAACCTGGCAGCGCGTAAACAAGTCGAAGATCGTGCCGCTCGCGCCGGCAATCGTCGAGAAGAACTCCCACCCGGGAAACACCGTCACGCCGCCTGCGGAGACCGCCCGCTCGACGTTTACATCCGCGCCGTCTTCGAGCGAACTCCCGCTCAAGCGCGCATGCACCGCCGCCAGCAGCCGCTCCGTCACCGGCGTCTCCGTCAGCGGCAGCAGCGTCGCCTCGTCCATCGGGGTCGACGAACGCTGCGACTCCGGATCGAACTTCCGGATCGACTCGATCTCGTCGCCGAACAATTCCAGCCGCACCGGCCGGTCCATCTCCGGCGAATAAATATCCAGGATGCCGCCGCGCCGCGTGAACTGCCCCGGCATCTCGACAATGTCCATCGCCGTGTAGCCGACCGCCGCAAGGTGCCCCAGCAGCTCGTCGACATCGACCTCTTCCCCGCGGCGCAGCACCCGCGCCAGGTCGAGATAATAGGTCGCCGGGAACATGCGCAGCGCAATCGCCTCGACCGGCGCAATCACCATCGAGACGGTGCCGGTCGCGATCTTCCACAGCACCGAGGCGCGCTGCTCCTGCACATCGGGGTGTGGCGAGAGATTTTCAAAAGGGAGGACGTCATGGGCCGGCAGCTTGACCACGCGCTCGGCAGGAATCGCACCCGTAAGCTCGCACGCCGCCCGTACGGCAATCTGCAGGGCATCGGCGGCTTTATTGTCGGCCACCACCACGACCACCGGCACCTGCGCCGCCCTCGCAAACAGCGGCAGATGCAGCGCGCGCGCCGTCGACGTCAGTCCGGAGACGCGCCTCCGCCCCGCAGCCAGGCTCAGATGCCGTCGTACGCGCTCAAACGAATCAGTATGTTCCAGGTCCGCAAGCAGCTCGCGGACAAAGGGCAAAATCATGCTCTCTCAATGGTATCTGATCGTGGGGAGTGCCGCGCCCTCGGCATGCAGGCGCAAAGCTTGAGCGCGTTACCGCCGCGACCGCTGCAGCTCCCGATAGGCCTCGCTCTTCGACATTCCCCGCTCCCGCGCCGCCCGCTTGAGCGCCGTCATCTCGTCCAGCCCGTCGCTCCGCTGCAGCTCGGCCACTCGCTCCTTCACCGAAAGACCAGCCCCGTCAGCCTCGGCCGCCAGCGCCTTTGCCTCGATCAGCAAAGTGATCTCCCCACGCACCCGCTCCCGCGCAGCCAGCGACGCTCTCACCTCCACCGCCGTCCCCCGCAGAAATTCCTCATGCAGCTTCGTCACCTCCCGCGCAACCACCACGCGGCACCCAACGCCCCACACCTTCTCCACATCCCCCAGCGTCTCTAAAATCCGGTGCGGAGCCTCATAGAACACCAGAGTCAGCGCCTCGCTTTCCGCGACCAGCCCGGCCAGCCGCTCCAGCTCCGCTCGCCGCGCTCCGCTCTTCGCCGGCAGAAACCCCGCATAGAAAAAGCTCCCCGTTGCCAGCCCCGAAGCCACCAGCGCGCTCACCGCCGCATTCGCCCCGGGGATCGGGTACACCGCGACACCCGCCTTGATCGCTGCCCGCGCCAGCACCATCCCCGGGTCCGAGATGCCCGGCATCCCCGCATCCGAGACCACCGCGATCCGCGCGCCCTGCGTCAGTTCCGCCACGAACTCCGCGGCCTTCTCCGCCTCGTTGTGCTCGTGACAGCTGGTTGTCGGGGTGGCAATGCCGAAATGGTTCAGCAGCTTCTGGGTCTGCCGCGTGTCTTCGCAGGCAATCCGGTCGGCGCTCTTCAGCACCCGCAGCGCCCGCAAAGTGATGTCTTCAAGATTGCCGATCGGCGTCCCCACCAGGTACAGCCCGGGAGCCAGCGCCTGCTCTCCCGCTCTGCTTCTGTCTGAAGCCTCGCCCATACCGTCTACCGCTGCTGCCGCTGCAGCTTGCGGTGCTCCGCCAGCAGCCCCATCGAGTGCATCAGGTTCTGCAGCGTCACGATCCCGACGATCCGTTCGCCCTCCGTCACCGGCATCAGCGAGAGGCCGCGGCCGGCCGTCATCCGGCGGATCATCGCGCCCAGGGAATCATCCGGCTGCGCCACCTGGAAGGCCCGCGACATCACGCCCTGTATATACCCGTTGCCATCGGCGCGCAGCGCATCGAGGATGCTCTGCCGCGACACCACCCCCACCAGGTTCACCCCCCGCACCACCGGGAAATCATCCTGCAGGCTGTGGATCGTCTTGAAGAGCGCGTCCTCCAGCGTATCCGAAGGCGACATCGTCGAAAAATCGGTCAACATCACGTCCTTCATGCGAACGTTATCGACCACCGACTGAAACAGCGTGCCCTGGTCCTCCAACTGCGCCCCGATGAAGATGAAAAAACCCGCCATTACCATCCACGGCATCCGCAACGCAATGCCTGCGGCAAAGACCACCACCGCCAGCACCTGGCTGATGCCGGCCGCCGATCGGCTCGCCTGCGCCGCTTCTTTGGACCGCTTGAACTCGCTCAGCAGCACCCGTCCGCCATCCAGCGGGTAGGCGGGCAGAATGTTGACCAATCCCAGGAAGACACTCAGCCACACCGTCGAACGCATCAGGTGCGCGGTCGTAATCCAGGGCACCTCGATCAGGCTCACCTGCGAGGTCGAGCCGGCAATCAGCCCGGCCACGATCAACCCGAAAAACAGGTTCGCCAGAGGCCCCAGCATCGCCATCGGCGTCTGCACCCGGGGGCTTGCCGCGCGCTCCGTGCTCTCCGGGTTGGCATACGCATACAAGCCGCCGGTCGGCAGCAGCAGAATATTCCGGATCTGCAATCCGAAATAAGCCGCACCGATGAGGCGTGGAATCTCCCGCACCCCGACCACGCCCAGCAGCAGCAACCACAACACCATGCCCCGCCAGATGCCCAGGTTCGCCGAGGTCGCCGCCAGCATGCAGGGACCGGTGAGGAGCAGGAAGAACGCATGGATGCGGACATCGACGCCGAACCATCGTCCCATCGGAAATGACCAACCTCGCATCGTGCCGCTCCGTTCCGTTCTCTTGCTCTGGTCCGTCCAGCCTCGCGGCTCGATCCGGCTCTCGTCATTGTAGTGGGTGGACCCGCTTGGCGTCGTGGAACCGGCCGCCTTCCGCCGCAACTCCAGCCGCTGTCAGCCCTGTCGCCAGCAATGGCTGCTACCATGAAGCGGATGCGGGTCATCTCCGGAATTTATCGCTCCCGCCGCCTCGCCGCGCCCGCCGGACTGGCCACTCGCCCCACCAGCGACCGGCTCCGCGAAACTCTCTTCAATATCCTCGCGCCGCGCATTCCCGGCTCGACCTTCGCCGACCTCTACGCCGGCTCCGGGGCCAACGGCATCGAAGCGATCAGCCGCGGCGCTGCCATGGTCCTCTTTGTCGAGCAGGCCGAGCCCGCCCTCGACGCCATCCGCCTCAATTTGAAATCGCTCGGCATCGTCTCCAGGTATGGCCTCGAACCCCGCACCGTCTCGTCCTTCCTGCGAAGGCTCGCCCAGCACGAGCGCAAGCTCGACCTCATCTTCCTCGATCCGCCCTACGAAGCCGCCCACGAATACGCCGCCACTCTCGACCTGCTCGGCGGCGAATGCAGCTCGCTGCTCACGCCCCAGACCATCGTCATCGCCGAACACCTCAAAAAACAGCCCCTCGCCGAGCGCTACGGCACCCTCACCCGCTACCGCGTCAAAGAACAATCCGACGCCGCGCTGAGTTTCTTCCAGCCTGAACCCGCAATCTGAAACAATGTGGCGCGCCGGCAACAAACCCCAGAATTGTCATCCCGACCGCAGCGCAGCGCAGTGGAGGGATCTGCAGTTCCCACTACCTCAGCCATCCAACCCCAGCCGCACATGCGTCCCCGTCCGCAAATCCACCTCGAACTCATACTCCCGGTCCGTTATCAGGTCCCATCCCAGCCCCGTCAAACTCGTTCCCTCCACCTTCAGCACCTGGAACCCCTCCCACGAAAGCCGCCTCGTCTCCCACGCCTTTCCCTTCGGCCCGTAAGCCACCATCGACTGGTGCCCCGAGAAAAGCAGCAGCCCCTGCTCGACCAGCGGAATCACCGCCAGCACCGGCCGGTACTCCACCTGGTCCCACGCGCCGGGGTCAGCCGTATTCACCAGGTATGCATACCCCCCGGCCACCGCGCACAGCCACTCCGGGTCCGGGCACGACCACACCCCCGTCGGCACCGCCGGGTCGGCAAAGCCCAGCGCGAAGGTCGCCAGGTACTCATCCCGCTCCGCCGCTCCCACAGGCGGACGCACCAGTACCTCCAGCGCCCCGCGCTCCACCTCTTCCACTTGCTGCGGATATACAAACGACCGCCGCGGCAGGATCAGCGGCCGCCCGGCCAGCACCTTCGCCTCCCAGGCAGGAGCAAAGGCCAGCTTCATCGCCGGCGCGTTTCCCTTCCCCACTTCACTCTTGCTTTGCATAGAATCCAATCTGGCGCATCCAATCTGTTTCACTCCATGAGTTTGTTCACGAAAAGAAAAGGAAATCCATGAAGCCCTTCTATACCGCCTCCGTCACCTCGACCGGAGGCCGCACCGGACACGTCGAGAGCTCCGACGGCGCACTCAAGCTCGATCTCACCCACCCGCCGCCCGACGGAAGCCCCGCGAAACTAGCCAATCCCGAGATGCTGTTCGCCGCCGGCTACGCGGCGTGTTTTACCGGCGCAATGGAGCACGTCGCCCGCCAGCAGAAGCTCGACATCGGCAAAGTCTCCATCCTCAGCAAGGTTGCCATCGGCCCCAACGACACCGGCGGATTCGAGATCGCCGTCGACCTCGACATCACCATCCCCAACCTCGACCAGCCCGCCGCCGAAAAGCTGGTCGCCGAGGGCCACCAGGTTTGCCCTTATTCCAACGCCACCCGGGGCAACATCCCCGTCACCCTCACCGCCCACGGCGGCAAACCAACACAAAGCTGAAAACCATCATCGCGACACCACTCCAAACATTGTTATGCCGACCGGAGCGAAGCGCAGTGGAGGGATCCCCATCCCAACCCCCCAAAAACAAGCAAGACAAAAGAAACCCACCCTACCCCACAAACCGAACCAAGCGCTCTTTCACACTCGGAAGATGCCGGGGCATTGCCAACCCGCTGCCCTCCTCAATCAGCGGAATCAGCTTGTCAAACTCCGGCCCCGAATGCGACCCGGTCAGCGCAATCCGCACCGGATGAAAGAGTTCCTTCCCCTTCACCCCCGTCTCGACCTTGACCTCGTTCATCCAGGCCTTAAATTGCTCCGCTGTCACCGGCCCATCATGAGCCTCAACCCGGGCCGTCAGCGCGCCCAGCACCTTTCTCGCACTCTCCGTCTCAAGCAATGCCGTATTCTCCGGCTCAGCTTTCGCCGCGGCCACATTTAGCCCGAAGACGAAACGGGTCTTCGATGGCAGCTGGTCCAGCCGATCGACCGCCGGCAGGAAAAGCGTCAGCAGCTTCGCAAACCAGCTGGAAATTGCCTCAGAAAGCTCCCCCGGCAACTCCCCCGCTGCAACGAAATAGGGCCACGCCAGATCCACCAGCCGGCCCGGCTCCGCCAGCTTCAAATAATGCCGGTTCAACCAGTTCAACTTGTCAAAATCAAAGACCGCCGGCGAAGCCGTCACCCGCTCCAGCTTGAACTCCCTGACCAGCTCCTCCGGCGTAAACGTCTCCCGCAACCCGCCTTCAGCGCCCCAGCCGAGCAGCGCCAGGTAGTTCACCAGCGCTTCCGGCAAGATCCCCATCTCGCGGAAGCTCGCAATCGAGGTCGCCCCATGGCGCTTGGAGAGCCGCTCCCGGTCCGCGCCCAGGATCGTCGACAGGTGCGCAAACTCCGGCACCGTCCAGCCAAAGGCTTCATAGATCGCCACCTGTTTGGGAGTGTTCGAGATATGGTCGTCGCCCCGGATCACGTGCGTGATCTCCATCAGCGCATCGTCGACCGTCACGACATAGTTATAGACCGGTACCCCCGCCGAGATGCCGCTCGCGGAGCGCACCAGCACCGGGTCGCTCACCGCGCCGGCCGCAAACTCGACCTGCCCGCGCACCATGTCATGAAAGCGCAGCGGCCGGTCAGGAATCTCGAGCCGCACGGCAAAATGCTCCCCGCCCGCAGCCCGCGCCTGGCTCTCGCCCGCGGGAATCGCCAGACACCGCCGCGAATAAATCTGCGGGCGATGCTCTGCTGCCGCCAGCTTCCGCTCTGCTTCCAGCTCCTCCGGGGTGCAGAAGCAACGGTAAGCCTTCCCCTCCGCCAGCAGCCGGTCCGTGTGCTCGCGATAGATCTCCAGCCGCTCCGACTGCCGGTAGGGCCCATGCGGGCCGCCGCCAATCGCGTCTCCTCCAAAGGCCGCAAACTCCGGCCCCTCATCCCACAGCAGCCTCATCCAGCGCAGGTCGTCCATCAACTGCGCTTCGTGCTTCTCTTCGCTGCGTTCGAGGTCGGTGTCTTCAATCCGCAGCACAAAATCGCCGTCGGCGTGCCGGGCATAGAGCCAGTTGTAGAGGGCCGTGCGAGCGTTGCCCACATGCAGCATTCCCGTAGGCGAGGGCGCGAAACGGACGCGCGTTTTCTTGTTCGACATGACTCTATTGATGGTACCAAGCTATGCCGTCAGCAATGCCATAGAGGCAGCTTGGGCCACTGAAGGACCTGGCTGGTCGGACCGTGGCGAGCGACTTCGCGCACCGCTGAGGTGCTTGCTGCGAAGTCAGCCTGTCGGCAACGTCAACGCTCCAAGGCGGCTGAATAGAGCGCGGCATACCTGGCCAGCCTGTCTTCCGCCGTGCAGATCATCCCTCTAGAAAAGCCTCTAGAAAAGCCCAGGGCAACCGTTCCAGCAAGGTGCATCCGGCTCGCATCGAGCCTTTGAAAGGGGAGTCGATCTCTGGCTCGGGAGAACTGACCGGCTGCGGCGCCTTGGCGTTACAGACCTACACCACTCCCATCCATCAGCACTGTCGTCGCCCATCACCGGGTCGTGACCGGTCCGCCTATTTCCGAAAATGCTCCCATCCCCCAGCCTCCAGCGCCTCATTCTTCCCAGTTGATCGGACGATCTGGACCATCGGCCTCCCCTTGCGCAGTTTGCGCATCTTGCCCACCCGGCTCACCGCCACCCTGCCGATCGCCTGCGGCATCTTCACCTGCGGAGACGCGGAAAACAGTAGTTCATAATCCTCCCCGCCATGGAGCGCCAGTTCCAGCGCCGAAGGCGCCCAGCCTGCCGCCTCGGCCAGCCCGGCCATGGGATGGATCGGCACCGCGGCGGCCTCGATCTCCGCTCCCAGGCCGGACTCCTCGCACAGGTGCCGCAGGTCGGTCGAGAGCCCATCGCTCAGATCGATGGCCGCCGTCGCCAGGCGCTTCCGCACCAGCTTCAATCCCGCCGCGATCCGCGGCTCCGGGAAGAGGTGCGGATGTCCGCGCTCCGCCTTGGCGAGGCCGGCAAATCTCGCCGGATTCCGCTCTAATGCCAGCAACTCCGCCGCCGCGCCGCCCAGCGCCCCGGTCACATAGATCCAATCGCCTGCCCGCGCCCCCGACCGCAGCAGCGCTCGCCCTCGCTTCACCCCGCCAACCAGCACAATATCCGCCAGCACCAGCCCCGGACCGCGCCCTTTCGGGCCAGGCCGCCCTGCCATCGGCGACTGCGCCGTATCACCCCCCGCCAGCGAAACCTCCATCCGTTCCCCTAGCGCCAGCAGCCCATCAAGAAACCGATCGGCCCAGCTGCGTTGCCCGCGCCGGGCCGCTGTTAACTCCTTCGGCAATGCCAGAGAAAGAAACGTCGCCATGGGCCGCGCCCCCATCGCCGCCAGGTCGCTCAGCCCCCGCGCCAGGCAGCGATGGCCGACTGACTCCGGGGTATGCCAATCCCGCCGGAAGTGAACCGTCTCCAGCGAAAAGTCGGTCGTAACCGCGAGTTCCTCGCCCGCTGCCGGCCGCAGCAGAGCGCAATCGTCCCCAATCCCCAGCCGCACCCGCCCACTCGCCGAGCCCGCTCGCGTCCGCACCCCGGCGATCAAGGCCAGCTCACCACCAGAGCTCTGCTGCCGCTCCCGGGTAGACTCTCCCTCATTCCTCATCCCGACACCGATCCTGGGCGGCTCAATGCGCCGCGGAAGGAATCCCAATGAGCCTGTTCCAGGCCATTTCCTCTGTATTCATGATGCAGGATTCTCCACCCAACCGGCCAATCGAACGAATGAAACCAGCGTTGACCCCCATCCGTCACTCTGTTAGCGTTTCTAAAGAGTTACGGTCGGACGATGAGCATGTTGCCGCAGCGAAACGACAGCCGGCGCTGCAGCAGGGAACGTTCTTCCCGCCGGCAACGTCCTTATTCCAGAGTCGAGAAGCCTATTGCGTAGTCGCTATTACATCATCTTTGTCGCGCGAGAAGAGGACGGCCGGCTGCGCAAGATCCCCATCCCTCTCAAATACGCGTATGTCTTTGTCGCCGCCGCCGTCGTCGGCGCCTTCTCCATCACAGGCATGGCCGGCTCCTACTCTCGCATGCTGCTCAAGACCTCTCATTTCAACGAGGTACGCTCCCAGCGCGAGGCCATCCGCAAAGACTATCTGCAGATGGAGCAGGTCGCTCACCAGAAAGATATCCAGGCCGCGTCTCTCGGCTCGCTCGCCACCGAGGTCAGCGCCCTCTACGGCCTCACCCAGGGCAAACTCAGCCAGCCCAAGCCGGTCGTCGCCACCACCCCTGTCGGCGTCGCGACCGTGACCGCCGATACCATTACCGATCAGGCCTACCACCAGTCGCTCGACCAGTTCACCGCCCTTCGCACCACCGCGCTCTCCGGGCGTTTTGTCCACTTCGGCAGCCGCGGCTTCTCCTCGGCCGGCAGCTGGGCCGGGCTGATTGACGCTCCCTCTCTCTGGCCCGTGGTTGGGCCCGTCACCAGTTCTTTTGGCGAACGCGAAGATCCCTTTAACGGAGAGGGCGCCTTTCACGCCGGCATCGATATCTCCGCTCACTTCGGCGAGCCCATCCATGCCACCGGCGACGGCATCGTCGAGACCGCGGCCATGGGCAATGGCTACGGCCGGGAAGTCGTGATCGATCATGGCCACGGCATCAAAACCCTCTACGGCCACATGTCAGGCTTCGCCGTTGCCGCCGGCGATCAGGTCCGCCGCGGCCAGGTCATCGGCTACATCGGCCTCACCGGCCGTAGCACCGGCCCTCACGTTCACTATGAGGTCCGCATCCAGAACATTCCCGTCAATCCGCACAAGTACCTGCGCATGACCATGGACCAGCTCAACCAGATCGACACCGCCTCCGCCACGCCCAAGCTCGACACTCTGACCGGCGGCGGCTTCTAGACCTTTTCCATCCGGCTGCAGAACGCAGCGAAAAAGCCGCCTCACCGAGGCGGCTTTCTGCCGGGCTCCAACTTGTCCCAGTCTGACCGACAGGTCCTACTGCCCCGATGCCCCTCCAGCCTTGCCCGTATACGTCACATGCCAGATTGACTTCGACCCGTCGTCTGTCACAAAGAGCGAGCCGTCCTGCGCTACCGTCACGCCCACCGGCCGCCCCCAAGCATCGCCCGATGCCGTAACGAAGCCGGTCAAGAAGTCCTCATACTCCCCGGTCGCCTTCCCGCCTTCCACGGGAACCATGATCACCTCGTATCCGGCCCGCTTCGACTTGTTCCAGGAACCATGCTCCGAGGCGAAGATCTGTCCCTTGTAGTCAGCCGGAAATTCCGAGCCTTCATAGAACGTCATTTCGAGCGACGCAAAGTGCGGCTGCAGCAGCACATCCGGAACCAGCACCTTGCCGTTCAACTCCGGATGCTTGCCCGCCAGCCGCGGGTCCTGATGACTGCCCATGTAATACCACGGCCAGCCATAGAAGCCGCCCTCCTGCACGTGGGTGATGTAATCCGGCACCAGGTTGTCGCCCAGCTGGTCGCGCTCATTGGTCGAGCACCACAGCTCGCCAGTCTCCGGCTGGATCGCCTCCCCGACGCAATTCCGGATCCCCGACGCATACACCTTCACAAACTTGCCCTCCGGGGTAAATTCCAGCACGTCCGCGCGATGAAACTCCTCGGGATGGGTATCCGGATCGTCGATATTCGAATGCGAGCCGACCGAGACGAACATCCGCTTCCCGTCTTTCGAGAAAACGATATCGCGGGTCCAGTGGCCGCCGCCGCGCAGCCGTCCGCCGCCCGGCAGGTCAGCCAGCTTTTCCGTTGCGCCCGTGGCCTTCAGATCGCCATTCTTGTAAGGAAACCGGACCACCGTGTCGGTGTTGCCGACATACAGCCACTTCGGATCTGGCCCCAGCGGATAAAACGCCAGCCCGAACGGCTGCGAGAGCCCCGTCGCATAAATCCCAACCTCTTTCGGCTTGCCGCTCGCATCGACGCCGCGGAAGACCCGGATCTTGCCGGTGTCCGGCTTTTTGTCGATCTCGCTCTCTGAGACAAAGAGGTCTCCGTTGGGCGCGGTACGAATCAGCCGCGGATCATCCAGGCCGGTCGCATACTGCTCCACCTTGAAACCCATCGGCGCCTTCGGCCACGCATCCGCCGGCTTTGGCACCAGGCTCGGACCGTTATCGACCGAGGTCGTCGCATACGGAGCAGGCAAATCGGCCACCGTCACTTTCCTCCGCGTGCCCGGAGATTCCTGCGAATAGTCGGTGAACGCGGCCTTGCCGGTCACCGTGCTCTGGGCGGCCGCATCAACCGGGCATAAAAAGGGCGTTCCTGCCGCCAGCAGCGTCAGCGTGGCGATGGCGATATGTTTTCTTTCCTGCATGAAGATCTCCGCAAAGCTTTGATAGGTACGACCATTGGACGCACGATTGGCCCGCCAGGTTGAAAACGGGGCGTTCTACCGTTGAAACCTCGATCGACAGGGCTACGGCGAGCTTGGCTGGCTCTCAGGCGCGGGTGTGATCTTTCTCAACAGACCCAGCGGAATCGTCGCTGTCACTACCGCCCGGTCATTATGATGCTCGATTGCGACGCTGTTGAGCAGCGTCTTCGTATCCGGATTCGTAAATGCGTTCGGCAGCGCGTTTTCTGCAGTTTTGGCAATGCTTACCAGCCCCGAGACCGAATCCGCCGAGAGCGTCGCGGCCGCCCCGTTCGGGGCGATCTCTTCAATCCGCAGGCGCAGCGCCCCCGCCCACCGCAGCGAGGCGATAAAGGTCGCATCCACGCTCAGCGGAATCTTGAAACCGAAGACATTGAAGCCGTCGCCGAACCCGGCCGCCAGCTTTCCCATCCCCCAAGCCAGCGAAAAGACGGGAATCTCGTGATAATGCCGCGAGAGCAGCGAATTCCCCGAAAATGGCAGGATGGCCGTGCGTTCCCGGTCAAGAATGGAGTGAATCTGCTCAGCAGTCGGCGTATTTGAGACCGCGACCGTATCGGCGCTGAGAATCGCCACCCGGTCCGTCCGGCCCTCGACCGGGACGTTGTAGATCTCGTGCCCCGCATACTGTTCCTGCGACTGCGCGATACGCTCCAGGTAACTCTTCAGCCGCTGCCGGTCGAACTTCCCGACAAAGACGCTCGAAAAGGCCACCGGGCCATTCGGGCCAAGAGGGTTCGCCATGTCGTGCAGCGCAAACGCAGCCTCGTTCAGGTCGCGCTCGAACTGAATGCCGGTCTGGTCGACAAATTTCTGGTATTCCGGATCGAGCTTGACCGGCCGCGGGGTATAGCCCGTCGCCGCTCGCAACGGTCCCGCGTTGAAGTAGACAATGCCGTCGGACTCCGGCAGCAGCCGCGCCGCCTCGGGGGGCGCCTGCTTGCGCAAATACAACAGCCCCGCAACCGCCAGCGCCATCAGGCCGGCAATCAGCAGAAAGACCATCGTACGCCGCTTCGGCGAAGAGACGCCAGGCGTCGAAGACTCCGCTAGCGACGTGGCGCTCTCGCCTGCCTGGGCCATGAATCGAACCTACCACATCGATCTCCCTCCCGCTCATGGTCCTTTCCCGAAGCTTTCCGCTCTCCCTCGCATCCTAATGCGCTGAGGAAACAGTCATGGACAAGTTCGCAATCTGGGCGCAGATGGAAGCAAAACCGGGCAAGGAGCAGGAAGTCGAAGCCTTCCTGAAGTCGGCCCAGCCTTTAGCGGAGCAGGAATCCGGCACCACCACGTGGTACGCCCTGAAGATCGGTCCCTCGAAATACGGCATCTTCGACACCTTCGCCAATGAAGACGCCCGCAACGCCCATCTCGGCGGCGAGATCGCCAAGGCGCTCTTCGCTCAGGCCGAAGACCTTTTCGTGCGCGCCCCCGAGATTGATAAACCCGAAATCCTCGCAGTCAAAGCCCCCGGCGCCTGACACGCTCGCCCCGCCTCACCTGCCAGCCGCAACCATTGCAGCCACGCCCCTCAGTATGCTAATCTTTGGGTTCGTGGCCGCGATGCAGCGATGTTTTCCTGTGCCTGCCGGGTTACGCAAAAGAGATGGCAATCGGGCTGGCGTAGCTCAGTTGGTAGAGCATCTGATTTGTAATCAGAGGGTCGCAGGTTCAAATCCTGTCGCCAGCTCCACATATGCCGGCATGGATGCTTTGGTTATCACGTAGGGGAGTTTTGCCCGCAGGCATCCGCCCATCGCAGTGACTCCAAGCCACAACGGACTTCCAGGGCCACCCTTCGGGGCCCGGTTCGCTTGTGGGCTGGACTGACGGCAAGGCTGGTTTGCGGAATGTGCACAGGTGGCCGAGCGGTTAATGGCAGCAGACTGTAAATCTGCCACTCATCGAGTTACGGAGGTTCGAATCCTCCCCTGTGCACCACAGGTTGAGGAGTTCAGGAGCAGCCCCGCTGGACGAGAGGTCGAGAACGAGACGGAAAGGCGCAATCGCCCTCGTCGTTCTCGCCGCGCTGGCAGGGTTGGCATGGAAGACGATGGATCCCGGCCGCATTCGGCAGGTCGTCTTCGTCCTGATTGGAAGTTTTGCTCTCCGTATCGCGCTCACGGCGTCCCGTTCGCGATACGATGAGTAGCAGGGCTGATGTAGCTCAGTCGGTAGAGCACTCCCTTGGTAAGGGAGAGGTCGTCGGTTCAATCCCGATCATCAGCTCCAGGTTTCGCGGTAGGCTTCTCCGCCAGCAAGGCAGGTCCGCTCAGCGTTCGAGCCGTGGCGGGCAGGCCTTCTGGCTTTGTATTGCGTCAGGTACAGGTTTTTGCGGGAGTAACTCAGTGGTAGAGTCACAGCCTTCCAAGCTGTTGGTCGCGGGTCCGATTCCCGTCTCCCGCTCCAGGTTTGAGCCGGTCCCAGGCCGGCATGAGATGCAAGCAGTGACGCCCGGGCAAGAGGCCCGGCGGGGATTGAGATAGCGAGACGATGGGCATGTTTGAGCAGGCAACACTGACCGTACAGAACGAAAAGACCTTTGCCGAAGTAGTCCAGACGTTGCACGACACCTTTTCCGCAAAACGCGTCGAAGATTTTCTTCATCGCGTCAAGCGCTCCGGACTGCGCGCCCGCGATTTCGAAGGCGTTCTTCACAAGGGCCTGCTCGGCAAAGATGCCCCCGCGCGCTATGCCTCTCTCGAAGGCGTCGATCAGGGGCAGGTGCGCGAGAAATATCTCTCGATGATCGAGAAGGTTGCGCCGGAGTTGCGCGCACGATTTTTGAAGGTTTACGCCTACTACTGAGGAGCGGATGGACGTGGAACGAGGAGGCGTTATGCAGAACTTTCAAATCATAACGATGGGCTTGCCCGCAACCACAGGGGAATGGTTGCGAGCCGCGAGAGCCCCGGAGTCCGATTTGCCGCCTCTTATCGAAGTGCAAAAGCGCAATGCGAAAGCCTTTCAGCGCAGTGAGCAGGACCACTCGAGGAACATCCTGCATGGGTCGCGGACGCCCTGCAAGCGGCAAGTTGAGCTCTTGGGATGGGAGACACGTTTTCCTTCGCCTTACGCCGGACGGGCAGGAAGCGCTTCAAGGAATTCTTCGATGGCGAATTCATGAAGGTCTTTGTTGAGTGGACTGACGAACACGGGCTCTGGGCCCTCCGCGATGAGCAGGAAGATGGGACGATCACGTCGTGCTGATTCGCTGGAATTGCTTTGTGGCAGCGATGCGGGACGTAGTGCCAACGCTTGCACCGTGCAGGGGCTGATCGGTTTCAAGTAGCTAGGAATTCACGAGTAAGGGAAATAAGGGGACGAGATGGCGAAGGAGAAGTTTGACCGTTCGAAGCCGCATGTGAACGTTGGGACGATCGGTCACATCGATCACGGCAAGACGACGTTGACGGCGGCGATCACGAAGGTGTTGTCCAAGCACAACCCGAATATCAAGTTTCGTTCGTTCGACACGATCGACAACGCTCCGGAAGAGCGGGAGCGCGGGATCACGATCGCGACCGCGCATGTCGAGTACGAGACGGGCAACCGTCACTATGCGCACGTCGACTGCCCGGGGCACGCCGATTACATCAAGAACATGATCACCGGGGCGGCGCAGATGGATGGCGGCATTCTGGTGGTTGCGGCGACCGACGGGCCGATGCCGCAGACCAAGGAGCATGTGCTGCTGGCGCGCCAGGTCGGCGTACCGAGCCTGGTGGTTTTTCTGAACAAGTGCGATGCGGTGGACGACCCGGAGTTGATCGACCTGGTCGAGATGGAAGTGCGGGAGTTGTTGTCGAAGTACGATTTTCCGGGCGACGATGTGCCGGTGATTCGCGGCTCGGCTCTGGGCGGGTTGAATGGCGAGGCGGAGTGGGAGGCGAAGATCGACGAGCTGATGGCGGCGGTCGACAGCTATGTTCCGCTGCCGGCGCGGGCGATCGACCAGCCGTTTCTGATGCCGATCGAGGATATTTTTTCGATCTCGGGGCGGGGCACGGTGGTGACCGGCCGTATCGAGCGGGGCAAGGTGAAGGTGGGCGAGGAGGCCGAGATTGTCGGGTTCCGGGATACTCGCAAGACGGTCGTGACCGGCGTCGAGATGTTCAAGAAGCAGCTGGATGAAGGCCTGGCCGGCGACAATGCCGGACTTTTGCTGCGCGGCATTGCGAAGGAAGATGTGGAGCGCGGGATGGTGCTGGCGAAGCCGGGATCGATCAAGCCGCACACCCAGTTCAAGGGCGAGATTTACGTGTTGTCGAAGGAAGAAGGCGGAAGGCACACTCCGTTCTTTAACGGGTACCGCCCGCAGTTCTACTTCCGCACGACGGACGTGACCGGAACGGCGAAGCTGCCGGAGGGTACGGAGATGGTGATGCCGGGCGACAATGTGCAGCTGGAGATTACGCTGCATACGCCGGTCGCGATGGAAAAGGGCCTGCGGTTTGCAATCCGCGAAGGCGGACGTACCGTCGGCGCCGGCACGATCTCGGAGATTATCAAGTAAGCCAGCGAGTCGGCGGATTCGGTGGTTTACCAGGCAAGTCGGTGTGAGTAGCTTTTGCTGACTCGCTGACCTGCCTGGCACAACGCAGTGAGCCGCTCACTGCTTTCAAACGAAGTGAGCCGCTCATGAGTCGAAGCGGTACAGATCGCCGGGACACGAGTTCCGGGATCGGTTAGGATAAGAGATGCGCGAAATAGTGACTTTGCAATGCCCCGTGTGCAAGGAACGGAACTACTCGACCACCAAGAACAAGAAGACCACCACCGGTCGTCTTGAGTTCTCCAAGTTCTGTAACCGTTGCCGCAAGCACACCGACCACAAGGAAACGAAATAAATCAGTGATTCGCCGTTAGCTTCTAGCGAAGAGCTGGCGGCTAACGGCTCCTAGGGGCGTAAGCTCAACGGTTAAACTGTCGGTCTCCAAAACCGAACTTCTCGGTTCGAATCCGAGCGCCCCTGCCAGTTCTGTACGACCAGCGTCGCTCGTAGTTCCGGCGCTGGCATTTGCACTTTGACACGGAAGAACGCGATTCGAGACGATCTCCGCCCACGCGGATCGGTCTCCACAAGGGAAGTTTTATGGCGAAGGCGCTAGCACCGGCAAACGACGAAGTCTCCAGCAAACAGCAAGGCAAGCTGGCCCCCGCGGCTCCAGTTCCCGGGCAGCTCTCCGGCAGTTTCACCCGGCTGCGCGATTTTCTGGAAGACGTTCGCGGCGAAATGCGGAAGGTGGTCACCCCCTCCGCCAAAGAAGTGCAGTCGACGACGATCGTGGTGCTCATAACCGTCTTCGCGTTTGCCGGTTACTTTTACCTGGTGGACTCGATCCTCGGTCGCGGCATCCAGGTCGCTCTGAAATGGATGGGTGCGGCGCAGTGATGATGGCATTGGCAGTAAAGGCGGAAAAAGGGGAACCGATGGCGGACGAAGTCGTAGCAGGCGCAGGAGCCGAGGGCGAAAGTCCTGAAAAGCTCGGACCCCCGGCCAACGAAAATTTCAAGTGGTACATCATCCACGCCTATTCCGGATTCGAGCGCAAGGTGCGCGAGTCCCTCGAAGGGCGCATCGAGGCCTTCGGCCTGCAGAACCGCATCGGCCGCATCATGATCCCCACCGAGCCCGTCTCGGAGATCGTCAACGGCAAGAAGCGGACCATCGAGCGCGTCTTCCTGCCCGGCTACGTGCTGGTCGAGATGGAGCTCGACAACGATCTCTGGCACGTCATCAAGAACACTCCGCGCGTCACCGGCTTCCTCGGCACCGGCGACAAACCGGTCGCCCTCAGCGAAGAAGAAGTCAGTTCGATCCTTTTCCGCGCCGAGAGCTCCAAAGAAAAACCGCGGCTGAAGATTAAGTTCGAAAAAAACGAATCGGTCCGCATCAACGACGGCCCGTTCGCCAACTTCAACGGCGTCGTCGACGAGGTCAACGAAGATCGCGAGACCGTCAAGGTCATGGTCACCATCTTCGGCCGCTCGACCCCTGTCGAGCTCGAGTTCAGCAAGGTCGAAAAAGTAGTTTAAAAGCAGCGATGAGCTTTTAGCCTCCGGCTGTTACAGGGTCCGTGAAGACATCGGATCCGGCAGCCAAGACGAACAAGCGAAGAGCTGGAAGCTAAAAGCTAGAAAGGTTATTCAGAAATGGCGCCGAAAAAGATTCAAACACTCGTCAAGCTGCAGATCCTCGCCGGTAAGGCGACCCCGGCTCCCCCTGTTGGCCCGGCGCTCGGTCAGGCCCAGGTCAACATCATGGAGTTCTGCAAGCAGTTCAACGCCCGCACCTCCACCAAAGACATGGAGGGGCTTACCATCCCCGTCGTCATCACCGTCTACGTCGATCGCAGCTTCACCTTCATCACCAAGACCCCTCCCGCACCGGTGCTGCTCAAAAAGGCAGCCAACCTCGCCAAGGGCTCCGGCGTACCCAACAAGACCAAGGTCGGCACCGTCACCGAGGCCCAGATTCGCGAGATCGCCACCCAGAAGATGCCCGACCTCAACGCCGCCAGCGTCGAAGCCGCAATGAAGAGCATCCGTGGCACCGCTCGCTCTATGGGTATCGACGTCCTCGCTTAAGGGTTAAGCCTCTCTGCGGGCATTTACCTTTTGCTGGTCGCCATGCAAGGCGGGAGAATGCTGCGCGACCGCACTCCCGCAGCGTTCCCGTCCTCCGCAGCGTACCCCAGGCCTGTGCAGCTTATCCTCATCTGGGGGGTAAGCTGTATCTCACCGCCCCCCGCTCGTTCCCGTCCAGGCACCTTCCATCTAGCGCCGCACCGCGTCAAACGGCAGGAAGAGCGTCGACACCGTACCCCGCCTTCCCTGCTGTTGGCTGCTGCGCACTCGCAGCGCGCCGTGATGGCGGGTCACAATCTCCCGGCTGATCCACAGTCCCAGCCCGGTTCCTCCTATGCCCTTGGTCGTGTAAAACGGCTCGAAAAGCTTTTTCATCGACACCGGGCTGATCCCGCCGCCCGTGTCGGCGACGGTCATCAGCACGCCCCGTTCCCCGGTCATCCAGTTGAATCCCTCCCGGCTGCGCAGCATCAGCCGCCCGCCGTTCGGGTGCATCGCGTCGATCGAGTTGCCCACCAGGTTACTCAACACCTGCCGGATCTCTCCATCGAAACAGTTCACCGGCTGCGGCGCGCGCTGCCGCTCTTGTACGTCGATCTGCGAATTCACAATCCGCCCCTGATGAATCGACAACACGCTCTCAAACAGGTCTGTCGAGCTGACCGGCTTGGGCGCGCTCGCCTGCTTGTGAAAACGCAAGGTCTGGTTCGTAATGACGGAAACGCGCCGCAGCTCCCGGTCAGCCAGGTTCAGGTATTTGTCGATCTCCTGCGCCGAGTCGCTGTGCCGGGCCAGGTAGAGCAGGTTCGTCACCGACTCCAGCGGGTTGTTGATCTCATGTGCAATCGAAGTCGCGAGACGGCCGACCGCCGCCAGCTTTTCGCTCTGGATCAGCGCCTCGGCTGCCTGATGGCGTTCCGTCACATTCAGCGTCACGCCCACCACGCGGGGTGGCACTCCCACTTCGCCCGGGACCCTTCGCCCGCTCACTAGAATCCAGTGAAGGCTCTCATCCGGCCAGAAAAAGCGAAACTCCGCGCGAAAAACCCTTCCCGTCTCCGCCGCTTCGCGAATCCCCGACTCCACGGCAGGCCGGTCCTCCGCATGGATACTGGCCAGCATGTCGGCGTACCCGTACTCGTCATCGGCCGCCCGGCCGATATTGGCCTTGCAGATAGCGGAGGACCGAATCGCGCCGCTGGCAAGGTCCAGCTCCCACGTTCCCAGGCGGGCCGTCTCCGCCGCGATGCGCAGCCTCTCTTCGCTCGCCCGCAGGGCCTCTTCTGTCCGCTTGCGCTCGGTAATGTCGATCGCCACCCCCGGAAAACGCAGCGGCTTGCCTTCTGCATCGAGCGAGCAGCGGCCCGCTGCCGTCACCCATCGGAACGAGCCATCCGGCAGCACGATCCGGTACTCCGCGCTGTAATCGTCCCCGGTACGCATCGCCTCCAGAACCTTGTCCTGAAACTGACCCATATCTTCCGCATGAATGTCCCGCTGAAACGCCGCAATCGCCACGCCCGAGATACCCAGCGCCGGCTCCACTCCGTACAGCGCGCAAAAGCCGGCGTCGGCGTACACCCGGTCTTTCGGAATATCCCAATCCCAGGATCCGACCCCGTTGGCGGCCGCAAACGCCAGTCGCAGGCGCTCCTCACTGAGCCGCAGAGACTCCTGGGCCCTTCGATGTTCCGTCACGCTTTGAAACACCACCACGATGCCCGACAACTTGCCCTCGCCGTCGGGAATCGGCGCGGCGCTGTCGCCGATGTAAGACTCGCGGCCGTCCCGGGCAACCAGCAGAGCATGCCGTGTCAAGCCGACAATCGCGCCTCGGCGCCTGACCTCGTCGGCGGGGCTCTCGATCGGTTGACGGGTCGTTTCATCGATGATCGTGAAGACCTCCGACAGCCGACGCCCGCGTGCCTCCTCGATTGTCCAGCCGGTAAGCTTCTCCGCGATCGGGTTCATCCGGCAGACACACATCTCCGCATCGGTCACAATCACCGCGTCGCCAATACTCTGCAGGATCAGCGAAGATCGCTTTTCGCTTTGCTCCAGCCTGTGCGCCGCCAGCACCTCGGCCGTGACATCGATGGCGATCGCCGAAACCCCCGCGATTCGCCCATCTTCATAGACCGGGTTCAGCCAATAGGTCCAGTAAACATCCTTCAGGGTTCCGTCCATCTCGACTGGAATGAGGCGGTTCTTGACATGGGTGCTGCTGCCTTCGGTGAACGCCGCTTCGATGCTGGTTCCGACGATATGCCAGGCCTCTTTCCAGGCCTCCCGCACCGTCTGCCCGAGCGCCTGCGGGTGCTTCCCGTTGAGGAAGAGCCGGTAAACGTCGTTATAGATCAGGGTGAGGTCCGAGCCCCAGAAGAGCGCAAAGGAAAGAGGCGAGGTCAGCGATAGATTGACGGCCGCCACCAGCGTGTCTGACCAGTCCTCGATGGCTCCGAGTCGCGTGTTGCGCCAGTCGTGCCGCCGCACCAGCTCCGCCATCGCGCCCCCGCCCACGATTCGGCCGCCGGGCTGCTTGGCCCTCGTCTCATCATTCCCGCTGGAGAATGCCTCGATCATAAGCGTGCCGCGTCCCTTGGAGACAGGTCTTCAGAACCACACCTGGCAGTGCGGGAGGTTGTTAAGATTGTAAACGAAGGCCGCCGCGCACAGACAAAAATTGTCGCTGGCTCGCGATGGACGCAAGCAGCGCGGCCGGCAGGCGCTTGCCCACGCCAATCCCGGTTGCTCCGTGCATAATGGATGCAAGTTTCTCCCCCGGAGCCGGCCCCATGCAGAAGCTCTTGAATGAACTCCGTTATGCCGTCAGGCAGCTATCCAAGAGCCCCGCCTTTGCCGTTACCGCCGTCCTCACCCTCGCTCTCAGCATCGGCGCCAATACGGCCATCTTCACCGTCGTGCAATCGCTGCTGCTCAAACCCCTAGACTACCCCGGCGCCGATCGCATCGTGGCCCTCGATACCGTCCGGGCTCGCCAGGGCCACACCATCCCCCGCGTCACCGGCCCGGACCTCGTTGACATCCGCAGCCAGGCGAAGACCATCGACGCGATCACCTACTACAGCGGCGGCGAACTCGGCGTTCAAATGCGCGATCATGCCGGGTTTACCGGGGTGACCGCCGTCACCGCCAGCTTTGCCCGCGTCTTTGCCGTCGCTCCCGTCGCTGGCCGTTGGTTTACCGACGCCGAGGCGAAACATGCCGCCGTCGTCAACGCCGCCTTCGCCCGCGACAACTTCGGCAGCGCCGGGGCGGCCGTCGGGCAGGTCGTGAAAGTCGAGGGCCAGGCTCTGCAGATTACCGGTGTCCTTCCCGGCAGCTTCACCTTCCCCGGCCAAACCCGGCTCTGGATGTCCTATCCCCTGCAGCCGGAATCCACCTCCCGCACCGCCTTCAACTACCGTGCCGTCGCCAGGCTCAGGCGCGGCGTCTCCCTGGCCGCCGCGCAAGCGGAGCTCACCGGGATCGCCGGCCGCCTCCAGGCCGCCTACCCCGCCGACAATCAGGACAAAGGCTTCCAGTTTGTCCCGCTGCAGGAGCAGCTGGTCGGTTCCGTCCGCCCCATGCTGCTTCTGCTGATGGCCTCCGTTATCCTCATCCTGCTGATCGCCTGCATCAACGTCATGCACCTCTACCTGGCCCGGTCCATCGATCGCCAGCGCGAACTCGCCGTCCGCACCGCCCTCGGCTCTTCGCGTCTGGAGCTCGGCCGCATGGTCATGCTCGAGAGCCTGCTGCTCTCCTTCGCCGGTGCCGTGCTCGGCGTGCTGCTCGCCATCCCGATCGTCAGGGTCCTCGTCAGCATCGCACCCCAGGGCCTGCCGCGGGCAGGCGAAATCCATCTGAATCTCTCCGTCTTCGCCTTCACCGCCGCAGTCGCCCTGCTCGCTACCGTTGTCGCCTCGCTGGTGCCGGCGCGCCACGCCGCCCGCGTGGATCCCATGACCGCGCTCAAGCAGGACAGCTCCCGAGGCATGTCGTCGCGCCACGCCTCCAGCCTGCGCAACACCCTCGTCATCGCCGAAGTCGCCGCGGCCTTCGTCCTCGCCGTCGGAGCCTCGCTGCTCGTCCGCACCATGCTCTCGCTCCAGGCCAACGACCTCGGCTACCGCAAGGCCGGGCTGCTGATCGTCGACGCCGACGCCCCCGCCGTCGACCTGCCGGACTCGCTTGCGGCCACTCGGAAGTTCGAAGCCATCTTCGCCGCCCTGAGAACCATTCCAGGAGTCGAAAGCGTCGGCGGCGTCATGGGCCTGCCCAACGGCAAATACGGCTCCAACGGCTACTACACCGTCAACGGCGCTCCCATGAATACCGCCAATGGAACCCAGGCCGTCTTCAGCCTCTCCAGCCCCGATTACTTCCAGACCCTCGACATCCCTCTGTTGCGCGGGCGCGACTTCGCCGCCCAGGACACCTACGACGCTCCCTTCGTCGCAATTGTCAGTGAGTCGCTCGCCCGGCAGAGCTTCCCCAACCAGGACCCCATCGGCCGCCGGATCCAGTGCGGCCTCGACAGCGACAAGCCGATGACTATCGTCGGCATCGTCGGCGACCTTCGCCAGGACTCGCCCGCCCAATCGCCCGGCCCCGCGCTCTACATGCCGCTCAAGCAGCACCCGTTCATGGCCACCCAGATCAATATCGCCCTGCGCACCCGGCTCTCCCCCGCCTCGCTGATCGACGCCGTCCATACCCGCATCGATCAGGCCGATCCCGCCATCGCCACCCGCTTCACCACCATGGACGCCATGGTCGGCGACTCGGTCGAGATGCAGCGCTTTCGCAGCATCGTCGTCGGCAGCTTCGCCGCCGTCGGCCTGCTGCTCGCGGTCCTCGGCGTCTACGGCACGGTTGCCTATTCGGTGGCGCAAAGGACCTTTGAAATCGGCATCCGCATGACCTTCGGCGCGGAGCGCGACAGCATCCTCAAATTGATCCTGGGCCAGGTGCTGGTGCTCGCCGCGATCGGCATCGCCGCCGGCCTCATGCTCAGCCTTATCGCCGGCCGGCTCATCGCCGGCATGCTCGCCGGCGTCAGTCCCGCAGACCCGCTCAGCCTGGCCGCAGCCATCGCCCTTCTGCTGCTGGCCGCTCTCGCCGCCGCTCTGCTTCCCGCCCGCAAAGCCTCGCGCGTCGAACCCATGCGCGCCCTCCGCGGACTCTGAGCCACTGCCGCCTTACTTCAACGAACACCCGCCGCGGGACAAAGCCTTCCTGTCCTTCCGCATCCTACTTGCCGGAGGACGTGATGCCGAACGAAACCAATGGAGCCAGCCGCACCGAGGCGCTCAGCAAGATCGACGGACTCATCAAAGACATCCGCTTTGCCATGCTTACCACCGCGGCACCCGACGGGTGCCTGCATAGCCGCCCCATGGCCACCCAGAAGAACGAGTTCAACGGCGAACTATGGTTCCTCACCCGCGATGATACCGGCAAGGCATTTGACATTCACCACGACGCGCACGTCTCGCTGACTTATGCCGACGGCAAGCAGACCTTCGTCTCGCTCACCGGTCGCGCCAACCTCTCCCGCGACCAGGAAAAGATCGACGAGCTCTGGAACGCCATGTACACCGCCTGGTTTCCGCAGGGCAAAGAGGATCCCTCGATCCGCGTCCTGCGCGTACTCGTCGACTCCGCCGAATACTGGGACGCTCCCAGCAGCGCGCTCGTCCGCAACTTCCAGATTCTGCTCTCCGCCGTCACCGCCGGTTCGACCAAAGTCGGCGAAAACGAAACCGTCAACTTGCGCTAGCCGATCCAAGGGAAGAACCCAGCCCAAAAATCGTCATGCCGGGCGAAGCGCAGTGGAGGGATCCGCGCTTCGCCCCCACCACCCCGTTCCTTCGTACGAACTGCGAGATCCTTCCACAGCTGATTCAATCCTGGGCATCGAGGGGCGCCATCATGATCGGGCCGACGTAGACGCCAGAATCTCCTGCGTATCGACGGTTCCATCGTTGTCCGGACCGATCACCGACAGCCGTTGCTTTCCAGCCCTTCGCGGCGTGCGTCACACCCGCGATGCTCCATTGCTTTTCGCACGATTGCTCCGGGAAAAAGGCTCTCCCCGTTACTCCAGCTCGAACCGGGCATGCCGGAAGCGCAGGCAGCCATTGCATGGAAAGCATCCCGCTTCATGCAGCAATCTTGAAGAGTTTCAGCACCTCCGCCGGAATCCGCTGCTTCGATAGCGGCAGCTCCTTCCACGGATCGCGGCGCAACCGGACCTTCCATTCCTCATATTTCGCGGTCTCAAAGACCGGCCGCTCCGCCAGCTTCAGGTCTCCCCAGCTCAGCGGCAGCGAGACCGCCGCGCCCGCCCGCGCCCGCGGCGAATACGCCGCCACCGCCGTCGCGCCGCGCTCATTGCGCAGGTAGTCGATATAGATCCGCCCCACGCGCGCCGCCTTACTCATCTTCGTCAGGTAGAGCGCCGGCTCTCGCTTCTCCATCGCCATGGCAAAAGCGTGGGCAAACTGCTTCACCACCGGCCACTCATACTCCGGCTGCACCGGGATCACGATATGCAGCCCCTTGCCGCCTGTTGTCTTCAAAAAACTCTCAAACCCCAACCCCTTGAGCTGCTTGCGAACATCGGCCGCGCTCGCCGCCAGTTGCGCCCACGAGATCGCCGCATCCGGGTCGAGGTCGATCGTAATCCGGTCCGGCCGCTCCAGGTCCTCGTTGCGCGAGCCCCAGGGGTGTATCTCGAGCACCCCCATCTGCGCCAGCTCCGCCAGCGCCGTCGGCGTCGAGAGCGTAATGTAAGGCTCCGGCTTGCCCGTCTTCTTGTCCGTTACTTCGACAGAGTCGATTCCCTTGGGCAGCATCTTGTTGGCGTGCTTCTGGTAGAAGCACGGCTTGCTGCTACCCTCCGGGCAGCGCACCAGCGACAACGGCCGGCCGGCAACATGCGGCAGCATCTGCGGCGCGATCGCCCAGTAATAATCCGCCAGCTGCTGCTTGGTCATCGCCGACTCTGGATCCAGCACCTTGTCGGGATGCGTCAGGCGGACCGGGGCATGCTCCGCCGCGTGGGCCGGCTCGCGCGAACTCTTCCCCGCTCCCCTCGCAGCCCCAGCCCCCAAACCCCCCTTCGTTCCGCGCGGCTGCGGAGCGACCTCCGCTCCCTCGCGAACCACCTCCTGCGCCGGCTTGTCTTCCCGCAATCCCTGGAACGAAGCTTGCCGCACCAGGTTGTCTGCCGTCCAGGTGGAGAACCTCACCTCGGCCACCAGCTCCGGCCTCACCCACATCGCGCCCCGCCGCGCCTCGGCCGGCGGTTTCTCAAACGAACCCGTCTTCTCCCGCAGCGTCTCCAGCCGGTCGCGCAGGCTCTTGTGCGTCTTCTGCGTGAAGCCGGTGCCGGTACGCCCCGCATAGATGAGCTTCTTGTCGCGGTAATAGCCCAGCAGCAGCGCGCCGACGCCGTACGTTCCATTCGACGGCAGCGTAAAACCGCCAACCACCAACTCCTGCTGCCGAACGCACTTCAGCTTCAGCCAGTTCGGGCTGCGTCCGCTCGTATACCGGCTCTCGGCCAGCTTCGAGACAATGCCTTCGGCGTGATGCTCGCATGCGGCGTGAAACATCGCCTCGCCGTTGGCTTCCATATGTTCACTCAGCCGTACCCATTCGCCGCCATGCTCAAGCAGCCCGGCCAGGATCGCCTTCCGCTCCCTCAGCGCGAGCCCGCGCAGGTTATGGCCGTTGAGGTGAAGCAGGTCGAAGGCAAAGTAGGTCAGCGGCTTGCGAATTCCCTCCTGGAAGGCAGCCTGCAGCTCGGCAAAGCTTGTCGTGCCGTCGTCGGCCAGCACCACCACTTCCCCATCGGCGAGAAAGCTCTCGGCCGGCAGCTTGGCCACCTCGCCCGCGATCGTCTTCATGCGATGCGTCCAGTCCAGCCCGGTGCGCGTGAACATCTGCACCTGGCCGCCGTCCTTGCGCGCCTGCACCCGGTACCCATCCAGCTTCAGCTCATGCAGCCAGCCCGCCTCGTTCGGCGGAGTCGCCGCCGTCGAAGCCAGCTGCGGCGCAATAAACTCCGGCAGCGTCTCCCTGGGCGTCTGCTTCACTTCCTTCTCGAAAGCGGCCACCCCGCTCTTCGCCTTGTCTGCGTGCTTCCCCGTTTGCACGGCAACAGGAAGAGCCGCCGGCGGCTCCTCCTTGCGATACCAGGCGTTTCCGCTGGCCGTCTCTTTCGAGTTCCAGACATGGTCTTCCTGCTTCGCAATCTCCTCCAGGCTGCGCCCGGTCACCACGCTGTTTGGCGCAGATTCCGTGATCGGCTCGTCCTCAGGCGGCCGCTCGAACTCGTCATGCTCCTTGATTAACAGCCAGTTCGGCTTGCTCTCACTGGCCGCCCGGCCGCCCATCCGGATCAGCGCCCACTTCCCCTTCATCTTCGTGCCGTGCATGACGAACTTCAGCGAACCGGTTCGCAGCCCTTCGTCGACATCGGTGTGCCCGGCCTGCGGCTCCCACGTCCCCTCATCCCACAGCATCACCGTACCGCCGCCGTACTGGCCCTTGGGGATGATCCCTTCAAAGCCGCCATACTCCATGGGATGATCTTCGACCTGCACCGCCAGCCGCTTGTCGCGCGTCACATAGCTCGGCCCCTTGGCGCATGCCCAGCTCTTCAACACGCCATTCCAGCCCAGGCGGAAGTCGTAGTGCAGCCGCGTCGCGGCATGTTTCTGAATAACAAAAGGAAGACCCCGCGGCGCGGCCGAAGCTTTGCCCTCCGCGCTCCCGGCTAAGCTCCCGCCAGCTCCTTTGCCGGTCCCCTGGCCGCCGCTCGGCTCCGCCGTGACCTTGAAGTCCCGCATCGAGCGGTAGCGCTCCAGCTGGCTGTCGATCGCATCTGCCGGAGCAGGCGCCGCCAGCGCTGGACTCGAAGACCGTACCCTCGACATTCCCGAAGCCGCCTTCTTCGTGGCCGTTTTCTTCGTTGCTGCCTTCTTCGCCGCCATACCAGCCTAAGCCGACTTCCGCGACTTCCCCGTCTTCGCCTTCACCAGCTCGATGCCTTTTTTGGCGGCCGCAGCCGGGGCCTTAGTCGCGCTCTTCTTCGGCGGCGCCGCAGCCTCTTCATCGCGCTGCACGCTCTTGCGCAGCGCATCCATCAGGTTGACCACCTTCGCAGATTTAGGCGCAGGCTCGTCCTTCGGAATCGGCGCATTGTGTACCTTCGCCTCGACCATCGCCCGCAGAGCCACTTCATATTCGTCTTTAAACTTCTCCGGATCGAACTTTCCCGACTTCCGCTTGATCAGCTCTTCGGCCAGCGACAGCGAATCTTCCGGAATCGAAACCGCCTTGATCTCGGCGAAGTAGCTCTCCGGCTTGCGCAGCTCCTCCGCGTAGCGCATCGTGTACGCCATCATGCCGCTCAGCTTTTCATCCGCCGGCGCAGAGATGGCCACCAGGTGCTCACGGCCGCCGAATGCGATCTTGCCCAGCGCAATCTTCTTGCTCTTGAGCAGCGCCTCGCGCACTACCGCAAAGGCCTCGGCCTGGCTGTCGCTCTCCGGAACGACAAAATAAGGCTTCTCAAAAAACGCCGGGTCGACCTCGGCCTCGTTGACGAACTGCGTCACCTCGAGCGTGTGCCGCGAAGGAATCCGCAGGTTCTCGATCTCTTCCGGCTCGATCGTGACGTACTGCCCCTTGCTGTACTCGTAGCCCTTGACGATGTCGGTCTTCTCGACCGCCGGACCCTCTTCGCCCGAAGTCTTCTGATACTTCACCCGCTCGCCCGTCTTCCGATTCAATTGGTGAAAGCGGATCTCACCCTTCGTCTCGGTTGCCGTAAAAAGCTTCACCCCGAAAGAAACCAGGGAGATTTGGATATGTCCAGACCAGTAGGGGCGTGCGGGGGGCATAGTTTTTCCTCCGGTGCCATTATGAGGCATCAGCGGCAACCCGGGATGCTTGTTTTTCACAAATCGTCACCCGGATCGCTCTTTTCGGCCCGCCAATCCCCTCAACCCGCACCCCGAAAATCGCGTATCGTTAGAGATGCTGAACGAAAGCGCGACCCAAAAGCATGAACCAGACCATGACGGACGAAACCCTCGCAGCCCCGCCTCTCGAAACTCATCCTGAAAAAGAGACCCCGCTCGAAGCATTTGCCTCCATCTGCGGCGTCCTGGTCATCGGGCTCTTCGCGCTCACCTTCATCTTTCAGAACTTCGAGATCCCGTCTTCGTCGATGGAGAAAACTCTGCTGATCGGCGACCATGTTCTCGTCGACCGCGTCACCCTCGCGCCAAGAACCAGCTGGGCGCCCTTCATTCCCTACCGCAACGTCAAGCGCGGCGACATCATCGTCTTCTTCAAGCCCGGCGAACCCGACCTCTATCTCGTCAAGCGCGTCGTCGGTGTTCCCGGCGACCATCTGCACCTGCGCAACGGCATCGTCTATCTCAACGGCCAACCGCAAAGCGAGCCGCTCGCCGACAAGCCCACCGACGCCAACTACTTCCCCTACCGCGACGACTTTCCCGCCATCGCCCCCAGTGAAGCCAGCGACGTCACCGCTACCTGGTCGGTCGAGCTGCCCACCCACATCCAGGGCGAAGATCTCGTCGTTCCCGACGGCCACTACTTCGCCATGGGCGACAACCGCACCGTCTCCCTCGATAGCCGCTACTGGGGATTCGTCCCTCGAGAAAACATCGTCGGCCGCCCGCTCTTCGTCTACTGGTCCTTCATCCAGTCCGGCGATCAGTATGAGAAAACCTCCCTCGGCGACCGCGCCAGCTTCTTCGTCTACACTATCGTCCACTTCTTCGATCAAACCCGCTGGAAGCGCACCCTGCACCTGGTGAAGTAATCCAGTGTCGTCCGTCGCCGTCACTGCCGGCCGCCGCAGCAGAAAGATCTGGATTCTGCCGGTGACGGCCCTCTTGCTGGCTGCCGCCGTCGTCGTCCCTCCGCTCGTCAGCCTCAATCGCTTTCACGCCCGGATCGCCGCCTCGATCAGCCGGGGCATCGGCCGGCCGGTCGCCATGTCCTCGGTCAAAATGCACTTGCTGCCCCGGCCCGGCTTTGAAATAGCCGACTTCGTCATCGCGGAAGACCCCGCCTTCGGCGCCGAGCCGATCCTCCGTTCTCCGCAAGTGACCGCCTATGTGCGCCTGCTCTCCCTGTGGCGCGGACGCCTCGAGATCGCCCGCATCGGCCTCGACGAACCCAGCCTCAATCTCGTCCGCAACAACCAGGGCCGCTGGAATTTCGATTCCCTGCTCTCCCAGGCTGCCCAGGTGCCCCAGGCGCCGACTGCCGAGCGCCATCCCCGCGGGCTCGCCCGCTTCCCCTACATCGATGCCGGCAACGCCCGCGTCAACTTCAAGTTCGGCGACGAGAAGATGCCCTTTTCCCTGCTCAACGCCGATCTCGCCGTCTGGCTCGCCAATCCCGGCGAATGGCGCATTCAGTTTGCCGCCCAGCCTGCCCGCACCGATCTCAGCCTCGATCTCGCCAATACCGGCATCCTCCGCCTCGAGGGCTCCCTGCGCCGCGCCGCTACGCTTACCCGCATGCCGGCCGACCTCCACGTCGAGTGGTCCAACGCGCCGCTCGGCCAGCTCAGCCGCATCTTTTCCGGGGCCGATACCGGCTGGCGCGGCCAGATGGACGCCACCGCCGAAATCACCGGCAGCGCCGACGATGCCCAGCTCAAGGTTCTCGCCAAACTGCGCGGCATCCACCGGGCCGAATTTGAACCGCGCCATCCCCTCGACACCGATATCGCCTGCCAGGCCGAGTTCACCCGCGTCGGCCGCTCCCTGCACGCCATCACCTGCCTCGCCCCCACCGGCGATGGCCATCTCCTGCTCACCGGCTCACTGCAGGGTATTCCGAAAGACCTTGTTCCTGAACTCTCGCTCGAGGTCAATCACCTGCCCGTCGCCGAAGCCTTCGACGGCGTACGCCTGGTCCGCTCCGGCTTCGCGCCGGCCATTCAGGCCGCCGGGGCCATCGACGGAAACTTCATCCTCCGCAAGACGCTGCCGGCCTCCAGTCCCGAGGTCACCGGTCACGCCGTCGTCAATGGCCTCATTGTCGCCGCGCCGGCGTTCGAAAAGCCGCTCACGCTTCCCCCCTTGCACTTCACCATCAACGAGGCGCCTGCAGCTCGCCCAGCCCATCGCCCCGGCCAGCCCGTCAGCAGCCCGGCCAGCTCGCCCGGGACAGACGCGACGCTCCTGCTCGAGCCCGTCTCCCTTTCGCCATCGGCCGTGGCTGCCGGCGCGCCTTCCCCGCCCCTCAACCTTAGTGGCGCCTTCGACCCAGGCGGCTTTCGCCTTCACATCGCAGGCCAAGCCCGCGTTGGCGAGGTCCTCGCTCTCGGCCGCGAATTTGGCCTTCTCCGCAGCCGCTCCGTCGAGTTCACCCCCCAGGGAACGGCCGATCTCGACCTCTCCGTCTCCGGCCCATGGCTGCTTCCCGTCACCGGCCAGGACCACCCCGGCCCCTCCGCGCTCGACGGAGCCATGCGCATTCATAACGCCCAGCTTACCGGCGCATTCCTCGCCCAGCCGCTCCAGGTGGGCGCCGCCCAGGCATTTTTCACTGGAAATCAGGTCCGGTGGACAGCCTCCGCCCTCACCTATGGCCTCGTCCACGCCGACGGAACCCTCACCTACCCCGCCTACTGCGAGGCTCCGCCGGAGTGCCGCCGCCATTTCACCCTGCACATCGCCGCGCTCGACGCCGCCACCGCGCAAAACGCTATTCTCGGCGCCTCCCGCCATGGCGAACTCGTCCAGCAGCTGCTCGACCGCCTCGCCAGCCTCAACCAGGACACTCCGTCCTGGCCAAATCTCGAGGGGACCGTTCAGATCGGCGCCGTCACCCTGCAGAAACTCGCCATCCACGACCTCTCTGCCTCGCTGGCGATTAAGGAAAATTCAGTCCAGATTCAGTCGCTGACCGGCCACGCCCTCGAAGGCTCCCTCCAGCTCTCCGGCAGCATGAATGTCGCCGCCGGCACCCCGGCCTACGAGATCGAAGCGCGCCTCGACAACGCCTCCATCGCCGCCGCCGCCGGCCTCTTCGACGAGAAATGGGGACCCGGCACCATCGATCTCGCCGCCACCCTGAACTTCGCCGGCTTCGAACCCGCCCGGCTTCTCTCCTCGATGACCGGCAGCTACGACTGGGACTGGGCCCGTGGCGCTCTACCCCTCGAGACCGCCGCCATCGCCCGGGAGGCCTCGGCCGGGCCAGCCCCGCCCGCGCCAGTTGATACTCTTCTCAGCCACTTCGACCATTGGGTCGCAAGCGGCACCATCGCCGCCAGCACCCTCACCCTCGACAAGTCCGCTATCGAAAGCGCCGCCCAGGCCGTGCCGTTTACCGGAACCATCAGCTTCCATCGCGAACTCAACCTCGCCAGCCCTGACCGCTCCAACACCGATCACTCAAGTATTCCCGCTCCGATCCAGATCACTGGGACCCTGCAGCATCCGCAAGTCGCCGAACCGCCCGCTTCCGTCCCGCCGCAAACCGCGCCCTGAAATTCGGGCGATCGGCCTTGACACAACCACGACACTTGCTTGCAGCGACAATGCGATCGCCGGGACTAGGAAGGGGGCCGAATGATTGAAGGGGGCCAAATGATTCGGGGGCGCAAACGTCTGCTCCAGGCGACGTCTTCGTCAGACTTCATTTTCGCTCTGAGCACCTGCATTCTCGTGGTGCTGGCTCACGCCTTTTTCGGCGGCGGCGGCGCCGATGGCAGCTACGGCCTCGTCTCGCAACTGCTTTCCCTGGCTTCCAGGTACTTCCTGTTTCCCCTCTGCGCCGTCTTTCTCTCCTCCGTGTACTTCGTCCCGCTCTACCAAAGGCCAGCACAAAAGACAGACTGAGGTCAGAACGAGCAGCATCCGCTGGCAAAAGCCAAGAATCCTGGTCGAAAAGTAGAGAAGAACAAGCCGCCGAAGCAATGAAGGTGTTCTCTTGATGAGTTTCATTCGACGGGGCGCCTGGTCAGAAAACTCCCTGCCGGCTACGGCTTCGGCGATGACCCGTCGCCCCTGGGCGTCTCCGGCGTCAACTTCCGCACGTGAATGCCCTCTCCGACCTCTGGGACCGTGCCGTCGTTGACTTGTACCTCGACCGGAATCCCCCCGATCAGCATCCTCCGCGAAACCTTCCCTCGCGCCGGAATCCGCAGCCGCTCCGTCACCACCGCATCCTGCGACCGCACGCTCACCGGTGCCTCGACCTCGACGAAGCCGTCGTTCGTGATGTCGAGCGCCACCAGCCACTGGCCGCCCTGCGAAGACTTGCTGGGAAACACACCGGCGATCGAGAGGTCCGCGAGGCCGCGGTCATGGTAGACCCACCCGTCAAAAAACCACTTCAGGTCTTTGCCGCTCGCCTTCTCGAGCAGCCGCTCAAAATATTCCGGCGTCGTATCGTCCCCCGGCACATAAGCGCGCAAGGCCGCTCCGAGCGGGGCATCGCCTGCCACATCCCGCAGCATCCACAGCACATACGTCGCCTTCGCCCGGTAGAAAACCGTGTCCGAGGCGTGCATCAGGTCCTGGCCGCCAACATCGCCCGGGGTACCCGGCTCCGCCAGCGCCAGCGCACTCCGCGCCGACTCCATTGCCTCCAGCGCTACGGTCCGGCCCTGCACCTGTTCAATCCACAAGGTGCCCAGAAACTGCGCCACACCCTCGCTAAGCCAGATCCTCGGCGATTGAAAGTACGCATGCGCCAGGGAATGCACCATCGCATTGTCCAGGTCCTTCGAGTCCGGAGTCGCCTTGAACCCGGTGAAGTAAACCGCGCCCTCCTCGGAAGCGACGTCCCCCGGATCAGGCAAATCCACCACCGTGAGCTGAGACTTCGGCTTCGTCCCCAGCCATTGCTGCACCAGCGGCGTCACCACGTTCACCGCCGTCAGGTAACCCTGCGTCCCGCCCAGGTCCTCGGCGGTGACGAATAGCTGCGCTCCGTCCCCCTCCACCTTGTGGCGCGCCAGCAGGAACAGGTTCGGCGTCGCAAACCCCAACGTCGTCGGCGGCAGGCTCGCCGTCACCACCCCGGGATAAGAATTCTCCGGCGCAGCCGACTGCACCACCGGCACCACCTGCCCATCGAGGACCGCCAGGTTCGGCGCCATCGCGTCTGCCGTGTACTCCGACGTCACCGTCATCGTCACCCGCGCCTGCTGCTGCCGCGCCTTCTGCCTGCCCATCTCGGCAAACAGCTTGGCCCCATCGCCGAGCATCACCGCGGGCGCGCTCACCGGGTACCAGACCACGTTGCCGAAGCCGCGCAAACCGATAAAGTCCGAGGAGACCTGGTCCCAATCCGACTGCTCCGCCACCTGGGTCGGCGCGCCAATCCGCTCCAGCCGCTCCGCCGTCACCGGCACCTGGCCGCTATAGAGCGCCACCACGGTCAACTCCGCCTTGGGCGCCAATGCATGCGCCAGCGTGACCACCGCCTCGTTCACTGCGCCGGTATGGTCGGCGTCGCTATCCATCGGGTGCTGCGAAAACGCCGCATTCCTCCCGGCCGCCTGGATCTGTTCCCACTTCAACGCCGACGAAAGCTGCAGCGCAATCCGTTTCAGCGGTTTGTCGCCATCGTTGCGCACTGTGATCCGCGCCCTGATCGCCAGCGACTCCTGCCGCGGCACCAGCCGCACGTCGAGGTCGTAGGCCACAAAAGTGAGCGCGTCCCGTTCTTCATCGGTTGCCTCAAAAGCCGCCGCCGGGGTCTCCGCATTCAGCGGCTTGCCTGCATCCGGCTTCGTCGCAACCGGCTTGCCGTCGGCGTCGACCGCCTCATCGTCCGACCGCGAAAACAGCACCTTGCTTGTGGCCTGCCGTGTCCCGGTATCCGTCGCATCCGTCGCCGGCTTGCCAGCCGCCTTCTCACTCACCGGCGCCGATGGCGCCGTTGCCTTCTGCTGCACCGCACCCGGCGCCCCTTGCCCGAACAAACCACCCGTTCCCAACCAGCCGCCAACCACCACGGCCGCCACCCGCCTCCAACCGCTCATGAACCCAGACCCTTCCGTTGCTTCTCCGGCGCAGCCGCTGCCGCCGGCCGCTCTTCACGCCATTCTTCCTTTAGACTCGCCCCATGGCCGCCTAGCGCCCGCCGCCGCTGCCGCGCCGCCTCGTACAGCACTACCGCGCCCGCCGCCGAGACATTCAGCGACGCAACCCCGCCCGCCATTGGAATCCTCAGCAGGTGGTCGCAGGTCTTCTTTACCAGTTCATGCAGCCCCGCGCCCTCCCGGCCCAGCACCAGCACGCAATCCCCGCTGAAATCGAACTCGTCATAATCCATCGTGCCCCGCTCGTCCAGGCCCACCGACCAGATGTTTGCGGCCTTCATCTGCTCGAGCGCCCGCACCAGATTCACCACCCGCGCCATCCGCACATGCTCCGAGGCCCCGGCCGACGCCTTGATCGCCACCGGGCTCAACGGAGCCGACCGCCGCTCCGTCAACAGCACGCCATCCACCCCCGCGCCATCCGCCGTGCGCAGCAGCGCTCCCAGGTTCTGCGGGTCTTCCACCCCGTCAAGGGCCAGCAGCAGGCGTGCTCCGCCGCTCGGCAGCGGCTCCAGCAGGTCTTCGAGGTCGAGCACCGATTTCTCCCGCACGACCGCCACAATTCCCTGGTGCGCCGAGGTCTGCGCCAGTCGTGTCAACTGCTCCCTCGGCTCGAAGCGCAGCCGCACTCCCGCCTCGCGGCAGGCATCGATCACCTTCTGCAGCCGCGCGTCATGGCGCTCTTTGGCCACGCAAACATGGTCAAAACGCCGCAAACCCGCCCGCAGCGCCTCCTCCACCGGATGCAGCCCATACAAAATGTCCATTTCACCAGTTTAGTCTTGTACCGGAGCGTCGAACCGCCCGGCATCGGGTCTCCTCAGGCAAATCGCTTTTCCCGCCGGCTTCCGAAAAATAAATGATCGGATCGGCCGCGATTTGCGTCTTAAACACCATGCCCAACGTCATCAGGAACGGTATGAGCGCAGCCACCTTTACCCTGAACGAGCAGTCGAAGGCCGAGAACTCTCTCATTGCGCAGGGCTTGAAGCGCCAGGACGCCGATCTGCTTGACGAATTGATCGTGCGCTATCAGCACCGCCTGCTGCGCTATCTGCTCTACCTGACCGGCAACCGCGAGATCGCCGAAGACCTCTTCCAGGAGACCTGGATGCGTGTCCTGTTGCGCGGCTCCCAATATAACGGCAACGCCCGTTTCGACACCTGGCTTTTCACCATCGCCCGCAACCTGCTCATCGACCTCCGCCGCAAGCGCACCATGGCGTCGCTCGACGAGATGTGCGAAGCCACCGAAGATGAGCGCCCCTTTGAGGTCGCCAGCGAGGCGCCCAATCCCTTTGACCATTATAAAACCCAGGAAGACGGGGAACGCGTCGCCGAAGCGCTGCTCACCCTCGACCCGCTTCACCGCGAAGTCCTGGTTCTGCGCTTTCACGAAGATCTGGCGCTCGATGAGATTGCCACCGTCACCCGCGCACCCCTCTCGACGGTGAAGTCGCGCCTCTATCGCGGCCTCGCCGCCCTCAAGCCTCGCGTCCAGGCCAGCGTCGTCCGCTCCGCCACGCCACTAGCCTCCCCGCAGGTCCCGGCGAAGTTTTCCCCTTCCCGGGAACCAGGAAAGGCGGCGTTGTGAGGGCGGCCGGCCCCTCTCCCGACGCCCGGGCGGCCCGCCCTCCCGGCATCTCTTCTGCCGCCAAGGCCGATCTTCTACTGGCCCTCGGCGGCCTCAACGCCAGCGCCAGCCTGGCCATCGCCCAGCGCACCCGCCGTGCCGTCCGTGACGCCGCCAGCAACATCCGCGAAGACCATCGCCGCCGTCGCCGCAACAAGAGCAAGGCCCTGCTTGTCGTCATCGCCGTTCTGACCCTCCTGACCCCCGCCCTGTGGAGCGGCGTCGACGAGTTCCTCGCCGGCGAACACCTCTCCGATCTGCCGACCATGGTGACCCTGCTCGCCCTTACTCTCTTCTGCGCAGTTGTCGCGGCCCTGATCGCCAGCTGGAAAAATCACGAGCCCCTGCGCTACGAGCGGCGGAACTTTTAGCCTCGACTTCCCGTCTTAATTGCTGACACCACACTTTCCGGTGGTTTACTTCACTGCAGCCATTCGAGACGGATGAACAATCCAACCACCCTGCGCGATCCTGACACCGGCACCACCTTCGCGGACGAAATGCGCCTCATCCCGCGCTGGGCGATCGCCCTTTCGCTGCTCGCCTTCGTCATCGTCGAGTACTTCTTCTGGATCGTCATGCCGGCTAACCGCAACCACCCGCCGCCGCCGATCGGCTTCCGCATCTACTTCGCGCTCTCCTGGGGCGCCCTCGCCTCGCTCTACGTCCTGATGGTCGGCTATGTCAGCCAGGACGCGCCGCGACGCGCCATGAGTCTTCGCTTCTGGATCGCTATCTGCGTGATCATGCCGGGGGGAATCGGTTCCGTGCTCTATTTCCTTCTTCGCCAGCCCATCCTCTCCCGCTGCCCCGCCTGCGGTACCCGCACCCAGGCGGATTTCCACTTCTGTCCGCAATGCGCCTGCCAGGTCTCCGCCAGCTGCGGCCAATGCTATCGCAGCGTCAGCATGACCGACCTCTTCTGCGTCCACTGCGGCCACGACCTCGCCGCCGACAACACCCCGGCACGCCTGCGCGCCTTCTCCTGAACGCGGCAGCCGGTTCGTTTGACTCGGAGCGTGTCCTTCCTTCCGACAACCGCATCGCCGAGCCAAGCACCGCTCTCGGGGCATCGCCAACGATTTCTGCACATACGCGGCCCGTGGCGGCATCTTCTATACTCAAAAGCGGTCGAGACGAAGCAAGGCTGCAACCTCCATGTCCATCACCGCCCTCATCATCGACGATGAACAACTCGCCCGCGAAGAGCTCGAATACCTCCTCCGCGAAGAGGACATCGACGTCCTCGCCCACGGCCGCAACGGCATCGAGGCCGTCGAACTCATCCAGTCTCATCACCCCGACGTCGTCTTCCTGGACGTGCAGATGCCCGGCCTCGACGGCTTCGCCGTTCTCAAGCGCCTGATCGAACACAGCGGCGGCGCTCCGCTCCCGCAGATCATCTTCGCCACCGCCTTCGACCAGTATGCCGTCCGCGCCTTCGATGTCAACGCCATCGACTACCTGCTGAAACCCTTCGAACACGCCCGAGTTCTCCAGGCTCTCGACCGGGTTCGCCAGCGCGTGCATGACGCCGGCCCGCACGAACTCTCCCCCGATCACGCCGAAACTCGACTGACCCGCTCCGACGCCACGACCGGCACCCGCATCGAGGCCCTGCTCAAGTTAATGGAGCAGCAGCAGGCCGCGCCGAAGCCGGCCAACGGCCACCTGCAATCCGGCAAGATCGTTCTCCAGGCCGGCAGCCGCCTGCTGCTCGTCGACCAGAAAGATATCTGCTTCGCCGCCATCGACGAGGGCACCATCTCGGTCGCGACCCCGTCGATCGAGGGCCACTCCAAATGCCGCACCCTCGAGGAGCTCCTCGACCTGCTCGACCCCGCCATCTTCTGGCGCGCCCACCGCTCTTACGTGGTCAACATCAACCACATCAAGGAAGTCGTGCCGTGGTTCAAATCCAGCTACCAGCTCCGCATGGCCGACAAAAAACAGACGGAAATTCCCGTAAGCCGCGCCCAGACCCGACGCCTTCGCGAACTCTTTAAACTCTAGCGCGCTCAGTCAAGGTTCCCGAAACAACTCAGGCCTTAGTAAAACCGCTTCCATCCCCCCGAATAACAAGTATCATCCTGGGCAAAGCGCAGGATCTTCAGTTCGCCCAAAGCCGCGCCGCAGGCGCAACCATTCCTTCCGGCTCACCACAAAAACGGAGCTGGCCCACCCTTCAGTCATACCGCTCAAACACAATCTGCTTCCGCACCCAACCCAGTCCCATCAATGTCTCCCGGTTGGCCGAGACCATCTCGTTCAAACCGCAGATATACGCGTGAATATTGAAGCCGCTACCCTCCGCCGCCGTCGGCGACGCTGCCGTATGGCTCCTGGCCGCATGCTCGGCGGCGATCTTGCCCACGAACTCCTGCACATACCCCCGTCCACCCTCCCAGCCCTCATGCGGCCGGCTCAAGCTCGAGATGTAGTGGAAGTTGGGCCGCTCCGCCGCCAGCTTCTCAAAATAGTGCCGGTAGTAGATCTCCGTCTCATGCCGCGTCCCATAGACTAGCCAGACCTCGCGGCCGCCGCTCCGGTCTTGGCCCGGCTGTCCGTCGACGCCCTCCGCAAACAGCGCCTCGCAGAACCCCCGCATCGGCGCAATCCCCGTCCCCGTCGCAATCAGGATGGCATCCGTCAGCGGCTGCCGCAGCAGGAACAACCCATGCGGCCCATGAAAGTCGATCGTCTGCCCAATTTCCATATCCGCCAGCAGGTTCGAAAAAAATCCACCCTCAACCCGGTTCACGCACAGGTCGAACTCGTTCCGCCGCGGCGCCGAAGCCAGCGAATACGCCCGCGTCAGGGTCTTCCCCGCAGCATCCTCCGCCACCAGCGAAACAAACTGCCCGGCAACGAAATCGAAACCCTCGACGCCCTCGACGCTGAACTCCAGGTGAAAACACTGCGCCGGCTCCGAAAGGCAGAGCTTGCGGTCAAGTCTTGCAGTGAAAAGCTGTCGCACCAGGTTGGGAGCTCGTTTCTTCTTGAAGTCGGCAGTAACGCTAGTATCCCCGTCGGCCATCGACATAAGCAAGCCGGCTCGACAATGGAAACCTCTGCGCGCCGCTTGAATGTCCCTCCGAGTCCTCCGTGAGCTTTCCTCCCTGTTCTCTGTGTTCAAGCCCTCCGCCGGCCCCTGCGCCTGGATTGAGACACCGAAGCGGTGAGGAAAACGGATCAGAGAGATAAGCCCGGACTGTGGCCGGCCTCTCCCTGCCAACCCCATCCACAAGCCCTGCACAGTTATTCCCCCCGCGCCCCGCTCCCAAACCGGAAGACCGGCCCGGCCTCAAACGTCCAATTCCCCCGGTTCACAAAGTTCTCATGCGAAAGCCAGCTCAGGTACGGCGGCGTCCCGATCCCTGGCGGATCGACCACATCGCTGCGATACCTCACCAGCGTGTCGCCCAGCGTTGCCCGCAAGGCAAAACTGCGCCCGATCCGGTAATCGCCCGAGATCGCCGCGTTCCACGCAAAATGGGTGATCGTTCCCGTCGCCGGCGCCGCCGCGCCCGCCACCGGGCTCGTCAGGTAGGCGTCGTCAAACTGCACAAACCCCGGCCGCAGCAGCAGCTTCAACCCATAGTGCTCCGTGTCGAAGCCCGTCCGCAGCCCAAAGAGCCCGTTACGCAGCGAGCCGCCCGCCCGGTCCGAGGGCAAAGGGCTCGCATTCCCGATCTGGTTCCAATCCACATCCGCATCCAGCCACCGCCCCAGCCGGTAGGTAAGCTCGATCCCCTCGCCCAGCTGCGTCTTCCGGCAGTTCTGGCAGGTGGGCGTGTTCACCGCGATCGACAACAGCATCGAGTGCGGCGAGATCTCAAAACGCGGGCGCGCCGCGTACTCCTCGATCTGCTCGTCCGACTGGCTGATGCGAAAGCCGCTGAAGTACGGCGTCCCCATGTGCTGCCATTCGCGGTGCCACGGCTTTTCTCCGGCCAGTACATTGGCAAACGAACGGGCCGGCGTGAGTGCGGCCCGCACGATCTTTGGGTACCCCAGCCGGTACGCAGTATCGCTCGCCTGGTAGCGATCGGCGACGAACCGGTCCATCGTGTCCTCCGCGATAATCCAGAGCGTTCCCACCACCGGCGTGATGATGAAATCCACCCACCCGGTGTTGTTGGTATATGTATCCACTCCCGGCTTGAACCTGGTGCATGGTTTCTGACAGCCCAGCCCTCGCGGATACGTCCATCCCCCCTCGTTCCCGATCGCCGCCTCGCCGAGCGGCCCTATCTCCGACTGCGTACTGTAAATAGTCGCCCACAGCATGGCCAGCGCCCGGCTCTTCCAGTACGCCTTCGACTTGCCGATCTCCAGGTTCCGGCCATTCGGATCGTTTTGGATCTGGATATACCCCGCCACCGCCCCTTGCAGCGAATGGCCGACATAGTTCACCAGGAAATCGTCCCCATCGTTCCACCGCCGCATGTTGAACTGCTTCAGCGACGCCGCATAGTCGTGCCAGTACGGCTTGTTCGCCAATTGCGACCGGATCTGGTCGTCGCTCGCAATCCGGAAGGTGTTCTCGATGACGTTGAACTCGAGCGACTGCAGGAACAGCCCTCGCCAGTGATAGCGCTCCTCCGGGTTCGGTGGCGCGATCTCCGGCCGCACCGTGGGAAAGGCAAACGGGGAGGCGCTCGCCACCGCTGCCGGCACCCCCGGCAACGCAGCCGAAGCCGGCGATAGCGCATCAGGACTGCCCTGATTGTCATCGGACGAGACAGGGGAAGAGGCAGGGGACGAGGCGTGTGCCGGCGACTGGGCAAAGACCAGCCCGGAACCGATGGTCGATACCGCTAGCAGGCAAAACAACAAAAGACAACGTTGAGTTCTTGAGTGAAAACGGTCAGCATTGGACAGAGAACGGTCAGTCTTTGACACTAGGCTTGCAACGATTCCTCGACAGATTTTGCGTTACTTCAAAGATATGCCTGTCTTCGCTGTCATGAAGCGCACAATGGATCAAAAACCGCACCGCCCAAAAATCGCCATCCTGAGCAAACTGCAAAATTGCCACCCTGAGCGACCCTGAAGGCGGTGAAGGCCGCGCACAAATGGGCCACCCCGAAACCTGTCAACCCGATGCCCAAAAGGGGAGGGGAGGTTCACCTACCGGCTCATGACGGGCAGCACCACCCCCGACGGGTGCGCCCCGTCGGAGAGGATCGTTACCTCGGCCTTCCGGTAATCGCCTGGCGAGGCCGTCATGATATTCGGCACAAACGTCTGCGGATTGCGGTCGTACAGCGGGAACCAGCTGCTCTGCACCTCGACAAGGATCATGTGCCCCTGCTTGAAGACGTGGTCGATCGCATGCAGGCTGTACTTGAACTCCCGGGGCTCGCCGGGCTGGATCGCCGCCGGCTTCTGGAACGAATCCAGGTATCGTCCGCGGAAGATCTCTTCATTGGTCATCAGCTGGTAGCCGCGCATCGCCGGATCGGCATCGTCGCCCGGGTACTCGTCGATCAGCTTCACCACCAGGTCGCCGTCGCTGCCCGCGCCATGCGCGCCCGACATCGACACGAAGAGATCGGCCACCACTTCGCCGGTGAGCGTGACATCGCGATCGACCGGCATCCGCCAGACGGCTACATCCTTGCGGCCGGTCACGAAACGCTGGTCTTCGGTCATCCACAGGCCCCACTTCGACCCGGGCCCATAGGTCGGCTGGATCGGCCGGCGCCGGTAAGGGACCGGGTCTTTCGGGTCAGAGATATAGCTGAATTTCGCCGGCTTCGCATCCGCCGTCCAGCCCAGCTTGCCGCCGGCATTCAGGTAAAGCTTGGCCGGCTTCGACTCTGCCGGAGGAAAGTGAGCATAGCGCTTCCAGGCATTTGAGCCGGTCTGAAAGCTGGCCGTATCTTCGAGGTCGAAGCCGCTCTCGCCCTTCAGGTAGTGCGCAAAGAAAGGAGCCTCAATCTGCCTGCGGAACTCGGTGCCGATCGGCTCGCCATACTGGATCGCGCCCAGATGCCGCTCCGGGAGCGCCCACGATCCATGCCGCCAGGGCCCAAGCACCAGGAAGTTCTCCCGCTTGGCATCATGCGGCTCGAGCACGGAGTACTCCTCCTGCGGCCCCCACATATCCTCCTGGTCGTAGTAGCCGCCGACCGACAGCGTCGGCACCGCGACGGTATCCAGGTGATGCTCCACCCCGCGCGACGACCATGGCCGGTCGTACCCCGGGTGCTCCAGGAACAGCTTCCAGGTCGGCAGCATATCGCCCGAAGGCGTATGCGCTTCCGACCGCTTCACGTCCTCGGCAAAGGACCCGCGCTCCAGGAAGTAGTCGAAGCCGTCGACTCCTTTGCCGTAGTCGACCTCGGTCGACTCCTTGCCGGTCTCGAGCTCCAGGGCATAGTCGTAGCCGTAAGTCTGGCGAAAGGCCCCGTTATGAAAGAAGTCGTCCCCCATCCAGACATCGATCATCGGCGCCTGCGGCGAGATCGCCTTTACCGCCGGATGAGGATCGATGCCTGCGGCCATCGCGAGGAACCCCGGGTAGCTCGTCCCGACGACGCCGGCACGGCCGTTGTTGCCTGGGACGTTCCTGAGCAGCCAGTCGACGGTGTCATACGCATCGGTGCTCTCGTCGATATTCTTCGGGTTCGCATGGTCGAGCATGGGCCGGCTCATGACGAACTCGCCCTCAGACTTGAACCGCCCGCGAATATCCTCGGCGACATAGATGTATTGCGCCCGCGCCAGCTCCGGGCGGGAGGAGTAGAAGCTGGCCATCGTCGTCCGGTCGACCCCGTAAGGGGTGCGCTGCATCAGGAACGGCAGCGCTCCCGGCAGGTTCGCCGGCTTGAGGATGACGGCATGGAGCTTGATTCCATCCCGCATCGGGATCATGACCTCCTGTCGCTCGTACGCCGGGAAGGCATGCCGCACCGCGTCGCCGGTCCGCCGCAGCAGGACCTTGTCCCCGCCGGCATCCACGATGACACTGGCCCCGCGCCCGGTGGCGTCGAGAGTGAAGGCGTAGGATGCCTTGATGTTGGGATCGGCCAGCGAGAACTCGGTCGCCGTTTTCGCAACCAGAGCCATCGGGACCCAACGCTCTGTCTCCACAAAGAGCTTCCCGTCCTGCTGGTAAAAGCTGAAAGGCACATCCGGCAACCCGGCATCGGTGTACTCGCCGGAGAGAGCTTCCAGTTGTGAATCTGTCAGCCGCGCAGGAGCTTGCTGGGACAGGAGCCATCCGGGAAAAAGGAGGAAAAAGAGAACCAACAGAGACGAGCGCGTCGATGCCAAGCCAAACACCTCAAATGGAGGCCAGAGTAACAGAGGCGGGCTTGCGCCGGGGAACTCTTATTCCACCGTGACGGATTTCGCCAGGTTGCGCGGCTGGTCGACATCGCATCCGCGCCTTACCGCGATGTGATACGCGAGCAACTGCAGCGGAACGACATCGAGGATCGGCAGCAACAGCTCCGGGGCAGCCGGCGTGTAGAGCACATGGTCCACCAGCTGCCCGATCTGCTCATCGCCCTCGGTCGCCACCGCGATCACCTTGCCCGATCGCGCCGTCACTTCCTGGATGTTCGACAGCGTCTTCTCATACCGCAGCCTGGAGCCGCGATTGCTCTCGTCCCGGGTGGCCAGCACCACCACCGGCAGCGTCTCGTCGATCAGCGCATTCGGGCCATGCTTCATCTCACCCGCCGGGTAGCCCTCGGCATGGATGTAAGAAATCTCCTTAAGCTTTAACGCGCCTTCAAGAGCGATGGGGTAGTGAATGCCGCGGCCGAGGTAGAGAAAATCCCGCGCCGTCGAATAGGTTTTCGCCAGGATCTCGCAGGCAGTATCGGTGGTGCGCAGAGCCTCCTGGATCTTCCCCGGCAGCCGGGTCAGCTCGTCCACCAGTGCGACACTTTCCTGCTCGGAGATCTCGCCGCGCGCCTGGGCCAGGTAAAGGGCAAAGAGGAACAGCGCCGTAAGCTGAGAAGTGAAGGCCTTGGTCGAAGCAACGCCGATCTCGGGGCCGGCGTGGGTGTAGATGGTGCCATGCGCCTCCCGTGCGACCATCGCACCGACGACGTTGCATATGGCGACCGTCTTCGAGCCTTTACCGGCCATCTCGCGCTGCGCGGCGAGAGTGTCGGCGGTTTCGCCGGATTGGGTGATCAGCATCCCGATCGCCTTTGGGTCGACGATCGGGTCGCGGTAGCGGAACTCGCTCGCGTAATCCACCTCGACCGGAATCCGCGCCAGCCGCTCGATCATGTACTTGCCCGCCACCGCTGCATGCCAGCTGGTACCGCAGGCGGCGATATCGATGCGGGTGGCCTCGCGGAACTCCTGCTCCGAGATTTTCATTTCGCTGAGGAAGACCTTGCCAGTGCCGAGCGACACCCGGCCGAGCGTGGTATCGCGGACGGCGCGCGGCTGCTCGAAGATCTCTTTGAGCATGAAGTGCTTATAGCCGCCCTTTTCTGCCTGGATCGGGTCCCATTGAATCCGCTGCACCTGGAGCGGAAGCGGATTGCCCTCGACATCGGTCAAATGAACACTCTCGCGAGTGATCACCGCGACCTCGCCATCGCCGAGGAAGTGCAGATTCCGGGTATGATGCAGGATTCCGGGCACATCGGAGGCGACGAAGTACTCGCCCTCGCCGATCCCGATCACCGCCGGCGGCCCGTTGCGCGCCGCCACGATCTTGTCCGGCTCATCGGCCGAGATCACGCCGATCGCGTAGGCGCCGGTAAGCCGCCGCACGGCCCGGCGGACGGCCTCATCGAGCGGCATTGTTTTGCCCGACTCGGCCGCCGACTTGATCTCTTGCTCGATCAGGTGGGCGATGATCTCAGTGTCGGTCTCAGTGACGAAGGCGTGGCCGCCGGCCTGCAGCTCGCGCCTGAGTTCCAGGTAGTTCTCGACGATCCCGTTATGCACGACCACGATGCGACCGGTGCAGTCGCGGTGCGGATGAGCGTTCTCTTCGGTTGGCCGGCCGTGGGTCGCCCAGCGGGTGTGTCCCACTCCATAGGTGCCGCCGCAGCCGTTCTTATGGTCGGGAAAGATCGGGTGCTGGCGGATCACCTCTTCAAGGTTGCGCAACTTTCCCGGCGCGCGACGCAGTTCGAGGGGCTGGCCGGCGCAGCCGACGGCGATGCCGGCCGAGTCATAGCCGCGGTACTCCAGCCGGCGAAGGCCCTCGATGATGACCGGAACAACTTCTTTCGGTCCGACGTACCCGACGATTCCACACATGATCAGCCCTCTGCGGCTTGGAAGCTGGTCTTCAACGCGCCCTAATCTTCCAACCTGAAGCTGAATTCTTCGATCACCGGGTTGGTCAGCACTTCACGGGCGATCCGCTCGACCTCGGCGTGCGCGGTCGCAGCATCCAGGGTGTCTTCGAGCGTGAGGACGAAGTACTTCCCCTGCCGCACGTCATCGACGCCGCGATATTGCATCTTCTTCAGTGCGCCCGAAATGGTCTGGCCCTGGGGGTCAAGAACCGTGCGCTTCAATGTAACGTAGACATAAGCCTTCATTCTGCACGATTATAAACGTGTAGCCGCGCTACTCTTTTCCGCACCGCGGATGCCGTCTTGAACTTCTTTGCTTCTTCGTCAGCGCACTCTTCAACTTTTTTAGGACAGGGAGATTATGGTCAACTATCTGGAACTGCCCATCGGGGAGAAAGCCCCGGAGGTCATCAACGCGGTCATCGAGATTCCTGCTGAGGGAATCAATAAATACGAGTATGACAAGCAGCTCCACGTCTTCCGCCTCGACCGGAATCTATACTCACCAGTTCACTACCCGGGAGACTACGGATTTATCCCCTCGACGCTGAGCGATGACGGCGATCCGTTGGATGTACTGGTCCTGGTCGACGCGGCCAGCTTTCCCGGCTGCGTGATGGAGGTGCGGCCGATCGGCATCCTGGAGATGCTGGATCAGGGTGTTCTCGACGAGAAGGTACTGGCCGTCGGCAAAGGAAACCCTCGGTATACCGATGTGTGGAACTACTCCGAGATCTATCCGCACATGCTGAAAGAGATTACCCACTTCTTCGCTATCTACAAGGACCTCGAAGGTAAGCGGGTGGAAATCCAAGGCTGGCAGGATGCCTCCTTCGCCCGGACCAAGGTTCTCGCGGCTGCCAAGCATTTCGAAGACGCCAGACTTGCGGCTAGCAACGTTTTGCTCGAGGCTGCCGGCAATCGCTAAACATTTCAGGTAGCGTCGAAAGACTGAGTTGGCCTGCGCTATGGAAGGAGTGAGGGAAATGCAGCAACAAGCTCAGCACTTCCCTCGTTTCGCCGGCAGCTTGAGCTCTTAAGCCACGTCTTTCTTGTCCAGCGGCTTCGCCATTTTCTCGTGCATAGCAGACTTGATGGCATCCGGCGTCACATTTGCCATGGCGCCCTCAAGCTTGGTGGTCAGGCTGGCAGCGTAGACGTGCTTGTCACCATTCATGAGCGCCTTGAAGCCCTGCCTGGCGACGTCGTAAGGTTCGCTTTCCTTCTTGCCTTCCTGACCAACTTTCGTGTTATCCATCCCGGCGCGGTGGAAGAAGTCGGTGTCGGTCGGGCCCGGTTGCAAAGCGGTCACGGAAACTCCGGTCCCTTCCAGCTCCTCTCTCAGGCTCTTCGCCAGGGAAAGATCGAATGCCTTCGAGGCAGCATAGACCGCCTCGCGGGGCGCGACCATTTCGCTGGCTATGGACGCGGTAAAGAGGATCCTGCCCTGGCCGCGCCTCACCATGTGCTGCACAACGTGCTTGGCCAGGTGCAATGTGCCCTCGACATTGAGCCTGACCAGGTTGATCTCTTCTTTCAGGTCAGTCTCTGCAAACAGGCCACCGACTCCGACGCCTGCATTGATCGCGGCCGCATCGACCGGGCGGCCGAGGGATTCTACTTCCTGCCAGAAGTGCATGACTCCGTCATAGGTCGCGAGATCCGCGTGGAACGCTTTGACCTGGACTCCGATCGCCTGGAAGTCCTTTTCTGCGCTCTCGAGCCGCTCGCCATGTGACGCGATGACCAGGTCGAACCCGTTCTCTGCGAAGACCTTTGCCAGGTTATAACCGATACCGCTCGAAGCGCCTGTCACGACTGCCAACTGATTTGCCATATGTAACCGCCAGTTTAAAGAGTGATTCGTTCGTTGGAACCTGTAATAGGATGCAAGCACACGTCTGGGTGCGAAGCAGCTCACGTTCAAAAAAAGCCAATCTGCTAATCTAGCCGATAAAAGCTAACTCCTGGTTGAGCGATTCGTGGGAGCCAACACTGCGCGAGCTCTCACCGGCTCCCATCCTGCCGAAGACACTGCTCCTCGTTGCGATCGTGAGGGACGTGTTCCTTGCTGCAAAGCACTTCACAAGTTTTGAGGAGAAATAGATGGCTACCCCTTCCGCCCCCGAGATGAAAAAGACCCTTGGCGTCACCGGCCTGACCATGAATGCGATGGCCTTGATCGCCCCGGGCGCTTTTTTGTGGCTGACCTTTTACCTGCAGGCAACCACCGGTGCGACGGCCCCGTCGATGTGGATGGGGATCGTCGTGGCACTGCTGCTCTGCCTTGCGACTGCGATCTGTTACGCGGAGATGGCCAAGATTTACCCCGGCACCGGGAGCTCGTACTATTTTGCGGAACAGGCGTTCCTCAGCTCCAATGCGGCGTGGCGGTTTGCGCGGCTCTCGAAGTTCATCGTTGGATGGGGCTCTCACCTCTACTACTGGATCTATCCCGGCGTCATGGTTGCGACCATGGGCGTGCTGTGCGGCTACCTGGTGGGCACGCTCAGGCCAGACATCATGAGCGCCTCCAACCCGGGGCCGATCTTCATGATGCTGGTCGCGGTGGTCTTTTCTTTCCTTATCGCTTATATCGCGCATCGTGGCATTTCCGGCGCGACTTCGGTGAACGTGATCATCAACTTCGTGCAGATCACGGCACTGATCGTTTTCTCGGTGATGGCGTTGAATTATCGGATGCACCATCCGCCGGGCAGCGTCGCCTACCAGTTCGATTCGACCAAGGGCGAGGCGTATACGTATGAGTTTGCGACCACGCCGGTGACGGCCAACGGCCAGACGACGGGCACGATCGTTCGCGATGCTTCCGGCACTCCGCAACCCAAGGTCGACGCCTCCGGAAAGATCGTGCCGTACCGCGTCAGCTATCCGACGACTGACGACAAGGGCAATTTCCTTACGCATTCCAGCGCCAAATCCGTAGTCGGCATTCACAGCGTGGCCTGGGCATTCATTCAGGCAACAGTGGCAATTCTCATTCTTGTCGGCTTCGAATCGGTGACCGCCATGGGCGGCGAGGCCAGAAATCCAAAGCGCGATGTTCCAATTGCGGTTGTCACCTCGCTGCTGGTGCAGGGAGCCTTCTGCTATCTGATCGAATACTTTTGCGCGAATTACTTCTTGAACAGCGGCTACACAATGCAAAGCGCGACCGGCTCGGCGGCACCGATCGGCGACATGATGATCGTTGTCGGCGACGCGATCTTCGGCCAAGGCCACGGCCGCGCGTTTATGCTGGTCGAGGCCTTTACCGTTTTCCTGGCGTTGATCGGCACCACGCTTTCCTGCATGAACACGGGCGCCCGCGTGACCTACGCGATGGGCAAAGATAACGAACTCTCCGGCAACCTGGGCGCGCTGCATACCAAAAACCTTACTCCCCACCGCGCTATCTGGACGCTTGCGACCATCTCGGCAGTGGTCGGCTGCATCGCAGTTGCGGTTCTCTTCGGAGATGCCCAGGCACCGACCGACGCTGCCATCCAGGCGCTTCCCCGCGGCATTTTTTCAAGCGTCGGCTACTTTTCGCATGACACACTGGCGGCGCTGCCCAACACGCTGCTGATGGTCACCCTGGCTTCAAACTTCGGAACCTTCGTCCTCTACATGCTGAGCTGCATCACCTGCATGGTCGCCTTCCATCGGCACCCAAAGTTTAACCCGGTGCTGCACCTTTTGATTCCGCTCTTTGGCCTGCTCGCCAACCTCGCCTGCATGGCCTTTTACCTGGTAGGACCGTTCATGGGTTACGGCTCAAAAAAGGAGCCGCTCTACGCTCTCGGAATCGCCGCAGTCTGGGCGATCTATGGAGGCATTTACTTCCTCCGCTCCAGTAAGCGGACCGGGAGGACGACGCTGATCCAGGAGCGAGTGACCAACACCAGCGCCTGAACGCTCAGCAGCGTCTCTCGTAGAATCGAGAGATGCTGGACTTGGAGTTTGCCGAACTTTCGGAGACGGGGCCCACTCGCGAAAAGAACGAAGACCGTTGCGGTCATTTTGTGCCGGCGACCCAAGAGGCCGCGCGGTCGCGAGGCTGGGGTTTCGCCGTCGCGGATGGGGTCGGCGGCCAGGTCGACGGTGAAATCGCCTCGCGAATCGCGATAGAAGCGCTGCTTTCCGGTCTACCGTCCGTCTCTTCCAGTGAGCCGTTGACGGTGGCCCTCCCTCGGCTGATCAGGACCGCGAATGAGCGGATCTTTGAATATGCTGGCGAATATGCTGGCGAGCACTCCGGCACCGGGCATCGATCCGGCCCGATGGCGACGACGATCGTCGCCTGTGCGATCCGTTACGACCGGGCAGCCATTTCGCACGTCGGCGACTCCCGCTGTTACCTCATCCGTCGCGGCTCGGTCACCGCGCTGACCGCTGACCACACTGTAGCCAGCGAGCAGTTCGGGATGGGGATTCTGACTTCCCGGGAGGCGGCCAGCGCACGGACTGCCAGCCTGCTGACACGGGCGCTGGGCAACGAACTCTTCGTCAACATCGACACGATCGAGCAGGTACTGACCCCGGGCGATGTGTTAATGCTCTGCTCCGATGGCCTGCATCGGGCAGTCACGGCTGAGGAACTGGCCGAGCACGTACATCCTGAAGCTGAATTAAACGCCGCAGCGGCACGCCTGGTAGAGCTTGCGAACACTCGCGACGGCAGTGATAATGTGACTGTCCAACTCGTCCGGATCCGAGCCGTGGAACGAGTCGGTATGTACCGCGGCAGACTGTATAAACTGCCGGAAACGCCGACCTCATGAACGAACTTCACGCCGGCGATCAACTCGACAATTACCGCATTGACGAGTTGGTCGCCCGGAGCGGCATGGCCTCGATCTTTCGCGCCACCGATCTCGCGAGCGGCCAGACCGTCGCCATCAAGATTCCCCATCCCGAGATTGAGAGCGATCCGCTCTTCTATGACCGCTTCAAGCGTGAGGAGAGTATCGGGCAGAAGATGGACCATGCCGGCGTGATGAAGGTGATGAAGGCCGGGCCATTTCCAGCGCTTCCCGGAGAGCGGAATGGCAGAGGCAGCCAGCCGAGCCAGGTCTACATGGTGATGGAATGGGTGCCAGGACGCCTGCTGCGGAACATTTTGTCGGAAGAAGGCAAGCTCGGTCCCGACCGTGCCGTCCATATCACCCGCGAAATTCTCGAGGCTCTCGACTACATTCATCATCACGGAGTCGTTCATCGCGACCTCAAGCCGGAAAATATCATGGCCGCTGCCGGGAGCCCTCAAGAACCAGGTGAACGGATCAAGCTGATCGATTTTGGCCTCGCCGGCCAGGAAGGGGCACGCCGCCTGACATTCGCCAAGCTCACCCAGGTCATGGGAACACCCAACTACATCTCGCCCGAGCAGGTGAAAGGCAAACGCGGGGACGCGCGCAGCGACCTCTACTCCGTAGGCGTCATGCTCTACGAAATGCTCACCGGCAAGGTGCCCTTCGATGGCCCAAATCCCTTTGCCATCATGAACGACCGGCTGCTCAACAATCCGGTTCCACCCCGCGAGTACGACGCCTCGATCTCGCCGCAGCTACAAGAGATTGTCTACCGGGCGATGGAGCGCGACCCTCACCATCGCTACGCTAGCGCGCGCGAGTTTGCCAACGATCTCGCTCACCCGGAACATGTCGGAGTCGAGGAACGGGCCGAGTTGACGGACTGGCGCAAGCGCCGGGAACCTTGGCAGAAGAAAGCGATGCTTTACGCCGGGATCGCGCTCATCCCTATTTTTATCTTCGGACTGCTGATCTGGATCGCGGAGCGTTAACCAAAGTCGCGTGGTGCGATTATCCCGGCAGAAATTCGTCGCCGTGGGTGACGAACTCCGGATAAGCGCCCGCGCCAAGCTCATGCAGATCCAGTCCCTGGCGCTCCGCCTCCACGCTCACGCGCATGGGCCAGATCCGGTTCAATCCCCAGTTCAGGCCATAGCTCGTCGGCAGCACAAAGCCCAGCAACGTCGAGATTCCGGCCAACTGCGCGATCCATTGTCCCGACAGCGGCGCGGCGAAGAGAGCTACGGCCAGCGCACCCCATATGCCGCAGACCCCGTGCATGGCGATGGCTCCCCCGGGATCGTCGACCCGCAGGCGCATCTCGAGGAACTCGACCGCATACGTCACCAAAGCGCCCGCGATCGCGCCGGTCACTGCCGCCGACAGCGGGGTCAATGCTGCGCATCCCGCGCTGCTGGCCACCAATCCTCCCACGCAACCATTCATGCAGAGTGAGGCGTCGGGCCTGCCAAAGCGCACGCGGGTGAAGAGCGCCGCCGTGAGAGTGGCAAGAGCGGCACACAGAATAGTATTCAGAAAGACCAGCACAATAGCAGCGGGAGCAATGCCGGCGAAGAGCAAGGCGCCGGCGGAGTTCAATCCCAGCCAGCCCGCCATGGTCAGCAAACAGCCCAGGCCGGCCATGACCATGTCATGGCCGGGAATCGCGATAACGCCCCCGGCAACTCCCGGCCCGTACTTACCGCGTCGAGGGCCGAGGATCCAAACGGCGCATAGAGCGGTCACGCCGCCGACCGCGTGGATTACCGTCGAGCCGCCCCCATCCACGAAGCCCTTGCCAAGTCCGAAGCTGCTACCGAGTTGAGCCAGCCACCCGCCGCCCCATACCCAATGCGCGAAGAGCGGATACGTCCATCCGGCAAGCAGTGCGGTCGAAATGGCGCTCGCGCCCATCCTCCATCGGCCCCCCGCGGCGCCAAGCGGAATCATCGCCGCAAGACCGACACTCAGAAGTTGAAAGAGCACGGTAAGCGAGCGGAGTGAGCCGTCGAAGGGCAGGCCATGAAAGAAGAAGCGCCCTGCACCGATCCAGTTCCAGAGATGCCCCGCGGCCATGAACGAGTAAGACGACGAACCCGGCGCACCCAGAAAGGCGTAGCCGCAAAGAAAGGAGACGGCGGCAGCAGTGCCGAGAGTGACCAACGTGGAGAGTAGTAAATGCGCGGCATTGCGCGAGCGCCCCAGACCTGCGTACATCAGCGCCAGCCCGGCGATTGCGAGAGGAATGAGACAGATACTACCGAGGCAGAGAGTGAAGGCGAGATTGACTGGAGCGATCGACGTCAAAACCGGCGCTCCTGACGAGATATGGCGGAGCTCGGCGCGGGAAAGTGTACCCGGGCCAGCAAAACCAGACCGAGGAGTTGGATACCGACCCCGGCAACCACAAAAGGGGAAAAGAAAGCCGGTTTGAGCAAGGCGATCGCGGTCACCACCACAAACCATCCGGCCGCAAGCAGAAATAGGCAGAGGATTCGCATGAGTATGTCTCCTGAATCTAAACACAAGCTGGGAGTGTTAATGGCGGCCGGAACGTGGCATTGGACGAGAATAAATTTCTACTATGGCGCGCATCAGAACTTTTAATACGACTTCCCTCCCAGCTGCTCCGGGATACCCTACTAAGTGGCTGTGATTTGTTCCCCGGTGACACCACAGACTCCATACCAAACAGGAGACGCATGTCCAACGAACTTCGTAATTTTCTGGCGCTCTCATATGAAGAACTCGAACAGAGAAACCTGAAGGGCAAGGAGCAACGCAGGAATCGCGTTGCTGCCGACAAGATCCAGGAAGAACGCATCAAGGAACTTACCGACGAAAAGGGTGTGAAGGCGGTCACAGTTCTCTTCAGCGACCTTGAAGGCCGTCTGCACATGCTCGATTACGACAAGAAATTTCTGGTGAAGAGCTTCGATAACCTGACGTTCGATGGCTCTTCGATTCGCGGATTCACTGCTCAGAAAGAGAGCGACCTTCGCCTGGCTATCGATTGGAGCGCCTTTTACTGGGTGCCTTCCGATATCCTCGGTTCGGGTAAGGTCTTTGTCTTCGGCCAGGTGATCGACAAGCAGGGAGGACCCTATGCGGCCGACCTGCGAAGCGTGCTTAAAGTCTATGCCGACAAGCTCTACGCCGAAAAAGGCTATACGCTCAACGCCGCTAACGAGATTGAGGGCTTTCTTTTCGCAGGGCGCGACGCCGAACAGCGTTTTCACGACACCGGGAGGTTCGACTATGTCAACACCGGCGGGTATTACCATTCGTTGCCCGGTGACTCGCTGCGGACTTTCATCGATACCAGCTCCGAGGTGCAGCGAGCGCTCGGCTTTGAAAACGAAAAGGACCACCCGGAGGTCGCACCCTCTCAGTTTGAGATCAACTATTCTTATGGCGAAGTCGTTGCCGCCGCGGACCAGATCCAGCTCTATAAGCTGGTCTGCCGCCAGATTGCCACCAGCCTGGGAATGACTGCCTCGTTTCTTCCGAAGCCCGTGGTCGGGGTCAACGGGAGCGGCATGCACACCAACATGTCCATCACGAAAGACGGGGCCAACCTCTTCTGGGATGAAAAAGGCCAGGAGCAGTTGAGCAAGGCCGGGTGGGATTTCATCGATCGCATCCTGACGCGGGGCAGCGATCTTTGCCTGCCGCTGAACTCAAGCGTTAATGCCTATCGCCGCCTCGATCCCCACTTTGAGGCCCCGAACCAGATCAAGGCCTCGGCGACGGACCGTGGGTCAATGGTTCGTGTCCCGATCGGCAACTCCAAGAGTATGCGCGTCGAGGTGCGTTCCGTCGGCCCGGATGCCAATCCTTACCTGGTGCTTTACTCGTTGTTCAAGACGGGGCTCGATGGGGAAATCTCAAAGATCGACAATCTGCGCCAGGCGAGCCGCTACCTGCCAGATAACATCTATACCGCGATCGAAGATTTCCGCGATTCGCAATGGGTCTCTACGATCCTCGGGGAAGACGTCAAGGCAAGGTTCGCCGATCTGAAGCAGGCTTCAGCGGACCGTTGCCCGAAGTTGCTCGGCACTTTCGTCAAGTCTCCGGAGGTGCAATACCATCACGAGGTTTATAACCAATACCTTTGGAATTGGTTCTAAACGAAGCCGCGAGATTGATGTGCGTGATTGTTGGGCATCCGGACAACTTCGGATGCCCTTTTCTTCGGTTTCAACGGGTTCATCGGTTTAGCGCCGGACGCGCGCCACGTCGCCTGGCGCCGTTGCTGGCGCATCGAGTCCCAGAAGCCACTGCACTAAAGTCTTCTCCGCCCAGTGCCGGTCGGCGCCCCGGTCTTCCGAGAGAAAGGCGCAGTGCCCGCCAGACCGCGTCTCTAGAAAGGTCACGCTTGGGTTCTCTTGCAGCGCCTGCCGAGTTGAAGGCAACATCACAATGAAGGGGTCGTCGAGCGCATGAATGATGAGCGTCGGCAGAGCAAACTCCGCCGCCCAGCGAGAGCTTGCGACAGTCGAGTAGTAGTCATCCGCATCGGCGAAAGAGCCGTACCTGGCAACCACTTCCTGGTCGAAGGCACGCATGGAGGGAGCTGAATGAATGGTCCGGATCGCCTCAGCGCCCATTGGCGAATAAATGCCGGGGAAAAGGGCCATTTTCTTTTCGAAACGCGCCAGCATGCGTGATAAAAACCTTCGTTCGTAGATACGATTTCTTCGCTCGTGCAGGGCCCTGGAAGAAGCTGCCAGATCCATCAGAGGCGAGATTCCAACTGCAGCTCGCAACTCGTGCGGCGCTTTAGCTCCGGTCTCGCCGACATACTTCAGCACCAAGTTGCCGCCCATTGAAAACCCGACCAGCGCAAGCGACTCCAGTTGGTGTCCACGCAGCAACCCATTAACGACGGCGCCGACATCCTCGGAACGTCCCGAATGGTAAATTCCGGGGGACAGCTCGTCGGTGCCCCCACAGCTGCGCATGTTCATGCGCACCACGTTGCATCCAGCGGCCCACGCCCGTGAGGCCGTCCCGAGTACATATTGCGACCGCGAAGAACCCTCCAGCCCATGCACCAAGACAAGCGTCAGGCGCTCGCGGCGCACCTCGGGAGCCTGCCAGTCGCAATCGCAACGGATCACCGTCGGCGGCCCCTCGGCCGAGCCGCTTTCCACCTCGACCAACCATTTCTCTTCAGTTGGCAACCGGACCTGGCGGGGCAGATAGTTGCCCACGATGGTCATCAAGTGCCCGTTGCTGAGAAGACGTTGCGGCTGGAACTTGTCTAGACCTGCTGCTTGAGCGCTCTGCGCGCTCAACGTACTCCGTACCCTCATTCAGACCTCAAACTGCGAAGGAGCGCGGCAGCATTCAATGCGCCGCCGGGCGCATCTTCATGCTTAAAGTATGCGAAGACCTCGCCACGCTCTCCCTTTTGCCGGAAATCGCCGACAAGGGCAGCAAGTTCAGTTGGCGAGTACTCGCTCTTTCGCAAACGGTAGCAGCGAAACGGGGCAGTCACCACATCCGGAGTTGTTAACGCGTCGCTTTCCGCAACGCATAATGCCGCCTTGTGACGGGTTAAGATGCTGTAAGTCTTGTCCTGAAACCAGGACTCATGCCGGAACTCAAAGGCCAGCCGAAAACCATCGCGTTGCGCAGCCGATAAGAACTCGTCCAACAGTTCCGCATCTGCTTTGAAATTGGGTGGGAGTTGAAAAAGCGCGACGCCCAGCCTCTTCGCTGACAAGACGGGAGCCAGCGAGGCATAAAAGGCTGTAACCGTCTCACTGCAGTTCTTCAGGCGTGAAAAGTGAGTGATCCGCTGGGGCGCCTTGAACGAAAAAAGGAAAGGAGTATCAGTCGCTGCCAGCCACTTCTCCAGCGTGGCTCCTGAAGGAAGCTGACGGAAGGTAAAGTTTACCTCGACTGAGTTCAACTGGGTCGCATAGTACTGAAGGAACTTGCTGGCCGGCAGCCCAGGAGGATAGAAACCGGGTTTCCAGCTGGGATAGGCCCACCCCGAGGTGCCGACGTGAATAGTCATAAGCTGAAGTTTATCTCGACTGGAACAGAAGACGATTACCGCAAGAGGAAAGGCTTTCCCGGCATCCGGCGTTAGTTCACACCAGCCGAGTTGGCATGCGGCTGTCCCCGGCGGATTTTATCTTCTGGGGCATCAGACTGTTCAATTGCAGAGATGACGGCGGGGAGATTGTCCATCGAGACCGGCCTGGAATAAAAATAGCCCTGGCCCTCCCAGCAACGCTCCGCGAGGAGGAGGTCGCGATGAACGTCCGTCTCGACTCCTTCTGCAATCACCGGAATATTCAGTCCACGCGACAGGGCGATAACGGCCGAGGTGATCGCCAAGCTCGGCGAGTCCGTGGTCATTTTACGAATGAAGGATTGATCGATTTTTAATCGGTCGACACGGAAGCGAAGGATGTAAGACATGCTCGAGAACCCGGTCCCAAAATCGTCCAGCGCGATACGGACCCCAAGCGATCGGACTCTCTCGAGAACCGCCATAGGCCGAGGCAGGTCGCCGACTAGGATATTTTCGGTAATCTCCAACTCCAGGCAGTCAGAACCTAGATTAGCCTCGCGCAAAGCCTCGGCGATGACCTGCGGCAGGCTATTCTGTTGAAACTGGCGGGGCGAAACGTTCACGGCGATAGTGAGAGGGCGTCCGATCTGAAGTTGCAGTTCCCTGCCCTGACGGCAGGCAGTCCGGATGACCCACTCCCCGATAGGCACGATCAGGCCGCTCTCTTCAGCAAGCGGAATAAAGTCATTCGGCATGACCAGACCAAGCTTGCCGCTGCGCCAACGAAGCAGTGCTTCCACGCCTGTGACTTCGCCGGTCCGCATGGAGATTTGGGGCTGGTAGACGAGTTCAAACTCCTTCTCAACCAGAGCGTGACTGAGCGCATTTTCCAACTGGCGCTTGCGTGAGGCACTGGAAGCGAGCTCCTGAGTAAACGACTGGTAGCGATTGCGCCCCTCGGCTTTTGCCCGGTACATGGCGGCGTCTGCGTTCTTCAACAGGAACTCCGCGGTATCCCCGTTGTCGGGATAGACGCAGATCCCGATACTGGCGGTCGTGGTGATGGAACGAGAGCCAATTTCAACCGGAAGGGCCAGCTGTTCCGCGAGTTTTTCAGCAACAAACTCGCCGTCTTCGACACTTCGCAGTTCATCGAGCAGGATGATGAATTCATCTCCTCCCATTCGAGCCACGGTATCCGAAGTTCGAACGCAGTTCTGCAGACGCTGGGCAACTGCCATCAGGAGCGAATCCCCAGCCTGGTGGCCGAACAGATCGTTGATCCGCTTGAAATTGTCGATGTCCACCATCAGCAGCCCGACCTTGCGGCCGTAACGTCGAGCTCGATTCAACGCGAGACCCAGACGGTCTCGGAGCAGGGTCCGGGTAGGTAGACCGGTAAGCGCGTCGTGATGCGCCAGGTGCGAGATGTGCTCCTGGGCTTTCTTGCGCTCGGTGATGTCATACGCGATGAGAATGAGACCGACAAGCTTTCCGCCTGCATCCGTTAGCCCGCAGAAGGTCAACTGAGCGTCGAAATCAGAGCCATCTTTACGGAGGAGCTTCCACTCGGCTTCCTCGACCAGCCCGCGCCTGGGCTTTGCAGTGAGAACATCCATTCCCGGCTCGATGGCCTGACCAAGTTCTGCGCTTAACACGACGGCACGCTGACAGAGTTCGTCCGGGTCAAGCAGAAGTAGAGGCGTTTCCCGATGAGTGAGTTCTTCTTCCTGATAACCCAGCATGCGTTGCGCCGCTGGATTGACGGAAGTCATGGTTCCGGTCAGGTCGGTGACGATCGTCGCAAACGGAGAACTAGCAAGGATTGACTGCATGAAGGCGGTCAAACTCCTCAATTTCTGTTCGTTTTCCTTGATCCCGGTGATGTTCGTGACCACCATGCACAGAACACCTTCTCCGAGACCATTCATCTCCCGCAGAGACAGGACTGCTGTGCAATGGCCGGGTGCATCCGAAAAGTCGAAGTCTGCGCTCCCCGGGAAACCGGCACGGGCGCTGGTCAGTAATTCTTCCAGGATAGCGGTGGCATCTTTGGTTACGAGGCTGGCGACGGGACTGCCGATGATGCGCTCGAGCCGAATGCCCGAAAGATCCGCCAGGCGCTGGTTGCAGTAAAGTACGGTATCGTCCTTGGCAAGGATTGCCGCGCCCTCGTTCATCGCTTCGACAAGCGCCCGGTAAGCGTATTCGGCATCGTGGAGCGTGACGATTCGATCCCCGTCCGGCCCGGAAACAACAACCGCATCGACCTCTCCTGACTGGATCGCCAACAAGGCTTCGTGCGCTTCGGCGAGCCTCGCCCGCGCGCTCGCAAGTTCGGCTTTCAGGAGCTCGGATTCCAGTGAGGACCCGTCGACGGATTGTCCATTCACATCGGCCACACTACCCTCAGGATTCAGATGAAACGCCTACGAGGACCGCCTCGACATTGGCCATGTCCCCGATAAACCGGATCAACGGCCCGGGAGACTCCTTGATCAACGTGGGCACGGCGACGATCTCAGCCGTTCTTGCCTCGTCGGGCTGCTGAAAAATGTCGATGACTTCGAGCTTGTGACGCCCTAGAAAGTGCTGATTGCACAGCTGGCGGACGCGGGTAATTGCCTGCATGGATCGCCCCCCCGGACCGCAAACATAAAGGCGGAAGACGTGGAGTCCTGCCGTCGGAAGAGGGCTTATTGTGTGCAACTCGGCCGATGAGTTTTCATTCCTCGATGGAGAAGCCGGTTGCTGGTAAATGAGCTGATCACTGTCCTTGCGTTCGTACCCCATTTACCCTCCACCCAAGCCAGAGTACTCAACGCGAAGATCGAGCCCACCAGCACTCGTTCTTCGTTGGCTCAATTCGCGATGATCTTTTTTGCCGGCGCCGGTAGTAGTGTCACCAGGCTTGGCATCGCAGCCGGATCTTCGGGGATAAAGGTACCTCGCGGCTGTCGCGCGCGAATGAATGGTACGGCGGATTTCACTCAAGGAACCTCGCCTTTGCCGCTAAGGTAAGAAGCTCCTGGCTTCCCCCCGGGCAAATCTCTTGTCCATCTGCATGGCCGCCAGTGGATTACTAAAAGGTAACTATAGCGCAGAAGGTAGTTACTTAGCCAATCACGCCAAAACGCCCTGAAAAAGCCCTCGCCTCTACAAACACACGTCAGGCCTTTACTTTGGGAAGCCTTCGAGAATGGATATCAACTCAGAGACGGTGTGCTCAATCTCATTGTCGGAGGTATAGAAATGGGGAGCGATGCGGATACCTGCGCCGGGACGAAAATCGACGAGAATCTGCCTCCGTCCCAACTCCGCCGTGACCTCGCGACCGTTCGGCACATCGACAATCACGGTGCCGCCCCGTGTAGCAGGATTGAGTGGGCTATGCACTGCGATTCCGGCGTTCCTGGCCAGTTCGATGAGCCGCTGCGTCTGCCGCTGAGACTTCGCTCGAATGGCGGGAACTCCAATTTCACCAACGATCTCATAGCCGGACCTGGCAGAGTACATTGCCGGCACATTTGGTGTTCCATTTAGAAAGCGGCGAATGTCCGGAGCATATGCGATAGGCCCGACCACAAAGTCAAAGGGATATTCGTGAGCGGCCCATCCGGTAGCGGCCGGATAGAGCTTAAGGTCGAGATCAGCGCGCACGTAGAGATATGCGGCGCCAGGGCCACCTAGCAACCACTTCACCGATCCGCCGGTAGCGAAGTCAAGATTCAAGGCGCCGACATCGAGCGGCACAATACCGGCGGATTGATACAAGTCCGCGATGATCATGGCCCCGACCTGATGGGCTCTGGCCGTGATCGCCGCCAGGTCCTGCAGATAAGAGCTTCGAAACGCGACATGCGAAATGCTGACAAGCTGCGTGCGTTCATCGATGGCGTCGAGAATCGATTCGAGAGGAACCGTGATGCCATCCTGGGATGCCACGGAGACGATGTGCGCGCCCTGGCGCTCGAGGCCGTGGTAGATGTAGTCGTTCGAAGGGAAATTCAATCCATCTGTCACCAGCTTGTTGCGTGCTCCGCTCCAGTCAAAACAGGAAGTCACGATGGACTGGCAGATAGAGACGTTTTGATGCATCACGACACGCCCCTTGGGCGCCCCAATGATCGAACCGATCAAGTCGCCGCAGCTGATGGGCATCGTCCACCACCCCTCCTCCCAGGCCCGGATACCCCGCGACCCCCATACCTGGGTAAACTCCTGCATCGCCGTCTCAACCCGGCGGGGCATCGGTCCCAGGGAATGGCTGATCATGTACGTCGTGTGCTCAAGAATCGGGAATTCTTTGCGCCACGCGAGCAGAGTGTCGGGAGAAGCTTGCCGGGACGCCGGGGAGACCTGGGTGCTCATGAGTGGCGGGTTCCCTTCACAGTCGGGACTGCCATCATCGACAGCTGGTTCCTTCGCAAGGCATAGGCCAGCGTCAACACAAGCAGAAATGGTATTCCGTAGAGCAGGGTAGGCCGAAATGCATTCGTCAGCAGGGTAGTCGCGAGCGCGGCTGACATAAGCCCAGCCCCGAGCAGACTTGTGTACGGATATCCCCACATTCTGAATGGCAATTTCGTCTGCGAATGCCGGGGTCTGAATCTAAGATGAGTCACAAAGATCATGAGCCAGGTAAACATTGGCCCAAACATGGAAATCGCAAGCATAAGAAGGAAAGATCGATCGCGGTAGAGAACACTGAGAACGGCGGCCACGCCGATACCTGCAGTCGACACAAGCAGCGCGGCAATCGGAACGCCCCGGCGCGTCAGCACTCCCAGGCCTTGGGGTGCAAAGCCGGCGCGGGAGAGTGAAAAAAGCATGCGGGCGCAGATATAAAGCTGGCTGTTCATTGCAGAGAGTGCGGCGACGAGTATGACGAAGTTGACGGCCCCCGCAGCCCCGGCAATGTGCGTTCGCATCATGACCGTCACAAAAGGCGACTGTGTCAAGCCCGAGGCCGTGATCGTCCATGGGACAATGGCAAGCACCAGAGCGAGGGTGAGGATGTAGAACAGCACGAGTCGCAGCATCGTCGCGCGGAAGGCGCTTAAAATCGCCCGCTGCGGGTCTTTGGCCTCACCGGCGGCAACCGCGATCATCTCGATCGAAAAATAGCTGAACAGCGAAACGAGAACGGCAACCCACATACCCCAGGCGCCCATCGGGAAGAATCCGCCGTAGGCGAAGTAGTTGCGGAAGCCGATCGGTGAACCGTGCTGCGCGATCGGGTCTCGGGCAGAAGAGAATAGAACCCACGCGCCAAGAATAAGAAAGGCGAGAATGGCCGTGATTTTCAATGCGGAGAGGCTGTACTCGACAGACCCAAAGAGTTGCACATGGAAGGCATTCACCAGGACAAGAATCAGAGCGAATCCGCAAATCCAACACCAGCCGGGAACGGAGGGAAACCAGAAGCGCATGTAGACCGCGACCGCAGTTACTTCTGTCCCCAAAGCAAAGACGACCCCTGCCCAATAAGCGAACCGCACCAGAAAGCCGGCCAGCGGAGAGATATAGAATTCCGCCCAGGCGCCAAACGAACCAGGCGTCGGGTGAGCTACCGTCATCTCCGCCATGCAGCCCATCAGCAAAAGTGTAATCACGGCACCGATGAGATAGCTCACCAGCACGGACGGCCCGGCAAAGCCGATCGCAAAGCTGGAACCAAGAAAAAGGCCGGTACCGATCGCACCACCAACGGCAATCATCGACAACTGCCTGGAAGAGAGTGTGCGATGAAGACCCGCCTCTCGATCGGTGATGGCATTGAAACGCGAAGCTTCGGCAGGGCTCATGCTGCAACTATAAACTCAGCCAATGCGGGCTAACACGCGATCGATGCCCGATACTTAAGCTCAGTGGTCCGTCGACCTTACTATCGTGCTTGTTAACGTGGACATCCTTTCCCAATCCGCACCCGTCGCCGACCATCGCATTTTTTATGGGGGCGACCCACACCAGTTTGGCGATCTATGGCTTCCGCAGGAGGAATCCCGGGTTCCACTGATTGTTTTCTTCCACGGAGGGTGGTGGAAGTCTCAGTACAACCTGGAGTATGCGGGACACCTTTGTGCCGCCTTCAAAGCGATGGGAATCGCCACATGGTCTGTTGAATACCGTAGAGTTGGCTCGACCGGCGGCGGCTGGCCGACAACCTTTCAGGACGCCTTCGCGGGTCTGAACTTCGTTCGCACGCTGGCCGAGAGCTACTCCCTCGACCTGGCGCGCATCATTACGATGGGTCATTCGGCAGGCGCGCTTCTTGCCTTCTGGGTCACAGGAAGCGATCACATCGCACTTAGGGATGCGTTTCATCTGCCGCCAACGCCTATCGAGTTACTCGGCACCGTATCTCTTGCCGGCGCCGTGGATCTCCGCTTGACGATCGAGCTTGCCGGCGACTCCATTTTTGCCCACGACAGGCAGGAGGTCTACGCGCTGATGGGCGGTCCTCCCGAGCTTATGCCCGGCCAATATCAGGCCGGCAACCCTGGCGATCTTCTTCCGCTTAACGTGCCACAAATTCTCATTCAGGGCACAGAAGACGATCAGATTCCTCCCAACCTACCGGAGCGTTGGGCAGATCTTGCGCGCATGTCAGGCGACCGGGTGGATGTGAGGCTACTTCCGTCCGCCGATCACTTTGCCGTAGTCGATCCTGCGAGTGCCGCGTGGACCACTGTTCGCGATTGCGTCTGCGATCTTCTGTTCCACTCGAAATGAAGGTGAGATATCCTCGGTCGGCGCATTCTGCAATGACTTCTCACTGGAGCCTTCCTGATTCGACTGCCGGAGACGCCAGAGGCATCTCGCGCTGAGCACCTGGTTGTCCGACGCACAAGGAGAGCGGGCTGCTGACAGCGAAGCGCCTTTCAGAACTATCGGGAGCTAATTTCCGGGTTTTTGCGAGAAGAGATTGGGGCGGCTAGTGGGGGTCGAACCCACGACATCCGGATCCACAGACCGGCGTTCTGCCACTGAACTATAACCGCCGTATGACTCCTGATTGTAGCATTTGGCCGCTGGAACCTACCATCACCGAGACAGTGAATCATGATGAAGGAATCAAGCCCTCCCTAGGAAATTCGGCCGGGCTAGGCACTGCAGTAGTCTAAACAGAGATGGCGCCGCTTAAACAGCCCGAGATCCTGCCCCCTGCAGATTCCTGGCAGCCGTCGCGCCTCGGCTCTGGCGGACGGCTCTTCAGCAACGAAAACCTTGACCGCCTCGCACATCTGCTCGACGACTGTTTTCGCATTCCCGGCACTCGGATACGCTTCGGGATGGATGGAATAGTCGGTCTGATTCCCGCCATCGGAGACGTCCTCGCCGGGCTCGCCTCGTGCATCCTCATCGTCGCCGCCTGGGTGCGAGGAGTTCCCTACGTCACGCTCACCCGCATGGTGCTCAACCTTGCGCTCGATGTCGTTATCGGCGCGATTCCATTGCTGGGGGACGCCTTCGATATCGCCTGGAAGGCCAATCGCCGCAACTATGCCCTGCTGGTGCGCCATATTGAACACCCGCACACTCAGAGCTGGAAAGACTGGCTGTTCCTCGCGACGGTACTTTTGACGCTCGGGGTGATCTTCGTAGCCCCGCTCGTGGTGCTCGCGTGGATGATCGACTGGCTGTTTCACCATGCGTGAAGACGCCCGGAAAACGATGCCTCCTGCGATACAATCAAGAGGTTCGGGGCGTAGCGCAGCCTGGTAGCGCATCTGCTTTGGGAGCAGAGGGCCGGGGGTTCGAATCCCTCCGCCCCGACCATGTAACTTCTCTCACCTGCCAATCGTCGACCCAACGACAGAGCGGATACCAAGAGCAAGGAACACTTTGCCGGAAGTCCCCCGCAGGCGGACGTTAGTCGCTGCCCCACCCGGCCAGGGCAACGATCACCCCCGTGCCGCCCGGTTTGAGTTGCTGCTCGGGCCCGCATGCATCGATGTCGCAGGCGGGCAGCCGCCTTGAGATGTAGTGGCCTTGCACGAAATCACAGTCTGCGCCCTTGAGCATGTCGCACTGGTCTGCGGCCCCTACTCCCTCGACGACGACGGAAAGGCCGAGACCATGGGCCAGGGCAATGATGATGCGGGTGACAGTCTCGCTGTTTTTGTCGGTGAGGCAACTCATGATGAACGACCTGTCGATCTCGATGAGCGTCTCGCGGACGGCGCGCGGCAGATTACCCTGTCTTAACTGCCGCGGAGAGAGGTTCACGGCCAGCAAAATCTTTCGCTCCATCCGCCTCTCGATCCCGCCAATTGCCAGCAGGCCTCGCGCGCAACGCCCACTCGCCGATTGGAACAATCAGCCCGGTCTCTTCCGCAAGGGGAATGAAGTCGGCAGGCATCAGTAGGCCGAATTTCTCATTACGCCGACGCAGAAGTGCCCCCCCCCCCGCCGCGGACTTCGCCGACCGGGACATCGACGATGGGCTGATACACCAACTCAAATTCCAGGTTTCAAGGGCGCTTGTTACCCCGGATAGAAGAGGAATGCACCAGGCCCTCCACCTGCACCCAGCGGCAATCGTCATTCCCGGTATGCAGGTGGGCAAGACTCCGGCCGAAGGCTTTCGGAAAAGACACCGAGGACTGGATAGGAGAAATTGTCGGATATACGACAATTGACGCATAGCCGCCGCGCCCGTTAACGCCGATGATTTCTACCACTGATCCGCATGCAATGGCAGGACTGGTCTGGCCGGAACCCCCGTTTTGCCCACTGCCCAGCTCCTGACGTGCTTAAGACGAGCGCTCGGTCGCTTCCTGTCTCCTGGTGACGCCTCGTGCTATAGACAACGCCGGATCGATCACGAGACATTGACCGGAGCGATTCACGTACTTATTGGGAATCTGCCGTTCCTCATTAGTAGACAGCGCTGGATATCTTGGACGTGACCCTATGTGACTGCCCAAAGGCTGGAGTGCCGGTCCCGTAGCCATCGCGCGATGCGATGCTCTCAAGCCTGGTAAGACAGCCCGAAACCGGTGACCAGGATTGTCAAGGATCGATCGAGCGGCGATGGCACTCTTCGCCGCGGGACCTTGGGCCTCGCGGGACGTTGGGCCGCCTGTGTCACCGATCGTGAGCTGAAGAGTCTGCCGCCTTGAGGCTTTAAGACGAAGGCTGATCCGGCTGCCAAGTACCTACGTAACAAAAGCGCGGCGAATAAGCTATTGAGACACGAGATGTAAGTCGAGTTACATTGTACGTTCTAAACATGACTGCTCGACTTTCCCCCTTAACCCGTCTTTTAGGTGCTGCTTGTCTTCTTGCCTTCGTCATAGCGGCTACCTTACATTGCCATGCAGATAACGTCCTTGCTGAAGATTCGTTCAGCCAAACTGCCGGCCCACTCAACAACACCAACACCGGCGTAGGCTGGGCGGCTGCATGGCAGGTACAAAACGGCAGCGTAACCTTGCCTGGATATAACATCGCGACTACGGCCCCACTTAGCTATCCCGGTATTTCGACTAATGGGGGATATGCTATCGGCGGCGATGGGTGGCAATATGCCGGCAGATTGCTCGATACGAGTGCGGGAGGGGCATTCTCGGCCTATCTCAGCAACCAGCTTATCGGTTTGCCCGGAACCACCCTTACGTTTGGGCTGCTGATGCGAAAAGATATCGATACTGACGACGAAATGTCAGTTACGCTGCATGCGCAGAACCCTCCTTATTGGATCAACACACCTGGAATCTCGGTGGGCCATTTCGGTAGCGCTTCCGATAGCGGGGGCACCCGGTTCTGGTCACTTCGTCTCGATGGGGTCGTCTACCAGACAGCCGTTCCCGTGGTGGTCGGTCAGCCGGCGTTTCTTGTCGTGCAGATCAGCTTTGGCGCGACGACGACTATCCAAGTTTATGTAAATCCCCCCATGAATTCGCTGCCGGCCACGCCTGACGCGCAGGCGACCACGTCAAACTCTGTCGCCTTCCAGAGCCTCGCGTTCTATGGAGGATCTGGCGCCAGTCAAAGCTCCATCGGCGAGATCCGCTTTTCATCCTCTTACAGCGCACTGATCGCCGGGACGACGCCCCCGCCGGCTACTCCGAATATCACTTCGGCGGTCGCCGGTAATGGCTCCGTTGCCCTCTCGTGGAATCCCGTTTCCGGAGCCAGCGAGTACTCCGTCTACCAAATCACGACCGGCGTGTCTCAGCTAGCGGCGTCCGTGCCGGGCAGCAATCTGACTGCGAGCGGCCTGACGAATGGTACGTCTTATAGCTTCTATGTAGTTGCCTCGAACGCGACACAGTCGAGTTCCCCCTCCGCTCAGGTCACGCTTGTACCTCACGGGCCGGCGCCCTCCCCGCAGCCTGGGCTAGGCATCAATCTGACGCAGGTGGCCGATTACAACCGCGAGTGGCCTTTCGTGGATGGATTTAAGACCGCCCGGCCTTGGATCGCACAGCAGCAGGGGTCGCCGTGGGGACAAGGACCCGCGCTGCAAGTTGACTCTGCAGGCTGGATTACCTCGCTGCAACCGGGGCAATATGCCGAGACAATCATGTTTGACAACGCACTCAACGACGCCCAGGCCAACTATCCTGCCGGGCAATATACGCTTTTCTACGATGGCTCGGGAACCCTCAGCTTCGATCTGCAAAGCGCAACGATCGTCAGTCAGACACCAGGCCAAATGGTGGTGAATGTTCCGTCGGGAATGAATGGAATTTACCTGATCGAGTCCGCCACCGATCCCACGAATCCGATTCGCAATATTCGCTTTATTTTGCCCGGTTTCGAGAGTACCTACCAGACACAGCCATTTCATCCTCTCTTCCTGCAAAGGCTGCAAAACTACCAGGTGCTGCGGTTCATGGAGTGGATGATCACCAACGGTTCCACCGTTCAGAACTGGACCGATCGTGCGCAACCAACGGATTACACCTATAGCTGGCGCGGGGTTCCGCTGGAAGTGATGATCCAGTTGGCAAACACGCTGAATGTCAGACCGTGGTTCAACATTCCAGCTCAAGCTACGGATGGATATGTGCACCAGTTCGCTGCTCTCGTGCAGCAGAACCTCAATCCCAGTCTGAGCTTCTACCTTGAGTACTCCAACGAGACCTGGAACACGACGTTCTCTCAATCGTCATATATAGAGGCCCAGGGACTGGCACTAGGTTTCAGCAGCAGTCCGACGCTCAACGGAGCAGACTATACGGCTTATCGCGCGGTCCAGATCTTCAACCAATTCCAGGCGGCGGTGGGCAATTCAGGTCGCATGATCAGGGTGATCGCCTCAGAGGCGGCGAACTCGTGGCTGTCGAATCAGACATTGCAGTTCCACAATGCCTATGCGAGCGCTGACGTTCTTGCGATTGCACCCTATTTCAATTGCGACGATACCGCGACCGGGGGCTTCGGCGTGCTCGGCGATCCTTCGACTGAAGACCAGGTGGCCGCCATGTCCATCGATCAGGTCGATAGTATTCAACTCGCGCATATCAACAATTGCGCTCTCCAGCAGATGCAGTCCAATTCGGTGGTTGCCGCAAGTTATGGGCTGAAGATGGTGGCGTACGAGGGTGGGCAGTCGCTGGTCGGTTACAACGGCGCGGAAAACAACGACACCATGACGGCCCTGTTCGGCTCAGTGAACCGCGGAGCTGGCATGGGGCCTCTTTATGCGCAGTATCTGCAAAACTGGGTGAGCGCCGGAGGAGATATGTTTTTGCATTACAGCGACATGGGCGGCTACGCAAAATACGGCAACTTTGGAACGCTGGAGTACCAGGACCAGGATCCAAGCACCTCTCCGAAGTACACGGCGTTGATGAACTTCGCCAGTCAACTCCAGAACTGATGTCAGCCAGCGCGCCGCTGAAGTACGCGGCTGAAGCAGATAGACACGAAAAAAATCAGGGAAAGTGCAATCCAACATGCATTCAGCACCGTACAGTCGGTGGAAGCCTGTTCACCGTCCGATCACAATGTGGTTGCGTATACCACCCTGATGTCGAGCTAAAACCTGCAAGTTCAACGGACACTGGCGCTGTTTAACAAGCCGGAAGGAACCCTAGCCGGCGCGAAGGGTATGAGAATGTCACTGAATGAGCAAGTTGTAAAAGCACCAGTAAACCGTCGTTCGTTCCTTAGGAACGCAGGCGCTGCCACGGCAGCCGTTGCGGCTATGGGGCTCATGAACCCGAAACCTCTTCTCGCCTCCTCGTCGCCATCCATTCCGGTCTCACCAGATACTCCCGCTGAGATTTTTACGGCGGCCCTTGTTGCAGAAGACCTCGCGATTACCTTCTACTATCACGGCCTCATCGATCCCGTCATTGAGGATGTGAACCTTGCGGGCCCAGGCGGCACGGCCCTGAACGTCAGCTCATCCGGCTCGGTCTCAAACGTGGGCTATCTTCGCGGCGCATTACACGAAGAGAAGATGCACTCAAATCTTTTCCGCACACTGCTCGGCCGGGTGTCGAATTCCTACGTCGACGATCCGTATCAGTTCTTCTATCTTCCCACCGGATGCTTTAACTCGCTGACTGCTTTCATCGGCGTGCTTGAGGCACTGGAGAATGCTTTCATAGCCGCCTACATGGCAGCGGTTCAGGAGTTCGCACTTCTCGCTGCACAAGGCAAACCCCAGACCTTTGGGGGAGTGACCTATCAACCTACCGACTTTGTTTATTACGCCGGGGTTGCTGCCTCCATTCTGGGCGTTGAAGCCGAGCATCGCGCGCTGGGGAGAGCAATCGTCCCCGCTGACATTCCCGCTAATCAACTGTTCTATGAACAGCAGTACGGAATTGTCACGGTCTACAACGGCGGGAGCACGTCGGCTGTCAATGCACTGACACCCTTCTTGGCCCCGGGACCTGGCTTAACACAATTCAGCTTTAAGGACGCATATAACGACTTGAACCTTTCGCTGCCGTGCTTTGGATCGATTCCAGAGCAATATTTCAAATAGCCGATTTGCAGCAACTGGGTGATGTTTCTGCCGAACGCGTAGGCACAAAGAGGGCGTGGCTCTGAAGAGTCTCGCCCTTGTTATTTCCAGTGGCTCAGAGGTACGGAACGGCAACAGAGTTCGTATGCTTCTGCGCTCGCTTCAACACTCTCCCATGCCTTTGGCATGTACCGGACACTTCACGAAGAGTGACGGCTCCAACGGAGGCAATCGACTTTCGATGTCCTCCGCTATCGCCCGTTCCCCGCTTTTTTGAGGATGACTGTTCACCAGGTAGAACATGCTCATAGGATCAGATTGCCCGGCAAAGCCATCGATCGTCGTAATGATGGGTATTTTATGACGGGAAGCAACACCTTCCATTATCTCGGGAAAGTTTTTGGGGTCAATACCCTCCCTTGGACGATCGCTATACAGAAGCGCCAGCTCAACCGTAGATGGTACGATGACCATCACCATCGGCACAGACGCCGCGGCCGCTTTCTGCGCCATCTCTCCCAGTAGCATATCTGTTTGTGAAATCCGCGCCTTCCACTGTGGCGAGAGCGTAGAACGCAGATAACCCGCATCATCCCCATGAAGCAGAAAAAGATCCGCGTAAGTATCCGGCCGGTGATACATCGTGTTTTCCAGCATGTAAACCGATCTGCTTTCTTTCAGTGGAATCACGACATGAGCATTCATCCACGACTGTCGATTTTCGCTCTTGTCCGGCGGAGCGAGACTCGGCGGATCGTCGCGGTGCAAGACCGCTACCGGGCTAGTCTCGTGATGAACATCTTTCGGCGTGATCACGACCATGATCAAGTCAGGCTTGAGCAAAAGCGCTTCGTCCATCTGGTGATAGATGTCCAGCATAGAGAGGTCCTGGTATCCAAGATCTTCAAACTCGAACCGATGTCCGTAATCCTGGCTAAAAGCCTTGGCGAGTAAAGTCGTGTAAACGTCCTGATATTGGTTCATATAGCCGAAACTGCTCGAACTGCCGAGAACGGCAACGCGGGTCGCACCAGGAGCCTTGGGACCGCAGGATTCCCGGGTCCGGTAACCGCATGCATTGTAGACATTCTTCACATACGGGCCCTCCGGAATCTTCAACGTAGAAGTGCAGTTCGGTTTGAAATGTTTTACGATGCCGCCGCCTTCGCTGCGACAGGGGTCGGTAATGTGTTCAGGCCACAGGCTTCGTGCGACAACTTCGCTGCCTGCCACCAGGAGCAGAATCGTTGCCAGGCTCAAAGCTGGCATGAGCCACAGGTCGCGCGAGGGCAGACCGCGGCCGGATTTGACGGGAGACTGGGAATCGAAATTATTTTCCATATTTAGGTATCGCCTGACAAGTGTGTTTTAGTCTGAGATGTAGTCGTCCAGCTTTGCGAGTGAAGGACTACAGTGCAGTCCTTCACTTCAATTCGCGAAGTAATGGCCGCAATTGGGTGCCATATTGAGGAGCCGGACGGCATGCTCGATCTTATGTTTGTCATTTGATGCACAATTACCTCGCAAAATTGTAAGAAGAACGATTTTCCCTCTGCTGTCGTGGAAGTGCCTTACAAAGGCGGGTCACGCAGGTTGGATGGACGTTGCGTCAGGTAGCTCGCAAAACATTATTTCGGCCGGGTATTTCGGGCCCGGCCCAAGACTCATTCAGGCTTGCTCATGCAGCAGACTATCCCGTCCCGTACCGCTCTCCGCGTCGCTCTTCGTCGCGCTGCCCACCAGATTTACGACTCTCCCACGCTCTTCAAGGATCCCCTCGCTATCACCATCCTGGGGAAAGAGAACGCCGCGGAGTTAAGCCGAACGCCCAACCGGACGGATCGTCCGTTTTCAACATCGCTGCGGGCCTTTATCGTGGCCCGCAGCCGCTACGCCGAGGACAACCTGAAAGTCGCCGTGACTTGCGGAGTTCGGCAGTATGTGCTCCTCGGGGCCGGTCTCGATACCTTCGCTTATCGCAATCCATGGCCAGAACTGCAGGTCTTTGAGGTAGACCACCCCGCGACGCAGGAATGGAAGCGAGAACTGCTGAAAAAAGGCGCGATCGTCACGCCCCGGAACCTGCGCTATGCGCCGGTTAATTTTGAAACGCAGTCACTGCCGGCGCAGCTTGAAGAGGCCGGCTTTGACCCTAACCTTCCCACGTTCTTTGCTTGGTTAGGAGTTGTGCCGTATTTGACGAATCCCGCGTTTCGCACAACTCTCGGCTTTGTCGCCGGCCGGCCGGCTGGAAGCGGCATTGTCCTCGATTACGGCCAGCCTCGTTCCGCCCTTCCCTTCCTCGAGCAACTCGCGCACGACTCGCTCGCGAGCCGTGTCCAACTCGCGGGGGAACCCTTTCAAACATTTTTTACCCCGGGCGAGATGGCGCGAGAGTTGAAAGACTTCGCCAGGATTGAAGATCTGGGCGCGACCGAGATCAATGCCCGCTACTTCCAGCAACGCACCGATCAGCTGAAGGTGCGGGGAAGCGCCGGCCGGCTGCTGAGCGCCTGGTTATAGACGAGAGCTTGCGGAAGATCTTTCAAGCTGCGAGCCTGCCCCTGCAGCCTAGAATGACCATTGGATGCACTCCTCTAAATTTACCGGTGACGAGCTCGACAGACTTTGCGTGGTGCTGGTCCGCGCTCGCAATCCTAATAACATAGGCGCTGCGGCCAGGGCGATGTATGACTTCGGCTTTCGCTGTCTCAGGCTGGTCAACGAGTACCCAACTCCTGTCGAACGTGCGCGTTCGGCAGTCGATGCCTCCGTAGTGCTCGATCAGGCGCAGGCCTACATCACCCTGGCAGAGGCAGTTGCCGATTGCACCCTGATCGTCGGAACCACTGCCGTCGGGCTTCGGCGGCAGGAGATGCCTCTCTACGCGCTTGCCGAAGCGGCGGCGATGCTTCGGGCTGGCATGGCCCACCCTTCTCCCTCGCGAGTCGCCCTCCTCTTCGGTTCCGAAAAGACCGGCCTCAGCAACGAAGAGCTGAGCCACTGTCACTGCACACTGACGATCCCCATGCACCAGACCGAGGGGATGCGGCACGCATCGATGAATCTGGGCCAGGCGGTGGCGGTTTGTCTCTATGAGCTGGTTCGCGATCCCGCGGCTCCCTCGCTCAGAGCCACGACCGTCGGCGCTGCGGCGACAGATCTTGAGCGGGTCACTGGGCTGTTAACTGAGGTCCTGGAAGAGAGCGGCTATAGCAGACGTCATCCAGCCCATTTCGAAGAGACTCTCATCCGAAGGCTGGTACGCCGCATGCATCTCGACCACTCGCACGCCCTCGCCTGGACGGGCATCCTGCGGCAGGTCTTGTGGAAACTGCGCGCGAAGGAACCGCCGAACTCTTCGCCCGGCTGACGGGGCGCAGCTAATTTGAAGGGTCGGTCGCGTAATAGCCGGCTCTCGTTTGTACGGTGACGTCTTTCTTATTCGTGGTGAGAGCGACCTTGTGGTACCCCGGAGTGCTGTCGGCCTTTGCTGGTGTGTAGCCAAGCACATACTGCGAACGCAACTCCTCTTCAATCGTCGCGTAAATCTGGTCGACCGTCTCCTTCTTCGAAACCTCGAACAAGCGGCCGCCCGTTTCGCCGGAAATCTGGGCAAGGATCTTCTTGCCATCCTCATGAGGCTCTGAGGGCGGAGCTTGTCCACCGCGGCCGCCTGGATATCCTCCGCCGCCGGGATACCCGCCGCCACCGCCGGGGTATCCCATGCCGCCGTGGCGCCCCATCCCCGGGTAGCCGGAGTTTCCTGAATTTCCTCCGCCGCCACCCCGCTCACCCTTGAAGTAAATCGAGTACACTTCCGTATCGGCGCGCTGCGCGGCCTCGATGGCCGAATTCAAAGACTCCTTGCTGCCCCGGTCGACCCCGTCAGTCAGGATGATGAGCGCCTTACGCCCCTGCTGCTTCTTCATGAGTTCATCAGAGGCAAGAAAAATCGCGTCGTAAAGTTGCGTACCGCCGCGCGCGCGCCGGCCACCGGAATTGTCGGAGGAGTCCCCTTCCGCCGCCGAGTTTTGAATCAGGTCGACCGCCGACTTCAGCTTGTCGCGGGAGGCGGTCAGATCCTGAAGCAGCTCCACTTCCCTGTCGAAATGCAGAACAAACGCCTTGTCCTTGTCTACCGTGAGCATCTGGTCGAGAAAAGCCTTGCTGGCGGTCTTCTCCTGATCAAGAACACTGCGCTGACTCATACTCGAGTCAACCAGCAAACCCAGCGTCAACGGCAGATTGGTGTCAAGGTTGAAATACTTGATGGTCTGCGGACGGGTGTCGTCGGTCAGCGCAAAATCTTCTTTCGTCAGCCCTTTAACAATCTGATTATGCTTGTCGCGCACCGTTACGGGCAGCGTTACCACCTTGACGTTGACGGAGAGCGTCGTGGCGGCCGCAGAACCCGGTGAGTCGGCACTCGGAGCACCCTGACTACTCGGCGTCGATGTCTGACCCTGAAGACCGGGTAGGCAGGCAACTGCTCCCACCACACCCAAAGAAATAAATCTGGCAAAACGCATCAACCAGTTGGACGAAGGAAGAAGAGGATTTGTTTACGCATCGACCAACCCGTATCGAAGAGCCTTTGCATGTACTTCAACTTTTAAGACCCTTTAAGATCAGTTCAACCGTCTGCTCTGGAGTTCCTTCGGCAGATACCGTAAGCGCGTCGGAGGGCGTTTCTAGGGTGGCAAACTGGCTGTCGAGCAACGCCGGGTTCATAAAGTGGTTTGGCCGGCCTTTCAGTCTCTCTTCAAGGTGTTCGCGAGAGACCTTGAGCAAAACGAATCGGCAGGCGTCCTGTGGAATATTCGCGCTCAGCGTCTCGCGATACGCCTCTTTCAACGCGGAACAAGCTAATATTCCACTCTCTCGCTTTTGAAACCAGCCATCGAGAACAGTATGAAGGGAAGCCAGCCATGGCGCGCGATCTTCATCGGTCAACGGAATGGCGGCGTGCATCTTCTGCTTGTTTGCCTCGGAATGGTAATCATCGCCCTCGGCGAACTGCCATCCTGTCCGGCTTGAAAGCATTTTTCCGATTGTCGTCTTGCCTGTCCCGGTAACTCCCATCAAAATTACAATCATGATTTCGTTTCCAACTGTTTAATGTCGCCTAGCACTTGTTCAGGTGTCCAATCGTTGGTCGGATACCAGCGAAAAATTTTTCCATCCGGGCCGATGACGACTGTTGATAGCGAATGAGTGATGGTACGGTCCTTCTCCGGCGTGACGCCTACATCGAAGAACTTATCCACAGATTCCTGTTCTGGCTTCGATGGAGCTGCAAAATCCCAATGCGCAAACTTTTCCTGCGTGTAATTGCCGGTGTAAGCGCCGCCATAGCTGCGCAGTACGGCCGGCGTATCGTACTCGGGGTCAAAACTGATGCTCAGCAGGTGCGTCTTCGCATAGAGCGCAGGGTCTGCTGCCAATGCCTTGTCGATCTTGGCAAAATTCTGGCTCATGCGCGGGCAGTAATCCGGCAGCGGACAGCGCGTGTAGATAAACGTCACCAACAGCACCTTGCCCTTAAACTCGCCGATGCTAATCTCCTTCCCGCTCTGGTTCAGGAACTTGAAATTCGGTACCTGATCGCCAGGGTTGATGACGTGATACTCGATCGGCGGCTTGTAATCGGGCTGGCCCTGCGCCGTAATCACAATCTCATAGAGCAGATCGTCTGAATCAGTCACAGAAAGGGTCGCCGTAATCTGATCGCCGGGATGCAATTCGCTCAAGATATTTGGCGTGCGCAGCTTGTAAGGCATGGTCATCGCCTGCATGAAGCCGGGAATGGCTGCTGCGTCGAGCGTCACCTCGCCACGCGCGGCATCCGTCGACACTACCTTCCCGCGGATCGGGTACTGCTTGGCCGAGCCAGCCGGGGTAGCCGTAGAAGGCTCTGGTGCCCTGCTCTTGCAGCCATCGCTTACCAGCACCAGAGCCGCCACGAGTATTAGGATGAGGAAGCGCTTCACGCAGTCAGTTTACACTTCGTTCAGTGGAACCCGTGAACCTCAGTTCGGTGGCCCCGACGTCGAAATCCTTTCTGCCTGAAGTCTTCGGCTGTCTCGAACGCGGCGGTACCGTCGTCGCAGCGAACGCTCGCGCAGCCAGAGCGCTGCGGCTTGCCTACGACGCGCAGCAACGGGCTCTCGGCAAATCGGCCTGGCAGACTCCACTTGTTTACGATTGGGAGAGTTGGCTGGGTGTCTTGTGGAAACAGTACCTGTTAGCGGCGAGCGATGCACCTCTGCTCCTCACTCCCTTGCAGGAGCGTTCCGTATGGAAGCGCATTATTGGAGCGGAGGCAGGCGAGCCTGAATCGGTTGCCATGCTGGCCGCCGGGGCCTGGAAGCTGTTGAGTAGTTTCGGTGTCCACATGGAACATCAGCATGCATGGCATGGCAGGTCAACGACCGACGCAGAGGTTTTTCGTGCATGGTCAGAAGCCTTTGAGCGAGAATGCCGACGGAATCGTTTGCTTAGCCGCAGCGACCTTCCTGTCCTGTTCACGAATGCAATCGAGAGGTCGCTTTTAGCGCTTCCCTCGGAACTGCTACTCGTCGGCTTTGACCGGTTTGTTCCCGCCCAGCAGCACTGGATCACAGCTGCCCGAGCCGCTGGTTGCGAGGCGAGGGTTCTGGCTTTAGAAGGAACACCCGGAACCATGCAACTGGTCCGGGCCGACGACCTTAGCGACGAGCTCGCAACTTGTGCCTGGTGGGCGAGGCGCAGGCTTGAACAGAATCCAGCAGCGCGGATCGCCATCCTCGTTCAGGACATCGAGGAGAAGCGCGGCGAGATCGAGCGAACCTTCCGCCGCATCCTGCTGCCGGAGTCCATCGGCATCGAGAACCACGAAGCACTTCCAATTGAGTTCTCCCTGGGAAGGCCGCTCGCAGCGGTTCCGATCATCAAAGCTGCGCTGCTGCTGTTGCGCTGGATGCTTGTGCCGCTTGAGCAATCGGCGATTTCGTGGCTTCTGCTTTGCGGCTTTCTTACCGCCGACGAAGACCTCACCGAAATGGCTCTGCTGGATGCAGAGATTCGGAAGCGGGGCCAATTTCCGCCCGAGGTGCCCCTCGCAGCGCTGGCTGCTTTTCAGCCTCGATCGCCGTCCGGCGCAAAGATGCGGTTTCTGCGCAGGGCTCGCGACGTTGTGCGTATGGTGCAAGTCGAGGGACACCTTCAAAGAAAACAACCCGTACCAGAGTGGCTTGAGTTTGCGGCAAGCTCACTGAGGCAAATGGGGTGGCCTGGGGTGCGGGCGCTTGACAGCATCGAGTTTCAGGCACTGATCCGCTGGGAGAAGCTGACGACCGATATGGGCGCGCTTGGCTTCGACGGCAGCCGCTGCACCGCCTTGCAGTTTGAGCAGATGATCGATCGTTATGCAAACGAGACTATCTTTTCTCCAGAGTCCCAGCTTTATCCGATCCAGATTTCAGGCGCTCTCGAATCTGCAGGGCAGCATTTCGATGCGGTCTGGTTCGTCGGCGCAGACGATCGGCAATGGCCTGGTTTGTCGCATCCGCATCCTCTGCTGACGTGGGCGCTGCAGCGGCAAGCAGCGATGCCGCACTCAAGCCTCGAGGTCGATTGGCAATCGGGCCTCGCGGTGATGCACCGTATCGGCGCAAGCGCGCCAGAATGCATCTTCAGCTACACGGGACGGGATAACGCGGGAGAAGTACGCCCATCCGCGCTGCTCTTTGAAGCGTTTGGCGACTCACCGATCCGGGTTTCCTCTGAGCAGATGCAATCGACTTTGTGTGTGCCGGCCGTCCAGCCGCATCGATGCACCACCTTGGAAAATGCCGAGGACTCGTCGGTCCCGTGGGCCCGCGAAGTGGAGGCCGGCGGCTCTGACATTCTCAAGCGCCAGTCTGCCTGCGCTTTCCAGTCTTTCGCGATGCGCCGGCTTGGCGCCGCCGAGCTTGACGTCTCGGAACGGGGTCTGTCCCCGCGAGATCGCGGCAACCTCTTGCACGAGGTTCTCGAAGCAATCTGGTCGCCGGGAAGCGCGCCGCATCTGCGCCTGCAAAACCGGCAGGACCTCATCAGTGCCCGGACCGGCGGCCGTATCTCGTCCATGCTGCGCGAACATATCCGGCAGGTATTTATCAAATACGGCCGCGACCGTACGAGCAGTATCTGGTCGAAGCAATATCTGCAACTTGAGCAGGAACGCCTGCATTCGCTGCTGCTGCAATGGCTCGAATACGAGTCCCAGCGGGAAGACTTCTCCGTGCAGGAGACTGAGCGGCAATTCCACGTCGAGATCAATGGGCTTCGGTTAGATTTGCGTGCCGATCGGATCGACCAAGTGGATGGCGGGTACGTCGTCCTGGATTACAAGACCGGTAGCGTCTCCCCCTCCCGGTGGGATGGGGACCGCCCGGAGGAACCACAGTTGCCGCTCTATGGAGTTTACAAGCTTGGTCATTCTCTTCGTGGAATTCTTTTTGCTCAAATCCGCGCGGGAGACATGTGTCTAAACGGTCGAGCCTTCGATGTTACAAAGACGGTTACCAACAGGGCCTCTAAACACTCTGAGCTGGTGCGCAACCCTCTTACAGACGAGATGCTGGGAAGCTGGGCCGATGCGTTAAGTCAGCTCGCGGACCAGTTCCTGGCTGGGGAGGCGGCGGTCGCTCCCAAGCGTTATCCGAAGACCTGCAGCTACTGCGCTTTAGGAGCTCTTTGCCGAATCGCCGAGACTTCCCCCACCTGTGAACCGGAAGACCTGGACCGCGAGCCGAGTGACGATACGGCAGTAGCAGCGAGCGCGGCGGATGACTGAGCCGGCGTCCATCGACCTGAAAGATCAGGCTGCCCGCCGGGAAGCCTTGGATACGAGCCGATCGGTCCTTGTGCAGGCGCCGGCCGGCTCAGGCAAGACCGAGCTGCTTACCATGCGATTTCTCAAGCTGCTTGCCGAGGTGGAGGAGCCGGAAGAGATACTCGCGATCACGTTTACTGTCAACGCGACTGCGGAGATGAAGCACCGCGTCCTCGCCAAGCTCGAAAGCGCCAGGCTCTTCAGCAAGGACGGGAACGCGCCGGCAAGCGACGACTCAAGTATGCAAATTGCCGCGGCGGCACTCGAGAACTCCAAGCAGCGAGGCTGGCGCTTGCTGCAGCAGCCTCAGAGATTGAACATCCAGAGCATTGACTCCCTCTGTTTGCGGATCGCCCATCAAATGCCGCTCAGCGCAAAGCCGGGTGGAACGCTGCAGCCGACCAACCTCGCCGCGCCTCTCTACCAGCGTGCGGCCCGCAAGACCTTTGACCGCCTTGGCGGTGAGGATGACGAACTCAACCTTGCATTGGAATCTCTGCTTCGGCAGCGCGATAACAATCTCAGCGATTGCGAATCCCTGCTGGCGGGTATGCTCGCCAGCAGGGACCAGTGGACACGGGCATTTCCGTTGACCGGTCACATCGATTGGGAGGATGCAAAGAGGCGTCTTGAAGAGCCGTTCGAAAGCGAGATTCACCGTGTGCTGGGCCGGGCGCATGCTTTATTTTCCTCGCATCCAGCGCTCACGCGAGAGCTGCTGGAACTGGCCAACTATGCCTGCAACAGTGCCGACTTAAAGCTTGACATTCACTTGTTAGCGGGCCTGAAGGAGCTCCCCGTCGCAACACCTGAGTTTGTCGGTCATTGGCATTGCCTCTGCGCTCTGCTGCTGACCAAGAAAAAATACGCTGATTGGCGAAAGCGCTTCGACGTCAATAGCGGCTTCCCGACAGGTGGCGGCGACTACAAGAGGCGCATGCAAGCTCTGGTACAAGACCTCGCTGCAATCCCAGAGCTGCTCGATTTGCTGTACGACATTCGCGCGCTTCCGCCGCCGTCTTACTCGGAGCAACAATGGCAAAGCCTGCTCCAGATCTTCATCATTCTTCGTCACGCGGTAAGCGAATTGAGTGTTGTCTTCGCCGAGGAAAATGCGGTCGACTTCGTGGAGATCGGCATGGCGGCGCTAAAGGTGTTAACCGCGAATGCTTCCAACCGGGCGCCAGTCGGTAGCATCCGCCATCTACTGGTCGACGAGTTTCAAGACACTTCCCGCCGCCAGCATGAATTCCTCGCGTCTCTCCTCCAGGAGTGGAGCGCGAAATCGAAAGATGCGAGACAGCGAACATTTTTTTTCGTCGGGGACCCCATGCAGTCCATCTACGGATTTCGCCAGGCGGAGGTCGAGCTTTTCAATGTCGTCAGCAAACATGGATTGACAACCGGCACGGAACGGCTCCCGGTGAAGACCCTGCAGCTCTCTACAAATTTCCGATCCAACGCCGGAGTCGTAAAGCCGTTGAACGCTATGTTCGAACAGGTTTTTCCCTATGGAGCGAAGTCGGAGGCTGCGTCAGTCAAGTTTCTGCCCGGGTCGTCTGGCAACCTCGCCGAACCGAAGGGCGCGTACCAGATTCATCCGAGCTTTATTAAGAAAATCAAGGCGCGGGACGGCACTCAGCCACACGCCGCATTGTCAGCCCCACAGCAGTCCGAACGCTGGGAAGCAGACGAAGTTGTTGATGTCATCCGGCATACTCTGTCCCGCATCAAGGAGGCCGCTCGCCGGAACGAGGATTTCACGGTTGCGGTGCTGGCGCGTGCCAAGAACCACCTGACACCGATCGCCGCCCGGCTGCGCGCGGAGAACATCCCGTTCCGCGCCGTCGAACTGGAAAAGCTCGGCGCCCGGCAGGAGATCCTCGACCTGCAGTCGCTCACCCGGGCGATGCTGCATCCAATGGACCGCATCGCGTGGCTAGCCTTGCTGCGGGCCCCCTGGTGCGGACTCTGCTTGCGTGACCTTCACCTGCTTTGCGGCACGGACGACAAACGCACGCCGCGAACTCCCGTCTCGCAGCAGATTGACGAGCGTTTATCCCTGCTGGATCAAGATTCGCAAGAACGAGTGGGCCGGATGCTATCGATAGTTCGAGCCGCGGTTCGTGGCCGGTACCGGCAGTCTTCGTTCTCTTCTTGGATAGAGCGCACGTGGCAAAGCCTCGGAGGTTCCGCCTGTGTCGACGAAGCGGGATACCAAAACGCAGAAGCATACTTTCGTATGCTGGAGCCGGTCACCCTGGATGGAATCGCGATCAGCGACACAGGGATGGCTACGCAGTTGGACCAGCTTTTCGCGGCCCCGAATCCATCAGTAAGCGAACGCTGCGGCGTGCAGTTGATGACCATGCACAAGGCCAAGGGACTGGGTTTTAACGTCGTCCTGCTTCCGAGCCTGCACCGAACGACCGGTCGCGACGGATCAGCCCTGGTTCTTTATCTCGAGCGAATGATAGAGACGGCCACGGAGCTTCTGGCGTCGCCAATAGGCAATACGGGTGAAGACAGTTCTCCGCTCCAGCGGTGGGTCAGGCGGCAGAAGACCAATCGGGAAACCGAAGAACGCAAACGGCTGCTTTACGTCGCATGCACCAGGGCGAAGGATGAACTTCATCTGTTCGCAACTGCGGAGGTGATCGAAGGAGAACTGGCTTGTCCGCAAGGATCTCTGTTGGCGACCGCATGGCCAGCGCTCGAGTCGGTCTTCCGCGAAAAGGTTCCTCCAAGGGATGCAGGCAAAAATGACACTCTCCTCCGGTTCCCGCACGAACAACCGGAACGCGGGATTCTCGATTCGCTGGCGGCGACGGCTCGCCAGACCCTCATCAGTAGGCTGCCCCAAGGCTGGGAGTGGAAAGCGGCCGGCTCAAATCTCATGGTTGGTGCGGCCACAGACCCGGGCACAGAAACGGAGCTGTCCAACGAACAAGCCAGACCGGAAGGTTCTCGCCTTTCAAGGACGCTGGGCACGATCGTCCATGCTCTTCTCGAGCGCGCCTCGCACTTACTTGAAGAAGGCAAATCCGCGAACGAGCTGCTCGATGATACAGCCGGCTTCAAAAGATATGCCGCGGCCTTTGCGAGAAATGATGGATTATCACCGGGGGAGTCGGATGCATACGTGTCGCGCGCGATCTCTGCCCTCGAGTCGGCACTCAACGATCCCCAGGGCAGGTGGATACTCGGGTCGCATCCCGGCGCCCAGGCCGAAATCTCCTGGACCGGCATGGTAAGAAGCATCCCCACAACCCTACGCATCGACCGCAGCTTTCGAGCGGGTTCACAACCATGCGATCTGGGCGAGGATTGCGTCTGGATCGTGGATTACAAGACAGCGACACCTAGCATGTCAAGCCTCGCCGAGTTTCTCGACGCAGAGCGCTTGCAGTATGCGAAACAGCTCGAAGGGTACGGGCAGATGATACGGATGGCGCATGGCAGTGACACGAAGCTGCGGCTTGCGCTCTACTATCCATTCCTGAAAGAGCTTCTATGGTGGCCCGGGTAATCTAGACCGGTGCGGCTGTCGAAGATCCGTCCACGTGCCGCACATGGTGCCGCACATCGGCGCCGCGAACCCAGAAAATTACATCTTCGGCGACATTGGTTGCGTGGTCGGCGACGCGTTCAAGATTGCGAGCGATCATCATGGCATTGAGCGCCTGCGGCGTCAGCTCTGGTTGGCTCTTCATCAGGCTTGAGAGCGCGAAGTAAGCGCTGTCATTCAACCGGTCGACATTGTCGTCCATCGACAGTACCGACTGCGCGAGATCGGCATCTCCTTCGATAAAAGCGTGCAATGCTTTCCGCACCATCCCTGCTGCGAGCGATGCCATCCGGGGGATATCTACGGGAAGGTCGACGGAAGCAAAGGCCTGGAGGTCGCGCACCCGGTCGCTGATACTGCTGGCGGCGTCGCCGACGCGTTCGAGGTCGGCATTGATCTTGATAACCGCGAGGATGAAACGAAGATCGATCGCCATTGGCTGTTCCATCGCGAGCAGATCGAGAGCCATTTGATCGATCTCGCGCTCAAAGCGATCGATCGCCTGCTCACCATGATCTACAAGGTCGCATATCGAAATATCTCTGGTGCGGTACGCTTCGATAGCGCGCTGGATAGCCTGCTCCGCCATGCCCGCCATAACCAAAAGCCGTTCCTTAAGGTCGTCAAGACTTTGCTGAAACCGAAGCCGAACCATCTGGGCCTTTCTCCTGCTACTGAATTCCCTTGCTGGCTAACTGCATCCGCATGATTCGAAGGGTCCGAACGTAGAGCCAAGTCAACCGAATCTGCCCGTAATGTAGTCTTCTGTGCGCTTGTCGCTCGGATTCGTAAAGATCTTGTGCGTCGCGTCAAATTCGATCATTTTTCCATTCAGAAAGAACCCAGTATTTTCAGCCACCCGGGCAGCCTGCTGCATATTGTGAGTGACGATCACAATAGTGTACTGCGACTTCAACTGAAAGATCAGGTCTTCGATTTTTGCCGTCGATACCGGATCGAGGGCAGACGCGGGTTCGTCCATCAGCAACACCTCAGGGTCGACCGCCAGTGCGCGGGCAATGCAAAGCCGCTGCTGCTGGCCGCCCGACAGGCTGGCTCCGGACTTCTTTTTCAGGTCATCTTTCACTTCTTCAAAGAGCGCCGCATCCTTGAGCGACCGTTCGACAACCTCATCCAGTATTCTTCGATTCTTAAAGCCGTTCAATCGCAGCCCGGACGCAACATTGTCATAAATTGACATCGTGGGAAATGGATTTGGGCGCTGGAAGACCATCCCGATACGACGGCGGACTTCCACCGGCGACGCGTCCTCATAGATGTCCGTCTCTCCCACCATCACTTTGCCAGTCACATGCGCGACCGGGTTTGTCTCGTGCATGCGGTTGAGGCAACGAACAAAGGTCGACTTGCCGCAGCCCGATGGTCCAATGAGCGCCGTTGCATTGTTCGCAGGCATATTGAGATTCACATCGTGCAGGGTATGATTCGTCCCGTACCACGCATTCAGGCCCGTTACCTGGATTCCGGCTCCCACTAACTGGCCCCTTTCAAAACGCCGCGTGAAGTCACAAAGCGGACAAGCGCCACAGAGACAACTATAAGAACGATCAACACCAGGGCGCCCGCCCACGCCAGGCGATGCCATTCGTCATAGGGTGAGATCGCATAGACAAAAATCTGCAGGGGCAGGGCGGCGATAGGCTGATTCAGATTGGCGCTCCAGAACTGGTTGCCAAATGCGGTAAACAGTAACGGGGCCGTCTCTCCAGCTACCCGCGCAAACGCCAGCATGCAGCCTGTGATGACACCCGGCGAGGCGGTGCGTAAGGTGATCGAGAGGACCGATCGCCAGTTTGGGACACCCAGGCCAAGCGCTGCTTCGCGGATGGAGTTAGGCACCATCAGCAGCATTTCCTCTGTCGTACGGGTAATCGTCGGGATCATCATGATGCCCAGAGCAATACCGCCCGAGAGCGCGGAGAAATGCTTTTGCGGCAGAACGACCAGGGAATACACGGCGATGCCCATGACAATCGACGGCACTCCGTTCAAGACATCGGCGGTAAAACGAACCGCGTTGGCCAGGCGCGTCCCACGCCCGAATTCAGCCAGAAAAATGCCGCCCGCAATGCCGATCGGAACTCCTATCGAGCTACCGATCGCCAGCAAGACTCCCGATCCGCAGATGGCGTTGGCCATGCCTCCGCCTTTTTCGCCGATGGGCCTCGGAATTCGAGTAAAAAACGCCAGGTTCAGCGAACTTGCCCCCTTGTAAACAAGGTAGATAAAGATAGCAACGAGAGGCGCGACCACCAGGATTGTGCTGAGCACGGCGAGCCCGGTTGCCGCGTGGTCGGCTGCCTGCCGGCCCAGGCGGTTCAAGGTGCTCGTCTTGTAAGTGCTTGTCGCCATAAGCTTCAGCCTGCCTTCATCCGGAAATCGCTAGGTCACCCTCGCCGGAGCGCCCCGGGTGACCGCCCATACAAGCAGGCGGGCAAGGGCGTTCACGACGATAGTCACCAGAAAGAGCGCAAGGCCAATCTCCACCAGAGCGCTCAGGTAAAGATCATCGGAGGCTTCGCTGAACTCGTTTGCGATCACGCTCGCCATGCTATAGCCGGGAGCCAGCAGCGATCTTGCAATTTCAGGGCGGTTGCCGATCACCATCGTGACGGCCATGGTCTCGCCCAGGGCGCGGCCAAGTCCAAGAATGATCGAGCCGACGATACCGATTCGCGCATTGCGCAGCACGCCCATCCGGATCATCTCCCATCGCGTGGCACCCAAGGCCAGCACTGCCTCGCGCTGAGAGTGAGGAACAGAGATCATCACCTCGCGGGTCAAGGAAGAGATTACCGGCAAGATCATGATCGCCAGGATGACGCCAGCCGCCAGCATGCCAATGCCGTAATTGGGGCCGCCAAACAGACCGGTCCAACCTAGGGTACCGGTCAGGAAAGGGTTGACATACTCCCGCAGTAACGGGACCAGCACGAAAACCGCCCAGAGCCCGTAAACGACACTCGGTATGGCGGCCAGCAGTTCCGTCAAAAAAGCCAGTGGCCCCCGCAGCAGCTTGGGGCACATCTCGGTCAGGAAAATGGCGACGCCGATGGCCAGTGGCACCGCGATGAGCAGCCCAAGGCAGGACGATACCAGGGTGCCGTAAATGAACGGCAGGGCCCCAAAGTTGCCGCTGACCGGGTCCCAGGCTTTTTTAACGAAAAAGCTGAAGCCAAACTTTGAAATCGACAGCTGCGATCGCAGGATCAATTCAAAGAGGATCAACCCGACGATCCCGAAGATGACCAGGGCACAGGCCGACATAACGCTGCCGAAGACACGGTCGATGCCCGCGGAGCTGCCTCGCAAACGCAAGAAGGTGCGAATCGGCGAGTCTCGGGGTGACGTACTTCCTCCAGCAGAAGATAATTCCTTCAACTGATTCGTGGAGTCTACTGCGGGAGAGCCGGCCACGCGGACGTCCTGAGTGTTGAGATTCACCGATTACCAGGTTATCGGTCTTCTGTGAATGCTAGGTTAAATGGAATTCGGGGTCCACGACAGAGTTCAGCCGGGACAATTGCAATTTGCATGCGCGTAAACTACAGGCAAAACAGGATAGGCCGCTGTCATGCCGTGGAGAAGACTGCCTCCGGGCACCGGCAGGATGCACGAGAGACCAGTCGGCGGCCGCCAGAAGCGCACACGAGAAGATGTTTCGATGAGGATTGACGACTCGAAAGATAGCGCCGCACCGCCTGAGTCTGATCGGTCAAGCCGATCGCAGGCCTCCAGCAAACGAGTGTCGATCGGTACGCTGCCACTCGACCCGGTGACTCTCAGCCAGGCCGTCCTCTGGATTTTGGGCTACCTTCGGAGCGCGGACAGCCGCTTGCCGGCCCGCATCTCCTGCCCCAATGCCTCCCTCATTGTGCTCGCAGAGGCCGACCCGGGCTTTGCAAAGACGGTCAGCACCGCCAATGTCGTGGTAGCCGACGGAAAGCCTCTTCTCTGGGCGGCTTTTCTGCTCGGGACGCCCTTGCCGGGTCAAGTGCGAGGCGTCGAGCTCATGGAGCAAATCTGCGCCGGGGGCGCGGCCATCCAGATGAGTATCTACATCGTCGGCGGTCTTCCGGGCGCTGCCGAAAAATCGGCAAATCTGCTCGTGACGCGTTACCCTGGACTTCGTCTCGCAGGCACCGACTGCCCCGTGTTGCATTTTGAGCAAAATGCCGCCTTCAACGAGCAGGTTCTCAAAAAGATCACAGCAGCGGCTCCTGACTTTCTGATCGTCGCTCTGGGCTCACCCAAGCAGGAGTGGTGGATTGACCGCTACTTTCGCGATTTGCCTGTAGGCGCAATCATCGGTGTTGGCGCGGCTGTCGATACCTATGCCGGATTGCGTCGCCGGCCACCCGCCTGGATGCAGAAGGTTGGTCTCGAGTGGTTGGGCCGTCTTCTCAGGGAGCCCGGGCGTCTCTGGCGGAGGTACCTCTTTGGCAACGGCCGATTCTTGTATATCGTTGTTCGGCAGCTGTGGCTTGCTCGAAAAAGCAGAAACGAGCACATTGAATCCTGCTGATGCAGGGCGGAAGTCGATACGTTGGACGTTGCAACCTCTGGCGCTCTCGCCGTATCGTAGCGAGTGATGGCGAACGAAGAGCATACCCAGGAACATTCCCGTCCTTTCGACCCCGAGCACGATATCTTTGTCTTCGGCTCCAATGAAGAGGGTCGGCACTACGCCGGCGCGGCAAAGTACGCCCAGGAGCACTGCGGAGCGGAGCCGGGTGTGGGGGTAGGCCCGACCGGACGCGCCTACGCGATTCCGACGATGAACGGCCTTCCGCGGCTGAAGGAAGAAGTCGAGAAATTTGTCGAGTACGCGAAACAACATCCAGAGCAGCCGTTCTTCGTCACCCGGGTAGGCTGCGGCTTGGCTAACTATCAAGACAATGGAATGGCTCCGCTCTTTCTTCACGCTCCCGAAAATTGCCTTTTGCCCCTGGGTTGGCGCGACCTGGCGGTGCTGCGCGAAGGGCTGCCGCCTTCCCCGAAGGTGTACTAGCAACATCCTGCGTACCGGGGCTATGTCTCTTTCGCGCTAGTTCTTTTTGAGAACGGCTGCGATAGCCTTGTTGGCGGCCGTCTTCCCGGGTTCAGGGCACTTTGCGCAAGTCTCGGAGATGACGCCCTTCCCCTGCTCGACCGTAAAGATCCGATCCACTCCAGGAAGTTTGATCTTTTCGAGGACATTTCCCGGCCAGTGAATCTCGACCCCCTCTGTCTCTGCTGCGTCGCCTAGGCCGAAATGCACACGCTGATCGTTTGACGACGAATAGCTGCCGCCGCTGATCACATCTTCCCGCTGTCGCATTCCATTCGCAGTCAGGTAGACCGTCGATCCGACTGCATCCCGCGGAACCTTCGGGCCGCCAATCAGCTTCAACTCCACCCAGTGGTGATGGTCGTCATTCACGTTGCGCAAGAGCACCGGAGAAGCATCCATTACATTAATCACCACATCGATCTTGCCATCGTTGAAGAGGTCGCCGAAGGCGCCCCCGCGGCCACTGATCACGTCGGCCAGTCCGGTTCCCTTGACCGGCGGCACATTTTCGAACTTCTGTCCCGCCAGGTTCCTGAAAAGTAGCGGCCGCTGGGCAAAGCTCGTACCCCAGTCATTTTTGTCGACGATGGGGTAAACATGGCCATTTACCAGGAAGAGGTCCTTCCATCCATCGTTGTCGTAGTCGAGAAAGCCATCCCCCCAGCCCAGAAAGGGAATCGTGATCTGTGCCAGTCCTGCCTTGTAGCTGATGTCGGTGAAGTTGGCATCGCCATCATTGCGGTAAAGAACCTTATAGTCGTCGGAAAACGTCGTATTGAAGAGGTCGATCAGGCCATTGTTCCGATAGTCGCCGATCGCGATTCCCATCGAGGCGGTCTCGCGTCCATCCTGATTCAACGCGTAGCCCGAAGCATAGCTGTCGTCTTCAAAGGTGCCATCGCCCTTGTTGATGTAGAGGTAGTTTGGGGTTGAATCATCGGCCACCACCAGGTCGACCTTCCCGTCATTGTTCAAGTCGACGAAGGCGGAGGCCAGCCCATAGTAGGCATTCGCATCGCCGACGCCGGCCTTTTCGGTGGTCTCGGTGAACGTTCCATCGCCATTGTTATGAAACAGATGGTCTTTCTCGCCCTGCAACCCGCGTGGGCCGCACATCGTGCTGACGCCGCGGAACTGGCAGCCGGAATAGTTGACCGCCTTCGACCCGGGATCCGGCAGATTTTGGCGATCAAAATGAACATAACCCGGCACGAACAGGTCGAGTCTTCCGTCGCCGTCATAGTCGCCGAAGGTGCCCCCCACCGACCAGCCGCCTAGCGTCACTCCCGCTTTTTCCGCGACATCGGTGAACGTTCCGTCATGATTGTTGTGATAAAGGCGGTTCTTGCCGTAATTGCTGACATAAATATCCGGCCAGCCGTCATTGTCGTAGTCTCCAATCGCTACCCCAAAGCCCCAGCGTTCGTTGGTTACGCCCGCCTTGCTCGCCACGTCGGTAAATGTTCCGTCATGATTGTTATGGAAGAGCGCGGCATGGGGCGCAGCCTGCTTGCCATCCAGCGCGTCATAGGTCGAGCCGTTCACGAGGTAGATATCAAGCCAGCCGTCGTTGTCGTAATCGAGCAGCGCCACCCCGGACCCGGGTGTTTCGAGGATGTATCTCTTCTCCGCGCCGCCCATTTTATGGCGCCAACCCGTCAACCCCGCTTGCTTCGAAACGTCCTGAAAGACAATCGCCCCCGAGTCGACAAATCCACCAGCCGTAATCGGCCGGTTCTCCGCATCATGAACAGGAGCGAAAACGCCTCCCGTCGAATTACCCATTCCGGACTGCGGTACCGGCGCCTTTGGCGCCTCCTGTGCTGCCGCGAGCGGAATCGCCAAGGTACAACAGGACAATGCTGTCAGAGCAGTGAAAAGAATCACCTTGAAAGACTGCTTCACGAACACACTCCCTGCTTTCCCATTTCCGAGTCGCTGCAGGCATTTGAGAAATCTGCTTCATCAGATGCCCCTATCTGTATATAACTCTAGGTGAGTAATTGTCTTATGTCGCCCGGCCGCAAGACTTTGACAACGGGCAGAGGCACAGAAGAACGATGAACATCAGAGAAGTAGCCCGGGTAGCCAAGGTCTCTACCGCAACCGTCTCGCGGACCATTAACGGGTCCAACAAGGTTGCGCCCGAGACCGCCGAGCGCGTGCAGGATGCAATTCGCAAACTGAAGTTTTTTCCGAACGATAACGCGCGGGCGCTTGGCTCGGGGCGCAGCAGCCTCTATGGGCTCATCATCTCCGACATCACCAACCCTTTCTTTCCGGAGCTCGTCCGCAGCTTCGAAGAGATCGCCGTCCAGTATGGCCAGGAAGTCCTGATCGCGAATACAAACTACGACCCCAGCCGCATGGAGACCTGCGTTCGCCGTATGCTTCAGCGCAAGGTCGACGGAGTCGCCATCCTGACCTCGGAGATGAGCTCACACCTGATCGACGAGTTCAGCAGCCGTGGCATCCCCCTGGTCTTTTTGGACATGGGCCTGCCGCAGGCAGGCATCTCAAATATTCTCCTCGATTACGCGGCCGGCATCGACGCCGCCGTCGAGCACCTCTCCGACCTGGGCCATTCCGAGATCGGCTTCATCGGAGGTCCCATGAACCTCAGTTCGGCTCGCATCCGTCGCGAGGCTTTTGTCTCAAGCCTGAGCAGAAAACAAATCCACCTGAAGCCGGACTTCATCGCCGAGGGCGATCATCGGATGGGTGGCGGACACGATGCGATGATGCGCATGTTGGCCGGCTCCGTCCGCCCTACTGCCATTCTCGCGTCGAACGATTTAACGGCGATCGGCGCGATGGGAGCCATCTTCGAGCACGGCCTCAGTGTGCCGGGAGACCTTTCGGTGATCGGCTTCGATGATATCGACATCAGTTCTTTTACGCAGCCGCCGCTGACTACGATTCGCGTATCGCGGCCCGAGATCGCTCGTACTGCCTTTCGCGCGCTCTTCGACCCAACCTCCGGTGGACCTCCCCTGGGAGCCGAATTCATCATCCACCCGACCTTGGTCAAGCGAAAATCCACTGGCCGGATGAAGCTCCTCAGAATCGCCGAGAAGCAGAAAGGCTCCGCCGACCCGGGCCTCCGGTTTGGCAAGGCCAGGCGCGACCAGGCAGCGTCCGAGTAGTCCCCGACGGGCCGCGCCCGATCTCATTCAATCCGCTGATGCCGGTACCCCGCCTCGGCCAGCTTCTGCTCGATCATCGCAATGTGATTGGCCCCGCGCGTTTCCAGTGTGAAATCGATCACCGTATCGCCGAGACTCACCCCGTAATAGGCACGGTCATACTGCGTCTGGACGATGTTCGCCGAGAGTTCGGCAATAATCTTGGTCAGATGGTGCAGCGCGCCCGGACGGTCGGAGAGGTGAATGCGCAGGCGAATCCAGCGTCCGTCCTTCACCAGGCCGCGCTCAATGATCTTGGCCAGCAGACTCACGTCAATGTTGCCGCCGCAGACCAGCACCGCCGTCCTCTCGGTGGTCAGCGACGACTTCCGCTGCAGCACCGCGGCCAGCGCTGCTGCACCTGCTCCCTCGGCCAACGTCTTCTCACGCTCGAGCAGCACCAGGATGGCGCTCGCGATCTCCTCCTCATCCACCGTCACCAGTTCGTCGACATATCGCTCGACAAGCCGCAGCGTCCGCTCCGCCGACCGCCGCACGGCGATGCCGTCGGCAATGGTCGCCTGGGCCGGAACCGTCACCGGCATACCCGCATCGAGAGCGCGCAACATCGAAGGCAGTCGCTCCGTCTGCACCCCGATGATTCGGACCTTTGGGTTGGTCTGCTTGATGGCGCAAGCCACCCCCCCGATCAACCCGCCACCACCGATCGGCACTACGACCGCCTCAATCTCCGGAACCTGCTCCAGGATTTCGAGGCCGATCGTCCCCTGCCCCTCGATGACCTGAACGTCATCGAAAGGATGCAGGAAGGTCATTCTCTCGGACTCCGCCCGCAGTAACGCCTCGGCGTAGGCCTCGTCGTAGTTTGCGCCATGGAGCACGACTTCTGCCCCATAACCGCGGGTTGCCGAGACTTTAACGAGAGGAGTCATCAACGGCATCACGATCTGCGACCGGATACCTCGCTGGGTCGCATGATAGGCTACCGCCTGGGCGTGGTTGCCAGCGCTTGCGGCGATGACGCCGCGCCGCTTCTCGTCGCCGGTCAAGGTCAGCAGTTTATTCAGCGCTCCTCTCTCCTTGAAAGCCCCGGTCCGCTGGAGGTTATCCAGCTTGAGATAAATCTCCTGTCCGGTCATGCGCGTGAGTTCCGTCGACCGCAGGCACGGCGAAAGAAAGACAAAATCGCGTATGCGCCCGCGCGCCCGCTCCACCCCGGCCAATGTTACTTCCAGTCCTGCCCCTTGCACCGCTTGCATTCTCTTGCTCCCGAAGTACTCCGGCTCATCGCTAGCGTCTTGCTTGCTTGAGGCTACGCGGAGTCCTGTGCAAGCTCAAACTTTTCCGCCGTTCCAGCATCCAGGGACACACTAGACCGGAGAACAAGCTGGCCTGAAATCTAAATAGCTCAAGGTCTCGATGAAGTTAGGTTCGAGACACGCCAGATCCAGGCCGCTTTGCGGAACGCGGTTCCTCCCGTATACTAGATGAGGTTGTAACGAAAAAACCTAGCAGGACAATCATGCCCAAACTTAAGACCCATAAAGGCGCAGCCAAGCGCTTCAAAAAGACTGGCACCGGCAAGATCAAGCGCGGCCAGTCGAAGATGCGCCACATCCTGACGTCGAAGGAAACCAAGACCAAGCGCAAACTTGCCCACTCCGCGCTGGTTTCGGATGCCGACTACGCCAAGGTTTCACGCATGATCCCGTACGCCTGATCGGTCTTTCCCATGACATGGGCCATTGCGATGGCCCCCGGCACTGCGCTACCGAGAGCCGCGAGATCAGTAAGAAGCGAGTGAAGAGGTTCTAAAGCGCCATCCTCAGGGATGAACGCCTCCTGCCTCCAGCCGCACAACGCATCACCTAAAGGAGATCGACCTATGCCCCGCGTAAAACGTGGAACCAAACGGAATGACCGCCGCAAAAAGATTTTAAAGCGAGCGAGTGGTTACTTCCTCACAAAATCCAAGCTGTACCAGGCCGCGCAGGAAGCTGTCGAGCGCGGAATGAAGTTCGCTTATATCGGGCGCAAGCAGAAGAAGCGTCAGTTCCGCTCACTCTGGATCGCCCGCATCAATGCGGCCGCCAAGTTGAACGGTACCACCTACTCTCTTCTGATTCATGGGTTGAAAGTGGCCGGAGTCGAACTCGACCGGAAGGTACTGGCCGAAATAGCCGTTGCTGACCCAGCCGGCTTCACTGCTTTGGCGAATCAGGCGAAATCAGCCATCGAAAAGCCTGTAGCAGCCTAGAGTTTCTTTGGAGTCTCAAGAGGGACGCGGCGCGCCGTGTCCCTCTTCTTCTTCCGGGCTACTCCGGCGCATCAGTACCGCTTCGTGATCGCCTCCGGGCGCGTGCCTTTGCGATCGTTCAGCAGCCAGTTCAGGCGGCTCTCAATATCGGGGCCCTGCGCCTCGCCCATGATCCTGCCCATCGGCTCTCCGCTTACATCGAGAACGACCGTGCCAGGAACGATCTCGCCTAATCCGAAAGCCTTCAGAGTCTCAGAGTCCGCGCCGACCCAGATTTTCATCTGAATGTTGTTCTTGATCAGAAATGGCTGAATCTTGCCCCGGTCTTTCGGATCGTCGATCGAGACGGCGATGAACTCGACTCCTCTATCAGCGTACTTTTGGGCCAGCGCCGACAGGCGAGGAAGTTCCTTCTGGCACGGACCGCACCAGGTTGCCCAGAAACTGAGTACCACAATCTCGCCACGAAATGCGGCGAGGTTTTGCTTCATGCCGTTCAGATCCCGCGCCCTAAGGTCCGGAAGCCGATGGGCACTGGCCTGAGCGGTAAGAAGCAATATTCCGGTACCCAGCAACCAACAGAGAGAAGTCTTAAGCAAAGTCGAAGGTTGGGCGAATCTCAACATTGCGCAACTTTACTCGAGCGTTCGCTGCACTGATTCAACCGTTCGATGGATTCCGGTGAAAGCCATCCCCCGGGAGCCGCGAGGGAGTGAATGTCCACTCCAGCCTGAATCTTCGACGCTGGCATTCCGAGCAGGAGATGCCAGCGTGTGTCCTCGATGACGAAGCTAAGGAAGGCGAGTCTAGAATGCAGCCGCTCCTGCTTCAGCTACGGCTTGGTCCTGATCTCCCATACCGCCGCTCACCCCGATCGCACCAACGACTTTCCCCTCCGCTTTCAAGGGGATGCCACCGGCGAAGATCATGATCTTACCGCCATTCGATGCATGAATGCCGAAGAACTGGCCCCCGGACTGCGAATGGGTGGCGAGATCCTTGGTCTGGATATCGAAGGCCCGGGCCGTAAAGGCTTTGTTGATTGAAATGTCGACGGACCCAAGCCACGCGTCGTCCATGCGCACATGGGCGACGAGGTTGCCGCCGGCATCGGCCACGGCTACGTTCATGGGCTGACCGATCTCTTTTGCTTTTTTCTCGGCGGCCATAATCACACGGCGCGCATCTTCCAGTAATACCTGCTTTGGCATAATGAATTCCTGCTTCTCTCTCTGTGTCAATTGATGGCCGGCGCTGGTATGCGGCGACCACTCGTCAGCCTACAGGAAGCTTAGATGCCGTGCCGCGAAATCGCGTCTGTCGCTAAGGTGTCGCAATACCACGAGATGCGCTGCTCTTCGCCTGGAAGCAATGCCGGCAGAGCACTGGGCGGCCCTGGGTCGGCAGAAACGGTACCGTCGTGGGAGCCCTGCACTGAGAGCAGGTTGTGCGCGTCTCAGGCCGGGCGGTCGATGAGCCGGAAACACGCTTGGCCTTACATGTCTTACAGCGCTTTGGGTCGTTCTTGAACTGCTGCTGGTGAAAAAAGAGTTGTTCCCCTGCGGTGAAGACGAACTCATTCCCACAGGTCGCGCACTTCAGGGTTTTATCGGCAAGCTCCATATACTCGCTCCCAAAAGCTGATCCTCTCGTGATGAGACCCCAGGATTTCAGCGTGAAACCTGGATTCCGGAAGCGGATGGGCTGGGTATAGCTCCGAAGCAGCTTTCGAAGGAAGTGCCGGGCCTTGAGAGACGCTTGAGGAGAATCCGGTCCAGGGGCCTAGCCGCACACTCAGGAGCGGCTCCTAACAAGCAATTGCAAAGCGGATCGAAATAGTAGGAGGAGCGGACTACCGGCAATTTAAGTGCTTTACAATGAACAGCACAGCGGACACTTGCATTCCAGTCCGCTGTGCTTCTTGAGGCCTATTCCGCTTCTTTGCGGGCCTTTTTGCGATTCCGCTTACGCGCGAGGGCTTCCTTCACGCGACGCTTTTCACCGGGCTTCAGGTAGAAGGAATGACGCTTGACTTCCTTGATGATATCTTCCTGCTGAACCTTCCGCTTAAACCGGCGAAGTGCATTTTCAAGGGGTTCCCCCTCTTGAACTCGAACCTCTGCCAAAAGAAATACACCTCCAAACATCCCCACATGGGCTCTTCTATGGTACTTCAATATCGCTTTATGGGGGTAGAAAAGAGCGAGAAAGGCCCGATTTCACCCCCGATATTGCGTGTTTTTCGCACGTTGCGGCCACTTACAAAGTGTTCTCTCTACTGCAAACGCCGGGCGGGTACACTTCGGAGTGGGCACTCCCGCCTGGAGGCACTGACGATGATTCGTTCTTACCAAGGGCATACACCCCTGGTTCCAACCAGCTGTTACGTCGACCCCTCGGCGCAGCTGCTCGGCGACGTGGAGCTTGGCGAGAATTCGAGCGTCTGGATGAATGCGGTCGTCCGCGGAGACGTCAATTCGATCCGAATCGGCGCCAATTCGAATGTGCAGGACTGCGCCGTCCTCCATGGAATGCGCTACAAGTATCCAGTCGTCGTCGGCAGCTGGGTCACGATCGGGCACAATGCCACCGTCCATGGCTGTGTCATTGAAGATGCCTGCCTGATCGGCATCGGCGCGATCATTTTGAACAATGCCAGAATTGGCGAGGGCTCGATCATCGCCGCAGGCGCTGTCATCCCCGAGCATACCGTCATCGAGCCGAACACGTTATGGGCCGGAGTTCCTGGAAAAGAGCGCCGGAAGCTGGAAGCGAATGATCGAGAGATGATCCTGATGTATGCGAAGAACTATCTGGATTATGTGCAGATCTATCTAAAGGAGCAGGAGAGTTGGGGCTAGCGGCTGGAAATCTCAACCCTTCACTTTCGCGGCGAAATCTCGGCGGCCATCTTCGATAAACTGAATAGACAAAGAAGAAAGCAGCCACAATTTTCATGAGCACCTTAAGAGCAGTCCGCGGCACCCGCGACCTTTTGCCGCCTGAAACCGAACTCTGGAACCGCATCGAATCCACTGCGCGCGGCATTTTTAGCCGCTATAACTTCGGTGAGATTCGTACTCCTGTTTTCGAAGACACGCAGCTCTTTGCCCGCGGCGTGGGCGAAGAGACCGATATTGTTTCAAAGGAGATGTACACGTGGGAAGACCGGGCGCGGGCCCAGTCGGAGAAGGCGCAGTCGCTGACCCTGCGCCCGGAGAATACCGCCGGGGTGGTGCGCGCCTACATCGAGCACGGCCTGGGCGAGAGCGGCATGCTGCAGAAGCTCTATTACATCGGCCCGCAGTTCCGCAGGGAGCGGCCGCAGAAGGGCCGCTACCGGCAGTTCTACCAGATCGGCGCTGAAGTTATCGGACCGGCGAGCGCAGGCTCGGAGTCTCCGCTGCGCGATGCCGAAGTACTTGAGATGCTGGCCAGCTTCCTCGACGAACTGGGCATCACCGGCTGGAAGCTGCTGATCAACTCGGTTGGGTCGGCCACGGATCGCCCCCGCTACATCGAGGCGCTCAAAAAAGCCCTCAAAGACGTTGCCCCCACCATGTGCATCGACTGTCAGCGCCGTGCGGAGACGAACCCGCTGCGGGTGCTCGACTGCAAGGTTCCGGAAGACCAGCCCATCATCGAGGCGCTGCCGCGCATTGCGGATTACCTCGATGATGCGTCACAGGCACACTTCACCGCCGTTCGCGCGGCGCTCGATGCCTGCGGCGTGGAGTACGAAGTGAGTCACCGGCTCGTGCGCGGCCTCGACTACTACACGCGGACGACGTTTGAGTTCCAGCATGGCGGGCTCGGGGCGCAAAACGCTCTGCTGGGCGGCGGCCGCTACGATGGCCTCTCGGAGATGATCGGCGGACCGCAGGCGCCCGGCATCGGATTTGCGATCGGCGCCGACCGGCTGGTGCTGACGCTCGAGGCGCAGACCGGAGAAGTGGCCACTACGCTGGCCGATGCCTACATTGCGCCCATCGGCGAAGCCCTCAACCCGGCGGCGCTGCTGCTGGCCCGCGAGCTGCGCCGCGATGGCCTGCGCATCGAGACCGGCGACGGATCGTTCCGTGTCAAGAAGGCCTTCGAGACCGGCAACAAGCTCGCTCGCAACATCGTGCTGCTGGGCGAGGACGAGTTGCGCTCGGGTATGCTGACTGTAAAGAACTTTTCGAGCGGCGAGCAGACGAAACTCCCGCGGGAGCAGCTTGCCGGCACCCTCAAACAGCCTGCAGCGACCGCGCCGAAGCTCGTACCGCCAGTCTTCACTCTGAAATAAGACCCTGAAGTAGCACTCTGATATAGGAACAGGACCTGCATTGCTCGACTTTTTAGGAACGCTTGCACGCACCCACAACTGCGGAGAACTCCGCGCCCCCACTGCCGGGCAATCTGTCATTTTGATGGGCTGGGTGAATCGGCGCCGCGACCACGGAAACCTCATCTTCCTCGATCTGCGCGACCGCTTCGGCATAACCCAGGTGGTGCTCGACGCCGAGCTCAGCCCCGAGGCCCATGCCAAGGCGGAGCATGTTCGCCCCGAGTATGTCGTCGCTGCGATCGGCAAGGTGCGCCTGCGCGGCAAGGACGTCATCAATCCCAAGATGGAGACCGGCGAGATCGAGGTGGTCGCCGAGCAGCTGCTGGTCTTGAACGACGCCAAGCTTGCGCCCTTCTCGCCCGCCGAAGATGCCATCACGAATGAAGAGGTCCGGCTCAAGTATCGCTATCTCGACCTGCGACGCCAGGAGATGCAGCACAACCTCAAGCTGCGCCACGATATCACGCTCGCCATCCGGCAGTACCTCTCGAGCGAAGGCTTCCTTGAAGTCGAGACGCCGTTCATGACGCGTTCAACGCCCGAGGGCGCGCGCGACTATCTGGTCCCCAGCCGGGTGCATGCGGGCAGCTTCTATGCGCTGCCGCAGTCGCCGCAGCTCTTCAAACAGATACTGATGATCTCCGGCCTCGACCGTTATTTTCAGATCGCGCGCTGCTTCCGCGATGAAGATCTCCGCGCCGACCGCCAGCCGGAGTTCACGCAGATCGATCTCGAGATCTCCTTTCCGCAGCAGGAGACCGTCTTCGCGGTGGTCGAAGGATTTCTGAAGGCAGCGTTCACTGTCGCCGGAACGCAGCTGACGCCGCCCTTTCCGCGCATGACCTTTGACGAAGCGCTGCGGCTTTACGGGATCGACAAGCCCGACCTGCGGCTGCCGCAGCTGGTACAGGTCAATGACCTCTTCGCACCGGGCGATCTCGAGACCCTGGCGGTGAACCCTGCGCTGCCGGTGGTGGCCGTCCACATTCCGGCTGTCGGCGATCTCTCCCGCAAGGAGCGCGACGACCTGCGCCTGCTCTACCCTGCCAAGCTTACGCAGCAAGGCACCAAGGTGCTGGACGATTTCAAGCGGCTCGAGAAGATGTTCCCTGAGCCGACGGCAAAGATCCGCGCGCTCACCGGCGCCGTTGAAGGCGGCGTGCTCGTCCTCGTCGCCGCCGCGAGTACCGTCGAGGCAACCACGGAACAGCGTGCTCCCGGGGTCTTATCCAGCCGCGAGCGCCAGGTCTATGAAGCCGCGGGAGCCGTCCGCCTGGCTATCGCGCAGAAGTACGCCGACCGCCATAAGCTCTTCGAGAAAAAAGGTAACAGTGACGATTACAAATTTTTGTGGGTCACCGACTTCCCTTTCTTCGAATGGGACGAAGACACAAAGAGCTGGACGTTTGCTCACCATCCCTTTACCTCTCCCCACGAAGACGACCTGAAGGCCGGGCGGCTCACTTCCGATCCTGGAGCGGTGCGCGCGCTGGCATACGACATCGTGTTGAATGGCACGGAGCTCGGTTCAGGGTCGATCCGTATTCATCGCAAAGACGTACAGCAGCAGATCTTTCGTGCATTAGGCATGAGCGATGACGAGGCCAAGTCGCGCTTCGGTTTCTTCCTCGAAGCCCTCGAATATGGCACACCGCCGCACGGCGGTATCGCGCTGGGCCTCGACCGCATCGCCATGATCCTGGCCGGCGCACAAAGCCTGCGCGAGGTCATCGCTTTTCCGAAGACCGCGAAGGCCATCGATTTGATGGTCGACGCGCCCACCCCGGTGAGCGAGACGCAATTGAAAGAGCTCCACATCCGAACAGTGTTGAAGAGCTGACCGGCTTGGCCCGCAGGAATAAAGATGGTTGGAGCGAGATATAGAAGGTCGATGGCGCAGTGGTTGAAAATCAGCGTGTGGCTCGGCGCCTCGCTGCTCGCAAGTCACGCATGGGCAAAGGACAGTCCGGATTGGACGACGCCCATCGCGCCCTTCAAGATCGCCGACAACCTGTTCTACGTCGGGAGCAAAGACCTGGCTTCTTACCTGGTCGTGACGCCGCAGGGCGACATTCTGATCAATTCAAACCTTGAGAGCTCGCCGCCGCTGATCGAGAGAAGCGTCGAACAGCTTGGCTTCCGTTTCCGCGACATCAAGATCCTGCTGATTAGCCATGCGCATTTCGATCACGCCGCCGGCAGCGCCGCGATCAAGCGCTTCACTGGGGCGAAATACATGGTGATGGATGGCGATGTCGAGGTCGTGGAGAGTGGCGGTGCGAAAGACTTCGCCTACCCCAACCATCACTATCCTCCGGCGAAGGTCGATCGCGTCCTTCACGATCGAGACGAGGTGCGGCTCGGCAATGTCGTGCTGGTCGCCCACAAGACGGCCGGGCACACGCGCGGATGCACCACGTGGACGATGCGCGCTACCGCCGGCGGTGAGCAGAAAGACGTTGTCATCGTGGGCAGCTGGACGGTGCTCTCCGATTTCCGCCTTATCAGCCGGCCAGGAAAGCCGGCGTCTTATCCTGGAATCGCTGCGGATTACCGGCAGACCTTTGTGACCCTGAAGGCGCTGCCCTGCGACATTTTTCTTGGGGCTCACGGAGCTTACTTCGACATGCTGGCGAAGCTCGACCGAGCGAAGGCGGGCGCTGGAGAGACTGTCTGGATCGATCCCGAGGGTTACCGTGCAGCGGTTGCTGAACATCAGGCCGCTTTTGAGGCAGCGCTCGCCCGGCAGAAGACCCGCTAGGGAGGGCGCCGGATTTGCCCAGGATACATTCCCGCCCTTGACAAACCATAACCATTTGGCTATGGTTTGGCTGTGAAACCGGCTCACGCCACTCACGTCTTTCGCGCCCTCGCCGACCCGACACGGCGGTCCATCTTCGAGATGCTCACCCGGCAGGGTGAACAGACCGTCCATGCCTTGACTCGCTATGCGGGCGTCTCCCAGCCTGCTGTCTCGAAGCACCTGACCGTGCTGCGGCAGGCAAAGCTGGTAGGGCACCGGCGCGAGGGACGTGAGACTCACTATCGCGCACAGCCCGCTTCGCTCGCGCCGATGATCGACTGGCTCAATCTTTATGGCGCGTTCTGGCGTGACCGCTTCGATCGCCTGGAAACACTTTTGGAGAGGATGGACCCCTAATTATGAGCAATCCAGCAGAAGACCCTGGTAGCCTCGTGATCGAGCAGGACTTCCAGCATTCGCTTGAAAAGCTGTGGCGAGCGCTCACGGAAAGCCCGCTTCTCGCCCAGTGGATGATGAACAACGACTTTGAGCCGGTGGCTGGGCGTAAGTTCCAGTTCCGGGCCGACCCCATGCCGAATTGGAATGGCGTTGTCGACTGCGAGGTGTTGATTGTCGAGCCATTCCGGTCGCTCTCTTACAGCTGGAGTGTCGGGGGAAGCGCAACCGGCCTGCAATGGGTGGTGCTCTGGACCTTGACTCCGACTGAGGGAGGCACTCACGTTCGCATGGAGCAGTCCGGCTTCCGTCCCGGGCAAGGGGCTGCGTATCAGGGCGCGAAGTACGGCTGGCAGAGGTTCTTCGGTGGACTGGCAAGAGTGCTCGAAGAGGGTGTCTTATGAATCCGTCATTTCTCCAAAAACCTTCCCGGGGTCTGGTCGCCGGGTTCTGGATTGCGACGGTGCTCTTTGCGCTGCAGATGAGCTTTACCGCTTACGCGCAGCTGCGCCTTCCAGTGGTGGCGCAGGCCTTTGCGCACCTCGGTTTCCCTGCGTACTTCCGCATTGAGCTCTCCTGGGCCAAGCTGGCGGGCGTGGCCGTGTTGCTTCTGCCGATGGTTCCCGCGCGGGTCAAGGAGTGGGCCTACGCCGGCTTCGCCATCACCCTGGTTTCGGCGCTGATCGCCCACCTCGCTGTCGGAGATGGCGTCGAGAAGTGGAGCTGGGCGGCAGGCACCGGCGTTCTCTGGGGCGCGTCGTATTTTTGCTTCCGACGGCTTCTGGGGGGCGCTGAAGTTGCAGGACAAGCCAGCGGCCGCTAGGCGCGCAAGCAAGGTGGTGATTTCGCTCCCCCGCGTCTCGTGGCTATTGTGAGCGCCTGGCTATTTGGCCTAGAAACGGTCGTAAGACGCACGATCTTCGAACACTTCTTGCAACGCGGACCAAGTCTGTCGTATATTCCATTCAGCCGCTCAACTTACGGCGAAGAAACTGCAGTTGGAGCCGGAGCGAAGGTCGCTCCCGGCGAACCACAGGCCTTTGCGGAAAACTCTTGGCGGAGAACGCAAAGGCCCGAGTTAAGCGGAAGTGATGCTCGCCTGTTCCGAATATAGGTCGATTCCCTTCCGTTTACAAACAGCATGACTTTGCGGGTGCGTTTTTCGCGCTCCTGGATGTCGTGTGTTCAGGAAGGTGAAGTTTTGTCTTCAAGGCCCGTCTTGCGTGATGTCCGCTTTGCCCCCCGGCTCATCTTTTTTTTCAGCTCAATCATGAGGAAACGACCATGGTTGCTGGGTGCGCTTCTCTGCCCGGCTCTTCTTGCCGGCGCTACGACCAGCGGCAGTATTTCCGGAACGATCCGGGACCCGGCAGGCAATGTGGTGCGGGGAGCGGCCGTCCATCTTCGTGAAGCCGCGACGGGCGCTACTCACGAGACGCTGACAGACACCAAGGGGTACTACACCCTGCCGGTGCTGCCGGTAGGCCGGTATGAGTTGGAGGTCAAGGCGAACGGATTTAGCGGCTATGAGCGTAAGGACATCGTGCTCGACACCAACGCCGCGCTCGCGGAAGATGCGACCCTCACCGTCGGCAGCGTGGCGGAGACGGTCAGCGTGACGGATGACACGTTGCATGTCGAGACCGTGAGCACACAGATGGGCGAGGTGATCAGCGGAAGGCAGATGAACTCCGTGCCGCTGGACGGCCGCAGCTACACGGATCTGCTGGCGTTGCAGCCAGGGGTGGCCCCCGAAACCTCAATCACTGCCAACACCGTACAGGACGTCGGTGCGACGGTACTATCGCCTTCCGGCGTGCTGAACCCCGGCACCATCTCGGTCAACGGGCAGCGGGAGTTTGCCAACGTCTTCATCGTGAATGGAAGCGATGCCGAAGAGGATGTGAATGAAGGCACCGCCATCATTCCCAATCTTGACTCGATCGCCGAATTTCGCATTATCACCAACAACTTCGACGCCGAGTACGGCGAGTTCAGCGGCGGGCAGATTCACGTGGTCACGAAGTCAGGGACGAACGGCTTTCACGGGGGCGTGTTTGACTTCCTCCGCAATACCGACCTGGATGCACGCAACTACTTTTCGCCGACGCGCGGGGCGTTTCGGCAAAACCAGTTTGGGGGCACCTTTGGCGGTCCGGTCCTGCATGACAAGCTTTTTTTCTTTACCGACTATCAAGGCACCCGGCAGACCCAGGGCATCGATACCGGCAGCATCAGCATTCCCTCGGCGGCGGACCGGACAGGCAATCTCAGCGATATCGCGGGCGGGCTCACCGGGAGCGTCAGCGGACCTTACCTGGCCACCCTGCTCTCGCAGAAGCTGGGGACGAATGTGATCTCGGGCGAGCCTTACTCGGCTGTCTTTCCAAATGGCGTCATTCCGCAGCGCGCCTGGTCGGGGCCGGCGCAGCAATTGCTGCAATATATCCCGTCGCCGAACACGGCCAACGGCACGTTCTCGACTTCCTCGTTTAATCAGCTGCTGACCGATGACAAGGGTGGCGCGCGGATCGATTTCGACTCCCGTTGGGGGTTTACCTCGGCCTACTACTTTATTGACAACTTCAGCCTCACGAACCCCTACCCGGTTGCGCAGAGCGGCGCGAGCGTTCCGGGCTTCAGCGCACTGACCAATGGACGCGCGCAACTACTCTCGCTGGGCAACACCAAGACCTTCAGCGCTACGGCCGTGAATGAGATCCATGCTACGTACATGCGCGACTTTACCGATCTAGGCGACCCCCTGGGCGGCCGAGGCGTGAGCCTGGCTTCACAGGGTTTCGTGAATGCCGATGGGACCCCCAGCATCGTTCCGCTCGATCCGAAGGGGCAGAGCGTCGAGAATATCAATTTCAACGGCTATTCTATCGGCTCGGCGGCCAATGAGTTGATCCAGGTGAATAACACGTACGGGGCCTCGGACACCTTTTCCAAGGTACTTGGGCGGCACACACTGAAGGTTGGTGCGGACTTCCACGACGACCAGGTCAACGCCAACCCGATCGCCCAATTTAATGGGAACTTCGTCTTCTCGGGCACCGAGACGGGCGTCGACTTCGCGGACTTCCTGATTGGCGTGCCGAGCCAGTTCAACCAGAGCCAGCTCAACCCGTTTTATGCACGGAACCGCTATGTCGGGATCTTTGCTGAAGACAGCTGGCATATCAAGTCGAATCTGACCCTGAATTACGGGCTTCGCTGGGACCGGGTCGCACCCTGGACGGAGAAATATAACCAGATCTCCACCTTCGTTCCGGGCGCGCAATCAGTGGTGTTTCCAGGAGCTCCGGCGGGTATTCTTTACCCGGGCGATCCCGGCGTATCGCGGACGCTGGCTCCGGTCAGCAACCTGCACTTTTCCCCGCGTGCCGGCATGGCGTGGTCGCCAACTTCCGATGCGGACAGCCTGCTTGGCAAGATGCTGGGCGCGGAAGGCACGACCAGTATCCGTGCGGGCGCCGGCAACTTTTATACTTCGGTCGAGGCCTTGACGATCGGCATTCTGGCGGCAAATGCGCCGTACGGCACGACCTATAGCAGCCCGGCTCCTCCGTTGTTTGCCACGCCTTTTGTCACGGCGTCGAATGGGCAGAACTTTGGCCAGCCCTTTCCCTACAAGTTTGCGCCGTTGAATACCTCGAAGAGTAATCCGGATACGGATTTCGACTGGAATACCTTCGAGCCGATCAGCGGAATTCCCGGGTATAGCATCCATAACAAGATTCCTTACACCGAGGAGTGGATGCTGTCGATCGAGCGGCAGGTGGGGCCGAAGACGGTAGTCACGGCGAGTTACGTCGGCACGTCGAGCCACGATCAGCTGGTGCTCGAAGCGGAGAACTATGGCGATCCCTCCCTTTGCCTCAGCCTGAGCCAACCGAGCCAGGTGGCTGCCGGCTCGGCAACCTGCGGCGCATTCGGGGAGAGCAATGTCTATGTTACGGCTGCCGGCCAGACGGTCAACGGGACACGCACACAACTCGGCCCGAACTTCGGCAGCAATGCGATCCAACGCACGATCGGCCATGCGAACTACAACGCGCTCGAGCTAAGCGCGCGCCACACCAGCGGACGGCTGGAGTTTTTCGGCGCCTACACGTACGGAAAGTCTCTCGATCAGTCTTCGAACGTGGGCGAAGAGGTCAACCCCGTCAATCCAGCCCTGAGTTATGCGCTCTCTTCGTTCGATGTGAAGCATAACTTCGTGGTCAGCTATGACTATCAGCTTCCCTTCGATGAGCTGCTGCGGCGCGCCAATCGCTGGACAAATGGCTGGAGCCTCTCCGGCATCACTCGCTTCAGTACTGGCTTTCCCGTGATCATGATCAATAACGGCGATAATTCCCTGCTCGGGACCAACCCGAACGGGGTCAATAACAGCAGCATCGACGAGCCTGACTACAACGGCGGATCGCTGCATCTGAATCACAATCCGCGGAAGAGTGGGAACAATTACTTCAGCACCGGCGTTTTCAGCATGAACGCGATAGGAACCCCGGGAACTGCCAAGCGGCGCTTCTTTTACGGGCCGGGCTCGGGGAATTTCGATACATCGCTGGCCAAGAGCCTGCCTCTGACCGAGTCGAAGGCGCTGCTCTTCCGGATCGAAGCATTCAACGTCTTCAACCACACCCAGTTCTTCGGGCCGTCTTCGGTCGACGGCGATATCGGGAGCTCGACCTTCGGGCAGGCGGTGAGCGCCGCCAGCCCGCGCATTCTGCAGGCTGCAGTGAAGTTTTCTTTCTAGCCACACTCTTTGAGAGGACAGGCACGAAGGCAGAGCATCTCCTATCGCCTGCCTGGTACCTGCTATTTCGCCGGGTAAGACTTGCTCTGCCGGGTACGGGAGTTCATGACAGAGAAAGCTCCACCGGGCGCGACGGTCAGCTTGAGATAGTTGCCCGCATCTTGCGCGCCTGAGAGGTTGGCGATGTACTCGGGGGCGGTATTGTGCGCCGCGCCACCCTCCTCGGAGAAGTGAAGCTGCCACAGAGTTTCGAGACCTGGAGCTTTCAGAATTGTGTCGAGCACCGGCGTGGAGCCGCCTTTCTTTGCACCGTTGTCCATGATCGCAATGCGCGCTCCGATCGCATCGATCAGTGCCGGACTGGAGCTTTGGTTCCAACCGTGATGCGAGACGATGAGGATGTCAACTTTGCCGAGCTTGTTCACCGGGCACATGAGCTGCATTTCCTTGTCCCAGGTGAGGTCGCCGAGATCGAGGATCCTGATCTTGCCGAAGGTAATGAGGGTGCCGAGAGAGCGGGCGTTCTCGGTTTGGTCGGCGGGCCTGGTTTCTGTCGATTTGCAGTAGTCGTTTAGTTGGCCGGCCCCGGGTAGCGGGCGGTCGATGAGCGCGCCGTCGGCGCTGACCACCTTGACACTCAAACCGCTGACGGGGAGCAGGTCGCCTGGCTTGGCCGTGACTCGCTTGATGTGGGCAGCATTAAGGGCCTTGGTATAGTTGCCGAAATCCTTCTCGACCTGGGTGGTGAGCTCGCGGTTTTCTCCGTGGTCGAAGAAGACGCCCACCGGCATCCGATCCAGGAGCTGCGGCACCCCGCCGACGTGGTCCTGGTGGAAGTGGGTAATGATGGCGTAGTCGATCCTGGTCAACCCCGCCTGCTTCGCGGCGGCGACGATACGGTCGGCGTCGCGCCCGCTGTTGTCGTCCCACCCGGTATCGATCAGCAGGCTCTTCCCGGCCGGGGTAACGAGGAGCGTTGCCTGACCGCCCTCGACATCGATGAAGTAGACGTTCAATGCAGGCACGGTGGAGGCTTGCTGGGCGGTCGCGGTGATTGCGGCAGCAGAGAGAATCAGAGCGAAGATCCTGGGAGCGATGCGCATAGGTGTCCGCTGCAATTCTGACATAGAGGAGGCTCCACTGGCCTGGGCCTGGGAGATTTCTCGTACGATGCTGCTTGGAACCTCGGCCGAGCGCTCCTGGCCTGGCGGGGGAAACGGGATTGCTGGCTTGAGCCGATGCCCTGACGGGCGGATGCTCTAATGCTTGACTCCTGTGGAGAAGGCGCTCCACTTGAGGAGTGGCAGCAGAGAGGAATAGTCGTCCGTCCAGAGACGCAAGGCCCCGGCCCGGGGAAGCGGTTGAGCGGCGTTGGCGATCTCAGGCTGTTGCAGCACCGCTGGATCGGCGGACATCAGTAGCCAGTCGGCGGCAAAGATGCCCCGCGCCTCATCTGCGTCGGAATGAATGAGCTTCGTTTGCAGGCCGGCGTGGCCTGCCTGGAGGGCGAGCTCGGGAGCAAGGTTGAGGTACTGGCTGGAGATGTTGAAGACGAGGATTCCCCCCGTTTGAAGATGCCGGAGGTAGAGTGCGACGGCCTCTGCCGTGAGCAGGTGAACCGGAATCGCATCTCCCGAAAAGGCGTCAAGGACAAGGACATCGAACTTTGAAGAGGCGGGCTCCCGGACGAGCGACAGACGGGCATCTCCGAGAACGACATGCACGGCGGCCGGAGAATCTCGCAGGTAGGTGAAAAGCGCCCTGGAGAGGCGCTCGACCAGCGGGTCTATTTCATAGAAGGTGACCTCATCCCCCGGCTTGCCGTAGGCCGCCACCGTTCCGGTTCCAAGGCCAACGACCCCGATGCGCTTGGGCCGAGATGCGCAGCAAAGATCGAGAGCCAGGCCAACGCCGGAGTTATGCCCATAGTAAGACGACGGCTGGATACGAAAACCGTTGCCGAAGAGCTGGGTGCCGTGCTGGATTCTGCCGTGGTAGAGGGTTCTCGTGGTCTCTGCCTCGGGCGGCAAATGGGTCTCGGTGACGCGAAGCGATCCGTAGAAGCTGCGGAGCTGGACGATGGCGCCCTGGCGCATGACCTTTGCCTGTGCTGCTGCGATATAGATCAGGCAGAAGGCTGCGGCAGTCCAGACGAGGCGGGATACTTTGCCCTGGCGCCAGGTGGCAGCGAGCGCCGCGACAGCGAGAACGATCACGCCGATGGCGAGATCGTAGTTGGCGTGGAATAAATCCGGCGCCACAATCCCGACCAGGATGGCTCCGGCAGCCGAGCCTAATGAGATCAGAAGATAGAAGTTTGTCAGTTCGCTTTCTTGAGGCCTGAGCCGATAAAGCTCTGCGTGGCAAAAGAGGCAAGCGAAGAAGACGGCAGCGGTATAAACCGGGATCGAGATTTGCGGGGGCAGCGACGTGCCGCTCGCATTGAGAAGGTAGGCGAAGGTGGCCAGCGTGAGAGCCAGCATGCGCACCGAGATGAATCGAGGCCACGCTCGCGGCCCGGCGAACGCGACGATGAAGCTGAGAAGGTAGGCTGCGAGGGGGATGATCCAGAGCAAAGGAATGGCCGCGATGTTCTCGCCGAGATGGTTGGTCACAGCGCAGAGCAGCATGGAACCGCAGCCGGAAAGAAGGATCCAAAGGGGCCAAGGCTTACTCCGGCTCATGGCTTTGGGTTGCGGCAGCGGGGTGAGTTGCAGCGGAGCGAGCTTCAGCAGCCCGGTCTGCCAGTGATGGAGCGCGAGGCCGCCGCAGAGTGCGACAAAGACACAAAAGCCGCCAGCCCACAACATTCCCTGATCACGCAACCGGAGATGCGGCTCGAAAACGGCGGGGTAGAAAACCAGGGCCAGCAGGGATCCCGCATTCGATAAGGCGAAGAGCCACCAGGGCAGAGCTCGATGCTCCCGGGCGGCGGCATACCAGGACTGCAGCAATGGCGTGGTCGAAGCGAGGGCGATGAACGGCAGGCCGATGGTCACGGTCAGCGACCAGAGCAGAGTGAGCGCCGGATGCCAGGGAATCGCTGCGGCTCCGGGCTGGAAGTGCCGGGTGAGGCTGAGCAGCGATGCCGCGAGAACCGCGATGTGGGTGAGGGCCTGGGCTTTAAAGCTCAAGCGAGAGACGGCGAGATGCGCATAGAGATAGCCGGCGAGCAGGGCGCACTGGAAGAAGACAAGGCAGATAGCCCAGACCGAAGCCGAGCCCCCAAAGATCGGCAGTAGCTGCCTGGCGGCCATCGGCTCCAGCAGAAACAGGAGGAATGCGGAGAGGAACGTAACGACAGTGTAGAGGGCGGTGAGTAGCTTCATTCCCGGGGACAGGCCCAATTCTCGACCCGCTCAGCCTATATGGCAGGGGCGCGCTCGTCTACTTCGGCATTTGGGTCGGCGGCGGACCGGCGGCGGATCGATTGCAGAATTTGTTCTCTGCTGAAGAAGCTGGCGTTCGGCGTAGGGAGATCTCACCCATCTGATGGGTGCGGGTTTGACGCTGGAGCCGGGAGGACGCGGCTGGGCGGCATCGGCATATTGGCGTCCGGAATAAACCTCATAGGCGGCGATGGAGGCAGAGCGGTCGCGGCCGGCGGTGGGGCGGCGTTTCTCCGGGACGGAGCCGTTTGTACCGGCTCACGCGTGGATGAGGCGCGGTGAACGATGACAGGAGGGGCCGCCGACACAGCGGATGCAGAGACAGACGAAGCGACTGCGGAGGAAGCAGCGAAGGGGGCAGCAGGCGCAGAGGTGGCTGGAGCCGCGCCAGCAGAGAGAATGGCAGGGGCGGCTCCGACCGGGGATTCTTTCTCCTCCACCGTCAGCAACCTGCCGTCGGCCGAGTACGTCAGCGACCAGACCTGATAGGCGGTGCTGCTGCTCCCGATGGAAAAGCTTTCCTGCACTCGTTCTTTATCTAGAAATACCTGGGTCGGTACCGGAGCCTGCAGCGTTGCGGTCTCGACCGAAGGATCGCGGAGTGCGGCCGGCTCTGCGCCGACCATGGCGAGATAGCAGAGGCTGCGCGTGAGGGCCGGATCCTTAAGGCTTGGGCCCTTTAAGTTTGGATATTGGGCCGGCGGCGTGCCCTGGTTCGAGGCGATCGGGCCGGGGTCGACGGTGCGATTGAAGACCTCCACCGAGTGTGGACTCGAGTAGGCAGGCCGGAACGGAGTCATTCCGTACTGCAGGATGGGCAGAATCTGCACCGGACTGGTGGGGTGCTTTTCGCCGTTGTCACTGGCGAGAACGGCTGTAAATCGCGAGAGAGCTCCTGCCGGCTGCGTGCTTTCATACGCGAGGATCAAGTGGTGCGGAGCGAGTGGGCAGGCGACCTGGCGGTAGCGATAGGAAGCATCGACGTTGTAGCCATAGATCAGCGCAGAGCGGACGATTTCTCGCTGGTGGTCCATGACGGTCCGGGCATCAGCCGCAGGCATGTCTTCCGGGGCAAGGAGCGGGATGGAGATGCTGTGGGTACCCGGACTCACTAAGGACGGTTGCGACTGGGGGACGCCGCGGCTCACGGAGAAGAGCATGCCGGCGGCGGTAAGCCAAATCGAGAGCGTCGCACAGAAAGAAGAATTTTGCGTATGCACCTCAAAAGCAGAAAGGCAGCCGGATGGCCGCCTTTCTGCTTTATTCTCGCAGCCTAGTGGGCTGCCGATCTGCGGTGAACCGGCGCCTTCTTCTCTTCAACCGGCGCTCCCTCGTTGAGGATGATCATCGGAGGAGTCTTGGTAAAGGAATCGAAGGTTGCGTCGTACTTGACGCTGTCTCCAATGGCCGGCGGCGTGGTGAGGGGTTTGGTGAAATTGATGGTGAAGTCCGCGGTCTTGGACTGTTGGGCGTCCGGAGACACGGCCAGTTGAACCGAATCCGCAGTGGCCTGAGTGACGATGCCGGGAACCTGCGCGCGAACACCCTTCATGACAGCCCAGACCTTGTCAGCGTCTTCCTGGTTTCCATTGGCGAGGACGAACTCCTTGTCGGCCAGAGCCATCGTCTTCAGGTCAGGAGTGTTGGTGACGGCATCGTGGGCGAGCTTATCGGGAGCCGGCGGCGGCGGCGCGGCCGTGGGTGCGTAGCTGCTGGGAGGAGTGGCATTGTCATGCGCCAGCTGCTTGATTGGGTCGAAGCCATCCATGCCACCGTGGTACTTCTGGTACCAGTATTCGGCCGCTTTCTCGACGCTATCCTTGGCGGCAGCGGGAGCGTATTGCGCGGCGCGCTCGAGATAGAAGACGCCGTTGGGCAGGTCTTTGGGATCTTCCTGAACGTAGGCCTGACCGAGAAGGTAGGTCTCGTTGATGCCCAGAGCACTGGTGGGAGCATTGAGGTCAGGGTAGGACTTCAACTCCGCCTGATAGTGCTCGATGGCGTCTTTGTAGTCCTTCTTGCCGACATCATCGGTAGCAATGGCGCTCTCAAAGATAGGAGTCGTAGCCGTCTTGAGCTTGGCGAAGTCTGCAGCGGAAACACCTGAACTCGCGGAAGGAGCGGTGACCTGGAGGGCAGCCTGTGCGACCTTAGCCGCATCATCGAGCATCGGCTGTGCGGCGGCGGGGTCGCTCGCGGCTTTCGCAGTAGCCTGGGCCTTGGTGACGAAGACGTAAACGAAGGCGGCACGCAGGTTGCTGGGATCGCTGTCAAGGATGAGCTTGGCGGTCTTAAGCAGATTGGCCTGGTCGTTAGCGGCCTGGTAGCTAGCCAGAAGAGTATTCAGCACCTGGTTCTTGACGACGGTCTGCGGATACTTGGTCAGGAAATCTTCAAGGGCGGCGGCCTTGGCAGCGGGCGCAGCCGTGCCGATGGCATTCTGGTATGCGTTGAACTCTGCCGGATCCTTGATGGTGATCTGGTCTTGCGACCCACTTGCCGGAGCGGCACTCGAGGCTTGTGCGAAAACGGCAGGCGCCGCGTAAAGTGTGCTGGTGGCGATAGCCAGCACGGAAGCAACAACGAACTTCTTCATCTAACGCTCCTGGGAACTGCTTGTATCAAAGCCGCGTGCGCGGTGCAACATACCGGAGAATACACGTCGCGGGGAACGAACGGGGTAAACGTTCGCCTCGATGAGTGGATTGCTGGATTATAAGAATCACGGGTCTGCGTGACAAGCAATGTGTTCCGGCCTGCTTCTACCAATATCTTTGAGATGAGCGATTCTGGCAACGGGTGATCGTCCCGAGCCAGGGAATATTTCGCGTCAGGCGAGGGCGCCACCGGAAGAAACACGCGGCCACATTCCCATTCGCATGCAAGAACTGCATCGAAAGAGAACAACTCGGAACGGAAAGAGGCGCATGGATAATGCAAGCAAACTGAACGGCCAGGTCGCAGTGGTTACCGGCGCGGGCAGCGGCATCGGCAAGGCTATTTCGCTCCAACTGGCGAGCATGGGAGCGACTGTCGTTCTGGTCGCACGCGACATGGACAAGATCGAGAAGCTTCGGAAAGAAATCGAGGCCTCCAACGGTCAAGCGGAGGCCGTCTCCTGCGATCTGCTCAGCCCGGAGGCAATCTCTTCCCTGGGAACCAGTATTGCCGTGAAATACGGGCGCTGCGACATCCTGGTGAATAACGCCGGCATTGCCAAGCAGAGCCGTCCGCTCTACGAGGTGCCGGTTGCGGATTGGGACCTGGTCATGAGTACCAATCTGCGTGCGCCCTATCTGATGATCCAGGCGTTGGCTCCGTTGATGATCAAGGCGCGACAGGGCCATATTGTGAATATCTCTTCCTTGGCCGGCAAGAATCCGCTGCCGAATGGAGCCGTCTACTCTGCTTCAAAATGGGGGCTCAATGGGCTGACGTATTCCGTAGCCGAGGAGCTGCGCGGCCACGGTATACGCGTCTCTGCCGTCGCCCCCGGTTCGGTCAACACGCATTTCGGCGGCAGCGACGGACACGGGAAAGATCCTGCCACAAGAATTCAGCCTAACGATGTCGCTGCAGTCGTCGCCATGCTGGTGACCCAGGCGCCGCAAAGCTTCATCAGTGAGGTTTTAATCAGGCCCACTCAGAAGTAAGCGGCCCGCGCTCCCGTCAGGCAGCCCTCTCCCCGGCTGCTGACGGGAGCGCCGCTGGACTGCCTGACTCTGCAGAGGACTGAAAGAGCAGATGAGCCCGGATCTGGTCTTCCGCAACCAGAACCGCGAGACAGGCGAGGTACGGTAGCAGCTCGCCGAAGACGCGGGTTTCGACTAGAATTCCCCAGAAAAACATGAAACCAAACCACACCGGCAGCGCCCAGAGCCACGCGCGAAGTTGCCGGTCCGCGATGGATTTGCGAAAAAGCAACACGAAGGGTAACAGCCATCCGCCGGCGCTGAGCAGTTGCGGCCAAAACCGGGGATGAACCATGGTGTAGAGGTTAACCTCAACCCTCGGGTAGTATTCCGACAGATTGTGCTTGAAGATGTGAAAGATATACAGGTGCCAGGCTCCCCAGAGCGCTGCAAGCGGCACAACGACAAGCAACGACTCCCGCGAAACTACCTTCTTCCACTCAAGCTCTCCGTCTCGTGTGGCTACGGACAACAGATAAAACGGAAGGAGCAGCAGGGTCGTCTCACGATTGAGGGTCGCAACGATGAATAGGGCGGCAAAGAGCAGCGGGTGTTTGCGAAAATAGATCAGGTACAGGCCGACCGCGAAAAAAGCGATGCTGGGCAGATCGTAGAGGAAGCGAAAGTTCTGAATGGTGTGAAGGATGTAGTGCGCGGTAAACAGCAGGAGGAAGACCGGGTATACAAAGGCCCCGAGAAACCCATTTGGAGCGGCGGTCGACTGCCTCGCAGCCCGGTAAATCAGGATGGCGACGAGCCCGGCAATGAGCAAGCTGGCAATATTCACGCCGAACTGCACCATGGCTTCCGGCTCGGCCTGGCGTAAATACCAGAACTTACCCTGTGAAAGTGCTGCCGCGGAGGCCGCTGCTAAACGACTCTCATGGGCCCACCGCATGAGCGGCATCATGAGAATCCGGGTTTGAAAGGGCAGTCGCTCCTTGCCCACTTCATAGAGCGACGTATTGATATAGGGGCGGACCAACGTGAAGTAACAGGCAGCGATCTGGACCGTGGCGACGAGGTAAACCCCACCTAAGAACAGGAGCCACGAGAGGTGCGAGCCGGATCCTGGCGAGGGTCGTCGCCGTTGCGGCCATTCCAGAGAACGACTTTTCGACATAGGAGCATAGATGCAGGCTCATTGCACCAGTCTGCTCTTGAGGGTCACACGACCTTCACGAAAGCGGAGCAATCCGCCGGGAAAGGCGATGAATCTAGCCGGATACCCGCATATGTAGTGGCAGGGACTGCTTATCCACAAGATGTAGCGGCTGAGATGTTGACCCTGCTTCCAGCGAAAGATAGCATTTTGACAGGCACCCTCGGTAATTCCCGAATCTCTGGCCGGTCCACGAAAGAACAAGGTTGTCGCCCATGTTAAAGCTGAAAAAGATCCAGATCCTGGGGTTCAAGTCGTTTTGCGACCGCACCGAAGTCCAGGTCCCGGGCTACGGAATTGCGGTGGTCGTCGGGCCGAACGGTTGCGGCAAATCGAACATCCTCGACGGCGTGAGCTGGGTGTTAGGCGAGCAGAGCGCCAAGACGCTGCGCGGCGGCAAGATGGAAGATGTGATTTTTGCCGGCACTCGCGAACGCAAACAGCTCGGAATGGCCGAAGTCTCCCTCACGCTGGTCGATCCTGAGGCCTATGAGGGCGGCCCGCTGCTCGGGGCCGAGGTCGAGATCCAGGACGAACTGCCGTCCGACGGCGACTGGAATGAAGAAGAAGTCCGGGCCGAGCGGGCCGCAGAGGTGGAAGAAATAATTGCCCAGGCGCAACCGGGGCAGACCTTTGAAGGCCAGGCGCCCGCGGCGGCAAGCACCCCAGACACGGCGATCGAGGGGTCCACTTCCGTAGTGTTGAAGATCCGTCGGCGAAAGTTCCAGGCAACGCCCCAGCGCGGCGAAATCGTGATTACGCGCAGGCTCTTCCGCACCGGAGATAGCGAGTACCTGCTCAACGGAAAGCTTTGCCGACTGCGGGATATCCAGGACATTTTCATGGGCACCGGGCTGGGGCCGGAGTCTTACGCAATTATCGGGCAGGAGCGTATCGGACAGCTGTTGAGCTCGAAGCCGCACGACCGCCGAGCGATCATTGAAGAGGCTGCGGGCATTACGCGCTTCAAAACGAAGAAGCGCCTGGCTGAGCTGCGGCTCGAGCAGTCGAAACAAAACCTTGCCAGGGTCAACGACATCTTTGAGGAGGTCGTGAAGCAGGTAAATTCGCTCAAGCGCCAGGCGGCAAAGGCGGAGCGCTACGGCGCGCTGCGCGATGAGTGGCGCTCGCGGCTTCGGGTGGTGCTGGCGACCAAGCTTGCGGAGATGGACGGCGAGCAGGCTGCGCTGGCGGCGGAGATCGCTTCGCTGGCAGCGCAGATCGATGGGCAGAGTGCGCAGGTCGAGCATCTGCAGGGGGAGTATTCCGCAGGCACCGCTCGCGGGTACGCCCTGGATGTCAGTGCGAAAGAAGCCTCAGCGAAAGCAAACCAGGCGGCTGTCGAATTGGAGCGTGCCGTGTCGCGGCAGGCCTCGAATACTGAGCGGATTGCCGAGCTGGAAGCTCGCATCTCGGCCGGGACCGCGGAATTAGCGCAGGCCAAGCAGCACCTGGATGGCTTGACGGCAGAGCGCGAGGGGCAGCGGGGCTTTCTGCAGACGGCAGCGTCCGACGCCGAGGGTTTTCGCCAACAGGCACAGCAGAAGCAGCAGCAGGTACGCGATACTGCGCAAGCAGTTGCCGTCGCCGAGCAAAAGCTGGAGTCGGGACGCCGGCAGGCCATTCAACTGCTGCAACAGGCCGCACAGGCGCGCAACCAGACGTCGCAGGCCGAGGAATCACTGGCCGCACTGGAGCGGGAAGCGAGCCGTCTGGCCACGGAGATGGCGACGGCCCGGCAAGATTTCGATGCACTGGGCGCCGAGCGCGGGCAGTTGTCGATGAACTTCGAATCGGTCACAGCGGCGCTGGAGCGGCTGGAGCAGGAGATTGCGCAGCTTCGTTCGCAAGTGGCGGCACAGCGCGTTGCAGAGTCGGAAGCGAAGCGCCGCGGCGACCAGCTGCGCGCCGAGTATGCCACCTTGAGTGGACGAAAGACGTCGCTCGAGTCGCTGATTCGTGACCACAGTTACTCCACAGACACGGTCAAGAAGCTGCTGCGGCAAAACTCGCTCGGCGGTGCGCTCGCCCCTGCAGGAACACTGGCTGACTTTCTCGAAGTGAATGGCCAGTATGAAAATGTCGTCGACGAGTTCCTTCGGGACGAGTTGAATTATGTCGTCGTGAAGAGCTGGGAATCGGCCGACGAAGGCATGCGCTTACTGAAACATGACGTGGACGGGCGCGCGACCTTCCTGGTGCATCCGGACGATTCGCAGGCAAAGTTTTCTTTTGCTGCCGGCGCCGCCGTCGGCAGCTACGAGGCGCGGGCGGGCGTGGTGCCGCTCAAGGACTGCATTCGCGTCCTGGATGGTTTCGGGTCTTCGCTCGAGGTGATTCTGCCGAAGCTGCGGGAGGGCTACGTGACTGCCGACGCCGGGACTGCGCGGACGCTCGCGCTCGAAAACCCTCACGCATTTTTCCTTGCGCCTTCGGGGGAGTGTTTTCATAACGTCACGGTGACCGGGGGTAAGCCGAGCATTGAGGGTCCGCTCGCGTTGAAGCGCGAGCTGCGGGATACGCAGAAGAAGATCGAAAAGGTAGAGGCCGAACTGGGCCAGGCGGAGATGGCCGTTGCCTCTCTGGGGAAGACCATTACGGATCTGACCCGGCTCTCTGACGCGAAGAGCGACGAGCGACGCACCGCGGAGCGCGAGAGCGCTCACCAGACGGCGGCGTTGCGGCAAATGGACAGCGAAGTCCAGCGGCTGCAGCGGCGGCAGCAGGAGTGGACGCTCGAAAGCGAGCGCAACAAGGATGCGCGGCGGGTGAAGGACGAGTTGATCAGCCGCAAGCGCGAAGAAACCCAGCAGCTCGAATCGCAGCACCAGGCGGCCGAAGCGGCGCTCGCGGCCCTGCAGCAATCCGTCGAAGAACTGCGGCGCGCGCGGGAGACAGCTCAGAATGAGGCGGCGGCAGTGTCAGCGGAACTGGCCGGCCTGGAAGAGCGGCGGCGCGGCGCAGAGGCTGCTTTCGCGCGCATCGATCGCATGTATGGCGACCTTGGCCGCAGGGTGCTGCAGCTCGAACAGCAGTTGAGCGCGGCAGGCGCCGAGCGCGAGCAGCGGGGGCGCGAGAACGAAGAGCTGACGGTCGCACACGAACAGGTAGAGAAAGTTCGCGCGCAGGCGGTTGAAGAAGCGGCCCGCTGGACCGAAGAGGCGAAGATGCTTCGAATCGGACTCGCCGAGCTGGAGCATTCGCTCAAAGCCGTCCGCCTCGAGACCGATGCGCTGCGGGAGACGAAGAGTCTGCGCAGCGCGGCGGCAGCCAAGTTGACCTCCGATCTTAGCCATGTGGAGGAGTCCTGCATGAACGATCTCGGGACGGGAGCAGTGGAATTGCGCGAAGATTGCGATCTCGTTCGCGTCGAGGCGAGCGCATTGCTTTCCGAAGAGGAGGCGTGCCGCGGGCTGAAGCAAAAGCTCGAGGCGCTGGGCCCGGTCAACATGATGGCGCTCGAAGAGTACCAGGAGGCTGCACAGCGGCACGAGTTCCTGGAGACGCAGCGCAAGGACCTGCTTGACTCGATCGAGAACACGCAATCGACGATCCGCGAAATCGACCAGATCTCGCGGACAAAGTTCGATGAGGCCTTCGGCAAGATCAATGAGAATTTCAGCGTGACCTTCGCGCGGCTCTTTGGCGGCGGACAGGCGTTTATGAAACTGACTGACGAAGAGAATTCCATTGACAGTGGGATTGATATCGTCGCGCAACCACCAGGAAAGAAGCTGCAGAATGTGCTGCTGCTCTCCGGCGGCGAAAAGGCGTTGACGGCGTTGTCGCTGCTGATCGGCATCTTCCACTATCAGCCCAGCCCCTTCTGCGTCCTGGACGAGGTGGACGCGCCGCTCGATGAGACGAACGTCGGCCGGTTGGCGGAGATGATCCAAAGCATGGCCGCCACAACGCAGTTCGTTATCGTGACCCACTCCAAACGCATGATGCAGGCTGCCGATATGATTTATGGCGTGACGATGCAGGAGCCGGGGGTTTCCAAGATTATCTCGGTGCGGCTCGGCGGAGGCGACAAACAGGACAAGCGCAGCCGGGGCGGCCATGCCGCCGACCGCGGCGGCCGCGATCTGGACAGACCGGTGAACGATTCGGCGGAGACGCAACTGGTAACTGCGTAGCCATTGGAATCGGCAATGTCGCATATATGGCCAGTATCTTCCGGCATGTCTCTAAGTTTTTTGCTGGACGCGTGCTTCCCCCTTGACACTGCATATCAGGGCATGAGACGCATGCGCTGAGGGGCGATTTACGCGACTTTTTCCTGCGTTGACAAAGTGCCTCCCTCCCCGGACAATCGTAACTTCAGTCGATCCCCGAAAGGCTTCACCCCTTTGCCAACCCTACTGCAAACCGAATTAGCGGACTTACATCTGCACGCGCGCGGCAAGGTTCGCGACCTTTACTCGGCAGGCGAGTTTCTGCTGATGGTGGCGACGGATCGTATCTCCGCGTTCGACCATGTCCTTGGCAGCGGTATTCCAGGCAAAGGCCGGATGCTCACCCAGTTGTCGCTCTTCTGGTTCGATTTTCTTGCAGATGTTGTACCGAACCACCTCATCACTGCAAACGTTGCCGAGTATCCGCCCGATGTCGCTGCCTATGCTGAGGAGCTTCGGGGGCGTTCAATGCTGGTGGCCAAGGCGCAGATGTTTCCAGTGGAATGCGTCGTGCGCGGATATATTTCCGGTTCGGGATGGAAAGATTACTTGTCTAGCGGCAAAGTTTGCGGCATCTCCCTGCCTGCCGGGCTGAAGGAGTCTGAACGTTTGCCGGAGCCGATTTTCACGCCAGCCACGAAGAGCTTGGACGGCGAGCATGACATCAACATTCCTTTCGACGAGATGGCCGGGCGCATTGGCCAGCAATCTGCGGAGACTTTGCGGAAACTGAGCCTCGCTATCTACTCCAAGGCGGCAGACTATGCGGAAAGTCGCGGGCTCATCCTTGCCGATACCAAATTTGAGTTTGGCCGGACAGGCAAAGGCATAGTGCTTGCTGACGAGGCGCTCACGCCCGATTCATCGCGCTACTGGCCGAAAGACGTTTACCAGCCCGGCGGTGCGCAGCCTTCGTTCGATAAGCAATATGTACGCGATTTCCTGGAAGAAATTCACTGGAACAAAAGGGCGCCGGCGCCGGTGTTGCCGGAAGAGGTGATCGAGCGCACCCGGGAGAAGTATTTTGAGGCTTATCGGCTGTTAACAGGTTCGCCGCTGAATGATTGAAACGCTTTGCTGCCAGGGATCACCATTGGGGGGATCCGCGTGGCTTTGATCGATTGGATTATCGTGATGATCCTTGCTTTGTCGGTGATTGGCGCGGCCAGGAACGGATTCTTCATCGAGGCATTCTCGCTGGCGGGCGTCGTCCTGGGCCTTTTGATTGCAAGCTGGAATTTTCAGAAGCTGGCGCCCTGGATCTTGCATGCCATCCACACCCAGGCGGTCGCCGATGTAATCGCTTTTTTGGCAATCGCGTTGCTGATCATGGTGGCGGCTGGACTGGTGGGCAGAGCGCTGCACTGGTCGGCCCGTTCGATCGGCCTTGGCTGGCTGGACCGGCTGGCCGGAGCGGTCTTTGGGCTTTTGAAGGGATGCGTATTGGTCACGCTCGGGGTCATGGCGCTAGCCGCCTTCATTCCGCGAAACGGCTGGCTTGCACACTCGCAGCTTGCTCCATACTTTCTGTCAGCTGCGCATACGACCACGGCGGTAACGCCGGTCGAGCTAGGCGAGAGGATTCGTGATGGCGTGCAGATCATTCGCGATGCACAGCCCGAGTGGCTGAAGCCTCACGCGCAGAACGATTCCGGCCTGAATACGACTGGCTGACTACCTGAGAATGAGAGAGAAGCCGGACAGAGTCCCGGCAAGAAAGAGGCGTCTTGAAGCGAGAATTGGATAATCTGGTCGCACATATGCATGCCAGCGGAATCACTTACGCCGAAGGTGTACGCGAGTTCAAGAAGCGCTTTCTGATGGAAGTACTGGCTCGTCACCGTGGCAACCAATGCAAGGCCGCACGCGAACTGGGCATGCACCGCAATACCCTAAGCCGGACTATCGCCGAGCTTGAACTGAACCCCGCCTATATCCGCCATGGATTAAAGCGTCCTCCCAGGAGCGAGCGTCCCGCGGCGGACCTGAAAAAGAAGTTGGGCTCCTAGGCGCGGATCAAGTTCCGCCTCTCGCATAGAATGAGAGCAGTGGCCGGGGAGGAACTGCTTCGAGTCACGCGCTTTTTCAAGGGAGACTCTCAGCTTGCCTTTCCCCACCATCTTCACGGGAACCCAGTCCGCAGCAACTCCCGTTCCTGCGCAAGTCTTCATTCGCCAAGGCTTCTCCTGGGATGCAGAGCCAGCCTACCTTTTTGACATTGACGGCACCCTGCTGCGCAGCCAAGACCGCATTCACTTCACCTCTTTTTTTTCCAGCGTGCAGCGCGTCATGGGGCGGCCGTTGGTGCTCGATGAAGTCACCGTCCACGGCAACACCGATCCAGGCATCCTGCGGGACGCATTTCGCGCGGCCAAGCTCGAAGATTCGGAATGGCATCCGCTGCTGGAGGATCTGCTGGAGGGGATCCGCACCGATGTGCGTGCCCAGCGGGCGTCGATGCAGCTGCGAGTCATGCCCGGCGTAACCAAGGTGCTGGCCTATCTTCAGCAAAAGGGCGCAGCTTTGGGTGTGGCGACCGGCAACCTGGAAGTGGTGGGCTGGCAAAAGATCGAGGTGGCCGGACTGCGGGAGTGGTTCACCTTCGGAGGTTTCAGCGATCGTTTCGCCATTCGTTCCGAGATGATCGGACATGCCGCTGCCATGGCGCGCGCGATTGTGAGTCCGAGTGCGTCTGTCTGCGTAGTAGGAGATACTCCGTTTGACGTCTCAGCTGCCCGGGCGAACGAGCTGCCGGTCATCGCGATAGCTACCGGAAGTTATTCTTACGATGAGCTTTTGAAGTGCGACCCAGACGTATGCGCGACCACGCTCGAAGACCTGCTGCAACAGACCATGCCAGGAGCATGAGGACTTTGCCTGCTCTGCGCTGGTCGCGCCTGGGGATCGCGGCGCTCACCCTTCTGCCCTTGCGCGGTTTTGCCCAGGCGCCGGAGATGCAGGAGGTCACTCCTCTTCAGGAAACCGAGATGGTGATCACCCCGGCGCCATCGGCAGCAACCGCCGGCGCGCCGGGCGGCGCAGCCAACAAGCCTGCCGCCTCCGGGCCCGGACAAGCGATTGCTGCGCCCCCGGCACAGACGCCTCCCAGCCAGAAGCAGCAACGCAAGGCAGAAAAGCTTTACCTGGAAGGCGCAAAGTTCATCGAGCAACAAGACTCGCGTGGCGCCTACAACTCCTTCACTGCGGCAGTGACCCTGGATCCGGCGAATCAACAATACCTGGCTGCCCGGGAGATCGCCCGGCAGCACCTGGTCACGTTGCTGGTCCAAGAAGCGGATAAGGCCCGGTTGACCCAGCATCCCGAGATCTCACGGCAGGAGCTGGAAGAAGCGCTTGCGCTCGATCCCAAGAACCCTGTCATCACGCAACACGTCGAGGAGTTGACAGAAAGCCCCGGCGTGACCATCGACCCGGTCGACGAAAAGGGGGACGCCATTTCGGCGCCCATTGAACTCACACCCGCAAAGCTGAAAAACAGCTTCCACCTCAAGGGCACCCAACAAGAAATTCTTCGCCAGGTCCTGGAGACCTACCAAATCAGCCCGGTGATGGATACATCGGTGACGGACAAGAACGTTCTGCTCGACGTGAACGATGTCGACTTTGCGCAGGCCTCTGAGGTGCTGAAACTGCTGACGGGGACGTTCTTTGTTCCGCTCGACCCGAAGAGAGTGCTGGTGGCGCAGGACACCAAGGAGAACCGGCTGAAATTTGAGCGCCTGGTCGTCGAGTCAGTCTACCTGCCAGGGCTGACATCCACGGAGATGACCGATATGAGCACCATGGCGAAGAATGTCTTCGAGGTGCCAGTGGCCGCTCTGCAGCCGACCAGGAACGTTATGACTGTGCGTGCCCCCGAGACGCGAATCAAGGCCTTGAACGCCACGCTTGAAGAGCTGCTCGACGGGCGATCTCAGGTGATGCTTGAGGTGCGCCTGTACGACATCAACACCACCCGGACGACCAATATCGGCGTGACGCTGCCGTCGCAATCGAACATCTTCAACGTGGACAGCGAGCTGAACAGCCTGCTGCAAAACAATTCCGCCGCAATTCAGCAGATCATCGCGAGCGGACTTGCGGCTCCAGGGGATTATGGAGCGATCCTGGCCATCTTGATCGCTACGGGGCAAATCACCAGCGGGGTGCTGACCCAGGGTTTCTTGACGTTTGGCGGCGGCCTCACGCAGTTCGGCTACAACCTGGGGACGATGACGGGTAACTTATCGCTGAATGCCAGCGACACGAAAGCTCTGGACGAAATTCATCTTCGCGTGCAGGACCAGGAGACGGCAACTTTCCGGGTCGGGACTCGCTACCCGATTGTGACCTCGACCTATTCCTCAGGCGGGAGCTCGCTCAGCGCTGCGGGAATCAACACAGCTGGGCTTTCGACCGCTCTGACTGGACTGGGCGTCAGCCTCTCCAGCCTGACGGCTCAGGTCACAATTCCCCAGATTCAATATGAAGACCTGGGGCTCACGCTGAAGGCCACACCGCGAGTGCAACATGGCCAGGAAGTCGCACTCAATATGGACCTGAAGTTCAGCGCCCTGGGCGGCAGCACCTTAGACGGCAACCCTATCCTGAACAACCGGCAATACACGGCGACCATCACGCTCAAAGATGGAGCGAGCGCGCTGATCGTGAGCAGCCTCTCGAAGACCGAGACGAAAGCCGTCACCGGGCTGCCGGGATTGAGCGAACTGCCCGGGCTGCGGTCGACCACCGACGATTCAAAAGACGTTGCGGTCTCGAACCTGGTCATCCTGGTCACTCCGCATATCGTGCGCCGCACACACATGGATGTGGCAGGGCGTGAGATCCTGCTTCCGCGTCACGACTAGCATCGCTGCTGGAACCTACCTCTTCAAGAACTCACCCAGCCAAACTGCACCTCTTCGCAGGATTTCTTCCCGCGCGCCTCGCTAGCTGCACTCGCCGCCAGTCTCTACTCGCCGCCCGAGACGAGAGCGGCGAGCTACGACCAAGCCGGCAGTGTCTCGAGAGCGAGGTCAGTGCTTTGCGCTCCCTGCAGCGGCGGTAACGCCATCCTGCACTGCCTGGTAGGAGATGATCGCTTTCAGTTGGTCGTACTGAATGCCGCCGATCGGAACAGCGCGTCCGTTCACGTAGAGGGTCGGCGTCTCGTGGACTTCGAGCTTATGCGCGAGATCGAGCGAGGTCTTCACCCCGTTGGTTCCGACCGGCGACGATGCACAGGCAGCGATCTTGGCGGGGTCGAGCCCCAGTTTGGTCACGATTCCCTTCAACATCTCGTCCGAACCTTCCGGCGTCAGCCCGGCCTGGCCGGTAAAGACCGCGTCAGCGTATTTAAAAAATGCAGGATCGCCGCCAGCCTGTTGTACACAGACACCGTATGCGGCAGCCTTGGGCGCCTCACTATGTTGCGGCAGTGGGAAGCTCTCGTAAACGAAGCGCGCATTTGGAAATTCCTTGATCATACGATCAATCGTCGGCTGCGCCTCTTTGCAATGCGGACATTGGAAGTCGGCAAACTCGACCAGCAGCAGGTCTTTCGAGGCCGACCCTTGTGCCGGCCCGCTTGCCTCCGCCTGAAGAATTTTGCGGTTGGCGTCGAAGGGATGAGCGCCGAAGGGCACGATCTCATCCTGCGAGATGATGTGCTGGCCGTCGGGCAAGACAAAGAAGATCAGCTGCCCGACCTGCGCAGGGTTGCTCTTCTGACCGATCGAGACAATGACCTTGCTGACGTCAGCAACGGGAGTCTTGCCAATCGCTTCCACCTGCCAAGCAAGGTCGGGACTGTAACCCCACGTCGCCTTGAGGAAGTCATTGACCTCGGCGGTTGTCGGCTTGTCGGCGGTGAAGTTGGCCGGGCTGGGCGTCGGGAAGGTCAGGGTCGCAGGGGCTGCGGGAGCTGAAGCCGACGGAGCGGCAGGAAGTTCCTGGCTTTCTGCTGGAGCGTTCTGGGCCTGCAGTGACTGGACGGCGGCGAATGGAGTGAGAGAGAAGAGCGCGAGGAGCGCCGCCTTTGCGAAAAACTTTGCCGGCGGGTGAGAAAACGAGCTGGATAACATTCACAATCCTTTTTGAGTTCGTGCCTTGATTTGTGCTCTTGGTGGATGCTTTAGAAATTAAACCTGGACCTTGACGGCAATAGGAAAGCGCCGTCCCATGCCAAAGGCTTTCTGCGTGACTTTAAGTACCGGAGCGGCCTGCTGGCGTTTGTATTCGCTGCGCTCCACCAGTTTGACGACCGAGCGTACCAGATCGAGATCAAATCCATGTTGCCCGGCGATCGCCTCCGGCGTCTCATAGCGCTCGATATAGGCCTCGAGAATCGGATCGAGGACCTCATAAGGGGGCAGCGAATCCGTATCTTTCTGTTCCGGACGAAGCTCCGCCGACGGCGGCTTCTCGAGGATTGCAACCGGGATGACCTCATGCTCGCGATTGATGTAGCGGCAGAGATCGTAGACCCGCGTCTTCATCACGTCGCCAATGACCGCCAGCGCGCCCACCATATCTCCATAGAGAGTGCAGTAGCCGACCGACATTTCGGATTTATTGCCGGTCGTCAACACCAGCGCGCCGAACTTGTTCGACATCGCCATCAGCAGGCCGCCGCGGATGCGGGACTGGATGTTTTCCTCCGTGAGATCCGGCCGCGTGCCCGCAAAAATCGGGCCGAGCGCCTGCCCGTACCCCTGAAACAATCCCTCGATTGGGATGGTGTCCAGCTGGATGCCGAGATTGGCGGCGAGGATGCGGCTGTCATCGACCGATCCTGTCGAGGAGTACTGGCTGGGCATCGTGATTGCCCGGACATTCTCTTTGCCGAGCGCGTCGACGGCGATGCAGGCGACGAGTGCGGAATCGATGCCGCCACTCAAGCCGAGAAGTGCCCGAGAAAAGCCGCACTTGCGAACGTAATCGCGCGTCCCAAGCACCAGCGCTTCGTAGATGCCTGCATCCTGCGTGGGGTCTTGGGAGCGGATATCTCCGGTCAGCAGCTTTGTGTCGACGAAGACCAGATCTTCCTCAAAGGCATTCGCCCGCGCCAGCAGCTGGCCGTCAGGCCTGATCGCCAGGCTTGATCCATCGAAGATGAGACCGTCGTTGCCGCCTACCTGATTGACCAGGATGACCGGCACACGATGGTGTTTCGCAATCGCCGCCAGCATCTCGAAACGCACCTGCCGCTTGTTGCGCCAATAGGGCGATGCCGAGATATTAATGATGATCGAACCTTCCCCGTCGCCGGCCACATGCATCAGCTCTTCGACGGGGTCGACGGCATACAGGCGCTTCGGCCAGAATCCCTTATCGTTCCACGCGTCTTCGCAGATGGTGAGAGCCACGCGGTGGTCCGCGAGGCAGAGCAGCTGCTGGCGCTCCGCCGGCGCGAAGTAGCGCTGCTCGTCAAAGACGTCGTAGAAGGGCAGCAGCATCTTCGACTGGATAAACTCGATTCGGCCATTCCGCACCAGGGCGGCGGAGTTGCAGACTCGCTTACCGCTTGCCTCAGGCGCCGGCGTAACGTAGCCGCAGATGATCGCGAGCGGCAAAGACGCAGTGGCGTCCGCTACCTGCTGCATGGCCTCGCCCGCACGCGCGACAAAGGAGGTTTTCTCCAGAAAATCAGCAGGCGGGTAGCCGCAGATGGCGAGTTCGGAGAAGACCGCCAGCTCCGCGCCCCCTGCCGCAGCCCGATGGGCGAACTCCACAATCCGGGCAGTATTGCCGTCAAAGTCGCCGACGGTTGGATTGATCTGTGCCAACGCAATCTTCACTGATTCAGTGTAGCAATGGGAACGTTCAATGTTTTCGAGGTCCCCGGCCGATCGAGATCTCCAGCGGCCAGCTCACCCCGGCAGCACCAGCGCGTCCAGATCAAGAAACTGCCGAATGATCGGATCGTCGCTTTTCTGCATTTCCGCCATGGTCCCAAAGAAATGCGCCTTCGCTTCGTGCAGAAAGAGGACGCGGTCGGCAAGCTTCTCCGCGAAACGCATATCGTGCGTCACGACAATGCTGGTGAGCTTTAACTGATGCTTCAATTTCTGAATCAGATCGCCCAGGAGCCTTCCCATCAGCGGATCGACCATGGTTGTCGGCTCGTCGTAAAGAATCGCCTCCGGCTGCGACGACAACGCCCGCGCAATCGCGACGGACCGCTTCATGCCGGTCGACAGGTCAGACGGCAGCAGGTCGCCCATGCCGGCGACCCCGACCATCTCGAGCAGTCCGTTCACGATCTGCAGGATCTGGTCTTCGATCAGCTCGCCGCGCTCGCGCAGTGGAAAAGCAACATTCTCCCCAACGCTGAGCGAGTCAAAGAGCGCGCCATTCTGAAAGACCATCGTGACCTTCTTGCGCACCACCTGCATCTGCTCTTCGGTAAAGCCGCAGATGTTTTCTCCGGCGACCAGGATCGACCCCGTATCCGGCTTGAGAAAGCCCATGATCTGCTGCAGGGAAACAGATTTGCCCACGCCGCTGCGGCCTAAAATGCAAAGCGTCTCCCCCGGGAGCGCAAAAAAACTCACGTCGTCAAGAACGCTGAGAGGGCCGAAGGACTTCGAGACATGCTCAAAAGCAATGTAAGGCAAAGCCTTTTCGGCGTGGCCATGCACGCCTGGATCAAGGCGCTGCTGGGGATGATTGCCGCTGACGCTTTGCACGATCGTCTCGATCGGCGGCGGCTGCGGTACGGAGCCCTCGGGCGACAGTTCAGCGCTGCTGTCCAATAAGATTCTCCTCCCGTGCCATCGGTAGCGATCTGTTAAACGTGCGGCGAGAAGCCGGTCAGCGTCATAAAGGTGGAGTCGACTCTTTCGACAATCTTGCCGTTCGCTTCAGAGGCAGCCTGGACCTTCTGCCATTCCGGATCGTCTTTGAACGCCTGCCAATTAGCCGTCGCCTGCTCCCGGGAGGGATGAGAAATAATGTAGATCAGAGTCTTGTCCTTCAGCGGGTAGTCGGTCGGCGTCCAATAGGCGACGTTGTGTATGCCATGCCGTTCGAAGATCGTCATGGTGTGCTCGCGAAAACGGGTGAGCAGGGCATCCAGTTTGCCTTCGAAGCAGTGATAGATCCGCAGTTCGTATACGGCGCCGTTAGCCACGCTGGTTGTCCCCTGCGGTACTGCCGCAAAAGCGAGAGCAGGAGCGGCCTGCAGCAGATCTCTTCGGTTCATATCGGGATTTTAGACTAAAGCGGAAGCCGGGTACGCGTACGCTTTAGACCGATCGGTTCGGGGACTTCGGCCGAAACGCTTTTTCGGCGCTCCACGTGACCAGCCGCCTAGGCACAAACCTCTGGGCAAAGACGACTCCTCGCCCCGCCAGATAAGGAATGACCCAGTGCTTTCCGCGAACCAACCCTTCCAGCCCGCGCCGGGCGACGATATCGGCTTTCTGCGAACCCCGGAATTGACTGGAGGAATAGCCGGCGACCTGCCCAAACTCCGACTCGGTGGGACCGGGACAGAGCGCACTCACGCGCACCCCATGCCGCTTCACCTCTTCGGCAAGGGCCTCCGCCAGGAAGCGGTCAAAGACCTTCGTCGCGGCATACGTGGCCATGTAAGCCACCGGCTGATATGCCGCGGTGGAGGCGACGATCAGGATGCCGCCCTGCTTGCGTGCGATCATTGCCGGCAGGAAGAGGTTGGTGAGCGCAACCACCGCGGTGCAGTTCACCTGCACCATCGCGGCTTGACGGGGAGCTCCGCCTTGAGCGAACTCTCCGTAGTAGCCGAAGCCGGCGTTGTTCACCAACACATCGATCGCAAAGCCGTTCGCCTGGGTCTCGGCGAAGATCTTCTCCGGCGCGTCCGGCTGCTCGAGATCGGCGACGATGATCCTGACCTGGATGCCAAACTCCGCCTTGAACCGGGCTGCGATCGCCTCCAGTCGATCCTGGCGGCGCGCCGTGAGTACCAGGTTCACGCCGGCTGCGGCCAGTTCAGCAGCCAGCGCCTCGCCGATGCCAGCGCTCGCGCCGGTAACCAGCGCCCATTTGCCTTGCCATTGCTTGCGAAGTAGTGCCGAGCCTTGCTGTACGCTGTTTGTCATATTGAATGCAGACTTCGATGCAGAAAAGATGTACTCCGGGCGATTGGAACTCTCTCGGCGAACGGTCTATTCGCAAATATCTCACGCAGCCGGGTTAGGACCGTTGTCAGGGTCGCTGCATCCAGGCTACCCATACGCTTTGTCAGCCCAGTTTTACCGATTCCATGGATCTGGTCGAGGAGCATGAGCCCATCTTGGCCTGCGTGCCGAACAGCTATCCGAAAAGACACAGGACGGTTCCGAGTGGTCATCGGCGCCAACGTTGCTACGCTATCGTTTCTGCTGTCAGTTCACCAATCCAGTTCTTGAAAGCTTCCAGGCTCTGCTGCCGCCCGAGAAAATCCTGAACGAGTTCCCGCGCCGGCTTTGCCCCGCCGGGCTCTAGAACTGCCTTGCGGTAGCGCATTCCCGCCGGGCCGCCCAGCAGATCCTCTGGGTCAAACTGAGCAAAAAAGTCTAGCGCAATCGCCTTATCGAAGAGATAGGTGTAGTAGTTCGACGAATAGCCAACGAGATGCCCAAAGCTCGAATACATGCGATTCCCGTCAATCCAGGCGTATGGCGAAAAGCGCTGGTACTCCGAGACAAGCAGCGCATCGAGATCAAGCCGTTCCGGATCGGCGTTGTGCGTATCGAGCGAGTAGCTGGTATACACCAGTTGGGTACGAATGCTATCGGCGCGGCCGAAGGCGCTTGCCTGGTTCATGCGAGCAACCGTCGCGGCCGGCAGCGTCTCTCCCGTCTCGTAATGCCGGGCAAAGCCGGCCAGCAGCTTGGGATCGCGGAAGAACTCTTCAAGCATCTGCGAAGGGGCTTCGACAAAGTCCCACTCGGTACGAATTCCGCTGATCCCGGCCCACTCCTGATCTCCGCCAAGGATGCCATGCATCAGGTGGCCAAACTCATGGAAGTAGGTCACAACGTCGTTGTATTGCATCAGGCCGGGGTCACCCTCTTTCCCGCCCGGAAAGTTGCAGATCAGCGCCGCCTCGGGGTACTGCCTTCCGCGAATCCCCGGAGCCAACGACGCCGCACTGAACCATTTGTCCTTGCCTTCGCGAGGGTGCATGTCCAGATAAAAGAGGCCGATCTGGCGGCCCGATCCTTCGCCGCTCGCGTCAAAAACACTCCATGCGGTGACCGACGGGTGCCAGACATCGGCATCAGGAAGCCGCTCGAAGCGGACATGGAAGAGCTTTTCCGCCGTCCGCAGAATTCCTGGCTCCACCTGGGCGTATGGAAAGTAAGGCCGCACGGATTGCGAATCGAACTGGAATGCCGAGCGGCGATACTGCTCATACCAGTACCCCCGCGCCGCCAGGTCGATCTCTGTCAGACCGGGCTGTTGCTCGCAGGCAAAGTCAAAGATCATCTTGAATTCCCGCTCAGCGCCTATCCGCGATGCCTCTTCCAATTCGTCCAAGAAACCTTGCATGTTTGCCGCCGAACCCATCATCTGATCGGCGGTCGCCAGATCGGCCCAGGTCTTGTACCCAAGGATGGTCGCCAGTTCCTGCCGGGTGCTGAGCAGCTCAAGCAGCAGTTGCTTGTTCTGCGGATAAGCGCGGGTATGGTAGGCGAGGAACATCCTGCGGCGCACCTCGGCGCTCTTTGCATAAGTCATCAGGGGCTGCATGTCAGGAAAATCCGTGCTCAGCGTGATCGTGCCGTCTTCGGCTGGCGGGTGCGCTTTCAGGTAGTCCTCCGGCAGGCCGTCCAGATCTTCCGGCGAGACAGAAATGTGCTTTGCGCCTTCCTGCACATTGCGGCTGAAAGCCAGCGAGATTCCGGTCGCCTTATCCTGCAATCTCTTGATCAGGGCACGGGTCGGGTCGTCGCGGTCGACGCCGGAGAGGCGGTACTGCAGGAGTGTGCGCTCGACGTAGTGACGGGTGGCAGGGTCGGCCTCGGTCAGATCCACCGCGCTGAGCGCGTGATAGACATCCTGGTTCAGCGAGAGCAGCGTACCGATCTCAGACACCTGCTGGGTGAGCGCCTGCGCCTGGTCGCGTACTTCTTTCTCAGGGTGAACACTGTCCAGCAGCGACGCTTGCGATCCGACTGTCGACAATTCGGCCTGGGCATCGTCGAAGGGCCTGAGTGTGTTGTCAAATGTCCTTTTCCCGTCGGCCGACAGCAGGCGGTCGATGCTCTCCCGATATCTCGCCAGGCGCGCGTCAGCCCAGGCCGCCAGGCTGGCCGAGGCTGTCTGACCGGTTCTGGAGCTCGCCCAGGGAGGAAGAGGCTTATCGAAGCCGGAGGAAGTTTCGACCGGCGGTTTCTGCGTCAATACAGCTTCTGTGCTCATAAATCTCCAGAATTCCCTGGAAGAAAGGCGTTCGTTCCGGGGAACTCAATACCTTAAGGATAGACGTTTTTCGCGCCGTACGATCTCGCCCGGGTCTTGAGTTTCCTGTTCTCTCGCGTGGCTGGCCTGGCGACGACATTCTCCATGAAAGGAAGTGACGATCGTTGCGTTCCCGGCCTATAATGCGCGGCATGTTGAGTACAAAAACCACGATTCCAATTCATTTTTCGCCGGTGCAGCATGCACGGCTTTGGTTCGTTCTCGCCGTGGTCTTGTTCTCATTAGCCGGCGGCGCGCATTACTGGCACGAGGTCGCGCAATACGACATTTACCTGAGTATGGGTCTGGTCTTTAGCGTACTAGGGCTTTTGCCGCTGCTTGCCCATTGGTTTGCCCGGAAGGGCGGATGAAATCGCGCTCCGGCCTCGGTGACCCTCGGCATCCTTTCCCTTTATTTGCATCGTCGGACAAACGAAGATAAGATGCCGCAGTCCCTTCATGAATTCTGAAGCTCTATCTCTGTCGCCCAATCACCTCCGTTCCCGGATTGGCAAAATCTGCGTCGCAATTACCGGGCCGGATCCGAATAGTTTAGTGGAGCAGGCCGAATCGGTTTGCCGGGAGACTCCCTTCGTTGAATTCCGCCTGGATTACCTGGCCAAGCCGCTCGGCGCGCTGCCCAGACTCAAGACCTTCCTCGTCCAGCATCCAGAGGTAACCGCCATTGCGACGTGCCGCCGCGAAGCCAATGGTGGAAAGTTTTCCGGCAATCAGGCGGCGGAGCTGGATGTCCTTTTAAAGGCTGCCACTTCGGGCTTTCACCTGGTCGACGTCGAGTTGCAGACGGCGGAAGAAGTCGACCCGCAGGAACTTGAAAGGGTGCGGGCATCCGGCGCCGCTCTGATCATTTCGTATCACGACTTCATGGCCTCCAAAGACCTCGACGGTGTCTTGGAACGGGTGCTCCGCCACGAGCCGGAGTACATCAAGATTGTCTCGACGGCCCGCCAGCTCGCCGACAATGTCGGGATGCTCCGGTTCCTGGAGCGGGCCAGAGTTAAGGCCAACGTTATCGGGATCTGCATGGGCGAACAGGGCGTGATCAGCCGCATCCTGGGTCCCCGTTCGGGCAGCGTCTTCACCTTTGCTTCGGTTGTAAGCGGTGCGGAAACAGCGCCGGGCCAGATTTCGAGCAGCACCCTGCTCGACCTTTACCGCCTCAACGATCTCGATACGGCCACCAGGGTCTACGGGGTCGCCGGCAATCCAGTATCCCACTCCCTATCGCCGGCCATGCTCAATGCGGCATTTCGCCGGGAGCGGGTCAACTCCGTCTACCTGCCACTGCAGACCTCAAAGCTGAGCGATTTGCTGACTCTGGTACGCGAAATTCCTCTGAGCGGCATCAGCGTGACCATGCCTTTTAAGCAGGAGATTCTGAAGCACCTGGAGAAGACCGACCCTCTCTCGGAAAAGATTGGCGCCTGCAACACCGTCGTTCGCTCCCACGATGGCAAACTCTACGGATTCAATACCGACGTTGCGGCGATCGTGCGGCCGATCGAGAAACGACTGGCGTTGCGCAATGCAAAGGTCCTCGTCGTCGGCGCGGGCGGCGCTGCGCGCGCCGCGGTCTTTGGACTCAAGGAAAAGGGCGCGGAGGTATTCATCGTCAACCGCACCTTGGCTACCGCACAGAAACTTGCCCGGGAAGCCAAGGCCAAGAGCGTGAAACGGGAACATCTCGCCAAGACGAGCTTTGACGTCATTGTGAACGCAACCCCCGTCGGCATGCAGGGGGTGAAGGTGCGCGCCGCACTCGAGCCGGACGAGATCAACGCCCGGCTGGTCTTTGACCTGGTGTATAACCCGCTGGACACGCCGCTGATCCAGGCGGCCAAGGCAAGGAGCATTCCCGTCATTACCGGGGTCGAAATGTTCGTGCATCAAGGCGCCAGGCAATTCGAGATTTGGACGGGCAAACCGGCCCCGGAAGAAGAGATGCTGCGAGTGGTGCTGCACCGGTTGCGCCTGAAGACGGGGGATGCGGCCGTGGACGGCACTCGCCACAAAACATCCCAGAGTTCCGGGCGATAATAGATTTCATGTCCAGGACACCTTCGAAGAAGTCCGAGATCGATCGCCTCATAGAACTCGCTTCAGACGACAAACCCCATTCCGCGGTGATCGAGGGGATTTCTTCGCATTCCGACAGCGTTGCCAGTACCGCCTTATCTCTCGAAGATCAAAAGGACCCCCGGCCGTCTATGTGGCGAATCCTGCTTCAGCTTCGCGTCTTGTTGCCCTATCTTTCGCGGGCGATTCCCCTGCTCGAGCGCGGCTTTTTGGGGACCAACCTGACGAGCTCCGCTCCGAGCGCCAATACGGGCCACTATGACCGGGCCATCACAGGAATCGAGGAAACCCACCGCGATCTGCTGCAGCAACTGAAGAGCCAGACGCGCGAGATCGACAAGCTGCAGGAACAGGTGATTCTCCTTCAGAAGGCGATCGAAAAAGATGCCGAAGGGCAGCAACAGATTGTCGAGAGCCTGACTTCGCTGAAGAAAGTATTCACAATCAGCGCCATCGTCGGCATGATGCTCTTAGGCGGTTTGATCGGGGCTGTCCTCTACTCGATGACGACGCACCCTTAAAGTTTCGGCGGACGGCATCGCGAGCGGACCGGAGGGAAGTTGCGCTGACTTGAAACTGAGCGTGATCCGGCGCGCATCTCCGCCCAGGGATTCCACCACGATCTCACCTTCACTGCGCTTCAAGACCGAAGGAAACTTCTCTCCCCATTCCACTAAGACGATGCTGTCGCTCTGCGCCAGGTCTGTGATCCCGATGCTTTCCAATTGACGCTCTCCTTCGATCCGGTAGAGATCCAGGTGGTAGAGCTTGATGGGTTGAGGATCTTCATCAGCGGTGAACTCGCCTTCATACTCGTGAATCAAAGTAAAGGTCGGACTGGTGACCTCCTGCGCCTCGGCAGCGTTGAGGCCCTCCGCAATGCCCTTCACCAGCGTCGTCTTCCCCGCGCCAAGCTCACCCCGCAGAATGAGGAATTTGGGAGGGGCGAGCAGGCCGGCAATCTCGCGTCCTACGCCGATCGTCTCCTCGCTGCCCCGGGTTTCGAATACGCGGCTCTCACCACGGGCAGTTTCAGCAGTCACGTCTTCTGTTTTCGGCACGCGGTAACCCCTGTAACCAAACATACCCGGCTTTGTCCTTAGAACGGAAGCGGAATGCGTTTGAAAGATGTGAAACCGTGTCGGTCGCCAGCAGTGTATGTTCGTCCTGCTCCAAAACAGCGAGGTCAGCAGCCAGACCGTGAAGATAAACAGCCGCCTCCACGGCACGGGCCACGCTTTCCGGCTTTTGGTCTCGAGCGTACTGCGCGAGCATGGCGGCGACGATGCCGGTGAGAATGTCGCCGCTGCCGCCTTTCGCCATTCCGGGGTTTCCAGTCGTATTCACGGCCATCGAGCCATCCGGATGGGCGATCAACGTACGCCAGCCCTTCAGCACCACCGTCACAGAATGACTTGTCGCGAAATCACGAGCGATGTTCTCGCGATCGCCCTGGACACTCTTGACGCTTCCTCCTACCAGCCGCGCCATCTCTCCGGGATGAGGAGTGATGACCAGGGTGCGATTGCGGCCATCCAGCCGGGCAGGATCCTTCGAAATGATGTTGAGGGCATCCGCGTCGAGCACCAGCGGCTGACTGGACTGGCTGACCAGCTCAAGGACGAAGCTGGCAGTGTCGGGATGCTGCGAAATGCCTGGCCCGACAGCCAGCACGCTGATCTTCTCCAGCAGTGACTTCATCCGTTTGGGATCGAGGTTGGCGCTTGCAATCTCCCCGTCCGCTCCTTCGAGCAAAGGCACCGTCATCAATTCCAGCGCAGTTCGCGCTACGGTCGGCAGGATCGTGGCCGGAATCGCCGCAGTCACCAGTCCAGCACCGGCCCGCAATGCGGCGACCGAAGCCATCGAGGCAGCTCCCGCCGTTCCCCTCGCTCCGCCCACAACCAGCACATGGCCGTACATTCCCTTATTGCTGTCGGGCACGCGGCGCACGTGGGTGATGCTTGCCGAGGCACCGCCCCAGGTCAACCCCGTTTCCGAGAGGATTGATTCGGCGGGCGAGCCAATATCGGCGACTACAATGCCGCCGCGAGTCATGTTGCCGAAGAGGTGCGCGAGCTTCGGAGCGGTGAACGTCACCACTCCATCCGAGCGGAACGCTCTTTCTGAATCTGCCTGGTGGGAATCCGCGTCCCAGCCCGAGGGCAGGTCGACGGAGATCACCGGGGCTCCAAGATCGTGAATCCGCCCGGCCAGGGCAGCGGCGGTTCCGCGAAGCGGCGGTCGAAAGCCGGTTCCCACCAGTGCATCGAGAAAGAGTTCGGTCTGCGCAAGGAGCGAAGCGACGGGTTCAGCGTCGAGCGCGTCTTCGTCTTTGACCAGGATCGGCTGGCCAGGAAAGCGATCGAACGCCGTCCTGGCGTCCCCCTGGAGATCGGCCGGCTCACCAAGCAGCACAACCGCGATCGCGAGTCCGGCATCGGCCAGAACCCTGGCGGCAACAAAGCCATCTCCGCCATTGTTGCCCTTTCCGCAAAGAACGGTGATCCGGCGGCAATGGGAATGCTCGTTCAACACGAACCGGGCGACGGCTGCGCCGGCATGTTCCATCAGTTCGGTAGAGGGCAAGCCATACTGGTCGACCGTGAGACGGTCAACTTCGCGCATTTCTTTCGCTGTCAGGATCTTCATGATGGTCTCGGATGCAAAAGAAGCGGCCTCCATCGGGAGGCCGCTCTGTCTAGAGTTGAGATGGAGTTTACTGGGCGACGCCGGGGGCAGCGCCAGCCGCCGCGGTAGCCGGCTGCTCAACAGCGGTCTTCTGCACGAAATAGCTGTGATCCCACAGGTTGCGGTAGAAATAGCCGGTCAGCTCAGCGGCCTTCGGTCCGAAGGTCGGGCGGCCGCCTTCGAGGAAAAAGACAGTGACGATACGGCCGTACTGAGTGTCGGCGTAGGAGGCGAACCAGCCATAGCGGGTTCCATTGTTCGAGCAAGTGCCGGTCTTGCCCATGACGGGAAATTCGTTGAAGTTTGCGCGCAGGCTCCGTGCCGTCCCGTAGAGTGTCGCCGCGTGCATGCCGTCCTGAATCTCCGGGATGAGCTTGGCAATATCCAGAGTCCGCTTGATCTTCGGCTGATAATCGAGGACTTCCTGCGGAGTTGTCGGATGCTGCAAGTAGTAAAGCGTGCCGCCGTTTGAAATGGACGCAACCAGCGCGCCGAGCTGCAGCGGAGTCATCGAGACACCCTCGCCGAAGCTGCACATTCTTCCGACTCCACCCTGCGCCTCTGGAAGTACTTCATCCGGGTAGCTGCCCAGCGTTTCACCGGCAATGTTATAACCGGCGAGTTCGCCCAGGCCGAACTGGTTCGCGTAATACCTTACTCGCTCAAAGCCGAGCCTGCGCCCCAGGGTCTCGAAATAGAGATTGTTGGAATGAGCCAGCGCCTCGGTCAGCGTCATGTGATAGCCGCTCCCCAGGTTGACCGGTGTGTCTTTGGTGATGATGCCTTCCTGCAGGGCTGCGAGGGCAACCGAAACCTTAATCGTCGAGCATGGCTCCGCACCGCCGCTTAGCGCCAGCTTCTGGTTGACCATGGCCAGAATGCGGCCGTTGCTGGGATCGATGGCGAGCACGGTGCCATTCATATTTCCGAGAGCGGCAACGGCTGCTGCACGAACGATCGGATCCTCGCCGCCGGTTAGGTCGCCAGTGCTTACATCGGTATCGACGAACGAGTTCCCCGTAAAACGCTCATGAGAATGATGACGAGAGTAGACCAGGCTGGCGCGGCGCAGGGCGCCCTTTCCGTAATGGCCGGAATGAGCCACGGCGGCGAAAGACTTTCTCGCCGCATGCACAGTATGCGAGGAGGCCTGCGCTACCCTGGCATGCGTCGATGGATGATGATGAACGTGCCGAACGACGGTAGCCGCCCCCAGCGGCAACGTGACGGCGGTGACGAGCGCAAGGCGTGCGAGTAAAAAGAAAGAAGATGGCATGTTTTCTCTGAAAAGCGTTGCTGAAACAGTTTTGCGGCCACACGGCTCTAATAAAGAATATCGGCGACTGCGTCGCAAATTTCGATCAAAGCTCCTCAAATCCCTGTCGAATTCCTGAAAAAGCACCCGTTTCCATCCGGGAATAAGAATTCTGGCATACAGGTCAACCCTGAGAGGTGACTCGAGTTGCTGAACATACCGCCACAATCCGCAATGCTTACCGTGGACAAAGTTTCTTTTTACTATAGCAAGAGCCGGGTTCGCTTACAGTCCTCCCCGCCTCATGAAAGCGGGCACATCCAGATCCTCCTGGTTACTTTCGTGCTCCTGCTCAAAGCTCCCGCCAAAGACCCGCCGGTCCGGTCCGGCGGCCACCAGGGCGACGTGGTCGGCGGGGAAAGGCTCTTGTTCGGGCGTTTGCTGCTCATTGACTTCAATGATCGATCTCGCGTCGGGGTGCGACTCCGTGGCACTGTTGCCCTCAGCTGCCTCTTCGGTTCTGGCGCGGCTGAGCGGGTAGACGATGGGCGGCTCTTCCGGCTTGCGCAGCGGAATCGAAGCGGCTTCTGCGCGCAACTCTCCGGCAAAGCGCGGCATGCCGGCCCCTGACTCCGCCCGCACGAAGGCGACTGGAGTGACATGTCCGTTCAGGACCGAGTTGAGCATCCGCTCCCGCCGTTCCGGCAGCTCTCGCTGCTCCTGGCGAAAGCCGGTGGCAATCACCGTGATCTTCACATCTTCGCCCATCGCTTCGTCGAGAACAGCGCCAAAGATTATATTTGCATCCTCATGCGCCGCGTCCTGAATCAAGCTGGAGGCCTCGTTGACCTCGCTCAGCTTGAGACTGCTCGACCCACTGATGTTTATTAGGATGCCGCGTGCGCCATCGATTGCGCCATCCTCGAGCAGGGGCGAGGCCATGGCTGCCTGCGCCGCCTCGATCGCCCGATTGGGGCCGCTGCGGAGCGCCGTGCCCATGACGGCGTAGCCCATTCCGGCCATGGTCGTCTTTACGTCGGCGAAATCACGGTTGATGATGCCGGGGATGGTGATGATATCGGAGATGCCCTGGACCCCTTGCCGCAGTACGTCGTCCGCGATGCGGAAGGATTCGAAGAAACCGGCGTCTTTGGCGACCGCGAGCAGCTTCTCGTTGGGGATGACGATCATGGTGTCGACCGACTCCAGCAGCTCCTGCATGCCGCGCTCCGCCTGTTTCATCCGGCGCTTTCCCTCAAAACCAAAAGGACGGGTGACGACGGCAACGGTGAGCGCGCCCATCTCGCTGGCCAGCGAAGCAATCACCGGGGCGGCGCCCGTGCCGGTTCCCCCGCCGAGGCCGGCCGTGACGAAGACCATGTCCGCCCCCTCGAGCGCTTCGATGATCTTGTCGGAGTCCTCAAGCGCGGCGCGGCGGCCGACATCGGGATTGGCGCCCGCGCCGAGGCCGCTGGTCAGTTTAACGCCGAGTTGCAGCTTGACCGGCGCTTCGCAGAGTTGAAGCGCCTGGACGTCGGTATTGGCGGCGATGAACTCCACGCCCTCGACCCGCGCCTGGATCATGCGGTTGACGGCATTGCCGCCGCCGCCGCCCACGCCGATCACCTTGATCTTCGCCCCACGCGGCATCTCTTCCTGGTATTGAATCCGTATTTCTTCCGGATAGCTCATTTGCCTGGCTCCATTCTCAATTTGTGTCGTTAGGCCTGCGAACCGCCCGTTTGACGAGGCGATCAGATACTCCCTGCAAACATTGCCTTCAGCTTGGCTTTCAACCCGCCATCTTCCGCCGCTCGCAAAACTCCGGTCCGATGCGAATACAAAAGCATGCCGACCAGCGCCGCGCATTCGGGTTCCGCCAGTTCCTCCGGCATGCGCGAGACCTTGACCGGCGAGCCGATCCTTGCAGGTACGCGCAAGAGGCTTTCGGCGACTTCAAGCAGCCCGGCCATCCGCGCGCCGCCCCCGGTTAGGATGCAGCCCGCGCCGAGCGCCTCGAGAACTCCGCCCTGGCGCAGATTGTCGCGCAGCATGTAAAAAAGCTCCCGGCCTCTCGGTTCAAGCATCTCGGCGAGCAAACGCTGCCGGACGATGCGGCCATCGTGCAGGACAAGTTCGCTCGCGTTTGAAACCGCAGTAACGACCGAGTGCCCGAATTCGCATTTCAGCCACTCTGCTTCCGCGATCGGAATATGCAGGCCGAGCGCCAGGTCGTTGGTGAAATGATCGCCGCCGATCGGGATCACGGCGGTATGAGCGACGGAACCTTCAAAGAAGACAACCAATTCGGTGGAACCGGCGCCGATATCGATGAGGCATGCCCCGAGTTCGCGTTCGTCAGCGGAGACGATCGCCTCAGCCGCCGCAATGCCCTCAAAGATCGTCTCCGTCACTTCGAGTCCAGCCTTGTTGGCGCAAGTGATGATGCTTTGGAGTACTCCGCCCGAGCAGGTCGAAATATGCAGGTTTACCTCCAGCCGCGTGCCGACCATCCCCACCGGGTCATGAATCCCGGGCTGGTCGTCGAGCAGGAACTGCTGCGGCAGCAGGTGGATGACCTCCCGGTCGGGCGGCAAGGAGACAGATCGCGCCCGGTCGACGGCGGCGCGAACATCTTCCCGGGTGATCTCGCGAAGCCGCGTCCCCATACTGATGCCGCCGCGGCTGTTGACTCCCCGGACGTGCTGCCCCCCGACGCCGATGACACAATGCTCGATCACTCCGCCGGAAAGCTTTTCTGCGATCATGGCCGCCTTGTTGATCGACTCGGTTGCCGGGCCAAGCTCGGCGATCAACCCCTTGCGAATCCCCTTGGAATCGACAATGGCGTGGCCGCGATACCGGAGTGCGCCATCATGAAGCTCGGCGGTGAGGACTCGCGTCTTGGCGCTGCCTACATCAATGACGGTGATCAGTTCGTCCGCTCTCTGGCCCATAACCCTAATACCTGTACTGCTGAGTTTTACTTGTGAATTTTTGTGGCGAAGTACCTTTCCTGACTGCTCTTTTCCTGCCTGCCGCTGCCGTTTGCCTGGCCGCCGCCGGCGAGCTCCCAGCGGCTACAACCTTGGAATCGTCTGTTTTCTGGCCGGCGGCGTCCTGGTCTCGTTGAATCGAATTGCCCTTCTGCATCTCCAGGACAACCTGCCGTTCGTAACGCAGGTCCACCGACGCCAGGCGAGGATACTGCGCCTTCCATTCTGCCAGGTGCTGCCGATAATTGCGCCAGCGGGCGAGGAAATCCTGGTCCCCAAGATGCAGCAGGAGTTCGCTGCCGCCGGAGGGCACCATGGCCCGTACGTCTTCCGGGTCAGAGAGATCGACCTCGCTCAATTGGTTGGTCAGTTTTTCCCCGCCCCCGTCAAGCTCAGAAACAAAACGGAGATAGATTCTCATCCGCGCAGCCCGGGTCGAGAGAGGATCCTCGGCCATGATTCCCGTGACCACGGGAAAGGAGTAATGCTTCGTCGCAATCGTCTTTGGATCCATGGCAAGCAGGACGCCGGTACGGTCGACAAGGCCGATCTCGCTGCCGTTGCGGACAAATGCAACCGGTGTCCGCTCCACGACCGCGACCCGCAGCTGATCTGGCAAAAGCCGCATGACCGTCGCCGTCTCCACCCAGGGTAGGCGTTCCAGATCGGCTTGACGCTCTCTCAAAGGGATGAAGAAGACATTCCGTCCCATGTCGCCGCCAAAGACGCCGAGCAGCTCGGGCTGAGTGACCTGGGCATTGCCAAGGATCTGGATGTTCTCGGAAGAATCGATGCGAAAGCGCGGATCGTGCGCGGCAAAACGACGAATGGCGACCCCAAGCCAAACCATGCCTCCCAGCACGGCGAGCGTCCCCGCAGCCATACCGATGCGGCCCCAGAGCCCGCGGGGGAAACCGCCGCGGCGAATCGCGACTCGCCGATTGGCGCGCAAAAAGGGGGCGTCTGGCTCGCCTTCTGCGGTCCCCTTCTCGCGGAAAGGAAAATCTCCGGGAGAAGGAAGGTTGGACGGCGCCCTCTTGGCTACAGGACGATAAAAAGCATCCCCGCCGCTCGCAGCTTCGAAAACATCGTCTTCAGCGAGCGCACTTGCCCTCGCCCCGCCGGAGGGAGGGAGTCGGGTGGACGTGCGGCCAGATTGTCCGTCAGTTTTCGCCACGCCCGAGCAAGGTCGTGAGAACCGCCAAATTCAATATAGCGCGGGACAGGCCGGAATTCGGCTGTGAATTACGAGTCCCGGCCATCAGGTACCGGGGAAAGAACTGGCACCCTGTTCTCGTTTCACCAGAATAGCGCCGGCCCACGCAACGCGTTACACTGGCGCATCGTTCCAACATCCACGGAGTTCGCTCTGCCCTCGCCTCCGCATATCGTCGCCATCATTCCCGCTCGTCTTGCCTCGACCCGGCTGCCTCGCAAAGTACTTCGCGAGATCGCCGGGCAACCGATGCTGGCCTGGGTTTACCGGGCGGCGCGCGCCTGTGAGCAACTGGACCAGGTGCTGATCGCCACTGATTCGGACGAGGTGCTGGCCTTCGCCCACGAGTCCGGTTTTGCAGCAATGCTGACGCCGGCGGAGTGCGCGAGCGGCACGGACCGCATCCACTTCGTCGCCCAGAGCGTGGCTGCGGAGATCTATGTCAATGTCCAGGGCGATGAGCCTCTACTGCGGCCGGCGCACATCGATGCTCTGCTGAAGCCCTTCCTGCGTCAGCCGGCAGATCGGACGGGCATACTCGTATCGACTTTGGCGACTGTTTGCACGGCCGATCAGATCGCCAATCCGAATGCAGTGAAGGTTGTTACAGCTCGCGATGGACGAGCGCTTTATTTCTCCCGGGCAGCGATTCCCTTCGACCGTGATCGCGCCGGCACGACCCCCTACTTGAAGCATCTTGGCTTCTACGCCTACGGGAAGGCCGCGCTTGACCGCTTCCCCACCCTGCCGGCCAGCCAACTCGAGGCAGCCGAAAAGCTGGAGCAACTACGCTTCCTTGAAAATGGCATTGACATTCAAGTCGTGTCGACAGCTTTCGACACGATCGGCGTCGACACCGAGGAGGATCTGAAGGCTGTCGAAGCCATTCTGCTTGGAGACCGTCTCCTGCGGAACAATTTGTAGACTTCGTGGAAGGAACTGAATCTCGGGGAAGACCCCTTCATCTCCTTTGTTGTATCGACTCATCGTTGTTACGCCCCAGCGGCCAAGGGTCTGCTCATCCGGCGAAGAAAGTGGTCATCGTCTCCGCGCGCGGCGGCGACTACTCCGGAGACTATGCGTTCCTCGATCATCAGGCGCCGTATCTCAGGCCAATTCTGGGCTTTACCGGCCTGACGGACCTGAGCTTCGCCGACGCCAACAACCAGAGCCGCGCTCCCGAGGCAGCCGAAGCAGGCGTGAAGATCGGTACCGAGCAGGCGCTGGCGCTGGTCTAAACGGCAGACTCCGCCTTCGCCGGACGTGGCAGGGGCTCGAACTCCAGTTCGAGCCCTGCATCATCCTCGAGTATCGCGACCTTCATCTTTTCGAGGGATTCGACAATCCAGTCCGCGGCAACCAGGCTCTCAATCGAATGAGAGAACGTCGTCGCCAGCACCCTGCAGCCAGCCGCGTGCCCTGCCTTCGCTCCCGAAGCAGCGTCTTCAATGACCAGGCAATCCTCGGGAGCAAAGCCCAGAATCTCGGCGCCTTTCCGGTAAGGTTCAGGGTCCGGCTTGCCCTTCACCACGTCATCGGCCGATAGCCATTTCGCCGGCGGAGTAATGCCGGCGGCCTCGAGGCGCACCTCGGCCACGCGCCGGGTCGCGGAGGTCACTATCACCCAGCGCTCCTTCGGCAGGCGCGCCACCAGGTCGCTGACCCCGGCCAGTTGCTCCACGCCGTCACGGTCCTCGACCTCCCAATCTTCAATGCGCTTGTTCTCTAACTCTGCATCGACCTCCGGGCGCAGGAAGCGAATCGATTCGATACTCCGCCGGCCATGGGCAGTCCGGATAGTCAGCGCGGGGTCGAGGCCATGTAAGACTGCCCACTTGGTCCACGAGCGCTCGACGGAGCCAATGGAACTGACGAGCACGCCGTCCATGTCAAAGAGTATTGCCTTGATTCGTACCTTCATGCCGCTCCTGGCTTTTCAAGCATTTGGCTTTGCATTCGATTGTCTCTCTTCATCCTAGCCGACCGGCAAAACGCTATACACTCGTCTGAAGATGAAGAAGCCTCTTACTCCCCGGTTTGCGTTTTGGATGTTGGCGCTGACTCTGCTTCCTGCGCGCGCTTTGCCGGCGCAGCTTCCCGTGTCCGCGCCCACATCTGCGGCGGAGCGGGAGAAGGCGCTCAATTCCCTTTTCGAGGCCATCTGGCAGGATCGGTTAAAGCACGATCCGGAGTTTGCTTCCAGCCTGGGCGACAAGCGTTATGACGATCAGCTGACTGATTATTCCGCGATCGCCTACGACGCCGGGCTGGCGAGAGGCCGCCGCTTCATCGAACAATTAAGTCTGATCGATGCAACCGGACTGCCCGATCAGGCGCAGCTCAGCCGCGACCTGATGCTGCGTCAGCTGATCGAAGATCAGGAAGCGGCCCGCTTCAAAGAGTGGCAGATGCCGCTCACCCAGCAGTCGGGCCTGCATGCCGATCTGCCGAGACTCGTCCATCAGCTGAGCTTCGAGAAAGTTGAAGATTACGATCACTACATCGCCCGGCTGAGCAAGGTGCCGCTGGCCTTCCAGCAGATCACCGAAGACCTGAACGCGGGCATTGACGACAACCGGACCTCGCCGAGGTTCGTGATGAACAAGGTGCTGGTGCAGGTCAATGCGATCGCGGATGCGAAGCCTGAAGACTCTCCTTTCGCTGAGCCGCTGAAGAAATTTCCCGCCAGCATTCCGGCAACCGAACAGACGCGCATCAAGGGAGAGGTTCTCGATGCCATTGCGAAGCAGGTCCAGCCCGCATACACGCGCTTCGGCAAGTATCTGACCACCGTCTACATCCCCCACGGGCGCACGGAGTATGGCATCTGGTCGATCCCCGATGGCGATGCGTATTACGCCTTCCGCATCCGCCAGAGCACGACGACCAAGCTGACGGCGGCCGAGATCCACCAGATCGGTCTCGATGAGGTCAAGCGCGATGAGGCTGACATGCTGGCGATCGCGCAGAAGCTGGGTTTTAAAGACATTGGCTCGCTGCGGGCGGCGATCGCCGCCAATCCAAAGCTGCACCCCGCCTCGGCCCAGCAGCTGCTCGACACTTATCGCGGCTACATCGACGGCATAAGGCCGAAGCTGCCGCAGCTCTTTGGCCGACTGCCCAAGGCGGCTCTTGAAGTCGAGTGGATGCCGGATTTTATGGGCAAGGATTCTCCACTCGCTTACTACGACGAGGGGAGTGCCGACGGCAAGCGTCCCGGCCGGGTCTCCGTCAATCCCTATCAGTTCCAGACGCGCGTTTTGCCGGCTGTCGAGGTCGTCGCCTATCATGAAGGTCTGCCCGGCCACCATCTGCAGATCGCCATCGCCCAGGAGCTCAAGGGCCTGCCCGAGTTCCGCCGCGAGAGCTACTACACTGCCTACACCGAGGGTTGGGGACTCTACTCCGAGCGGCTCGGCAAGGAAGTCGGTCTCTACCAGGACCCGTACAACGACTTCGAACGTCTCGAAGCCGATATGTGGCGGGCGATCCGGCTGGTCATCGATACCGGCGTTCACTCCGAGCATTGGTCGCGCGACCAGATGCTCGACTATTTTCACGCCCACTCCGGCCTTGACGAAGCCAACATCCAGTCGGAGACCGACCGGTATATCGCGTGGCCCGCGCAGGCGCTGGGCTACAAGATCGGCCAGCTAAAATTTATCGAGCTCCGCACGAGGGCGCAACAGGCGCTCGGGCCAAAGTTCGACATCCGGGCCTTTCACGACGAAGTCATCGATTCGGGCGCGTTGCCGCTCGATGTACTGGAAACGCGCGTGGACGCCTGGATCGCTGCACAGAAAGCGGGGAAGTAATGGAAGATATCTCACGGCTCAAGATTGCCGTTCTGGGCGCGGGAAAGATGGGTGGCATCTTGCTCCAGGCTTTCTTAAAAGACAAGCTCGTTGCACCGGAGCAGATCTTCGCGACCGTCGCCCATGAGGGCCGCGCGAAGTTCCTCACCGCGCAGTGGGGCATCGAGGTTTCGACAGATAACTTGGCCGCAGTCGAGCGCGCCGACCTGGTTGTACTCGGAGTCAAACCGTTTCAAATTCCGGAGCTGATTGCACGGGTTCATCCTGCTTTGTCGCCGCGGAAGACGATCATTTCGATCGCCGCCTCGGTGACCACGCGCTCCATCGAGGAAGCTGCGGAGGTGGAAATTCCGGTGATCCGCGCGATGCCGAACACGCCCTCGCAGGTAGGTGCGGGGATGACGGCGCTTTGCCGCGGGCTCTTTGCGACCGACGAACAGATGCAGTTGGCGGCGCGTATTTTCGAGACCGTCGGCCGTGCGGTGACCGTAGATGAGAAGCTGATGGACGCCGTCACCGGTCTCTCTGCCAGTGGGCCGGCGTACATCTACATCATCCTGGAGTCGCTGGCCGAGGCCGGGGTAAAAGTTGGACTGCCCCGCGATGTGGCCACGATGCTCGCTGCTCAGACTGCCTTTGGCGCAGCCAAGATGGTGCTCGAAACCGGCTATCACCCTGCGCTGCTCAAGGATGCAGTGACCACCCCGGCAGGCTGCACGATCGATGGAATTCTGGAGCTTGAGGAGGGCGGCCTGCGCGTCACCCTGATCAAGGCAGTCATGCGAGCGGCGCAACGAGCGAAAGAGCTGGCTGCCGGATAACCTGGCTTTTTCGACCGGGCTTGCCGCCATTTTCCCACTCTTGTCATCCAACCTGGAAGTGGTTCTACGCCGAAAGGTCCTTTCGCCGTCGTGCATCTGGCTCTGCGATGTTGACGGCATATTCACAATTGCAGGTCATCCTTAAAGATGTAAAGGTGTGCTCTTCCGACCATGTCGATCGAGTCGAGAAGAGTAGGCTCTTCAGGAAAGCGCAATAGGAATTTACGAGGTGTCATCGATGTCGACTGAAGCTCAGGTTCAAGATCCCGCTGCGACCAAACGTCTCGCGCCAACCCCCGAGATGCTCGAAAAGATGAACGCCTACTGGCGAGCCGCGAACTATCTCACCGTCGGGCAGATCTACTTAAAGGACAACCCCCTCCTCGAGCGTCCGCTGACCCTGGACGACATCAAGCCGCGACTGCTTGGCCACTGGGGAACGACTACCGGCTTGAACTTCATTTATACCCATCTCAACCGCCTCATTGTGGAGCGCGACCTGGACATGATCTACATCATGGGCCCAGGGCACGGTGGCCCGGGCGTAGTCGCGCATACCTATCTTGAAGGCTCCTACAGCGAAATCTATCCGGCGATCGAGGAAAACAAGGACGGAATGAAGCGGCTGTTCCGCCAGTTCTCGTGGCCTTACGGCATCCCCTCGCACGTTGCTCCTGAGACCCCCGGTTCTATTCACGAGGGCGGCGAGCTCGGCTACTCTCTGCTGCATGCCTACGGCGCGGCCTTCGATAATCCTGACCTGGTCGTCGCCTGCGTCGTCGGCGATGGCGAGTCGGAGACAGGACCAGCAGCCACCAGCTGGCACTCCAACAAGTTCCTCAACCCGGTGCGCGACGGCGCGGTGCTGCCGATTCTTCATCTCAATGGCTACAAAATCGCCAACCCCACTGTGCTCGCCCGCATTCCTGAAGAAGAGCTGCTCGATCTCTTCAAGGGCTATGGATACGAGCCTTTCACCCTGACCGGCGACGACCCGATGACCATGCATGCCGAGATGGCCGGCGTCATGGATACGATGATGGACCGCATTGCCGCCATCCAGAGGTCAGCCCGCGAAGACGGCAACATCGAGCGCCCGCGCTGGCCCATGTTGATCCTGCGTACGTTGAAGGGATGGACTGGCCCTAAAGTCGTTGACGGCAAACCCGTCGAAGGAACATGGCGCGCCCACCAGGTTCCCGTGACCGACATGGCGACCAACCCCGAACACATCCAGATCCTCGAGGACTGGCTGAAGAGCTATCGCCATGATGAACTTTTCGACGAACGCGGAAAGTTCCGCAAGGAGTTTGCCGACATCGCGCCCAAAGGGCGCCGCCGCATGGGCATGAACGCCCACGCCAACGGCGGCCTGCTCTGGCAGCCGCTGCACATGCCCAAATTTCAGGATTTCGCAGTCGATACGCCGCATCCCGGCTCCACGTTGAGCGAAGCAACCCGGGTGCTCGGGAAGTTCCTGGCCGCGGTGATGGAATGCAATCTGGAAAGCAGGAATTTCCGCATCTTCGGCCCGGACGAGACTGCGTCCAATCGCATCGACGACAACTACGTCGCCAGCGGAAAGACATGGCTCGACAAACAACTGCCCGTCGACGAACATCTCTCGCCCAATGGCCGCTATATGGAAATCCTCAGCGAGCACTGCTGCCAGGGCTGGCTCGAGGGCTACCTGCTCACTGGCCGGCATGGCTTCTTCTCCTGCTACGAGGCTTTCATTCACATCATCGATTCCATGGTTAACCAGCACGCGAAATGGCTGAAGACTACCCGCGATCTCAAGTGGCGCATGCCGATTGCCTCGTTGAATTACCTGCTTACCTCGCACGTGTGGAGGCAGGACCATAACGGGTTCTCGCATCAGGACCCCGGCTTCATCAACCACTTGATGACCAAAAAATCGGAGATCGTCCGCATCTATCTCGCGCCCGATGCGAACTGCCTGCTCTCCGTCGCCGACCATTGCTTGCGCAGCCGCAACTACATCAATCTCATCATCGCCGGCAAGCAGCCCGCCGAGAACTGGCTCACCATGGACGAAGCGGTCAAGCACTGCACCGCGGGCCTCGGCAAGTGGGAGTGGGCGAGCAACGACGATGGCGGCGAGCCCGATGTAGTCATGGCCTGCGCCGGGGATGTTCCTACCCTCGAAACTCTGGCTGCGGTCACGATCCTCCGCGAAGTGCTGCCGGATATCAAGATCCGCGTCGTCAATGTCGTGGATATCATGGCGCTCGAGCCGCAGAACGCCCATCCACATGGCATTCCTGACGAAGACTTCGACAACCTCTTCACGAAAGACAAACCCGTCATCTTCGCCTTTCATGGCTATCCGATGGTCGTTCACCAGCTTACTTACCGGCGGCACAATCACGATAATTTCCATGTTCGGGGCTACAAGGAAGAAGGAACGACCACGACTCCGTTCGATATGTGCGTCTTGAATAATCTCGACCGCTTCCAGCTGACCTATGACGCGATCTGCCGCATCCCCCGATACGCTGACCGGGCCGACGCCGCCTACCAGCGCTACACCGAACAGATTCAACGGCACAAGCTCTATGTTTCTGAAAACGGAGAAGATTTGCCGGAAGTTCGCAACTGGAAGTGGACGCTGTAACGAATCGTTGACGTCAGTGCCCTTCCAGCCAAAGCCCTGGAGGGGCCACTCACGCTTCATTGAGCAATTTGCAGCAAATACAGGCGCATTCATGTCCGAACTTCCGATTCTCGTCCTCAATAGCGGTTCCTCTTCAATCAAGTTCTCGACCTATCAAGCAACCGCTACTCAGAAAACGCTGCTCTTCGACGGCGCCGTCGATGGCATTGGAACAGACAAAGGCAGCTTCCATGTCAAGGGCGCAGACGGGAAGAAGCTCGTCGATGCACAGCCTCACGTTCCCGATCTAGAGGGCGCTTTCAAGCTGATCGCCGAGGCACTGCAGAAGCCGCCGCTTCCCACGCCTGGGGCGATCGGCCACCGCATGGTCGCCAGCGGCCCTCGCCTGCGCGATCACCAGCGCATCACGCCCGAGGTGCTCAAAGATCTCGAGGAGTGCATCGATTTCGCGCCGCTTCATAATCCAACCGCGATCTATATCGTTCGCCGCATCCAGGAGCTTTTTCCCAACGTTCCGAACTTTGTCTGCTTCGATTCGACCTTTCACACGACCATTCCCGAAGTCGCCGCACGTTTCGCCATTCCCGAGACTTACTGGGACCAGGGCATTCACCGCTACGGCGCTCACGGCATCTCCTGCGAGTCGATCGTCTACCAACTCGGCAAAGACGCTCCTTCGCGGCTGGTCGTTGCGCATCTCGGCAATGGCTGTTCGATCACCGCGATTCGGGATGGCAAATCGGTCGACACTTCGATGGGACTGACCCCGACTGGCGGCATCATCTCCGGTACCCGCACCGGCGATATCGATCCTGGCGTTCTGCTGTACATCCTGCGCGACCTTAAGGCGGAAGCGGGCAAGCCGCCATTGACCCGCAAAGAGGCAGCCGACCGGCTCGAAGAGATCATCAACAGGAAATCCGGGCTGCTCGGCACGTCGCAGGGCCTTTCCGATATGCGCGCCTTGCGCGAGGCCGTCGGCAAGGGAAATGCTCTGGCGGCGATGGCCGTTGCTCAGTTCGCCTACGTGCTGCGCAAGTTCATCGGCAGCTACCTGACGGTACTGGGCGGCCTCGATATGCTGGTCTTCACCGGAGGCATCGGCGAACACGATGCCTCCACCCGCCGCGATGTCTGCGCCGGCCTGGCGGAACTTGGCATCGCAATCGATGCGGCCCAAAACGAAACGCTGCAACCCGACGCAGAGGGGCGATCCACGATCAGCGCGGACAACGCGACCGTGAAGATCCTCGTGATTCCACCCAAGGAAGACCTGATGATCGCCAACCATGTCTATGCCTTGATGCGCGCGTAGGCAACAGCTTCCAACTTCTGAAGCACAGCGAATTGCGCTTGCTGCACCCGCAGGTTGCAGATACGATTCGCGCATGAAGTTTCGGCGTACCTCGCCACGGACCAAGCTTGCCTATGCATGGTCAGGCGCTTTGGGAACTCTTGTCTGTGAGCTTAGTCATCTCTAGTGGCTGAATACCCGGTTGCCCCGTTCCCTCGAACTCGTTTTCCTGCTGGCGATTTCTCTCATTCTTATGAACCTTGCGGAAAGGCTCAAAGCACAGGCGACCGTGCAGCGTGGCGCCTGCGCTGCTCTCGGCCTGCTCTGCACCACCATCATTCTGGTCGTCGTCACCTGACGCGGTCGGTTGAACGAAGGCTTTAGTGGATATGTAGACGCCAGGCCGTATAGCTGGCGATCTCGTGCCACAATCGCTCCGCCTCTTGCGATGGCGGGATCGGCTTCCCCGGCGGCCGGGGCGATGTATAAATCTCCAGACCTTCCCGTCCGCAGAGCGCGTGAATCCGAAATAAATGTGTGCCATCACTGACGACGACGATGCGTTGCAGACGATTGGCCCGGGCAATTACCGCGAGCCGCTCGGCAGATTCCTTCGTTGTGCCGCTATGAGTCTCGGCGATGATCTGGCTTTCGGGAATTCCCTGGGCTACCAGGTAATCATGCCCCACGCCGCCTTCGGAATGCCCCTCATCTCCAGCGCCGCCAAGGGTAATCACCATCGGCGCGATCCCCTGCCGGTAGAGCGTCAGCCCGTGATCGAGACGCGCGCGGAAGACCGGCGATGGATGCCCGTCGTATTCGGCCGCGCCAAAGATCGCAATCGCATCGGCCGGCCGTGCCTCATCGAGACGGGCGTAATACTGAATCTGCCCATAGACCCACAGACACCAGGCCAAGGCTCCAAGAACAACAAACCCCGTCAAGAGTGTGAGCAGCCTGACTTTCATCTCTTCTTTCCAGTCGCCCCGTGCCTCGCCTCACGCTTCGAGGACAAGCGCGATTTCATGGGTGAGTATCGAACCCTCGCGAAGCACCTGCCACGCCTTTTCTCCACCGGAAAGATCCACAATCGTCGTCGGCAGCCCCTGGCCGCTGGGCCCTCCATCGACGATCAGCGGAATGCGGTCGCCGATCTGGTCGCGCACGCACGCAGCATGCGTACACTCCGGCAGTCCCTGCAGGTTCGCCGAAGTCGCAGTGATGGGCAGGCCAAAGGCCTCGACGACGGCACGCGGAATGGCCGCATCCGGGATGCGCAGCGCCACGTTGCCCGTATTCGCCGTGCTCCGCAGCGGTAGCCGCGAGCTTGCGCGAACAATAATCGTCAGCGGTCCCGGCCAGAAACGCTCCGCCAGCCGGTCAAAGCCGGCGCCTACATCGCGGGCCAGTTCATAAGCCTGCGCCACGCTGCTGATCAGCAGCGACAGCGGCTTGTGACGCATACGCGTCTTGATTTCGTAAATGTGATCGACCGCTCTCAGGTTGACCGGGTCGACGGCGAGACCATAGAAGGTATCAGTAGGCAGGCCTACCACCTGGCCGCTGCGCAGACAGGAGACAATATATTCAATTCGCTCTGCTTCCGGTTCATCCGGATGAACGCGAAGGATTTCCGCCGACAAGATTTCTCCAGAAACAAGACTTGGGGTACCGACTGCGTGGAAGGGTCAACCTCTCTTTGAGCGGCGAGGTAGAATTCGACCAATGCCGCCAACCTCGCAACGGACTCCCTCTCGCATTGTACAGAGTCGGCAGAACAGCCGAGTGAAAGAGCTGCGAGCAGGCTTTGCGCCAGGCAGCCGGTCAAAAACCGGCCGTGTCGGAATTGAGGGCGAGCACCTGTTGCTCGAGGCTGTGCGCAGCGACCTTGCGATCGCGTGCGTCTTCGTCCGCAGCGGGAACGAGGCGATCCTCGATCGCCTCGAGCTCCCCAGCCAGATCGAGATCCTGGAGCTTCCCCCGGAGGTCTTTGCCAGCGCTGTGACAACTGAATCTCCGCAAGGCATCGCCGCACTGGTCATGCCGGCCCTCTTTTCGCTCGACGATCTGCTGCGCGGCGAGACAACGTTGATCGTCATCGCCGCCGGCCTCCAGGACCCCGGCAACCTGGGCACGTTGCTTCGCTCTGCCGAGGCCTTCGGGGCGACTGGCGCCCTCCTGCTGCCAGGGACGGTAAGTCCCTGGAATCCGAAGGCGCTCCGTGCCTCCTCCGGCTCCGCTTTTCGCCTGCCTATCCTCACCATGGGCGCAGAGGAGAGCTTCGCCGCGCTTCGAGCAGCGGGCGTTCGAACGCTCGCCGCCGTCCCCAACGACGGTGACCCTGCTCCCACGACAAACCTCACCGGGCCATTGGCCGTCCTGGTAGGGAATGAGGGCAGCGGCCTTCCACCCGTCATGATCGCACGGTCGGATGGGCGCATCACCATTCCCTGCCCCGGGCCGGTCGAGTCGCTGAATGCTGCGGTCGCTGCCAGCGTGCTCTTGTATGAATGTTCCCGCCAGCGTGCCGCCCGCTGACACCGTGAGCGAGAGTCGGCGGCGAGTGAACCATGCGGAGCCGGGTCTGCATCCAAACCGCAGACGGAAAGAGGGATGGCCATGGAGACGACGGACGCGACTATCGATACCAGCACGGGCGAGACGGGCAACGGAACAACCTCGGGCGAAACGAACTTGGGCGGCCCGGTCGATGCGCTCAATGACGATAAGCTGCGGCAGGCCGCCGAGATCCTGCTCGGGGCGCGGCGCGAAAAGAAGCCGATCCAGGCGTTGCCCGAAGGTTTGCGGCCGACAACCTTGGCCGAAGCCTATCACCTGCAAGACATTATGATCGAAACGCTGGGACCCATCGGCGGATGGAAGGTCGGCGCCGCTTCTGCGGAAGCAGCCCCGGTTTGTGCGCCGATGGCGCTGCGCGGCGGATTCGCGGAGACGGGCTCGATCGTTCACAGCAGATTCAGCCGCATGCGCGGCATCGAGGCGGAAATCGCCTTCCTGCTCAGGAGGGACCTGCCGGTTCGTCAAGAGGAGTACTCGCGGGATGAGGTCGTGGCCTCAATCGCCAGCGCTCATCCCGCAATTGAGCTGCTCGAGTCGGCCTTCGAAGACCCTGACGAAGCCGACCCGCTCTCGGTAAGGGGAGACCTGCAATCGAATGGCGGCTTCGCCTATGGGCCGCCTTATGCTGGCTGGCGCGACGCCGACCTCGCGGGAGAAACAGCGACGCTGATTGTGGATGGCGTTGTCCGGGTGGAAAAGACTGGCGCCAATACCTCCGGGCCAGACCTCGTCCGACTGCTGGTTTGGCTGGCTAACGAAGGACAGTACCGCACCGGTGGCCTCAAGGCCGGCGACTGGGTCACCACTGGCAGCTGGACCGGCAAAGGCTTGGCCATTGAAGCCTCGGAGGTGATTGCGCGGTTTTCGAATTTTGGGGAAGTGCGGATTAGCTTTTTGGCTTGAGCCGAGCCCCGGCCAAAGAAGCGAAAGGCCATTCCTTCCGATACTTTGCCCGGACGAAATAAAGAATGCATCCCGACACCGCGATCGCTGCCCCATAACTTAGTTCCCGTCCCGCCGCAGGGCGGGAAATCAGCACGAAGACAAAGCCTGCGGCGGCGAGAATCGGCGGCATTGGATAGAGCCACATCTTGAAGGGCCGCTCGCGGTCCGGTTCACGAACTCTCAGCAGAATCACCCCGACATGCTGCACCAGAAACTGCAGCACGATCCGGATCGCCACCAGCGCGGCGATTACGTGCGACAGATCGAAGAAGCAGAAGAAGGTGGCGACTCCTCCCAGGGCCAACAGCGAAATATGCGGAAAGCCCTCCTTCGGATGCAGCCGCCCAAAGATGCGAAAGTAATTGCCGTCAAGCGCGGCGGCGTAAGGCACCCTCGAGTATCCGAGCAGCAATGCAAAGACCGAGGCAAAAGCCGTCCACATCACCAGCAGCGCAATCACCCGCGCAGCCGTTGGCCCGAAGGTCCTCTGCATCACTATCGCGACGACCGCAAACTTTCCTTGAGAATCGATTGAGTGGTTCAGCTCCTGCCAGGGAATGACTCCCAGGACGCTGACGTTCATCAAAAGGTAGAGAGCCGCAACGACAAAGATCGAAATCAGGATCGTCCGCGGGATACTGCGCCCCGGGTCACGGATCTCACCGCCCAGGAAGCTCACGTTGTAGTAGCCCCAATAATCGTAGGTCGCGATCAGAGTCGCTGCCCCCAATCCGGTAAAAAAACTCCGCCCCGGATGAAACGCTCCCGCCGGAAAGCTGAACGCCATCGCCGGATGAAAATGGGTGAAGCCCGCGAGAATGACCGCGCCGATCGTCACCAGGACGCCGGCCCACAGCACCCACGCCAGCCGGGTAATCGAACGCACATTGCGGTAGAGCAGCCCAACCGTGATCACGCAGGTTGCGGCCCCGGCGAGCGCGGTGAAGTGGACCTGCTGCAAGAGCGGCGCGTGAACATGAGGGAAGACGCTATTCGCCAGCGGTGGCCACAGGTAAGCCGCATATTGCGCCAGTCCGATGCATCCCGAGGCGATCGAGAGCGGCGCGCTGAAGCCGAGCTGCCACACGTAGAGGAATGAGGCGAGCCGTCCACCCCGGTTGGGCCCATACATCTCGCGCAGGTAGGCGTAGGAGCCCCCCGCCTGCGGCATCATCGCACCCAGCTCGGCCCACACCAGACCGTCGCAGATTGCTATCAAGGCGCCAAGCACCCACCCCAGCATGGCCTGCGGGCCGCCCATCGCAATCACCACCAGCGGCAGGGTGATAAACGGGCCAACGCCGATCATGTTCATCATGTTCAGCGACAGAGCGCTGCCAAAACCTACCTGGCGCGTCAGTGCTGAGGCATTGTTCCGGGGCGGCAAGCTGGCGGCATTTTCTGAGGGTGTCTTCATGAATAGGAGAAAAGAAACGCCATTCTTCAACGCGTCCGGCTGCCCTGAAAGAGGTGCGAACGCGGGGAGAAATGAGCGACGAAAAAGCCTCTCGGAGCCGCCTGGAACTGCGTGGATTGTACACTGAGGATTGATCGCACTTTCAAGTTCGACACCCTGCTTCGCTTGGATAAGGAATGAAACCAAACCGGTCGACCGCACGGCGCGCCTCTACGCTGCTCGCGCTTGCGGCAGTCTTCGCGTCCGTCTCCTGCCGTTCGCAGCAGAGTTCGCCCGCTGACCTGATGAATGACGCGCAGCCCGCCAGCGTCATCCCCGCCCAGACCCTTCCCGAAGACCGCGGAGGCAACGGCCTCTGGCAGGACCTCAAGCGCCTGCGCACCTGGGCAAGCATGATGATGATCGTCGCTCACCCTGACGACGAAGATGGCGGCATGCTCACCTATGAGTCGCGCGGCCAGGGTGTGCGGACTTCGCTGATGACGCTGACCCGCGGCGAGGGCGGCCAGAACGTCGTCTCGAGCGATGCCGACGACGCTCTCGGGCTGATCCGGACCAATGAACTGCTCGCCGCCGATCAATACTACGGCGTCGACCAGTATTGGGCGCGCGTCGCCGACTATGGTTTTTCAAAGACGATCGAGGAGGCCTTTCAGCAGTGGGGCCACGACCGCGTCCTCTATGACACCGTGCGCGCCGTGCGGAGGAACCGTCCGCTGGTCATCACCGCAAGCTTCATCGGCGGCATCACCGACGGCCACGGCCAGCACCAGGTCTCGGGCGAAATGGCGCAGGAGGTCTTCACCGCCGCCGGCGATCCCGCCGTCTTTCCCGACCAGATCAAGGCCGGACTTCGCCCGTGGTTTCCATTGAAAGTCTACGCGCGCGTGCCCAGTTACTCGATCGGCAAAGAAGGTATGTTCGACTACGCGACCGGCAAGTGGGCGCCGATTCGCTTTTACAATTACGTCACGAAGCAGTGGAGCACCGAGACGCCCGCGACGAATGTCGTCGTTGAGGAAGGAACCTACGACCCGCTCCTCGGCCGCACCTACGCCCAGATCGCCCGCCAGGGATGGGGCTTCCAGAAGACCCAGAATGGGGGCGGCTATGTCGTGCTTCCAGGTGAGGTCAACTCGGAGTATCACCGCTACGGGACCAGGGTGAAGAGTGGCGAGAACGAGTCCGGCTTCTTCGATGGAATCGACACCTCGCTCGCCGGAATCGCGACTCTCGCACACGGCGACACGGGCTTTCTAAAAACCGGCCTGCAAGGGATCGACGCGCAGTTGGCCAAGGCAATGGCCGCCTATAGTCCGGCTGTCCCGGAGAAGACTGCTCCCGCCTTGCATGACGGCTATCTTGCCACGGCCGCCTTGATCGCGAAGGTCAAAGCGAGTTCCCTCTCGGCAGACGATCAGGCCGATGTCACCAGCGAGCTCGACCGCAAGCTCGCTCAATTCAACGCAGCGCTCGTCGATGCGCTCGGCTTGAAGATTACCGCAATTGCTGCTCCCAAAGCCGGCGGCGGCAACAAGGGCTTTGGGCTCGCGCTGGCCGCCGAAGATACCCGCGCCGCCGTCACTCCCGGTGCGGAGGTATATGTCCGCATCCACGTACTGGACCCGGCAAGCACCAAGCAACCGGCAGCAGCCAGGTTGATCAAGACCAGCGTCTTTTCCGAAGCCGGCGCTGTGGCAAATGTCGAGCGCCTCCCCGACTCCAGGTCCGCTGGCGACGCCAGGGATGCGTTGTTTCGCATAAGCATCGCCCCCGATGCTGCGGGAACCCGTCCCTATTTCAGCAGGCCGGGCACGGAACAGGCTTACTACAACATCGATGACCCGCGTTGGCTGAACGACTCCTTCGCGCCCTATCCGCTTACTGGTTCGGCGGACTTCGACTACAACGGCGTCCCGATTGAGGTCCGCCAGACAGTCCAGACCGTGCATCGCGTGGAGGGCATCGGTTCGGTTGAAAATCCGCTGGTCATCGCTCCCGGCATCTCGGTCGGCATTCAGCCGGGCGCCGGCGCCGTGCCTCTCGGCCAGACCGAGTTCTCCCTCACCGCCCGCGTTCACAGCAACCTTGACGGAATCGCCGACGGCAATGTCCGGCTGGCCCTGCCAACCGGCTGGACCTCCGAGCCGGCGCAGGGCGCCTTCCGCCTTAAGGCCGGCGAGGAGCAGGGGGTCAGCTTCCGCGTCCATCCCGACAAGCTTGAATCGAAAAGCTACGAGATCAAGGCCATCGCGCAAAGTGAAGGCAAAGACTACTCCGACGGCTATCGCACCGTTGGCTATCCCGGCCTGCGCCCCTATAACTACTACCGCCCGGCGACCTACCGCGCGCGGGGAGTCGACGTCAAAGTCGCGCCCGGCCTCAACCTGGGCTATGTCATGGGTTCAGGCGACGAAATCCCGCAAGCTCTCGAAGATCTGGGCGTTCCTCCTCATCTCATCAGTTCGCAGGAGCTGTCCTCCGGGGATCTGAGCAAATACAACGTGATCGTGCTCGGCATCCGGGCCTACGCCGCACGGCCGGAGTTGACGGCCAGCAATGGGCGTCTCCTGGATTATGTTCGCAACGGCGGCGCCCTGGTCGTCCAATACCAGAGTGGCGAATACGACCACAACTTCGGCCCCTTTCCATATACTCTCGGCAAATCGCCCGAAAAAGTCGTCGATGAGAGCGCGCCCGTGGCCATCCTCGATCCGAAGGCGCCGCTGATGAGCTGGCCCAACCAGATCACCTCTACCGACTTTGACGGCTGGGTCGAGGAGCGAGGACACTCGTTCATGGAAAGCTGGGACCCGAAGTACGTGCCATTGACCGAGACCCACGATCCAGGACAAGACCCGCAGAAAGGCGGCCTGTTATATGCGCGCGACGGCAAAGGGATTTATATCTATCTCGCTTACGCGCTCTACCGGCAGACGCCTGCAGCCGTGCCGGGAGCCTACCGTCTCTTAGCAAACCTGGTAAGCGCCGGAGCGCCGCACTAGAGCTATGATCGTTACGCAAACCACCGCAGTGAATACACCAACAACGCGGGATCGATAGTCATAGATCAACAAACCGTGAACCCAAATGGAAGCGATGGAATTCTCAATCTGTCCGGCCGGGGAATTTCATCTCGTGACCTTCAGTTGCGTTCCGCGTCGGTCGTAATTCAATGGGGGCGGGGCCGATGGCCAGTACATCTATGACGCCATGAACCGCCGGGTGTGGGTTGAGAATGGTAGCGCCACCTATGAATATGCCTATGACTCTGCCGGGCGGCGGGTCTCAAGCTGGGCCGAAACCGCCAATACGGCGAACGAAGGCCGCATATACTGGGGTGGTCAGCCAATCGGCTATCGCGGCAGCGACGGCACCACCTATTTCGAGCATGAAAACTATCTTGGAACGGAACGCATGCGGACCGACTACACCGGAGCAGTGGCTGCGAAGTTTACCTCGCTTCCCTGGGGGGACGACTATGCGGCAACCATCGTGAAGGCGACCGCGACGCAGGACTTCCTCCACTTTGCCGGGATGGAGCAGGATACCAACTCCTCCAACAATGTCATCGACGACCACGCCCAGTTCCGCAGCTACTCCTTCGGTCAGGGGCGCTGGCTTTCGCCGGATCCGTACAACGGCTCCTACGACCTCACTAACCCGCAGAGCCTCAACCGCTATGCCTATGTGCTGAATAACCCGCTGTCGTTCCGAGACCCGCTGGGGCTTGATGATCCCACCGGAGGCGGTGGTTGCGACCCGAGCGATCCGAGCTGCGACCCAAGCGGCGGAGGTGGTGGCGGAGGAGGTGGTGGCGGGGGAGGCGGATGTCCGCCCGGGGATGGGTGTGACCCCAACAGCAATGATCCTAATGGACCTGGCGGCGGCCTGCCCCCGGGTTCAGAGATTCGAATAACCACTTGGTGGAATTTTCCGGAAGCTACTGTATTTGCACCCGTCTACTCCTATTCTCCGGTTGGCTACTCTCCTTTTTCTTTTCCGGTCATAGGGCAGGAGGATTGCACAGTGCCCCAAGTAGTGGAACTCCTCCCGTAAGGCAGTATCCAAAAACGACCTTACCCGGCACGAATTTTTGCGGTCCAGGCCCATACGGTCAGGATTTCAATAACCTCCTGACATTGAACGGAACAGATTCAGCTTGCCGCCAGCACGACATCTGCTACGGAGGCGCGAACGCGAATGCTTTAACTACGCTGAATCCATTTCGGCAAGGAGCCACCCTTTCTTGTGACATGCAACTCTGTAAAGCCATCGATCTCGTGACGCCGACATCGTATGTCGAAACTGCAGATCGTCAGTTGATTTCCTATCTATTCGGCTGCAATTGACATGTTGAATCTCTTGGAGGTAGACCATTGAAAGTCATTGGCATATTGATAGGCCTCGTTTATTGCTTCTTGGGACTTCAGTCTGCTTTCACCATTTCGAGCAGAGACTCCTGGACGGTGTGGCCCATTTTGTTCTTGGGGCCGTTCTTGACATTGCCTACTTCATTACTTTCCTATCTGAGTGCGAAACCGAGCATGTGGGTGCTCGCGGTCGGATCGTGTGTTTCAGCGGCGCTGGCCCTTTTCACTTACCCGCTTAGCGATGCGCTGTTTCTGACATGTTGTATTTGTGCTCCTAATGTCGTCATAGCGACGGTAATAATTTGGCGACAAAACATGATGGGCGGCCCAAAGCAAGAGACCGCCCCGGCTAGTTCCTAGTGCCCCAAATAAAAATGTATTCACTTGTGCTTCGGAAGCTGCTGGAAAGGTCAGTATTGCTGGCGGATTACAAGCGTTAGGCATCGGAACTAGCGGCGTTGGTGGATTCATTACTAACGCGTTGGGGGGCAATGCCTTCAGTGGCGCAATAGACCTGATCCAAAGCTTTGGGAGTGGAGAAGGCGGAGGCCACAGTGTCTTTTACAACATGGGCCAAGGTGTCGTTGCAGGACCTATACAAGGGTTCGGAGCCGCCTTTGGCAGTTCCATCGAGGGTACGCCTTGGGCATCCGGCGCTTCTGATGTAACAACGGCGGCCATTGCGGGTGGGGCGTTCTCAGCCGTTACCGGAGCGGGACAGACAATACAAACATTAAATGGTGCCGCGAGTTTAGCTTCCACAGGGCTTGAAGCGGCAGAATTTGCAACCGGGGTGGGTGAAGCTAAATTTGCCTACGATGCATTGACTTACCTCGGAGCTGCTGCTGGCTGTGCTCTAAACATCATTCACTAAGGGTATGACGATGAATGGCAGTTCTACTCCATTGTGGGAACAACTCGTGATTGTGCTTTTCGGTCCGCCCATCATGGCTTGCACGTGGTGGGTACTCAGCCGTGGATGGGGAAGGGCAGTGCAAGGAGGTGTTGTTAGCGAGAAGACCAAACGTCGCCAGAAAATAGAATTCTGGGTTTTGCTGATAGCCATGTATGTTATGACTCTTGGAATGACCCTTTATGCTGTGTCTAAGCGATGAGTTGCCCCAAGTAACGTGAGCAAGAGTTACGGAACGACGATTCCGTGTACTTCGAGTGCCAGTGATGTCATGAATTTCGTCCAGAACAGTTTTGGGACTTTCGGAAATTACTCAGGACTGGGCGGACTCGAAAGTGTGCTTTTCTCGCCATCGGGTGGACTGAGTGTTGGGTCTACAATTCCGATCAGTGTCGAGACCTTCGGCGTCTTCCAAAACCTGTCTGTAAATGTGGCGGCGATGAATTCGCAGAGCATGACCTTCACGACGAATCCTGGACATCTTCTCTACCCGGCAAGCATTACATTTTCGGCTTCGGCTGCTTCGTCAGGTTCAATTAACTTCAATATCAACCTTGGAGGGACTGTCGCAAGTCCGTTGCAATTCTCTTTGGGGGGCAGCGGTTTTGAAGATGCACAGTGGAACCACTTCCTCGGTCAGGTCGGCAATCTCTGCAAGGAGGAGTAATGATCGGTACAACCGGTGGCGCTGTGTTGGTCGTGGTGAACATACTGTTCGCAGCAGCTCTTGGGATCGGTGCTGGAGGGCTGGCCTGTTTGGGGTCCGACAGCCTTGGGGGCTTAAAGTAGCGCTACTGGATGGCGTACTAGCTGCGTTTGTTGCGGTTGTCGCCGCGTACGTAGTTGCGATGGAAGAGGCGTCTCGCGGCATCTGGGGGTCCCGAGTGATCTTGGTTCTAGCTATCGCTCTGGGCTGCGCTGTGCTGAGACATCTTCTCCAATTTGCACTTCGTCCCGCACATTAGCTGCCCAGGATACAGCGTCTGATCCGCGCGTGCGAATCTCTTGCGAATCGGTGCTGCATTGCTCGTGATACAGGGTAGCCAATGCGGGCCAGAATATGCCTCGGACGTGATACTGCTTCAATGAGATAAGACACCGATTCGCTCTCGGGATCAAACTCAATGACGAACCGCTCTTGCCCTTCTTCGACATGAAGGGCAGTAGTGGTATACATAAAGCCGAAGCGAGTTGGGCTGTCCACAACCTCAACAACGCGGTTAAAACTAATCGACCATAGGTAGGCGGTGTGAGCTTCCATAGCTACTAGCTCGCCCGGCGCAATCTTAGCAATCGGGTTCACGACCTGCACCCATCCCAAATCGAACTGTTTCCATCGCTGAAAGGCTTCGCGGGCGGCCACGAAAACGTGCAGTCCTCGACCAATCTCACTGCGGGAAAGATCATGCGCAAAACCCTTCGGCGGGGTTCCAAGCGACCCGTCTATTACCGTCAGTAAATGAGGACTGGAGGGCGCGGCGTCGCGGGCGGCTGCCAGGAGCTTCTCCTTCTGAGCTTCGCTTGTTCGGAATGGGCGCAACACACGTCCAGTATCTCAGGGGTCTTTGGGGGCGGCCTAGCTGGCGGGTGGTCCAGGTCTGGAATTCACCACCAATGCGGGTGGCGGGTGGCCCAGGTCTGAAGATCATCACCAATGCGGGTGCCCCAGGTCTCGCTCTTGAGACCTGGGTTTTCGGCGCCCTTACCAGACTCTGGCTGATCAAGCCCTGATCCCCGCGCCGCTCTGTTGAATTATTCATCGGGAATCAGGCCGCCCAGATCCGAAATTCTGAAAAGGAAGTAGGGGCCTGCGCCTCGGCATGGGCTACGATGGTCGCATCGCCAAGGGTCTGGTTCGCTACCAGCAATCGGGTCAGTTTCACTTTGTGACCTTCAGTTGCTACCAGCGGCGACCGAATCTCGGCTCGCCGACGGCGCGGGAGCTGTTTGAACGCTCCCTCGAAACGATGCGGGTTCGATATCAGTTGGTGGTCGCCGGATACGTGGTCATGCCCGAACACGTCCATCCTGGTGAGCGAACCTAAGGCGGCGCTTCTCTGCAGGGCGATCCAAGCGCTCAAGCTGTCGGTCGCCGTGCAGCGCGGGGAGCGGCCGTTCTGGCAGCCGCGCTACTATGATTTCAACGTATATTCGGGGCGCAAACGGACCGAAAAGCTTCAATACACGCACCCCAATCCGGTAAAGCGCGCCTCGTCGCCACGCCCTCGAAGTGGTCGTGGTCCAGCTTTAACCAATGGGCCACCGGAGAGATCGGCACCGTCGAGATCGACTCGCAGTGGACGGCATCGCGAAGAGAGGCAGAACTCGCTGAAGCCCACGTCCCACACGCAGGACGCGCGGCACTCGCCATATCGGGACTGTTTCAAGATCCTGCGCCCTCGCTTCCCCTCCCTCCGGAACCCAAACCAGGGGTTTGAAGGCGATGGCTTCAGCCGCGCCCTGAACATACTGAAGTGAAGCGCGTAAGCGCCGATGACTTCTCCAGACACTTTCCGCACTTTTCAGTTCGTAGCACGCGCTCCAGCCCGCGCTGCTTTGTTGGGTTATTCATACAGAATTAGCCTGTTTTTAACAGAGCGCTGAGAGCCTCGTAGATGGAACGGGCCTTCTCAGTGCGTCTCCTTTTCGCGACCGCAAAGTCGTGGAGGGATCGTTCGAGGCGGAGCCGGACCATTATCGGTCTTTTCGCATTACGCCATCCTGCACTTGGGAACCGAACGAGAGAGGTCTAATGAACACCAATCTAAAAGCGCTGGCCAGCCTGGCGCTTGTCCTGGCGATGAACGCCGGGAACGCTCAAACAGCGTCGACCGGCGCCACAACTCCCCCAGCCGCTAAATCCACCACGAAGCGAACCCGCCGGCCCGTAGAGCCGAAGGGGCCATCGGTGCAGTCGCAGATCGACGCCCTGCGTACCGACATGCAGACGCAAATCCAGAGCCTCAGGCAGCAGCTTTCCGACAAGGATGCCCAGTTGCAGCAGGCGCAGCAAGCCGCGGTCGCGGCACAAGCCTCAGCGCAACAGGCGCAGCAGGCCGTGCAGGCAGCCCAACAGGCGAACACGGAGAACACCCAGGCCGTCACCAGCCTGCAGGGAGCAGTCTCCGACCTGAAGACCAACAATGCGACCCTCGCGCAGACCGTGCAGACCTCGCAGCAGCAGACCACCGCCGCCCTGGAACACCCGGACGCGATCCACTTCAAGGGCATTACCCTGAGCCCAACCGGCAGCTACCTGGCCGGGGAGACGGTGTATCGCAACCATGCGACCGGCTCTGACATTCCTACATCCTTCAACGCTCTGCCCTTGAGCGCTTCAGACTATTCGCAGTTGAGCGAGTTCTACGGTTCCGGCCGCCAGTCGCGGATCGCTCTCCTGGCCGAAGGCAAGGCTGCCAACTTCACCCTGCGCGGTTACTACGAGGCTGACTGGCTCGGTACCGGCATCACCTCCAATAACAACCAGAGCAACAGTTATGTCATGCGCCAGCGCCAGTTGTTTGCCCAGGCCGAGACCCATGGCTGGCAGGTAAGCGGCGGTCAGATGTGGTCGCTCGTCACCGAGACCCGCTCCGGACTCTCGCCCCGCAGTGAAGCCACCCCGCTGACGATTGACCCGAACTACGTTCCAGGCTTCAGCTGGGAACGCCAGTATGGCTTTCGCGTCGTGAAGGAAGTTAAGCCCAGAGAGCTGTGGCTCGGCGTTTCGGCAGAAAATCCGGAGACTCTGAACCTGGGCGGCACCGTTCCCGGCAACCTCCTGCTGGGCACCTACGGCACCGGCGGCGGCAACTATGACGGCGGCGCCACGTACACCATCTCCGGCAATGTGCCGGCGGTCGCTGCGGCGGCGAACTACTCTTTCAATTTAGCTCCAGACATGATCGCCAAGCTGGCGTATGAACCGAAGTTCGGCGGCCATTATGAAGTCTATGGCCTGGCGCGCTTCTTCCAATACCGCAATTACGTCGGCTATAAGAACACCTCGGTCTTTAACCCGGCGACCGGTGCCACAACCGTCACCATCAGCTACACCAGCGCCTACAACGACCAGACGGTCGGCGGCGGCATCGGGGGAAGCGCCCGCTACCCGGCCTTTAACAAGCGGGTGGAGTTTGGTCTCAAAGGTCTCTATGGCGATGGTGTCGGTCGCTATGAAGACTCGAGTCTTGCGGACGCAACCGCCAACTACGCCGGCCAGTTGAAATTGCTCCACGGCTACTCGGCCCTGGCGACGATCGATGCCCACGCCACAAAGCGGCTGGATCTCTACTTCAACTACGGCAGCGACGGCGTCCTGCGCAACTTCAGCACGTCGCCCACGGGCGGCCAATTCGGTTATGGCAACTACGCTTTCAGCAACAAGGGATGCAGTACCGAACCGGCGCCAGTCAGCGCGTTTGCTCCCAACAATCCGGGCAGTTGCGCAGCCAACACCCGCGACGTGCAAGCCTTCGTCGCCGGATATTGGTATGACTTCTACAAGGGTCCACTGGGTCGCCTGCGGCAAGGCGTCCAGTATGACTACGTCACCCGGAATGTTTATTCCGGACTGGCTGGTCCGGCAACCCCTCAGGCGAACAACAATATGTTCTGGACGTCCTTCCGTTACTATCTGCCCTAACCTGAAACAGGCCGTAAAGAAAAGGGGCGCCTTTGGGTGCCCCTTTCTTGTTCTACTCCTCGTCAGTTGGGACTGTTATCTGCCGCTGGATCCGAAACCACGGATGTCGCGATCGGTGGCCGACAGATCGTCCACGGCCACGATCGCGCCGCTCGTCATTGCGGCGAAAGGAGACATCTGCACAATCTTGTCGCCCTTTCGAATGTGAACGCTCACATCGGTCTTGTTGAGGGCGACGCTTGTCACCAGACCATCGGCGTTCGTCCGGCTGCTGAGAGAGAACTCCGGCTGATTTGTATTGATGAGGCAGACCAGTATTTCCCCGCGGTACCCGGCATCGATTCGGCCGCCGGCATAAGTAACGCCTTTCGAAGCCATCGAAGAACGATCGCCCAGAACAAAACCAACACCCGGGCCGCCTTCGACGGCGATACCGGTCCGAACTCTAACGGGGACGCCAGGCTCCAGGGTTATGTCCTCTACCGAGTAGAGGTCATAACCGAGGTCGCTGCCCGCGTAGGTGACGGTGGGTAATCTCGCCTCCGGATGAAGAAGTTTCACTCTTAACATGCGTTTGTATCGATCAGAGCTAGGCCTTACTTACGGCCGCGGACTCCTTGCGCTGCTTGGCCCACCGCCGCTTTTGCGCCTGAGCGATGCGGTTGCGCGCATCGTCGCTAAGTATTCGTTTCTTCGGGGTAGAGACAGTCGGATAGCTATGGCCGTTTCCGTTGGATGGGGAATGTCCATTGGTTGTACTGAGCAGGTCCCTGACCCGTTCCAGCCGGCTGATCTCTTCTGCAATTGATTCGAGAATCTGATTACGATCCATTCTTTTTCTCCGTAAAATTCCTCCGCTGACGCAGCGCAGCGGTCGCACTCAAAGTACCCGTTGCTCGCCTACCCAAGCAACAGTCTTATGAGACTCTAAGTAGCGTGCCAAAAGCATGCAGATTCAACTTGGACTGGTAGGCACGAGGAACACCGAGTTGTAACGCTCTGCCGGGCACGGATCCGCTACCATCCAGCCCTCTCTGATTGTATGTCGAGCAATAACGATGCCTGTGAAGATTTAGATTTTGACGCAGTGAGTCGTGGAACGATCGATTTTTACTCCATCAACAAAGATTGAACGATGTTGCGGTGTCCTGCATGGTAACGGCTGTTCTCTGATCGGGCATGGCGAGAGATCATCCTGGGAAGATACACCGCTTGTAACTACAAGCATAAAAATGTGTCTAAGGGGAGAAGCTGATCGAAGCCTTAGTGTTACCACCAGTTACCAGAGATCAATTGAGTGGGTTGAGGATCGATCTGCGGGGCAGGCGACACACATGATCGCTGGAGCGGTTCGAAAGTGAAGCTTATTCGATGACGAGCGATACTCAGAAAGACGAGTTGGAGCTCATCCAACGTATCTCTGGCGGCGAGCGCGAGCTTTTTCATCAGCTTGTCCGTCCATACGAGACGAAGATCTACATGGCTGTCCTGGCAATGCTCGGCAATGAGGCGGAGGCAGAAGATGCGTCGCAGGATGTCATGGTCAAAGCTTTCCGCCACCTGCATTCATTCCGCGGCGACGCCAAATTTGGGACCTGGTTAATCTCCATCGCCCTGAACGAAGCTCGCGGCCGGCTTAGAAAAGCAAAGCGGGTCAATCTCATTTCGCTCGATGAAGAGCGGGAGGGTCAAGAGAGCGACTTCACGCCCGCGATGCTGACCGACTGGCGAGAGATACCGTCCGATACGCTGGAGCGCGCGGAGTTGCGGGCCACTCTGCAGTCGGCCCTGGAGGGATTACCGCCCATCTACCGTGAGGTATTTACATTGCGCGATCTAGAGGAGCTGAACGTCGAGGAAACCGCCAGGGCGTTGGGAGTCACCGAAAACCTCGTAAAGGTGAGGCTGCACCGGGCGCGGATGTTGCTGCAGAAGAAGTTGGCTCCGTTGCTGAAGAGCACCTTTTCCCCGCAGCGGCGCGGGATCTTCCGGAGGGCTCTATGGAGCTGAACTGCAAGCACGTCTGGGGGTATATCTCCGACTATATCGACAACTCGATGAGCGCGGAATTGCGCTCCGAGATCGAGAAGCACCTGATGCACTGCGAGATTTGCTCGGCAATTCTAGACAGCACGCGGAACATTCTTATACTCGTCACAGATAAGCGGGCCTTTGAGATCCCTATCGGGTACGCCGAGCGTCTTCACGCACGCCTGGAGGAGGAAATAGCCACCTTTCCGCGATGAAAGGGTCAAGGGAAGGAAGGGTTGCTTGAAAGGGATAATTGCCGAATGAGAAAAGCGAGAAGGAGTTGAGCACGAGGGAGTTAAGCAGGAGGGAGCGTTGCTCGGCGCAGGTGGGGAATAGCTCGCAATGCTTAGGCAATCACCGCCAGCTGGGAACGGACATCCGTTCGCCGAGGGCGCGAATCGCAAGACCACACACATGCCGACAGAACAGCCAGCAGAGCCTGACTTGTGGAGCCTACTCGCCACAGATCGCGCGACAGCAACAAGGGACGGCTCGCGCCGCCCCTTTTGCTAGAAGTTTGCGCGAAGCTTACAGGACCTGAACGTTCTCAGCCTGCCAGCCCTTGGGACCTTTCACCACGTTGAACTGTACGGCTTGGCCTTCTTGCAAGCTGCGGAAGCCATTGGCCTGAATCGCGGTGTGGTGAACAAATACATCTTCACCGTTGGCGCGGCTCAGGAATCCAAAGCCCTTCGCATCGTTAAACCATTTCACTGTTCCCTGTTCCATAACTTGATTCATTTCCTTTTTGTAGAGATAACGCTGAATTGAAATCGGGATATTCGCAGGTAGTGCTACAGCAAAGTGCATAACGAGCGGTAGAGCCACAGTCCCTATTCGACGCTCCTTCAGTATAACCGGAGTTGCCTTGGACTGTGCAAGTATTATTTCGTCACCAAAATTATCCTAAATAATCTTTCCTGTATTGGTGCTTGCCGGCAAATTGTTGATCGTACCGCGACGCCTATTGGGCCTGCTTCCCGGCAAGTCTGTGCCACGCCGAGCCCTTCCCCCCATGCCTTCGCCGCCGGCTACATCAAGTGTCCTTGCGTGTCTGGGCCGCGGCTATCGGCACGTCCGTCGACTGGCGCACGATGAGCTTGGTCGGGATCGGGTATTCACGAACTGCCGATAGCATGGGAACCTCGCTGTGGTCCCGCAATGCGTAAAACGCATTATGGGCCAGCGCTGTGCGCGACATCTGCACCGTCGTCAACGACGGCGTGGTGAACTGCGCAAAGCGAATGTCGTCGAAGCCAATGATGGACAAATCTTTCGGCACTCTCAGGCCGGTGGCGTACGCCGATCGCAGTACCCCGATCGCGGTCATGTCGTTCGAGCACATAATGGCGGTCGGCAACTCACCCCGCGCCTGCAGGCGTTCAAAGGCGAGCATGCCTCCTTCGAGAGTGTGATTGGCCTCGACAACCCTGGCGTCCTTCGCCAGGAACCTCGATTCCTTGGCGGCAAGCCGGAAGGTGTCCAGCCTCGCCCGGGCGGAATGCAGGCTATGCGGTCCGCTGATGAAGGTGATCTGGCGGTGGCCGAGTGCGGCGAGGTGGTGAACAGCCTGGCGTATCCCAGCGCCATAATCCACCCGCAGGGTGCTGACCAGCGGATTTGGCAGAGCGAAATCCACCAGCGCGAGCGGCACGTTACGCTCCGCCAGCTGCTGCAGCAGTGACTCTTCCATGCCAAACGTCATCACCGCGACACCCTCAACCTTCCGCTCAAGCATCCGGCGAATGACGAGGTTCATCCGCTTCGGATCGTAATTCGTCGATCCAGTCAGAATCTCGTAGCCATGCTCGACAGCGATATCCTCAAAGCCCTGGATCAACTCCGGGAAGAAGGGATTGGTAATCTCCGAAACAACCAGGCCGAGCAGCCGGCTTCGACCTGAAACCAGTCCCCTGGCCTGCGTGTTGGGATAATAATTCAGTTCTTCGATCGATTTCCAGACGCGCTTGGCCAGCTCCGGCCCGACGCTGGAGATGCCGTTGATGGTCCGTGAAACCGTAGCGATGGAAACTTTAGCGTGGTCCGCCACGGATCGGATGTCGAGCTTGGCGGGAGTTGACCGTTTTCTTCGCTTGACCGTCACGGATGCATAGTAGCTTACTTTGCTTTTTCGGGAAAAGGTTTTCTAATCCATCCGCGTCCGTCCCCGATCAGCCCCTGCCGCTCCGGCGGTTCACGCAACTCGACGCTGACCGGCGGCGAGACGATCCTTCAGGATGCACCGGTCCATTACCACCCTGATTCCCGCAGTTTCCGCCCATTGCGCGGCCTCCTCGTGACAAACGCCCTCCTGGAGCCACAGTCGTGGAATCTTCAGCCGCATGACATCTTTCACAATTTCCGGCACATAAGAAGGAGCTCGGAATACGTTTACTAAATCGATGTATCCGTCATTTGCCTGGTAAGCTTCGTCAAGCGTCGAGTAGGCCCGCTCCCCAAGCACCGAACGCGCCAACGGGTTCACCGGGATAATGCGGTAGCCCTGCTGCTGCATGAAATGCGAGACGCCGTAACTCGCCCTTCCCGGCTTGTCAGACAGGCCGATCACGGCAATATTCTTGCTGTTTTCGAGAATTTCACGGATTGTTTCCGGTTCATTCATGGGCAATCACTCCAGATCGTCAGATGCGTCCGCCGTCACTGGCGCACCATCGCGGCGCATGAGCAGGTAGCCGCGGATGAATGGCTCCAGATAGCCGTCCAGCACACGGTCGACATCGCCGAACTCGACCTTCGTCCGGTGGTCCTTGGCGATCCGGTAAGGCTGCAGCACATAGGACCGGATCTGCGAGCCGAACTTGATGTCGAGCTTCGAATCTTCGAGCTTCCGGCTAATCTCTTTCTTCTTTTCCAGCTCGAATTCGTAAAGCTTGGAGCGCATCATCTTCATCGCCCGCTCCTTGTTTTTATGCTGGGAGCGCTCGTTCTGGCACTGGGTGACGATATTCGTGGGAATGTGGGTGATGCGAACGGCGGAATCCGTCGTATTCACATGCTGGCCACCCTTGCCGCCGGAGCGATAGGTGTCGATACGAAGGTCGTCCGGCTTGATATCGATCTCAATCGAATCGTCGATTTCAGGCGAGACGAAGACCGAGGCGAAAGAGGTATGCCGCCGCTTCGCCTGGTCGAAAGGCGAGATGCGGACGAGCCGGTGAATCCCGGTTTCCCCCGAGAGCTGCCCGAAGGCGAACTCGCCGGAGATCGTAATGGTGGCGGACTTGATGCCCGCCTCTTCGCCATCCTGATAGTCGTTAATCTCCGTCTTGAAGCCCTGCCGCTCCGCCCAGCGCAGATACATACGCAGCAGCATATCCGCCCAGTCCTGGGACTCGGTACCGCCGGCGCCGGGATGCACGGTCAGGATTGCGTTGAGCGGGTCCGTCTCGCTCGAAAGCATTGTCCGGGTTTCCATTGCTTCGACGAAGGTGGTCAGGGAGGCGATGTCCCGCTCCAGATCGATCTCGACGCTCTCGCCCTCGCGGCCGAGCTCGAAGTAAGCATCGACATCGCCGCTCTTGTGGCCGAGTTCAGCGTCGTCCGCGAGCATGGCCTCCAACCGCTTGCGTTCTCGCATCAGCGGCTGGGATTGGGCGGGATTGGACCACAAATTTGGGTCGGAGAGCTTTACTTCCAGGGCAGCAAGGTCACGCCGCAGCTTGGCCGGGTCAAAGATACTCCCGCAGGACCGTAACTTTTTCCCGGACCGGAGCGTAGATAAATTCGAGTTCGTTCAACGTCATAATGTGCCTGTCTCTATGGTGTGCCTGTCGCTATGCTGTGCCAGTCGCTATGCTGTGCCAGTGGCTATGCTGTGCCAGTCTCTGGTGTGGCTTGTCTTGAATGCCGCCCGGCGCGGCTGACCCGCTGACGGCGCACCATCTCGACAGCTGCGGCTATTGCGATTATGGCACACAGCTTGGCGAAGAGATCGCCGTAGCGGGAGTAGAACGTGACATCGCTGCGATAGCCGTAGCGCACCGCCAGCGAGGTCATTCTGTGCCGCGGAGCGGATTGAGTGACCCTCCCCAACGGGTCGACCGCGGCCGTTACGCCAGAGTTGGTCGAGCGCAGAATCCAGCGCCGGTTCTCAATCGCTCTCATGCGCGCCATGTTGAAGTGCTGCCAGGGCGCGCTCGTGTCTCCGTACCACCCGTCGTCCGAGATGTTTACAAAAACCTGTGCGCCGTTCCTGGCAAAGTGGCGCACCTCATCCGCAAAGACGGCTTCGTAACAGATAAAGATCCCGAACGTATGGTTGTCGGCGGTAAAGACCTTCCGCAGCCCACCCCGCGAGAAGTTACTCACCCCCTGCGTCAGCGTGCCGGCAAAGGAGATCATGCCCTTGTACGGCACGTATTCCCCAAATGGCACAAGGTGAATCTTGTCGTAACGGCCGGCGAAGCGGCCATCCGGAGCGACGAATTCAGCCGAGTTGAAAATTTCCGTGGTCACCCCGTTCTGGTGGGAACCAATGTTCCCGACAACCGCCGGCGACCCGCTTTGCCGAGTCAGCGTACCCATGAGTTTAAGGAAGCGGGGGTCTTCTTCGCGAAAGGGCGACGGCGACTCCGGCCACGCGACCAGGTCGGGCAAGGCGGGTTTGACCGGGCAATCCGGGTTCACGACGGCAGGATGCGGCTCCGGCATTCCGGCGAAATATGCCCCGCAGCTCTTGAGGCTCAGCGCGAGATATGCGGCCGTATGCCGGTCCCATTCCGGGCCGACCCAGTCGTTGCTCTCCGTCACATCGAGGTTCTGCTGCAGTAGCACCGCGGTCGCCGTCGCCGGCGAGGGGGGCGGGTGAGTGAACGAACCAAGTTGCAGCAATCCGGCGATCAGCAGGAACGCCACGGCAGACCCGAGCTTCGCCGAGGTATGCCGGGCGAGCAGCGCCCCTGCCAGCAGCGCGTTGCCGGCCGCCAGAATCAGCGAGATGCCATAAACGCCGGTGAAGGGAGCCAACCGCGTCAGCCAGAAGTTATCCACCTGCGAATAGCCGAGCTGGTCCCACGGAACGCAGGTAATGCGCGAAGCCGCAAACTCGAGCGCTACCCAGAAGACCGGCGCAAGCAGCAGCGCAATCGCAGTGCTGGCAAAGGCGCGGCGGGCCAACGCGACCAGCAAGCCAAAAACGCCAAAGTAAAGCCCGAGCACCAGGCTGTAAAGCAGCAGAATGCCACAGGAAGCCAGCGAACCGATGCCGCCGTAAGTGTGCATGGTGGCGTAGATCCAATAACAGTTCAGGACGTACCATGCGACTCCGCCAACATAAGCGCCGAGAGTGCTTCGCCACAGATACCGCTGGTCACCCGGGTCGCGCGCCGAGAGAATTCCCCAGAGCACCGGCACGAGGGCAATCCACGCGATCGAACCTCGCCAGGGCGGCATGGGGCCGGCGACGGGAAAGGGAAGGTCGAGCAGAAATGCGGAGAGGAGGCCCCACGTCCATGGGCTCGCGAGGAAGGCAGTCCTGGAAAAGGAACTTGCGGGGTACCGCGTGGCAGCAAATTTTGACACTTCGCCGTGAGTCTATCATCCGGTCAGGCGTTCCAGGCCGGGTTACCTTACCGCCCGGGAAGCAATAGCAGCGAAGCCCACGGGGTTGTAGAATCTTTCTGGATGGATCATCCGATTATTCAATTCGTCATGCACGTGCTGAGCGCGATCTTTTTGATCGGCATGATGGGTTCGGCCATTGTCGTCGCTATCAGCTTCGTAGAAGACCTCTATGAGCTCTTCGGCGAATGACGATCGATGCTGCTTGATGTTTGACGATGGGGCAAATCAGAAATACACTCAGCCGTGAGCGCCCCGCCGGCAGGTTTGCCTGGTGATCGCGGTAAAGGACGTTCTCAATCCCACCTATGCCGGTAGACGGAGCCCCAGCTAACATATCCAACCGCGTACGCCTGGTCGTGGCCTCGTCGGTCATGCTCACCTTCATTTCCTTTTGGAGAGCCGCGGCGATTGTGCTGAACGACCTCGGGTCGTCGGCTTTTTATGCCGGCGGTATTGCCGAGCAGGCGGTTGGCAAAGCGGCGCCCTGGTTCATCGTCGGCGTCATGTTGTTCTCCTTCGCGGTGCGCGCGGTCTATGTCGAGAGCTGCTCCATGTTCACCCGGGGCGGCGTCTATCGCGTCGTCAAGGAAGCGCTGGGCGGTACTTTCGCCAAGCTGAGCGTCTCGGCGTTGATGTTCGACTACATATTGACCGGTCCGATCTCTGGGGTCTCCGCCGGCCAGTACATTACCGGGCTGCTGAACGAATTGATGACTGTTGCGGCGGCCCGGGGCTGGCTGCCCACCGCCATGCTGGGAGCGGCCCATGCGGCTCCACAGTTGCCGATGAACGGAACCTCGGCTGCCTTTGCCGTGGTTGTTACCTGTTATTACTGGTGGCTGAACACGAAGGGGATCGAAGAGTCGAGCGATAAGGCGCTGGATGTCATGAAGATCACCACCGTCATGGTCGTGATCCTGTTGGGCTGGGGAATCTTCTCGGCAATCTATACCGGCGCCAGGCTCCCGCCCCCTCCAACTCCCTCCAACCTGCACTTCTCGACTGAGTCCCTGGGCTTCCTCAAGAACATCAAGTTCAGTGCCGGCTTTGGCCTTTTCGGCATCCTGATGGCATTCGGCCACTCGGTGTTGGCGATGAGCGGGGAGGAATCGCTCGCCCAGGTCAATCGCGAGATCGAGCATCCGAAGCTGAGAAACCTGAAGCGCGCGGCGATCGTGATCGCGATCTATAGCTTCATCTTTACCGGCATGGCGTCGCTGCTGGCAGTGATGCTGATTCCCGATTACCCTCGAACTCATATCTACCAGGACAACCTGATCGCCGGCCTCGCGATGTACATGGTCGGGCCGGAGGCGCTGCGGATTATCTTCCGCGTCTTCGTCGTCATTGTCGGATTTCTGATTCTCTCAGGAGCTATCAACACTTCGATCATCGGCTCGACCGGCGTGCTGATGAGGGTAGCCGAAGATGGAGTGTTGACGGACTGGTTCCGGCGGCCGCATCCAAAGTTCGGCACCAGCTACCGCATCGTCAATCTTGTCGCCGTTTTTCAACTCTTCACGATCGTCGTGACCCGCGGCAATGTCATCACTCTGGGCGAAGCCTACGCCTTTGGCGTCATCTGGAGTTTCACCTTCAACAGCCTGGCCATGCTGGTGCTGCGCTGGAAGTACAAAGGCGAACGCGGATGGAAGGTGCCTCCGAACTTACATATCGGAAAATATGAAATCCCGATCGGCCTGATATCTGTCTTCATGGTGCTGCTGTCGATCGCGATCGTCAACCTTTTCACCAAGAGCGTGGCGACGGTGAGCGGTATTGCGTTCGCGGCCGCATTCTTCATCATTTTTTCGCTCTCGGAGCGGCGTAACAAGGCCAAGCATGCCAGCACCGAGCAGCAGATGAAGGAGCACTTTCAACTCGAGCATGAAGATACGATCAGCCGAGAGGCCCTGCAGATCAATCCAGGATGCGTGATGGTGACAATGCGCGATGCGGTCAATCCGTTCGCGCTCAAGTGGGCGCTTTCGCGCACCAACACCGACGAGCAGGACATCGTCGTCCTCACCGCTCGCATGATGGGCGCCGGGGGCCCGGAGTTCCTCGAAGCTTCCGATCAGTCCTTCAGCGAACATGAGCAGATGCTCTTTACCAAGGCGGTCTCGGTTGCCGAGAGTTTCGGCAAACATATCTCGCTCTTGGTGGTGCCGGCCGGCGATGTCTTCGCCGCGCTCGTACAGACAGCTAACACCCTCGAAGCTTCAGCGGTCGTCTCCGGCACATCCAACAAGCTGACCCCCCAGGAGCAGGCATTCCACATGGGCCATGCCTGGGAGGCCTTGATGGAGCCCAAGCGTCAGTTCACCTTCTACATCGTCAAGGCCAACGGTGACGCCGAGGGCTTCCACATCGGTCCGCATGCGCCCACTCTCCAAACGGATGATGTGCAACTGGTGCATCGCCTGTGGCTCAACTTCCGCCGCGAGCCGGAGATGGAAGGGCTGCATCACAGCGACATCGTGACGTATGCATTAACTCGCCTTGCCACCGAATACGCACGGGACAAGCAGGATACTTTGAAGAATCTTCGGCGCTATGCGAGCGATGGAAACAAGACGCCCGAGAGAGCTCTCTCTTCTGAATCGGAAACAAAGACTGCGTATTCGATACGAGCACCTAAGCCGTCGAACACCAACGACGACTCTCTCTAGATCCTCCGCATCATCCTGCCAGATCGGACTATGACGATAGCTATCTGCGGTGCGTGTATAGCAGCGCGGCCGCTCTTTCTTCCCGCATCGCTGGTGGCAAAGCGAGTGCCGGGGTATCTTGCCGAGTATTTAGCTCGTGAGCCGTCACCTTCGTGCTCTCACATGGTCATTGGGAATTGTCAACCAGCCTGCCGAACAGTATCCTACGGAGAACCAGCCAGCAAAATTGTCGAGCGACTTAGTCGGCTGTGGTTTTTTGCATCGACACAGCAATCATGAGAGGCAAACGACATGGATCTAAAAGAAATCCTTGCAGGAATTGATGAGGAAATCGCCCGGCTTCAACAGGCGAGAACCTTGCTTGCGTCGGAAACTGTCGCCAAGCCAAAAGTCACCCGGAAGAAAAGGACTGCTATCCCAACGGTGGCCGCGAAAGCCGCACCCGGAAAGCGCAAGCTTACGCCTGAAGGGCGCAAGCGGATTGCCGAAGCGATGAAGCGGCGTTGGGCAGAGCGTAAGAAGCAGGCGGTAAAGTAGCGAATCGCCTGCATCCGATTGCGCGCGAGAGGTTCTTGATTTCTCCTCGCCTCGGCGAAAGCGGATCGAGTGATCTTTGCAGCCCAGGGATACCCTGACTTGCCGCTGCTCCCAAGTGAGTTATGGCGTGTGATCCTAGAGTAAACATCTCCGACTCCCACCTGATTCAGATCGTCGATGCGGCGCTTCTTTCTGCAGCAGGCAGGAGCGGACCCTGGCTGGTGTGCAAGCCGGGCTGCAGCCAGTGCTGCGTTGGAGTCTTCCCGATTCATCAGCTAGACGCTGCGCGCCTGCGCAGTGGAATCGCGCAACTGGACGCCCAGGATCCGGAGCGCGCGCGGAACGTGCGCCAGCGCGTGCAAACTTCGGTAGCCCACCTGGCTGCAGACTACCCCGGAGACCCGCTCACCGGCCTGCTTGGCGAGAGCCCGGAGGATGAAACCAGGTTCGAGTCTTTCGCCGATGACGAAGTCTGTCCCGTTCTGGATCCGGCGACCGGCACTTGCGATCTCTATGCCTCTAGGCCGATGACCTGCCGGGTCTTTGGGCCGCCCGTGCGATCGGAAGACGGGATCGGTGTCTGCGAGCTCTGCTACCACGGTGCGACGGAGGAAGAGATCGCGGCCTGCGAGATGGTTCCCGACCCCGACGATCTGGAGAACCGACTTCTTCATGAGTTTGAGCGACAGGCTGGGGTCAGCGGAAGGACGATCCTCGCTTTTGCGCTAAGAAGTTGACGCCGTAGCCCGTCTTACTCCTGTCGTTGCCCAAATCCCCGAGTGTGTACGGTCACGCCGCCGCGGTGTATAACTTTTTTCAGGGCGGCCTGAGCCACCATCATGCTGAAGACGCTCCACCGCCAACTATCCTTCTCCTTCGCGGCCCGCGCGCTCCTTCTCGTTCTCGCCGGTATCCTTATGGGCGCCAGAGCAGATAGCGGCAGAAGCCAGTCAGTCGGCGCCCCCGATCCGGATGCCGTGTGCGCCTCCTGCCACCGCGACATCTATCAGCGGTACAAGCGATCGTCGATGGCGCGGGCGAGCGGGCCGGCAGCAGATGGCATCATTCCCGCTGACTTCCTTCACCCTCAGTCCGGAGTGCATTACCGAATCGACGAAAGGAATGGCCGGGTCTTCCTGTCGTATGAGCGCTCCTCGCCGGACCCTAGCCGCTCCCTCAAAGGAGAAGAGGAACTACTGTACTATCTCGGGTCGGGCCGGCGGGGACGAACGTTCTTGTCGCAGCGCGAGGGTTACTGGTTTGAGATCCCCATAAACTGGTATGCCAAAAAAGGCGTCTGGGACATGGCGCCCCACTACCAGCAGGCGCGCGAGATGCCATTGACCCTCCCGATTGACAGCAGCTGCCTGCATTGTCATGCAAGCCAGGTGCAGCCTGCGCTGCCCGATGCTCGCAACCACTTCGCCGCCGCCCCCTTCAATGCCGGCGGTATCACCTGCGAGGGCTGCCACGGGAACAGCAAAGCTCACGTCGCCCAGGGTGGCCACGGGCCGATCCTGAACCCCGATAAGCTCGCCGTAGACAGGCGCGATTCAATTTGCCTGCAATGCCATCTCGAAGCCGAGGTTTCCGTCAATCGCGCCGGCCACACTCTCGCCGATTTCCGCCCCGGGCAGGAAGTCTCAGACGACGTCATCCGCTTCGTGCATCGCAATGCGGTCGGGGCCGGGGGGCGAGCCACCAGCCAGTGGGAGGCCCTGCTGCAGAGCGCCTGCAAGCGCAAGAGCGGCGATCGGCTGACCTGCACCACCTGTCACGATCCGCACAGCACCCCCGATCCGGAGACCTCCGTCGCCTTCTATCGGAGCAAGTGTCTCGCCTGCCATACCGGACCCGTCTTCGCGACCGAGCACCACCCCGAGCAGCCCGACTGCGCAAATTGCCACATGCCGCGCAGCGACACCCGGGACATCGGGCATGAGCAGGTCACCGACCATCGCATCCAGATACCCGGGGCCGCGCCTCAGCGAGCGACCGGCGCTTCCGCCGCCTCGCAGGAACTCATTCCGGTGCGCGGCGTCGCTGGCGACCGGGATTTCGGAATCGCTTACTCGCAACTTGCCCTGCAGGGCAATCGACAGGCAGGCGTCACCGCTCAGCGTTTTCTGCGCGCAGCCGAGAAGGGCGTCGCTGCCGCTTCGGATGCCGACCTTCATACCCAGCTGGGCGTCCTCGACCAACTGAGCGGCGATCCCCTGGCGGCGCTCTCCGAATATCGGCAGGCGCTCACCTCCAACCCATTCGACGCTACCGCGAGGGGAGACACGGCCTTGATCGATGCCAAGGCAGGCAACCAGCGATCCGCCGTCGAGCTCTGGTCTGCAGTCTTCGCGAACGATCCGGCGCAGCAGGTTGCCGCCCTGAACCTGGCCATTACGGAATGCAAACTTGGCGACGGCCCGGCGGCGGCTCGAGTGCTTCAGCGGATGCTCCTGTTTTCCCCTGATAACCGGCAGGCGCGGCTCTTCGCCGCGGCAATCGCCGATCGCTCCGAGCCTTGTACTCCTCAGTAGCCGGCAGCCAGGCCTTACCCGGCGCTTTGCCCCGTTTGCCCCTGAAATCCGTACTGGCCTACAAATTCGATTTAGTGCCGCCTCGTCAGTCTCCGGCTTGACAGTGCCCTGCGCAGTCCTTATAGTTCGCTTCGGGCTGAGATATCGGCCTTATCAGCAGTCGTTGTACTGTTTTGCGAAGTCTGTGCGTCTTCGGCCCCGCTTCGTAATGCATGTTTTGTCGTCTCTTAGCGGCAAAAAAAGACACTCTCATCATCAGTTGCTCGCGCAACATGGCCGGATACACGGCAATGAGAGATGAATGAATGATTTACCACCTTTGGGAGACTAGTGAAATGTTAAAGAGAACCTCGGCAGCCCTGGCCATTGGCCTGGGCATGCTTTGCCTGTTGTGCCTTCCTAACGCAGCCCATGCTCAGTCCGTCTACGGATCGATTATCGGAAACGTAACCGATAACACCGGGGCGGCCATTCCGGGCGCGACAGTCACCATCACGGACGAGGCCAAGGGCACGACCGTCGTCGTCCAGTCGGGGCCTTCCGGCGACTACGAAGCCGGGCATCTGATCCCCGACAAATATGACCTCAAGGTGGTTTTCCAGGGATTTGAGACCTTCGAGACCAAAGGCATCCAGGTTTACGCGGATACGTCACCCAAAATCGACGCGAAAATGACGGTCGGCGGCGAAGCCCAGACCGTCGAAGTCAATGCCGATAGTGTCCCGGTCTTGAAGACCGATCGCGCCGACGTTTCCACCGTTTTCACGCAGCAGGACGTGTCGAGCCTGCCCGTCACCGGCCGCAACTTTACTAACCTGCAGCTCCTGCTTCCCGGCGCGCAAGCTCTCAGCTGGGCCCACGCAGCCGACGAAAACCCCCAGGGCAGCGCTCAGATTCAGGTCGATGGCCAAGCCTTTGGCGGTGTTGCCTTCGAGCTGGACGGCACCGATAACCAGGACGCGATCCTAGGGATTATCGTGATCAACCCGCCGCTCGATGCCATCTCCGAAACCAAGATTGCCACCCAGAACTTCGACGCGGAGTTCGGCAAAGCCGTCTCTTCGGTCATGACAGCGCAGACCAAGTCCGGCTCCAATGCCTTCCATGGCAGCGTATTCGACTATCGCGAGAGCAATGCCAATCTCGCTACCAATCCTTATACCCAGTACCCCGGCTCCGGTCCTTTCCCGGGCGGTGTCCGAAACCAGTTCGGCGGCTCGATCGGCGGTCCCATTCTTAAGGACAAGCTCTTCTTCTTTGCCGACTACCAGGGTATCCGTCAAAAAGCCGGCGTGAGCGCCACCACCACCATCCCGACGGCCACCGTCGCCAACACTTGCCTCGGAACGCAGGCGGTCAATGCCACCGCTGCAGCGGCCGGAGTCACGGCAGGCTGCGACTTCAGCGACTACCTCAACGCGGGCGGTACCGGCAACGGCATCGTCTATCAGAAAAACGGAACGCCATACGCTGGCAACGTTGTTCCGATCGCCCAGATTTCGCCCCAGTTCCTCGCCATTATGAAAGCCCTGCAGCCCTACTCGGACGCGTCGATCACTCCGCAGGCAGGCACACTGACTGGAATCACCTCCAACTACACCACCAGTGGCAGCGGCCCCTTCAACAACAACCAGTGGGACGAGCGGCTCGACTACACGCTCTCTGAAAAGATTCATCTCTTCGAGCGCTTCAGCCGCTTCACCGATACCCTGACCGGCGCGCAGATCTTCCAGGCCGTCGGACTTGGCGGACCGGGTCTCGGCTACAACAACTATGGCGGCAATTCAACGGGTGCCAACGACAGCCTCGCCGCCGGCGCCGATTACGCCATCAGCTCCAGCTTGCTCACCGATTTCCGCGTTGGCTACTACCGGTACAACATCGCCGACTCCAAGAACGATCAGAACGTCCAGGCGGCGGCAAATCTTGGCCTCGTGGGACTGAATACCGGTGAGACCATCACCAATGGCCTTCCGGACTTCAACGTGACCTCTCCCGGCAATGGCGGAGTGAACAACTTCGGCGATGGACTGAATGTCAGCCGCTGCAACTGTCCGTTGATCGAACGTGAGGACCAGTTCCAGGTCGTCAATAACTGGACCAAGATTATCAAGACGCATTCTATCAAAGTGGGCGCCGATCTGCGCTATGCGCGTAACCTGCGCGTACCCAGCGACAATAACCGCACCGGCATTCTGAACATCGGCAACGGACCAACCTCTGACCCGGCACTCACCAACTCCGGCGGCAACGGATGGGCAAGTTTCGCCCTTGGCCAGGTCAGTTCCTTCAACCGCTATGTCAGCACTTCCACCAACGCCAAGGAGTTTCAGAAGCGCGACTTCTTCTACGCCCAGGACACCTGGCGCGCAACTCCGAACCTGACCGTCAACCTCGGCCTCCGCTATGAGATTTACTTCCCCGAGTCGGTCAACGGCAAAGGCAACGGCGCTCTGATGCCCTACAACGACGGTACCGGTGACGGATACCTGCACGTTGCGGGCTACGGCAATGTTCCCACCAACATGGGATGGACGAAGTCCGCCTACCCGTTCAACCCGCGCATCGGCGTCGCTTACCAGTTCGATCCTAAGACGGTCATTCGCTCCGGCTACGGGCGCAGCTTTGACATCGGGGTCTTCGGATCGATGTTCGGCCACGTCGTCACCCAGAACCTTCCCGTGCTGGCCAACCAGAGCCTTTCCTCCACTGGGGCGGCGACCAACTATGCCTTCTGCCTCGGTCCGGATACGCCGGGTTGCACCGCGGCGGGCTCAACCGGCGGCGGAGCAGCGGCTGGCGGCGGTCCCGTTCCCAATGTCTTTCCCACCGTTCCCGCTAACGGACTGCTCCCCGCTCCTGGCTTCAACGTCACGATCAAAGCGCGCCCGAACTCTCTCCGCATGCCTACCATCGACGCTTGGAACTTGAGCGTCCAGCGCACCCTCACTCCTACTCTGTCGGTCACCTTTGCTTATGTTGCCAACAAGGGCACCCATACTCTGAGCGCCGGCGACGGCAATAACACCAACCCCGATGAAGCAGGACTCGTGCTTCCTGCCGCATATAGCGTCACGGGAACCCCGCTCCATTGGGACCCCAGCCCTGCGCTGGGTACGGCTGCGACCAACCCGTATTACGGTCTGGGAATTGCAGCGAACGGAGGCACAAACTCCGCGCAGTATCTCACCCGCTACTATGGCGGCACCCTCCCCGCTTGCCAGCAACCAGGTTATGCCGCTGCGGCAGCTGCTGCTGGCATCGCCCTGCCCGCCAATGGCGGCTGCGGTTACGGCCCGAACGGAACCTCCGGCAACATCGCCTACTACGGCGATGACCAGGACAGCCACTTCAACGCTCTGCAGATCACCCTGGCCAAGCAGTACACCAAGGGCCTCTCGATGAACGTGAACTATGCCTGGCAAAAAGGCATCGACTTCAATAGCGGCTTCGCCACCTGGAACCGCCGGGCGACCGAGGGCCGGAACAACGATATCCGTGAACAGCAGGTTACGATTTACGGTATCTGGGACCTTCCCGTCGGCCGCAAAGGTATGTTTGCCACCAGCATCCCAGGATGGGCCGATGAAATCATCGGAGGATGGCAGCTCAGCCCGGTCCTCAACTGGGCAAGCGGCGAACCCTTCACCCTCACCTATGCAGAGTGCAACGCAGCCGTCGGGGGCACCTCGGCGCCCTGCTATCCCAACGGGCGCGCCGGCTTCCTCCACACTCACCTCAGCAGCCTTGACCCGACCACTCACCAGCGGACCTTCTACCAGAGCGTCGTTCCAGCAGGGCATAACCTGTGCGACGGCGGTGGAACGTACAACGGCTTTACCTGCCCTGGTCTCGACCAGATCGGGAATGCCGGCCGCAACGATGCCTTCGGCCCCAGCTTCTTCAATACCGATCTGGCGCTGCAGAAGAACTTCCCGATTCATGAGAGTCTCTTCGCACAGTTCCGCGTCGATGCCTTCAATGCCTTCAACATTGTCAGCGCCGGCAACCCCGGCGGTGGCAGCGGCAGTACCTCCAGCATCGAAACCACCGGCTTCATCAACAGCGGCAGCGGGTCGAGCCAGTTCCCCGGCTACGCTCCCGGCGCTCAACCACGACAACTGCAGTTCTCGCTCCGTGTCCAGTTCTAACTTCCGTCAGAGGTCACGACATGAGGGGGAGCTTCACGCTCCCCCCTTTTTTTTTGCCCGGATGCGCTGACGCAAAACCGTGATTCCCAGCAGAATCACCCCGGAACATGGTCTTCCGGCCGTTGCGGAGCGATCTTCGGCTCACCCGTTCAACCCCGGAGCTACCCGATCGAAAGCCACACGCTTGATCGTTCAGTTAAACTCTGAAAATCTTAGCTATGCGCCGCATTGCCGTTTCCCTTCTTTTCATCTTCTATATCGAAGGCCTTCAGGCCGCCGCCCAGACCGCCGCCGCCCCTAATCCGGCGTCCATCCTCGCATCCGCGCGTACCGCGCTTGCCGCCGGCCATGCCGATCAAGCTTTGAAGCAGCTCGACCCACTTCACGAGGAGAGCCCCGAGCCGCCCGGAGTCGAGGCCTTGCGCGGCTTCATCTACTACCAGAAGCGCGACATGGTCGCCGCCGAAGCCGCTTACGCCGGCGCCATGGCCCAGGACCCCGCCGACCGCGAATCGATGCAAATGCGCGGCGTCACCCTGTACAGCCTGGGCAAGCCCGCTGATGCGATTCCCCTGCTTGAAAAAGCACGCGCTGCAGTTCCCTCTGCCAACGTCGATCCAAACTACGTACTCGCCGTCTGCTACATCGCCGTCCGCCGCTACGACGACGCCCGCCACGCCTTCGCCTTGCAGTACGGCTTCCCGCCAGATTCCGCCGCTGCCTATCTGCTCGCCGGCCGTCTGCTGCTCCGTCAGGAAAACCCCGCCCAGGCCGAAATCTTTGCCAATAAGGCGCTCGCGCTCCAGCCGAACCTTCCTCTGGCTCACCTGCTGTTAGGAGAAGTCGCCCTCGCCCGCGCCCAGTTCCCCGAAGCCATCGCCGAGTTCCATCGAGAACGCGATCTGAACCCCCTCAATCCCAACCTCTACGACCGCCTCGGCGACGCCTATGTTCGCTCCGGCGACGACGCCAAAGCCCAGCAAGCGCTGAGCCGCGCCGTCCTGCTCGAGCCGACGGCCACGGGCCCTTACATCCTGCTGGGACGAGTCATGCTCAACCAGCAGAACAACCTCCTTGCCGCTCTCTATCTGGAACGAGCCCTCAGTATGGACCCGGGCAACTACATGGCCCACACCCTGCTCGGACAGGCTTATCGCCGCACCGGCCGTGCCGTCGAGGCCGCCAGGGAATTCCAAACCGCCGATCAACTGCAGAACGGGAAATCCCGCCCCGGCGCAAAACTTGAAAGTGTCCATTAAATTCAAACAAGAATCAGCCGCCAAGGTCTTCCCGCCGCAAACGTATACTGACCACGCAGGCTTTCGACGATTGATGTCTTCCTCTACCTGGAACCGCCGCCGCTTTCTCGCTTCCCTCAGCCGCACCGCCCTGGTCCTTCCATTCTCCGAAGTCTTGGCTCTCGCCGCTCCTCCCTCGGCGCGGGACGCTCAGCAGACCACCATGGGCACCGAATCCGCCTACCAGGCGAAGCCCATGCCGCCCCCGCCGGGCAGCGTCTCGCCCATCGCTGGCACTCCGCTCGGCGTCAGTTTCATCGATGTCGCCACGCAGTCCGGACTTAACGCCAAAACCATCTACGGCGGCGAAGGCAAGAATAAATACCTGCTCGAAACCACCGGCTGCGGCGTCGCCTTCTACGACTACGACCACGATGGATGGCTCGACCTTTTTCTCGTGAACGGCTGGCGTCTCGAAGGCTTCCCCTCGGGCCACGAACCCACCTGTCATCTCTTTAAGAACAATCGCGACGGTACCTTCACCGACATCACCCGCAATTCCGGCCTTGCCCGCAGCGGTTGGGGTCAAGGCTGCTGCGTCGGCGACTACGACAACGACGGCCATGACGACCTCTTCGTCAGCTACTACGGCCAGAATGCCCTCTTCCATAACAATGGCGACGGCACCTTCACCGACGTCACCGTGAAAGCAGGCCTCACCCAGTCTCGTCTCCGCTGGAACTCCGGCTGCGCCTTCCTCGACTATGACCGCGACGGCCATCTCGACCTCTTCGTCGGGAACTATATCGACCTCGACCTCAAAACCGCTCCGCTCCCCGAGTCAGGCCCCTGCACCTACAAGGGTCTCACCGTCGCCTGCGGCCCTCCAGGGCTCGCACCCGGCAGGAACCTCCTCTACCACAACAAAGGCGATGGCACCTTCGCCGACGTCTCCGAAAAAGCGGGCCTCTGGACCACCGCCGGCAACTACGCCCTTAGCGTCGCCGTCGCCGACCTCGACAACGACGGCTGGCCCGATATCTACGTCGCCAACGACTCGACCGCTGCCACCCTCTACCGGAACCAGAAAGACGGCACCTTCGTCGACGTCGCCATCGAAGCCGGCGCCGCGTTCTCGCCCGACGGCAAGCCCCAGGCTGGAATGGGCGTCGCCATTGGCGACTACGATCGTGATGGCAAGCTCGACATCGTCAAAACCAACTTCGCCGGCGATACCGACTCGCTCTATAGGAACCTGGGTGACGGCACCTTTGAAGATCACACCTACATCGCGGGACTCGGCGTCAACACCCGGCTCCTCGGCTGGGGCGTTGGCTTCCTCGATATGGACAACGACGGCTGGCTCGACATTTTCGTGGCCAACGGGCACGTCTATCCGGAGGTCAACGGTTCCAGGACCGAAGCTCCATACGCCGAACACAAATACCTTTATCGCAACCTCCGCAACGATCGCTTCGAGGACGTCACCGGCAACGCCGGTCCTGGCATCACCGCTCCCGTCCCGGCGCGGGGCTGCGCCTTCGGCGACTACGACAACGACGGCGATATCGATGTAGCCGTCAACTGCGTCAACTCCCTGCCCCAGTTACTGCGATGCGACTCAGACTTGAAACGCAACTGGATCAAGATCAAGACGGTAGGCGTCAAGTCCAACCGCACCGGTATCGGCGCGCGCGTCCAAGTGACAGCCAGAACCGATCCCAAGTCCCCTCGACCGCTCCTGCAGATCGACGAGGTCCGCAGCGGCGGCAGTTACTACTCACAAAACGACCTGCGGCTGCACTTCGGCCTCGATCAGGCGCCGGCAGTCGACCTGCTCGAGATACACTGGCCATCCGGCCAGGTCGATTCACTGAAAGATCTGGCGGTCAACAAGCTGTATACAGTCCAGGAAGGCGGCAAAATCTTGCGGGCTGAGAGCCTCAACGGTCTCCGGACCAAGTCATAGTTTAAAATTAGTTGTCTGAAGGGATACGGCAGTCGTCACCCACAGATAAGGCGAAACTTCGAGGCGCAGGGCGTCGTCTCACGAGTTGGTCATCCGGATCAATAGGCAGGTCAAGTTTGTCATCCAGTCCGCGGCCAGTGTCATCTGGCAAGAGTGCCGCGTGTACCCTCAGCACATTCAAAACCCACTTCCTGCCGCGGTCGATGAGAGACCGTGTGCATGGTCTCGGCGGTATTGCGCGCCTCCGGCTCAGCCTCGGCATTCTTGGCGTGGGCATGCTGTTTCTTCCCGCGGCCCTCGCGCAGCAGTCGCCAGTCATAGCCGAGACCCAGCTTCCCGACGCCCCGGTCGCGCATTCCGGCCTCGAAACTGCAGAGACTGGAATCCAGACGGAAGAGGACAGTCCAGACGAGTTGGCCGAGGCGTCCCTCGACACCCTCCAAAGCACACCGCCGCAGCAATCGCCGGCAGCGCCGCCAGCCTCGACAGGCACGGTGCCGCTGGCTCCCACGCAGGCCGGGCCCGCTTCCCCGGCTGGCGCGAAGACCACCACTCAGGAGGAGCTTCAAAAAGCCGAACATCAACGCATCATGGGCGTCATGCCTGCGTTTAATTCGGTCACCGGCGGAGTCGCTGCCCCGCTGACGCCGCGCGAAAAATTCCAGCTGATGTTCAAAAGCACCACCGACCCCTATGTCTTCGGCTTTGCCGCCTTTACCGCCGGCATCGGCCAGGCCCGGGACAGCTTCGCCGAGTATGGGCAAGGCGCGCAGGGCTACTTCAAACGTTTCGGCGCCTCCTACGCCGACACTGCCGACGGCAACCTGTGGGGCAACGCCATCCTGCCCGTCGTGATGCACGAAGACCCCCGCTACTTCCGCAAAGGCCACGGCACCTTCAAGCGGAGGCTGTTGTACTCCATGGCCACTACCGTCATCTGCAAGCGGGACAACGGCACTACCGGGCCGAACTACGCCAATCTCCTGGGCAACCTGATTGCCGGCGGCATCTCCAATGTCTACTACCCTGCTGCCGATCGCGACGTAGGTCTCACCTTTCAGAATGCGGCTACGGTCACCGCCGAGGGCATGATCGGCGCCTTTCTGCTGGAGTTCTCACCTGATTTCTCCGCCTGGCGCCAGCGCAACAAGCAGAGGAAGCTCGACGCCGCCGCCACCGCCAACCACACCTACAGCCCGGCGAAGCCCGTCCAGTGACAGCCCTGCTCACCGAGGTCGAGGCCCGGGTACTCGGGGCGCTGATAGAAAAAGAGATCACCACCCCCGACTACTACCCGCTCTCGATGAATGCCCTGCTCAATGCCTGCAACCAGAAATCCAATCGCGATCCGGTCACTGAGCTTGACGAAGACACCGTTCGCGAAGCGATCCACCGGCTCGACGACAAGGGCCTCGCCGGGGCCGTCCGCGGCTCCGACAGCCGCGTCACCAAGTACGAGCATCGCTTCTCCGAGGCCTTCAACTTCGGCCGCCGCGAAGTCGCCGTCCTCTGCGTACTCCTGCTGCGCGGCCCGCAAACTCCAGGCGAGCTCCGTGGCCGCACCGACCGTCTTTACCAGTTCAGCGAACTTGCCGACGTCCAGAGCACCCTGCAGAAGCTGATCGACCGCGACCCACCCCTCGTCCGGGTCTTGCCTCGCCAGCCCGGAACCAAAGAGGCCCGCTACCTGCATCTCTTCTCCGGCGATACCTTCGTGCCGGCGGCCGGCAATGGCCTGCCGCAAGACCGCGCCGGCCAGGACGCCCTCAGCCAGGATCGTACCGGCCACGCCGCAGCCGCACGAGACGCTGCCCGGACAGAAGCCCGCCTCCAAAACCTCGAAGAGCAGCTAGCCGGCCTCCGCAACGAAGTCGCCCACCTCCGCCAACAACTCGACTCCCTGCTGCAACCCTGAAGTCACGCGCATCCGCCGCGCCTGAATTGTCGAAGTGTCAGATTCGTGCGGGGGGGGGCAGGCCACTATCGCTGATGGTTGTGTTCGATGCCGTTCGCGGGTAAGAACAGCGTCAGAACTGTACCTGAACGAGATGTCCCCTGACGCGTCTTGAGCGCCAGAGTGCCATGATGCCGGTCGACAATCTCTTTGCTGATCCAGAGGCCCAGACCTGTCCCGCCAATGCCCTTCGTCGTGTAAAACGCTTCGAAGACTTTCGTGCGGGTCAGTTCAGACATCCCAATTCCCGAGTCGGCGATGGTAAGCACCATCCCGCTTTCGCCGGTCTTCCAATTCCTGCCATCCCGGCCGCGAATGAAAAGAGTGCCGCCCCTCCCGTGCATGGCGTCGATGGCATTGCTAATGAAATTGCTCAATACTTGACGGATCTCCCCTTCAAGGCAAAGAACCCGGCGCACCGATCTGTCGCTTTCTTCAACGCGAGCGCTTGAGTTGGCCAGACGGCTATGCTGTCCTGTGAGGATTCCTTCGACAAGTTCCGCAAAGGAAACCATCGTTGGCCGCGTAGATTGTCGATGGAAGCGCAAGGTCTGCTTGGTAATCGCGCATGCTCGACGGAGTTCCAGGTCGGCGCTTTCTAAGTATGCGAGCGTCTCCTCCTGGCTTTTGGAACGACGAGCCAGGTAAACCAGGTTGGTAACGGCCTCAAGAGGATTATTGATCTCATGGGCGATGGTCGAGGCTAACCGGCCGACAGCCGCCAGCTTTTCGTTCTGAAGCACGGCCGCAGCGGCGTGTTTCAGTTTCGTGATATCCCTCGAGAACGTGACAATGCCTTCCTTGCTTGGATAGACCTCTAAGCCAGCCATGAAATTGAGCGGCTCGCCGTACTCCGCCTCAAAGCTTGCCGCTACTCCCTCCTCCATGGCGCGGGTGTAATGCTCCAGGAAAGGCGAACCCGCCGCCGCAGGAAAGGCTTCCCAGACATTGCGCCCGACAAGGCTTTCCGCTGGACCATAAAGTCCTTCCGCCATGGGATTCATGTAAGTGAGCGTCCAGTCACGATTTACGCTCACGACAGCATCTCTCGTGGCAGTCAGTACCTGATTCAGACCGGCTTGACTTTTTTCCAGGGCGAGCTGCGTCTTCTGCAGCGCATCCACTTCAATGTTCGTGCCGAACCACTGAGTGATCTTCCCGTTGCCGTCCCGCAACGGTTCTACGCGAGTCAGGAAGGGCCGGAACTCTCCGTCCGATCCTTTCAAGGGAAAGATCATCTCGAAGGGATTTCCGGTTCGTATCGACGCGGACCATCTTCCCATCACCGTAGGCAGCATTTCAGGGTCGTGAACCGATTGCCAACCCCAACCCTCCATCTGCTCTGGAGTTTGCCCCGTGTACTCGTACCAACGGCGGTTGTACCAGTAAATCCATCCGTCGGGATTGGCCGTCCATGCCAGCGCAGGGAACCTGTCGACGAAGATCCGGAGCCGTTGCTCCGAGTCGTGAATCTTTTGCTCGGCAATCTTCGATTCGCGGGTGGCCGCTTCCAGCGTAGCGATCGCCTCGCGCTGCTCGAGAAGTACTACGACCTGGCGTGCCAGGGCCTCCAGCGCAGAGAGCTGCCTTGCAGTCAGGGTGCGCGGCTCCGTATCGATGACGCACACCGTTCCCAGCACGTGCCCGGACTTTTCGACGATCGGTGCGCCGGCGTAGAACCGGATCTTCGGATCCCCGACGACTAAAGGGTTGCTGCTGAAACGCGGGTCTGCGGTGGCGTCGGGCACCACCAGCGTTGTTTTCGGGCCGATGGTGTGAGCACAAAAGCTCTGCGAACGCGGCGTCCCGGTCACGTCGAGACCAACTTGCGACTTGAACCACTGCCTTTCCTTGTCTACGAAGGAAATAAGAGAAATGGGAGCGCCACAGATGAAAGCCGCCAGTTCGGTGACATCCTCATATCCCTTTTCGGGATGGGAGTCGATCATCCCATATCGACGGAGTATCGCAAGGCGCTCCTTCTCGAGCGCCTCTTCGTGCTGACTGGTGGACGACGACACATCGAATCATCTCACAGTCCCCGGAACCCGTGATGGGCCCCCGCATCCTCTGTTTGAAGAGGGTGCCACGCATCCTCGCGAGTTTCTTCCTGCACAACCGTTATCATGGGGTCATCCCATGCCCGGCCTTTCTGCATCGCCAGTCCAGACCGAAACTCTCACCGGCCTCCTTCACCGCACCTTCGGCTTCGCTGCCTTCCGCGCGAATCAGGAGGCGGTCTGCCAGGCGGCCATCGATGGGCGCGATGTGTTGCTGGTCATGCCGACCGGCGCGGGAAAATCGCTCTGCTATCAGCTGCCGGCGATCGCCCGCGGCGGCACTACCCTGGTCGTCAGCCCATTGATCGCCCTTATGGAGGACCAGGTCGCCAAGCTCTCCAGGCAAGGCCTGAGTGTCGCCCGCATTCACTCCGGCCGCGACCGGGGCGAGTCGCGTCAGGCCTGCATCGACTACCTCAGCGGAGCGCTCCAGTTTCTTTTCATCGCGCCCGAGCGGCTGCGCGTTCCCGGCTTTGCCGAGATGCTCGCCAAACGCAAGCCCTCCCTCGTCGCCATCGATGAGGCGCACTGCATCTCCGCCTGGGGACACGACTTTCGGCGCGACTACCGCACCCTCGGGCAGCACCTTCCGGCCCTCCGGCCGGCGCCCGTCATCGCGCTCACCGCGACCGCGACCCCGCTCGTTCAGGACGACATCGTCAAGCAGCTGGGCATGCAGTCGACGGCGCGATTCATCCATGGCTTTCGCCGCGACAACCTCGCCATCGAGATCGTCGAAGCCCCCAAAGCCCAGCGCGCGCAGCTAACCCGCGAGCTGCTCGACAACCCCGAACGCCGTCCCGCAATCGTCTACGCTCCCTCGCGCAAAGAGGCCGAGTCGCTCGCCGCCGAACTCTCGCCCCACTTTCCCGCCGCCGCCTACCATGCCGGCCTCGACCCGCAGCATCGCGACCGCGTGCAGGCTGCCTTCCTCAATGGCGAACTCGCTACTGTCGTCGCGACCATCGCCTTCGGTATGGGCATCGACAAGGCCGACGTGCGAACCGTCATTCATACAGCCATGCCGGCAACGCTCGAGTCGTTTTATCAGGAGATCGGCCGCGCCGGCCGCGATGGCAAGCCCAGCCGCACCGTCCTGATGTACTCCTACGCCGACCGCCGGCTGCTCGAATTCTTCCTCGAACGCGACTATCCGAAGCCCGAAGTCCTGCAGGACATCAGCCGCCGTCTGGCGCCCGGCGGCCTCGACAAAGAAGCGCTCCGCGATGCCCTCAAGATGGACCCCGAGGAATTCGAACGCGCCCTCGAAAAGCTCGCCCTTCACGGAGGCGCCAGGGTCGACTACTCCGATACCGTCACCCCCGGCCCTGGCAAGTGGCGGGACGCTTATAGCGCGCAGGTCGCCCGGCGGCAGGCGCAAATCGACCAGGTCATGCAATATGCAGGCGCAAGCCAATGCCGCATGGCCGCCCTGGTTCGCCACTTCGGCGACACCGAAGATGGCCGCAGGGCGTGCGGCCAGTGCGACTTCTGCTCGCCTGAGCGCTCGATCGCCCAGCGATTCCGGGCGCCTGCCGCCTCTGAGATCGATGCCATGCACTCGGCGCTCAAGGTCCTTCGCGGTGGGCAGTCTATCTCGACGGGCCAACTGCACAAGCAGCTCTTTCCGCGCGAACAGATCCTCCGCAACGACTTCGAGTCGCTGTTAGGAGTCCTCGCCGCCGCCGCACTGGTCTCGATCGACGAAGCCGTCTTTGAAAAGGAAGGCCGAAGCATCAACTATCGCAAGGTCAGCCTCACCCGCGACGGCGAAGATGTCGACGAACGGATACTCGCCGCCTTGATGCTCAAGGACGGCTGCGGCGCTCCGCAAAAAAAGGCGAAGCCGCGCTCCAGCCGGGACGCCGCCTCAAATGGAAAGTCTCCAGAGGCCGAAGAAGCTCCTCTCACCGGCCGGGCAGCCGAGATTCTCGAGAAGCTGAAAGGCTGGCGATCCGAGGAATCCAAGAAGCTCGGCGTTCCCGCCTTCCTCGTCCTCGGCAACCGCACCCTCCGCGCCGTGGCCGTTGAAGAACCCCGCACCGTCGACGAACTCCTGGCCGTCTCCGGAATTGGCCCGTCCAAGGCGGAGAAGTTCGGCGAGGCCATCTGCCGGGTCTGCTCGGAATAAGCAAACTCCACTCGCGGGCAGAGAATGTCCTCTCCGCTTGACGCAGCTGCGCAAGATTGCCTGGAAGGCGACACATAGCAGTACAAAAAGCGGACAAAACAGCGCTTTTCGTGCCCAAATCGGCCCATTTTTGAGCTCTAGAATGCCGTAAAAACCAGCTATTACTGCGGAATGATGATGCCGCCGACACGGCTTCGCGCCGGCATTCGCACACCCCGATGGTCGAACTCCGCCGCCTTACATGCCTCGCAAATCGCAGGCTCGCCGGCCGGGATAGCGGCCAGCTTCCCGCATATAGAGCATGGAACAGGAGCATTCGTCATACCGCTCCAGAGTACCTCAATGCCTACGCGAGAGACCGGGCCGGTCAAACGGCAGGCCAGAGACCGGGGAGGCGCAGAGCGCCGCGCAACAATCGGCATCGAGCTTGGCGGGAATGTATTTCGCCATGTGGGCGAGCGCCTCGGCCCGGCTTAGTCCTTTACGATAGGAGCGGTCTTCGAGCAGCGCCGCGTAGGTGTCGGCGACGGCGATGATCCTCGACTCTAAAGAAAGCTGATCGGCCTTTAGCCCGGCGGGATAGCCGCTGCCGTCCAGCTTTTCATGATGCTCCCCTACAATGCGCGCCATTTCCTTGAACGGCTTGATGCGCCCCAGGATCTCGCTGCTGAGCCCGGGATGCTCGCGGACGATCTGCCATTCGATAAAGTCGAGTTTGCCCGGCTTGTCGAGGATCGTATTGGGTACGCGCAGCTTGCCGAGATCGTGCAGCAGAGCCGCCCTCCGAATCAGCTTGGAGCGTTCGCCGGTGATACCCATCTGCCGCGCGATATGGACGGCCGCATCCCTGACCCCCAGCGAGTGGCAGTAGGTGAAGGGGGACTTAGCGTCGACCACGTCGGCAAAGGCCTCAGCGATGTCGTCCACCTGGCGATCGTCAGCCCGCAAAGTGACTCCCGGCTCAAGGCCGATCACCTCCTTGCGCTCCATACCCGAGCCGTAATGTTCCCAAAGCCTGCCCTGGACGGCAAGGGACCGGGCGATGCGCACCAGTTCTGGATCGAACCACTTCCCTCGGCGGCTCGAGACCAGTTGCATGGCGGATGCCGTTCCTCTCTCGGAGGCGAAAAGGTCAAGGCACTGGGCTATGTTGATGACCCTGCCGAGAACCGGGATTGCCTTCCCGCACAGCCTGGCAGGATAGCCGCGCCCGTTCCAGTGCTCGTCGAGGCTGGTGATGGCCTCAATGCTGTCTGGCGGCAGGCCGATCTTGCGGGCGATCTTGGCGCCGCATTCGCAGCGCAGCCTCACCAGCTCGCGGCTAAAGCGGCGGCTGCGCAGGGCCAGGCGCAGGATGCGCTTCGATTTTTCCTGAAAGCGCTCGCCGCTGCCGGCATGCTCCCAGAGCAACCTCAAACCGGAGAGCGAGGGGTACCGCCAGTCCTCCAGCTTGAATTTACGCTTGATGGTGCGATCGTCTCCCCCGACGATCTCGCAGAGCAGGTTGGCGTTGCAGCTGCAGCCGACGTCTTTCAGCAGCAGCGCATAGTAGAGACTCGAGAGCTGGCTCTCCGGAAGGCCGAGTTCGGTGGCGATTCTCATGCCGAGCAGGCAGCTGCGAACGGCGTGGCCGGGCCGGGCGTCTTCGGTGAGATCCAGGGCAAAGGACAAGGCGGAGACAATCTCCGAGAGCGAAATAGTTGGTCCTTCGGGCGCAACCGCTGCGGTGCTTGATAGGAACGGGGGTTCCACGGCAAGCGCCGCAGCACTCACGTTCACGAGCATCGAGTTGGAGGCGGTCTTGGGCATCGTCCGTTTGCCTGTTGTATCGACTGCGGAACCGAACCCTTCACGGGGAAACAACTATTTGTGGGCTCTAATCGTCGGACGGGGCGGCTCCAGATAGACTTGAAGTGATGACTTCTTCCCCGCTTCGCACCCGCATGATCGCCATCGACATCGACGGAACCCTGCTCCCCTCGACCGGGCTGCGAATCAGTGCGCGCAATCGGGACGCGTTGCTCCGGGCCGAGGCGGAGGGAATTCACATCGTCATTGCGACCGGGCGGCGGCAGGCCTATGCCCTGCCGGTAGTGGAACTTGCGGGGCTCTCGCCGGAGACGGTGATGATCTCGTCGAACGGCACCGTGACCCGCACTTTCAGCGGCCGGCGCATCGATCGGTGGCTTCTTCCGGTCGAAACGGCGCGTGCGCTTTGCGGGGAACTACGGCAGTTCGGGGGGACGACGGTCTTTACCTTCGATCATGAAGGCCCAGGGGAACTGGTGGTGGATTCGCTGGAATCGCTGGAGCGGAACGTCGATAAATGGGTAGAGCAGAACCGCCCATATATCCAGGAGGTCCATCCATTGGAGTTAGCCTTCGACTCCGGCCATGCCCCGGTGCAAGGGATGGTCTGCGGGACCGTGGAACAGATGCGCAATGCCGAGCTCCGGTTAAACACCAGCGACTTTGCCGGCCTGATCGAGACCCATCGGACGGAATATCCAGGGAAGAACCTGTCGATCCTGGACATCCTACCGCCGGGCTGCTCGAAGGGGTCGGCGATCGGGCGGCTGGCGACTTCGTTCGGCATCCGGCGCGAAGAGATCATGGCCATCGGCGACAACTACAACGATGTCGAGATGCTGAACTACGCCGGGCAGCCGGTGCTGATGGGCAACGCGCCCGCGGATCTGCTGGACCGGGCGGAGAGCTCCGGATGGTCGATTACCGGAACCAACGACGACGATGGCGTGGCGCATACGATTCTCGGCGCCCTGCAGCGCAACGAAATGGCCGACTGCGGGAACGAAGAGGTTGAGGAGCTGGTTGGCCCCGCCGTGGTAGAGTTTCCGTGATGCGAAGCTGCCGGGCAACTCGGGGACATCGCCGCTTGTGGCTGGGGCTGGTGACGGGCGCGGCGCTGAGTGTTCCTTTCGCCGCGTTGACCTTTGCCGCCGACGGGCCTGGCTTCCGGGCTGCCGAGCACGTCACCCTGACCAATGGCTTCGACCTGATCTGCGACCATCGCGAGCAGAGCGGCGACCGGGTGAAGCTCTACCCGTCGGCAGGCAGCTCCGACTTTGTGGAGGTCGCGGCCTCAGACGTCGCCCTGGTGGAGCCGGTGATGGTGCCGGTGACCCCGAGTCTTACGCCGGCTGCGCCAACGACGGTGCGGATGGTGCCCGCAAGGGCCGAGTTGACCAAAGCGGAACTGCACGAGATGCTGTCGAGCGCGGGAGCGCAGCACAACCTGGACGTGAACCTGCTGGCGAGTCTGGTCCGCGCCGAGAGCGGGGGGCATGCCCGGGTGGTCAGCAGGGCCGGCGCCCAGGGGCTGATGCAGCTGATGCCGAAGATGGCCGCACAGCTGGGGGTGACCGACAGTTTCGAGCCCGGCCAGAACGTTGCTGCGGGAACCGCCTATCTCGATTCCCTGCTGAGCCGGTATCATGACGACCTGGCGCTGGCGCTGGCCGCCTACAATGCCGGGCCGGCGGCTGTAGACCGCTGGCACGGCGTTCCCCCTTACCGGGAGACTCGGCTGTACGTGGCGCGGATTGTCCGCGAGTTCAATGCCTCGGTGCGGGCTTCGCGGCTGACCTGCGAGACGCGCCGGTGCGTTGCCCAGGCCAACGCACCGGCGACTGCGCCAGCGGGAACGGTCGCGCGTTGAGGAACAGGCGCTGGGTTCTGTGGCTGCTGATGACGATCGCGGTGGTGGTGCTGGTGCTCTTTATCCGGGCGCGGGTTACCTTCAGCTGGAGTGTCTTTGCCGCGCAGTTCCGGCAGGCCGATAAGCGCAGGTTCCTGATTGCGATCGGAGTAATCTATGGCGGATATGTCCTGCGGGCGATTCGCTGGGCGATCTTTCTCAAGCCGGTGAAGCGGATCTCTCCTTTCAAAATTTTGGGATCGCAGGTGATCGGGTTTACCGGCGTGGCCTTGTTCGGGCGGCTAGCTGACCTGGTGAGGCCTTACCTTGTGGCGCGGCGGCTAGATCTGACCGTCGAGTCTCAAGTGGCCGTCTACACAATCGAACGAATGTTCGACTTCGGGTCCATGGCGCTGATCTTTTCCCTGGCGTTGCTCTTTGCTCCAGACCGGCATACCTTGCCGCACCACGAGCTGATGGTGAAGGTGGCGACGGCCAGCTTTGCCGTGACGATTGCGCTGGCCGCCTTTGCCATCTTTGTGCGGCTCTCCGGGGGCGTGCTGGCGACGTTTACCGAGAAGACGATCGGCTCGCTGTCGCCAGGAATCGGGCGGTCAATTGCCGAGAAGATCCGCGCGTTTCGCGACGGGCTGGACACGCTAGCTTCGTTCCAGGACTTCCTGCTGGCGTTGGGCGCTTCGCTGACCATGTGGGCGATGATCGTGCTCGCCTACCTGGAAACGATGTGGGCGTTCGTCAGTTCTCCGGAGCTGGCGCACATCACGCTGGCCCGGTGCATGGTGCTGATGGCGGCGAGCATGGGCGGCTCGATCTTCCAGCTTCCGGTCATCGGTTGGTTTACGACGATCCTGGCGACCTCGGCGACAATGCATGCGTGGCTCGGGGTTACGCCGGAGTGCGCGCTTGGCGCCGGAACGATGCTGCTAGCAGTGAGCTTCCTGTCGATCGTGCCAATTGGCCTGATCTGGTCGCGCTTCGAGCATGTTTCGCTGAAGCGGGTGACAGAGGAGAGCGAAGGCGTCGGCGAGGCCGACATCGTGGTGCAGGAACCGGTCCTGGCAGGCCCCCCCCCCACCCCCCGTCAAGAGTGAGCCTTTCCTTTTCAATTACATCACGCAGTTTGGCGCGCAAAGTTCTCATAACAAAGGCGTTACAGCTAAAGTCCTGCAAAGAAAAGACTTGGAGGGCTACGGAGGCGCTTGCGTGGCTCTCATGATCGTTGAAGGCAAGCGGTCGTCCATTCGCCGGTTGTCACTTAGCCGGGCGTTACTGCGCCGGGCGACTTCGCAGTCCTGCCGAAAAGAAAAGTTGTTGCCGGCAGCGGGTCGCGGAGACAGTGTGCGGAGATCGAGGCTGGAAGGCTTGTCGTGCGCTCCGGCATCTCGGCTCTGCTTCTATTTTACCAATCGACACCCTTTCACTATGCCAAGCGGACACGACATTCTTCGCTGCAGAATGAGGAACTTACAATGTATTTTCTTGCTTTTCTCTTGACAGAAAAAAAGGACGCATGAGGAGGGGAGCAGTTTTGCATCTACCTAGCACGGTTTCTTCTGAGAAGACTCCTTGAGGCGAGGACATGGGCAAACAGGCGGCGGTAGACCGGGAGCGTTCGATTCTGAAGGGCGCGCTGGCAGGACTGGTGGGAGGAATTGCGGGATCGGGGGCCAAGATCGTGGCGGAGCGGATCTATCCGCCGCGGGTGTATGGGGAGACGCCTCCGCCGCTGGTGATGGCGGAGAAGGTCGCCGGGCACCCTCTGGCCGAGGACGAGAAGGCGGCGGCGATGCAGGGGATTCACTGGAGCTTTGGCGCGCTGGCGGGAGCGGCTTATGGCGCGGCGGTCGAGTTGGAGCCGCGAGCCGCGGCATGGCAGGGCGCGGCGTTTGGGGCGACGCTGAACAAGGCGACGCACCGGTGGCTGCTGCCGAAGGCGGGGCTGGCTGCGCCGACGGTCCGGCAGAGTACGCAAGAGAAGCAGAGCGAGTGGGTAACGCACGTGGTGTATGGGGTGGTGACGGAGGTGGTGCGGAGATTGGTGAGGAAGGGGCTCTAGGGGCCTGGCGGCTGACGGCTTTTTCTGCAGCTAGACTTGACGGGCCTTCAGCTATCTTTGAGGGCTACCTCCGGAGGTGGGCGTTGTGATCCCCCCGCTGCCAGCCGCGAACCTGCAGACATATGAGGATGCGGAGTTCATGCCGGCTCTGGCCCAAGGGGAACGTCGATATAGGAGGATTCGCCAGTCCCGCCGACCCTCGGCATTTGGGTGCGGATAGGGTGCTGCGCTCGCCTCAGCATGACATTGCTGGTCTATGACGATTTTCGGGAGCAAACGAGCCTCCTCCTCAGCAGCTAAAGCCGCCCTCCTTCCGTTGCAGTTACGGCACGGCTGAAGCCGTGCCCCTTCTTTGAGGAGCTTTCAGTCGCTTTTTGCATTTTGAAGAGCCCAGGCCTAAAGGCCTCTAGCTGGGTGGTTCTTTTTCCATGGCTAATAGAGATCCGTGCTTCCAAATCCCTTCGGTACGGAGTTTTCCATGCGGATTGAGGCTGTGGTGCTTCCGCCTGCTTTGCGTTGGGGTTCGGGATGGCTGGTTTACCATGAAGCGTTCCTTGGGACGGCGTCGATGTTCGAGGGGGATGGAGGGGAATGGCCGGCCGTCAGCATACGATTCCGAGCCTGGATGGTTTGCGGGCGGTCGCGATTGCGCTGGTGATTCTGCAGCATGGGTCGGCGCGCTTCCGGCCCTGGATGCCGGTGGGCGGGTGGCGCTGGCTGCTGCTGGGCGGCGGCGGGGACGGGGTGGAGATTTTTTTCGTGATCAGCGGATTCCTGATCACAACGCTGCTGCTGCGCGAGGAAGAGCGGAACGGGCGGATCAGTCTGCGGCGCTTTTATCTTCGGCGGACGTTTCGGATCCTGCCTCCGCTGTATGCGTACCTGCTGTTTCTGTGGGTCTTCGGGAGGGCCGAGGGTTGGCGGCTCCCGGCGAGCACGATGGGGAGTTCGTTGGCCTTTCTGCGGGATTATTCGTGGGCGCCGGCGTTCTGGGGAACGGAGCATACGTGGTCGCTGGCGATTGAAGAGCAGTTTTACCTGCTCTGGCCTCCGCTGCTGGCGGCGCTGCTGTGGCTGCGGGGGAAGGCTGCGGGGCGCAGGCTGGCAGCGGGAGCGGCGCTGGGGTTGATTGCGGCTTCGCCGGTGCTGCGGATACTCGAGAAGCTGTATGGGCCGGCGGTGCTCGCGCATCGCGAGAGCTTCATGCTGCATACGCGGCTGGACGGGCTGATGTGCGGCTGCCTGCTGGCGCTGACGATCGGGACGCCGCTGTTTGAGCGGGTGTATGCGGTCGCGGCGCGGCTCTGGTGGGTGTACCCGGTGTATTTCCTGGGGCTGCACGGATACCTGGAGAGCCGGTTGGGGGTGACTTACTTGTATTTGGCGGGGTATACGGTGGATTCGTTGTCGATCGCCCTGTTTATGGCGTGGGCGGTTCGGAATCCGGAGAGCGGAGTGGGGCGGGCACTCAACTGGAAGCCGGTCGCGTTGGTGGGTGTGCTGTCGTACAGCCTATATATCTGGCAGACCTTCTTTTTACATGCGAGGAATCCGACGTGGGCGGGGCGCTATCCGTGGAACGTGGCGGGGCTGGCGACGGCGGCGGGGTTGTCGTATTGGCTGATGGAGCAGCCGTCGCTGCGGCTGCGGGAGCGGCTGCAGCGGCGGTTGGGGCGGACTCGAGAGGCGGCGGCGAGCCGGTGACGTGACTGCTAGAATTTAGTTCACGATGAAGTGTCCTTTTTGCGGCTTTGCTCAGGATCGGGTGGTGGACTCGCGGGAGAGCAAAGAGGCGGACTCGATTCGGCGGCGGCGCGAATGCGAGAGCTGCAACCGGCGGTTTACGACCTACGAGCGCATCGACGAAATCCCCTACATGGTGGTCAAGAAGGACGGGCGCCGGGAGCGCTTTGAGCGGCAGAAGGTGCTGTCGGGGCTGCTGCAGGCCTGCCAGAAGCGGCCGGTGTCGGCGGGGAGGCTGGAGGCGATCGTCGATGAGACGGAGAACTACCTGATGGATTCGCCGGAGCGGGAGCGGACGACGCGCGAGATCGGGGAGTTGATCATGAAGCGGCTGAAGGGGATCGATACGGTGGCGTATATCCGGTTTGCGAGTGTGTATCGGGACTTCAAGGATGTGCGAGAGTTCAAGGAAGAGCTGGAGCAGTTGTTGAGTCACAAGGCAGGGATCAGGGAATAGTTGTTAGTCCTCGAAGAAATAGTTGGTTGTTAGTCCTCGGTCCTCGGTAAAACCGTATCGGGATCGGCTCACGCGTATTGAGGACTGACGACTGATGAGTTAGTGGAAGCAGTATTTGGAAAGTGAGTTTGCATGAGCACCTTGGTGAGAACGCATGTGGTGACGCTGATTCCTGGCGATGGGATCGGGCCGGAGGTTACGGATGCGGTGATCCGCATTCTGGAGGCGGCCGGCGAGGCGACGGGGGTGAAGTTTGCCTGGGAGCGGTTTGCGGCGGGGGCGGAGGCTTTTGCCAAGCAGGGCGAGTACATTCCGAAAGAGTTGTCGGAGTCGATCAACCGGACGCAGGTGGGGCTGAAAGGGCCGGTGACGACGCCGATCGGCGGCGGGTTTGCGTCGATCAACGTCACGCTGCGGAAGCAGTTTGAGCTGTATGCGAACTTCCGGCCGATCAAAAATCTGCCAGGCCTCGAGACGAAATATCCGGGTGTGGACCTGGTGATCGTGCGCGAGAATACGGAAGGGCTGTATGTGGGGCTCGAGCATGAGGTGGTGCCGGGGGTGGTCGAGTCGATCAAGGTGATCACGGCGAAGGCGTCGACGCGGATTTCGAAGTGGGCGTTTGAGTATGCGCGCAAGCACAAGCGGCGGAAGATCCATGCGATCCATAAGGCGAACATCATGAAGCTTTCGGATGGCTTGTTCCTGAAGTGTTCGCGGGAGGTGAGCAAGGAGTATCCCGAGATCACTTATGGCGAGCACATCATCGATAACACCTGCATGCAGCTGGTGATGAACCCTTATCAATATGACGTGCTGGTGATGGAGAACCTTTACGGCGACATCGTAAGCGATCTTTGTTCGGGGCTGATTGGCGGCCTGGGGTTGGTTCCGGGCGCGAATATCGGTGACCATGCGGCGATATTCGAGGCGGTGCATGGGTCGGCCCCGGACATTGCGGGGAAAGATATCGCGAACCCGACGGCGCTGCTGCAGTCGGCGGTGCTGATGCTGCGGCATATCGATGAAGACGCGACGGCGGACCGGGTGCAGACGGCGCTCGAGAAGGTCTACGTCGAGGCGAAGACGCTGACTCGCGATGTGCATGGGACGGCGGGGACGAAGGCGTTTGGGGATGCGGTGCTGGCGGCGATGGGGTAGGTTGCGAATGAAGAAGCAGATTGTTTCGTCGGTATGTCTTGCGGCGTTGTTGATTCCCGGCGCCGGGTGCAAGAAGTCTCCCTCGAGCAGTGTCGAGGTGACGCCGGCGGCTTCGCCCAATGTGATCTATTCGCAGATCGACTGGAATACGGCGGGGACGGTCAGCGGGACGATCAGGTTCGCGAAGAAGGCTCCGCCGCGGATCGAGATCGATATGGCGCAGGACCCGGCGTGTTCGCTGTCGAACGAGCCGAACTTCAGCGAGCAGTACCTGGTGAAAGACGGCAAGCTGGGGAATGTTTTCGTTCATGTGAAGGACGGGCTGGGGAACAAAATTTACCCCGCACCCTCAACGCCTGTGGTGCTCGATCAGAAGGGCTGCCGGTATGTGCCGCATGTGATCGGGGTGATGGCCGGGCAGCCGGTCGAGTTCACCAACTCGGACCCGACGATGCATAACATCCATACGACGGCCGAGACGCCGGTGAACCCGGAGGTCGATATTTCGCAGCCGCCGAAGGGCGGGACGACGCAGAAGGCCTTCGCCCATCCGGAGTTAATGATCCCGGTGCGGTGCAACAACCATCCGTGGATGAATGCGTTCATCAACGTGTCGCCGAACCCCTTCTATGCGGTTTCCGATGGCGCGGGACATTTCGAGATCCGCGGGCTGCCGCCGGGCACGTATACGCTGGTCGCCGATCACGAGGTGCTGGGGCAGCAGACGGCTCAGGTGACGGTTGTCTCGAAACAGAACGCCACGGCCGATTTCATCTTTGGGAATGAAAAGGGCGGTACCGGGGCGGGTCCGGCGCAGTAATTCGCGGTCGATTCTCGCGATGAAGCAGATACACTAGAGGACACAGTCTTCGCAGTTTGGAGCCTGGCGCCGCGGTTGGGCCGGGTTTGCCGGAATCGGTAGAAACGAGCGGCGAAAGCCGAAGCCTCAAGGCCAATCGTTGCAGCCGCTTCCTCCGGGGGTAAAACCCCGGCTTCTATCGAGAATCCTCCGGAGCGGTTGGAGGCGGTGGCGGGGTGAAGGCGAGTCTTTATCACGGTGGTTAGTCAGCGAAGATGCAGCAGCGGCGCAAGGTAGGCATCCTGGGCGCGACCGGTATGGTCGGGCAGCGGTTTATTCAGCTTTTGGAGAACCATCCGTGGTTTGAAGTGACCTGGCTGGCGGCGAGCGACCGGTCGAGCGGCAAGCTGTTTGGCGACGCGGCGAAGTGGAAGCTGGACACGGCGCTTCCGGAGCGGGTGGCGAAGATGACGGTGTCGCCGGCGATGCCGGAGGGTGCGCCCAAGATCATTTTTGCCGCGCTGGACGCGGAGATTGCGCGCGAGATGGAGCCGGCATTTGCGGCGGCGGGCTGCGCGGTGATCTCGAATTCGAGCGCCTTCCGCATGCATCCCGATGTGCCGCTGGTGATCCCGGAGGTCAATGGCGACCATCTGCCGCTGATTGAAAAGCAGAGCTGGCGCAAGGAGGCGGGCGGGTACATTGTGACCAACCCGAATTGCTCGGCGATCGGGCTGGTGATGGCCTTGAAGCCGATCGAGGAACGCTTCGGCATCGAGGCGATCTTTGTGAGCACGATGCAGGCGGTGAGCGGGGCGGGCTACCCTGGCGTGGCTTCGCTCGACATCATGGGCAACGTTGTCCCTTTCATCAAGAACGAAGAAGAAAAGATGCAGGAAGAGACGCTGAAGCTGCTGGGGCAGTGGAACGGGCGCTCGGTCGACGCCTTGGACGCGAAGATCAGCGCGCACTGCAACCGGGTGCCGGTGGAGGATGGGCATACGGAGTGCGTCAGCCTGAAGCTGCGGAGGAAGGCTTCGCGGGAAGAGGTGCTGGCGGCGTGGCGAGAGTTTGCGCCGCTCGCCGGGCAGGAGCTGCCGAGCGCGCCGGCGCAGCCGGTGGAGTATGTGACAGCGGACGATCGCCCGCAGCCGCGGCTCGACCGGATGCGGGGCAACGGAATGGCCTCGACGGTGGGACGGTTGCGGCCGTGCAGCCTGTTCGATTGGAAGTTCACGGTGCTGTCGCACAATACGATTCGCGGGGCGGCCGGGGCGGCGATTTTGAATGCTGAGATCCTGGCGAAGCTGGGCAAGCTGGAAGCGTGGACCCGGGACGCGCACCAGGCTGACAACTTGGCGGCGGCGCTGGCATGAAGCTGGTCGTTATGAAGTTCGGGGGCACCTCGGTTGAGGATGCCAAGGCCATCGACCGCACGGCCCGCATCGTCGCTTCGCGGGCGGCGCAAGGCGTGCTGCCGATCGTGGTGGTGAGCGCGATGGCGAAGGTGACCGATCAACTGATTGCCGCCGCCAACGCGGCGGGACGGGGCGACCGGGCGGGAGCGCTGGCGATCAGCGCGCGGCTGAGGCATCGCCATCACGAGACAGCGCGGGCGTTGATTGCGGAGAAAGACGTGCCGGCGTTTGCGGATTGGATCGAGGGCAAGTTCGAGTCGCTCGATGAGATCTTTCGCGGCCTGGCTGCGGTGGGCGAACTGACGGCGCGCACGAGCGACATGGTGGTGAGCTTTGGCGAGCAGTTGTCGAGCCGCATGGTGGCGGGCGGCTTTGCGGCGCGGGGATTGAACGCAACCCATGTGGACGCGCGGCAATGCATCGTCACGGATGCGCAGCACGGGCGGGCGATTCCGAACGATGCCTTGATCGAAAAGCGGCTGGAGGAGCTGGTGCTGCCGCTGCTCAAGGACGAAAAGCTGCCGGTGATGGGCGGCTTTATCGGCTCGACCGAGGGCGGTGTGACGACGACGCTTGGCCGGGGCGGTTCGGATTTTACGGCGGCGCTGGTCGGGGGTGGGTTGAATGCCGCGGTGATCGAGATCTGGACGGACGTGAACGGGATCATGACGACCGATCCGCGCATTTGCCCGGACGCTTTACGAGTGAAAACGATCAGCTTCGAAGAGGCGGCGGAGCTGGCGTATTTCGGGGCGAAGGTGCTGCACCCGGCGACGATCCTGCCGGCGGTGCAGAAAAATATCCCGGTCGCCGTGTTGAACTCGCGGAACCCGGAGAACGAGGGGACGCGGATTACGGCGCTCTCTTCCCATTGCCGCAGCCCGTTCAAGTGCATTGCGGTGAAGAAGCGGCTGACGATTATCGACGTGGTGGCGAGCCGGATGCTGATGTCGCACGGCTATTTGAAATCGATCTTCGATGTCTTTGACAAGCACAAGTGCGCGGTCGACATGGTTTCGACGTCGGAGGTGAGCGTTTCGCTGACGGTGGATTCGAATGAGAAGCTGCCGGAGATCTCGGCCGACCTGGGCAAGATCGCCGATGTGAAGTACGACGGCCGCAAGGCGCTGGTGTGCATGGTGGGGGAAGACATTCGCGGACAGAACGGCATCGCCGCGCAGGTCTTCCAAGCGATCCGCCACGTGAACGTGCGAATGATCTCGCAGGGCGCGTCTGAAATCAACATGAGCTTTATGATCGAGGAGGACGATGTGGAAGAGGCGGTGCAGTCGCTGCACGCGGCGTTTTTCACCGATCCCGATCCCGATATCTTCGATGTCGAGGCACGCGTCGCGTCGAGCGCGGCGAAACAATGAGAGAGAGCCGGCAACAATGCTATTCCTGGTATTAGGGCGTGGAAAGACGGGCAGCCTGGTGGCCAAGGTGGCGACCGAGCGGGGCCATGGAGTGCGGGTGGTGGGTGAAGAGGCCAACCTGAACGGGTCGGCGATCACGGCGCCGTTTCTGGGGCAATTCGACGCGGTGATCGACTTCACAACGCCGGAAGCGGTGCTGGCCAACATGCGGGCGTGCCTGGCGACGGGCGCTCACATGGTGGTAGGGACAACGGGCTGGCAGGCACACCTGAAGGATATTCGCGCATTGGCCGCGCGGCGAAACGCGGGCCTGGTGTATGGCAGCAATTTTTCAGTCGGGGTGCAGGCGCTTTACAAGATTGCGCATGAACTGGGGCAGGCGGCTCCCGGCTTTGAGTTCCGCATCACGGAGACGCATCATGCCGAAAAGAAGGATGCGCCGTCGGGCACGGCCTTGAACCTGAAGCTGGCGCTGGAGTCGGCGAACCCGCACCTGAGCGTGCCGATCGAGTCGAAGCGAGAGGGGGACAGCCCGGGGATCCATGTGATCGAGGCCAAGACGGAGAGCGACCTGATCGAGCTGCGGCACGAATCGTTTTCGCGGCGAGGTTTTGCCGAGGGCGCGGTGCGGGCAGCGGAATGGATCGCTTCCCGAAAAGGGGTCTTTGAATTCCGGGATGTTTATGAGCAGTTCGACTGAGGCGACTACCCGGTTCCCTGCAATCTAGCTGAAGAGGGTTGATCCAGGCATGGCCGAGGATGTCTGGCAGTTGCTGCAGGATTTTGTGGCTCCGGAGCTGAGGGCGATCGCTGCCCGCCTCCATGCGCAAGAAAAAGTCACCGAGGCGCGGTTCAACGAGCTCACGACTCGCCTGCAAGGCTTACAAAACCTCATAACCTTGAACCACCTGGAACAGAAGCAGGCCCTCGGCAAGCTGTACCTGCACTTTCCGTTCGATAAGGCCTGACGGGCATCGAGCGGGAGATGCACCAGTAAGTCGACTGCCGCTTAGAAGGTCCGCTCTCAGGATTGCGACGAGCTTTCTTCTTGAAAACCGCATTCGCGGTAGACTCACAGAGTTATGGAATTGACTGGATGCGGGACGGCGCTGGTGACTCCGTTTGGGGCGGACGGCAGCGTGGACGAAGCGTCGCTCCGGGCGCTGGTGGACTGGCAGATCAAAAGCGGCATCGATTTCCTGGTGGCGTGCGGGACGACCGGCGAGACGCCGACGCTCAGCGATGAGGAATGGCTGGTGGTGATCCGTATCGTGGCGGAGAGGGCTGCCGGGCGAGTTCCGGTGTGGGCGGGATGCACGCACAATGCGACGCGCGAAGCCGTTGGCAAGGCGGAGATGGCGGCGGCCGTTCCGGGTGTGACGGCGATCCTGACGGCGAATCCGTATTACAACCGGCCGACGCAAGAGGGGCAGTTCCAGCATTTCCTGGCGATTGCCGGGTCGATCTCGCTGCCGGTGGTGCTCTACAACATTCCCGGGCGCACGGCGGCGAATCTGGAGCCGGCGACGATTCTGCGGCTGGCCGAGGCTGCGCCGAATATCGAAGCGGTGAAAGAGTCGAGCGGGTCGCTGGGGCAGATCACGGAGTTGATTCACCTGATGCCGGAGGGTTTCAAGGTCTTTGCCGGGGACGACCCGATGGCGCTGCCGGGGATTGCGGTGGGCGGCGCGGGACTGATTTCAGTGGCCTCGAACGAGGTACCTGCGGAGATGGCGGAGATGGTGCATGCGGCGCTGGCAAATGACTGGGAGGCGGCGCGGCGGCTGAACCGGCGGTATTTCCCGCTGATGCAGGCAAATTTCTGGGAGACGAGCCCGGGGCCGGTGAAGGCGGTACTGGCGATGATGGGCCGCATCGGCGAGACTTACCGCTTGCCGATGGTGCCGGTTACCGAGGCAACGCGAAGGAAGCTGGAGAGACTGGCGGAGGATCTGGGACTCTGCCGGTATGCCTCGCAACACGAGAGCCGGGCGGGGCGATCCTGAGCGTGCCGGAGCCGGGTGGACGATTCGCGGCAAGCCGGTGGCCGGCAGGTGCGGCCGGGGCTATTCCGGGCTTAGAGGCAGGCGAAAGAACTCGACAGCGACGGCGGGATGGATACCCAGGATGGGGTTGGTGTTGTAGCGCTCGACGGGCTGGAAGCCGAGGCTGCGGTAAATAGCATTTGCCGAGGCCATGGCTGCGGGAACGGTATCGAGATACATGGCCGAGTAGCGCTGGCGTGTGGCGATGGCAATCAACTCGCGAGCGAGCGAGCTCCCGATCGACTGACCACGAAATTCCGGATTGACCCAGAGGCGCTTGATCTCGCATGCGGTTTCGCCGGCGACGGCGGAGCGGACCGGGTTGAGCGGTTTGAGGGCCGCGCATCCCGCAGGCCGGCCGCCGTCGAATGCCAGCAGGAGGACGCCGCGCGGCGGCGCGTAGGGGCCGGGCAGGGCGGCCAGCTCCTCTTCGTAGCTATCCAGACAAATGTGCTCTTCGCCGAGGGACTGGTTGAGGTAGGCGGCATACTCGCGCAGCAGGAGGCGAGCGGTTTCGACGTGCTCGGGAGTGAGCGCTGGGCAAAGCGTAACGGCCATCGGGAGATTGTAGCTCGGCGATGGGAGGCCGGCGCAAAACTAAGCGTTCATGGTGTGGAAGATCAGGTCCAGGGTGACGGGGCGGGAGAGATAGTAGCCCTGGACATCGTCGCAGCCGGCGTCTTTGAGGTAATCCATCTGCTCCTGGGTTTCGACGCCCTCGGCGAGCACGGAGGCATGCAGCTGGTGAGCGAGGGTGACGATGGCGTGGGTGATGGTGGCGCTGTTGGCGTCGGTCGAGCAATGCTGAATGAAGCATCGATCGACCTTGAGTCGATCGACGGAGAAGCGCAGCAGATAGGACATGCTGGAGAAACCGGTACCAAAATCATCGATGGCGACACGAACGCCGAGCTTGCGCAAGCCGTCGAAGAAGAGCGAAGCATGGGGCGAGTCGCTCATCAGGAGACTTTCGGTGATCTCGATCTCGAAGCATGTGGGCTCGATGCCATTTTCGCGGAGCGCGGTTTCGATGACCTGGAGCAGGTCGGGCTGGTCGAGCTGGCGGGCGGAGAGGTTCACGGCCATAACGAGATGGCGGCCGAACTGGTCGTGGAGCTTGCGCAGATCTTTGCAGGCCCTCTGGATGACCCACGCGCCGATCGGGATGATCAAGCCCGATTTTTCGGCGAGGGGAATAAAGCGCAGGGGCTGGACCATGCCGAGTTTTTTGCTGTTCCAACGCAGCAATGCCTCAACGCCGATCATCTCGCCGTTGAGGAGAGAGACTTGGGGCTGGTAGTGAAGCACGAACTCCTCGGCATCGAGCGCGTTGAAGAGAGCGGTCTCGAGTTCGAGCTTTTCGATAGCGAGCTGCGCCACTTCGCGGGAGAAGAGCAGGGCGATGTTTTGCCCTTTGGCTTTGGCCTGGAACATGGCGGCATCGGCGTTGCGGAGGAGCGCGTTGCGATCGGCGCCGCCATCGGGGAAGACGCAGATGCCGATGCTGGCGGTCATGCGAACGCGATTTTGTTCGTTAAGGGTGAAGGGCGTGGCGAAGGCGGCGAGAAGTTTGGCGGCCACGTCTTCGGCGTCCTCTTCCTTTTCCAGATCGGCGAGCAGAACGACGAATTCATCGCCGCCCATGCGGGCGACGGTGTCGATGGCGCGCAGGGTGGAACGCAGCCGCTCGGCCACCTGGACGAGGAGTTTGTCGCCGGAGTGGTGACCGAAGGAGTCATTGACCTGCTTGAAGTTATTGAGGTCGATGATGAGCAGGGCGCACCGGGTATTGAAGCGCTCGGAGCGGGCCATCACCATGGAGAGCCGGTCCATCAGCAGCTGGCGGGTGGGCAGGCCGGTAAGCAGGTCGTGATGGGCGAGGTGAGAGATGTAGTCCTCACGCCGCTTTCGTTCGGAGATGTCATAGGCGGTGATCATGAAGCCGGCGGGCTGTCCCTGGTCCCCCTGAAGGGGCGTGACAGCGACATTGACGGCGAGGCTGGAGCCCTGATTGCGGATGAACGTCCACTCGCCCTCATGCTCGGAGCTGCCGTAATGGCCTGAGGCAAAGATTGCGTCTTCGGGAGACATGGGGACGGAGAGCTCCGCCGAGAGGCGCGCTGCCCTGTCCTCGATCTGCGAGGCATCGTAGAAGACCAGGGGCGTGGCGCGGTTGACGAGTTCCTCGGGCTTGTACCAGAGCATTTTCTCAGCTGCGGGGTTGATGGCGGTGATGGTGTGGTCGACATCGGTGACGATCACGGCGGCCGGGGAATTAAAGATGAGGGATTCGGTGAAGGCGCGGGTCTTCTCCATCTCCAGCCGTTTGCGGTCGGTGATATCGGAGCTGGTGATGGCGACCCCATCTTCCAGCTTGACGACCTGGAGTTTTAACCAGGAGGCGTTAAGGCTTTTGAAGTCTACCGAGAATTCATCGGCGAAGGGCTCGCCGGTCTCGACGACGCGTTTGTAGATGTCAAAGAAGCCGCCTGCCCGATTTTCGGGCAGCAGCTCGCAGAGTGCCTGACCGAGAACCTCTTCCGGCTTGTGGAAGATGATGGCAGCGCCGCGGGTATTGAGGAAGGTAAAGCGAAAATCGACGATCTCGCCGGCGGGGTCGCGGATGCTTTCAAGGATGAAGAAGCTATCCAGGCTGAGCTCGGCGGCGGCGAGAAAGCGGCGTTCGTTGGCGGCGGTCGCTTCTTCGCGACGCTTGCGTTCACTGATATCGCTGGCGGTAATGGCCACGCCGTCGTCGAGTTGGACGACCTGAATCTTCAACCATTCCGCAGTCATGCCATGAACCTTATCGACCGGAAACTCGGAGACAAAAGGTTCGCCGCTCTCGGCGACGTGCTTATAGATCGCAAAGAGCCCCTGCTCCCGCCGCTGCGGCATCAGCTCGCAGAGCAGTTGGCCGATCATGCTTTGCGGCGCGAGATTGACCATGCGGGCTGCGTTTCGATTGACGAAAACGATGCGGAAGTCGGCGATCTCGCCATCGATGTTTCGCACGCTCTGCATGAGCGACAGGCCATCGAGGCTGGAGCCAGTGACGGCCAGGAAGCGGCGCTCGTTTTCCGCGGTTTTTTCTTCGCGATGCTTGCGTTCGCTGATGTCGCTCACGGTGATGGCGACGCCGTCGTCCAGTTTGACGGCCTGAAGTTTGATCCACGAAGCGGCCACGTAATCGATGGAAAGTTCATCGACGTAGGGCTCGCCGGTAGCGACGACCTGCTTATATTTTTCGAGCAGCCCGCTGGAGCGGTTGTCTGGAGCGACGTCGCAGATACTGAGGCCGAGGATCTCACTGGCGCTCCGCTTGAGCAGGCTGGCGCCGAGACTGTTCATGAAGCGGTAGCGGAAGTCGAAGATTTCTCCGGAGGCATCCCGCATGCTTTCGAGGATGTAGAAGCTGTCCAGGCTAGAGTTCATGGCAGCCATGAAGCGGCGTTCATTTTCCGCCGAGAGCTCGGCTCGATTGAGGGTGCTTTTGAGCCGGGGGAGATAGAAGGGCAGGCTGACGGCGGTGATCAGCGAAACGCCGGCGGTGAGCAGTTTGAGATCGCCGTCGAGCCAGTAATACGGCTTCCATAGCAGGACCACATCCAGGAAGTGGGTAAATCCGCAGGCGATAATGAAGCTGCCGAACAGCACGAAGACCAGCTCAAACCTAATCTGAGGCCGGCCGACGCGAACCAACACAGCCAGGGTAATGGCGATCGCCGTGTAGGAAAGCCAGATGATGGAATCGGAGATCACGTGGAGCCAGAGCAGGCGCGGATTCCAAAGGAAACAGAAGCCATGGGGAAGATAGCTGGTGGAGAAGAGATTGGTCAGCAGCCAGGGGCAGGCGGCCAGCACCGCCGCAACGAGCAGGAGCCCGGCAACGGCCGCGATGCGGTTACGCTGGTTCGGCTTGAGCCGGAGAGCCTGTTCCACGACGAGAGCCACTGCTCTTGACATCGGCAGCGGTCAAGGAATCGTTACCCGCCCGCCACAATCGGTGCAAGAAGATACCGGACCAGCGGGGAAAAGGGTTGGGCACGAAGGTTGTTAGACTTAAGCCACCTGGAGAAGAGTGGAAGATGATGGAACGTTCTCTGAAAGAGAGCATAGAGACGGCATTTGCGGCAGGGCCGGCGGCGGTGGGCGATCTTGTGGCGATGGACGCCTTCATGGCGCTGCGGGAGGCTTTGGAGCGAGGCACGATCCGGGCGGCGGAGCCGGATGCGGAGGCGGTGTTCGGCTGGCGCGTGAACGGCTGGGTGAAAGAAGGTATCCTGCTGGGTTTCCGGCTGGGCGCGCTGGTGGGCTCGGGCGAGAACGGCCTGACATTTGTGGACAAACATACCTTTCCCGCGCGGCGTTTTGCGGCGGAGGACGGGGTGCGGGTGGTGCCGGGAGGGTCGGCGGTGCGGGCGGGCGCGTATGTGTCGGCCGGGGTGGTGTGCATGCCGCCGATGTATATCAACGCGGGCGCCTATGTGGACGAGGGGACGATGGTCGACTCGCATGCGCTGGTGGGGTCATGCGCGCAGATCGGGAAGCGGGTGCATTTGAGCGCGGCGGCGCAGGTGGGCGGGGTGCTCGAGCCGGTCAATGCCGCGCCGGTGATCCTCGAGGACGACGTGCTGGTGGGGGGGAACTGCGGCATTTACGAGGGAACGCTGGTGCGGCGCCGGGCGGTGCTGGGGGCGGGAACGATCCTGACGCGCGGGACCCCGGTCTATGATCTGGTGCGCGGCGAGGTGTTGCGGGCGGAGGGCGATCGGCCGCTGGTGATCCCGGAGGGCGCGGTGGTGGTGCCGGGCTCGCGGGCGGTGACTCACGGGAAAGGGATCGATTGGGGGATCAGCCTGTATACGCCGGTGATTGTGAAGTACCGGGACGAGAAGACGGAATTAAGCCTGGCCCTTGAGGATTTGCTGCGGTGAGGGCGGAAAGACGTGTGTCAAAGCGGGGTTGTCCGGTGCGGTTTCCGGCCCGGTATGGCGGGAAGCCGCCGGCCGGCGCGAGGCCTGCGGCGTGCGGTTCACGAAAGTCCAGTGTGCTAGGATCGAAGATTCGATGACAGAAAATAAACTTAAGATTATTCCGCTCGGCGGCCTGGGCGAATTCGGCATGAACTGCCTGGCAATTCGGTGGCAGGACGACATTATTGTGATCGATGCGGGGTTGATGTTTCCCGAATCGGAACTATTGGGTGTGGACATTGTTGTCCCGGATATTACCTACCTGGTGGACAACCGGGAGATGGTGCGCGGGATCATCCTGACCCACGGCCATGAGGACCATATCGGGGGGCTGCCCTGGATACTCTCGGAGTTGAACGTGCCGGTCTATGGGACGGAGTTCACCCTGGCGTATGTCGAGGGCAAGCTGGACGAGCATAAGTTGCTCGACAGCACGGAACTGGTCGAGATCGTTCCGAAGTCGAAGTTCACCATCGGGCCGTTTACGATCGAGCCGATACGGGTGACGCACAGCCTGGTGGATTGCGTGGCGCTGGCGATCGAGACGCCGGTGGGTGTGATCGTGCATACCGGGGATTTCAAGATCGATCTGTCGCCCCCGGACGGCAAGGGATTTGATCTGCATGCGTTTGCGGAATATGGCAAGCGCGGGGTGCTGGCGCTGCTGCAGGATTCCACCAACGTCGACCGGCCGGGATATACGCCGAGCGAGTGGGCGGTGAAGCCGCGGCTGGACGAGATCTTTTCGCGGACGAAGAAGAAGCTGTTTTTCAGCTGTTTTTCGTCCTCCATTTACCGCATCAAGATTGCGCTGGAGCTGGCGCAGACGCATCACCGCAAGGTGGCGATTGTCGGGCGATCGATCGTCGAGTCTTCAGAGGTTGCGCAGGACCTGGGTTACATCGAGGTGGCGCCGGGGCTGATCATCAATCCCGGGCAGATCAACGATTTTTCGCCGGACAAGGTGATGATCCTGATCAGCGGGACGCAGGGCGAGCCGATGAGCGCGCTTTCGCGAGCGGCGGTGGATAACCACAAGCACGCCCGGATTGTGGCGGGGGACACGGTGGTGCTGAGTTCGCGGGTGATCCCCGGGAATGAGAAGAGCATTTTCCGGGTGATCGATCACCTCTGCCGCCGGGATGCCAATGTGATCTTCGACGACGGCGCGTCGGGGTTGATCCACGTGAGCGGGCATGCCTCGCAGGAAGAGCAGCGGCTGATGATCAACCTGCTGCGGCCGAAGTTCTTCATTCCGGTGCATGGCGATTACCGGCATTTGAAGAAGCACGCGCAGGTGGCGATGGAGACGGGCGTGATCGAACGGGCGATCCTGATCGAAGACGGCGATGTGCTCGAGCTTTCCACGAAGGATGCGCGCAAGAACGGCAAGGTGACCGCCGGGCGGGTGTGCATCGATTCCGGTTCAACCATCGACGTGGTGGAAGATGTGGTGATCCGCGATCGGCGGCACCTGAGCGAAGACGGGATCGTGCTGCCGATCATCACGATCAACAAGCTAACGGGCAAGGCCGAAGGCCAGCCGGAGGTGGTGACGCGGGGCTTTGCGATTGCCGATTCCGGATTGCTCGAATCCGCACGCCAGGTGGTGACCAAGACACTCGATGAATCGAGTTCGGAAGAAAAGGGCGACTACGGGGTCATCAAGGAGAAGGTGCGCGTCGACCTGAAGCGATTCATTCAGAAGAACACTAGCCGGCGGCCTTTGATCATGCCGGTGATCATGGAGATTTGACGAGTGCGGGGTTCAGAGCAGACGGACAGATAGCGTGATGTGCCGAAAATTGGTGTAGTAGACCTTGCAGACGCTGCCGGTCCGGGTCTTTGGATCGATGATCCGGACGGTCGATACGCCCATTTGAAAATAATCTTTGGCGCGTTCCTGGGTGTCGGAGCAGGTATCGTCCGGGGAGAGAATCTCGACGACCAGCAGTGACGGCTCGATCAGGACATCTGGCTGTTGACCTGCTTAGACGACAACCAGGTCGCGAATGCGGATTGGGAGACCTGAACTCTCTGTCCGGTTGCGGCGAGAATGCCTCGTTCCGTTTCGTTACTGCCAAACTACATGGCGATGAGGGCCTTACTCCTCGCCTGTTCCCACTGGCCCACGTGCCGCTCCCGAAGCTCCCCGTCGATGTACTCGCGATCGGGACGGTGGTTTGTTCCCAGATATTCGCCTATCGAGAGATGCACAGCGTGCTACGGTCGAAACGTATACCCCTGCTGGAGCGTCTCAAGAGCGTGATGCCAAAGCCGCTGACTCTCGTGTTCCCTGCCCTGTGCGCCCTGATGCTGCTGATTCCGCTGGCTGCCGCGGAGAAGAAGCCGCCGCCGAAACCGGCGGGGACGCTGTCGACGCCGATCCGGGAGACGCTGTTGCTGGCCTCGGCGGACGCCTCTTCGGAGAAGCTGGCGACCATCCTGCCGGGACGCGAGATGGTGATTGTGGAGAAGAGCGGCCCGTGGCTGCGGGTCTTTGCCAACACGGATGCAGAGGAGTCGCATACCGAGGATGCACCGATCTTTGGCCAGGAGGCGGCGCCGCCGCCGATCTCCGGGTGGACGAATAGCAAGGGCGTGATCGCGGCGGATACCCCGAACGGGGACGTAGTTCTCTTTGGGGTGGCGGCGAATGCGGAAGAGCTGGCCAGCGAGCCGCATGCGCCCAAGCGGGCGGCGCAGGACGCCAGGCTGCTTTACCGGCGGCTGGTCGAGATGTTCCCCCAGTCGAAGTACGCGGCTGAGGCGGCGTGGCGTTCGGCGGATATTCGGTGGCAGCTGCAGAAGGAAGATGCTCTCTCGCGGCCCTCGGCCCATGAGAAAGAGAACTACCTGCGGGAGCAGCTGGACGAGAGCGAGATGAAGAAAATCCTCAAGAATTATCCCGGTAGCAAGTGGGCGGACCTGGCCGCCTACAACATGCTGGACAACAAGATCTGCGGGGACTGGCAGGGTTCGGAGAAGTGCCCGGAGAAGGAGTCGGAGCTCTATGTCAAATATGCCGACGAGCACCCGAACAGTCCGAAGGCCGCCGAAGCGCTCTACAAGGCGGCGTGGCGGCAGGCGGCGGCGGCGGATATGTATGCAGCCGACAATGAGGACAAGAAGTCGGATGGCGCCCGGCAACATGCAAAGGAGCTGGCGGGGCGGTTGGAGAACAAGTACCCGCAGACGGATTACGTGCCGCGCGCGGCGGGTCTGGTATACAAATTGGAACAGGGTATTCCGATCTATGGCATTGACCGTGAATGAGTTGCAGCGGTAACACGCCGGGGATACCGCCGGAGGCCTCTTGGAAGACTATCCAATTTCCGTGCTGCTGGGCACGGTCGAAGGTTTAACGGAATTTCTACCGGTCAGTTCTACCGCCCATCTTCGCATCGCCGAAGCGCTGCTGCACCTGGATCTGACCGACCCTTACTGGAAGATGTATACGGTGGTGATCCAACTGGGTGCGATCCTGGCGCTTTTGTCGTTGTTCTCGGGCCGGATCATCGACTTTTTCCGTACATTCCCGAAGGGCGAGACGGGCGACCGGACAATCTGGAACCATCCGATCTCGCTGACTGCGATCGCTTTTGTCACGACGGCGATTCCCTCTTTTCTGCTGGCGAAGACGATCGGCAAGCACCTGGAAAGTATCAACGTGATCGCCTGGTCGCTGCTGATCGGCGGCGTGGCGATGTGGATTATCGATGCCTGGAGCGCGCGCCGTGAATCGCCGACGAAGGATGTCGAGCAGATGTCGGCGTGGCAGGCGGTGTGGGTGGGCGGGTTTCAGATCTTGTCGGCGGTGTTTCCCGGGACTTCGCGGTCGATGTCGACGATCAGCAGCGGCCAGCTTGCCGGGCTAACGCGCGGGGCTTCGCTCGAGTTCAGCTTCCTGGTTTCGATTCCGGTGATGGTGGCCGCTACGGCGTATGACCTGCTGAAGTCGCTGCACCCCAAGCAGCTGGCCGGGGAGCCGGCGATCGCGCCGCTGGTGATCACGACCCATGGGTGGATCATCCTGATTATCGGCCTGGTGGTTTCGTTCCTGGTGGCGCTGGGGGTGGTGGAGTGGTTCCTGATCTGGGTGCGGAAGCACGGGTTTGTGCCGTTTGCGATTTACCGGATCGTGCTGGGGATTGTGCTGCTGATCTTCGGAGCGGAACTGGTGGGCGGGTAACGCTGCACGGCGGCAACACTCAGGCGGTCTTGCCGCGAGCTTCTCTCTGCAGGGCTTCGTGGATCAACATCTTCAGGTATGTCTGATATTTCAGGCCGCGTTGTTCGGCTTGAGCGCGGGCGCGCGCAATGTCCTCCGGATCGAGGCGGATCGTCGTCGTGGGAGTGTGCCCTCTCCGCATGACGGTTCCCTGGCCGACGGCGCCTTTGGCGGCCGCCTGGGTGAAGCGATGCGCCAAGGCGTCCTGGTTTTCGGCCCACCAACGAGCTTCGTCAGTTTCGGTTGCGAAGTCAGGAAGGTTCAGTTTGTCTTCCATCTCTACTTTTCCTTTGTTCCCGATAGAACGCTCTTGATTTTCTGGAGGCTGGAAACGCCGTACCCACTCGTTAGCCGGCAGTTGTCCTTACAGGCGATCAGCATCTTTGGTCCTCCTGGAAGTGGCATGCTCCCTTGCGGACAAGTGTACATACTTTGTAGCTACACTGCAAAGGAGCTGGCGCTGCCTGTCGCTTCGAAGCGTGGCAGATGTTCTGAAGTCGGTTCCCCGTGCGATCAAAGCTGGAAATCCCGGCCGTAAGTCGGACTCTTTCTGAAATAATTAGGGTGCTCTGGGGTTCGGGATGCGTGGGCCGGGCCAGCGGTTTGCTGGCTGTGCGGTGAGCGCGTCGTTGCGTCTCCAATGAAGACCCTCAGATTTGTTACCGCGCCTACCCGCAACCGCAGGCTGAACGAGCTGCTCGGGTTGTTGATGCTGGTTGCCGCCGGCCTCCTGCTTCTCTCGATCGTCTCCTATCAATCGACGGACCCGTCCTTGAACACGGCATCCGGATTCACTGGCCCGCGCGCCGCCCACAACTGGGCGGGGGTGGTGGGAGCGATGATCAGCGACCTGCTGCTGCAGGTAGAGGGCGTGACGGCGTTGTGGTTTCCGATCCTGCTGGCGGCGCTGGGCGTGACCTGGATACGTTCGCGCCCGGCGGGTTCACCGGCGGCGAAGCTGGCGGGGGCTGGGCTAATCCTGTTTTTTGGCCCGGCGATCTTCGGGCTGGTTCCCGGCCACCTGCACTGGATGCACGGGCAGCCGATCGAGGGACTGACGGGGCGGCTGGTGGCCGATCTGCTGGTGCAGTACCTGAACTACCCCGGCGCCTGCATCGTGGCCGCGACGATGGTGGCCGCGGCGCTCTACCTCTCGACAACCTTCAGCTTTAACACTGCACGGGAGTGGACGGCGGTGCGCTTTGCGTTTGTGCAGGCGTGGCGCGACCGCTTGGTGAACTGGAAACTGGCGCGGGCGCGGAAGAGGGAGCTGCGCGCGGCGGTCAAGGCGGATGCTCTCCGCGTGAAGGAGCTGACGAAAGCGCAAAAAGCAGCGGCGAAGGCGGGGAAAACCCCGACCCGGGAGCAGAATGCCCCGGCGGGAGTGCCGGTGCGCGTGACCGAGCCGGCGATGCCCGCCACGCGACAGGGCGGATTTGCGGAGATGTATGACAAGCCCGCGCCGGCGGCGAGCCTGTGGGACGAGATGCCCCGGGCAGACGTGGATGATCCGGATCCGGAGATGGAGATGGAGATGGAGGCGGTTGAGCCGGCGAGGCCGCAACTGACGGCGCCGCGACGGGCCGAAGCGGTCCCCGTGCCTACGGCAGCCAGGGTGGAGGCGAAGTTTGACAGCCGCAGCATCGCGGTCGGAGAGCGCGCCGACGCCGAGGCGCGCACGGTCACGGTGACGCCGAAGTCGGTCAGCGGATTTAAGCTGCCGCCGAGTACGCTGCTGCACCGCAGCGAAGAGTCGCAGGTGGTGCGGGAGGATGTGCTGCGTACCGAGGCACAGGTGCTGGTCGAGAAGTGCGGCGAGTTTGACGTGCGCGGGCAGGTGGTACAGATCAATCCCGGCCCGGTGGTGACGACGTTCGAGTTCCGGCCGGAGGCGGGGGTGAAATACAGCCGCGTGACCGGGCTGGCCGAAGATCTCTGCCTCGCGATGCGGGCGGAGAGCATCCTGATCGAGCGGATGGCGGGCAAGAGCACGGTCGGCATCCAGGTGCCGAACCAGGAGCGGGAGACGATCTGGCTGCGCGACGTGATCGAGTCGGACGTCTTTCTGCATACAAAGTCGAAGCTGGCGCTGGCGATGGGCAAGGACATTAACGGGCGCATCGTGGTGGCCGACCTGGCGACGATGCCGCACGTGCTGATCGCCGGGTCGACGGGCAGCGGCAAGTCGGTCGCGATCAACGCCATGATCATGTCGATTCTTTACAAAGCGACGCCGGAGCAGGTGCGGATGATCCTGGTCGATCCGAAGAGGGTCGAGCTGGGGATGTATGAGGGGATTCCGCACCTGTTTACGCCGATCATCACGGAGCCGAAGCTGGCGGCCAATGCGCTGAAGAATGCGGTGCGGGAGATGGAGCGGCGGCTGAAGCTGCTGGCGTCGCGCAGCGTAAGAAATATCGACCAGTACAACAAGCTCTTCGACGCGGGGACGCCGAGCCTGTTTGAAGACAGCGACGAGCAGGAGCCGCTGCCCTATATCCTGATCATCATCGACGAGCTTGCCGACCTGATGATGCTCGACAAGGCGAACGTGGAAGAGGCGATCACGCGGCTGGCGCAGATGGCGCGCGCGGTTGGGATTCATTTGATCCTGGCGACGCAGCGGCCCTCGGTGGATGTGATCACCGGGCTGATCAAGGCCAACGTGCCGACGCGGATGTCGTTCCGGCTGGCGACGAAGGTGGACTCGCGGACGATTCTCGATTCGAATGGCGCGGAGGCCTTGCTAGGCCGCGGCGATATGCTCTTCCTGCCGCCGGGAACTTCGCGGGTGCAACGGGTGCATGCGCCGTTTGTGACGGAGAAAGAGACGGCGGCGGTGGTCGACTTCTGGAAGAACCAGGGTAAGGCGGAATATGTCGAGAGCTTCCTCGAGGCTCCGAAGGATGACAAGGGCCGGGAGCTTGAGGGCGGCGGCGACGATGCGGAAGGCAATGACGAGCTCTACGAAGACGGCGTGCGGCTGGTGCTGGAGTTTGGCAAGGCCTCGACGAGTCTGCTCCAGCGGCGGCTGCGGATCGGGTATGGCCGCGCAGCGCACCTGATCGACATGATGGAGCGGGACGGGATCGTCGGGCCAGCCGATGGGTCGAAGCCGCGGGAGATCTTGAAACCACCGGACTGGTTAAGCCAGGTGGAAGCGGCGATGCGGTAGGCGGCGCTGAAGACTAAGATCTTTGCGGATGGATTTGAGGGACACGTCAAGCGTTCGCTGGGCGCGCGCGGCAAAGTTCGACAAGGGTGAGCCGGTTGAGGCGGAGCGGATCATTACCTTTGCCGATCCCCTGCAGAGGATGCAATGCCTGACGGCGGAACGTGTTCGGTTGTGCCAGGCGGCGCGTACGAAGCAGCTGAGCATCTCCGCGCTGGCGGAGGAGTTGGGCCGCAACCACGGTTCGGTGGCCCGGGATGGGAACAAGCTGAAGCAGTTTGGGTGGCTGCGGGAGCAGGTGAATCCCGGGCATGGGGTGGTGCAGATTGTGGAGCCGGTAGCGGCTAAGTTCGATTTGCGGGCTGCTTTGTAGGTCGCGCCCAGTATTCTGGTTTATTCATTTGACTTACGGTTGGGGAGAGAACGCCGCGAGACGCGACAAGGCAGACGCTGGTCCGATGGCTGCGGGGAGCAGGTGAGCCCAAGTGTCATTCGCGGGCTGCTCTTTCAATGGCCGTTGGTTCGAGCTACTTTCTCCGGCTCTTCAGGCTGGGGAGGCAGGCTTTGGAGAATGGGTTGACCAGGAAGGTTCCGGCTATTCCGGAGACGAGGATTGTCCCGCCGGGGTTAAGGCGGCCGGTGCGGAACTCTTCTTCGGGCAGGCCATTGAGGCGGCGCCAGGTTTCGCCGTTGTTCTCGGTGGTGTAGACGCCGGTGAGCGAGGTGACGACCTCGCGGGCTGGCTTTGCGGGATCGACATCGATGCTGTAGGCGCGGAGGTTGGAGCCGGATTCATCGGAGTTGCGGTGGAGGAGAAAGCGGGCGTTGACGACTCGCCAGACGGTGCCTTCGTCGACCGGATTGTAGACTCCCCAGCAGGCGGCGAGATGCAGGCCGCCGACGACGCTCATGCCGTGGATGGCGGAGTCGGCGCCGACTCCTTCAATGCGGCTCCAGAGCCTGGTGCGAAGGTCGAGCACGTAGGCCTGATCGCCGGTCCCGACATAGAGTTTGCCGGGGTCTGGATTGGCGGGATCGTCGAACTGCATGGAGAGGACGTCCATCGCGGTCGGGATAGGCGGCAGGGGTGCGTCTTCGATCCAGGAACCGTCTGCGGCCTTACGGTAATTCCATAACTGCGGTTCCCGATCGAAGTAGCCATACCCGACGATGAGACGGTTGCCGCTGGCGGTGATCTGGACCGCGTTGGCCCGGACCGGGTCGCCCGGTTTCTTCGCGATCGGGAGCCGGGCCGGCGTCTGCGGGACGCGAGGACCGTCGATCGGCTTGACCAGGGGATGGGATGCATCCTGCTGAGGGACAACCTGAAAGGCTCCAAGCTGAGTGGTGACGACGAAGGATTGGCCGCCGGGAGAGACGCTGAGGCCATTGCGCAGGCCCTCGCCGATGGCGGCTTCGAAGTAACGGGAGTCGAGGCGCGCCACCTCGGTCCAGGTCGCTCCGCCATCGCCGGATGTGGAGATGTACATGGCGCGATCCGGAGCGGGGACCAGTTCGCTCAAGTCTGCCGTGAGCGCCCAAATGCGGCTGCGATCCTCATCGGCGGGGCTGGGATCGGTGGCGAGGGCTTCGATGAAATCGCCGGCGAACTGGTGGCTGCCGGGAAGAGTGGTGACGCGATGCAAGCCGCAGTTGTCGAGGCTGGCGGAGGCGATCTTGCCGCTCTGTTCATCGAGGGCGGCGGGGCCACGATGCGGAGTTTGAGGCGGGCGCGCCTGTGCTGAGGCGACGACTGTCGCCACGGCCAGCAGGGCGCAGGCTTTGCGGCCACGGGCGGCAGGGCCGGCCATTGCCATGGCCCGAAGAGCTATCATGCTTGACCCACAAATCCAATCTACTGCAGGCTTGACCCGCAACTCCAATCTGCTGCAGGCCTATTGCTGCGGCTGCATCTCCTGCCAGTTGCCGCGCTGGGTGGCGTTTGGGTCATAGGAGGGCGAGTCGGAATAGATGTATTCGCCTTGCCCGTTCGAGTAAACGTGGTTGTACTGGTTGGAGCCGAGGACGGTTTTGCCGGTCGCGGGGTCGTGGTATTCCTGGGTGTCGTTCATCGAGAGGGCAAAGGCGTGAGAGCTCTTGTCGATGGCTCCCTGGGAGCTCTGCTGCACGCTGCGGATCTTGTTGTAGGCGTAATTATTGGCGTCCTGCTGGATGTGGGAAATATTGCTGGCGGTCTGCTGGTCGTCGCGATCGATGTTGTTCTGGATGCGCTGCAGTCCGGCCTGGAAGGTATCGACGCGTTGCTGCCACTGCGGGTCGGAGGTAGCGGAATCGGCAATCGAGGTGAGCAGCTTGTCCCATTGCGCGATCTGGCCGTGGGGAGCGAACTTGTTCACGATCAGCGGCACGTTCACCTGCACCATCATGCCGGCTGGGGTGGGGTGAGAGACGGTGACGATCGCGGTTTCGATGTAACCCTCGGTCGGGGTGTGGCTGGGATTGCCGCTGCCATCGCCGGCCAGGTGCAGACGGGCGGTATCGATGGCCATGACGGGCGCACGCATGCCGTACTGTTGCCGGGACTGGGCGTTCAGCTGCTGCACCTGCTGAGCGAGCTTCGCGGCGTTGGGCAGCGGGCCGCTGCTTTCAATCTGGATGCCCGCAGCGCCCTGGCGGAGAAACTCGCGCAGGTAGGCCTCGGCGGCGCCGGCCGGCTTGATCTCGCAGTGAGTGACGACGTGGGTGCTTTGCGAGAGCTGGCGCAGCTGCTGGGCGAGCACCGGGTTGGGACTCCAGAGCCAGCTGTCGCCGGGCAAGACCTGGACGCCGGTGAGCTTGTCGGGCGCGGTGGCCTGGTAGAGAAAGCCGGGCGTGGGTTTGCAGGGAACGATCTTCTTGCCCGGCCATTTTGCGAAACCCTGGGCCTCCCATCCGGCGGGGGCGAGAAAGGTTCCGGCGACGAGACGCTGCCCGAAGCCCTGGGTGTCGAGGATCTCCACCTGGTGGAGGAGGGTGCCGGAGGCCTGAGCCGAACCGGCAGCCTTAAGCGCAGCCCGGGGCTGCTGCCGGGCGGCCTGGGCGGGCACGCGGGCAGCATCGGTGGGCGAGAGCGAGAGCGCCGTGCAGGCAAGGAACAGGAGGGGTTTTTTCATCTTGAACATGGTAGAGCATGACTCCAGTCACCGAGGCTGGTGACGCGGGATGGGGCGATGGTGGAACGCTGGACGAGGTGGGATGGAAAAGGGCGGTTGGAGGGCTCTGGCGCCGGGGCATCGGTCAGCTGCGTTGCGGCTTCAGCGCGAGCCAGTCCCGCTGGTAGGCAAAGCTGATGGCGAGGAGCACCACGCCCAGGCCGAGGAAGCTGACGATGCGATAGCCCTCGTGGAGATGACTGGTGTCAAAAAGAAAGACCTTCCCGATGCTGAAGGCGAGCAGGACGAGCGCCTGCCAGCGCAGGAAGGCGCTGCGCTTCCAGAAACCGGCGCCCATGAGGACTGCTCCGTAGAGCAGGAACCAGGCGCTATAGGTGAAGTCGACATAGGCGTGCCGATAGGCGGCGGGGTGGGCGGTGCGCTGCATGGGCGGCTGCTGTTGCCAGAAGAGTTGAATCTGGAGGCTGACGGCAAGCAGGGCGATGAGGTTGAAGGCGATTACGGCGGATGCCGAGAGGAGGCTGGCGCCATGCAGCGAAAGGGGGCGCGACGGCAGCGCGTGATTTGAGACGCCGGTGCGGTGGATGCTTTCGGAGAGGACGACGACCATCGCGAAGACGGCGAGGGCGGCGACGCAGGTCGCAAAATGGGGGTTGAGAAAGGCAGTCGCGTTTTCGGGCTGAGGATCGTAGCTGTCGAGCAGCAAAACCGCACTGAACGCGAGCAGCAGCATCGCGAAGGTCGCGTTTTTGAGTACGGGAGCGAGTGCGCTGCCGGGGAAACGGGCCGAGGCTGCGGCGACGATGGCGAGCTCGGAGAGCCAGCAGAGGGCGATGCCGTAGCCGTGATATTCGAGCAGCCCTGCCAGGGCGAAGAAGCCGATGGCGAGCGAAAGATGAACCTGGATGAGGCGTGAGGCGGGCGACGGCTCGGTTGTTTCGTGTTGCGGCCAGAAGACACGGCCGGCAAAGAGGGCGAGCGGCAGATAGATGAGGGCGAGAGCGGCCGGGACCCAGGCGAGGGCAGACATATCTGCAATGGGAGCCAGCACGCGCCAGGCTTCGACAAAGGTGCAGAGACCGACCGCTGCGGGGAGTCCGACGAGCAGCCGGTCGTTTCCCTGGACGGCCTGGGCGCGGCCTTGCGCCCGGGAGCTTCGCCGAAGGGCGAGAAACGGGGCGACGGTGAAGACCGCGAAGAAGAGGGCGATGAAGACGCCGGTCAGTGCGCGGCCGGCAACGGTGTAGGACTCAAACCACCAGAAGCCGAGATAGGCGGTGGTTCCGGCGAAGGCGCCGGCGGCGAGTCGCGGCCAAAGGCGAAGCGTCACCAGAGCCAGAGCGCCCACGTCGAGCAGCAGCAGGTAGCAGAAGAGAAAGGCCTCCCGATCGCTGCCGGTCGCGAGCAAGGCGGGCGTGGCGAAGCCGCCGGCGAGCGCGAGCGCTGCCAGCAATTCCGATTCCTGGCGCCATGCAAGGAGCGCGTAGGCCAGCGTGACGGCAACCATCGCGGCGAAGATGATCGCGGCAGGCACAAGATGATAAAGAGTGAAGGCCGCCCAGAGGGACAAGTAGGCGATGCCCGCGGCGAGCGCCTTGAGGGTATAGGAGAAGCTGAGCGAGCCGTGACGGCGAAAGCGCTCGGACCAGGCAGCCAGGGCCACGGCGGAGGCCAGCCCGGCGGCGACGCGGAGGGCGGGGCCGATCCAGGAGCGATCGATGGCCAGCTTGAGAAACCAGGCTGCGCCGGCGAGGATGGCGAAGATGCCGATCCGATTGAAGAGCTGGGCGCCGATCCTGGATTCAAGGGCCGAAGGTTGACCGTTACGGGTTCCGGGGAGGGGTGGGGCATTGGCCGGTGCGTTCACGGCGGGTTCATCGGCAGCCGGTTTCTTGCCTGATGGTTCCTCTTCTTCTGAGGAGGACGGCGGTTTCCGGGTGGGAATTGCGGGGGTTGGCGGCGGCGTGGATTGGGTGGCCGGGCTTTGCAGGGCTTGCTCGAGGCTGGCTACTCGGCGCTTCAGTTCCGCCACTTCCGCCATCCAGTCTGCCGGCGGCGGTTCCGATGAGCTCTGCTCCAACTGCTCCATGGGAAGAAATGTACAGGCCGGGGCTGGGGATGCAAAGCAGCGGGCTCGCCGGGGTTATGCTTGAGTCAACAACTGATCAGCGAAGCAGGCAGCAGAGTTGTCTTGTGACCTAGACTTGGGCCGGCCTAGATTCTGGATCTTCGGGGCCATGCCCGGTTTCGGGGTCATCCGGCAGGTCAGGTTCTCGCGTTCCCATGGTAGGCATTCCGGTCGATAAGGACGAGGTCCAACCTCATGCCAGACGAAATCAAAGTATTGATTGCCGATAGTCACCCCCTGGTGCGGGTGGGAGTGGTGAACCTGCTGCAGGCGCATGCCGGAATCGAGGTGGTCGGGGAGGTGGAGGATGGCGACGAAGCCATCACGGAGACACTCGACCTGCTGCCGGATGTCGTGCTGCTCGATTTGACGATGCCGCGGCTGCCCGGGCTCGAGGCGATGCGGGCGATCATGAGCGGCTGGCCGAACATCAAGATCCTGCTGCTCAACCGGGCGATCCGGGCGCAGCACATCATCGAGGCATTGCAGATCGGCGCACGCGGCATCGTGCTGCAGGAGAGCTTGACGGAGACGCTGGCGCCGGCGATTCGCTGCGTCTCGGAAGGCGGATACTGGCTGGCGCTTCAACCCGTCGAGGGGCTGGTCGGGCCGCTGCACCAGCTGGTGCAGGAGCAGGCAGTGCCGGAGCAGAAGACGTATGGGCTGACGCGGCGGGAGGTCGAGGTGATTCGCTGCATTGTGGACGGCTGCAGTAACCGGGATGTGGCGAAGCAGTTCGGGTTGAGCGAAGAGACGGTGAAGCGGCATCTGTCGAATATCTTCGATAAGATCGGCGTTTCGACGCGGCTGGAACTAGCTCTTTTCGCCCTGGCGAACCACCTGGTTACCCCATAAACTCTGCCCTGTTTCTGTCGCGATAGCGTCCATTCGGCTTCTTCATCTGGCTCCGGCGCATCCAAAGTGCTGTAGGAAGAGCCCGGTTCCACGCCGGAAGCCTGCAGACACCGGTTTTTCCGGTGAGTATCAGGAGCGAGAGATGAAGATCCGTTCGACAACGATAGTGATGGCCGGTTTGAGTTTTCTGGGAGCGGCTTTTGCCCAGGAGATGAATCCGACGGCCCAGCAGCAGCAACCACCGCAGCAGCCGCAGGCGCAGATGCACGACGGCGTGCCGGTCTACCGGGTGGAGGTGGTGGGACGGGACATTCCCGCGATCAATTATTTTCACCGCAGCGGATCCACGAAGATCGGCTTCCAGGGAACGAGCCTGCTGGCGCAAGGCAAGGGATCGGCGGTGGTGGAGAGCCGTCGCGGCCGCATGACGATCAATGCGAAGTTTGAGGGGCTGGTGCCAGCCAACAGCTTCGGCCCGGAATATCTGACTTATGTGCTGTGGGCGATCACGCCGGAGGGGCGCCCGATCAATCTGGGCGAAGTGCTGCCGGAGGGCACCAAGACTTCGATCGAAGTGACCACCGACCTGCAGGCTTATGGATTGATCATTACCGCGGAGCCTTATTTCGCAGTGACAATGCCGAGCGACCTGGTGGTCATGCAGAACTATGTACTGCCGGACAAGACGCAGGGGATCATCGAGCAGGTGAATGCACGGGCGACGCTGCTGCCGCGGGGGGCGTATACGCAGACGGCGGGACAGCACACGGTACTGCACCCGATCACGCGGGACGACAAGTCTCCGTTGGAGCTGTATGAGGCGATTAATGCCGTCCAGATCGCGCAGGCGAACGGCGCCGACAAGTATGCCGCCGAGACCTTCCAGCGCGCGCAGGAAGACCTGACCAACGCGCAGGACATGGCGAAGAAGAACCAGCGCAAGGAGCAGATCACGTATGCCCGCGAGGCGGTGCAGGCATCAGAGGATGCGCGCATCATTACCATCCGCAAGAAGCAGGAGCAGGACCGCGAACAGGCGCAGCAGGCGAAGACGGACGCCCAGCAGGCGGCGCTGGCGGCACAGCAGGCCGCCGACCAGCAGGCGCTCAAGCGGGCGCAGGCGGATGCCGAAGCAGCCCGGGCGCAGGCCCAGGCGGCGGAAGCGAGAGCTTCGCAGCGCGTGGCAGAGCAGAGTGCCCAGCAGGCAACCCAGCAGACCGAGCAGATGCGCGAGAAGCTCAAAGACCAGCTGAACCAGGTGCTGGCAACTCGCGAGACGGCCCGCGGCCTGATCGTCAATATGTCAGACGTTCTCTTCGATACCGGCCAGTACACGCTAAAGCCGGATGCGCGGGAGAAGCTGGCCAAGGTATCGGGCATCCTGCTGGCGTACCCGAATCTACAACTGCAGGTCGAAGGGTATACGGACAATGTCGGCTCGGATGACTTCAATCAGAAGTTGTCGCAGGAGCGGGCGGACGCGGTGCGCGAGTACCTGGCCTCGCAGGGCGTGACGCAGACGAATATCAGCGCGACGGGGTACGGCAAGAGCGACCCGGTGGCGGACAATGCAAGCAGCCAGGGACGGGCGGAGAACCGGCGCGTGCAGATGGTCGTCTCAGGCAACTCGATCGGCGTGCAGGAGAGCGCACCGGGAGCGGCGCAGGCGCAACCGGCAGCGCCGGCGCAGAATACGGGAGTGTCGAATCCTCCGGCGCAGTGAGCTGACGGACAACGTGGAGAAGAGGCCGTGCGATGCGGCTTCTCTCCGCATTTCAAGCGATCGGCGCGCAATGGCGGCTCGCTCCTCAGGTAGATTTCTTACTTCATCGTAGGATCGTTCAGAAGCAGGAATGCAGGAGCAGGAATGAAGATTGCTTTTTTGGGGCTCGGCAAAATGGGCTCGCCGTTGGTGAGGTTGTTGCTGCAGGCCGGGTATGAGACGGCGGTATGGAACCGGAGCGCGGAGAAGGGGACGGCGCTCGCGGCCGAGGGCGCGCATGTCGCAAAAACGGCGGCGGACGCGGTGCAAGAGGCCGAGATCGTCCTCAGCATGCTGAACGACGATGCCGCGATCGAGGATGTGGTGTTTGGTTCGGAGAACCAGACTGGAATGTTGAAAGCAATGCGGCCGGGAGCTGTGCATGTTTCGTTGAGCACGATCAGCGTGAAGCTTTCGCAGAGATTGACGCTGGAACATCGGAAAGCCGGGACGGAGTTTGCGGCGGCGCCGGTGTTTGGGCGGCCAAATATTGCGGCCGAAGGCCAGCTGTGGGTGGTGGTTGCGGGCAAGGACGCGGTACTTGCGCGGATTCGCCCGCTGCTGGAGCGGTTCAGCCGGGGGATCACGGTCGTCTCGGAGGAGCCATGGCGGGCGCATGCCTTGAAGATCGGCGGGAACTTCCTGATCACGGCGATGATCGAATCGCTGAGCGAGGCGATGGTCTTTGCCGAGGCAGAGGGGATCGATGCGTCGCTCTTCCTCGAAACGGTCAACAGCGCTCTTTTTAAATCGCCGTTTTATGAGGCGTATGAGAAGGTCATGCTGCATGCGCCGGAGCAGGTTGGCGCAACCATCGGCCTGGGTGTGAAGGACATGGGGCTGTTTCTCGACGCAGCGCGCGGCGCAGGAATGGAGACTCCTTTGGCGGAGCACTTCGCGGCCGACCTGCGGAAGGCATCGGAGGCCGGATTGAAAGACCAGGACTGGGCTGCGGGCCTCTACCAGCTGGCGCAGAACGCTCGTTTGCAGGCGCGCTAGAGGCGGATTTCGTTTATTCCTTGAAGAAGGCATCAGCAGAGCAACGAAGAGGACGGGAGAATTGTGGAATGGGTAAGTTGAGCGGCAAGATCGTCTTGATTACCGGTGCGAGCTCGGGGATTGGCGAAGCGACGGCGCGGGCCTTTGCCGCGGAAGGAGCGAAGCTGCTGCTGGCGGCGCGCCGCTACGGCAAGCTTAGCGAACTCGAGCCTGAACTGATCGAGGCAGGAGCAGCGGCGGTCCACCTGCTGGAACTGGATGTGCAGGATGGCCCCAAGGTGAAGTCGGCGATCTCCGGGCTCGGTTCCGACTGGCAGCAGATCGAGGTGCTGGTCAACAACGCGGGCTTGAGCCGCGGACTGGACAAGGTGTATGAGGGGCATCCGGAAGACTGGGACGAGATGATCGACACCAATGTGAAGGGGCTGCTCTACGTGACCAGGGCGGTGGTGCCGGGGATGGTGGAGCGGGGCAAGGGCCACGTGGTGAACATGGGATCGACGGCGGGCGAGATGACCTACCCGAAGGGCGCGGTCTATTGCGCGAGCAAGGCGGCCGAACGGGCGATTAACGATGGACTGCGGCAAGACCTGCTGGGAACGCCGGTGCGGGTGACGAGCGTGGATCCGGGGATGGTCAAGACGCCGTTCAGCGAGGTCCGCTTTCGCGGCGACGCCGCGAGGGCGGCGAAGGTCTACGAAGGAGTGACCCCACTGACCCCGAAAGATATCGCGGAGGCGATCGTCTGGGCGGTGACCCGGGCTGCGCACGTCAACATTGCGCGGATCTCGATGACCTCGATCGACCAGGCGAATTCCCTGCTCTTCAACCGCTAGGACAGTCTTCAGTTTGTCAGTCTTCAGTTTGCACTCTCGCCACGACAAGCTGCTCTGACTGAGGACTGAAGAACGATACTGAGGCCTAGTTGAAAGAGGTCAGCCTGGCCTCGATATCGCTTAACGCGGCCTGAAGAGCGGCGCGGCGGTGAGGGCTCGAGGTTCTCTCGGAGAGAATGCGCTCGCGCTGCAGTTCCAATGCCTGAAGGTCGCGCTGCTTCGCCGACTCGCCGAGGGCCTTGCTTTTCGCGCTCTGCGAAGACGGATGTTCGTCGTGAACCGACATTTGTTCCTCCACGGATTTGCTTTCCCAGCCTCTTGCCATACCTCTATCGTACTTCGGAAATGTGCGGTGAGGCGAGAGTTTTGACTGCATCCCACCTGCTGCGCTATGTTGAACGGTTTGCGGTTCAGGAGAAAAAGATGAAGGGCTGGCGGATTACGGCTTTTGGAATCGAGAACTTAGAGGCGTTTGAGGCGCCGGTGCCAAAAGCGAAAGCTGAACAGGTGGTGCTTAAGATCCATGCCGTCTCGCTGAATTATCGCGACCTGATGACGGTGAGGGGCGGGTATAACCCGAAGCTGGCGCTGCCGCGGATTCCCTGCTCGGATGGCGCCGGGGAAATTGTGGAAGTGGGGGAGGATGTGACGGGCTTGGCTGTGGGCGACCGGGTCTGCGGCATCTTCATGCAGCGCTGGCTGGATGGGCCGCCCACGAACGCGAAGCACAAGGCGGCGCTCGGCGGGGACGTGGATGGGATGCTGGCGGAGTATGTCGCACTCGATGCGACGGGTGTGGTGCGTTTCCCGGAGCACTTGTCCTATGAAGAGGCATCGACCTTGCCGTGCGCCGGGGTGACGGCATGGAATGCGGTGGTTTCGCCAGGCGAGCTGAAGGCCGGGGACACGATGGTGATCCAGGGGACGGGTGGCGTTTCGCTGTTTGCGCTGCAGTTCGGCAAGATCATAGGGGCGCGGGTGCTGGGGACCTCGAGCAGTGACGAGAAGCTCGAGCGCGCGAAGGCGCTGGGCCTGGATGCCGGCGTGAACTACAAGGCGCAGCCGAAGTGGGCGGACTGGGTACTGGTCAAGACCGATGGCGAGGGCGCGAAGCTGGTGGTCGAGGTGGGCGGTGCGGGGACGCTGGGGCAGTCGATCCAGGCGGTGCAGATGGGCGGGACGATCGCGCAGATCGGCGTGCTCACGCAGTCAAAGGAGCCGCTGGAGATTGGGCCGATCCTTCGCAAGCATGCTTATATTCACGGTATCTATGTCGGCTCAAAGGCGGACTTTGAGGCGATGAACCGGGCGATCACGGAGGCTGGCCTGAAGCCGGTGATCGATGCGGTGATGGAGTTTGGGGAGGCGCGAGCGGCGTTGCAAAGGATGCAGGATGCCTCGCACTTCGGCAAGATCGTGATCAAGGTATCGGCTTAGGCTTTCGGCTTTGGGATTGGGGTTTTTCGGCTTAGAGTCAGGGAATGGGTGAGAAGCATTCGGAGCACCGGACCGGAGCGGCGATCCGGGGACTGATGATGCTGGCCGCCGTGTTCGTGAGCGGCGGCGTGGCCGTCGCTACCCCGGCTGCGGCTCCGGTCTATGGGTATACGGTGGTCGCGACGTACCCGCACTCGACGGAGAGCTATACCGAGGGATTCTTCTACCTCGATGGCTTGTTTTACGAGGGAACGGGCCTTAAAGGACGCTCCGCGGTGATGGCGATCCAGCCGGAGACGGGCAAGCCCTTGCAGAGGGTGGAGTTGCCGGAGCAGTATTTCGGCGAGGGCATTGTCGACTGGGGAGCGAATATTTACGAATGGACGTGGCAATCGCATGTCTGCTTTGTCTATGACCGGTTCAGTATGCGCGTGATCCGGCAGTTCGCTTATACCGGGGAAGGCTGGGGGATGACGCGCACGGCGAAAGAGATCATCACCAGCGACGGCACGGCGACGCTGCGCTTTCGCGACCCGGCCACGTTCGAGGAGACCAGGCACATCGTGGTGAAGGACACCGGCCGGGCGGTGGACCAACTGAATGAACTGGAATACATCAAGGGAGAGATCTACGCGAATCTCTGGCATGGCGACCGGATCGCCCGCATCGATCCGCGCGATGGCCATGTGATCGCGTGGATCGACCTCACGGGGCTGCTGCCGGACGATCAGAAGATCAACGAGGAATCGGTGCTGAACGGGATCGCTTACGACGCGAAGCATGACCGGCTTTTCGTCACCGGGAAACAATGGCCCTCGGTCTTTGAGATCAAGGTTGCCGACGGGCGATCGAAGCGACAGAAGGCTGCTTCGACGAAGAGCCTTCCTTAAGCTGGGGGAATCGTCGACCAGGTTACCGAAGCGCAGAAGCGGGGGCGCACGGGGAGACGATGGGCGGGGACGGCCCCGTATAATCCTAGCTGTATGCCATTTTTTCTTGCGCCTCAAGGTCGCTCCCTGTGATCGTTGAAATCATTGGACTGACCAAGGTTTACCAGGACAAGCAGCGGGTGGTTGCGGTCGACGGCATTGATCTTTCGGTGAACGAGGGAGAGATCTTCGGGCTGCTGGGACCGAACGGCGCGGGCAAGACGACGACGATCAGCATCTGCACCACCCGCGCCCTGCCGACCTCGGGGCAGGTGAGGATTGCGGGGACGGACGTGGTGGCGCACGCGGCCCTAGCGCGGCGGGATATCGGGGTGGTGCCGCAGTACAACACGCTCGACCGGGCGCTGAGCGTCTTTGAGAACCTCTACTTCCATTGCCGGTATTTCGGGTTTAACAGCAGCGATGCGCGGGTCCGGGCGGAGGAGCTGCTGAAGCAGTTTCACCTGCAGGAGCGGGGCAAGAGCTTTCCCAACCAGCTCTCGGGCGGATTGCAGCAGCGGGTGCAGATTGCGCGGGCGATCGCGCACCGGCCGGCGGTGCTCTTTCTGGATGAGCCGAGCGCGGGACTCGACCCGCAGAGCCGCATCGCCATGTGGGAGGCGGTGGAAGGGCTGCGCGGCCAGGGAATCACGGTGGTGCTGACGACGCATTATATGGAAGAGGCCGACGAGCTGTGCGACCGGCTGGCGATCGTGGACCATGGCAAGATCCTGGCGATGAATACGCCGGAGCAGCTCAAGGCGACGCTGGGGGCGCAGACGCGCTTCGAGTTGAAGCTGCGCAGCCATGACGGGCTGGCGCAGCTGGTGGCGCAGTTTCAGCAGCTGCCGAATGTGCAAAGCGCGGAGACGACGCCGGAGGGCATTCGCGTCTTTGCCAAGACCACGGACGGCGTGCTGGCCGAGGTGATGCAGGCGGCCCAGGCGTTTGGGGTGCGGGATATCTCGATCAGCGAGCCTAGCCTCGAGACAGTTTTCATTGGGCTGACGGGGAGGGACTTGCGTGAGTAATGCGAGCCGGACAGCCGTGCGGGCCCGTTCCGCTGGCGGAAACGGGATGTTTCTGCAGGCGTTTTTGGGGCTTTTCCGGCGGGATTTACGGGTTTTAAGCCGCGAACTGGCACCGTTTGTGCTGCGAGTGGTGATGCAGCCGCTGCTCTTCCTCTTCGTGTTCACCTATGTTTTTCCGCATATGAATACGACCAACCCGATGGCGACGGGAGCGGGACCCAATTTTGCGACGATTCTGCTGCCGGGGCTGATGGCGGTGGCGATCATGTTTAGCGGAATCGCCGGGGTGGCGCTGCCGCTGGCGACGGAGTTTGGCGTGACCCGGGAGATCGACGACCGGGTGATGTGTCCGCTGCCGGTGGCGGCGGTGGCGATCGAAAAGGTCTGTTTCAGCGCAGTGCAGAGCGTGATGGCGGCGATCCTGATCGTTCCGCTGGCTTATCTGGTGCCGTCAACGCCGGTGCATGTTCATGTCTCGAACTGGCCGCTGCTGGTTGCGGTGCTGCTGCTGGCGAGCCTGACGGCGGGGGCGCTCGGCCTGGCGATCGGGTCCAATGTGAAGCCGCAGCAGATCGGGCTGATTTTCTCGATTGTGGTGATTCCGATCACGTTCCTGGGGTGCGTTTACTATCCGTGGGCGTTCCTGAACCATGTGCGCTGGCTGCAGATGGCGGTGTTGATCAACCCGATCGTATATATGAGCGAGGGGCTGCGGGCGGCGTTGACGCCATCGGTACCGCATATGCCGGCGGGTTTGATCCTGCTGGCGCTGGTGATCTCGCTGGGGCTGCTGTGGACGCTAGGCATCCAAGGATTTCTGCGGCGGGTGATCTCGTAACGATTGACTCCCATTCCCGCCCTGGGGCACCATTGCGGGAAGCGCCGATCCAAATGGACCGATCCGCCAATTTGGTGATTGCGAATTTAACGATTCGCGGCCTACTTTAGTCCAAAGGACAGCACGTCCCAAGGAAAACTGATTTTTTGTTGGACCTTTCCTCTGCCGACTTCTTGCCGCTCACCCGATGCCAGTCTACCGAGCCCAACCCGTAGTGCGACCGACTGCCCGGCTGCTGGCTCCGCTGCTGCTGGTGGTGGCGGGTTGCGCGGGCGTCTCGAAGTATGTGCCGAGCCCGGTGAACGCGATTTTTTCGGTGTTGCCTTCGGCGCGTACGGTCAATACGAATGGAGAGATCCAGTTGAAGGCGGTCAATGCTGCGGGGGGAGCGGCGGCGGTGAACTGGAGGGTGGTGCGGGGCGAGAACGATGCCGCGATCGGGCAGGGGACGATCGATGCGCACGGCGTGTATACGCCTCCCTCGTCGCTCAGCCGCGACCTGGTCAGCGTGGAGATCGAAGCGCAGCTGCGGAACGACCCGACGAAGACGGCTACCGAGGTTCTGGAGGTGACGCCGGGGTTTCTGCAGCCGCTGACTCCGGAGAACTCCGCGCTACCCGCCGGGGGCAGCGTGGAGGTGACGGCGCAGCTTGCCGAGGTAGGCGGCGGGACGGTGGCGTGGGAGATCGCGAGAGCGCCGGGAGGCAAGCAGCTGGGGGCCGAGTATGGAAGTTTCAGCCAGGAGAGCTGCGAGCACAGCCGTCGGAACTACACGATCTGCAGCGCCGTCTACACGGCTCCGCCGGCTTTGCCCGCCTCGGCGCGCGACCTGTATGTCGTCGCCTCGATGAGTAGTACGGGGACAGGAACGGTGACCCGTCAGCCGCTCCACATCCTGCTGAGCGATGCGGGGGTGTCGAGCACGCCGCTGACGAACCAGGCAATACAGAATTCGTTGGTGCAGCTGGGTTCGTCGGGCGGCAACAACAATGACGCGGACATTTCAGAAGACGGCGCGGGGCGGTCGCTGATCAACGATTGCTGTGGCGGGACCCTGGGCGCGCTGGTGCGGGACGAGACGGGTACGCAGTACATCCTGAGCAACAACCACGTGCTGGCGGAGTCGGACCAGGGAAAACCGGGCGATAGCATTGTGCAGCCGGGGCTGATCGACAGCAATTGCGACCAGAACGCCGGGCGGCCGGTAGCGTCCCTGCGCTATGTTGTGCCGCTGTCGGCGTCGCGGAGCAATGTCGACGCGGCGCTGGCGGAGGTGAACGCGGGAACGGTGGACCCGAGCGGGGCGATCTTGCAGCTGGGAGGAACGGGCACGGGAACGAACGGAGGGTTTGGCGCGGCAGCGCCGGCGGGGGGGCAGGGCGAGGCGATCACGGCCGCGTCTTTCTCTGCGGAGACCGCTCCCCTGCTGGTGGCCAAGAGCGGCCGGACCACCGGGCTGACCTGCTCGACGCTCGATGCGATCGATCTCAGTATCGAGGTCGACTATTACAAGGACTGCGCCGAGACGCAGCCCTACTATCGCAAGACCTTTGCCAACCAGCTGGGGATCGGGGGCGACGGGTTTGCCGACTCCGGCGACTCGGGCGCGCTGGTGGTGAACGCCGGAAGCGCCGAGCCGCTCGGCCTGTTTTTTGCCGGGGGCACGGACGACCATGGGGGCGGATTCAGCGTGGCCGCTCCGATCCAGGATGTGCTTGCCGAACTGGGCAGCGAGGCCGGCCGGGAGTTCAGCATCGTCGGCGGAGCGGAACATCCCGTCTCCTGCCTGAATTACGACGCCAAGCCGGCCGCCGCAGCCGCGGTCGCCAGCGCGCAAAGGAAGAGGGCGGAATCGGCGGCGCGGCGGAATGCCAACAGCCTGATCAACCCGGCGACCGGGGTTCTCGACGTGGCCGCGGGGGCGAGCGCCGATACCCCAGGCGATCCGGCGGTGCTGATTTACGTCGACAAGGCTTACATCGATAAAGCCAAGGGAGGGGTTGCTGTGCCGCAGACGGTTGGCGGCATCCGGACGATGGTCATTCCCACCGACCAGGCGAGCCTCGACGCTGGAGGTGTGGGTAAGCCGCCGGCGGGCAGGGCGGGAATTCATCTACCGGAGGACGTGCTGCAGGCCGCGGCGACGGTTCAGCAGGCCTATGCCAAGCGATTGATGGCGGACCCTGCGATCTTCGGGGTCGGGGTGACTGAAAGCCGGGACAATCCCTCGGAGGCCGCGCTGCTGATCCTGGTCGACATGGCGCGCACTCCGCGATCGATGCCCGTACTGGTGGGCGGACTCCGTACCCGGTATGTGCGGCTACACCGCTTTCACGTGACCAAGTCGAAATTTGCGGGGGCGCCGCATCGATCGAGCTGCGCACTCAAGTCTCTGGCGAGCAGGAGTTCGAGCTTCGATCCGCAGAGCCTTCCTCCCCTCGCGCTGCCACCGCGATAGGAACGCATGGCGGATAGAGAAACAGATACGTTCTTCCGTTTCTCAAGCCGAGCCGGGTCCTCGATGGATGGCCGGGCGTTCAACTCCTCCAGCCGCACTGGCCCGGGGATGGCCGGCAGGTGGCTGAACAGCGAGAGGATTGCGGGGGTGAGGGCGACGGTGGAGGGGAGGGCGAGCGGGTGAGGCGCAGAGCGATGGAGGGGCGCCGACAGATGTCAATCAGCTACCAGTCGGTTATGAATCGGCCGAGGATGGCTGCAGGGCCTCGACCAGTTCCGGATTCTGTTTCGCTGCGCTGGCGTTAGGAAAAAACAGCATGAATACCGTTCCCGAGCGGCCTGGATCCTGACCGGTTTGCAGGCCCACCCTGCTTCGAATGCGTACGGCGCCCTGGTGTTTCTGAATGATTTCGGCGCTGACCCAGAGGCCGAGGCCGGTACCGGTGGCCTCCTTGGTGGTAAAGAAGGGTTCGAAGATACGCCGCCGGGTTGCGTCGCTCATACCGCAGCCGGTGTCGGCGACGACGATCCTGATGCCTTGGACGGACGGATGCTGCCAGAAGCGCGAGTACCGTATGGCAAGTTTGAGGCGGCCGCCGTGCGCCGGCATGGCATCGAGCGCATTGCCGATCAGGTTGGCGAAGAGCTGGCGCATTTCTCCAGCAAAGCAACAGAGCTCGACCTCGGCGCGATATCGCCGCTCGACCTCGACCTCGAGGCCGAGGACGCGACCACGATGCAAGGAGACGACGGAGTCGAGGATTTCACCGATGTTGGTGAGCGACTGCCGGGTCGACTGGCGATGGAAACGCAGTGTCTGCTGGACGATATCCGACATGCGCGCGACTTCGTGGGCCGCGAGTTCAGCGTATCCGGCGGCCTTGGCGTCGAGGCCGTCCAATTGGTGAAGAAGGTACAGGAGATTCGTGATGGCCTCCAGTGGATTATTGATCTCATGGGCGATGGAGGCGGAGAGCCGTCCCACGGCGGCCAGCTTTTCGGTGCGACGCAGCGCATCCTCCGACCGCTTGATGGCTGTGGTGTCGACGATGACGGCGCCGACCCATCGAACTGCCCGGTTGACTCCCTGGACGGGATAGATATTCACCAGCCAAGTCGGGACGCGGCCGTCTTCTTCGACCTGGCCGACGTTCAGCTCGAGATCCCGGACCGACTCCGAGGTCTGGAAGACATCGTGAATGCCTTCCTCGATCGCCCGGCCGGGGGCGCCGGGGAGGATTGCGGCGACGCCAAAGCCGATATGGCGGCCGATTGAAAGGCGGTTCATGTCGGCGAAGAACTGGTTGATGCGAATAAAGCGCGCGTGACTGTCGAAGAACGCCAGCCCGACCGGCGCATGGGCCAGCATGGAGTCGAGCAGGCTGAGCGTGTCATTGAGGCCGTTGCGCTGTTCCTCGACGGAGGCGACCATGAGATTGAAGGCTAACGTGAGGTCGGCCACTTCGCTCGACACGACGCCATCGGGCGGGAGGGTGGTGGTATCGACGGGATCACGGATGATGCGGCGGGTCGCCTGCAGCAGACGGGAGAGCGGACGGGTGATGGAGCGGGCGAGATACTCGGCGAGCAGGATGCAGCCGAGAGCGCCGACCACGGCGAAAGCCAGAATGAGGCGCAACTCGGAGTAGAGTGCAGCCCGCTGATTGTGTTCATCCGGGGTGATCCAGATGAAGAAATCCGGGCGGCCTTGAATCATGACGGGCGCCACCGCCTCGAGCCTGCCGCCGGGCAGCGCGAAGACTTTGCCCGGCTGGGTGGTATTCAGATAGCGCCTTTCGATCGGCGTAAGATCGACGTGCCCGGCGGCGGCGGTGGCGCTGGCAAGAATCGAGCGCCCTTGATCGTCGGTGATCCGGATGGCGGCGATGCTGGACGCCTGCATCATCACGGAGAGGTTTTCCCGCAGAGCGTCCATGTTGCGGGCGGCCAGGGCGCCGCGCGAGAGCAGGGCGAAGGTGCTGGATTGAAATTCAAGACGGCGATAGTCGCGGGTCCGCACTTCTTCGAGATGTACGTGGACGATGAAGAAGGCGAAGACAGCGAGCAGCAACAGTTCAAAGACCAATAGACCGGCGGTGAGTTGCCCACGGATTGTTCTGGTTTGTAGCACTGGCGCCAACGTAGTAACAGACGTACGGGATTTCGTTCCGATGCTGAAATTGCCATGTTTGGGGCAATCGCGCACCGAATTCAGGCGGGGGCTAGCCTTTCCAGCTTGAGTTTGAGGCTTTCGGCGATCTGGTGGCCGTGGAATCGCCCATTTTCGATAAAAATCTCATGGGTGCGGTCGCCGGCTACGATGACACCTGCAAGATAGATGCCGGGCACGTTGCTTTCCAGGGTTTGCGGATCGAAGGCGGGAAGACGGTCTTTGCCGTGAACGGTCACGCCGAGGGCGGCCAGGAATGCGAAATCGGGATGGTAGCCAGTCATGGCAAAGACGTAGTCGTTGGGAATTGCCACTTCCCCGGCAGGCGTGGCGAGGGTGACGGTATCCAGATCGATCCTGGCGACGGGGGTTTCAAAATAGGCAGTCACCTCGCCGTTTTTGATGCGGTTTTCGATGTCCGGCAAGATCCAGTACTTCACGTGCTTATGAATGGCGGGGCCGCGATGCACGAGCGTGACCCGCGCTCCGTGCCGCCACAGATCGAGCGCGGCGATGGCCGCTGAGTTTTTGCCGCCGACAACGAGCACGTCAAGATCGTAATAAGGGTGGGGGTCGTGGTAGTAGTGATAGACCTTGGGCAGCTCTTCGCCGGGGGCATTGAGCGGATTGGCGAGGTCGTAATAGCCGGTGGAGACGATCAGCTTTTGCGCACGGAGGAAGCTGCGGCGGCCGAAGCGGTCGACCAGGCTGACCTCGAAATCGCCGTCGCGGCCACTCACCGATTCGACGCGATGATACTGGCGGATTTCGAGTCGATAGTGCTCGGCGACCTTGCGGTAGTACTCCAGGGCTTCGTTGCGGTTGGGCTTCTGGTTAGTGGTCGAGAAGGGAATGTTGCCGATCTCGAGCAACTCGGGCGTGGTGAAGAAGGTCATGTTCGACGGGTAGTGGAAGAGCGAATTGCAGAGGCAGCCCTTGTCGACGGAGACGGTGCGGAAGCCGGCGCGCTGTGCTTCGATGGCGCAGGCCAGCCCGGTCGGGCCGGCGCCGATGACGAGCACGTCATAGAAATCGGCATCGCGAGTGGCGGAGCCGCGGACGGTATCGAGATCCTGCGGCTCACTCCTCTGCCGCTGGCTGCTCTTTCGCTGATTCATCTATCAAGGATAGATGAAAAATGAGGAAAAACGGGGGAGCCGCCGCGACTCCCTTGCCCAGGGTCAACGCGGCTGACCGGATGGCCGCGCGACCGATATACTTGAAAGGACCATGACGGCGATTCGACAGGACGACTTTATCGAGAGCGTGGCCGGGGCGCTGCAGTACATTTCCTACTATCATCCGGTCGATTACATTACTAACCTTGCGAAGGCTTACGAGCGGGAGGAGTCTGCGGCAGCGAAAGATGCGATCGCGCAGATCCTGATCAACTCGAGAATGTGCGCGGAGGGGCATCGCCCGATCTGCCAGGATACCGGCATCGTGACGGTGTTTTTGAAGGTCGGGATGGGCGTTCGCTGGGACGATGCCACCATGACGGTCGAAGAGATGGTGAATGCCGGAGTGCGGCGGGCTTACCTGCACGAAGACAACAAGCTGCGCGCGTCGATCCTGGCGGACCCGGCGGGCAAGCGCAAGAACACGGGCGACAATACGCCGGCGGTGGTGAGCCTCTCGCTGGTGCGGGGCGACAAGGTCGACGTGACCGTGGCAGCCAAGGGCGGCGGCTCGGAGGCGAAGTCAAAGTTTGCGATGCTGAACCCCTCCGACTCGGTGGTCGACTGGGTGCTGAAGACGGTGCCGACCATGGGCGCGGGCTGGTGCCCGCCCGGCATGCTGGGGATCGGCATCGGGGGCACGGCGGAAAAAGCGATGTTGATGGCCAAGGAAGCGCTGATGGACCCGATTGACATCACCGATGTGATTGCGCGCGGGCCGGCGACGTTCCTCGAAGAGATGCGGGTCGAACTCTTCCGCAAGGTGAATGCGCTGGGCATCGGGGCGCAGGGGCTGGGCGGATTGACGACAGTGCTCGATGTGAAGATCAAAGATTTTCCGACGCATGCGGCGAACCTGCCGGTGGCCATGATCCCGAATTGCGCGGCGACGCGGCATGCTCATTTCGTGCTGGACGGTTCAGGGCCGGTGGCCCTGGAGCCGCCTTCGCTCGAAGACTGGCCGAAGCTGGTGCATGACGTGTCGACCGCGAGGCGGGTCGATCTGAATACCGTCACGCGGGCAGAGGCCGCCACCTGGAAACCGGGCGAGGTGCTGCTCTTGAATGGCAAGCTGCTCACCGGGCGGGACGCCGCTCATAAGCGCATGACCGATATGCTGAGCCGCGGCGAGGCGCTGCCGGTGGATTTCACCGACAGATTTATCTATTACGTCGGGCCGGTGGACCCGGTGCGCGGCGAGGTGGTGGGGCCGGCGGGGCCGACGACGGCGACGCGGATGGACAAGTTCACCCGGCACATGCTCTCGGCGACGGGGCTGCTGGGGATGATCGGGAAGGCCGAGCGCGGGGAGCTGGCGATCGAGGCGATTCGCGACCATGGCGCCGTGTACCTGATGGCGGTGGGCGGGGCGGCGTATCTCGTCTCCAAAGCGATCAAGAGTTCGCGGGTGCTGGCGTTTGCAGATTTGGGCATGGAAGCGATTTATGAGTTCGACGTGAAGGACATGCCGGTGACGGTGGCGGTCGACTCTACGGGAACGTCGGTGCATCACTCCGGGCCGAAGGAGTGGCAGGCGAGGATTGCGGGGATTCCGATTCTGGTGTGACTCGCGGACGAAGAGTTCGCGGGTGAACGGTGGCCGAGATGGGGCCGTCGCGCATGGCAGCTAAAAGTCACGAAAGGAAACTGGCCGGATGGTTGCGAGCGAGCCAGATCACGGGTCATGCATTCTCGTAGCCTGGCCGAAGCCCACATCTCAGAAGCGAGATGTGGGGCACCCACTTTTGTGACGGATTTCCGATGTGGCCCCCCCCTAGAATTCTGGCTTTCAGTTTGGAATTAAAATCAGCTTCATGATCGGGCCCCATTTCATTCGGATTGCCAGAGAACTGTCGGTCTTCGTTATGACTGGGGGAGTGCCCGCCGGCGTGCCAATCCGACCGGCCTCGCCATTCTCCTCGTAGTTCGGGCCGGAAACCCCACATCTCAAAAGCGAGATGTGGGGCGCCGACAATGGTGGTGATTGTCGAACTTAGGCTGCTCAGCCCTTGCATGTGCCCCAAGGGTCCTGATTATCAGGGACCCCTTGGGTGACGCGGGTTGGTTGCTTTGGGGGGTTAGTTGACGTCGCTGACTTTTCCGGCGACGAAGGTGATCTTCATATCCGGGTAGATGTAGACGACCTTGTTGGGGAAGTTCACCTTGTTGGTGGGCTGGCCCTTGTTCTCGATCACCTGAGCAGGAGTCTGACCGAGGGCGATGGTGATGGGGCCGGTGTGGGTGGGAGCGGCCGGAGCGGCGACGCCGCCGATGGGCGAAGGAGAAGCCTGGGCGGTGGTGTCTTGATCATCGGGGGCCTTGGCTTCGGCGACGACCTGCTGCTCGACCTGAGCGCCTTCCTTGGCCTGCTGGTCGAGTTCGGCAGCGCCATTCGGGTCGGCGGCGGGCGCGGCGGCGGCGTAGGGCGCTTCTTTCGTTCCCTGGACGGCATCGGCGGGAGGAGCGGGCAATCCGCCTTTGCCGGGATTGTCTTTCATCTCCTTCATGCCTTTGTCGATGTTGGCGAGCAGGTTGTTCTGCATGTCCTGCAGGTCGGTGAGCTCGACGGAGACGACATTGCCCTTGGCGCAGTCGGTCTGCTTGCTGGCGAGGACGCGGAGGTCGGCGCCGGTTGCGTCTTTGGCGGGGGGCGCGTTGAGCGCGAGGACATCGCCCTCGGTGAGGCCGCAGTCCTGCCCGGCCGAGGTTACGGTGAGCCCGGCGGAGGCGACAAAGACGTGCGGCTGCCCGTCGGCGAGCAGCGTACCGAGATTGGCCGGCGTTGCATCGGACGCTCCTTGAGCTTTCTGGGCGGCGAGCTCACGCTTGATCTCTTCAGAAACTGCGTCTTTGACCTCTTTGGTCATGGTGGGCGAGGTTGTGCCGGTAGCTGGATCGTAGGAGGCGTAGACCAGGTGGGCGGGATCGATATGGCGCAGCTGGGCGGATTGCGAGGCTGCCGCGGCCGCATAGGCATTGGCGAGACTGGCGGCGACGAGGTAATCCGTCAGCCAGAAGGCGGCGCTGGGATAGACCGGGTACGGCGCGAAGTAAGCGCCGTAGTAGCCAACCCAGGGGCTTGCGCCCCATCCCCAGCCATAGGCTACCGGAGCCGGCCAAGGATTGTAGGCCCAGCCGTAATAGGCCGACGGGTAATAGTAGGCGGGCATATATCCGTTAAGGTAAGCGCCGTTGTAGTAGTAGCCGCGATAGTAGGCGTTGTAGTAGCCGCCGTGGTAATAGTAGGCGCGGCTGTAATAGGCATGTCCGCCGTAGGAGTAGGGGCGCTGGATGTAGCCGCGTCCGTGGCCGTCGGCGACCAGGCGGGAGTGATCGGCGCGCTCGACCTCAGTGCGCCGCATGCCGCCGGGACCGCGGCGTACGGTCATGCCGTTGGCGTGGACCTCTTTGACGCCGCCCCGGGAGTCGAACTTGGCCTCATGACCATTTGCGCCTTTGAAGGCGGTGGTGTTGCCGCGCGAATCGCGGGCGACGACGCCTTTGGAGGTTTCGTGAACGGAGCCGCCGGGAGGCGCTTTGACGGACGCCGCGCTACTCTTGCCTGCCCCGCCGGTCGAGCCGGAATGGCCTGCGCCGCTGGTGGCGGTGTGGCCGGAGGCGCTGCCCCCCGGGTGCGTGGTCGTCGACGATGGTTTCGCAGCGGGTTTCGCCGCAGCCGCGGCCGGTTTGGCGGGGGCCGCTTTGGCCTTGCTTTGTGCGCCGGCAGGCAGAGCGAGGAGCGATAACCCGGCCAGCAGCATCGCGGCCGCATAGCATCTGCATGTTGACCTTACGACGGTGAGTTCTCTACGGCTCATGTTTTTCCTCTCTAGCACTTCCGGTTCATTCCGCGTGACCGTTATCGGTGGCAGGCTGCCTTCTTACTGCACATCGCTGACTTTGTCGTTCATGAAGATGATTTTCATCGTCTTGTACACGAAGGTTTTCTTCTTTCCGAGATCGATCATCTGGAGGGGCATTCCCATGGCCTGCAAGACCTCGGTCGAAGATTCGCCGATGGTGATGGTGGCCGGCGCAGCGGCAGGAGGAGCCGGAGCGGGCGGTGGGACAGGAGCAGGCGCGGCCGGGGCGGGGTGGGCGGCGGCCTGAGTCTGTGCCTGGCCGCCGGAGGAGGCTTTGTCCTGTCCCTTGGAATCGTCGGTACCCTCGTCGGGAGCCATGACAGCTTCGACAGCCTGCTCGACCTCCTCGGGCGGGGTGTCGTCGAGGTAGCCCTTCTTGAACTTGAAGGTGACATTGGCGTTGTATTTCTTTTGCGCGTCGCCGCCGGTGACATCGAGCGAGCTCACGGTCAGGATGGTGAATTTGAGGGAGTCGCCGGTGAGGTCATTCTTACTGTCGATCTTGGTGATGTAGACCTTGTCGCCGGTCTGCAGGACGTGGGCGCCCATTTTAACCAGGACCTGCTTGGCGAACATGTTGGGCGGCTGGACCCTGCCGTCGACGATCTTATTGTCGGGAGTGGTCAGGGTCATGGTGCTGGGGACGCTGTAGATGCCTGCGCACTTCAGGGCCATGGTGGTGCCGTCTTTCGTGACCTGCTCGTGATCGGCGGTCATCTCAGTCACCTGGTACTTCTTCTCAATGGCCGCGATGACGCCGCTCGAGGAGCTGGATGCAGCGTACAGGGGAGAAACGACCAGACAAGTGAGAGAAAAAGAGGCGAGCAAGGCCGGCACATTTGGCTTCCACATGTTATTTCCTTCAAGGCGAGAGGCTCAGGGCGGTTCCAATTTGCCGTACGCGAGAGAGGCTGCGTGCGACAGGTCGGCTGCCGCCAGGGTTAGTTTTCAATCCACGGCGACTGACCTCTGTCACCGGAAGGCAGGTCACCGCAGCATTTGGCCTAAGTTCTTCGCTACGAAGTGTAAGTCAAAAGATCCTAATGGAAAAGAATTCTTTTTGATTTCATGAGGCGATAAGACAAGGTTCGTGGCTCCACGTATGCTGGCAACGGTACCCGGCCGCGCTCCGGCGGCTGAAAACGAAGGCGCGGCGAGGCGCTGACGCAAGTGTGCAACGTAGAACGCAATAGTGTGCAACTTAGATAGTGTTTCCAGGAGAGATTGCGTTTCATGAAGGAAGTCCGCCAGGAAAAAGACTCGCTGGGTATGGTTGACGTTCCGGTGCATGCTTATTACGGCGCCCAGACAGTCCGCGCGGTCAGGAATTTTCCTATCTCGCAGATGCGGGCGCATCCGCAGCTGATCCGCGCGATCGGGATGGTGAAGTATGCCGCGGCGGAGGCGAACCGCGAACTGGGACTGGTCAGCCGGGAGCGTGCCGGCGCGATTCTCGAGGCGGCGCGGGAGGTGCTCGACGGCAAATGGAACGGCGAGTTTGTGGTCGATGTATTTCAGGCAGGGGCCGGCGTCAGCTTTCATATGAATGCCAACGAGGTGATCGCGAACCGCGCGAACGAGCTACTTCACCCGGAAAAAGGTGGCGGCCTGGGCAGCTATGAGCCGGTGCATCCCAACGATCACGTCAACTACGGGCAATCGACGAATGACGTCTTCCCAACCACCATGAGGCTGGCGACGCTGTTGAACCTGGAGAGCCTCTACCCGGTGCTGGACTCGCTGGCGGCGACGTTTACGGCGAAAGGCGTAGATTTCGACGGCATTTTGAAAGCCGGCCGGACGCACATGCAAGACGCCGTGCCGCTGCGCCTGGGGCAGGAGTTCGTAGCTTATGGAATGTCCGTGGCCAAGGCCCGGAGATTCCTGGCGGTTGCGGCCGAGGGTTTGCGGGAGATGGGACTGGGCGGCAGCGCGGTCGGCACCGGGATCAATACGCATCCGGGGTATCGGCAACTGGCGATCGCGAGGCTGGAGGCCGTTTCCGGGGAGCGCCTGGCGGCGGCGGAAGACATGCGCTGGGCGATGCAATCGAACGCCTGCATGGGCGAGGTGAGCGCGGCGCTGCGCGGGCTGGCGCTCGAGGTGATCCGCATCTCGAACGATCTGCGGCTGCTTTCCTCAGGGCCGAATACCGGCTTCGCGGAGATCCGGCTGCCGAGCCTGCAGCCGGGTTCCTCGATCATGCCGGGTAAGATCAACCCGGTGCTGCCGGAACTGGCGGCGATGGTCTGCTTCCAGGCGATCGGCAATGACACGGCGGTAGCATATGCCATTCAGGCGGGGCAGCTGGAGCTGAATGTCATGATGCCGGCTATGGCTTACAACGTGCTTCAGAGCATCACGATTCTGGCCAACATGCTGCACGAGTTAGATACGCACTGCATTGCCGGGATCGAGGCGAATGCGGAGCGATGCGCGACCTATGCCCAGAGCACGGTTGCGTTGGCGACCGCACTGAACCCGCACATCGGGTACGTCAAGGCGGCGGAGATCGTGAAGAAGTCGATTGCCAGCGGGCGCACGATCATCGAACATGCGCGGGAAGAAAACCTGCTGACCGATGAACAGATCGCCGACATTCTCGACCCACGCAAGATGACCGAGCCGCGGCGCCCGAAGCACTAGACTTTTACCTTGCGCGGCCCCGGAGGCTGAGCGGGCTTCGATTTACCGCTTGCCCCAGCGATAGAGCAGGCCGGCGTTGAATCCCAGGTTGTTCTGGACGCTGCCGCCGTAGTTGGTGAAGAGATAGAGGGGCGTGAGCCGGATGGCCAGTCCGGGGCTGAGGTTGTAGTCGAGCGGCGCGGTGAGGCTGAAGCTGAAGGCGGTACCGTCGTTGTAGAGGCCGAGGTAGGAAGCCGGCAGGCCTCCGGTCCCGGTGTCGAAGTTGCCGTGTCCAAAGCCGGCCAGAGCCTGGACGCTCACCGAATATTTGGTCCTGGCGTAGACCCGGTATTGGGGGCCGAAGAGAATGGAATACTGGCTGATCGCCGGCAGGAAGATGCCGTAAGGATTGTTGCCGATATAGGCGGTGCCGTAGTAGCCGCGGACATCCACAGTGAGGCCCAGCCTTGGCCGGATGTAATCGGTAAAGCCGGCGTTCCAGTCGGCCTCATTAATGTGCTGCTTGGTGTCGCCGGGATGAAAACGCAGGTAGCCGCCACCGAAGTAAACATCGTACTTATTGCCATAAGTCTCGCGGATGGCCTGCTGAATGCGGGCCTGGCGGCGGGCGGTAATGCGCGCCTGGGCGTCGCGAAGAATGCGGGCACGCTCCTCGGGCGTCTGGGTCGGCGGAGCAGCCGGCGCAGGAGCCGCTTGCGGAACGGGGGCAGGCGCCGGCTGCTGGGCATCGGGTGCCGGGGTGGTCTGCGAATGGGCAGGCACAGAAACCAGAAAGCACTGACCGATCAGGAAAAGGGAGAGAAACAGGACGTACGCCTTACGGACGGGGCGCTTGCCCTGTCTAATCAACTCTGAAGCTTCCACTACTCGATTACCTCTCACGCACTTGAAAAAACGGAACTTTTTTGAAAATTCAATGGACACTTAAGATTAAATCATCTGCGCCGCAGGGGAACTGCCCTTGCGCCGGATTTCAGCTTGTGCGGAGTCGGCGTGGCCTCTATAGAGCTCGTCTATGATTAGGAACTCAACAGGGATTAGGAACTCAACCCGATTTGAGAAGAGGACGAGGACTGACGGATGAAGGGTTTTTTGCTCGGATTACTGATTGGCGTGTTGCTGGTGCCGGTGGGGGCGATGTTCTATCTTCATTTCGGCAATCCGCCGGTAGCGGTCGCCGACCCATCTTTCCCGATGGAGCAGCAGGTGGTGCATGTTCCGCTGCACACCCGGATCGACAAGGAGGCGCCGAAGAGTGCGCCTATTGAGCCGAGCGCTCTCAATCTGCAAGCCGGAGCAGCTATCTACCGGGAACAATGCGCGGCCTGCCATGGACTCTACCCGACGGCTTCTTCGTTTGGCGGAAGTATGTACCCGGAAGCGCCGCAGTTGTGGCAGCCGCATGAACATGGGGTGGTCGGGGTGAGCGACGACCCGCCGGGAGAGACATTCTGGAAGGTGGATAACGGCATCCGGCTTACCGGTATGCCGTCGTTCCGCAAGGTGCTGAATCCGACCCAGGAGTGGCAGGTTTCGCTGCTGATGGCGAACGCGGATAAGCCGCTGCCACCCGGCGTACTTTACCTGCTGCAGCAGCCTCTCTACTCCGAACCGAGCGCGCCGGCGACCCCGGCAGCGGCGACCGCACTGACAGCGGTACCCGCGCCAACGGCCGGGGGCGCGAAATAGATTCGCGCCCCCGCGGTGGTGCATTGATTCCCTGCTACTGGTTATTTGAAGGCGTACGTGACTCCGGCGGTGAACTGGAAGGAGTTTCGCTTGGTGGGCGGCAGGGAGATCGCCGGATTGTTCAGGTAGGAATCGAGCGTGCCGAGCGTGAAGCTGAGGCGCTTGTAGGCGGGAATGGAGAAGGTGTCGAGCTCGTTGACGGAGTAGGCGTGGAGGTTATTCCATGCCGGGATGTAGGCGACCTGCTGGGTGAAGAGCATGCCGTGGGGCAGATTCCGGGCATAGGCGGCGGAGAAGGTGGAACCGATCAGGTTCTGGTTTTCGCCGGGTAACGCGTCGATAAAGGCCTGCTTCTCATACTGGACCAGCGCTTTGAGGTCGAGGGTCTGTTTTGCCTGCTTGACGATGGTGTAGCCGATGCCGCCGCCATAGATCTGCTGCAGATCAAGACTTTGAGAGAAGTTGTGATCGTAGGCCAGCGCTCCCAGGTAATAGAGGCGGTCGGTTATATACTCATCGCGCTCGAAGTCGCCGTGGTAGATCGAAGTTTTGACGGTGGTCGGCGCGACTGGACCGGTCGGGCTGATGTATCCGGGATCAGTGATCTTGCCGTAGGAGGCGCTGAAATCAGCTGTGGTGCGGTTGCGCGGGGCCAGCCAGCTCACGTCCGGAATTGCGCGAACCAGGGTGACGCCTCCATTGAAGGTGTAGGTGTTCTGGGTGGCCTGAACGATGGTGGCTCCGAAGGTGCCGGTGCCATTCCAATCATGAAAGAAGCCCGGTTCGTGGCCGATTTTCTTCTGGAAGGTCGGATCATCGACGAGAAAATCAATGTTGGCAACCGGAATGGTGGGGGTGGTTCCACCGGAGGCGGTGTGTACCTGGACGGTCTGGTCTACGATCGTCACGGTGCCCTGCGGCACCAGGGCTTCCGGGGTCTTACGGCTCGGTTTAACGCCCTTTTCCAGGACAGCAAAGCTCTGAGCGGTGCGAATCTCCTTAATCTTGGCCCAGGCTACCGTGACATCGCCCGCCATATCACTGTGAAACATGACGTTTCCAGCGGCGGAACTGACGAGTTTGCCGGTTAGTTGATCACCGTTGGAGAAAACGAGCACATCAGGGTTTGCCGGCGGATCGGCCGCGAAGCCACGCGTCGCTGCCAGCGGAAGGAACATGAAGACGGCCGCCAGTGGCGTGACGCGTCTGCAGACCGAGGTGAGGTACGAGATTTTTCTATTCATAAGCTACTGGCCTTGAACTCCTTAAAAAGAACAAATGTACTCATATGATACGGGTAGACGGGAGGGTGTCGCGACGTTCCGTGGCTGGACTTCTATGTTGCTACGAATGAATACGGCGCCAGGACTCAGGCGCGATGGTTAAATTCTGTCTTGCGTTGAAGCAGAAGAAGCAAGAGGTAGTCGCGTACGCGGCAGTGGGTCAGTTTTTGACATCGGGCGGCGGTTCCTGCATTCGACATCAGGTGGCGGCACTTGCATACCGGGTTTCACCACAGAGAGCACAGAGCAGGATCGAGCCTTTAAACTTTGCCTGCCTGGTTGTTCAGCCGGGTTCGTCGAGCGGACGCACTCTCATTACGCGCCATTCCACGCCGGGAGCGTCCGGAGGGATTTACAATCCTCTTTGGCGGGTGGAGCGATTGCGGCTTTCCGTGAGAATGCCGAGGATTTTTGCCAGCGATCGCGCCGGATGTGTTCCGCCGCCATGACATGGAGTGAGGAAGGCTGACTCGAGTATGAAACTACAGATGGATGTTGCCAACCCGGCTGACCTGACGGCAGAGATTGCAGAGTGGCTGGAGGCATTTGACGATGTAATCGTGGCCGAGGGCCCGGAGCAGGGTGCGGAGCTGATCGCGGCGCTGCGCCACCGGGCGCGGAGCGCGGGCATTTCCACGCGCGGCGAACTGACGACACCCTATATCAACTCGATACCTAAGCATGACGAGGTTCCCTACCCCGGCGATCGCTCCCTGGAGCGCCGCATCGAGAGCCTGATTCGCTGGAACGCGCTGGCCATGGTGCATGGGCAGAACAAGAAGGACGCCGGCATCGGCGGCCATATTGCGACGTATTCGTCGCTGGCGACACTGCTCGAGGTGGGGTTCAACCACTTCTTCCACGCCACGTATCCAAGCGAAAAGGGCGGCGACCAGCCCGGGGATTTTGTGTATTTCCAGGGTCATGCCTCGCCGGGCGTGTATGCCCGCGCGTACCTCGAGGGGCGGTTTGACGAGGAGCGGCTGCAGAACTTCCGGCATGAGCTTCGCGACAAGCCTGGGCTGTCTTCCTATCCTCACCCGTGGCTGATGCCGGATTTCTGGCGGTTCCCGACGGTGTCGATGGGGATTGGACCGCTGAATGCGATCTACCAGGCGCGGTTCATGCGCTATCTCGAGAACCGCAGCCTCATTGAGAAGACCCCGCGGAAGGTTTGGGCGTTTGTCGGCGACGGCGAGACCGACGAGGTCGACACGCTGGGCGCGCTGGGAGTGGCTTCGCGGGAGAAGCTGGATAACCTGATCTTCGTCATCAACTGCAATCTGCAGCGGCTGGATGGGCCGGTCCGCGGCAACAAGCGCATTATCGACGAGCTTGAAGAGGTCTTTCTCGGCGCGGGGTGGAACGTCATCAAGGTCATCTGGGGCGGCGGCTGGGACAAGCTCTTTGAGCGCGATCACAAAGGGCTGCTGCTCAAGCGGATGGAAGAGTGCGTCGACGGCGATTACCAGGCGTTCAAGGCCAAGGGCGGCGCCTACACGCGGCAGGAGTTTTTCGGCAAATATCCGGAGCTGCTGGAGATGGTCAGCGACATGACCGACCTGGAAATCGAGGCGATGCATCGCGGCGGCCACGACCCGGTGAAGGTCTACAACGCCTATAAACAGGCGGTAGAACACACCGGCAGGCCGACGGTGATCCTGGCGAAGACGGTTAAGGGCTTCGGCCTGGCAAGCACCCAGGCGCGCAACGCCTCGCACCAGGAGAAGAAGCTGACCGACGATGCGCTGGCTGCCTTTGTCGAGCGCTTTGAACTGCCGATGACGGCAGAGGAGGCGAAGCAGGGCCACTTTTACCGGCCAGCCGCGGACAGCCCGGAGATCGCCTACCTGCAGGAGCGCCGGCAGTCGCTGGGCGGCTACATGCCGAGGCGCGAGGTTCCGGCATCGACCTTCAAGGCGCCCGAGCTGGACTTCTTCAGCGAGTGGACGGCGGGGTCGAAAGGGCGCGAGGTCTCGACGACGATGGGCTTCGTGAGCATGCTGCGCCACCTGCTGAAAGACAAGGACATCGGCAAGCTGATCGTGCCGATCGTGCCCGATGAAGGGCGCACGTTTGGGCTGGAGTCGGCGATTCGCCAAGTCGGCATTTATGCGCCTGAGGGGCAGAAATACAAGCCGCACGATGTCGACATGCTGCTCTTCTACCGCGAAGAGAAAGACGGCCAGATCCTCGAAGAAGGGATTACCGAAGCTGGCTCGATGGCCTCGTTTACCGCTGCCGGTACGGCGTACTCCAACTATCGCGTACCGATGATTCCCTTTTACATGTACTACTCGATGTTCGGCTTCCAGCGGGTGGGCGACATGATCTGGGCGTTTGCCGACTCGCGCGGGCGGGGCTTCCTGATGGGCGGTACGGCCGGACGCACGACCATGCTTGGCGAAGGCCTGCAGCACCAGGACGGCCACAGCCATGTGCTCTCGAGCACGGTGCCGACGTGCCTCAGCTACGATCCGGCGTTTGTGTATGAGCTGGCCGTGATCCTGCAGGATGGCGTTCGCCGCATGTACCAGGAAGGCGAGAGCGTCTTTTACTACATCACGATGTACAACGAAGATTACGCGATGCCGCCCATGCCCGATGGTAGCCCGGAGGCCGTGCAGGAGGGGATTCTTCGCGGGATTTACAAGTTCAGGGCGGCGAAAAAAAGCAAGATCACGGCGCAGCTCTTCGGCAGCGGGCCGATCTTGAACGAGACGCTGCGCGCGCAGGAGATCCTCTCAGAAAAGTATGGCGTGCAGGCCGATGCCTGGAGCGTGACCAGCTATGTCGAGCTGCGCCGCGACGCCCTTCGCGCCGAGAGGTGGAACCGGCTGCACCCGGCAGAGCCGGAGAAAACGCCCTACATCGTCACCGCGCTGCAGGGTTGCAAAGGCCCGATCATCGCCGCGAGCGATTACATGAAGGCGTTGCCCGATCAGCTTTCTCCCTGGCTGGGCGGCCGGCTGGTGACGCTGGGAACGGACGGGTTTGGGCGGAGCGACAACCGCGAGCACCTGCGGCGGCACTTCGAGGTGAATGCCGAATCGATCGTGGCGGCAACGTTGTCGAAGCTGGCGCGCGATGGCAAGTTCGACGCGGCCAAGGCGCAGCAGGCAATGGCGGAGCTTGGCGTGGAGACGGAAAAGGTGGATCCGGCGGGAGTTTGAATACGAGGTTCGTTCGAGCAGGAGCGAACCTCACGGCCACTTCTCTGCTCCGTGACAGGAGCTTGTGGGCGCCGAATCGATAATCCGCTCAGGCGAGGCCCAGCACATCCATGCCGCCGTCGTAGCGGGGGAGCACAAACTTGCCTCCGCTGACGACGCCGACGTTGAACTTCGGGAACAGGAAGGCGTAGTTCTGCGCCTGGCTATCCCAGAGAACGTTGAGCTTCGCACTGCCATCGGTCCGCTTCACGAAGTTCTCCAGGTCATAGACCAGGAGCCGGCCATTGGTCACCTGGGCATTGCCGTCGCCGTAGGGGATGATGGCCCACAGCAGCGCGGTTCCCGGCTTGTTGCCGTTGGCCGAGATGCACAGGAAGCCGCCCGGCATGCCCCCAGGATTATTAACCGCGTTGACGGAGGCGACTTCGTCGGAGGAGGCGAGGAAGGTCATCGCGCCGTTCGGGGCCATCGACCAGACGCGGGCATTGCCGTTCTCGCCCCAGCAGACCAGCATTTGCCCGTGAACCGAAGAAAGGTATTGGGGCGAGGTGGAGTGCAGGTGACGCGTCTTGCCGGCGAAGTCGAAGTCGAGGGTGGCGGAGTCCTGTGGGGCGGCGTTAATGTTGTATCCCGGGAAGTAGCTGTAGAAGATCGGCGGCTGGGCGAGTTTGGCGTAGTTGGCCGGCGCGTTGGCGAAGTCGGCCGGCATGGTCTTGCCCATCGCATCCATCTTGACGGGATAAGCGATGCCGTCTTTGCCGCATACCAGGATGACACGATATTTGCGAACCATGGATGGACCGGCGGACCCTAAATCTTCATCGCCGTAGGCGGCATCGGCGCCGACCGGCCGCGTGGCGAAGGCCGGCTTTTCGGCCGGCATGGCCTGCGGCATGTGCCCGGCCGAGGTCGGCAGGTTGACGCCGGAGAGCTTGTTGGCCATGGCCATATTCGCGGCCGCGGCTGCCGGCATGGATCTCGTCGGGTCTTCGCCGACCCGGCCGGCGTCGGAGAAGGGCGACCACCAGTCGATCATCTGCCAGGCGGCCTTGGCGGCTCCCGTTGGCGGCGTGTAGCGGAGGCGGCAGATGCATTCGCCGTAGTCGCCGTGGACCGGATCGAAGCTGCCGTTGCCGGTCTCAAAGAGCAGATCGCCATTGTCGTCGACGGAGACGCCGGAGCCGGCCATCCAGACGCCGGCGCCGTAGCCGGCGCTGGTGGCGAAGCCGGACACGGTGTTCGAGGCGATATCATAGCCGACGATCCAGCCGGCCGAGCCGCTGGCGGTTTCAAGCACCGTGCCGGCGGCGAAGAAGACCGTCTTTTTACCGGCGATGGTGGCGAGGGCGAGCGAAGAACGCTGCTTGCGAAGGTCTTTGCTCCAGAGTTGTTGCGCTCCGCCGGGCGGGGTGTAGCTGATGGCGGAGAGCGGCACGGAATTGGCTGCGTGCGAGCCGTCTTTGAGATGCAGGGCGTGAAAGTGGTGCGAGCCATTGTTGGCTGTGCCATCGGGAGAGGTCCAGGCGACGCCGTACCAGATCTTCGTCTCGGGATCGATCACGCCGGTGCTCAGGATGCCCCAATGGTCGTTGATCTGGTGCATGTCAATCGCGGCGCTGCCATTGATCGGAATGCCGAGCTTGGTGACCCAGAGAATGTCAGAGGTGTTGTAGTCGTAGCACCAGACGGTGTTGTTCATGGAAGCGGTGAGGATGACGTCGCGGGTCACGCCGTCAGCGCCGGTGACGCCTGGCAGGATGAGCGGCTGCGCCTCTGCGCCGCGCGCGTCGCCTTCCATGTAGAGCGGATAGATTTTGCGGAGACCGCGAGCGACGCTTGCGACCGTCAGCAGGGTGTCGTTGTAGAAGTATGAGCGGTCGTTGTCGTTGCCGCGGGTCAACACGGGCGAGGCGACGCCGGATGGCGGCAAGGCAAAGGCTTTGCCTTCTGGCAGAAGTGCCGAGGCTGTGACACCGGCGCCCAACGCCAGGAAGTCTCTGCGATTGAACAAGAGTTGCTTGTCAGTGGAGGGTCTCATGGTCTTTCTCCTTCCGGCCCCTGCAATCAATCACAACTGCCCGGCGTCGTAGGTCACGCTTAGTTCGAAAGCGACCGGCGTTGCGGCGTGGGTGCTGACCCCGATGCCGAACCAGCCTGTTTTTGCGGGTTTATGGTTGGGCACTCTCATGGTTCCGTCGAGGAGGGTCGCCTCGATATTGTTGGTGGTGGAGAAGGCGACGGTAGTCTCTCGCTCCACATAAATGCGCGCAATCGACAGGAAGGCTCCGTGGGCTGCTGGAGGAATGTCAAGGTCGGGCGCGCCGAAGAAGACCTGGGTGGTGCGTCGGGGTTGGTGCTCGACCGGCTTGTCGCTGCCAGCGCGCGAAAAGCAGAGATAGCTCTGGCCGCCGCTGTAGGCATTCGCTGGAATGGTGAAGGTGGCGTTCCCCTGCCAGTCTGTCCAGATGTCGGGGTGATGGCCGGTGTAGTCGTGCAGTTGCACGTTTGCGCCGAAGCTGGTCGCGCAGGTAATCCCGCGAATGTCGTAGGTATCGAAGTTGAGCGCGGTGAGCAAGCCGGGGCTGTTGCCGACGGCGCCGCCGTGGCCATCGCGCTCGATGACAATGACGGAGGCATCGACCCAGCGCGTGACCTGGCCGCCATAGGCGAAGGTACGGTTGATATAGATGAGATTGTCGATGAGCGGCTTGAGGCCATAGGCCCCCGGCCAGACTGCGCCCGAGTAGTAATCCTTGCCATAGATCAATATCTGGCGGCAGCTGATGGTCAGGAGAAAGGCATAGCCGAGCATCTTTGAGCTGATGACCTGCTCGCCGGGGCTGGTATCGGTGTCGGGGTTATCGACGAAGCCATAGGCGAGGCCGCTGTTCCAGGCTGCGTAACCGGCGCCGTTGAGTGCGGGGGCGTCCAGACTGTTGCAGGCAGCTGCGATCGCGAAATGCGCGGTGAAATCTTCCACTCCGCTGCGGCTGCCGATGGGCGGACTGGTTGCCCACCAGTTCAGATTGGCCGGGTTGCCATCGAAATATTCGGCGTAGAACTGTTTGCCAGCCATCGCGCCGTGGCCCATAAACTCCGCGACGAACGGCGCCCAGAGCCCCTTGGCATCATCGATTCTCGCGCCATCGGCTCCGGTGGTTTGGAAGAGCCAGTCGCCGCAGTCGAGGGCATCGTCGATGGTGTAGCGCGCGGGATTCGCATGCTGATAGACCTTCTCATCGCCGAAGGCGAAGTCGTCGGAAGGGACGGGAACATCATCTTCGGGCTGGGTGCCGGCACCGGGAGAGTACCGGAAGCAGCCCGGGTGCATGGCTCCGCGACCGTTCAGGGTTTTACCGTCGGCGCCGAGGTAGCGATAGGTGGCATCGTCGCCGCCGATCAGCTGATGCAGCACGATGTCGAGATCGACAGAGAGCCCATAGCGATGGGCGACCGAGACCAGGCGGCGCAAGGACTCCGCAGTTCCATAGCGGGTGGGAAGGCTCCCCTGCTGGTTTTTAGAGCCGATGTCGCGCGGATCGAAGAGCCCATAGCCATCGCAGCCCGCGCCCGCGCCGCCTTGCGCTTTGCTTGCGGGCGGCAGTTGAAGGCGATCGAAGCCGACGGCGGCAAGGCCCTCAGCCTCGGCGGCGAGAAAGTCCCAGAGCCATGGCTTGCCCGGATCTGTTAAAGGCGCGGGCACGGTGATCTTGTTTCCGCCGCCGTCGAAAAACCGGCCCCAGCCGATCAGACTCACGGTCATCGCCGAGTGACCTCCAGCCGAACGAGCAAGCAATAAGAACTCATCAAACCTTGCTCTATGTAGTTGTGACTAAGTTTTGGATTACGTTACAGAGGCAGAGCACAAGGCGCAAGGTTTTTCTCTAGAGAACGAGGCAGCCCCGGCGCGACTACTTACTGGTGGGTGCGCTCAAGCTGTTCACGCCGCCATGGAGCGGCTGCTCTTTCCCGTTCCAAAGGAAAGAGCCGTGCAGGCCTGGCGGCAGAGTGACGCTGCCGCTGAGCTTGTCTTCGCTGCGAGAAAAGGTGATGTGAATCATGCCCTGGGGGTGGGGATAGTCGGCGGTCAATTCGCGCAGGGCGCCAGGGTGCGGAGCAATGCGGACGGTGGCAAAACCAGGCGAGGATGGCTCGATGCCGGCGACCAGGGTGAGCAGGTCGTACGCCGGGTGGGCGCTCCAGGCGTGAGAGTCGGAGCGGGTGTCGCCGGGCTGCTCCGGCCAGGTGCTGAAGTGCAGCGGCAGCAGATCGCGCCATGGCTTGAGGCTAGCGAGATAGTCGTCAGCCATGCCGGCATGATCGAGGGCGCGGGCGAGGTAGAAGCGGAAGTAATAGGAGCAGCTAAGAACGCCGGCGGGCGTGGTGCCTGGTTCGATCGCGATGATTTGCTTGATCACGGCCTGCTGCTCTTCGCGGGGAATGACATCGAAGAGCACGGCGAGCACGTTCGACTGCTGGCTGAAGCTGGTATGGGCTGGATTGTCGGCGAGCAGCCGGCGCTGCGCGTCCCAGCATTTGCTGTATAAAGCATTGCGGACGTGGGCGGCGCGATGGCTCTCTTCGGAGGCAAGCGCCGGGTCGCCGAAGGTTTTCTCGAGTTCAGCAGCGTCGTCTAATGCACCGAGGTACTGCAGCGTGGTGGTGCAGGATTCCCCTTGTTGGCCGTAGGTGGGAATGGTTCCGCTCAAGACCCAATCGACAAAGCTCCACCAGGGAAGCTTCGTCAGCAATCCGTCGGGCTGCTCGTGGCGCGAGAACCACTGGAGCACGGTACGGGTTCCGGGCAGAGCGGCCTTGACCGGCGCGGGGTCGGGCCTGTACATCCAGTAGTCGTGCAGCATGCCGATCCAGAGGAGGGAAAAGGTGGGGATGATCTGCGGCTGCGAGGTTGGATAGCGGCTCTGGGTGAGGCCGGCGGGAATACGCGAGGCATCGAAGGCCGCGATTGCCTGGCGGGCGAGGCGATCGTCGCCCGCTACTGCATACGAGATGAGCGCCTGGATGCGGGTGTCGCCTACGTATTGCAGCTGCTCATAGTAAGGCGTGTCCATGTAAGTCTCATGAGCATCGAGGCGCGCGGTGCGCCAGCTGATATCCCAGATACTCGCGAGGGCCGGATCCTGGCTGTGGAACGAAGCGCGCTGCTCGAAGGGATAGGCGGAGAACTGCGCCTTGAGAGACTCCAAGATAAGAGGTTGGTCGCCGGTCTGAATGTCAAGGTCGAGATAGCGCCAGGTTCTCCACCAAAGGGGCTCAAAGGTGCGGTTGCTGCCACCATCGGGAAGAAAAAAATCGTGGACGCCCAGGGCCTGGCGGGCGCCAACCTCGTCGCGATCCCCTTTTTGCTGCTTGTCGTCGTAGAGGGCTTCGGCATAGGTCAGCCGGATCTTGCTTCCCTTGCCTCGCGAGACGGTCAGCTGCGGATAGCCGGTGGTGAGGGTCTTGCGGTCGAGCATCAGGTGAATGTGGCGATTTGGGGCGATCGTCACGGCACGGTCAGGGAAGGCCTGGGCTGCGGGCTCGTCGGTCCTCACCACAGCGCCTGGCGCAGTCGGCGTATAAGCCATGTGCGGCAGTTGATCCGGAACCAGCTGCCAGTAGTTATCGACGGTCTCGCCAGAGAGCCCGGCGCGGGCGGCGGAGGCGTAGATATTTTCGCGCATGGGCGAGGCGGCGGCGACCCAGCTTGCTCCCGAGGCGGCAGGATCCTGCCATGACCAGTCGTACTTTGCAGCGTCGAGCTCTTCGCCCGGGCCGCTGGCCATATAGGCGTCGAAGCCTTCCGGTTTTCGCGGCGCCGGCACCTGTCCCCGCTCGAGCTCGACCATCCATTGAGACGGAGTATCGATCGCGGCCTCTGCCGGGCCATCTCCCTGGACAAGAAACGCGGTGCGGTCGGTGATCTGGGCTACCGGCGCGTAGATGCCGAAGTTCCAGACGGTCGCGGTGACCAGGTTGGCTCCGGCGGCCAGGTACTCGGCAAGATCGAAGGTCTCGTAGCGCCAGTGGGGCAGATCGCCGCGAGCGGGGCCGTCGCCCACCCGATGGCCGTTGACGTAGAGGATGAAGCGATTGTCTGCGCTCACGTGGACCAGGTAATGGCTGGGTTTTGCGTCCAACTGCAAAGAGCGGCGAAAGTGCAGAACGGCCGGCTCACGCAAGGCAACGGTGGGGTGGGTGATCCATCTGGCTTGCCAGGCATGCTCCTCGGCACGCAATCGCAGGGGCAACGGCGCGAGACTTGCCAGGAGGAAAAGCGCGATGGCGCGGTGACGGCTCTTGACAGTCAAAGAAGATTCTCTCGAGGTGCAGGTTGTTAGTCTATCCGCCCATCCCGCGAAATGCATTCGCCTTTGCAACTTCTCCGAACTGCACTGGATTTCGGGGCGAATCGGCAGGTGAGACCTCGACCAAGGCTGCGCCTCCGGGGGCCGTGCTTTTCTTCTGCAACGCCCGGCACTGCTCATCGCTGCCGGCGCTAAACAATCTGCCACGATCCGGCAGGAGAAACAATCCAGAATGCAGCTTGCCTCGTTCTGCTAGTGGTTGCGGTTCCGGAAGGCCGCACCGGGTCGGACTGGGGGCGCCTTACAAGGCGTCCCGTTTTTTGCGGCTCGTCTTGCCGTGGAACGAGAGCTGCCGAGACAGGCGATGCTCTTCGCTAACCAGCAATGGCGGCTGCGCAGAATTATGAGTGATTGGTGGAGCTGAGCGGGATCGAACCGCTGGCCTCCTCGTTGCGAACGAGGCGCTCTCCCAGCTGAGCTACAGCCCCACATGAGACGGGAGACACTCTGTTGAGTTTACCAGCGAATGGGTAGAAAGAAAAAGCTGCTGGGCGGGAAAGAGCGTGGGCGGCGAGAGAACGCCTGGCGGCTTCGCCGTCAGGACGGCGACGATGGCGGGACGGCCTGCGCGACGGCGGTGCGCGCTTCGGACTCGAAGCGGTCCAAGAGCGGATCGAGCGCCCCTTGAGGGACCTGCCCTTGCGCGAGCGCCGGAGATCCGCCGCCGCGCAGGCCGAGATCGGCCAGTGCGCGCTTCATCGACTCTCCGCAGGAGAAGGCCAGACCGCCTCCGCGGGCGATGACCACGGCCGCGGGTTCCTGCCGGGTCGAGGCCAGGAGAGCCACAAACCCGGGCTTCTCGCCGATCTTTGAGGCCAGCAGCTTTACCATTTCCGCATCGTGGTTAGCGAACTGCCGCCTCACCAGCTGCCATGCGCCTCGGGGTTCGGCTTGGCGGCACAGATCTTCGGCTTCATAGACGGCCAGTTGCTCGCGAAGCTTGAGGCGCTCCTTCGCGGCCTGTTTTGCCTCGGCGAGCAGGCGTTCGACGGTCTCGGGCAGAGCGTCGCGGTGAATGGAAAGCGCCGAGGCGGCCTTAGTGAGCGCAGCGAAATCCCGCCGGGCTGCGGCGACGGCCCGCAGGCCGCAGACAAACTCAACGCGCAGGCCGTTGCGGACACGCTCCGTGGTGCGCACCGACAGGCCACCGATCTGGCCGGTCGAGCGGACGTGGGTGCCTCCGCAGGCGTTGCGGTCGATGCCCTCTATCTCGATCAGGCGGATGTCGCCTTCGCGCTCCGGCAGCTTGCGCAGCTGGCCTGCGGCGAGCAAAGCTTCGGCTTCGGACCGGGGTACGGTGCGAATCGAGAACGGGCGGTCATCGGCGATGAGCTTGTTCGCCAGCCGCTCGATGCGTTCGAGGCTGGCGTGGGCCATCGAAGTTGTATTCAGATCGATCGTCGAACTCTCCTCCCCCATGTGAAAGGAGACGGTGTGCGCGTCCAACTCGCGGGAGAAGATTGCGGAGAGCAGATGCTGGCCGGAGTGCTGCTGCATGTGGTCGAGGCGACGGTCCCAGGCGATCTCCGCATGTACGGGTGTGCCGGCGACGAGAGGCTTGGAGGTGTAGTGCCAGACCTCGCCCTGCTCATCCTCTTCAACTTCGTCGATGGGAATTTCGAGGATCGATCCGTTGCGCGAGGTCGCCGTGAGGGCGCCCTGGTCGTAAGGCTGGCCTCCGCTGGTGGGGTAGAAAGCGGTGCGGTCGAGCGCGAGCTGCCAGAGCGCCTCAGTGCCGGTGCGAGAGACGAGCCGGATGTCGGTGATGACCGCATCGAAGCTGGCGAGGAAAGAGTGGTCGTAGTAGAGCCGGTCAGCCATGAAGCCTTTATTGTAACGAGAAGACGCGGGCGCCATGGCTTCGGAGACCGGTGAACTAGAATCGGCGAATGGCTATCTCAAAAGCGCGAGTGCTGAATGTTCCGCGCAACCTGAAACCGTATTTCGTTGCGATTTTCAGGACCGGGGCAAAATGGAACCAGACCGAGGGAGCCGAAGACCTGGGAGTGCGGCAGCTGGCCTTTCTGCGAGCCCAGTTTGAGAGCGGCCGCTACCGGGCGGCGGGCCCGGTCACCGATGGCGGGGAGATCGCCGCGATGGCGATCCTCGAGGCAGAAGATCTTGAGACCGCGGTGAAGATCGCGCAGCAAGACCCGGCGGTCGAGAGCGAGCGGCTGACGGTGGAAGTGCATCCCGCACTGCTGCCGGCGCTCGACTTGGTGCGGGCGGAATACTAGGCGCGAGTGAGAAGCGGTCGATGCTGAGAGAAAAGCCCGGCGCAGGCCGGGCTTTCTGGTGACGGAGGGCCTAGTGACGGCGGCCTGGGCTTCGAAGCTTTCGCACGGTGAGACCGGCGCGCATGCCCGGAGCGACCGCCGAGAAGACCTGCTTAAATCGAGTTCATATTCAGCAGGAACTCGGCGTTGTTGCGGGTTTTTTCGAGGCGGCTGACGAGCAGCTCCATCGCCTCGACCGGCGACAGGGGATGGAGAACTTTGCGCAGGACCCAGGTGCGGGAGAGATCGTCCTTGGGGATCAGCAGTTCTTCCTTGCGGGTGCCGGAGCGCTGAATATCGATGGCCGGGAAGACGCGCTTGTCGACCAGCTTGCGGTCAAGGATGACCTCCATGTTGCCGGTACCCTTGAACTCTTCGAAGATGACTTCGTCCATGCGGGAGCCGGTATCGACGAGAGCGGTGGCGATGATGGTGAGCGAGCCGCCTTCCTCGATATTGCGGGCCGCGCCGAAGAAGCGCTTCGGCCGCTGGAGCGCGTTCGAATCGACGCCGCCGGAGAGCACCTTGCCGGATGGGGGCACGATGGTGTTGTAGGCGCGGGCCAGGCGGGTGATGGAGTCGAGCAGGATAACGACATCGCGCTTGTGTTCGACGAGGCGCTTGGCTTTTTCAATCACCATCTCGGCGACCTGGACATGGCGGGCAGCGGGCTCGTCAAATGTCGAGCTGATGACCTCGCCCTTGACGGAGCGCTGCATATCGGTGACCTCTTCCGGGCGCTCGTCGATGAGCAGGACGATGAGGACGACCTCGGGATGGTTGGTGGTAATGGAGTTGGCAATGGCCTGCAGCAGCATGGTTTTGCCGGTGCGGGGCGGCGCGACGATGAGGCCGCGCTGGCCCTTGCCGATGGGCGTGAGCAGATCCATCACGCGGCCGCTGATTGCTTCGCGGGCGATTTCCATTTTGATGCGCTCCTCAGGATAGAGGGGCGTGAGGTTATCAAAGAGGATCTTGTTGCGGGTTTCTTCCGGGGACTCGAAGTTGATGGCCTCGATCTTGACGAGGGCGAAGTATTTTTCGCCTTCGTGAGGGGGGCGGACATTGCCGCTGATGGTGTCGCCGGTCTTGAGGTCGAACTTGCGGATCTGGGAGGGCGAGACGTAGATATCGTCCGGGCCGGGGAGGTAGTTGTAATCGGGGGAGCGGAGGAAACCATAGCCGTCGGGCAGGATTTCGAGAACTCCCTCGGCAAAGATATGGCCCTCTTTTTCACTCTGGGCCTGGAGGATCTTGAAGATCAGATCTTGCTTGCGAAGGCCGCTGGCGCCTGGGATTTCCAGGGTACGCGCAATACGGCTGAGTTCAGTAATGCTTTTTTCTTTCAATTCGGAAATGGTCATTTTTACCTGCGGAATTTCGATTGTCGAGGGGGTTTACCAGGAAGGGGTTTGAGCTGTTTAGGCAGGAGTCAGTCGGGCAGAGGGAGAGAGGCGGCAAAGCCGCGCTTAAGCAGCGCGGCGTTGCGGGAGGGCGTCGTGCTCTTCCATCGAAGAATCAAAGGAAGCACCGTTCATGGGATTATTCTCGTGAAAACGCACCAGGACTTCATTTGCGGTGTCCTGCAGCCTGGAGGTTGGTTTATGCAGCTTGCGTGTTGCTTTCGATGCAAGCTGGCAAAGTTCGTAACGGTTCCGGACATGGGACAATGCCCCAAATATCAAATCAGAACGCATCAGTGTATTCTCCTTATCTGTGATCGCCCCCACAGCTCTGTCATCCTGCCGTTGTAAGCCAATGGCTGCAAACGCGATCCGTTTTCCTACCACCTTTAGACGCTGAAGCCACGCATCTCGCTTAGCTTTTTTTTCACATCTTCAATCAATCCATCGAAACTGTTGAGATTTTCTCGACCGTTCCGATGTTTTTTCCCAAAATTACCCAGGCCCAATGCAATTACAGGCTGCGAACTGACCCAAAAGCCTCACAAACGGGAAAGTACCCACGGTGCAGAAACTCGTTGGAGCAGTTTAGACCGGGAGTTGAGCCGGACGGCGGCTGGGAAAGCCAAGGAAGCCTACCCGCGAAAACCGTTCTTACTTTTCGCCAACATTGAAGCTAAACCTGTTCTGCCTCGGACGTCAATCTATTTTTCGGTTCTTGCGGAGAAACATCCGCTTTGGAACAGCTGTCGTTACTTGCTCTCATTGAGGATTACGCGGCGCCGGCGCGGCTCGCTTCCAGCGGCCCGCCAGCGCAGCGGTCTCCTGTTCCTCCGGGCTATCCAGTTCGATATGCGCCAGTTCATGAGAGATCACATCGTCCGGTTGGGCCTGGAACGAGCCCGGGCGAGTGAGCCGGGCGCCGCGCAGGTAGGTGGTCCTTGCGGCCAGGTCGGTCGAAGCGACGATCTCGTCGCGCCCGGGCCTGCCTGACAGCGCCAGGAAGCGGCGCCATCCGGCTTCATCGCACACCAGCACCCAATGCCAGGAGCCGGGCGGGGGATAGCGGGCGAGACTCCGGGCGAGGATGGCGGCCTCGCCCCGGCAGTCGCCGGGAACCGGCTCACCCGGCGCGACAAAAGAGGAGACCACGCGGATATCGCTTCCTCCAGCTGTTTTCGCGGGCCCTTCAGCGGCGGCGTTCCCGATCAGGATAGCTGTCAGCGCCAAGAGAGTTGCCGGGATCGAAGAGGTATGCATCGCCGCCGCCTTCCACGAGTGTTGAGACACTCTCAGTCTTCGGCAAATCGAGGAGGCACGGTAAGGATTTCCTGCGAGGAACGGAGGCGTGGTTCTGGAACGGTCAGGGCTGGACTACGATTTTCCGAAACGGGAACGATGCAGGATGGATTGACCTTCTGGCGGGTGGATCGAACTTTCAGCTCCAGTAGCTGCGGTCGAGGGTGCGGTACTGGATGGCTTCGGCGATGTGCGCGACGGTGATTGCCGGCTGGGCGTCGAGGTCGGCGACGGTGCGGGCGACCTTGAGAATGCGATCGTGGGCGCGCGCCGTGAGCCCCTGCTGCTGCATGGCGCGCTCGAGCAGCCGTTCAGCATCGGCGGAGAGTTCGCAGAACGTCCTTACCTGGCGGGTGCCCATCTGCGCATTCGAGTAGATGCGCTCGGCGGCCTGGGCAAAGCGCGCCCGCTGGCGCTCGCGCGCCGCCAGTACACGGTCGCGGATCTCGGCAGAGCCTTCCGCGGCACTTCCGGAGCGAAGTTCCTTGTATTGCACAGCAGGCACCTCGATATGAATATCGATGCGGTCGAGAAGCGGCCCCGAGACCTTCGAGATATAGCGCTGGATCATGGGAGGGGTACAAAGGCACTCGTGGGATTTGTCGTTGAAATAACCGCACGGGCAGGGGTTCATCGCTGCGGCCAGCATGAATCGAGCCGGGAAGCTCAGCGACATGCTGGCGCGGGCGATGGTGACCTGGCCGTCTTCGAGAGGCTGGCGCATGACTTCGAGCACATTGCGGGGAAACTCCGGCAGTTCGTCGAGAAAGAGGACGCCGTTGTTGGCCAGCGAAACCTCGCCCGGCCGGGGAATCGCGCCGCCGCCGATCAGCCCGGCGTCGGAGATGGTGTGGTGGGGGGAACGAAACGGGCGCTGGGTGACGAGGCCGGCATCGGAGTCGAGAACGCCGGCGACGGAGTGAATTTTTGTTGTTTCGAGAGCCTCATCGAAGCTCAAGGGCGCGAGGATCGACGGCAGCCGCTTGGCCAGCATGGTCTTGCCTGAGCCGGGCGGCCCGATCATCAGGATGTTGTGGCTGCCGGCGGCCGCGACCTCAAGGGCGCGCTTGGCGGTGTGCTGGCCGCGCACGTCTTTGAAGTCCAGCGGGAAGTGCTGCAGCTCGCCCAGCAGCTTGGAGGTCTCGACCTTATACGGCTGGGTAGGAATGCCCCCGTTGGCGGCGGCGTTGAGCAGTTCGCGGACCTCGGTGAGCGAGTTGACGGCATAGACTTTTACGCCCTCGACGACCGCTGCCTCGGCGGCGTTGGCGGCGGGCAGAATAAGGTTGGGAATGCCCTTGGCCCGCGCGGCGACGGCGACCGGCAGCATGCCGGGAACGGCGCGCAGGCCGCCATCGAGGCCAAGTTCGCCGACCAGCAGGAACTTGCTGAGATCGCGCAGCTGCAGCGCGCCGTAGGCGCCGAGGATGCCGATCGCAATGGGGAGGTCGAAGCCGGAGCCTTCTTTCTTGATGTCAGCGGGAGCGAGATTGATGGTGATATGGGTCGGCGGAATGGCGAAGCCCGAGTTCTTGATGGCGGCGCGGACCCGGTCGCGGCTCTCGCGCACGGCTGCATCCGGCAGGCCGACGGTATGGAAGTGGTCCTCCTGCGTCTGGATGCCGGAGAAATCGACTTCGACATCGATAATGTTCGCATCGATGCCGTAGACGGCGGCGCTAAGCGCTTTGAAGAGCATGGGTCTTTCGGAGAACCGGACGATCTTGGGAGTGGTGCCGTGATTCTACCGGCGTAGGCTCCATCTGACCAGCAAATACGTGCGGAGGCTCTCTTGGCGCCACATCGACGGCGGCTCCTGGCGCGGAGATGGTTTGCTTGCGGGGTCGCAGGTTATGCTGAGCGCGGCTCAATTAGTCTGCGAGAGTTGGAGCTATTCTGCGAGAGTTTGAGCGAAAAATGAGAAAGGCCGTCCCGGTAGAATCCGCTTCTGCATCGATTGACGAGAGGATCAAGGAACTTGGAGACTGGCGCGGAAGGACGCTTGCGAACGTGCGCGCCATGATTCACGAGGTAGACCCTGACATTCTAGAGGAATGGAAGTGGAGGGGGACGCCGGTGTGGTCTCACAGCGGGATCGTCTGCACGGGAGAGACGTATAAGAAGGTCGTCAAGATGACCTTTGCCAAAGGAGCGGCGCTCGACGACCCCGCAGGCCTCTTCAACTCGAGCCTCGACGGCAATACAAGGCGGGCCATCGACATCCACGAAGGCGAATCGATCGACGAAGCGGCGTTCCAGGAGCTTATCCGCGCCGCAGTCAGGCTGAATCTAGCAGGCAAGAGCAAGGCGAAGGCGGGGCGAACGAGCGGCGAGCGGGCCGGCTAGACCGGTTGGCTTCGCTGCTGGCAAGCAGCGCACCGGGCCAGCCAGCCGTGGCTGGCCATGCGAGCGCATGGCTCGCCTCTTCTAACGCAGAGACTGCGACAGGCTGATCAGGTTCTGAGGTGGGACGCGAATCATGCCATCGCGGGGGCTGTCGATGTCCGCAATGAAGACAAATGCGGTCGAGATCAGGCAGGGCAGGATGAAAACGAGGCTGCGTTTCGCTTGGAAGCTGCGGCGGCCATACCCAACCAGGACATTGCAGCCGACGGCCATCGCGACCATCAGGAGCCAGGCCGCGGTGGGAATGCGGTTCCACCACGCAGCCTGGGTGTATCCCTGAGAATTCAGAACATCGTTTATGCCGGAAACCGCGAGGGCGACGACCGGGTCGGGATGGGCCATGGCAGGCGACTGCACGGCGGACCACAGGGCGGTTTGCAGCCGATTGGTTTCGGCATCGATTTGCTGGAGTTTGTGCTTATCGCGGGTGAGGTAAAAAGAAATTCTCACGTCGAGATATTGCCTGAGCAGCGATTGCGCCTGAGCGCTGTCGGGTGAAGGTAACAGTCCGGTACGCACGAACTCCGTCCCGATGGCGTTCGCCTCGGCCTCTTCCAGAGTTCTGCGCTGGTCATACCGGGCGATAGCCATCGAGAAGCTGAAGCCGATAATGAGGCTGAGCAGAGTGAGACTTGCGGCGAGTACAACGCCGAAGTCTTCCCGTTCTTCGTCGCGCAGAGGGATGCGCGCACGCAGGGCGATGCCGACCCGAGCGGAAAGCCACAGCACCAGGACGGCCAATGGAAATGAAGAGAGCGGATGATCGAGCATAAAGGCTTCTGATGCTACATGCATCTTACTTAGAGTGCGGCTTCCTTGAAATGAAGCGCGGCATCGATAAACCAGGACGAGAGATGGCGAGGGCGGCGGGTGAACGTGAGATCGGACATTCGATCATGGCCGGAGTGGGCGGCAGGCCAATGGTTCGCCGAGCTGGCTGCCGCGCCACGCTCCGTGCTGATGCTTGACTACGATGGAACACTAGCGCCTTTCGCCAAGGAGCGCACCGAAGCGAAGTTGTACCCGGGGGTAGCGGAGCGGCTGCTGGGCCTGAATCGCGCGGCGCGGGTGAGGCTGGTTTTTGTGTCGGGACGCACGGCGCGGGAGTTGAGGTCTCTGCTGCCGAACGAGTTGCGCGTCGAGATATGGGGGAGCCATGGGCGGGAGCGGCTGTCCCCCGATGGCGTTTACGGGTTGACGGCCCTCAACGAGAGACAGTTGTCGGGGATCGGCTGGTTTGACCGCTCGCTCGAGGAGAGCGGCTTTGCCGCAGCGATCGAACGCAAGCCCGGCAGCCTGGCGCTGCATACGCGCGGGATGGCGGCCGGCCGCGTGGCGAAGCTGACCGCAGCGGTTGAGGCGCTCTTTGCCCGGATAGAGCCGCCGAGCGGCTCGGGCGATGGGCTGGAGATGATGCCCTTCGATGGAGGGATTGAGCTACGAGCGACGGGCTGCACCAAGGCGCATGCGGTCGAGTGTGTGCTCGGGGAGGAGCAGAAGGAGACGGTAGTCAGTTACCTGGGCGACGACCATACCGACGAGGACGCCTTCCGGGCGCTGGAGGGCCATGGGCTTCGAGTGCTGGTGCGGAGCCAGGTGCGCCCCTCCGCCGCCGATCTCTGGCTGTGCCCCCCGGGCGAACTACTGGGGTTTCTGGACTGTTGGTTGAGGGCGGCTTCGGGGAGCGGATCGGGGGCGGGATGAGCGCGAATCGGGCTGCGCATCCAGCGAACCGAGCGAGGGAGACCTCGACCGCGGCCGAATCTCGCCGGCGGCTCGTGGTGGTCTCGAATCGCATTCCTTTGTCGTTCCCTGTTGAAGACGGGAAGACGGTGGCCAAGCCCTCGAGCGGCGGCCTGGTGAGTGCCCTGGAGCCGCTGTTGAAAGAGCATGGAGGCATCTGGATCGGAAGCGCGGGCACTACGGATTCGGCGCAGATCCGCGCAGTGCTCAAGCGATCGACCCGCGAGCATGACTATCGCTATGAGCCGCTGTTCCTGAGCGCGGAAGAAGAGGAGAACTACTATCAGGGGTTCTCTAACGAAGTGGTCTGGCCCTTGTTCCATGACTTCCAGTCCCGTTCGATTTTCAAGCCGATCTACTGGGACTTTTACCAACGCGTGAACCGCAAATTTGCGGACGCGATCATGAACGTGACCAGCGGCGACGACCTGGTGTGGGTTCACGACTACCAGCTTTTGCAGGTTGCGCCTTTCCTGCGGAAGAGGCGTCCCCACTCCTGCCTCGCGTTCTTCCTGCATGTTCCCTTCCCGTCGCCCGACATCTTTGAGAAGCTGCCCTGGCGGCAGGCGGTGCTGGAGGGACTGCTCGACTATGACTTTGTCGGACTGCAGACGGAGCGTGACCAGCGCAATCTCGCCGCGTGCCTGCATCAGTTCCTGCCCGGAATCAAGATCAGCGGGCGCGGCGACCATCGTAAGGTCGCCGGCGCACGGCGGACGACATGGCTGCAGGTGATGCCGATCAGCATCGATTACCAGGAGTTCGCAAGGCAGGCCGGCTCTGAGGAAGTAAACGCGCGCACAGAAGAGATTCGGGGACAGTCCAAGGGACTGAAGATCGCCCTCGGCGTCGACCGGCTGGATTATACGAAGGGGATTCCAGAACGCCTGCGAGCCTTTCGCGCGTTGCTGCGCGAGCATCCGGAGCTTTGCCGGACCATCACGCTGATTCAAGTGGTGGTGCCCAGCCGGGAGAATATTTCGAGGTACCAGGAGCTACGTTCCGAGATCGAGGAGCTTGTCTCAAGCCTGAATGGAGAGTTCACCGATCCGGGGTGGACGCCGGTGCAGTACATGCACAGGCCGGTGGCGCGGGAAGAACTGCTGGCGCTTTACCGGGCGGCGGATATTGCGCTGGTCACCCCGCTCAAGGACGGCATGAATCTTGTAGCGAAGGAATACTGCGCCGCGCACATCGAGAACAGCGGCGTGCTGGTCCTGAGCGAGTTTGCAGGCGCTGCGCCGGAGATGCGGGCGGGGGCGCTGCTGGTGAACCCCTACGATGAGGTAGGCGTCGCGCAGGCCCTGCGGCAAGCGATGAATATGCCGGCGCAGGAGAAACGCCGGCGCATGCTTCGGCTGCGTCAGCAGATCCGCAAAGCGGACATCCTGCATTGGCGGGACCTTTTCTTTGCCGGACTGAAGAGGGCGGGGATGCGGGAGCTTTGATCTTCTCTTACCCTCCGGCCTTATCCTCCGCCGGCGCCAGTCTTCCGCCGCTGCATTTCTAGGTTGGCGTGTGTGTCGCGGCGAGAAACTTCCTCATCTCGGCCGAGATTTCTTCGACGTGGGTTTCGAGCGCGAAGTGACCGGTGTCGAGGAGCTTCACCTGGGCGTTTGGATCATCGCGAAGAAAGGCTTCGGCGCCGGGTGGAATGAAGAACGGATCGAATCTACCCCAGATGGCCAGCAGCGGCGGCTTTGCCGTGCGAAAGTACTCCTGGAAAGCGGGATACTTTCTGACATTGTTGGCGTAATCGAGGAAGAGATCGAGCTGAATGTCCATGTTGCCGGGCCGCGCGATCAGGGCAGCGTCCAGGGTGTAGCCTTCCGGAGCGATGCGCTCGGGATGCGGCACGCCGTCGGTGTACTGCGATTGCAAGCCTGCCGGATCGAGCGCCTGGCGCAGGATCTCGCGGTTGGCTGGCGTGGGCTCTCGCCAGTATTTCCGGATCGGCGCCCAGGCATCGCCCAGGCCTTCTTCATAGGCATTGCCGTTTTGCGAGACGATCGCCGCGATGCGCCCGGGATGCGCCATGGCGAGGCGGAACCCTGTGGGCGCCCCGTAGTCGAAGACGTAAAGGGCATAGCGGCTCAAGTTCAGGGCTTCGGTGAACTTGTCTATCGTGATGGCCAGCGCGTCGAAGGTGTACTGGTAGTTGCGCTCAGCCGGAATCTCGGTGAAACCGAAGCCGGGCAGGTCGGGAGCGATGACCCGATAGCGGTCCGCGAGCCGCGGGATCAGTTCGCGATACTGGAAGGAAGAGGTGGGAAAGCCGTGCAGCAGCAGAACGACGGGGGCGTGGGCGGGGCCGGCCTCACGATAGAAGACAGTCACTCCGTCTGCCTGGACTCTATGGATGGAGATGACCGGGACCTGCGGTTCGTCCCGCACCGGCTGACCCTCGCCGGAGACGTCTGCCCCGGCAACTGTGAGCGCTCCCGCGCCCTGCATCATGAAATTCCGTCGTGTCATTGGAAGCTCCTCTCGTCGCCGTGAATGAGTGTACCGCTGGTCACGGCGAATCCCGGCATCCGCGGGATGCGCCTATCTAGGCGCTCGTGGATGCGCTTATGAGTGCAGGCCGCGTGAATCGATTTCTTGCACCACCTCACACCACCTCAATAGAGCCGTTGGCCGGCACGACGGATTCATTGGCCGGGAAGGAGCGTTCCCGGCGGCCCATTCACCTCCGGCGCGGGGCTGTCCGGTTCTGAACAGGCCAGCACGAATGCGGACAGGAGCCCGGTCTGCGGTTCCGCTGGTTCCAGGTAACTCCTTTATTTTCATCTCGAAGCGGGGCCGATCCTTTGGAGGGCGACGTGCTCTTTCCAGCAACGGATGCAGAGAGAGTCTGACGAGATTGCGAGGGATCATGCTGGCGGATTTACGCGACGCACTGCGGCAACTGAGGAAGGCGCCGGGTTTTACGACAACTGCGGTTCTTACGCTGGCCCTGGGGATCGGGGCGACCACGGCGATCTTTACGCTGGTACACCAGGTGATGCTGAAGTCACTTCCGGTAGCCAAACCGGAGGAGCTGTGGCGGGTGGGAGACAAGGTACGCTGCTGCAACTGGGGTGGCTATGTGCAGGGCGAAGATGGAGATTTTTCGCTCTTCTCGTGGGAGATGTACAGGTACTTCCGCGCGCATACCCCGGAGTTTACGGACCTGGCGGCGCTCCAGGCCGGCAATGCACAACTGGGAGTGCGCAAAGCCGGGTCGCAGGCGCAGGCGGATACTCGGAATGGGGAGTATGTGTCGGGAAATTTCTTCCGGACCTTTGGCGTGCAGCCGTGGATCGGACGGCTGATGGCCGATGCGGACGATGTGGAGGGGGCGTCGCCGGTCGCAGTGATGAGCTACCACATCTGGCGGGACAAGTATGGGGCCGACCCGTCGGTGGTTGGGGCAAGCTACCAGATCAATGGGCATCCCTTCACGGTGATCGGGGTGAGCCCGCCGGGTTTTTACGGGGCGAAGCTGTCCGGGTCGGGCATGCCGGATTTCTGGCTGCCGCTGACGGCGGAGCTGCTGATCGATGGAGAGACGTCGCGACTGAAGAGGCCGAACGGCAACTGGCTGGACCTGATTGGCCGGGTGAAGCCGGGCGTGCATCCGCAGACGCTCGAAGCCAAGCTCAGAGTGGAGTTGCACGAGTGGCTGGCGAGCCATGTGCAGGACATGTCGCCGGGAGAAAAACAGCTATGGCAGCAGCAGACGCTGCACCTGATTGCGGGCGGCGCGGGCGTAGCCGCCATGAAAGACCAGTACCAGGACGGGCTGAAGCTGCTGCTGGCGGCAGCAGGCTGCGTACTGCTGGTGGCCTGCGGCAACCTGGCAAACCTGATGCTGGCGCGAGGCTTGAAGGACCGGGGGCAGACGTCGGTGCGAGTGGCGCTGGGCGCTTCACGGGGAAGGCTGGTCCGCAAGGCGCTGGTGGAATGCCTCACGCTCTCCATCCTTGGCGGAGCTGTCGGCATCGGGGTCGCTTACGGCGGAACGAGGTTGATTCTCTACCTGGCGTTCCAGATGGGCGGCATGAGCAACTATGTTCCGATCGATCCGAATCCCTCGTGGACGGTGCTGCTCTTCGCGCTGGCGGTATCGGTGCTGACCGGAATCGTATTCGGCATCGCGCCGGCGTGGATGACCTCGCATGCGGATCCGGTCGAAGCGCTGCGCGGGGCGAACCGTTCCGTCGGCGGAAAGCGCTCCTGGGCGCAGAAATCGCTGGTGATCGGGCAGGCAGCGATGTCACTGGTGCTGCTCTCGACGGCTGCACTGCTGGCGCAGAGCCTGCGGAACCTGCAGCATCAGGATTTCGGCTTCGCGACCGAGGGCCGGTACATCGCCTGGATCAACCCGCTGCTGGGTAATTACAAGCCGGAGGTCCTGGAGCCGATGTTCCGGCGGATCGACGACGGGCTGCGCCAGATTCCCGGGGTCCGCATGGTCGCCCCGGCCCTGTATGCGCCGATGACGCAGGATAGCTGGAATGACGGGATCCGGGTGGAAGGCCAGCCGGAGCCGGGGGCCAAGGAGGACACGAATGCTTCCTGGGCGCGGGTAATGCCGGGGTTCTTTGAGACGATCGGCGCCAAGGTCGCCCTGGGGCGGCCTTTTACGGAGGACGACACGGCGACGACGCGCAAGGTGGCCGTCATCAACGAAGCCTTTGCGAAGAGGTTCTTCAAGGGTCAGAACCCGATCGGGCAACACTTCGGGATCGACGTGATGAAGTATTCTTCGACGTTTGAAGTGGTCGGCGTAACCAACGACATCCGGTATCTGACATACGGGTACAAAGGCCCGGTGAAGCCGATGTTCTGGCTGCCGGAGGCGCAGACGGTGGCGTATGACGATCCGGCGTTCCGGAGCGGCGAGATCTGGTCGCACTACCTGTACAACATCGTGATTTGGGCCCCGGGCAGCCCCGCCGGCATGGAAGACCGGGTGCGCAAAGTACTGGCAGGCATCGACCCCAACCTGGTGCTCTATGGCGTGGACCTCTACAGTAAGGTCGTGAGCGACGACTTCCAGCAGGAGAACATGATCGCCACACTGACGACGCTGCTTGGCGTTCTCGGGCTGGTGCTTGCAGCGGTCGGGCTCTACGGCGTGATGGCCTACACGGTGGAACAGCGGACGAGCGAGATCGGGCTGCGGATGGCGCTGGGGGCAGACCGCGGCCGGGTGGTGAAGATGGTATTGCACGGCGCGTTCCTGCAGGTGGGGATTGGACTGGCGCTGGGCATTCCGGCGGCCATTGGAGCGGGGCGGTTGATGACCGACCAGTTGTTTGGCGTGAAGCCGTGGGACCCGCTGGTCCTGTGCGCGGCGACGTTGCTGCTGGGCCTGGCAGGCCTGGTGGCGTCGGTCGTGCCGGCGCGGCGCGCGGCGGATGTGGAGCCGATGGTGGCGCTTCGCAATGGGTGAGCCGGGCCGGTAGCCAAGGCGTTCTCCTCTCTACCGGGCCGCGCTGCCGGCTCTCGCTGCCGGGCGGCGCTACCGGGTCTAAAGTAGAGATCAGCAGGGTCGCCAGTGTTGCTGACCGGGCAAATCGCCGATGCTGAGGAGAGTCGATGAAGAGGAAGTGGTCGTGGGTCCTGTTCGCCCTGGCGGGCGCTCGGATTGTCCTGGCTCAACAAGGCGCCCCGGCTGCCGGTAAAGAGTTTGTCTTGCCGGTCCCACCCATTTCCAACGACTATCTCCTGGGCGAAGATTCCAAACCGCACGCGAACGTTCCCCATGGAAGTACGTTCCAGTTCGTTATGGACCATTCGAAGGTCTATCCCGGCACGGTGCGCACGATCTCGGTCTATGTTCCGGCGCAGTATGCGGAGGGCAAGCCGGCCTGCGTGTATGTCGGGCTGGATGGGTTGGGCTATAACGCACCGGTGGTCTTTGACAACCTGATGGCGCGGGGAGAGATGCCGGTGACGGTGACAATCGGCGTCAACCCGGGAGCGGTTGCGTCCGCGGACGGCAAGAAGGACCCTCGCTACGACCGGAGCCTGGAGTTCGACAGCAGAACGGACCAGCTGGCGAATTTCCTGATCGAGGAAGTCTTGCCTGCAGTGGAGGCGCACCGGCTGGCGGACGGCAGAAATCTCCGCTTGTCGAAAGACCCGAACGATCGCAGCATCGGCGGAGGCAGCACCGGGGCCATTGCCGCCTTCAATGTCGCCTGGCAACGCCCGGATGCCTTTCGACGGGTTTTCAGCTCGATCGGGACCTACGTGGGCATGCGCGGCGGAGAGCAGGAGTATGTCGAGGTGCGCAAGACGGAGCCAAAACCGATCCGCATCTTCATGCAGGATGGGGCGCACGACGAATGGATGGGCGGCCCGGAGATGGGCGACTGGTGGATGTCGAATCTCACGATGGAGCGCGCGCTGAGTTTTGCGGGGTATGACGTGCGGCATACCTGGGGTGATGGGGACCACAATGGTGCGCAGGCGGCGGCCTTATTCCCCGACGCGATGCGCTGGCTGTGGCGCGGCTACCCGGCAGCGATCGAGGCCGGAGCGCCGGGCAATCCCGCGCTCAAAGCGATTCTGAAGCCGTCGAGCGATTGGCAGGTCGTTGCGAAGGATTGCAGCGGCGAGGTATACCTCGGCGCCGATCGGACGGGAAGGGTATTTTTTGACGGGAATTTGCGGTCCCCGGTCGCGGCTGTCGACGAGGGCCGCTGTGCTGCCGCGAGCGACGCGGGGCCGATTGCCTTTGGCCCCAAGGGCGAGATTTACCGGCTTCGCCAGGAGAACGGCGGGGCGCTGACCGAGTCGACCGCTGGCGGCAAAGAGAGGCCGATCCTCACCCGCCAGGACATTCGCGGACTGGCGGTGCGAAGCAACGGCGACCTCTACGTTTCGGTTGCCAATGGGTCCGGCGAAATCTGGCTGGTCACGAAGGACGGCCGCGAGGTGAGGCAGGCCGAGGGATTGAAGGGAGCATCGGGACTTGCCCTCTCCCCCGACCAGCTCTGGCTCTTTGCCGCGCAGAAAGATTCGCACCTGAGCTACAGCTACCGGGTGGGAGCCGACGGGCAGCTAACCGCTGGGACCCCGCTCTATTCCCTCAGCGTCCCAGCGGATGAGGATGACAGCGGCGCCGGTTCGGTGGCGATGGACCGGGAGGGACGAGCCTACGTGGCCTCGCGCATGGGAGTCCAGGTCATGGACCACAATGGGCGGGTGATCGCCATCCTGCCGTTGCCGAACCACCAGGCCGCATCGAGCCTCTGTTTTGGCGGCGAGGACTTTGCGACTCTTTATGTCTATGCCGGGCACACGGTGTATCGAAGACAGATGAAAATCGGCGGACTGGCTCCCGGTCAGCAAACCAGCGTCCCGAACTGGGGCGCGGGCTAGGCAGTTTTGAATGCGGAATTAGATGCGTTCCTGTTTTCAGCAGGCTTCGCGCAAAGCGAACGCGAGAAGCACCGCGCAGCACGAGGAGCCCGTGTGTGCATCGTCACAAAAGTCATGAGAACGCGGTACTTCGGTTCGTGCGAAGCCGCCTTGGCAGCAGTGCCCTGCCACTCCGGGCGTGTAGGTTCATGACATGGGCCATGACATGGGCAAGGATGAGTTCTGCGATACTCCCGCTGTGATCACCACTCCGGCAGAAGAGCGCCCCGGCTTGCGCGAGGGCTATGCCACGCTCTTGCGACTGGGCTGGCCAACCCGCTACATCGACTGGAGGATGTGCGAAAGGGCGCATGCCGGATGCATGGAGCGATTCACGGATGTTTTCAGGTGGGCTCAATGCATACGGGCATGGGCGGTATGCGATGGCGACAAGGAAGGGATCGCCGGCGATCTTGCCGCTACCGTGGAATCGTAAAAGGGTCAGGCTTTCGCCTCGCCGGGCGGAAGAACGATCGCCGCAGGTTGAGGACTAAAGCTGCCCATTAGCGCTCTATGACAGGCTTTTTCGCGGGTATAGGTCATCGGCGGTGGCCTCGGCACAAGGAAGCGCCACGCTCGAACGAGCAAGCTGTAGACATCAAAAGCTACCCTCTGAGTGGTAGCTTTTTGATGAACAATCAGCCATCTGGGGAACGGGCCTGATACACACGTCTAGTGGACCTTAGCGTTTGCTGAGGCAAGAATAGCACGGATTTTGCTGTCGTGAGTTGTGGGTGGAACCACCCTGGGTGACGCGGAGGGGGAAATGCGGAATAAAAATACGGGGCGGAGTACCTTTTCAGGTGGCTCCAGCCCCGTTCCCCAGATCTGCGTTGTTTCTAAGTAACACATTAGCGTGACCTAGTGGTTACTGCAAGCGCTAAAAGTAACTTTTTGACATTTTTTTTGCGCTCGATCGCGAATTGCCGGTGCGGATCCTCATTTTGGAGCTTTCGATCGGCAATTGAATGGCGCACAGCCAGGTGATTCCTGTTTGCCGAAGAAATTCCTGAGCGTTTGCCCCTTTTTGCAGGGGCCGATTGAGTGCCGGCAGCAACCGGCGCGTCCGGCAATGCAGGGTGCGCCCGTGACACCTGGCGCAGGTTGCAGCGGGAGTACTTTCGCTAGATCTCGCAGCTGGCGCGCCGTTTGACCCCCTAAAATTCAGGGTGCTACCGTAAGGTGGTAAAGACGCAAATAGTAAAGACCGCGAGAAGGATAGCCATTGTCGAGCGCCGTTCCCGTCCCTGCCCTTCGCAAGACCGCACTGAACACAACGCACCGCCAGCTTGGGGCGAAGATGGTCGACTTCGGCGGCTGGGACATGCCGGTTGAATACTCCGGGCTGATCGCCGAGCATATGGCGGTGCGGACCGGCGTGGGCATCTTCGATGTCAGCCATATGGGCGACATTCAGCTGCGCGGCCCCGCTTCGCTGGCTGCCGTGCAGAAGATCTCGATGAACGATGCGTCCAGGCTGGCGGTTGGCCAGGCGCACTACTCTGCCCTGCTTTATCCGCAAGGAACCTTTGTGGACGATGTGATCGTCCATAAACTTTCGGAGAACGATTACCTGCTGGTGATCAATGCGGGGACGCGAGAGAAGGACGTGCAGTGGGTGCGGTCGCAGATCGGCGGGATGCCGGGGGTGCATGTCAGTGACTACAGCGACTATTACACCCAATTGGCCATCCAGGGGCCGCGGGCCGCGGAGACGCTGGCGAAGCTGACCAATGCCGACCTCTCCGCGATCAAAAACTATTGGTTTACCTGGGGAACGATCTGTGGACTCGGGAACACGCTGATCGCCCGCACCGGGTATACGGGCGAAGACGGCTTCGAGATTTATGTGCCGTCGGACGAAGCGACGAGCGTGCGGGTGTGGAACGAGGTGCTCGATGCGGGGCGGGAGTTTGGCATTGTCCCCTGCGGCCTGGGTGCGCGGAATACCCTGCGGCTAGAGGCGGCGATGGCGCTCTACGGCCACGAGATCTCGGCCGAAATTAACGTCTTCGATGCCGGGCTGGACCGCTATTGCAAGCTCGAGAAAGGGCCGTTTGTCGGCTCAGAGTCGCTCGGGAAGCTGAAGGCCGAAGGCGGGCCGGAGCGGAAGCTGGTTGGCCTGGAGGTGGTCGAGCGGGGCATTGCGCGCGACGGCTACAGTGTCTTCGACGCCGAAGGCAAGCAGATCGGCTCGGTCACGAGCGGCTCGCCGGCCCCATTTCTCAAGAAGAACATCGCAATGGCGTATGTGCCGCTGGATCATGCGGCGCTCGATTGCGAAGTCTTCGTCCAGGTAAGAACGAATATGGTGAAGGCGAGGGTCGTGCCACTTCCCTTCTACCGGCGCGCCAGGAAACAGCCGGCGGCTTGAATCAAAAAGTTGATTGCGAATTTTATCGGGATCAGGCAGGGTTACCGGTCAGGCCCCGCATCGATCGAAACTCACCGTAAGATGAAAGAGGAAACAGGTTTATGGCCTATCCAGAGTCGTTTCATTACACCAAAGAACACGAATGGATCGAGGTGCAGGGGAAGGTGGCGAAGATCGGCATCACCGATTTTGCGCAGGATTCCCTGGGCGATATCGTCTTTGTCGAGCTTCCGAAGGTCGGGTCGACGCTCGAGAAGCAGAAGGTCTTTGGCAGCGTGGAATCGGTGAAGTCGGTTTCGGACCTCTTCGCGCCGGCCACCGGAACGGTTACGGCAGTGAATGAAGAACTGGCGACAGCCCCGGAAAAAATCAATACCGATGCGCATTCTGCATGGATCCTCGAGATGGAACTCACGGAACCAGGTGAGATCGCGACCTTACTGAACGCCACGGACTACCAGAAGTTCATTTCAGAAGAGGGCGCGCACTAGGGCGTTCTTCGGATCTACCAGGTAAGGACGCGATGCGCTATTTGCCAAAATCTCCCGCCGACCGTGCACTCATGCTTCGCGAAATAGGCGTCAGTGCGATCGACGATCTGTTCGCGACGATTCCCGCGGAATACCGGCTGGAGCACGATCTCAAGATTCCCCGCCAGCTGGGCGAGTCGGAGATCATCGAATATTTCAAGCATGCCGCTTTGCGGAATGCGACCGGCTACACCAGCTTTCTCGGCGCGGGGGCCTATCGGCATTACAAACCGGTGATCATCGATTCGCTGGTGCAGCGCGGCGAGTTCCTGACCTCGTATACGCCTTATCAGGCGGAGATCACGCAAGGCACGCTGCAGGCGATCTTTGAATTTCAGACGATGATCTGTGAACTGACCGGCATGGATATCGCCAACGCCTCGATGTATGACGGCTCGACGGGTGCGGCGGAAGCCGCGATGATGGCCGTTCGCATTACCGGTCGCGACGGGGTGATCGTCGCTCGCACCGTTCACCCGGAATATCGCGAGGTGATGCAGACCTACGCCCAGCACCAGGGCCACACGGCAAGTGAGGTCGGCTATGGCGCCGACGGCCGCGTCGATCTGGCGGCGCTTGAGGCAGCGATCACCGACCAGACAGCTTGTGTGCTGGTGCAGTCGCCGAATTTTTTCGGCATTGTCGAAGACATTCCGGCTATCGCCGAACTGGCCCACAAGAAAGGCGCGCTGCTGGTGGTCTCGATCGCCGAGGCGATCTCACTCGGCATCATGCGGCCGCCTGTGGAGGCGGATATCGTCTCGCTCGAAGCGCAGTCGTTTGGCGTCGCCCTGAGCTATGGCGGCCCTTATTGCGGGGTGATCGCGGCCAAAGAGAAGTACGTTCGCCAGATGCCGGGCCGCCTGGTCGGCGAGACCAAGGACAAGCAGGGGCGGCGCGGTTTTGTGTTGACGCTCTCGACCCGCGAGCAGCATATCCGGCGGGAGAAGGCGACCTCAAACATCTGCACCAACCAGGCCCTGGTCGCGCTGATGACAACGATTTTCCTGACGGTCTATGGGAAGGAGGGCATTCGCGAGCTGGCGCTGCAGAACCTGGCCAAGGCGAAGTATGCGGCCGAGACAATCGGCGCCGCTCCGGAGACAAAGCTGCTCTTCAAAGACACCCCGCGCTTCCATGAATTTGTGATCCAGAGCGACGAACCTTCCGAGGCGCTCGCGGCGCGGCTGCTCGACAGGAAGATTATCGGAGGCCTACCCCTGGCGAAGTGGTACCCCGAACTGGGCAATGCTTCGCTGTGGTGCGCTACCGAGCTGACCACCCGCGAACAGATCGATAATGCCGCCGCCGTGCTCGCAGACGCTCCCGTCGCGGCGGGTTCGCGCGCATAGCACGGCATTTGTAACAGAGATTGAGGTCAATCATGGCAAGCGCTCCAGCGGTCGACGAAAAGGCAGAAGCCAAGCAGGAATTGTTTGTCGGGAATACTCGCAAGGTCACGGCGCACCTCACGCAGAATGAAGCGCTGACCTTTGAAAAATCGTCGCCGGGCAAGAAAGCCTACAAGCTGCCGCCGCTCGATGTTCCCGAGGTCGATGCGGCGGCGGCGCTTGGCGGAGCGGTCCGCGCGGACGCCGGCAACCTGCCGGAGCTGAGTGAAATCGAGATCATTCGCCACTTTACGCGGCTCTCGACGTGGAACTATGCGATCGACCTAGGAATGTATCCGCTGGGCAGCTGCACGATGAAATACAACCCCAGGGTCAATGAACTGGTCTCGCGGCTCGAGGGCATTGCCGAGGCGCACCCTTACCAGCCGGAGCATCTGTCACAAGGCGTGTTACAGATCATGCGCACCCTGCAGGAATGCCTGGTCGAGATCACCGGCATGGACACGATCACGCTGCAGCCCGCCGCCGGCGCGCATGGCGAGTTCACCGGGATTCTGTTGACCCGCGCCTATCACCAGTCCAAAGGAAACGCTCGTAAGATTGTCCTGGTGCCGGATTCCGCTCACGGCACCAACCCTGCGACCGCCGCGGTCTGCGGGTACCAGGTGCAAAATATCAAGTCGAATGCCCTCGGCATGGTCGACGTGGCTGCGCTCGAAAAGCTGGTGACGGAAGATGTCGCGGCGCTGATGCTTACTAACCCAAGCACCATCGGGGTCTTTGAGAGCGAGATCCACAAAATCGCCGACATCCTGCACGCCAAGGGCGCGCTGCTCTACATGGACGGCGCCAACATGAACGCGCTGGTCGGCAAGACGCGGCCGGGAGATTTTGGAGTAGATGTGATGCACCTGAACCTGCACAAGACGTTCTCAACGCCGCATGGCGGCGGCGGCCCTGGCTCCGGCCCGGTGGCTTGCAAGGCGATTCTTGAGCCGTTTCTGCCGACCCCGATCGTCGTCGAGAAAGCCGATGGTACGCTGGGCTTCAACTACGACCGGCCTCAATCGGTGGGGCGCGTGCGTATGTTCTACGGGAATTTCGGCATGTTCGTTCGCGCCCTGGCTTACATCCTGGCGAACGGGCCGGATGGCCTGCGGCAAACGACCGAAGATGCCGTGCTCAATGCGAATTACATTCGCAAGAAGCTTGAGGATGTCTACGAGCTGCCTTATAAGACGCCCACGCTGCACGAGGTGGTCTTCAGCGATCGGCGGCAGACGCAGCGCGGCGTCAAGACTGGCGACATCGCCAAGCGGCTGATCGATTACGGATTCCACCCTTACACCACTGCGTTCCCCTTGATCGTGCCGGGTGCGCTGATGATCGAACCTACGGAGAGCGAGTCGAAGGAGGAGCTGGACCTCTTCATCGACGCGATGCGGCAGGTGGCGCGCGAGGCGGAAGAAAATCCTGAAGTGGTGCTGAATGCCCCGCACTCCACGCGAATTTCGCGGCTCGACGAGACCGCTGCTGCGCGCAGGCCGGTGCTGCGGTGGAAGCCAACCCCGGCCTGAGCGGCGAGGAACTTCTCGGCTTCCCCGGGCTTCTGACTTCCGTCGCCATCCATGTCGTCCGTCTCCGTGGTCAATCCGCCAGCGGCTCTCGCCGAATCATCCCATCACGACCATTTACTCTTAAACCATGGGCCGCATTCGCATTCTCACCGACCAGGTCGCGAACCAGATTGCGGCTGGCGAGGTTGTCGACCGGCCTGCTTCGGTAGTGAAGGAACTGCTTGAGAACTCGCTCGATGCCGGCGCCACGCGCATCCGTATCGAGGTCGAGGCTGGGGGGCGCAAACTCATCCGCATTGCGGACAACGGCCACGGCATGGGCCGCGATGACGCGATGCTGGCCTTTGAGCGGCATGCGACCTCGAAGATCCGCTCGAGCGACGACCTGCTCTCCATCGCGACGCTTGGTTTTCGCGGCGAGGCTTTGCCGTCGATCGCTTCGATTTCTCGGCTCGACTTGACGACCCGCGCAAACGAAGAGACGACCGGCACGGCCATTGAGATTGCCGGCGGCAAGATGCTCCGGGTCAATGACGCAGGCGTTCCGCCGGGGACGACCATCGCCGTCCACGATCTCTTCTTCAATACCCCCGCGCGGCGCAAGTTTCTCAAGGCAGAGTCGACCGAGCTCTCCCATGTAACTGCGTTGGTTACACATTATGCGCTGGCCCATCCTGACAAGCATTTCGAGCTGCGCTCGGCGACCCACGCGCTGCTGGTGGCGCCCCCGGTCAAGAAGCTGGCCGAGCGTATCTACCAGGTCTTCGGCAATGAGACGCTGCAGCAGTTGGTCCCGGTCGCGGCGGAGTTGAAGATGGAACGAACCGGGCTTCCGGAGCCGCCGCCCTGGAAGCGCGACGAGAGCTACGAGGCGCCGGCTCCCGGGTTTATGCGCATCAGCGGATTCGTTTCAAAGCCTGAGCTGCAGAAGCTGAATCGGAATTCCATCTACTTTTTCGTGAACCGCAGGCTGGTGCGCGACCGGCTGATCGTGCATGCAGTGATCGAGGCGTATCGCAACATCATTCCGCCGACCTCGTTTCCGGTGATCCTGATGTTTCTCGAGATGCCGCCGGAAGAGGTCGATGTCAACGTGCATCCGGCCAAGACGGAGGTGCGTTTTCGGCAGTCGAGTCTCATTCATGACTTTGTGCGCGACACGATTCGCCATGCGCTGGTGAGCGCACGTCCGGCTGCGGCCTTCCTGAAGGCAATGACGGCAAGCGCGCTGGCGACGCCTTCCCTGCTTGCCTCGACTTCGCCGCTGCCCGGCGCGGCGCTTGAAGAGGAGACCTTTCCGCTAGCTTCGGAGTCGGACCCGCCGGCGGAAGCGGCCGACGCGGAGGTCTTCAGCCTGGTGCCGCCGGAGCCGTCGCCGATGCCGGGCCAGCTGCCCTTCAGTGGTGAAATCCTGCAGGCGCTTGGAGCGATCAGCCTGCCGGCCGCGCATAACTGCGGCGAGCAAGAGTTGGCCGGCGGCGACACAGAAGCTGCGCCTGCGGAAGGCGGGGCAAGCCTGAATTCGCTCGCCAGCCTCAAGCCGCTGGGCCAATTGCGGGAGTCGTTCATCCTGGCCGTCAATGACGAGGGCCTCTGGATCATCGATCAACATGTCGCCCACGAGCGAGTGCTCTTTGAAAAGGTGTTGAGAGACCGAGAGGTCGAGCGCGTCCAGCGCCAGCAACTGCTCATGCCGATGCTGGTCGACCTGCTGCCGGAGCAGATGATCGTCTTTGCCCGGATCGCGAGCGAACTGGAGCGCAACGGTTTTGAGGCCGAGCCTTTTGGCCCGCGCACCATCGCCATCAAGGCGGCGCCGGTCGGCCTCGAGGGCCGCCAGCTCGAGCGCATGCTCACCGAAGTGCTGGAACAGACGGAGCGCGAGACCCAATCGGAGAACCTGGAAGCGGCCCGGACCCGCATCGCCGCCTCGATCGCCTGCCACGCGGCGATCAAGATCAATACGCGGCTGGACCCCAAACGCATGGAGTGGCTGCTGGCGGAACTGGCCAAAACCGAACACCCGACGAGCTGCCCGCATGGCCGCCCGATCGCATTAAGGTATTCTTGGAAGGATATCCAGCGGGCTTTTCAGAGGATTTAGGTGGTCGCCTCAGGGCCATGCACCAGATCCCGCCCGCACACGAAAAAGGTTTTCTTTGACATCCGAACAACTTCTCGCAACCCGCGCGACCCTGTGGCGACAAAAGGGTGAACCCCTGCTGACGCTGGACGACGCACAATCGTGGTTGCTGCAATCCGGCCTCTGCCTGTTTCTTCCGCGCAAGGCGCAAATTGCTGCTCCCGCTCCTTCCTTTGTCGAGGCCTGCCAGGGCGAAACCAACCCGACTCCGCCGCGATCGGCCATCGAAGCGGCAAAGGGCCTGCTGGTGCGGCTGATCGAGGCCGATTCCGCGCTGCCGCTCAACCTGCTCGGCACGCCCACCGATCATCCCGATTTCCTGGTAAGTAAAGAGGCGCTCCCGTTTGTCTACGCATTGCGCGGCGACCGCGACTGGAAACATGCTCCTGGCACAGCCGGTGCGAACCGGGTTTCGCCGCTGATTACCCATATTTGGACGTTGATGGAAAAGCGCGGGGTGATGACCGCGATCGAGATCCAGGAAGAGCTGGGCAAGGAACTGACTGAAGCCGCGGTGCTACGCGCGCTGCATGGGCTGTGGGCCTCGCTGCGGGTCATCCCGCTTTACCAGAGCGGCGACCAGGAGACACTCTGGGAGCCGATGCAGTCGCGGCACCAGCAGGCGATGAGCTCGGGCGTGGGCATGTCGCAGGTGACGGCCCTTTCCGTGCTGGCTTCGGTGTACCTGCAGTCGGTGGTGGCTGCAAGCAGCGACGATGCCGAGTCTTTTCTGTCGCCCCTGGCGTCGCGGTCCAAAGTCCGAGAGGTAATTCGCGGGCTGACCGCAACGCGGCAGCTGGCGATGATCCAGATGGAGACGCAGTCGCTGCTCTACGTCGAGGGCTCGCTGCCTGAATTCCCCGAAGAAGCAAAGCCGATCGGCGAAGCGGCCAAGCCGGCTCGCCGCCCTCACCCGACATCTCCGGATGCGATGGAAGCGGCGTTGAAGCGCAGCGTCGCGGGATCGACACCGAGGCCGCCTTACAAGCGGCCGGCGGAGGGAGCTGGTGGTGGATCGGCAACGCGTCCGTCCGCGCGAGGCGGAGCAGGCAGTTTCCGTCCCGCGGCTGGAGCTCGCCCCGACGCGCGTCAGCGCGAAGGCGGCAGCAGCTTTCGCCCGGCCGCCGGTGGAGCGCGGCCGGCCTACAAGCCGAGGACCGCTGCTCCTGTCGAGCGCTCCGAACCGGGTACTGGTTTGAGGGCAGATGGATCGCCGAAGAAGCCGCGCTGGCGCGATATGCCCGGCGGCCGTCCCGATCAGAAGGGCAAACCCGCGAGGTTTGGCCCGCGCAAGACGGAAGGTGCGCCGGGCGAAGATGCACCGCGCCCGGCGGCTGGCCGAGACGCTGGCGCGTTTCGCCCGGCCGCCTCGTCGAGGCCGGCAGCCGGCGGGTCAGCGTCGAGTCGCAAACCCTCGTTTGGGAAGAGTTTTTCCGGGAAGAGTTTCTCGCCGCGGGAGGGTAGGCCGGCTCGTCCGTCGGCCGAACGGCCGAGTTATGGCGGGACGAGTAGTCGAGACTCGGGCAGCCGGGAGGGAGCGCGGGAGGGCGGACGTCCGCCGGCGCGGCCCTTGAACACAGGCCGGCCACCAATTCGTTCGTCCGGCGGACGCTCGGGCTCGCGGCCTCCGACACGCACCGGCGCAGACAGGTTTCCGGCGAGGCCGGAAGGTACGCGCCCTCCTTTCCGGCCTCGCCGCGAAGATGGCGCCAGCCCGGCCAGGCCTCCGCGGGAGGGTACGTCGAGCGGCGATCGCAAGTTCACGCCACGTCCCCCGAGAGCTGGCGGATTCTCTTCAGCGCGCCCGAGCAGCGGCGGAACAAGACCGTATTCGCCACGCAGCGCAGGCTCGTCTACGGGAAGACCGCCGACGGGAAGACCGGCGGCAGGTCCGCGCGCCACGGGCAGCTCTTCGTACGGGCGATCCTCTGCGACCGGAAGACCGTCGACCGGAAGACCGTCAGCGGGAAGACCATCGACGGGCAGGCCTCCCATTGGCGGCGGGCCGAGCCGGTCCGGCTTCAAGCCGGGCGGGGTGCGAACGGGGACCGGGTCGCGACCGAGCTTTGGAGGAGGGTCCCGGCCAGGCACTGGACGGCCGGGCGCTTCGAGACCGCCGTCGGGCAGGCCGAGCTCCAATACGGGTCGTCCTGCGAGTTCGGGAAGGCCCAAGACTGGTTTTGGAGCCAAGCCGGGCGGCCGTCCTCCTGCCAAATTCAAGAAGCGCCCCGAGTGACTGAGAACCAGAAGATGATCATCGCCATTGACGGACCGGCCGGAGCGGGCAAGAGCACAGTCGCTTCGCACATCGCCAGGCACTTTGGACTGCTCAATCTCGAGACGGGCGCCATGTATCGCGCCTTTGCGTTGAAGGCGCTCGAGCGCGGCATTTCGCCCGACGATGCCGAAGGGTTGGAGCAGCTCGCGGGAGCGACATCAATCCGGCTGCAATCCGGCAAGGCGGGAAACCGGGTGTTTCTCGACGATGCCGAGGTCACGCCGCGCTTGCGCGAACCGGCAGTGACGGAGGCCGCCTCGCGCGTGAGCGTCCACCCGGCGGTGCGCCAGTGGATGGTCAATCTACAGCGCAGGCTGGGCGAGAACGGCCGGGTCGTGATGGAGGGCCGAGACATCGGCGGGACAGTCTTCCCTGACGCCGACGTAAAGATCTTTCTCGATGCCGACCCCGAGGTGCGCAGCCAGCGGCGCTATGAGCAGATCGAAGAGACACCGGATGCGGCAACGGCGGCGCCCGAGTCGGTGCTGGCGGAGATGCGGGAGCGCGACCGGCGCGACCGCACGCGCGCCATCTCGCCCTTGAAGCCGGCGCCGGATGCCATCATCGTCGACTCGACCAGCCTGACGCTCGATCAGGTGATCGAGCGGGTCGAAGCGATCATTCAAGAACGGATCGCGAAAGACCGGATCGCGCAGCAGCCTCTTGCGCAAACACCCGGATCCGCGAACCCGGCCGGCGCACCCGAAGCTGGCAGCTAGCAGCTAAAGGACGTTCGGTTCCGCCTTCGCATCCGCGGGAGGCCGCAGGTGCTTCATCGATCCCGACGGCGGCGCCGGAGCCTTCGGCGCGGGGGGAGCGATTGGAAAAGGCGGCATCGGGGGCATCGGCGGCGTATTCGCATCGCCCTTCTTCAAGGTGAGATCGCCGTGACGAACCATGACGTCAATCTTCGGGCCGCCTTTGCCCACGGTTCCATTCGCATTCCGGCGCCGGTCGTCGCCTGAAATATTCAGCTCGAAGTCACTGTTCAGGTCGCCGTTATCGGTGCCGGCGTTGATCTGGAAGCCGGCATTCGGGGGCAGGGTGAGGGTGACGGGATCGCTGGAGTTGTTGATCTGGATGTTGCCCAGCGGCTCGATAGCGTTGACCGCAACATCGCCGTTGCTGTTTTCAATATGGATGTCGCCGGAAACCTGGGAACAATCGATATTTTTTGAACGGGTGAGGATCCGCAGCGGGCCGACTGCCTGGCCGACGTGCAGATCGTCATCGTCCATGGTCAGGTCGCCGGCGAGCCGGGCCATGTCCATCGAGGTCCGGCTGGAATGAAAGTGAAGGCTGGAGGCGATCTGCTCGATGTGAATGTCGCCAAAGAAGTCGCCATCCATCAGCAGGCTGCCGCGTACCTCCGAGATAGTGACATCGCTGACGCGGCCATCGAGGGTGACGCTGCCGCCGATTTCGTGAGCAGCAAAGTCGCCCTTGCTCATATGCGCATGAACGCTGCCGCCCAGGCTCGTCACCTTGACATCGCCGTGACCGGCGGTGATGCCGGTTGCGCCCTTGAGCCCTTCGACAGACACGTCGCCGTGGCCGGCGGTGATGTCGGTACTCACTCCCTCGGGGAGCTCGATCGTGAGGTCCGCGTGGCCGTTGTTGCGGCCCTCGATGCGAACCAGCACCGTGTTGCCGCTCACCGTGACTTTGGGGTCGAGTGAGGGAAAGATGCGGTTGGCTTCGCTATCGGAGTTGGTATTGACCACCTGATGAACGTGGACATGAAGCTGGTTATCGCCGGAACCGGTAAGGGTGACGTCGCCGTGCGGGTTCTGCACCTGGACGGACGCGGTCGCGGGGATGGTGGTGTTGCTGTCCGCATCGTGATCATGGTCGTCGCCCATAAAGTTGGGCCAATTGTCGTCGCTCTGCCATCCGAAGCCGTTGATCGCGTGATGCATATGGTCCTGCGAGTAAGCGATCCCAACCAGGATCGCGATCAGCAGCACGATGCCGAAGGCGCCGCTCTTGCGGCGGTAGGGCTGGCCGCGATCGAGGAACCACTCCAGCAGAGACGCTGCGCCGACCAGCACAAAAAGCAGAGGCCACCAGCGGACAAACCACTCCCAAAAGACCGAGTTGCTCAGCTTGCCGGTCTCGATCAGCAGGGCGACGACGCCCACCACGAGGATGAGAATCGGCCCGACGATCGAAGACCTGTGCATCGACCGCCAGTAGTACCGCTGGTCGCGGCGCTGGGAGCGCCAGTAGTCGCGCTGGCCGCGCAGGGCATCCTTCTGGGCGCGCCAGTAGGCTTTCTGCTGGCGGGGGTCGTTGGGCGGAGACGGCGGCGAGTAGGGCGGAGGCGAAGCGGCCATCAGAGACTCCCTGGGCCGGGCTCGTGGCCGGGCGCCGTCGAAGGGGCGACGGGGACGACGGAGCTCGAAGCGCCGCCGGGCGGATAGTAGCCGGGACCCTCCATCGGGCGCGCCTGCCCGGTCGCAGGATCATAACCATCGAGGTTGGCTTGCGCGAGGGCGGCCCGCTCCGCAAGGCTCAACAGGCCAGCGAGGATCAGGTAGAGCGGCCAGCTGCGGCCAAAACTGAGAACGTCCCACTGGTTGAGCAAAGCGGTGACACCCACGAGCAGCAGAAAGGCCGGCCCGCGAAGCCTGCGAAGCAGCATCCACTGGTTCATTGCCCACCTCCCGGCGGGGTCGTGTCCCGCGCCCTCTTCAGAAACAGCCAGACGCCGACCGCGATGATGATGAGGGGCCAGCCGCGTTCAATCCAGTCGAAGTTGAAGACCCGCAAGGTGCCGAAGAGGAAGATGAGGCCGAGGGCAATCAGAACGATCGCTCCGATGGGCTCATTGCGTCTCCCGGCCTCAGAGAATGCAGCCGCCGGCGGCACATCCGGGTAAGGTGGCGGATAAGGAGCATTAGGCGGCGGATACGAAGCGCCTGGGGGCGCATAGGGCGGATAGCTGCCGCCGGCAAACGAAGCCGTGCTCGGATTGGGCGGCGGCGGATACGAGCCCGGGGCAAAGCCGGCCGCCGGCTGCACCGGATCGCGCGGCATCCCGCCCAGGGGCTGGGCGCCGCCGAGCCGGATGGCCAGTTCATTGAGGCCGAAAGGATCGGGGAGCGGCAGGCCGTCGCGGCGCGCTTTGGCCGTCTGGTTCGCATCGAAAATCTGGTAAATCACCCAGGCGGCGATAAAAAAGCCAAAGAAATCGTGCTGATCGGTAATCGCGATCAGGATCACGAAGACCAGCACATGAATCATGGCCTTGACGAACTGGCCGTTGTACATGGCGCCCACGCCCGGAATGACTCCCAGGATGGTCGCGAGCCCGGGGTTCGGTCCGGCCGACGGCACGCCGGAGGGGAACGGGGCGCCAGGCTGCGCACCAGGAACGCCGACCTTCGCAGCAAGACATGGTTCGCAATAGATAAAACCGCCGACGGCACGGGTACAGGCGGCGCAGAGGGCCTTGCCGCAGTTCTGGCAATACGACGATACCGGAGTTTCAGGATGATTGGCGCAGTTCATGCGTTACCTCTTTCTGCCTGATCTGCAGCTCTGTTGTTACGGTCGTTCTCAGGTTTCAGATTGGACGCGGTGGTTACAGCGCCGGAAGACACAGGTGCGTCGAGCGGCGAAACCAGCTTTTCCAGGGAGGCGACGATCTTTTCGCCCCACACCATGGGCCTGGGCTGGGGCACATTCGGCCCTTCCGACTTGCCGCCGCTCTTATGACTGCCATCCCGGGGGGCCGGGGGCGAGGATGGCTGATCCGGTTTGCCGGCCGGCCCTACGGCGGGCACGCTGTTGTCGATGTTGGAATCCTGGCGCAGCTCCTTGACCCGCGCTTCCATCTCGTAGACGAAGCGCAGGTTGTCGTAGTAGCGAACGACGCGGGCGCTGGCCATGTGGTACTGCTTGTTCAGGTTACTGCTCACGGCGGTGGGCTTGAGGTCGGCGAGGCGAACGGCGCCGAGCCGTACCCCCGCCATGTTCAAGGTCAGGGTGATGGAGAAGAACGCCATGGCTGCGGTCATCATCATCCTGGGCTGAGCGACGCGATGACCGGCGATAGCCATGCCTGAGCGCTTCCAGAAGGGCGGCAGCGGAGCTACCGGAATGACGGCGGCAGAGACCGGGGCCGCGTTCCCTTCCACGGCTGCCATCCTTGCCGAGCCGCTGGTCTGCGCGAGTATTTTTGAGACGAGCACCGGAGAGATCTTCGGTTCGACGCGCAGATAGCTAAGCCACTCCCGGCCCTGGCCGCTCTGCGAGAGTATCTCGGCGCAGGAGGAACAGCCCTGGGGATGTGCCTGAAAGCTGTCCGAATCGCCGGGCGGCAGAGTACCGTCGAGGAAGTCGACCAGCAACGCCTCCCACTCTTCGCAACTGAGCTTGCGGGCGGCGTGCGATGCGCCGGCCTTGGGGGCATTCGGATAATTTGGAGAATGCTCTGACATCTAAACCACCTGTCTTTGATTACGTTCCAGCAACCTGGCCAGTTCCGCGCGGCCCCGGCTGATCCGGGATTTCACGGTTCCTTCCGGGATCCGAAGCACCTGGGCGATTTCCTTGTAGTCGAGGTCCTGCAGGTCGCGCAAGATGACCGCCTCGCGGAGCTCGGGCGAGATCTTGGTAAGCGCCTGCTGCACCATCCGCTCGATCTCCCGGGCGGCGGCGTGCTGGTGCGGATTCGGCTGCGGGTCGGCCAGACGATCGGAGATCTGCAGCTCGCTGGAATCTTCCCAGCCGGCGTCGATCGAATCGGTTGCCCGCTGCTGGCGGCCACGGCGAAAGTGGTCGACCAGCAGGTTACGGGTGAGGGTTGTGAGCCAGGTGGGAAAACTGCCCCGGTTCAGGTCAAAACTGGCGAGATTGCCGTAAACCTTGAGGAAGACTTCCTGTGTGAGGTCTTCCGAATCATGAGAGGAGCCGGTGAAGCGGTAGCACAGGCTGTAGACGCGGCGATGCTGCGCCTTGACCAGTTCGGCCCAGGCCGCCGAGTCGCCATCCAGGCAGCGACGGACTATTCCCGCCCAGTCGACTTCCAAACGTCTCCCCTCTATCTGGGCCGCACCGGCCGGCCGAAGCCGATCGGCAGCCGCACCCGAAGCTTCCTGCCGCCAAGTGGCGCCAGACTCTGCAGGCATGCTCTCCGCCGGTTGCGGAGCCAAAAACCGGTGACGGACGGCGTCTCCCCCGGTTTCCCGATTATGGGGCATGGGCTCATGCCTGGGCGAAGACGGCGTAGGGCGGAGTGGCCCGGGGACTGTTTCCGGCTCCGGAGCCGCCTTGATTCCGCCTCCGAATTGATTCCAGTTGATGACCCCTGCGCAACTCATGCTGATGGATACGCTGCATGGAGTTGGTTGGTTCCGGGAAGAGCCGATCCCGATGCACAATCTGTTCCGCCTAGGATACGCGTTTCTTTTGTGTGCCCGGCTGGAATCAACCAGGATGTCAATCCAAGCGCCGATACATCTCTTTTTTGAATGCCATCCATCGGAACGATGACGGACAACCTTCGCGAAGGTTATAGACTACCGCTACACTCTTCGACAGAAGTCCATTGACCGCGGGGTCAACAAGTGTTTTGAAGCTCGGCGGCGATGAGACCTATCATCGTAGTGGGATTGGGAAGGGGCGTGGCCCGTGAGTGTCGAACGGATTCTGATCGTCGATGAAGAAGCTCATTCGGGGATGATCCTCAGCGATCTGCTCGCGAGCAAGGGATACTCTCCCGTCCTTGCCGGCAGCAGCGTTGAAGCGCTGGGCCTTTTCTCGAGAGACCCTCCCTTTGCCACCGTGCTGCTGAACCTCACGCTGCGCAGCCCGGTCAATCTGAAGTTGCTGGAGAGATTGAAGGCCATTCAACCCGAGACTCCAGTGATCGTACTGTCGAGCAGTCAAGAGATCAGCCTGGTGGTATCGGCGATCAAGAAAGGCGCTTTCGACTATCTCCCCAGGCCGGTAGATCGCGATCCGTTGCTCGAAACCCTGCGGAGCGCCATTGAGCATCGCGCGACCTGCCGGAAGAGCGGGCTCGACCGCCAGAATCTGGAGCAAGTGATCGAGGCCCGTACGGAGATGCTGCGGAACGCTGTGGCCGATCTCGAGCGATCGTACGACATTACCCTGGAAGCGCTGGGCAATGCGCTCGACCTCAAGGATGCCGAGACGGAAGGGCACTCCAAGAGGGTAACGGCTTATACGATCGTGCTTGCGCGAGCCATGCATTTGCGTCCTGCCGAGGTAAAAGTCGTGGCCCGCGGCGCGTATCTCCACGACATCGGGAAAATGGCGATTCCAGATGCGATTCTCTCGAAACCTGGCAAATTGACGCCCCAAGAGCAGGCGATCATGCGTGAGCATTGCGTGCTCGGCTACATGATGCTGAAAAAGATTCCCTTCTTAAGAGAGGCTTCGGAGATCGTCTTCAGCCACCAGGAGCATTACGACGGCAGCGGATATTCGCGGGGATTAAAGGGGGAAGAGATTGTGCTCGGCGCGCGGATTTTTTCAATCGCCGACGCCCTCGATGCGATCACCTCCGACCGCCCTTACCGGAAGGCGAGATCCTTCGGCGAGGCCAGGCAGGAGATCGACCGCTGCACCGGGACCCAATTCGACCCGGCCGTCGTCGCAGTATACCGAAGCCTGCCGGACCAGCTTTGGGAGGATGTGCGGGCAGAGATTAAGAAGCCGAAGGAGACGCTGCTTATGGACCTGGCCGAAGACCTGGGCGATCAGAAGGGCGGGTTTCGCTGAAAGACCGGGTTCGCTGAAGACCGGCTGCAACATGCAGCGGTTCAGGCTCTTTGCAACGAGAGGAGAATGCCGATGGCGCTACTGAACAAGCAGGAAATCGAAGAACGGCTCAACCTGCTTGCCGACTGGCAGTTGCAGGCCGAAAGCATCGAACGCAGCTTCGTTTTCGGCGACTTTGCCGAATCGATGTCGTTCGTCAATCGTGTCGCCGCAGCGGCGGAAAGCGCAAATCACCACCCGGATATCGAGATCCGCTGGAACAAGGTTCGCCTGGCGCTTTCCTCCCATGATGCCGGCGGCCTGACGAAAAGGGACTTCCAATTGGCGAAGACGATCGACGGGTTGGTGGAACGTCTGCCTGGTTAGCCCTGCCGAGGGCAGCTTCAGTAGATACCGTCGTCATCGCGGATACGCACCGGATCGACATGGTCTTCGGTTGCCTGGCGGAGGCTTTTGAGAGCCCGGCGATTCCATAGAACCAAGGCCGCCGAGCCGAGCAGAGCGCTGCCAGCCAGCCACCAGGCGGCTCGACCGGGCGACGGGCCAAAGATTGCAGTATCTGCAGGTGCCCCGAAAGAGCCTGTTTCGCCGCGTTTTTGTGAGTTTTTCTTCAAATTCGTCTCCATTCCAGGCCTGAATCCATCGATCTTTCTACATGGAACAGTAGAACCGCGAGCGATATACTTGTTCAGGTAGATTCCGGTCGCGAGTGAGTACCAGCCCAGCCTTGATCTCCTGCAGATTCAAGCTGTTCTTTTTGAGCAACTTACAAAGACAACCTGGCAATTCTGAAGCAAAATTCCGGAGCGAGCCTTAAAAATATTCTGAAATTAGAAACTTTTTACTAGCAATCTACATCTATACGTATGTAAGATGAATACAGATAAGAGATCGAGCGACGCTCTCCTTATCTCTTAAGTTTATAAGTTGCGTCACTGGCCTCCCGGCACGATTCAAAACACCGATCGTGCCGCCTTTTTTTTGTAGGATGCGACGGCGGTCTGCTTCTCCCCCTGTTTGTGAGTCATTTCCATAATAAGATCTGTTGAGGAGTGGTGATGAAACGCTTATTGGCGCAGAGTGCGCTCGGTCTTCTGGTTGGAACGCTTACGATGGCAGGATACGGTCAATGGTCGAACCCGTCGGACGATCTTCCAGCCTACAACTCTCAGCCGCCGGCGCGGGGGACGAAACTGCCGCCTATATTGTCAGGCAGCCAGCTCACCGGACAGTACTTCCAGTATCCCTGGCAGGTGCAGGTGTACAAGGAAGCAGCCATGATCCAGCCGGTGCTGCACCAGATGCCCTGTTATTGCCGCTGCGATAAGGCAATGGGACATAATAGCCTGCACAGCTGCTTTGAGGGCACGCACGGCGCGATCTGCTCCACTTGCGCTAAGGAAGAGCACTATGCGTATCTCATGACGCAGAAAAAGATGACACCGAAGCAGATCCGGGACGGGATCGAGCACAAGGACTACGAGGCCATCGACCTGGAGACGATCGCCGCCGCGCCGGTCAAGGCAACGAGCACAAACCACGGGGAATAGGCCCGGCGGGGATTTGCGTTGCCCATCAGCAGAAACATGGCTTTTCGGGGTAGACTGGAAGTTGCGGTAAAGTTTTCCGGACATACACAGGACTACCCGCAAGGGGGCGTCACGGTTTCGACGGAATTGCTTGCGGCAAAGAGGCATGCCGGGGTCTGGGCACCCGTAATCGCCTGGAAAAACATAGTTGCCAACAACCAACTAGCATACGCAGCTTAATTAAATAAGCTGCCGTCCTTCGCGGCTTTGCCTGCGGGCTGCGAAAGGACGTCGCACAGCAGGCTGGTTCTCTCCGCTCCGTCTGTGTGGTGAGGACGAGATCATCAGGCTAGCGCTGCGTTCACCTTGTCCGTTCTGAGGGCGCAGAGCGAAGTCACTGGAATGCGACTGAGCATGGAGCCTCTCTTTGTTGTCTACGATTTCGGACGCGGGTTCGACTCCCGCCGCCTCCACCATCATTTTCCTAGAAGCTTAGCCGCTGCTGCATCGGAGCTTGGCGGACGGAGCCAAGTGCTCATGACAAGCGCTCCGGGAGTTCAACCTCACTTCACTTTCGCGAAGACGCCATCATTGACGATGGCCAGATTCTCGACCAGAATCTGCTTGCCGGCATCGAGGAACTTTACACCTCGGCGTCCGGCGCCGGTATTTTCGCTGGCGAAGTAGTAGGTGAACGTATCGCCATCCCAGTGGGTGAGCTCGTAGTGCGCGCCACGCGGCGGAAGGCGTAGGACCAACTGGTCCCGGTCGAGCTCGATCTGCAGTTCGCCGTAGTAGGGGCTGATGTAGGTTCCCTGGTAGGCGGAAAGCTGGCCGGGCTGCGACGGATTTGCCGGGGGCGTGAGTTTGGAGTAGTCCGTAGAGGAATTCTGCGTTTCCTCCTCTAACTTCTCAAAGTAAGGTCTTATGGCTGCCAAGTAGTCGGTTCTGGCATGACCATAGTGGAAGTAATCGAGGAACGACAGGCTGACCGCTTCCGGTATTCCGACAGGCGTACCGTTGGTGAGAACGACGATGCCAAGTTGCTCGCTCGGCTCCATATAGATCGCGGTTGCGCTTCCGAGATCGAAGGCGCCGCTGTGACTGAGCCGGAGCGCGCCTTTCGCATTCTTGCCGACGTTCCATCCCAGGCCGTAATAGCTGCCCGAGCACTTGCCCGGAGCAACCGGTCCCTCTTCGGCTGCACAAATCGCCGGCTTGTGGGTTTCCTCGAGCGCGGCCTTATCGACAACTTGCTGCCCTTCGAATGCGCCGTCCTGAAGCTGCAGGGTGATGAACCTGGCGAGGTCACGTACGCTAGAGCTAACGCCGCCCGCCGGCGACTCAGCATCGGCTTCGCGAACAAACCAATTGTGATAATCGTCACCCTTGCGATAATGAAGGGCCGATTTGTTGGGATTGTTTTCGTAGTCTGAGTAGCGGGAGCTGGTGGAGTGCATGCCTATCTTGCCGTACAACTGCTGCTGCGCCACTTCCTCCCAGGTTTTTCCTGTTTTTGAAATAGCAGCCAACACTCCTTCGGTATAGCCGAAGTTGCTGTAGTGGTAAGTTTCGCGAAATGCGCCTGCCAACGGAACCAGGCGAATCTGATGGAGAATCTCCGGACGGCTGTAGCCCAGGTCTTCCAGGACATCGCCCGCGCCTGTGGGCAAGCCGCTACGATGGGAAAGCAGATCGCGTATGGTCAGCTGCCCGGTGGCAGCGTAATCGGAGAGCGTGAATCCGGGATCTAACTTTTGAATGCGATCGTCCCAGCTAACCTTCCCGGCGCCCACGAGAGAAGCCACTATCGTCGCAGCGAGTGGTTTTGACACCGATGCGATCTCGAACACGGTATCGGGATCGATCGTCTTCTCCTTTTCATCCAGCCTGCGAACCCCATACCCTTCGATAAAAACCACGTGGCCTCGATAGACGACGGCTACCGCGAGACCGGGAACCCCGGTCTGGTGCATGATGTTGCGGATATAAGGGTCAAGCTTGTTAACTGCTGTCTGGATGCCGCCAGGAGCCGGCGTTTCAGTCTGAGCGGGAGCGCAGACGAGCATCGCCAGCGCGACTAAGAGCAAGGCTGCTTTCATGACGAGATTCCTATCTGTCGTTTTCGGATCCTATCCGGACGATCTTTAGCTGGCGACCTGCACACTGGCGCTCCTACCCTCGAAGTGCTGCTCGATCTCTTCGAGTGTCTTGCCCTTGGTCTCGGGCACAAAGAAGGCGGCAGTGAGGAAGTACGCGGCGGTGGAGATTCCCCAGAATGCAAACATCGCGAAGTATCCGAAGCGCCCGACTACAGGCAAGAAGAGCCCGGCGATCAGCGTGGAGACGCCCTGGTTGAGCAGCAGCGCAACCCCCATACCGATTGAGCGAATGCGTGTCGGCATCAGTTCCGACAACATCAGCCACACCACGACGCCCGGACCAAGCGCATACGAAGCAGCGAACAGACAGAGGCAGGCCGTCACGAGCCAGCCGGTCGTTTCGGTCGGCAGCGGCCCATAGAGGGCGCGCTCAATTTGCAGCGGAGCGTTACCGGTATCGGTTTCCGGTTGAATGTGAATAACCGGATCGGGATCGCTACTTAGAGCGGTCACCAGTTTGTCTCCCTTGCCGTAGGAGTAGAGCACCGTAAGACCGGAGGCGCTGCCCGGCCCGGCGCTGCCTGCGACGGCCTCGTGCAAGGGCAGATCGAGCGAGTTGCCGCGCACCGCGGCCTGCACCTTGTCACGGATATCGGTACGCTCGGCTTCGAAGCGATGAAAGACGAACGCGCCGCTCAGCAGCGCGACGACGATGCCGCCGGTGCCGAGCATCAGCAGGAAGCGCCGTCCCTTGCGATCGACCAACGCCACGCCCACCAGGGTCATCACGCATTGCAGTACTTTGACGGCGACGTCGCCCGAGGTGGCATGGCTGGCCGTCATGCCGGCCTGCTTGAGGATGATGACCAGGAAGCCAAGCACCGAGTTGATGCCGGTTGCCTGGTTCAACGCCAGGATTACGCAAGCCAGCACAAACGGGATCACATACTTCCGCTGCAACAGCGAGCCGGAGGTATGGGCGACGGTCTTCTGCTCGTTTTCAAGGGCCAGGGCCTGCATCTCGTGGAATTGCAGTTGGGCCTCTGCTTCCGGCGAAGAACGGCGCAGGGCAGCCAAGGCTTTTTCCGGTTTGCCGTGGCGAAAGAGCCAGCGGGGTGTCTCACTCAGGAAGAAAGACCCCAGGAAGAAAACGAATCCCGGATAGACAATGGCCAGGAACATGCCGCGCCAGGCATGGTTCTCTGCGGCGAGAATGAGGGCCGGGTTGCCGGCGGCGGCGGCAATCGCAGCCTCGGCATGCCGGGTGTAAAACCAGCCTACGGTCGCGGCGATCACGATGCCAAAGGTCAGCATGAATTGAAAGATCGCGGTGCCCCGGCCTCGATTGTTCGCAGCAAGGCACTCGGCAAGGTAGAGCGGCACGACAACAGCAATAACGCCGCCGCTGATGCCCTGTAGCAGGCGGCCGAGAAAGAGCGGCACGAAACCCTGCGAGATCACGATAAGGCCCACGCTCATGACAAACAACAGACCGCTGAGCACCATCATCTTTTTACGGCCCATCCAATCGGCCAGGACGCCCGCGACGAGCGACGAACACATGCCGCCGCCGAGCACCGCGGCAACGATGAGCGACGTCTGTTCGATGGTCAGGTTGATGGTCTTGTTGAGATAGAGCAGGGCTGCGGCGATGATGCCGACATCGATTCCATATAAGAGGCCGCCAAGCCCGGCAACGAAGATGAGGAAGCGTCCATAGCGGACAATATTGCTAGAGACAACGGTCGAGCTTATTTCGGGCATGGGTAGAAGTTAACGCGATCTCGGCCTCTTAGGAAGCACGGACTTTGAAACAGGAGAAGGAATCTGATTCTGCCATGGATATGAGGACCAGCGTACGCATGGACAAATGGCTCTGGGCGGCCCGATTCTTCAAGACGCGCGCGCTCGCCGCCAAGGCCTGTGAACTCGGGCGCATCACGTCGAACGCGATCCAAGCGAAGGCAGCCCGCGACGTTCGCGTGAGCGATATGCTGAAGGTGAAGAATGAGGCCGGAGAGTTCGAGGTAGAGGTGTTGCAGCTCAGCGAGGTGCGCGGACCGGCCGCGGTCGCGCAGACGCTCTACCGAGAGACGGAGGCCAGCCGCGAGCTGCGGGCCAAGCTTGTCGAAGAGCGCAAGGCGAATGCGCAGCTCGACATTCTTCCGACGGGCAGGCCGTCGAAGCGTGACCGCCGCGACATTAACCGCTTTCGCGGACGGTAGCCGCGGCCCAAGCGGCACTCAAGTTGTGGGCAGTTTCGCCCTCAGTTGCGCGACGATCAGAGGCTCGTCGCGCAACGACACATCGAGTGGCGCAACCCTGACCGGCGCGCGCGACTCAAGCAGCTGCAGCAGCGAGGCATCCAGCCTGACGGCATCTTTTTCGGTGGTCACAAAGGCATCGGCCTCGACCTTGGCGGCGATTTGCGCCAGACGGTCTCCATCGCCGCGGGAGTAGCGATGGTGGTCGGCGAAGGCGACGGTCAACTCGACGTTGATGCCGCCGGCGAGGAGCGCGGAGAAGAACTCTTCCGGCCGCGCTATTCCGCAGAAGGCAACGGCACGCTTGATCGATGCGGTGAGATCTTCCGGCGGACGGAGCGTTCGCTGCATCCACCAGATCGGCACCTGCAGGCCGAGGCTGCGCAGCTTCGCTTCGAGATCGGCGTCCTCTTGGCGACAGACCAAGAAATCGGCTCGAGAGAGGGCCTGTAACGGCTCTCGCAGGCGCCCGGCAGGCAGCAGACGCTCGGAGAAGTCGCTGCGATGCAGTACGACGACATCGACACTGCGAGCGAGCTGCCGGTGCTGAAAGCCGTCGTCGAGCAGATGGACTACTGGCCGAGCGATTTGTTGTTCCGCGAACAATCCTGCTTCATACCGGCTGGCGCCGACAAAGACCGGGACACCCGCGCGGCGCGCAATCAGCAGAGGCTCATCGCCAAATCGCCTTGCCTCGCCGGCGGGATCGACCTGCCCGGTTGCGGTCGAGCTGCGTCCGTAGCCCCGCGAGAGCACGTCCACGTCGAAGCCCGAGGATTTAAGCAAGTGGGCTAGGCCGATGGTCAGAGGAGTTTTGCCCGCGCCGCCTACAGAGAGATTGCCCACGCTGACCACCGGCCACGGCAGCCGCTTCGGCGTGATGAGCCCCCGATCGTACGCGAGGTTTTTCGCCATGAGCGCGACGCGATAGACGGGATTCAGTGGCGCAAGCCAGCGACGGGTCATGCGGCGTCTCCCGGCAAGAGGGCAAGCAGCGCAGCGACCGCGCGGCTGGTCGCGCCGGCCTCCGCCTGAAAGACCTGCTTGCCGCGTTCTCCTATGGCCTGCGCCGCGGCCCGGTCATGCAGCAGTGCTGCCAGGGCTGCGCTCAAGGCTCCCGGATGGACAATGCGGATCGCCTCTTGAGCCAGCAGCTTACCCACGATATCGCGGAAATTTTCATAATGCGGTCCCATGACGATCGGTACGCCAAACTGGGCCGGCTCCAGAGGATTGTGGCCGCCGGCCGGCACCAGGCTGCCGCCTATCAAGGCTACTGCGGCCAGCGAATAGATCGAGGCGAGTTCGCCGATCGAGTCGAGCAACAGGACGGAGCCGGCATCGAACGCAGTCTCAGAGCGCCATGCCGATCGACGGAACCAGGAGACTCTGCGCTGGTCGAGTAAAGCCGCGACGGCCGCAAAGCGCTCAGGATGGCGCGGGGCCAGCACTATCCGCAGCTCCGGCTGAGCGGCCAACAGTTCAGGCCACGTGTCGAGCAGCATCCGCTCCTCGCCTTCGAGCGTGCTGCCGCAGACCAGCAGCTTCGCTCCCTCGGGTAGCGCTGCGCGCAGCATTTCCGCTGCCCCGGAGCTCGAGGCTGCCCGCACATCGTATTTCAAATTGCCGCCGAGTTTTACACGGGCGGGGGGAATTCCGATTGCCCGCAGCCGAGTTGCATCGTCGCCGCCCTGAGCCAGAACGAGGGAAAGGCCGCCGAGAAGGTGGCGCCAGAGGAAGCGCAGCCGCAGGTATCGCGGATACGACCGGTCAGAGATCCGCGCGTTGACCACCGCAATGGGAATAGATGCAGCCTTGCACTCCATGAGCATTCGCGGCCAGAACTCCGTCTCGGTCAGCACGAATAGGCTCGGCCGCAGTGCGCGGGTGTAAGCACGGACGGCGAAGGCGAAGTCCAAGGGATAGTAGAAGACATTCCCCGCGCCAAAGCGTTCGCGGGCGACGGCCTGCCCGGTTCGAGTGGTCGTTGAGATGACGATGCGGTGGTTCGGCGCGCGGGCGGCGAGCTCCCGGACGAGTCCGCTGACGGCGATCACCTCGCCCACGGAGACGGCGTGAATCCAGATCACCGGGCGCACATCTTGGGACGACAATAGCCGCGCCGGAACGCCTCCGAGACGCTCGGCGAGTCCGTCGCGGTACTTGTCCGTGGACGCCATCTTCCACACCCACCAGGGAGCAGTCCCTGCCAGTACCAACAACCACGCGAAGCTATAGACGAACATCAGCAGGTGCAAGACCTCATCGATTCCACGGCAGCGGATGGCGGCCGGCAGGGTTGGCGCTCCCGATCCGGTTTTGTGCAAGTCTTAAACGAAGATGATAATTGTCCCAGTGATCCTTCGTTCGCCACAGGCCGGTCTCAGCGTTCTGCTTGTCTTCGCTTTCCTGCTGGTTGCGGGTGCGCGGCAGGGCGTCGCGGAGCATGCGCCGCCTCCGGCGGGCGGCGCGGCGAGCTATCCCGCCTTTGACGCTCATCCAGACGAACGCGTCACGATCGCCGCCGACCCCTTCAACACGAAGGAAAAGGAGAGCTGCTTTCGGCTGGATTACCTGAAGCTGGGTTTCATGCCGATTCGCGTCATCGTGACCAACGACGGAGACAAGCCAATCAGCCTCGACCAGGCGCGCATCCACTTCATCACCTCCGGGGGCGACAAGATTGCCGCTGCCGAGCCGGAAGATGTCGAGCGACGCGCTACCAATCTTAAGAACCCGTCGAGCGGGGTAAAGCTGCCGATACCCGGAATCGGCGGCAAAGCGAAATCCAAAGACCCCAAGATCGAAGCCGACTTTCATGAATTCGAGTACCAGGCCATTGTGGTCGAGGCGCATACGACCCGGGCGGGATTTCTTTTTTACGATGTCGAGGGATCAAGCGATCCGCTCAAAGGAGCAAAACTCTACCTGAGAAAGCTGCAGGCGGCCGATGGCAAGGATTTGTTTTATTTTGAGATCCCGTTCGATAAGTATCTGGCCAAGCAATGAAGTAAAGGGTCTGCTTACGATGGATCAACTCGTTTGACAAGGCAGAGCATCCGCTTCCCCGAAACTCCGCGCTTCACCGTGGTAAGAGAGCTATCGAAATTCGTGTAGCGCCGCGATCCTCGGAATCCTTCCTGCCTACGGCTGTCACACTGCTGGAGTGAGACTTCTTTACAGCGGCATCCCAGTTCGGAGGCCGGTTCGACTTGTCAGACACCCTTCATCGCGGGTTCCCAGACGAACTTGTGGATCTGGAGGCTGAGACGAGCTTCAAGTCCGTCGGCGAGCAGCCACTCGACCAATACCCGGGGGTCGAGCAGGCAGTTCTCCGCTGTGCGGACCGGTGAGGGAGTCTTGGTGAATGCCGGGGAAAAGAGCACGGCGCCAACCTTGCTCTCGAGGCCATGCGCTCGCACAAAGTCCCGGGCATACTCGTAGTCTATGCGGTCGCTGATGACGAACTTCACCTCGTCTCGCCTGGTCAGCGCATCGAGGTTCGCCATGCGAAAGCTACCGCCCTCGCCGGAACCCGGACACTTCACATCGACGATTTTGTGAACCTCGGCCGGAAGATCGGCGAGTGGGCGCTCTCCGCTGGTCTCGATCATCAGTTCGTATCCCGAAGCCAACATCTGCCGCATCAGGGGAACCAGTTCTTTGGCCTGCAGCATGGGCTCGCCGCCGGTGAACTCCACCAGCCGCACCGGCGCCAGTTTCTCAACCTCGGCGATGACCTCGGCGGCGGTCAACTTGTAGCCGCCTTTGAAGGTGTACTCCGAGTCGCACCAGGCGCAGCGCAGGTTGCAACCCGCCAGACGCACGAAGATGCAGGGGCGGCCGGCAAAGCTCGACTCGCCCTGAACGGATTTATAGATCTCGATGAGAAACAAGTGGCGCCCTACTCGTAATACTTGGCCGAGGTGGTGTCGGTCTCGAAAATGGTGCAGTCTTTAACCCGAACGCGCCCGGCGGTCATCTCAGCGAGCTGCCGGTTGGTTTCATCGAAGAAATACCGCGCCAGGTTTTCGGCCGAGGGATTAATCTCGGTAAACGGCTCCAGGTCGTTGATCATCTGGTGGTCGAGGCGGTCGACGACCGGACGCATGACCTGCTTCAGATCTTTAAAATCGAGCAGCAGGCCAGCCTTATCGAGGGTTTCCCCGCGCAGCGTGACCTCGACCTTGTAGTTGTGCCCATGCGGGTTCTCGCACTTACCCTTATAGTTGCGCAGGTAGTGTCCGGAAGAAAAGCCCGCTTCTACAGTGACTTCGTACATGCCATTCCTTGCAGGGAAATTACCCATCGTCAGATCGATTCAGGATCCGTGCCGGATGCCCGGGGAACCCGGCCGGGGATTCACTTGCGAAAAGCCCGCACCAGAACGCGGACCGACAGCAGTGGCCCCGATCTCTTTCATTGTAACTTTTCCCCGCTTCGGCAGGATTCGGACGATCCCGGGGCAAAAAAGAGCGCCTTCGCTGGATGAGCCGAAGGCGCTTCGCTCGCTACTGCAAACTCTGTCGCGTGTTATTGCGGGGCAGGTCCGGCGCCAGCCTCTGGCCCCATACCACCATGGCCGCCCGGGCCACGGTTCATGCGCTCGGCGCGAGCTGCTCTGAGCTTCGTCCACTGGTCGGGCGTGAGCACCTGCCGCACGGCCAGCAGCATGCGGGCATTGGACTTCTCAAGCTCGGCCCGCGCCGCCGCGACTTTGTCGATCTGCGCCAGCACTTTGGTCTCGTCGGGAGAATCGGCATTGATCAGCGGATCGAGCGTCGCCTCTTCCTTCTGCAGGGAGGCGTGCAGATCGATCAGCTTCAATCGGCTCTGCTGGAAGATGTCATCCATCTTCTGCTTTTGATCCGCGCCGAGGTTCAAGTCCTTGGCGACCTGAGGGTTGTCCCACCACTTCCCCATGCCTTCGCGCCCCGGTCCGCCGTGGCCGCGGAAGGCGCCCTCCATGGGAGGGCGGTTCGCCTGCATCGGCGGGGGCGGAGGACCGCTGGAAGCATCCTGAGCGACGCCGCTGCTCGCAGCCGCAAGCAAGAGCAAGCCTGCGAGCCCGACACCTCGAGCCAGCTTCGCCATCTGCTCCTTTCTGAACCCTTCCCTGATTTTCATCGTTCTCCTCTAATCCTCTTTGCCTAATCCCTAACGTCTGTCTTGGAACTCGTCACCAGCGACGGCTTGCCTTGAACCTCAGTCCGCTTCCCACCGGCAACCGCCGGGGATGCGCCCTCATTTGAATCCCAGGCGACAAGGTCGGTCAGCGGAGACATCGCGTCCGGTACCGTCTCGGAAACTTCAGCATCTACCTGGTCCATCAGCGCCGCGTCACTCGTAACTTTCGTCCCGGCGTTCGCAACGCGATAGCTGTCACCTCGTTTCAACATGGCGCCGCCGAGAAGAAACGCCACCATAAGAATCGCCGCCGCTGAAAAGCTCATCGCGGGTAGCCAGCGGCGAAGTTTTCCGTGCGCCGGGCTCTGCAAGGAGAGCCGGTCCGCGGAGTTCCACTGCGGAGCATCCTGACGCTCGCTCCAGCCAATTACGGCCTGCCGAAAGGTGGTCAGCGGCTCGCGCTGCTCTGCCAGCGTCGCCTGGCAGCGATAGCAGCCTTGCACATGGGCCTCAATGTCGGCCGAAGGTCCCTCGACCAGCCATTCCGCAACCTGCTTCGAACTAAGGTGTCCCTTCCCGTATTCGCTCATTGCGCTCCATCCGTTCCCGCTAGGACTTTTGCCCGTACCGCGTTGAGGGCCCGGTAGAGATGTGATTTCACCGTGCTCTCTTTCATGACCATCACCTCGGCGATCTCCCGCAATTCCATCTCTTCGACGAACCGGAGCACGAAGACTTCGCGCTGCATCTTGGACAGCTTCTCAACGGCTGCCCACACCGATTGCAGTTGCTCGCGGGCGAGCATTCCCGCTTCCGCCGAGCTCCCAGGGTGGGGGATGAATTCCGACACCTCTGAAACATCGACCGAACAGGTCTGCGCCCGCTTCCAAAACTGAAACTGGCGGCTGCGCGCATAGTCCCGCACGAGGTTGACCGCAATCTGCATGAGCCAGGTACTCAGCCGGCAATCGCCGCGAAAGCTCTCCCGCGCCCGGTATGCCTTCAGGAAACATTCCTGCGTAATCGTCTCTGCGGCGTCGCGGTCCCGGACGGCGAAGGTCGCATATCTAAGGATGCGGCCACGATAGAGCTGCATCACGCCCTCGATATCATCGAGGCCAATCGCGGGCTGGGCGGCGACCGCAGTGTCGACGCTCATGGCCATCTGGTTTGCCGCAGCATATGCCATTCCTTTATGTAGACGGGGGATATGCCTGCGAGTTTACGCCCGAGTTCAAAATGTGCGAGGAAGTACGTTTGCCGCGAAGAAGCGGGACACAATTTGCAGCGGTACTCGCGTAGCGAATACCGCTCGGGGGCTGAGCCGCGGGAGCCAATAGCGGGTAGAACCGAGCTCGCAGAAGTGCCTATTTCTGATTGATTGCGATGCCTTGGAGGGGGACGACCGCATCGGGCGCCCCATTACTACCAAGCGTCAAATCGATGCGATGCGCGCCTGCGGTCAGGGCGGAGAACTGAATCTGCAGCGTACACGTTTGGCCGACGGCGATGGACGAAGGACATCCCCCCGACGCAGACTTGAGGATCTTATAGCTCGCGCTCTCAAACGAGGGTGTGAGCACCAATGGCTCGTTCCCGATGTTGGTGATCGCGAGTGGGAGGGTTCTGGTTGTGCCCAGGGGGATAGATCCGAAATTCAACGAGGGCGCCTGCGAACGACGGAGGGCGTAGACCCGGGGTGGAATTGCGCTGGTTCCCTCATCGAGGACGAAGAGATCGCCAGCGGAGTTCACTCCTAATCCAGCCGAGATGCCGGCGAGGCTGAAGGCGCTGACAACACCGGCTGGTTTGCCGCCTCCCACGGGAATCTCAAGGAGATGATGCGTGGCTCCATCCGCAACGATGGCGTTGCCCATGCCGTCGGCGGCGATGGCCTCGGGAACGAACTGGCTTTTGTCGGCGCTATACAAGGGAATGTCTTCGCCGCCGGGGGTTTTCTCGACGACCGTATAGACGAAGGACTCGTCTTCGGCAAGAAGATTTACGTAGAAGAGATCGCCATTTGCGTCCGCGGCGTCAGGGGATCCGACTCCTCCGCCGGAAAGTTTGATCTGCTTGCCTCCAAGCGGCAGTTCCTGGACGCTGGTGGTGGTGGTGCAGCAGCCGGAATCGACAAGGTTCGTCACGAAGACGTCGCCGATATCGTCGACCAGGATTTCTTCGACCTGGGAGAGACCGGTGAAGGGCAGGGTGAGCTGAGGGCCGCCTCCGGCCGGTAGTTCCAGAATTCGGCCGCTCCCACTATCTCCAGCGAAGACATCACCGGCGCCATCCACGGCCAGGGCGGTAATTTCACTTGCGCCGTTAAAGGGAAGCACGACAGCCGCGTTGCTGCCTGCCGGTACCTCGAGGACCTGAGCGCCGTCGTTGACCTCTGGATCGTAGGCGTTCAGGAAGAAGACGTCTCCCACGCCGTCCACGACGAGGCCGGCGGCGAGACCGGTACTTGTCCCAGGAACTATGGCCGGGGCCACTCCATTGAAGGCGATCTGGCCTCCGTAGGCGACGCCGTGCAGCAAGGTCGTGGCTAGCACCCTTCCGTTTTCGGCAGTGAGCTGGACGGCTCCATTGCGGTCGCCGGCGTAGATTGCAGTCAATCTCACGTTCACCGTGCAGGAGGTTCCGGCCTTGACGCTGCCGACGCAGGTGCTGCCTGCAGCCAGGGTGTAGTCGAGGCCGGGCGCACCTGAGGTGAGCACCTTGATGGGCCCCAGGGCGCCGCTCTGCGTCACCTTATAAGGCAAAGTCATGGTCTCGGTGCAAGAAGCGGAGATTGCCTGATCGGGCTTACAGAAGTTGACGGCGGAGAACTGGACGGCAGGCTGGGGGCCGGCAAAGGAGACGGCCTGCGCGAAGAGTGCGGCCGAAGGGAGAGACAACAGCAACGAGCCGCCCAGCAGCGTTACAGAACGGGAAGGCCCAGGGCCGGGGAAAGGCGGCGAACGGAGAATCTGAGTGGGAGCGGAGAGCCGGGAAAAGAACTTCATTACGGGAAAACCTCGTGTTGGATTCCGGAGAATTGTGATCTGTGGGATGGCCAGAGGCTTCCCGCCGATCACTCTTCACCCGGGGGCGATGGAGCGTAGCCGGTCTCTCTTAGCTGCGAGAAAGGTACCCATCCGCCCCAGGCTGGAAGCGACGAGGCCGCCCGAACACCTCAACCGGGATTCCCGGATTCCATGAGAGTTCAGGGCTTGGTCGCGACGCCTTGCAGCTGGACTGTAGCATCCTCAGCGCCATTGCTGCGCAACGTAAGGGCGATACGGTGCTCCCCCTCGGTCAACGCGGAGAATTCTACCTGCAGCGTACATGTCTGCCCAACGGGCGTGCCTTCCATACATCCCTCAGGAGCCATGCTCTTGATCATATAGCTCGGGCTTTTGAAGAGCGGGGTCAGCACCAGGCGCCGATTGCCGATATTGGTAATCGGCAGCGGCAGGGTGGCTGTCGCGCCGACCGGGATGGAGCCAAAATCCAAGGGCGCCGACTTCGACCGCTGCAATTCATAGAGCTGTGAAGCTCCGGTCAGATCATCCTGATCCACCATGAAGATGTCTCCGGAGGGAGTTACGTCCAGTTCTCCGGGGTAGGTGTAGCCTCCAGCAACTTGAACAGGCGCGCCGCCGCCGGACAGGATTTCGATGATTTCGCCGGAATTGTAGTCGACCGTGTAGATATTACCGGGGCCGTCGACGGTCAGAACGTCGCGATTCCAGTATTCGCCGGTGCCGATGGTTTTTAGTTCGGTGACTCCGGTAGGCATTTCGAGAACTTCGCCGTAGGAGTTCTCTGAGTTCGCTCCTGACGCTGTAAGAAAGAGATTACCGGCGCCATCCACCGCGACCGCCCCGGGGTTGTGATTGCCACCTACCTCCACCTGAGCCCTGGCATCGGCCGGTAACTCGAGCACCGCATCGTTGTAGTATCCGACGGCGAAGATATTCCCGGTCGCATCGACCATCAAGCTCTGGGGAGAGCTCAGCCCACTGAACGGCAGGGTTGTCTCGGTCTTGTGATCGGCTGACAACTCGATTACCTGGTTGTTGCCCGCGTCCGCTACGAAGATATCTCCTGCACCGTCGACCGCTATTGCAGCGGGGAACGACAGGCCAGAAAAGGGCAGGGTGATCTGAGTGCCATCGGGACGCAGTTCCAAGACGCGGGCGTTGGTAGCGTCAGCGAAGAACTTGTTCCCGGCATCGTCCAGCGCGAGCGCCTCAAGGTTGAAAGAAAAGTCACTGCCGAGCTGGCTGCCGAATCCCGGGCCGAATCCGATCTGGGAACCGACGCCATTTCCCCGGATCAGCGTGGTGGTGAGCGTCCGGCCATTTTCGTCTTCGATCAGGATCGCGCCGGGGCGAGTGCCGGCAAACTTAGGCTCAAACTTCACGTTTACAGTGCAGGCCGTACCGCTAGCGACCGCGCCGAGACAGGTGCTGCCGGAAAGCAGGGTGAAATCCAACCCGGACGCTCCCCGGGTGACGACCCCGATCTTGCCCACCGTGCCGCTCCCGGTCACTTCGAAAGAGAACGCGCGCCGCTCCTGGCAGGGGCCGGTCACAGTGCTCCCCGGACCGCAAAGATTGACGTCGCCGAAGTCCACCGTGGACGCAGGCCCCTTGAAGCTGAGTTGTTGTGCGAAAAGCCCGATCGGCGAGATGCAGGAGAGAGCTCCGCTCAGGAGTGGGAGGGAAAGCCAAATTGAGTGGCGGCGTCCGACAGGAGCAGGCAGGCAGGCAGGCTTCATCTTAAGTAACCTCGTTAATCACGCATGCAGATGATGCCACGATCTCCCAATCGTGTCAAAAATACTTTTAAAGTATATTTTTTACCCGCCACTGTTTCGAATGCAGGGTCGCACTCCCCGAACTGTCGCGCTTTCAAACACTAGCAGCGTCCACTTGTGATACGGCGGTAACTTTGCCGTCTCTGATGACCTAAGTAAGGTGTAGGGATAGCAGTGAGGCCGCTCGCCGGGCGCGAAACGAGCAGGCTTTCTTAATCCTAAGTTGTCAGAGATGTGCGGAAGATTGCATGGTCCTAACGAACTGGCACGTGCTTCCCTGCTATCGCGGCGCACCGACCGTCGAAGGAACGCTTAAAACCGGCTTTGTCTCAACTGCCGGAGGATCTTTCGAGGATTCCCTTTCATCCGTTCAAGGCAGGATAATCGGTGTAGCCATGCGGGCCCGGTGCGTAGAATGTGCTTGGATCGGGGGGGTTGAGAGGAGCTTTCCTGGCAAATCGCAGCGGGAGATCGGGGTTGGCGATAAAAAGCTGGCCAAAGGCGACCGCATCCGCCTCGCCGTCCTGAATCACCCGTTCGGCCTGCTCCTGGGTATAGCGTTCATTGGCAATGTAGACGCCACCGAACGCCTTCTTGAGATCGGGTCCAAGGCGGTCAGCCCCGAAATATTCACGCGCGCACAGGAAGCCAAGTCCACGGCGGCCGAGTTCCGCGGCGACATAGCCGAAGGTCGCAGCCGGATTGGAGTCGTGCATGTCGTGAGCGTCGCCGCGCGGCGCCAGATGCATTCCCACGCGCTTCGCGCCCCAGACGGAGATGACGGCGTCGGTGACCTCAAGCATGAAGCGAGCGCGATTCTCGATCGGGCCTCCGTATTCGTCGGTGCGATGGTTGGTGCCATCCTGCAGGAACTGGTCGAGCAGGTAGCCGTTCGCGCCATGCATCTCGACGCCGTCGAAGCCGGCTAGTCTGGCATTCTCAGCACCCTGGCGATAGGCCTCGACGATCGATGGAATCTCCGTTTTGTTTAAAGCACGCGGCGCCTCAAACTCAGTCAGAGGACGCACGAGACTTACATGCCCCGCCGGGCGGATGGAACTTGGCGCTACCGGAAGATCGCCCTCAAGGAAGCGCGGATGCGACATGCGGCCGACGTGCCAGATCTGAGCGAAGATCCTTCCGCCCGCCTGGTGGACGGAAGCAGTCACCGGCTTCCACGCGTCGATCTGCCGCGGGGACCAGATACCGGGAACACAGGCATAGCCAACGCCCTGCGGGACGACGGGAATGCCTTCGGACAAGATCAACCCGGCGCCCGCACGCTGGGTATAGTAGTCAACCATCATGGGAGTAGGGACGTGGTCCGCAGTGCCACGCAAACGCGTAAGCGGCGCCATGATGACGCGGTTTGGCAGCTCAAGATCGCCAACGCGGAGTGGATCGAGCAAAGAAGGCATGAAAGAAATACTCCTAAGGAAAGAGGGCGATCCGGGACACAGCAGGAAAGCTTATTTCTATACGATGTCTCAGCACGGCGAAGGATGCCGCCGGCGCGGACTGTGTCAAACGGCGAGCTCCCAGAGGGGGCTTCGACGTGGTTTGGGAAGAAGCATCACATTTGAGGGCAACGGCTCACGAGTGGTTTTCGCCAGTGCATCGGCACAGCAATCGCCGAAGTTCAGCCTTGCAGAACGATTACTTGCGCGGTCGAAGTCCCGATAAGTTTCACGAGCGATTCTGGCATGTACCTCGGTCGCCGGTTCAGTGATGACTTCTGCCTCCATGAAGAACGAATCCAGGTCTCTGCTGGCAAGCGGATCGTGTTACCCAGCAATCCTCGCGCATGCCTCTACGTAGTTCGCGGCTGAGATGCGCTTTACCGTTGCTCGTTCGATTATCCTCTCTCGAACGCCCGCAACGGCAAGGCTGCACACTGCTAATGTAGTAGAGACATGATTAAAGGCATCACCTTCGTACGTCCCGCTGGCTCGCGAGCGGTTTTTGACCGGTTGTCCAGTTTCTTTTCGGCTCTTGGCTTCGAACCGGGTCAGGGATGGCAGCTCGACGAGAGCCGCGGCGCGCCCTTTCTTGCGCCGATTGCGAACCTGGAAATCGTCGAGGGGACTGTGCCGGCAACCCCCGGAATCCTGATTGAAGTCACGGGTCTTAACGCGATCCATGAGGTAGCCATGGAATGGCTGGCTGCCAACGTTCCAGCTGCCGAACCACCCGTCATCCAAGACACAGCCTGGAAATCCCGCTCCTTTACTATCGAGCCGGTCACCGGACACATCTTCGCTTTCTGGGAGTGGCAGGAACCGCTCCGCGGCAAGCCTATGGCCATTGAAGGCGACCTCTCAGCCGCCGGCATGTCGTTCGGCATCGTCGTTGCCCGTTGGAATGCGGTCATCACCGACCGGCTGCTGGAAGGCGCGCTCGACGCCCTCAACCGCAGCGGCGCCGCACGGTCCGACATTCAGATTGTGCGAGTGCCGGGCGCCTGGGAGGTTCCGTCTGCGGCGCGGACGCTGGCAGAATCGAAAAGGTACGATGCGGTCATCACGCTCGGCTGCCTTATACGCGGGGAGACCGCCCATTACGAGGCAATCTACAACGAAGTGTCCAGAGGCATAGGACAGTCGCAGCAGGAGACCGGAACCCCGCACGCCTTTGGCGTGCTGACGTGTGAAAACCTGGAGCAGGCCCTGAACCGCGCGGGCATCAAGGCGGGAAACAAGGGCTTTGAAGCAGCTGTCGCTGCGATCGAAATGGTCTCGATTCACTGCAAGCTCAAGGCGCAAGCGGGACAGCGCGTCATGGAAGAGCTGGCCAAGTGACCGCGACCGGAAAGCGCCGCAAATCCCGCGAACTTGCCATGCAGATGCTCTTCCAAGGCGACATCGGCAAGCAGACGCCGGAGCAGGTCAGGTCCTCTTTTTGGGACGCACGATCGCAGGCCGACCTCGACCCCGACACCCGCGGCTTTGCCGAGGATATTTTCCGCATCGCGAGCGTACGCGAGGCCGAGATCGACGCGCTGATCGAAGAGCACTCCGCGAACTGGCGTCTGGCCCGGATGCCGGCGGTCGACCGCAACGTGCTGCGTGCGGCGGTGGCCGAGATGATCGGCTTTCCGGCGACGCCTCCGCCTATTATCATCAACGAATCGCTCGAGGTCGCGCGCCGCTACTCTGCGCTCGAATCCATCAACTTTCTGAATGGTGTGCTCGACGCCATCGCCAAATCAAGGGCAAAGGTCAGCTAGGCGAGCTGAGACATACCGTCAACCCGGTGCCATCATGAGCTTCGACAACCTGCTCTTTGAAGTCCGCGAGCCGCTCGCAATCCTGACCATCAACCGTCCCAAGGTGCTCAATGCGCTGAACCGTGAGACGTTTTCGGATCTGGAAGCTGCATTTGCGGAGATCGCGGCGAGCAACAGCATCCGCGCCGTCTTGCTGACCGGAGCGGGAGAGAAAGCTTTCGTCGCCGGAGCCGACATCGGCGAACTGGCGCACCTTTCGGCGGTCGAAGGACAACAGCTTGCAGCTCGTGGACAGCGCGTTTTCGAGCTGATCGAGAGTTGCGGCAAGCCGGTGATCGCCTGCATCAACGGCTTCGCGCTCGGTGGAGGCTGCGAACTCGCGCTGGCCTGCACCATCCGCCTGGCCAGCGAGACGGCAAAGCTGGGGCAACCGGAGGTGAAGCTTGGCCTCGTTCCCGGCTACGGAGGATCACAGCGCCTGCCGCGCCTGATCGGCAAAGGCGCCGCGCTCAAGCTGCTGCTTACGGGGGAGATCATCTCGGCCAGCGAGGCCTACCGGCTGGGCCTGGTTGACGAAGTGCTGGCCCCCGCCGATCTGCTGCACCGCGCGGAGCAACTGGCTATAGCGATGGCCGCCAACGCACCGCTGGCCGTTCGCTATACCATCGCCGCCGTGCATGCCGGCTACGACCTGCCGCTCCGCGAGGCCCTGGAGCTCGAAGCTTCCCTCTTTGGCCTGTGCTGCTCTACCGAGGACCGGGTCGAGGGTACGCGTGCCTTTCTGGAAAAGCGCACCGCTGCGTGGAAAGGCCGCTGAATAAGCATGGCCCTTTCCCCCCGCCTTGATATGCTTGGCGATGTGCATCCCCGTTTGCTCAAATTTTCTGCCACGCTTTTTCTGTTTGCCTGTCTCAGCGGCTGTTCAAAGGCCGCTGCGCCTTCCAGTACCGCGGAGCCGGTCAGTCCACCCCCGGCGGCGCAGAGCGGCATGGACAGCGCCCGCCAGCAGATTGACGACATCCCGCCGCCGGCCAAGAGCCGGTACCTCGCCATTCATACCCAGGAGAGCTGGGCCAATCCGTTCTTGATCGTGGGCCGCGAGAGCGTACATCTGCGGGTGATTCTGCCCGATGCCAACCCCAGCGCCTACGGAACAGGAACGATGCTGCGGCCCACTGACGCGCGCAAACAAGACCTGGATGTACGCATCTCCGACCTGCCGAATGCGCTCTCTTCGGTTCCTTCTTCGGCGTGGCCCTATGGGCGGGTGGTCGCGATCGAGGAGACGCCGGTCACGACGCGGGCCGACCGGCCGCAGGTACGGCGGAATGTCGAAGCTACAATCCAGATGCTGAATGACCTCGGCATCGTGGTCGATGAATGGACGGGGCCGAACGGAAGCCTGCTGCGCTAGCCTAGAAGTTAAGCCTGGCTGCCGGAGTAATGCTCGCCTGCGGGAGAGTTATGTAAGATAACTTCACTTCGGCATGAGCCCTGTCATCCACACCACCGCGCTGGTCGTCTTCTGCTTCTGCTTTCTACTCGTCACCATTGCCGGCTTTCTCGCGGCACGCTGGCGCTCTGCCGACCTGAACAGCCTGGAAGAGTGGGGACTCGCCGGCCGCAAGTTCGGGACGTTGATCACCTGGTTCCTGATCGGCGGAGATTTCTACACCGCTTACACCGTCATTGCCGTGCCTGCGGCGCTCTACGGGGTCGGCGCTTACGGGTTCTTCGCCATTCCCTATTGCATCCTGCTGTACCCATACATGATGCTGGTGCTGCCAAAGCTCTGGGCGATCTGCCACCGCAACGGGTATGTCACCCTGGCAGACTTCGTTCAGGGCAGGTATGGCAGCCGTGCGCTCTCGATCGCCATCGCGCTTACCGGCATTCTGGCGACGATGCCTTACATCGCGCTACAGCTGGTCGGCATGCGAGAGGTGATTGCCGCTCTTGGGGTGAGCGGCGAGTGGCCGCTGGTGGCCGCGTTCGTGATCCTCGCGGCTTATACGTACACAAGCGGCCTGCGCGCGCCGGCCGCGATTGCAATTGTCAAAGATGTCATGCTCTACATAATGGTGCTGGCCGCAGTTGTGGTCGTTCCGGCGAAGCTGGGCGGCTATGGCCACGTTTTTTCCGCGGCGGGGAGCGCTCTTCGGCAGCACACGCCGCCGGGTTCGCTGATCCTGCCTCCGGCGCAGTATCTCAGCTATTCGACCCTGGCCTTCGGGTCAGCTATCGCGGTGGTGCTCTATCCGCACACCATTACCGGAGTACTGAGTTCCGCGAGCGGGCGAGTGATTCGGCGCAATGCAGCTTTGCTGCCAGCGTATAACCTGCTGCTGGCGCTGATCGCGCTGCTCGGATTTATGGCCCTGGCTGCAGGGATTCACACCGCCAACACGTCGAGCGTCGTGCCGCTGCTTTTTACCAAAATGTTTCCCGACTGGTTTGCGGGCTTCTGTCTGGCGGCGATCGGCATCGGAGCGCTGGTGCCAGCCGCTATCATGTCGATCGCATCGGCAAACCTGTTTACGCGGAACCTTTATGGAGAACTTCTCCGGCGGAAGATGACTCCAGCGGAAGAGTCGCGCAATGCCAAGCTGGTCTCCATCTTTATCAAGTTCGGTGCGCTGGCCTTTGTCCTGATGGTCAAGTCGCAATATGCGATTGAGTTGCAGCTGCTCGGCGGCATCTGGATCGCACAGCTGTTCCCGGCGGTCGTGATCGGCGTCTTCACGCGATGGTTTCACGGCAGCGCCCTCTTCTGGGGATGGCTGGCCGGGATGGTGAGCGGTACCTCGATGGCGGTCGCCCGCGATCTGAAGAGCTCGATCTTCCCATTTCATTTCGGAGGGCATGTCTACGCGATGTATGCGGCGATTCCGGCGCTCGCGGCAAACCTCATCGTTTCGGTTACGCTGACCGTGACTCTGACAGCGCTGGGACACGCCGGCGGCTTGGACTCTACTGGCGAAGAGGGGTTGGTTCCAGCGATTCACGAGTGAGATGTTGCTCACCCGTGAATCGCTGTCGAGGTTTTTGGGGCCTCTTTAAGGATGACAAGAAGAAAGGGACAAGCGGCAGGCTGGCCGCAGTGCTGGCAGGCTCGTCAGAACTTGTTGCGGAGGAAGTGCGAATTGATGTCGGGCCAGAATTCCTTCGCTACATTCGAAATGCCATCGATGGCGATCTGAGTCAACCATTTCTGCCCGGTCTTGGTCCAGGTACGATTCTGGCTTGGATAGTAAAAGTTCGAAACTCCCGCTGCCGCTCCGGCGCCAACGACCTCGGAAAAATTGAAGGTTTCGTCCGCATTATCATTGCGCGTGATGACCAGCCTGGTTAGGGAATAAAAAGTCCGCTTGCCAAAGCCTCCGCGTCCGAGGGTGTAATATCTCGGATCCTCGTGAGTCGCGACCGGAACAATAAACTCCGTGAACGCATTTTCATTCACCGCGTCTGCGAAGCTATGCCAGTAGTAGCGGCCATAGCCAGCCGCGCCCTGGTGAAACTCGGGGTAGGAGTTTTGCAGCTGACCGATGCCGGCAGTAATACCGACGTAAATGAATGACGAATAGTCGAAGCTGTCCTGGAGCGTCAACTTGAACTTTGTCTTCGGAGAAAGAGGAGGCAGTTTGGCATCAACCGAGACCGAACGGAAGTTGGGAATAATGAAGAGAATCCGCTTGGTCTGGCGGCCACCGGTATCGTTGGGACCCTGGGGAACGGCATCTGTGGTGGTCTGGGTCTGAGCGGCCTGCGGAGCATCGGGTAAATCAGTGGTGTCTGCCGCCGCGGAGGCAACGTCCTGAGTCTCCTGAGAGAAGCTTGGTGAGGCCAACCAGAGTAGGGCGACCACAAACAGAACTGTGGCCAAACATGGCGTAGAACGGAACCTGCTGCGCATATCAGCTTAGACTAACAAAGGCGGGTAACGGGTGCATTTTCTTGCCCGGCCAGCGTCTCTACTGTGTGTCAATCACCTCGTCAAAAAGTCCTGAAGTGCCCGCAGGCCGCTCTGAATGGCCTCCGGTGAGATCGCATAGGCAAAGCGTAAATGACCTTCCCCCTGGGCGCCGAAGACGGTACCAGGAATGGTCGCGACATGGGCTTTTTCGAGAAGGATCGCCGCCGCCTTCCGGCTCTCTTTGTGAATGGACTGCACCCGGGGAAAGGCGTAGAAGGCACCCTGCGGCGTTTCGCATTCGAGTCCGAGTTCATTCAGTCCAGAGACGAGCAAGTCGCGACGGCGCCGGTATTCCTGCAAACGGTTTTTCAACTCTGCCTGTGGCAACAATAGAGCTTCGAGCGCGGCCCACTGCGCAGGAGTGGAGACTCCGTTGACCGAATACAGCACCAGTTTTCGCAGGGCTGTCATGAACGGCTCTGTGGCAGTGAGATAGCCGACGCGCCAACCAGTCATGCCGTAGCTTTTGGAAAAAGTGTAGGTAGAGATGGTGCGCTCAGCCATTCCGGGAAGGGAGCCGATGGAAAAGTGTTCCCCCTCATATACCAGGTCTTCGTAGGCTTCGTCGGCGATCACGATGAGGTCACGCTTCCTGGCGAAGGCAGCGACCTCCTGGGCCTCTTCTTGGGTGAAGACGGTGCCGGAGGGGTTCTGGGGAGTGTTGTAGTAGATGGCGCGCACATGGGGCGTGGCCATTTTTTCGAGTGTGGCGGTCAACCCGTGACGCCGGGCGCCAGCCGTAGGAACGAGTAAAGGACGAGCCTGCGCCCCGTTGATCATCTCGCGAATGGGCGTCCAGAAGGGAGAGAAGAGCAGGATGTCATCGCCCGGATCAAGGACGGCCTGAAAGGCCACATAGAGCGCGTGAGCTCCCCCGCTGGTTACGAGGACGTTGTCGAGGGTGGCGGCAATGCCATTTTTTCTCTGTAGCTTTTGTGCCAGAGCCTCGCGCAGCGGCTCGATTCCAGAGGACGGAGCATAGCGGGTCTTGTTCTCGATGAGCGCCCGGATCATCGCATACTTCACGGCGTCTGGGGTTTCAAAAAAAGGCTCGCCGCCATGGAAGCCGTGAACCACCTCGCCGGCTTGACGAAGCTCGAGGACGCGGTTTCGGATATTGACGATCTCTGAGAAGCCGACCTCATCCAGCCGTTTGGCAACTCTCAACCGACTCTTATGACTTGCCATTTTGTGTTCCCTCTTCGTTGCCGATGCGCCGATGGACTCGAAATGCCGAACCGCGGGCAGTTTGCCGGCAAGCCGCAGTCTACGTTGCGAGCCGCAAACGACGCAATTCCCGTCAGGGACTGACATCGCCAGGCGTCCGCCGGTGTAGCGGGTGAATGCTATTCTCGTTCGAGATGCGCCCTGCGACAATCTGGATCTGCCTGGCATGCCTCTGGATGATCGACGCAGGGTTTGCGCTGCGGAGGCATGACGTGAAGCAAGCCATGACGGCTGCCGTCGTCTCCGTATGCTTCACGGCGGTGGGAGGGTACTTCGGCGCCAAATCGAGACATAAAAGAAGATAGCTGCCCTCAAGCGGGCAGAAGGCCGGTATAAACGGCCATGCCGGCGACAGCGTCTACGCGGATGCGGTCGAGAGCGTCAATTTCTGCCAGTTCGCGAATGCCGCCAGCCACGATAAGCTGCCGCTGCGTCCGCTGGCGCAGTCCTTGTGCGATCTCAAGGGGAAAGCCTTGCATCGTGCCTTCTTTGTCGATGTGCGTGTAGAGAAAAGCCCCACAAAAAGGCTCCAATTGGGCGATCGCCTCTTCGGGAGTCAGCTGCATCTGCTCCTTCCATCCCTTCACCGCGATTTTGCCTTGCTTGGTATCGACGCTACCGACGATCTGGGCGGCACCGATGGCGGCATGGAGGGCGGAGGCGAACTCTACATTCACCATGCTTGAGCTGGCGGGATGGCTGGAGGCATCGGCGTGAAAAAACGCAGAACCGACGATCACCCTGCGCGCCCCGGCATGGAGGACTTCTGTGGCCTTTTCGATGCTGGCGATGCCACCGCCGACCTGGCAAGGCAGTCGACGCGAAACGCGCTCGATGAGGGCGCGATTGTCACCTTGCCGCATAGCGGCGTCGAGATCGATCAACTGCACGAGCGGGTAGCCGGCGAAACGATCGAGCCAATATTCAAAATCGTCAAAGGCGAGCTGCAGCTTCTCGCCTTGCACGAGCTGGACAATGCGGCCACCCATCAGATCGATGGAAGGAATCAGCATGGCAGCCTCACGGGAACGCCGAGGCGCGCGAGTTCCGCCTTCAGCTGGCGAGCGCTGGAGATGCCGAAGTGAAAGATGCTCGCAGCGAGCGCTGCATCGGCGCTGCCCTTGCCGAAGACATCGGCAAAGTGCTGCGCAGTGCCTGCGCCTCCTGAAGCGATCACGGGGATGGAGACTGCCTTGCTGACTGCCGAAGTGAGCTGGCAATCGAAGCCGCTGCGGGTGCCGTCTGCGTCCATGGAGGTGAGCAAAATTTCGCCTGCTCCGCGGCTCTCTGCCTCGCGAGCCCAGTCGATTACGCGGAGGCCTGTCGGCTTTCTGCCGCCGCCGGTAAAGACCTCGGCCTTCTGGACTGAGGGCGACCCAGCGCTTCGCCTGCCGTCGATGGCGACGACGACCGCCTGTGCTCCGTAGGAGCGGCCGATCTCGTCGATGAGCGCGGGACGGCCGACCGCAGCCGAGTTAATGCTGATCTTGTCGGCACCGGCATCGAAGACTGCCGCGGCGTCATCGGCGGTCCGGATGCCTCCGCCGACGGTAAACGGAACAAAGAGCTCTCTGGATGCGCGCTTCACTGTGTCGATTAGGGTGCCCCGTCCTTCATGGGTTGCGGTGATGTCGAGTAGAACAATCTCGTCTGCCCCGGCGTTCGCGTGGTGGATGGCGAGCGCGGCCGGGTCGCCGGCATCGATCAGATCGAGAAACTGGATACCCTTGACGACGCGGCCGTCCTTGACATCGAGACATGCGATGATTCGCCTGGTCAGCATCGGTCAGAGCTCCATGAAGTTCTGGAGGACGGCCAGGCCGACGGCGCCAGACTTCTCGGGGTGAAACTGAACGCCCATGAGATTGGCGGATTCGGCGGCTGCGGTAAAGTCACCCCCATAATTTGCAACTGCCACGGTATCTTGATAGGGCGCAGCGCGATAGGAGTGAGTGAAGTAGACGTAGGAACCGTCGACGACACCCTGCATGAGGCGAGAGCCGGGCCGGACGGTGAGCGAATTCCAGCCAACGTGGGGGATTTTTTCGGCGGTGACGAAGCGTTCGCATTGGCCGTTTAGAAAGCCCGCGCCGGGAGTATCCGGCGCTTCGGTACTGCCCTCGTAGAGCCACTGCAAGCCGACGCAGATGCCCAGGAACGGAATGCCCTGAGCGGTGGTTTCGCGAATCGCTGCGGTGAGACCCCGGTCCGCTAGAAACTGAGTGGCGGCAAAGTGGCCTACGCCGGGAAGGATGATTTTACCGGCGTGGGCGACTACTTCGGGATCATCGGTGACGGTCGTTGCCGCCCCGAGCGAATGGAGAGCTTTGACGACCGAAGTAAGGTTGCCGGCGCGATAGTCGACAACGACAATCTCCTTGGGAGCGGCGGAACTCATAGCAGGCCCTTGGTGCTGGGGAGCATGTCGCCGAGCTGCCTGTCTCTCGAACAGGCCACCCTGAGCGCCCGGGCAAAGGCTTTGAAGAGCGACTCGATCTTGTGATGATTGGACCGGCCATACATGATTTTCAGATGAACATTGGCGCGGGCGCCCTGGGCGAAACCCTCGAAGAAATCGTAGACCAGTTCGCTTTGCAGATCGCCAACGAGCCGGGTTTTCACCTTGGTTTTAACAACCGCGGCAATGCGTCCGCTCAGGTCGACGGCGGCGATGCCTAGGGTTTCATCCATCGGCATCAGGAAATAGCCGGCGCGGAGTATTCCTTTCTTGTCGCCGAGGGCCTGGTCGAAGGCTTTACCGAGCGCTATACCGACGTCTTCAACGGTGTGGTGCTGGTCGACGTCGAGATCGCCTTTGCATTCGAGGTCGAGATCGAAGGCGCCATGACGGGTGAAAAGCTCAAGCATGTGATCGAAGAAGCGGATGCCGGTATGAATCTTGTATTGACCGTGCCCTTCAATCGTGAGCGCGAGGTTGATTTTAGTTTCGGTTGTATCGCGGAAGATCGCCGCTTCACGCTTCACGGGAGGAGCTTCCAAAATGGTCTTCTTCTTCGCGGTCATATTATTCTGCCTTTCCTGAGGCGCTGGCGCTGAAGTCTATTTCCTCGAGCGAGGCGTGGAGGGCGGCGATTCCGGCTGCGGTCTGGGGGCGCGTACCAACCGTAATCCTCACGCATCCCACGCAGCCTGGGTCATTGGACCGGTCGCGGACGAGAACTCCGCGGCGTTTCATGGCTTCACTGAATTGGCCGTGCTTCGATCCGATATTCGCCAGAACGAAGTTGGCCTCGCTTGGCCAGGTCTGCACACTTGCCGCGCTGAGCGCTGCAAACAGATCGGCGCGCGCTGCGAGTACTTCTTCAACATACCAATCGAGGTAGTTCTGATCTTGCAGGGCAGCCGGTAAACATGCGAGCGCGAGGGAGTTGACGCTGTAGGGCGAGATCACGCGCCGGAGCCATTTCATACTCTCAGACGGCCCGGCGAGGAGACCCAGACGGAGCCCGGCGAGACCGTAGGCCTTAGAGAAAGTGCGCGCGAGCAGCAGGTTAGGATAGCGGCCGATGAGACCGGCGACCGTCTGACCGTAGAAGTGGAAATAGGCTTCATCGACGAGGACCATAGCGTGCGGCGCGTGCTCGATGAGGCTGACGATCTGCTCGCGCGTCGCCACGCTGCCGGTGGGGCTGTTCGGATTGGCGATCGCGATCAACCGGGTGTTGGGAGTGATCGCGCCGAGCAAGGTATCGAGGGGAAAGCGGAAGCCGGCGTCGGCCTGGACAGCAACGATCTGCGCGTCCGTTGCCGATGCGTAGACCTCGTACATCGAATAGGTGGGGACCGGCAGGAGAATTTCATCGCCCGCGTCGAGGTAGGTCTGACAGAGGACGTGGATGCCCTCATCGACGCCATTGGTCAGCAGGACCTGATCAGCGGCGAAACCGAGGTGAGCAGCGGCCAGCTGCTCGACGGCCTCGCGTTCGGGATACCTGGTCAGATCGGCGGGGCCAATTCTGCGCAAGGCTTGCAGAACTGCCGGTGAGCATTCCAGCGTGTTTTCGTTGAAGTCGAAGCGAAGCCCGTCGCGATCGCCGAGCGGCGGGTGATACTCCTTCAGATGCTGGACCCGTGCGCGGGGCTGAGGAGAAGTGGTTGAGGCGGACTCAGTCATTCGCGGCTCCTTCCGTAGTCATTGGTGTTCGCGAGGGTGCGGCCTTCACGCCGCGGACTTGAATCGCCTCTGCGTGTCCGACTAACCCCTCTGCCTGGGCGAGCGCGATCGCGGCAGGGCCGAGTTGCTTCAGTGCGGAGCGATTGTAGTTCTGAACGGTGATCAGTTTCACGAAGTCCATAACACTGAGACCGCCCCTCACGCGCGCCAGGCCGCCGGTGGGCAGGGTGTGGTTGGGGCCAGAGACATAGTCGCCCATGGGCTGCGGAGAATGTGAGCCGATGAAGACGGAACCGGCATTCGTTACCCAGTCGAGATCGGATGATGCGTCGACGGTGAGATGTTCGGGAGCAAGACGGTTGGTGATTTCGTGCGCTTCTGCCGGTGAGGCGGCCACGAAGACGAAACCGTGCTTCGCGAGGGATTGTCTCGCAGTGGAGTTGGTCTTCGCGCGCGATTTCACCTCGGCTATGACCTGGGCGGCGAGTTCAAGCCGGGTTGTAATGAAGACGGCAAGGGCGTCGGGATCGTGCTCCGCCTGGGCGATCAACTCGGCCGCGATGTAAACGGGATCGCCTTTGTCGCTGGCGACGACGATTTCCGTCGGGCCGGCGAGCATGTCGATGGAGCAGTCAAACGCCACAAGCTTTTTCGCCGTGGTGACATAGAGGTTTCCCGGGCCGACGATCTTGTCGACCGGCGCGATACTCTCAGTACCGTAGGCCATGGCGGCGATGGCTTGAGCGCCCCCCATGCGGTAGAAGTCGGCTACGCCGAGCAGGTGGGCCGCGGCCAGGGTTTCGCGTGCGGGATTCGGAGACGCGACGACGATTCGCTGGACGCCGGCGACCTGCGCGGGAACCACAGTCATGAGCAATGACGAGGGGAGCGGATGGCGGCCGCTAGGGACGTAACAGCCGACGGCACGAATAGGCCGGACCACCTGGCCCGTTGCCAGGCCGGGCACGGGAGAGAAGCTCCAGCCCGATGGGAGCTGCCTTTGTGCGAATTGCCTGATGTTGTTCGCGGCCAGCTTGAGAGCTTCCTGGAGGGTAGCAGAGGTCTCGTTCCAGGCCCGCTGCATCTCTTCTGCAGTTATCTGTAACTGCGACTGTGGCGGGATTCCGTCAAGCGCAGCGGAGTATTTGCGGAGCGCCTTGTCACCGCTCTTTCTGACGGCATGCAAAATGCGTCGCACTACGGGAGTGACGGCTTCGGCGCCGGATTCCTGCCGGCGCTCTAAATGCGCGAGGATGCGGTTTGCCGCGGCCGCTCCACGCCCGGCGGTTTTCAGCAATTTCATCAGAGAACGACCTTGTTCAAGGGATATTCCACGATGCCGGTTGCGCCGGCCGCCTTCAATCTTGGGATGACGTTGCGGACCTGCTCTTCCTGCAGGATGGTATTGACTGCGGCCCAGCCGGCACCCGAGAGCGCGGAGACGGTCGGTGAGTTCAGGGCGGGAAGCACGGCGAGAACTGCTGCGAGGCTTGCCTGCTGCACGTTGAGCATGAGGCCGACATGGCCCTGCGCCGCGATGGCGGCGTTCAACATGAGAGCGAGGCTGTCAATCTTAGTGCGCTTCCACCCATCCTGGTATGCCGCTTTGTTGGCGATGAGATGGGTTTCGCTCTCCATCACGGTGTCGATGATCCGGAGGCGATTGGCTTTGAGCGAACTGCCGGTTTCGGTGACCTCGACGATGGCGTCGGCAAGAGTGGGCGGTTTGACCTCGGTCGCTCCCCAGCTGAACTCCACCTTTACCGGAACATTCTTTTGGCCGAAGTAGCGTTTCGTGACTTCAACGAGTTCGGTGGCGATGGTGAGGCCGGCGAGATCTTCGGCGCGCTGGTAGTTGGAATCTTCCGGAACGGCCAGGACCCAACGGACTTTGCGATTGCTTTGCTTGGCGTAGGTGAGGTTGGTGGCGCTGACGACATCGAGGCCGCTCTCGACGACCCAATCGATGCCAGTAAGACCGGCGTCAAGTACTCCGTGCTCGACATAGCGCGCCATCTCCTGTGCGCGGATGAGCATGCACTCGATCTCGTCATCGTCGATCGACGGAAAGTAGGAGCGGCCATTGGCGTAGATGTTCCAACCGGCGCGACCAAAAAGAGCGATGGTCGCATCCTGCAGGCTGCCTTTGGGAATGCCGAGACGCAGCTTGGCGCTCATGCCTGCACCTCGGGCTGCTGAACGGTCAAGGCCGTGGCGACGGGGCGGGTGAAGCAGCTTACGGTTCCCTCGTGGCAGACAAGTCCATCGCCCTCGACCTGAACGCGGAAGAGCAAAGTGTCTTGATCGCAATCGGTCGCCGCGCCGATGACGCGCAGGCGATTGCCGCTGGTCTCGCCCTTCATCCAAAGCTTCTGGCGGGTGCGGCTCCAGAAGGTGACGAAGCCTGTTTCAAGGGTCTTCGCGTAGCTTGTCTCGTTGAGGAAGCCGACCATCAGGACTTCCAGCGTTTTTGCGTCCTGCACGATTGCGGGAACGAGTCCGTCCATCTTGGCAAAATCTATTTGTGTTGTTTTGTCCTGCTGCTCTGTCGCTGTCATCGCCTCATCCATTGTTTGTGTGAAAAGAAAAAAGCCCGCCTTGGCTTGAGCGCCGGCGGGCTTTTCTGATCTCTTTTTGATTCGGCCTTAGTTATGGCCAGAAGAGTCCGCCGACATGTTCGTCACATGATGATGGTGCGAATGACGATGATGTACGCGAACCTGCATCCTGTAGAAACGCTATAACGAGGGTCGAGAGATGTCAAATCGTTCCAATCGAATCTGACCGCTTTGACCTCACGAATGAGGACTCTTCAAAAGGCGGTTGAATCGGTTCAGCAGCTATCGACAGTCGCAGCAGCGGTATATTTCGATGCTGGTCGGGGCATTCCCCGAATCGAGGATTCACCATGGCAGTTGAAGCACACAAGAAGGCAGCAGAGCACCACAGCACAGCCGCAGAGCATCACAAGAGGGCGGCCGAACACCACGAAGCGGGCAATCACGAACAGGCCCACGAGCACTCCGCCAAGGCGCACGAGCACGCGACCGAGGCCCACAAGCACTCCGTCGACGCGCACGCCAAGTCGACCGTCCACGCAAAAAAGTAAGCCCGGTCCCAAAACGGAGGCCTCAGCGCCTCCGTTTCCGGGATGTGTGGTGGAAATCGGTTGCTGCGCCGAGGCGGCAGAGAGAAACTGTTGGCAGCCACTCCGATGCCATCTCTTGCCACCGTAGCATTGCCGCTCTTCGAGCAGTTGCTCGCGACCCTCGATCGAAGCGCTGGCCGAATGGGCCGTGCCACTGTTGTTGCCTCTCACCTCGCCGTGGGTATCCGCGGCGAAGAAGCAGCCTTCTTTCACCTGCGTTTGCACCGGTACATCATTACTTCGAGATCGTGGCGTTCGCACCGGTATGCGGGCGATATCGACCTGATCGGATGGGACGGCGATTGCCTCTGTTTCATCGAGGTGAAGACGAGGACGACAAAGGACGTGGCGAGCGCGGAGTCCGCCGTAGACGAGCACAAGCGGAAGACGTTGCGGAAGATGGCGCGCCACTACCTGCGGCAGCTACCAGAACCGGCGCAGGTGCGATTCGACGTTCTGTCTATTTATTTCGAGAAAGGCAAAGAGGCCGAGTTCGTGCTCTTCCGGAACGCCTTTGGCTGGTCGGAGTAAGGGAAATCACTGGGCGTCTTTATATTCTTCGTACCAGGCCATCTGGACGGCTTCGAGCTTCGACTCGTTCGACTTGGCGGGGTCCCCGGTAAAGCCGTCCAACTCGGTTACGTATTTCAACAGCTCGGTGAAACGCACGGTCAGCGGGTCCAGTTCCGGATACTTCTCCTGGAGCTGAATGCCAATTTCTTCCGCATCTTCCCAACCAAATTCGTTTGCCATCGATCCCTCTACTTATTTTCCGCGAGCGTGAGCGGCTTGCCTTCCGAGACGTAATTGCGGTTCCACTTGGGTATCTGGACGACGTAGGCGCCCGGCCTGGTGATCACTGCCTGGCAGCCGAGGCGGGAGTTGAGTTGGGGGTCGGCGGCCATATCGAGGCGATCGAGTTCGTCATCGTCGGCAACAGTTAAGCCCGCTTCGCCAGCCTCGACCCAGATATGGCAGGTGGTACAGGCGCAAGAGCCTCCGCATGCGTGATCGAGGAAAATGTTGAAGTTCTCGGCAACGTCGAGGAAGGACATGGGCTTGCCGTGATGATCGTAGGGAAGTGTCCCGAACTTGAACTCCACGGTGCGCCCCTCGGGCTCAAAGGTTACTCGGACCATATCCGGCGCAGGCGGATTGCTTCGATCGATAGTGGTGTTGGCTGTGTCTGTCATCTTTTCGCTTTCTCTGTCCATGGTGCTGACACTTCATTGATATCCGGGATTGAGGCTATTCAAACTCGGCCTTGCTGAATGGATGCGGCGCGGTGGGCCCTTCGCCGATTGTATTGCCGGCCGATTCCATCGTCTGACCGTGCAGCGCAGTGGCGACCGCGGTGTCCATCATGAGTTCGGCGAAACGGGTCGTGGCCTTGTCGAGAGCGGAGGTTGCCTCGCGGAGAAGCTTGAGATCGTCGCCTTGCTTAACGCTGGCAAGTTCGTCGCTCAACAGCTGGATCCGGGTGCGCTCTTGATGGCTGAGCTGCTGCCATGCCGGGTGAGAGTGAGCCTTGCCGACTGCGCCAAGGATGGTCTCGGCTTCATTGCGAGCCTCGATCAACTGGCGCTGCTCGATGTCTGACTCGGCATAGTCGAAGGATTCGAGAATCATGGATTCGACCTGCTCGTCGGTGAGGCCGTAGGTGGGCTTGACCTCGATCTCGGCCTGCCGGCCGCTGCGCTGCTCGCGGGCGGAGACCTGCAGAATTCCGTTCGCGTCGATGAGGAACTTGACCTCAATGCGCGGCAGGCCGGCGCTCATGGGCGGAATGCCTTTCAGGTCGAAACGGGCGAGCGAACGGCAGTCTTTGGCGAGCTCGCGCTCCCCCTGGACGACGTGAATGGCGACATTGGTCTGGCCCTCGACGCCGGTGGTGAAGTGTTCGGTCGCCGAGGCCGGGATGGTCGAGTTGCGCTGGATGACTTTGGCGACGACGCCGCCGAGCGCTTCAATGCCGAGCGACAACGGGGTCACGTCGAGCAACAGCATGTTTTCGGTGGCGAGCGAACCGCTGGAGAGGATGTTGGCCTGAACGGCTGCTCCGAGAGCGACGACTTCGTCGGGGTTCAACCCGGTGTGCGGCTTCTTGCCCCGGGCGCTAAGGCCGAAGAGTCGGTCGGCGAGGGCGCGAACGCTGGGAATGCGGGTCGAGCCGCCGACGAGAACCACTTCGTCAATCTGATCGGCGGTGATTCCGGCGTCCTTGAGAGCGGTTTTGCATGGGCCGGAGGTGCGATCGAGCACGGGTTGAATAAGCGTTTCGAAGTGAGAACGTTCGATCTTGCGCTGATACTTCGCGCCGCCGGCAAGGTCAATGTTGAGATAGGTCTCTGGCTGAGAGGAGAGCGCAATCTTCGCCTCGATGACGGCCTTGCGAATGGCCTGCACGGCCTCGGCGCTGCCACGAAGATCAGTTCCCTGCTCGCCTTGAATGTCGTCGAGGGCGATGGCAATCAGAAGGTTGTCGATGTCGTCACCGCCGAGATGGGTATCGCCGTTGGTGGCCATGACCTCAAAGATGCCCTCGTGCAGCTTGAGGATCGAGATGTCGAAGGTGCCGCCGCCGAGATCGTAGACAGCGACAATGCCGTCGTGCTGGCGGTCAAGACCGTAGGCGAGCGCAGCGGCGGTCGGTTCGTTGACGAGGCGAAGCACCTCAAGACCGGCCATGCGACCAGCGTCTTTTGTGGCCTGACGCTGGGCATCGTTAAAGTATGCCGGGACGGTGATGACGGCCCGCGTCACAGGAGCTCCGAAATAACGCTCCGCGTTGCGCTTCAGCTGCCGGAGGACGAAGGCGGAGATCTCGGACGGGGTGTATTCGCTGTCGCCGACGCGGAGCCGCAGGACCTCGCCTGGCTGCATGTTTTCTGCAAGGTGGAAGGGGAAGATCCTGAGCTCTTCCTGAATGTCTTCGAGACCGCGACCCATGAGACGCTTTGCCGAGTAGATGACGCGATCGGGGGAGCTGGCGAGGTACTTGGCCGCGGCGTTCCCGACCACGACTCGCTGGGCTGCGGCCTCTGCACTGCCGGCGGCGGGGATCGCGACGACCGAGGGGACGAGGGACAATCCATCTTCGCCGGGAATGACCACCGGCTGCTCGCCCTGCATGAAGGCGACCAGCGAATTCGTCGTGCCTAAATCAATTCCAATTACCCGATCGTCTGCCATTCAAATCCTTGTCCGAAACTCCGCCATGCTTGCGCCGGCTCCTGGGCTAAATCCCTCAAATTCGATCGTTCTGAATGGCGCGGCTGAAGCCGTGCCAATTCATTACTTCGATATCAGATACCGAGCGCCTCGTTGACGCTGTTCACGAGGTTGCGTATGTATCTGCGCCGGTCGAGCAGGGCTGCGAGCTTTTCTTTCACCAGCTGCTTCCGGGCTTCGTCGCCGTTGCCCAACGTTGCATCCCACTCGCTCCCAAGCGTCTCGAGTACGGCGTCGGCGCTTTTCAGTTGAGCATCAAAGTTTTCCTTGGCCGTAAGCAGGTCTTTGTGGAGCTGTGGATCGTCTTCGCCCATCTGGCGGTTCATGCGCATTTCATCGAGCTGCATATTGAGTTCGAAGACCTCTTCGAGGAGGTCGGCAGGAACCCGATCTTCTTTCTTTGCGGCGCCTTCGTCTGAGCTCAGCATGCCCTCAAGCGTCAGCAGGTATTCGGTGCGCCGCAGAGGGTCCTTAAGGGCGCGGTAAGCGTCGTTGAGCAGTGAACTGTTGGCAAGGCTCCAGTCCTGCTCCTGCCGGCTGGCGCGGACATAGACATCGGGATGCAATGTACGGCTCAGGCGATAGAAATTGCGCTCGAGAGCGGCGAGATCGACCTGCAAATTGCGCGGCAGACCGAAGACTTCGAAGTAGCTCATGGTCGAGAGCGGCGGTTGGAGTTTGCCGCAAGCCCCGCAAAATAATTTGCCCGGGCCCAAGGGATCACGGCACGACCAGCAAACCGGGTTGGACCTGTCGTCCTGCTGTTGGTTGAAAGCTGAAGCGGCTGCTTCGGGAGAATAGGTCATGCGGAGAACGAAGAGCCACAGCCGCAAGACTTGGTCGAGTTGGGGTTGATGAAGTTGAAGCCCTGACGCATGAGGGTCTCCTCATAATCGAGAATCATGCCGTGCAGGTAGATGAAGGATTTTGGATCGACGAAGATTCGGATGTCGTCGAATTGGTAAATCCTGTCACGTTCGCGGGGTTGAGAATCGAAGCGAATGTTGTAGGAGAGCCCGGAACATCCGCCGCCGGTGATGCCCAGCCGAAGGCCGCCTTCGACTGCCGAGACATTCTCCTTTGCCATGGCGATGCGGATCCTCTGGAGGGCACGCTCCGTGACCTGTACGCCTTTCTGTGCCGGGGCGAGATTTTCGGCGTTGCGGATTGTCTCTGCTGCAATCATGCCTGGTTCCTGAAGTCTCGAAGAAGTGGTGCGACTTTTTCCGATGTCGACGAAAAGCGGCAGCGATAAGCTGCCGCCGTTCCGAATGGCATACCACAGCGGACGAAGATATCTAGTGCGCGGCGACAGCCTCTGGGACGATGCCCTCGGCTACGCCGTTCTTTTTGCGCCAGTCGCCGATGGCGGCCCGGATCGCATCCTCTGCAAGTACCGAGCAGTGGATTTTGACCGGCGGCAGCGCAAGTTCGCGGACGATGTCGGTGTTAGAGATCTTCATCGCTTCTTCGATCGTCTTTCCCTTGACCCACTCCGTCGCAAGCGAAGAGGAGGCGATCGCCGAGCCGCAGCCAAACGTCTTGAACTTGGCTTCTTCGATGACCTGGGTTTCAGCGTTGACTTTAATCTGAAGCCGCATGACGTCACCGCATTCCGGGGCTCCGACCAGCCCGGTGCCTACTTCGTTGCTGCTCTTATCCATCTGCCCGACATTGCGGGGGTTCGTGTAGTGATCGATGACCTTATCGCTGTATGCCATTTTGAATTCCTCCGGTTCTTGCTAATACTGCTGCTGGTGAAGCTTCGTATTTCAACTGAGTTAAAGAGTTGAGTCGCCGATCGCCGGCGGCTGAGATAACGCATTGATCGCCCCGGCGAGCCGCACCGCCAGCGAGAGAAGAGCCATAGCGCATACCGAAGCAGGAAACGTGAAGGTCCAGTAAAGAGAATGGGCCGATTCCATCTGCTGACGAACCCCGTGCGACAGAGACATCAAACCCCAGTAGCTCACGATCATCAGCAAGAAAAGCCGCCGAACCATACTCCAACTCACCGGATTCGCCGGCTCTGTCAAACGCGGCCAAACACTCGGCATTTTACCCTCCGGACGATCGCCCTAGTGCGCCTGCCATTCGATCTTTGAAATATCGATGCCTTCCTTCACCATCTCATAGAGCGGAGAGAGTTCGCGAAGTTTCTGGACGATGTCGATCAGCTTATCGGCCACGTAATCAACCTCGGCCTCATTGTTAAACCGGCCCAGACCGAAACGTATCGAACTGTGGGCCACGTCGTCGCCCAATCCTAAGGCCTTCAATACATAAGATGGCTCAAGCGTCGCCGAGGTGCAGGCCGAACCGCTAGAAACGGCGATCTCGCTAATCCCCATCAGGAGGGATTCGCCCTCGACGTAAACAAAGCTCATATTGAGGTTGCCGGGAAGACGGTGCTCCATCGATCCATTGACGTGAACATAGTCGAGGGCAGCCTCGAGCTTGGCTTGCAGCTTGCCGCGGAGACGAAGCAGCCGCTCAGTTTCACTAGCCATCTCTTCACCGGCGATCTCGCAAGCCGCACCAAGACCGACGATGCCGGCAACGTTCAAGGTTCCGGAACGCATACCGCGCTCGTGGCCGCCGCCGTCGAGCTGTGCAGAGATCTGCACGCGGGGATTGCGGCGGCGTACGTAGAGCGCGCCGACACCCTTGGGCCCATAGAGTTTGTGAGCGGTGAGGGAGAGCACGTCGATGTTCATCGCATGAACGTCGACCGGGATCTTGCCGACAGCCTGCACGGCGTCGGTATGGAAGATGACATTCCGCTCGTGGCAGAGCTTGCCGATCTCGGCGACCGGCTGGACGACGCCGATCTCGTTGTTAGCAAACATGATAGAGACCAGGATCGTTTTGTCGTCCATGGCGCGCTTCAAATCTTCGAGATCGATCAGGCCGTCCGCCTTGACGGGAAGATAGGTCACGCGATAGCCGTATTTCTCAAGGCGCTTGCAGGTGTCGAGAACCGCCTTGTGCTCGGTCACCTGGGTGATGATATGGTTGCCGCGCTCCTTGTACATCTCGGCAATGCCCTTGATAGCAAGGTTGTTGCTCTCGGTCGCGCCAGAGGTGAAGATGATCTCTTTGGCGGTGGCGCCGATCAGTTTCGCGATCTGCTCGCGGGCGGTTTCAACACCCTGCTCCGCTTCCCACCCGAAGGAATGGTTGCGGCTGGCGGCGTTTCCAAATTTGGAGGTGAAATAGGGCAGCATGGCTTCCAGCACTCGTGGATCCAGTTGGCTGGTCGCATGATTGTCCATGTAAATAGGCAGCTGAACGCCAGCCGGTACTGCGACGCTTCCATTTTCGATATTGCTCATTTGCTGCTCTCTCTCCTGCGTTCTGCTTGCCGACTCTCAGATCGTCCAGATCATTTACTGAATGGTGACCAGTTGAGATTCGGCCTGATGTTGCCTGCCGGCATCGGCCTCGACCAGGTCCGAAATCTTGATGCTTTTCAGCAGATCCGAGATACCGTCGTTGACGCGCCGCAGTGGTTCTTTGATTGTGCAGATGTCGTTTAAGTCGCACGAACCGCCAATAGTGATGCACGATGTGATAAAAAGGGGGCCATCGATTGCGTGGATTACTTCAAAAGCCGTGATATCCCGGGCGCTGCGGGAGAGTGCGTAACCGCCGTTCATGCCCGCGTGGGAGCGCAACAGGCCGACTTTAGTCAGGCGCTGCAAGATCTTGGCCAGCAATTGCAAGGGTATATGGTAGGCCTCAGCAATGTCTTTGGCGCTCAGGGAGGCAGACGCGGCGTTTTCGGCGAGATACTTCAGCGCCATCAATCCGTAATCCGCTTTTTTGGTTAACCTGAGCATCTGGGCCGCCCGTCTCTGGAGAAAACTGCCTGCCCCAGACTTTGAGTATACGACCGTTGCGGTCTCACTTACAATGGGACGCGCCCGGATGAGAGACAGGCCCGAATGCCGGCAATCCGCGCATCTTCCAAAAAAGCCTTCCTGTACCGGTCCGGGCTGGTTACAATCTGACCGGAATTGCTGATCTGTTCCGGGGACAATGTTCTATGACGACAGCTTGCAGCCACTCCAGGGTCCGCATTGTTTCGCGCGATGAGGATGCGGAGTATGTGGAATGCGAAGAGTGCAGGGAGGTTTTCGACTCTGCCGAACTTCGCGATATGGAGATCGAAGGCAAGTCCGACGACTTGGCGCCGGAATAACGACAGCCGGTCAGGGCGACGGGTTGCGCAGAAGCTCAGCTTGGAGCGCTCTCGGCGAGGCGCAGCTTTCTTCCCACCCTCCAGACGTAATTAAAGCCGGAGATGACGGTGAGCACCATCGTGGCGTCGAGGGACGCAGTCCGGGTAGCGAGAATATACCGGGGAGCATAGAACTGGCTGATGAGCACGGTCGCCAGAGCGATGATCTGGGCGAGGGTGTTGGCTTTGCCGTAAACACTGGGTCGAAAATCCCGCATGCCGATGCTGACGTAAAGAATGGCCGAAACCACGAGGATGCCCAGGTCGCGCCCGAAGACCAGGACGGTGACACGACTGCTGATAAAGCCCTCATGGTTGAGTACGAGAAAGACGGTGCTCAACAGGAGTTTATCCGCTACGGGGTCGAGATATTGGCCGAGAACGGTTCTTTGATGAAGCAGCCGCGCCAGCAGTCCGTCCAGACCGTCCGTGACGCCAGCGACAAAGAACAACGCAGCTGCGGTCCGGCAGTAGCCGTCGAGAATGGCCAGCACCAGGAACGGCACGATGCAGAGGCGCAGAAAGGTGAGTTGATTCGGGGCAGCACGAAAGTCGTTCATGCCAGCAAAGACATCGGAGCAGACCGTCCAATCTAGGAAAGCAGGTTCAATGCAGGTGTGATCGTAAAACATTTTGAGGGGCGCAGCCAGACCATCCCTTGAGCCCGGGAGTTTCGGTGGCGGGAGTTCGCGGAGGCGGAGATAAGGGGCCTGCTCCGTGAACGTGTCATGCTTCCCTCATTCTTGCTAATATCTAAATGTCGGTGAACCACGCAGGCGCGTAGCTCAGTTGGTTAGAGCGCTACCTTGACACGGTAGAGGTCAGGAGTTCGAGTCTCCTCGTGCCTACCATATCTCAAACAAAACAAAGGATGTAGCCGTCAAGCCCCCGATATTTGGGAGCCTGACGGTGCTAAACAGTGCAACGGCAGTATCAAATCCGTCATTTTACCTGTGGCTTCATGTCGCTTTTCCGCGACCGAATGGGTGTAAATGTCCATAGTGGTCCTGCTGTTTGCGTGCCTTAACATGTCCTGAGCCACCTTTAGATCAACACCTTCGTTGCGCAGGTTGGTCGCCAGGGTGTGCCTGAAAGAATGCCAGCCAATTACTTTCCCTTCCACTCCAGCGAGGGTCAGCGCAGGCCGAAGAGCCTTCTTCAGAACCATGCTTGGACAGAGGGGTTTCTGTCCACGCAAACGATCTGAGGCAAAGATAAAATCTTCGTTTTCGCCGTAATGTGAGATCGTCCGCCATCTTAGCAATACCTCGAACACACGCATGTCGAGCGATACAGGTCGTCGGCTTGCATCCGTCTTGGTCTCCCCGAAATGGTTACGGACACAAGACTTGTTAACAGAAATTTCTATTCTTCCTCCTGATCTTTGCACAATGTCCGACCATCGGAGCCCGATAAACTCGGACCGCCTAAGCCCGGTGGTAGCAGCTAGTAAAACCATTGCTCGGTCTCGAACTGACAGGTGTGTCAGAACCGAAGTGACTTCCGCTGGTGTTAGGACATCCTTTTCTCTCAGCCGCCTTCCTGAACAGCGCACAGCTATGATCGGATTGTGATGCGTCCACTCATGACGAACAGCATGAGCAAAGAGAGCTGAAAACACCTGCTTGATTTTCGCTCTAGTTGCTGGAGACAGTGGGACCATGGTAAGCCACTGTTCAACGACAACACTCCTCACTTCCGATATTGCGGTATCGCCCCACCGTGGAGCGACGTATAGTTTTAGGAAGCTGCTGTAAACCTCTACTGTGGAAAATGCCTTCCTCTCTTCCGTCAATTCATGCTTACGATAGTGGGCAATGAGGTCGTTCACCGTTTCGGGTGATCGAATGCCTGTGTTGATCTTGGCGCGAAGACCTTGAACAGCCCTCTCCGCATCGCGACGGTGAGGATACTCTCTCACCGTTCCGATCTTGCGGTTGCGATATACGTTTTTCCCGCCTACATCCTCGTAGAAGCGGAAGAACCAAGTGTCGGCTGTGGTGCTGTTTTTCACGCGTGAAAGACTTCCATTCTGAAAACGAGTGCTCCTAGTCATTGTGAAATCCTCCGATTGGAGCACCGGTGGCTGATGTGTAGTGTACTTGGCGAGACCGTCGAGCGATCATCCATGCCTCTAGGTCCCCTTTGCGGAAGCGCCAGAGCACCCTCCTGCCCTCGCCAATGGGATAGGCAGGCAAATACCCCTCCCTGGCGAATTTAGTGATTGTGCGAGGGTGTAAGCCACCCAGGAAGCTAGCAGCCTCTTTGGGGGTGAGAAATCGTTCAGACAGAACTTCCAGAGACGCAGTACTGCAACGATGTGCTTGCATGTTTATCCTTCCGACCGTAGTAGAGGGGATCTATAGAGGGATTTAAGTGGAACAATACACTGGTCGCATACACTTACTCGACCGATCCAGTGGCTTTCATACTGCTTTTTGGCTTCACGTTGTCGATTCATCGAGCCGCATAGACTACCGATCCCCACTTAAGCGCTTGTGGCAGTATTCCGCTAAGGCAGACATGGAAAAACGCCACGTTCCCCGGTCCCCTCCGCCATTGAAATTGATAGCTGGCAACTGCTTCGTCCGGGCCATTTTGCGGACGTGAACAGCAGACATGTTTAGATACTTTGCCGCCTCTTTGATTCCAACGAGGGGTTGATAGCAAGTTGCGGCGTTTGATTCGCCGTGTTCGAAGTCTCCGTTTGGAGACGCAGGTGTGCAAGCAGATTTAGGCATAGGTTTGTCCTTAGAGGCTTAGTAGAGGGGATTTACAGAGGGATTCTTGTTCACTGCTTCGTACGGTGTACGAGGTGTACTAGATGAACCATTTCAAGAATATAGATTGTATTTATAGAGACTCGTCAGGCAAGAGGCTCAAGAGATTTTCTACCAGTTCCTCTTGTGTCACGTCACAAGTCTTCCGAGGTCAAATCGCGCGTCGGTCGCGTGGAGTTCATAATCTGGGAATGGTTCACCTGGTACACCTGGTACACCTTTCATCTAGTCGTTCCTGGTTAGGTTTAGTCGAATTGCTTCTTTCTTGATCAGATCTGGATTGATGTGAACGACGTATCCGCCTTTCTGACGGGATGTTTTAAGGCCGATAGATCTCACAAGATCCCCGATCCGCCGACCGGAAAATTCTCCTTTATCAATGTCGCGAGCGACTGCGATCTTTTCCGCCTCTTCTTGCAAATTTTTATAGGGCAAGCTTTGATACTTAGCCAACCCGGGAAAATCCCTCAACACCTCAAGCAGGATCGATACTGGGTCACAGTCCTGCAAAATGGTGCTTCTCTCGCGTAAGTGGTTGAGCAGTTGTTCCTGGAAGCGAGGGTCCGGAGAGATGTTGTAAAGCGGCAAACCTAATTGTCGGGCTCTCCCTTCTAGCCCAGACACAGCAGTCTCCTCCTTATTTTGCGAACGAAACGTGTCAAATCGATACTGCAAAAGCTGATTACGCAGATGAAGACTCTTTTCTCCAAAATCGGGGGGAAGCTCAGTCGGAACGTCCTTGGCATCCCTCGAAGTGGTGTAAACAGTGAGACAACGTGTTTCTAACGCCCGGTCTTTAAAATCTCGCCGGTTTGCAAGGATCTTTGGACCTCCTACACTGAACGTCTCCGGTTCCCAGTCCTCCTTGTGGGCGACTGAACGCGTCACCGTTCCGTCACGTCGGTATCCTGCGTTCATGACCTGGATCAAGGCAGAATGCAGGTCCCCTTCATAATCAGCTTCATCAATGATCAACGTACCGCGCGTCTGATTTGCTCTGCGGAAGAGAGCCGATTGAGTGGGTGAAACACCCATATCGGTGGCCCTAAAGCAGAGTTCCTTCAGCACCTCTAAACAACGTGTTTTACCTGTTGCTGCCTCACCTTTGAACCTCAAATATGGAAACGCAATCCACGCGTCGTAAACCCACGTCATCAGGACATAATGAGCAAGCAAAGAGATCTCGAAAAGGGAAAGTGCCAAGTAGCTTCTGAGGTGCCCAACCAAGCTCTCCAGGAGGTCCAGAGGTGTCCCATATCCGGCAGCTGCCTCGGGCAAGGCTATCGCCTTCCTAGACAACATTGCAGGCGAGTAGTTCGTACCCCCGACGCAACGGGCCGGAGAATATTCGATTTTGCCGTCTGGCGTTTTTACTGCGAATGCGTATGCCGGAGTTAAGTTCGGGCGGAAGACAATTTCAGTGATTGTTCCGTCGGCGCTGGTCATTCCGCAGGTCTCAATGGGCGGGATATGTGGTGTGCGCTTCTGCGCATCTTTGGCTTTTGCTTCTAGCAATGTCGACATCCTTTTTCCGAGTTTCCGTATTGCGAGTCATAATTCGTCGCAAGTAGTTTTGAGAGGCAAAGAGATCCGATGCCGGGGCTAAAGCCCCGTTGTCGAATTCCAGTTCTACCTCTGCACTGATGTTGTCCGGATCGGCAAAGTGAAAAGACTGTCGTCCGGGGCGGGACTTCTGGCAGTGTAAAAAGCTCAGCCTGCGGGTTGCATGCAAATAGATAGCGAGTTGCATCCGCTCTGTTGCAAACGTATTCATAGGTATGTCCGTGTGCGGTTGTTGCCACTAGACAACTTGAGGTTGTCGTAAAAGCTAATCGAATCAGCGAAGAGACGAAGAAAAAGAACAGAAGCGGCTTATTCTGCTTCCGGGAGCGAACAACCCCCTCTATAAATCCCCTCTACTGCGCATCGCGCGAAGAATGTTGGGCTCAGTCAATATCTTAAAAACGTATACAGTACATTAGAGTGCCCAAAGCGGATTTTGTGACATGTCTAGGCAACAAATCGTCATAACGATCTACTACTCCCTGGAACGATCCTGACGCCCTTGGCGGAATCAAGCTTGGGAAAATTCTTATTTACTCGAATCCCCTGTCAGCCTATCAAGTTCTCCATAGAAAACGAATGGAAAGAGATGTTTAAGGGTGGCTGATCTACAAATGGCAAATATGGTGCTCTAAATTTTAAAAAATGGGTTGCGCCAGATGGGACCCTTTCAAGAACATAAATCGATCGTACGAAGCCGAAACTCAGGACCCAAAGCCGTAGTCCAAAATGCCTGTGCAAAGTCCTGGTCTGCACGGCTTGCCTTTCGACATACGCTTAGACCATGTTGTCGACCGGAGATTCATAATGTAAAGTCATGTCAGCTAGGCAGCATTATCTTTCTCTAAACCTCAACCGCTACCATGAGGCAAACGTGAAAACTGGTTGGATCAGCGTTGGCTTTTCTCTCGTATCCTGCTCGCTGCTGTTTGGTCAGGCGACACCTGAGCGTATCGTGCGTTGTACTGGAAATCCCAGTTGCTCACACGTCTTTAAGGACGGGGACTACATTCAGATGATCACCACGTCGAACGTGTCGATCAGCATAAGTGTCGGCGGATGGGGAAGGTATCTGTTTCTGAAGGCAAACATCGCTAATGTGAGTCTCACGCCTGTCGACATAGTGCCGAGCCTGTTTAGTGTTGTCGAAGCTGATCCGAAGGTTAAATCGCTGAAATACCTGAGCGCAGAAGAAATCCAACACTCCATTGGCAACCGTTTAGCGTTGGCGAATGCGCTCACTTCGATGGGGGGAGCTCTTCAGAGAAAACAGCAGACGACAGAGACCTCATCGACGGACAATGTGACAGTTATCAGTTCCGATGGGGGTGTAGCCACCGGAACTATTAACGGTCAGGCGACCTCAACGACTACTGGCCCAGATGAAGAAGCTCAAGCGCGCGCTCGTGCTCAAATGGCTAACAATTCGACGATCGCTGCCGGGAATATTCAGCGTGTGTCGAGCACTTCCCTCCGCTCAAATACAATCCCTGCCGGTCAGAGCACGCTTGGACTTGTATTCTTCGAGCACGCCGATAAAAAGAACAGGCATTTAACGGCTCGGCTTCCTATTGGCGGATTTATATACGAATTCAACTTCGGAAGATAGCTCAGAACACCGTGTTCCTCCGAACAACCTGGGTTCTACCCTCACTCTCACGATGCTGTGTCCTTCTGGACGGCTCGGCTACCTGGATGATGTTTGTCAGGCTGGAGCATAGGCCAACTGGACACCCTGAAGACGGTCCAAACCTGTCAGATTAGGGTCCGGTACGCTTATTTTTGCAGTTTTCCCCTAGATCCTAAGAGGTCAACCTGACACTCTCTGGGGGCAGTATGAAGGGGCAACGCATCGGATACGTCCGCGTCAGCACAGTTGAACAGAACGTCACACGCCAGCTTGAGGGCATCACGTTGGATCGGGTGTTCACAGATAAGGCATCCGGTAAGGACACGCATAGGCCACAGCTTACGGAACTCCTGGCGTTCGTGCGTGAAGGGGATACGGTTGTCATACATTCGATGGATCGCCTCGCCCGTAACCTGGACGATTTGCGAAAGACCGTCCTCATCCTCACGAAATGCGGGGTGAGGGTCGAATTCCTGAAAGAGAGTCTTAGCTTTACGGGTGAGGACTCCCCAATGGCAAACCTGCTGCTTAGCGTGATGGGCGCATTCGCTGAATTCGAGCGTCAGCTGATCCGGGAGCGGCAGCGGGAAGGCATAGCCATAGCGAAGAAGGCAGGCGTCTACAAGGGAAGGTTGCCTTCACTAACTGCAGAGGCGGCTGCTTTACTGCGGCACAGGAGTCGTACGGGTGAAAACAAGTCTTCACTAGCGAGAGAGTTCAAGATCAGTCGAGAAACTCTCTATCGATACCTTAATGGAACAAAATAGAGCCTAGTAGTATGTTCTTGTAATGCCAGAACTTTCATCTTTCTGTCACTTGGTCGATCCGGGGCCCTGGCCTCGGAACTTATAGAACCAACATCATTAAGGACTAAAGCTACCCGATGATCGCTGCCTCCCGTGGTGATGAGAACGATCTTCTCCTTCTTCTAGACTTTGAGGCCAACTCCTTGAGACACTGGAAGGCATGAAAAAGGCCTATACAATTAGGCGAAAGAAGAAATTCACAAAGCTCGGGCTAGAAGCGCCGAAAAGGAAAGCGCAGCCGGAGTCATTGACACCAACGCCGAAGTTATTTACCGGCAAGGACGCCACCACAAGTCCCGTACTCGATGCCAAGGCAATGCGAATCTCACTTGAGTGGAGTGTGTATTTCAGTTGTTTTATCGGCCTTATAGCAGGTTCAGGAAACTTAGCACAATTCAGTATCCTCGGGCTAGTAGTAGTGGGTGCGATTGCCGCCAGCCTCGCGATGCTCGAATATGGGCTTTACACAAATGGACGATTTAGGGCCTGGCTTTCAACACTTGTTGTCTGGGCACTCCTCTTAGGTACCGGTGTCTATGTCCGCATACATTCGTCACCGTCGACCAGTGACTCACTTGTGCAATTCGACCATCTCAAGATAGTTATGCCAAACTTAACCCTTGTTGCGGGCCAGAGGATTCGTGCTGACTACTATTACATAAACGCTGGAGGTGGGCCGGCGCTTGATTCACAATCATGGGGATTGATTTATCCGATGGACCCGAAGTTCAACCAGGGCCTTCGTAAGAGTTTAGATCAAGGCACTATAGATGGTTACAAGAAGTTTTCTGGTCAAGGAGCGCAGCTAAACCCTGGACAGCAGTTGATGGGGACTGCTTGGTCAAACCCACTGTTTCAAGGCGAGATAGATGATCTCATGAAAGGTGACTCGAAGCTCTATTTTGCAATTGCTGGTGCCTGGACAGATGAGAGAAACGGACGACAATACTGGAGTGGGTGTAGATGGATCAATTGGTACGATGTGTCACCTAGCGGAGGAACAGTAGTTCACTTATGTTGAAATTGGTCCGCTTGGCGAAAGGATGATTGACTTGTAAGTCTGACAAGCGTCGAACTAAACAGAACCGTCTCAAGTGCATAAATCACGGGTTCTTCGTCTGTTTTCTTCGCTCGGATCTGATGCGTCTTCTATCCGCAATCTCTTTCTCCACGGTCTGTTTATCGGAGGCAATCAAGCCACTAAATACGAATGGTATTTTCTTGACCTCGTCGCTCCCTATAAGCTTTTCAAGTTCTCCTAGAACTGGCTGGAGGCGCGAGAGTTGGTGTTGGTAGTGTGTATCGACAGACGTCTTTAGAGCCTTTGAAGCTGTCCAATGAAAGGCGATCTCTTCAAGCTTGTATCCGTCTAGGATTGGGCTACACCATTGATCCTTTTTAGAGCCGGGATGCCGCATTCGCTGTAGGTATGCAAAAGCTAGATAGTCTGCAGGGTCAATGAGAATACCGCCCTTAGCAGGCATGAAGCTTACACCTGCCAATTTCTGGACACCGTCCACCGCCATTATGGGACTCATCATCAGAGTCTCTATAGCACGCTTGGCCATCTCACCGTGCTCCCCTTGGTCCCCTAGCACGATCTTTAGACGCTCGTGGTGAGGCAATCTTTGCAGAGCCTTGAGCGCCATCGTGTAGCAGCAGATGGAATACCCGGTGAAAACCTTTTCGAGGGGAGTTTTTCTCAGGGCAAAGCGATAGTCGGCGACCGTGACAGATGCGATAACAGGAACCAGACCACATTCTCTAGGGATTAACCCGGCCTGTACCAACATCTTGCGGGATGCTTCTCCCTGCCACCCAAGCCTATTCATATGCAATCGCGAACGGGGAGCGATGGTCGCCTTCCACTTCGAGGCAAATAGATTCCATGCACTGTCACTTCCAAAGAAGCCCGCAACGCACATGGGAGCTTCATCTTGTTCTTGACCGCTTTCGTCGGCGTAGAGAGTTAACAAGGGAGGGGCTCGGTGAGAACTTAAACCGGTAAAAGCCGAGCAATCCTTTGTAGCACACTTTGAAGTGTCTTTGCGCAAGGATGACAACAATAGCGTTATTGTTGGAATTTGATGCGGGGGCTCAAAGGCGGGCCGGTCGACTGCATACCGAATACGCAGTGCTAAGGGTACGATGCACCGACAACTTCGTAGGCTGAGAGGAAAGTAGTGTTGCCAATCAAATATTCCGGTCCTTGTCTGGAGACAAAGGCGTTGGGCGATTCTGGGCAGTTGAACCCGCCAGAGTGAATGTGATGTTTTGCGGTAAATTCGCCACTGTGCTCTCCCACCCTGTAACGGAAACGGTATCCCCGGTCACAACTACATAGAGCAAATGATTCTGAATACCGCTCGGAATGGAGGAATCCCTTTGTCTGACGAAGCCAAGTGGGAGGAAAAACTGGCGAGACTGGTCCTTCTCTTCAGTTCGGCCATCACAACCCTCGATAAAGCCCTGACACTTTATCGAGAATTCCACCAGTGACAACTGCTATGCAGAACCGTAGTGAACGGGGCGTGGAAAACGTATCAAAGTAAATGCGATCCCGGTGTAGCAGCCGGGATTTCCCTAAGCTGTAAGCCCGAGAATGCTGCGCGAATCGCGATCTTCTCGGAGGTGATTGACGGTGCTGGCGACGGTGCCGAGGGCGCCTTTCTGATGCTTTTGGATGCTTTTCGGGGCCACCGATGCTCCTGAATTCAATAAGTTACAAGCGTTGTCAACTTTGACACGGTAGAGGTCAGGAGTTCGAGTCTCCTCGTGCCTACCAATCCCATCAACGACTTAGCTAGTGTGGTCTGGGAACAGGCTCACATTTCTGGGAACAACTTGGGAACATAGGGATTACCTGTGGTTCCGTCCTTGTCGCGGCTGAGTAAATGGTCGACCGCCTTCTGCTGGGCGACCCGCTTCTTATCCATTGCTGCATGCGTGTAGATTTCCATAGTCGTGGCCACCTTGGCGTGCCTCATCAGCTCCTGAACTACCCGCACATCGTTGCCGGTGTGAGCGAGCAGCGAACTGTAGGTATGGCGAAAAGTGTGCCAACCGATCCGCTTCGCAATCCCTACCCTTCGCGCGATTGGTTGGAGTATTTTCTGGCGAAGGCTATCAGGCCATACCGGCTCCTTGCCGAACTTCTTAGTGCTGGCAAAAATCCAGTCGGTCCCTTTGGCATATCCGCTGATCAGCCTCCACTCGTGAAGTTCGGCGGTCACTGATTTATCGAGGGGTACTGGTTGCTGGGAGATTTCGGTCTTACATGGGCCGATGCTCCCATCCGAAAAGGAGCGGCAAACGTTGACTGAATTGTTAGCAAAAGAAACGTCAGACCACTTCAAACCTAAAACCTCCCCTATCCGCAACCCCGCCGTAGCACAAAGGGTGCCTATCAGTCGCTCTCGTTGAGGTAACCCGAGCATTAAGGTCTGAAACTCGTCTACTGTGAGAATTTCAGGGGTGCGTAGCCGGCGACCTGAAACTTTCACCATCGCGATGGGGTTTTCGTGCTGTCCGAGCCATCCCCAGCGAATCGCGTGACGAAAAATCATGCTGAAGACGTTGCGGACCTTTGTCCTCGTACCTGGAGCGAGCGGAAGCGAACTGAGCCAGTCCTCGACTTCTATCGTCGATACCCGTTTTAGCGGGTAACGACCCCACCGAGGCAAGATGTGAGTGTTGAGATTGGTGTTATACACAAGCTTGGTCGATCGACGCTTCTTCTCGTGTGTGTCCATTGGCATTTCTTTCAAACGGTAATGCTCCACAAGTTGCCGGATCGTCTGCGGGGCAGAGGTCTGGCTCGTTGTGCCACGGTTTAGGTCAAGTCGATGAGCTTCAATAGCCCGCTGGGCCTGACTTTTGGTTGGGTATTCGACCGTAGAGCCAACAATGCGTTTACGCAGCCGATCTCTTCCGCCTTCGTCCCGTTCTCTCCATCGGAAGACCCAGACTTCTGGTCCTTTCTTGCGTGGTTCCAAATACAGACTGCCGAATTGGTAATGTGACCGATTCATAAAGATTGATTCCTCTCTGTGAAACGGCCCCGGTCGCTGTCTAAGGATACGGCCGCCTGCAACCAAAAATCGAGCTCAGAGAGCCGAAAACGCCAGACCCTCCGTAGCCCGATGCCAATCGGATGACCGGGGAGAGCTCCCTTGCGTGCCAGGGACATGACCGTCTTCCTGGGCATGGAGAGAAAAGCTGCCGCCCGCTCGCCGTCAACGAAAGGTTCAGGTTCTTTCCAGTTCAGGCCATCCATTCCCATCTATGCCTCGCCCTGAAGTGAGAAGCCGGAGTGGAAAGCGGACGATCAGCCGGACTCACTAGTGATATGTACTCTTCTTTTAATATGGCACGCGTTTCATTGCGTTGCAAGCTCTGGAAGGCTCGTCTGTGCGCTCGTATGACCGCATAGTCATGACAGAAGAAGTTGTCCAATCACCTCCTTGACGGTGGAAATGATTGGAAGAAAAGAAGTTGGTCCATCCTCATGCGTGTTTTGCTTGCATATAAAATAAACGTGAGGTTTTTTCTTTCTATGGCCCTACAAAGAGTGAAAGGCGAGCATCCAGGCATCATTCTCCGCTTGCCTGTCAATCTCCGGGAAGCCATGACTGAGGAATCACGTATAAAGGGCGACCTGGCGAGGATTCTTCTTTTCGCCCTGGCACATGTCGATAAGAATGAAGTCGAAATCAAGCAAACGAGGAAGGCGGGCCTCCCGCTGACGAAGCCGCAACTCCTACATGTCGGAACAGAAGCGCGCGCAGCACTCAAGAAGTGGTCGGAGGAGGAAGGCGTTAGCGTTAACGCAATCGTGGTGAGTGTCTTGGAGTTGTTCTTCAAGCAGCTAAAGAGAAGTAAAACGCTTCGAGAGGAGCTGCGCTTGGAGATTCGGGCGACGCGAGGATTCTTGCCGGACTAAGCTGGTGCCACCACTGCAAACAATTATGAAGTTACCGACCTGGAGCGACTGTGGGATCATCCCAGCTCACCGGCCAGACACGAAGGGTTTTCCCGCGTGTTCCCCGCCGGATTTGCCTCTGAATCACCATGTAGCAGGCTGCATCTTGCGGTCCGCTTGAGCGATGCTTTAGTTTGCCGGCTGGTGAAATCGGAACCAAAAGCTAGAAGTCCGCTGTGGATCCTCAGCCTTTTGCACGCTGAAACACGATCGCTGGCGCGAGTCAGCGCTGAAACAGGATCACTAACCATTATTCTCAGCCAGATACTCCGTTCTGCGCCGAGAATCGCACTTCGGTGATGACGCTGAAACACGATCACCGATTTGCGCTGAAACACGATCACTATTCCATATAAATAAAGCATGTAACAAGACAGGTAGTAGGTGCCCGAGTTTGTGCAATCATGCAAATCGAAACTTTAAAGCAAAGCGGCTAGGAACAGCGAGAACTTCCCCATCCACAGATGGAAGCTCCTCCGCGAGGGCACGGCTTCCTTCTGTCGCTTTCGATCCCCTGCCGAACTGAATTAACTTAATGCGCGGAGCCGAGAACCCTTCAATGGCGCCTACAGCGTCGGGAACATCGTCTCGATTCACCCCTCGCCGAATTCGGCCCCGCGCTAAAGAGTTCTCCCTCAGTCTCTTTAGCAAAGCAAAGGTCTAAAACCGCTTGCTTCGCATCGAGATTCCGGTGTATGCTCCGGCTTATCGATGTGGCTTACATCGTCCGCATTTTAAATGTGGCGTGTACACGCCACATTTACGCGAGAAGCGTCCATGATCGTGCGACTTCTCCAAAGCAGCATGGAAAGGAGGACAGCAAGACCGGAGGCGACTACAAGCAACGCGACATTGGACAGCAATGACCACGCGCTTGATCGCATACGAACGAGACGCACAAAACACCATCAACCCCACTCGACAAAGGAGCACACCTTGACACAAAAAATCACTTCCCGCCTCGCGCTCACCGGCGCGAAAACCTTCACCAAACAGCGTATGAAACTGGCCGCGCGCACTCTCGTTCCCTTCCTTGTCGCCGCCGCTGTAACCAACGCTGCCCACGCCCAGGGCACCGTAGATCTGACCGGGGTCACAACCGCAATGACTACGGTCGAGAAAACTGTCCAGTTGGGCGGCGCAATCGCCCTCATCATCAGCATCGTCTTCGCTGTATTCCAATTCATGGGTCGCAACATTGCCCAAGGCTTCATTGGAATCGGAGGTGCTTTGCTGGCCGGCATCGTCATCGGCTTCGGCCCGGGCTGGGTCGCTTCGCTCACCGGCCAGACCGTGTCCATGCTTCTCGTCCACGTCGCAGGAACGGTCGCCTAACCCATGCAAACCTCGAAGCGGGGAGAGCCGCTGGCCATCAACCAGGCACTTAATAAGCCCAAAGCAAAGCTCGGGCTGAGCCTGCCCATCTGGATCGGCATCGTCATTGTGTCGATTCTGGCTCTCCTGCTTCATTTTTATTTCTTCTCCCTTTTCAGCTTCCTCGCGATCACCTGCGCTTGCTCGCTGATCGTGAGGAAGCACCCCAAAATGTTCGAGCTGTGGAGCCTCAGCTTCCACCAAGGGAGCTATTATGACCCCCGCAAAAAGTAATCGTTGGTTCGCCGACGCTCGCGCCGCCAACAGCATCGTTCCGGTTTCGCGCTTCGTCGGCTCACCCATTTTCGCAACCAAGACCGGGGGCTATGGATGCCTCTTTGAGCTTACGGGTGTAGATGAAGAGGGCTTGACCGACCAGGAGCTTGAGGCCAAAATTCGGACGATCGAAGGCGGTCTGCGAGGCCTGCCGGAGGGCTCATGCCTCCACCAGTACATGCGGATCAAGAGGGGTTTCGAGATCCCGCGCAAGAGTAAATATGTCGATCCCATGACACAATCGTTTGTCGAGGATCGGCTCTCCTTCCTCGAAAAAACGGCAAAGTTCCGGCGCATCGATCTGCGCTGGTGCCTCACCTTCGAGCCGAAACGCGCCAACCGTTTCAAGGCAAAGCCGAAAGAACAGGCGAGCGACAATGGCCGGCTGCTGGCCGAGTTACAGAAGGCGGCGAAGATCCTCGAAGCCCATCTCGGCCCGGCGATCGGGCTGCGCCTCATGGAGAAGGAGGCGTCCTTCCAATTCTTCGCCGAGCTTTTCAACCTCGAAGAGTGGGCAGGGACGACCAGGCTACAGGGCGACACCGGATTAGACGGGCAGATCGCCGCCAGCCCGGTCTCCTGGGAGACCGACCGCCTTCGCGTTGGCAAGCGCTACGTCCAGATGTTCACCATGACGAGCGCCCCCATCGCCTCGCAACCCTGTCTGTTTAGCGGGGCCGTGACCGCGCTCGACTGCGACAGCATCCTTTGCTCGACCTGGCGGCCGAAGTCGACAGCCACGGTGCGCAAAGAGATAGGGTCGCAGGAAACATTCGTAGATTTCTTCAAGGTAGGCCTCTTTCAACGGCTCATGGCAGGCAGAAACTTCGATTCCCTCGACAAGGGCGCGGGCGCGAAAGCGGCGTCTGCTGGGGTCGATGATCTCGGATTGGTCGTCAAGGAACTCGACAAAAAAGCGCAGGGGGAATATTCGCTGCGGCTGCTACTGTCCGCGAGCTCGCCCGAGGAGCTACGGGAGAACGCCCCCGTGGTCCATCGCGTCTTCGTCGAAGCCCAGGCGACGGTCATGGAAGAGACGCTCGGCAACCTTTCCGCTTTTTATGCGATGTTCCCCGGCAACACCAAATTTAATGTCTTTCCGCTGTGGCTGGGAGAAGACCATCACGCTAGGCTGTCGCCTGTCTTTGCTCCGAACATCGGCCACCCTGTGTCTGAGGATTTGAACGACGACGAGTACCTAAACGTCTTCGAGACCCGGCAGGGAACTCCGTTCTTTCAGGACGTGTATGTCAATGGCGTCCGGGTCATGCTCATCATCGGGCCGACCGGGACCGGTAAGTCCGTGCACGTAAATCAGATGATCTCGCTCGAACGGAAGTACAACGGATTCACCTACATCTTCGACATCGGCAACTCCTATGAGAGCATGGTCGAGCTCTATGGGGGAAGGGTGGATCGGATCGGTCTGGATGGGCCGCGCGTCAATCCTTTTGCACTTGAGCCGACCGAGAAAAACTTCAAATTTCTTTATAACTTCGTCAAGCTCTTGCTGTCCAACGGCGGTGCGGTCCTCACACCCGAAGATGAAGATGTGGTTTTCAAAGAGGTCCAGAGCATGTACCTGCTCGACCCGAAGAACCGCCGACTTTCGAATCTATTGTTGCCGAAAAACCTGAACCGCTATCTTGCGAAATGGGTAGGCAACGGAGTGTACAACGCGATCTTCGATAACGTCGAAGATTCGCTCAGCCTCTCGCGGATCCAGTGCTGGGATTTCGCCGGCGTTGCCAAGCAGTATCAGGACCTCATCGAGCCGCTGATGGTCTGGCTTCTGCGGCGGATCGACGATGTAGTTTACGACCCGAAAAATCTAGGCGTCCCCAAGCATGTCGTGATCGAGGAAGTCTTCTCGAACATGAAGAACAAACAACTGCTGGAAGGCGCACTTGCCAGTATCAAGACGGTCAGGAAGAACCTGGGCGGGGTCACGCTGGTCGGCCAGTCGGCCAACGATCTGGGCGAGAACGCCGACTCGATTGTGAACTCCTGCACCTCGTTTCTGCTGCTCCCCGATGCCACCTTCAACCGGAAGTTCTACGGCGAGCTGTTCAAGATGACCGAACAGCAGCTCAACCTCTTTGAGAGCCTCCGGCCTCGCGAGGCGCTTTACATGCGCCGCGACGGGTTGACCAAGGTGGTAACGCTCAATCTCGACGCCCGCAGTTATGCCATTTTCTCGACCAAACCGAAAGACAGGGCACGGGGAGGACGGCTCATCGCGAAGTGGGGGCTGAAAGAGGGAATAACCCGGTTTGTTGCAGGGGAGGACGTTCCATGAAGACCGTCGATCTGAGCTGGCATGTCGTGGGAATTTGCCTCCTCATTGCTGGTCTCGCCCCGTTGCTCGGTTCCACTCTGCTGATTCTCTATCCGTTTTTGAAAGAGGCGGCTTATCGATCGCTCAAAACCCAACCTGCGGTTCTGACGAAAGTAGGGAACCGCTCTGTCCACCCCAAGACCGACCTTAACCAGGCAGACAAGGAAAACAACCATGAAAAGACCGCTCATCCTTACCTTAAGCATCCTGGCGACGCTCGGTGCCTGGGGACAGACAGCCCTGATCGCCGTCCAGCCCAAAGCGCCGCGCACAGTGGAAGTCAATCACACGTCCGCCGCTCCAATCATCCGCACGAGTCTCAATGAATCAACTCTCTTGGAGCTGCCGGCCGGAGAGAAAGTGGCAACCGTCTTCGGTGGCAACACCGACGACTGGCTATTCAACGCCGGTCACGTCCCCAGCCGCTTCATCAGCGTCAAGCCGAAGACCACCGCCGCCAAGAGCAGCACCAATGTTCACATCATCTCCGACCACGGCAACGACTACACGCTTGAACTCAGGGAGGTATCGGGGGACTCCGATGCCAGCTTCGACTCCACCGTCTTTCTGACCGCCACCGACCCGGACGCTCAGAAGAAGCAGACCGAAGCGCCTGTCTTCGTTCCCGTCGCCGAGGTGCAGGAGAAAGAGGAGCGACTTGAAAAAGAGGCGGCGGACGCCAACGCAGCAGCCCAAGCCGAGAAAACCTCGGCGCAACACGCAAAGGAGCAATACGAAGCCACGTATCCGAGCAACCTGCATTTCAATTACACCTGGGACCAAAAGAAGGCCCGGGTCCTCGGGGTCAGGCAGATCTGGGATGACGGAAAGTTCACGTACATCTCGGGCAGGTTCGAAGAGCCGCCCGTCGTCTACGAGCTGAAGGACAAAAAAGGCTCGCTCATCAACTTCGATTTCGCCAATGGTCTCTATACCGTGCCGAAGCTGCTCCAGAACGGCTACGTCGCGATCGGGAAGGCCCGCGTCGACTTCCACCGCGAGGAGGCCAACTAATGGAGACCGTCCCCGAGCAGCCCGTCACCAAAGCGCCGATCCAGAAGACCCTTCCCATCGTCCTGGTTCTCCTGGGCGGGGTGCTGTTGATCGGCGTATCGACCGCTTACAACCTGATAGGCGGCCACAAGAAGGATGCCCAAAAGAGCGCGATGCAGACAAGACCCTCGACTGCCGACCCGCAACAGGTTAGTGGATTCGAACGGCAACAAGAGCAGATCGCCAAGAACGACGCCGAGAACCTCCAGATGCAGAAAGCCATGGCCGCTTTGCGGCCGCAGGACCAGGGTGTGCCAGCACCCGAAGCCGACCCTTCGCTTCCCATGACCCCGGCCCAGAGTGCCGCAATCTACGGCGGAAGCCCTAATGCTCCATCGCAGACCTCAGGGCAGGCCGAGGCCCGCGCACAAGCCAAACAACAGGCCGCGGAACGGGCGAAAAAGCGCGACGACGCCCTCAATAGCGACACTGTGGCCGTCGATTTCGCCACCCATGAAACGCCCGCACCCGCGCCGATCGAGACCGGCCACGGTGGCGACAGCATCGGCACCGGCGAGGACAAGGGCGAGGGACCACCTGTCCCGGCACCCGGGGAAGGCGACGCAGGCAAGGACATTGCCGAAGGCCCGGCCGCCGCGCTGTCCCGCAAGAAAGATAAGGACGTGATGGCCAATTACGATTTCGACGCCTACGGCGGGAAACTCTACCGTGTCTTTGAAGGCACAGTGCTCGAAGGCGTCGTGACCAATCACACCGATGGCGGGATGGCCGGGCCGGTCTTAATTATGCTCACGACCGACTACTATTCGCACGACCATCAGCAGCTCCTTCTTCCCCAAGGAACCCGGCTGATCGGTTCCGTCCAGGCGGTGGGCAGCCAACAGCAACACAAGCTTGCGGTCGTCTTTCACCGCGCCGTCTGCCCGGACGGCTTTTCCATCGATCTCGACAAGTACCTCGGCCTCGATCCTCTGGGCACCACGGGGCTTGCAACCAAGGTTGACCACGGCTACGCCATGGCGTTCGCCGCCGCCGCCGCAGTCGGAGGTTTAGGAGGCCTCGCACAAATCGGCAACGGCGGTAGTTCCTTAACAACCAGTAGCCAACTCCGCAATGGGCTTTCGTCGCAAACCAGCGCCGAGGGCGAACAGATACTTGAACACTTTCTCAACCGGCTGCCGATCATCACGCTCAAGGAAGGCTCTCGTGCGCGGGTCTACATCGGCAAAGACATCCTCGTTCCTTCATATGCAGAACACCGCGTCAACCCGACCCTTTAGGAGCAACTATGCAACGACATCCTCAAACACGCTGGCTCCTCTACGCAGCCACGGTGTGTCTAGGCTTAAGCGCGGCGGACCTCCACGCGCAGATGGCTACCTTCGATAGCGTCCAGGCAGTGAATGCCGGGAAACAAATCAGGGACTCAATTACCCAGATCACCCAAGGTTCCCAAGCGGAACTCACCCGCCAACAACAACTCGCGCAGGACATCCAAATCGCGAATAGCGACCTGAATATCTACAACCAGGAGGTCACCACCTACAAAACGATCTACAACAACCTGCTGCACTTCAACTCGAAACAGATTTGGAGAACCGCAGAAAACGCGCTCCTGGCTATGTCCGTACAGAACAAGTACGGCGAAACCAGCGGGCTGCAGGCTCAAATGAACGGGCAGGGGCAAAACCCTTCCCTGGTCTGGAAGATCATGGACCTTGCGCTCAACGGTACTTCGTCGAGCTTCTGGGCTCAACAGACCGCCGGAGCAAGCCAACGCCTCTCCACCCTCGCCCACATCGAAGCGATGGACGCCGCCAGCACCACATGCTTAGGCGCCGTCGGTTCCTATAACTCCGGGAGAACCACCAATCTCGCGGCCAACAATGCGCTCGGCACCTCCCAATATGATGTTTCCGTTGGAACCAACAGCGAGCTCGAACAACTGAACCTGCTCAATGTCTCAAGCGCGCAAAGGATGCAGGAAGACCATGCCCAGGGGCAGATTCATGCCTGCATGGCCGCGCAGGCAGCGGTGGCCAACATGGACAAGCGCAACGCCGAATCACAAACCCTGAACGACGCGCAGTTCATCCAGACCCAACAGATCGCCAACCCCACCTACGCCGGCAACGAGTCCGGGACGTGGACCAGCTACTACTAACCAGCGACTACTACTACCCGAAGGCGAACCCATGCTCAAAGTGGTCAACACGAAGCTCCTGATAGCCATTCTCGCGGCGCTGGTTGCCATCAGCGCCGCCTTTTTTCGGATCGAACAACAGCGCGCGGCCGAAGCCAAACGCCAGGCCGAAATCCGGAAGCAAGACGAACAATTCAGGGCCGATGTGGAAGCGAAGAAAAAGAAGAGTCAGGCCAACCCCGGGAACGAAGGCAAAACGTGGACCAAGTATTACTGAGGCCAACTGATATGCATATCCTGACGCCCACTCCGCTGCTGCTCGCTATCGGACCGGTCGATTGGCTTTACCAGTTGACGCAGCAGCTCACCGATCTGACCACCGCGAACGGCGACGCGCTATCAAACTTCGGCATGATCTTGCTGGCGTTTATCGCGACCCTGCAGCTGATTGGGGTGGCCATGCGCATGAGTCCGTGGGCAGCCTATTTCGGCGGTTACAATCCAGTCTCGCTCGACGAACTCAAGGTGTTCCTGTTTCGCTTATTGTTCTGCTGCGTCATCGAGCACTACTGGACCAACAACCTTCCCGGTGCGGCCTTCGGACTCAATCGCATGTTCTCTTACATCGCCGGGGTAATCTCCCAGGTGCTCGATCAAAACGCATTGAACCATCTCACCCAGCTAATGAACACGGCCGCGCAAAGCACTACCCTGCCGACCGGCATCGCGTTCTACCAGTACATTGTGTATTTCATGATCATGGTGCTATTGGGCCTGGCCTCCGGCATCCTGTTTCTCATCAATTCCAGTGCATTCATCTTCTACGGCGTCACGGCTCTCTTCGGTCCCATCCTGATACCGCTCTACCTGACGGAAACTTTCCGGGGCAAATTCCTTCACTTCGTCGAGGTGCTCGCTAGTTTCGCGATGATCCGCGCGGTCGCGGCAGGATTCATCTTCGTCTGGTCGGGCTTTCTGACCGGCTTCATGCAGCAGACCTTCAATGGAGACTACTCGATCTCGAACTGGCTCGTGAACCTGGTCCCCTTTATGACTATCTATATCGCGTTCATTCTCAACATGGTTCTCGTTCCGTCGCTCACCCAAATCATCTTCGGAGGGGGTGCAGGCGCAGCAGGGAAGGTAGGCGAAATGGCGGAACGCGCCCTCGCTTATAGGGTCGGTAGATGATGACTAAACCAATCATTTACGTCCGACGTGAGGAACCTACGCCCACCCAGCGCTTCGTGAACGCTGTCTGGAAGATCATCCCTTTTTCTCTTCGTGGCAATCGTTATCGAGAGTCTCTTTGTCACGGTTCCAATCGGTTACCACATATTCAAGGCGTCGAGGAAACCCCATGTCCACACCAACAGCCACTCCCACTAGTCATCCCACGCCCAAGCAACGAGTGCTGGCCGACGAGATCGCCAACGAAGTTTACGCAGCGCATTACAGCGAACGCCGCATCGCAAAGATCGCGATAGGCTCGCTCGCCGTCCTCTCGCTTGCGCTCAGCGGGGCCGTCGTTTATGTCTCCGGTCGCCCCGCGGTCAATCGATACATTCGGATCGACGAGGCGGGCAGAGCGCAGGCAATTCAATATAGCGACCTCAGCTACAGCCCGCGTGAGGGTGAAATCCGCACCTACCTCACCGATTGGATCAATTACCGCCACACGATCAATCGTCAAACGATCGCGAAGAAGTACCCGATGAACTACTACTTCCTCTCTGGACCGCTCGCCTCGCAGCTCATCATGGCGGACAACAGCAACCACCTCACCTCGCAGGTGATGGCCGGCCAGATCGAGCAGAGCGACGTGCAGGTGAACAACGTCACCATCACTTCGATGACTCAGGAAGCCATCTCCGGCGCGATTGTTTCGCGAGGCACGGCGCTGGTCAACTTCGACCGGATGTATTCGCCCGAGCAGTCCCGGCAGCCGCGCACCGAACACTGGGTGTCATCCGTGACTTATTACCTGAATCCGGCGCAAGTGAGCCTTCAGGCGCGCACCAATCCGCAATACGAAACCATCAACCCACTCGGGTTGACGATCACCGAATTTCACGAAAATCGCGCTTCTGTCGATCAAACCCCGGAAGGCTCGCCTGCGGTCAAGCCTGGGACCCAACCATGATCGACGCCGAGATCGTCACCGAGCTTGCAACTGAAACCGACGTGAGTGTCTGGGAGAAAGTCCTTCCATTCTTCGAGGACGAGTTGCAGGCGCTCATCCTCGACACCACCATCAGCGACTTGATGATTAACGGGACCAAGGGCGTGTATGCCGACCGGGGTGGCGTCATCGAGCATATTGCGCTGACCAACACCTACAGCGTCGAACGCCTGGAGGCCGCAATCCAGCGTGTCGCAAGAATGCTTGGACAGGACTTGACCGCGCAGAACCCGATTCTCAACACGCGCATGCCGGACGGCTCGCGAGTCGCGGTTGTCGGCGCACCTTCGTCCATTGGCGGACCTACGCTCACCATCCGCAAATTCAATCAGTGGTTCTCGACCGAACAGCTCATCGAGAAGGGGAGTCTCCCCACCGTAGTCAGAGACCACATCGTCTCTTTGCTCCTCGCGAAGAAGAACGGCATGATCGCCGGCGGGACGGGATCTGGCAAGACGACCCTGATGAAAGCCATCCTCGATCACGTACCGCTGACCGACAGACTGATCGTGATCGAGCAGGTCGCCGAACTGCAAGTGAAGCAACCGAACACCGTCCGCTGGGAAGTTGTCGATGCGATTCCCGGCCAGACCGGCGTCACGCCGAGCGCGTTGCTTGCCGCCGCTCTCCGTCATCGTCCCGACCGCATCATCTTCGGCGAAATACGAGACGAATGCGCGAACGATTTACTCCAGGCGATGAACACAGGGCACGGTGGAACGCTGACCACATTACATGCGAAATCGGCGTGGGACGCACTCAGCCGCCTCTCGAATCTCGCGCTGAGCGCTCGCCCGAATATCAATCACAGCTTCATCCGGTCGGAGACGGCCGACGCCATCGACTTCGTTCTTTACTGCGAACGCGATCCCACCGGCAAACGCAGGGTTCGCGAGTTCATCGGCTGCAAGGGCTACGACTTCGAGCGACAAGCTTTCATCACCGAAGACTATTACCGCGCCGACGATGAGCGCTCAACCATCCACGCAGCATAACCCAGACATATCCAGGAGGAAGATGCCGAATGCCACTACTCGATATCAAAACGATCAAGAAACTCACCGTCCTCTGCACACTTGAAGAGTCAACGGTGCATACCGTTGACCAGTACGCTGCGTTTGCCAAAGCGTCCGCTGATGAGGTTGTGAATAAGGCGATTGAGTTCGCCCTCGCGAAGGATGCAGAGTTCCAGAAATATCGAGTTGCGAACCCGAAAGTTCCTGTATCTCTGCGCGTGAAGAAGCCTGCGAGCGTATCAGCCAGCGCCCGACGTGGTCCGAAGCCTGCTTCTTCGCTTGCGGCAGATTAATTGGTGTGAGCAGAGCATGCGCTCTGCTCGCCCGATGTGCACCAGCGCGGAAGTTTGTTGCGCGGCAAACTAAGTGGTTTTCCTTCAGCAATTGATTCGAGGAGCAACAGATGTGCTTCGCACATGGGAAATGACGACACTCCACCCCTTCCAGGGTCGCGTTTGGAGGAGGCGAAGTTTCCTATAGGAACCCGCGCAGATTCAATAGTTTGGCATGGACCGGTCTCCTATAGGAAACCTCAAGTTTCCTATAGGAGACCACGGAAAAGGAGGGTACCGCGTGGACGTTAAATCGACGGATCAACTCGATCTCAGCACTCGTTTCCGGCGCTCCGAAGGTCGGAGCGGCCGAACTTTTGCGGCAACAGCGAAGGTCACAGAGAGTGAGCTGAGCGAACTCGACAGGGTGGCACGGTCGGAACAAAAGGCCCTTAGCGAGTGGGCGCGTGAGGTGCTGTTGCGGGAGGCGCGGCGCAGTCCGCGCGACCCTCTTTTTACCGAGGTAGTCGCTACCCGGATGCTCCTCAATCTCGTGTTGAAGCACATCGCGTGCGGCGAGTTGATGACTCCGGAAACGTTCACAGCGATGCTCACCAAAGTACGGATTACGAAGCACAAGCAGGCCCTCGAACTAACGGAACAGTATGCGACAACCGATCCAAAGGAGAACTAAAAATGGCGCAACAATGGGGACGGAAAGAGACGGTCGTCTGGCCGCCGCAAGTGCCGATTTACACCTACGGGACGCTCATGCTCGTGATTCCGATCATGCTGACGCTCCTCTTCAGCATGTTCGCGATGAAGCCTTTCCTGGCACGAAATTACACCGGCGCATTGATCCAGACGACGGTAGGAGCGCAGTTCAACATGCATGGCTCGTATCGGTTGATTTACCTCGGGGGTGAGAAGCGCTTCCCCCGCGTCGCCGTTCCCGATGACTTCGAGCCGGGCACGATGACCGTTCAGGGGAAGCAAATCGGCGTCCAACTATCTTCAGCAGCCAGGGCGCAGGGATACACGACGCTCTTCCGTGCCCCAGCCCGCAAGTTTGCCGATACGACCTTGCGCCTGTGGTTACAGTCGGCGATCTTCGGGGGAGAAGACCTTCTGAGCAGCTATGAACCGGCGCTGATCGAAAGCGGCATCGTGGTGGTTTTCATGCTCTGCTTTGCCGTTCCCTGGGACTTTAAACGGGCCAAGCGCATGAAGTACGGAAGGCTTCTTCGCGGTCCCCAGATGCTTCCTCCAAAGGAGTTCAACGATGCTGTAAAGGGCCAAGGGCTGGGCCTCGTCACGAACCGGAAGGGGGTCATCATCCGCCTTCCAACGCTTGCCGAGGCGAAGCACGTTCAGATCATGGGCGACACCGGCGTGGGCAAATCGACACTGCTTATGAAGATGCTCGAACAGATCGAAGACCGGGGCGAATCGGCCATCGTCTACGATCCAGCAGGGGAGTTCGTCCAGCGGTTCTTCCGCGAGGACCGGAAAGATTACATCCTCAATCCCTTCGATGATCGATGCCCTTATTGGACGCCACCGAGCGAGCTGCGGAACCCAGCAGAGGCGCGAACCATCGCCGCCTCACTCTACCAGCCGACCGACAATAAGAAGGGCGAATTCTTTACCGACACGCCGCAAAAGGTCTTCGCTCACCTGATGAAATATCGTCCGTCTCCTCAGCAATTGGTCGAGTGGATGTCGAACGCAGAGGAGATCGATGCCCGTGTAGCGGGCACCGAAATTGCTGCCATGATCGCTAAAGACGCTCCCGACCAGAGGAACGGCGTCCTTGGTTCGCTGGGCCTGATTGCCGACAGTCTGCGCCTCTTGAAGACCAAGGAACAGGCGAAAGGAGTGGAGTGGAGCGCGACAGAATGGTCCGAGAAGCGCGAGGGCTGGATCTTCCTCACATCGACCGAAGAGGCCCAGCAGGAGGCTTTGCGCCCCCTCCATTCCCTCTGGATCGACCTGCTCATTCTCAGGCTTCTGAGCCTCCCTAAGCCCGACCAAAAGCGGGCGTGGTTCGTGATCGACGAGCTGGCCACACTCCAGCGTCTACCCCAATTCCACACCGCTCTCACCAAGGGCCGCAAGAGCAACAACCCGATCATCTTCGGCTACCAGGGCAAGGCCCAGCTTGAGGTCATCTACGGGCACCTGGCCGAAGTCATGCTCTCGATGCCCTCAACCAAGATTGTCATGAAGACCTCCGAGCCGAGCGCCGCAAAGTGGGCCTCTGAGTTGATTGGCGAGATCGAGATAGAGCGGGTTCGAGAGACGGTTGCGGACGGAAAACGGGCAGGGAAGAGCTTCACGATGGACCGTCAGATCGAGCCGCTGGTCATGGCCTCCGAGATCGAGGGCCTGGACGACCTCCATGCTTTCATGAAGCTCGGCAACCACGTCACCCGGTTTTCTTTCGCCCATATGGACCGAAAAATCATCGCGCCGTCTATTGTGCCGCGCGATATCCCAGAAGAGGATATGTGGCTTCGGTCACTGCCACCCAAAGCGCCCGAGCCTGTCATTGAGCCCGCCGCCGCGAAGATCGCCGAACCCGTCGGCCCATCGACTCCGAACCGTGATGATGTGCCGGCTTCGGCAATCGACGCGACCCGCCAACCTGTATCTCCGTCGGGGCCACAAGAGTCATTCGACAAGCAGCTCGCCGATCTCGACCAGCGCATGGAGGCCGCAGCCAGGGCCCAGCGTGTCCTTCCCGGGCCTATTGCCAGGCCGCGCACCATGCCGCTGTTCACCCAAGAGCCAGCCCTCGACCGCAGCAACAACCTATAGCCCAAGAGCGGGAGACCACCGTGCTGAACATCTCGAAAGCCCTCAGTTCCAGCCAGGCGCAGACGTATCACCAGCTCGAATTTACGTCAGAGACAGCGAACTACTATAAGCAAGGTGCAGTTATTCAGGGCGAATGGCAGGGCCAGCTTGCCGGCAAGATGGGCCTCGCGGGCACCGTCACGGCCGACGAGTTCGCCCGGCTTACCGAAGGCCGCCATCCCCAGACGAACGAGCAGATGGTCAAGCATCGCGAGGCCCAGGAGTACACCAATGCCGACGGCTCGATCACGAAAGCGGTCGAGCACCGCGCCGCGTGGGATGCTACCTTCTCTGCGCCAAAATCTGTCTCCTTGACCGCCCTGGTCGGCGGCGATGACCGGGCGAGAGAGGCCCATCGGGAGGCAGTCACCGCTGCGCTCACCGAACTTGAGCGGTACACGCAGGCACGGATCGGCGGCAATAATCCTGCCGAAACCACAGGCCAGTTCGTCGCCGCAAAGTTCGAGCACGACACCGCCCGCCCGGTCGATGGCTACGCCGCGCCCCAACTCCACACCCACGCTGTCATCTTCAACGTGACCGAACGCGCAGATGGGACGACCCGCGCTCTCCAACCGCAAAGTCTCTTCGAATCTCAGAACTTCGCGACGGCGGTGTATCAGTCCGCTCTCACCCATCAACTCCGAAATCTTGGCTACGAAATCACGCCAGGACAAAGCGGAGCGCCCGAGATCAAAGGCTACTCGCAGGAGTACCTTGACGCTTCGAGTCCCCGCTCCCGACAGATCAAAGATCATCTCGAAAAGACCGGACACAGCGGAGCCGAAGCCGCCCAGATCGCCGCCCACGCCACCCGCGATAGCAAGCAAATTCTGACACCCGAACAAGTGCTCGCCGCGCATCAGCGGATCGCCGAGTCCTTTGGCGACGAGGCGACGACAGTCGTGGCCGAAGCGCGAGAACGCGCCCTGAAGCGTATCCAGAACCGTGAGACGCAGCCCGACGAGACCCTGAAGGCGAGAGAGGCGGTCACCTATGCACGCAGTAGCAACTTCGAGCGGGAGGCGGTCGTCGACGAGCGGGCGCTCATGCGCGACGCGCTCAGGCACGGTATGGGCGAGACGACGTTGGCACAGATTCGCACCGAGTTCCAAAGCCGGCAGAACCGCGGCGACTTCGTTCGCATCGAGGGCCAGAAATACGATTCAGGACCGAGGTTTAGCACTCCCGAAACCATCGCCAGCGAGCGAGCCAATGTGGCCCATGTCATGCGCGGCCAGCAGCTCGTCGAGCCGATGATGGATGAGGAAAGGGCCCTCGTCCAGGCGTCCCGTAGGACTTTCCTCAATCCTGGCCAGCGGACCGTGATTCATGAGGTTCTTACCTCACCCGACCGTATCCACGGACTACAGGGGCTGGCCGGCGCCGGGAAGACCAGCGTCCTTTCCAGTATCCGGGAAGGGGCAGAAAATGCGGGCTACGTGGTCGAAGGCTTCGCTCCGACCTCGCGGGCCGCTGCGCAGCTCCGCGAGGCCGGGATCAATGCAACTACTCTCCAGAGCTTCCTTGCCCAGGGTCGTCAGGGCCAGGTGGCGGGCGATCCTGCCAGCCAACATCTCTATCTGCTGGACGAGTCGAGCCTTGCCAGCACAAAACAGATGCGCGCCTTTCTCGACAAGATCCAGCTAGAGGATCGCGTCCTTGTCGTTGGCGATACGCGCCAACATCAAGGGGTCGACGCCGGGCGACCTTTTGAACAGATGCAAGACGCTGGAATGCGCACCGCGCAGCTCGATCGGATCATGCGCCAGAAGAACCCCGAGCTGTTAAAGGCCGTTGAGCATCTCGCAACAGGAAAGACCGTCGAAGGCGTCCGGCTCCTCGGCAAACAAGGCCGAGTCACCGAGATCAAAGACGGTAAGGAACGTATCCTGGCCATCGCCCAGGACTACGCCGCCAACCCCAAAAATACCATCGTCGTCTCGCCCGACAACCGCAGCCGCCAGGCGATCAACCAAGCCATCCGGACGGAGTTGCAGGCCGCCGGCACGGTCGCCACCGACGACCGCGAGTTCCTTACTCTGACTCACCGATCGGACATGACCGGCGCCGATCGCGAGTGGGCGGCGCGATACCAGCCCGGCGACATTCTGAAGTACACAAGCGGCAGCAAGATCTACGATATCGCCCGCGACAGCACCGCGAGGGTCGTCTCTGTCCAGTCCCGAGATAACACGCTCACGGTCGAAAGAGAGGACGGCCAAACCGTCACCTACGATCCCAAGAGGCTCAGGGGCGCGAACGTCTACAGGGAACAAACGCGGGAGTTTGCTACTGGCGATCGCATTCAGTTCACAGCACCCGATAAAAAGCTCGGCGTTAATAACCGCGATCTCGGGACCATCGTCCAGCTTGACGACGCCGGGATAACCGTTCAAATCGACGGCAAGGAGGGCCGCGCCGTCACCTTCGATCCCACCAAGATGAGGCACTTCGACCACGGCTATGCCCTGACTTCGCATAGTTCACAAGGACTCACTGAGGGCCGCGTTCTCGCGAATATCGACACCGAGTCCTCTCGCTTGCTCATCAATACGCGACTGGCGTATGTCTCGATCTCGCGCGCGTCGGAGGACGCGCGCATTTACACCAACGACGCCGAGTCGCTGGGGACGCGCCTGGCCACAGAGATAAGCAAAACCGCCGCGGTAGACTTCCGCCAGAACCAGCCCGCGGCGCAACGGGCCGCTCCGGCTCCCGTAGTGAACCAGTATTCCGATCCCAACCACCGCATCGCGGCGGTTGCACTCGCTTACGCCGAGCGTCCGGACAGTACCGTCGTGGTTGCGCCAGATGCTGGGGAACGCCGCGAGCTGAACCAACTCATCCGCTCCGAACTCCAGTCCCAGGGCCAGGTTGCACCCGACAGCAACGCTCTCATCGTCCACGTCGAGAAGATCTTGAGCAATCCCAGAGTTGCCGCGCAATACGAACCCGGCGATATTATCCACTCCCGGCAGGGAAGTCCCAGGATTGACGGGATACCCTACAACAGCACCGCCACTGTGTTGTCGGTCGACGCCAGGAACAACACATTAACTGTTCAAACTCCCGGCGGAGACGGGGCCACCTACAACCCGCATCTTTCAAAAACGATGACCGCGGAGAGCGGTGTCTATCGCCAGGAGCGACGCGAAATCGCGCAAGGCGATCGTGTGCAGTTTACCCGCGGGGACGCCGGACTCGGCATCCGTAAAGGGGAATTGGGCACCGTAACGTCCATCGGTGCCACCAACAATCTTGATGTGCAGCTCGATAAAGGCTCCGTTGTCCAACTCACCTCCGAGCAGGCCCGCCATATAGAACACGGCTACGCCGTTGAAAGCGTCAAAACGGGAGCCCCGGAGCGAGTGCTCTTCACCCAGGATGCGGCACCGACCGAGCGCGAACTTACTTCGCTCTCTCGCAACGGTCGGGACGTCAATCTTTATATCTCCGATGGCTCTCCCGCCAACAAAACCGAGACGCAAAGCCAGGTGACCCAGAACCAGGCCATCCCAATCCCTGTCGCACTTCCCCAGCAACCGCAGTTTGAAGCCCCTGCCGTCGCCATTGCGCCCCAGCCTGCGAACCGCATCCGCATGGGACGTTAAACCACCACCCTTTTCAATGAAAGGACCTCAGCCATGAAAGATATCGATTGTCCGCCAGCAACCACCCCACGTCCCCAAATCGTCATCGTCGTCCTCGGCCTATTCCTCGCCGTATCCATCGTGGCCGTAGGCGTCACAAATGCATACTACGGATTGCACACTCGCAGCTCTCGCCCCTTATCTTCGCAGGACCAGAAACAGCTAGCCTCGCAGTTGGCGGCGGCTCGGTCTCCAGAGCCGCTTAAAGACGAATGGGTCGAGTCCCGAGATGGTGACGGCGCGCTCGATGTCGAGGACATAAACGGCCCCGCCACCATTTACTTCGACAAGCAAAGCCGCACCCGACTACTTTGCATTGACAACAATGGCTGCTATCACCTGCGCGGACACCACGAAGCTAGCAAATAGGCGTCAGCAAACCAAATGGAAATCGACCTCCTCCGCGATGAATCAGCTCACCACCTTCAGAGAAGGACCACTCATGCTGGCGGTACGCCTATCCGAGACGACTCTTCACGTATTCCCGGAAAGCGACAAGCAACTTCATCTTGTTTCTGTTGTGAACTGCACCCGGAGTCCGCCATGGACCATGACCGAATCCCAGCAGAACGGAAGGCTTCGCCTCTCAGAATCACAAGCCGTCACTCGAAACCAATCCCTACCCCCGCAGCCTATCCTTCCTTCCGATTTCCGAGGCGCACAGCACAGGACACTACCGCCGCTCGAAACCGACAGAGGTCCCGAGCACCTTTCCCGAACCGCGACCAGGCAAACGGTTGAACGCAGCTGTAACCCTGTTTTGGTTTTTTCTTCCGGTTGGCCATCGGGGATGGGCAAGAACGCTCACGCCCGGCGGCGCGTCGCCGAAGTTTTCCAGCCCCCTCCCCCTCTCGCAACAGTCCGCTCGGGGTCCCATCTCCAAGAAAACTTCAGCTTGGCATGGCGGACAACACCCGCCTCTAGGGGAGTTCACGCCCACCCCGCCCCTTCGGGCAGTATGTTCCAACGCAAGAAAAAACCAACCCAAGGAGAATCACACCATGCCTTACATCAACCTCGCGCAGATCGCAGGCAACCTCGGAAAAGATGCCGAAACCTCAACCACAGCCGGCGGCAAAAACGTAACCCGTTTCTCAATCGCCTCGAACAAGAAATGGAAGGACAAGAACGGCAAGGACCACGAAACCACCGATTGGTTTCGAGTGGCGGCCTGGGGCCACCTGGGCAAGTTTGCCGCAGCCCTCAAGCAGGGCGATCCGGTCATGGTCCAGGGCGAGCTGCGCACCGGCGAATATACCGATGACAAAAAGATCAAGCGCCACACCGTGGAGCTGGTCGCGAACACTATCCTCCGCATCGACTACACGAAAATGGCCTCGGCCGAACAGGGCGATGCCGCCGAACCTACCGAGGAGAGCCCCTTCTAGAGGGACTCCAAGTGGAGCGGGTCCACAACAACCCGCTCCCTCCTTTGGTAAAAGGACGCTGCCGGAATAAAGCAGGGCGGTCTCTAACCGCTACTCCCCCTTTTCCGCTCTTTCCGTTAGGCTTGGCCGAAAAACCCAGTCTCTGAGGAGGGTACTTTCCCGCCTCCTCACCATTGCTTCGCTTAGAGACAAGACGGAGTGTGCGCATTTGTCGTCCATTCAAACCTATTTACGCAGCATTCATGTTCCCAAGCATCCGAAGTTCGAGGGGGTTCTCATGGCCACTTCGATTGACACGCGGCAAGGCGACTTTTCAGAGATGGACAACGCAGGCATCTCCAAAGAACACTGGAAGATCATGTTTATCTCTGGCATGGGATTCTTCACTGACGCCTACGATCTCTTCATCATCGGCGTCGTCATGGCTCTGCTGAAACCGATGTGGCATGTCGGCAAACTAGAAGAAGGATTGGTTGAGTCCACCGCCCTGCTTGCCGCCGCTATAGGCGCCCTCCTCTTCGGGCGCATCGCGGACATGGTCGGTCGCAAGCGCATCTACGGTGTCGAAGTCCTCGTCCTCGCTGCCGGAGCTATCGCCTGCGCCTTTTCTCCCAACATTTGGTGGCTCATCGGCTTCCGCTTCATACTGGGTGTCGGCATAGGCGGCGACTATCCCGTTTCCGCTACGATCATGAGCGAGTACGCTGGAAAAGCCCATCGTGGCATGTTGGTCACACTCGTCTTCGCCATGCAGGCAGCCGGACTCATTGTCGGTCCTCTACTGGCTGCGGCGTTGCTCTCTACCCATATTTCTCAGGACATCATCTGGCGCGTTCTCGTTTCCTGTGGAGCGCTTCCAGCTCTCGCCGTCTACGGTGCGCGCCGTCATCTTAAGGAATCGCCTCGTTTTCTAAAAGCTGTCGGTCAGGAGGAGGATGAGTCCGGCAAACTCAAGAAGGCTGGCCACTATGATCCGAAGACCCATTCCGTCTCCTTCTGGGATGGCTACCATCGTCTGATCGACAACAAACTCATTCTTATCCGGCTCGTCGGAGCCAGCGCAGCTTGGTTTCTCATGGATTTCGCCTACTACGGCAACACTGTTTCGAGTCCCCTGGTTCTTTCCGCGCTGGGAAGTGATCACACTATTCTTCAGAAAACACTGACCCAACTAGGCATTTTCGCCGCTTTCGCCGCACCTGGTTATGCTGTTGCCGCCGTTACCATGGACAAGCTCGGCCGCAAGACAATCCAAGCGGTCGGATTCGGGATGATGGCTGTCACTTTTGGCATGCTTGCACTGATTCCCAACGTCGAAAAACTTGTCTTACCCTTTCTGCTCATTTACGGGCTCAGCTATTTCTTTACGGAGTTCGGACCCAACGCGACTACGTTCGTCTACCCATCCGAACTTTTCCCGGTGAAAGTCCGCACCACCGCCCACGGCATCGCCGCCGCTCTCGGCAAGATTGGAGGATTTGTCGGCGTTTTTACCTTTCCCTTTTTTATGCACTGGAAGGGTTTGCCGGCTGCGGAAGGGGCGGCAGCCATCGTCAGTGTCCTAGGCCTGATCGTCACCATCTTTATGCTTCCAGAGACCAAGGGTAAGAGCCTCGAAGAGCTCTCGGAGGAACCTTCCTCCCCTCTGGAGAAAGCAGCAGCCGCTTGAGGAGATCGTTTCCATCTATCCGTCATAGCTAATCTGTGAGGGAAATCGCATAGTGTTCATCGGCTTCGTCAAACTGGGCGTTTCAACAATCTTCGGTAAATCGTGGGCAAAGCCATTGACCGGGGCGTGCACTGCCCATAGTTTCAGAACACGATGCATAACGAAAATCTCGACGAACTACTAGCCGCATACAAGCACGCTCTTGACAGTTATGTGAACGCCATTCGAGCCGAGGAAGCCCTGGCCAACGACGACCACTCCATGGTGGAAATGGAAAAGTGGGACGCGGCGGGGTTTGTCGTCCATGATGCCGAACTCACAACGAAAAAGGCGCGAGACCGTTATAAGAACGCATTACGCAAAAAGAACTACGGCTTCTAGAGCAAGCCTAGGGAGCCGTGACTCCTAGAGAGTTGGCTGAGGCGGCCACGCCATGCGCCGCCGCAAACACCACCATCATCGTGCGCGGGAAGCGCGTAGGCACAACTTTAAGCGGACGCACCGATATGGAAGAGGTCTGGTGACTTTTCACGTAGACGATGAGGTTGCCTGAAATTAACCAAACAAACACACCGTCCCGACGAGGTTCAGCCCGAGAGCTATTTGAGTCCACTTACGGCTTCCGAACACATTTGCGGCACCTCGGCCCAATGGAGTGGTTTGCAATTTCGATTGGCGTAATCGCTGTTGTGATGGCGATATACCTGCAGACCCTGCGACATCCGTAAGACATCATAGCTGGGAATATTCCACGAAGGTATTGCCACATCAACAGGCCTGGGCGCGATCGAAATCGCGCCCGGATATGGTTTGCTGAGGGATGTACGTTCTGGCACAGCCGAAGCTGAGGGTTTGAGTACTGCTAGACAGTTGATTATGTCAATCGAGGATGTAGACCGCCTCCCAGACACCGCAAGGGATGAAGTGGCTGAAGAGGGCGATGTAGGTGTCGGAGACATGGTAGTAGCCAATACCTCCGTAGCCGCCATAGCGGATGTGGTACTCGGAGAGAAGGTTCTGTTCATAGAGATCCCAGCGCGTGCCGTCGGCAGAGGCGTGCTTGCCCCGATCCCCAGAGTCTCGGCAGAGAGAAGTTGTTATAGGCGTTGATGATCGTCGTGATGGCTTCGTCGAGCGCGTCTTCCGTGATGTGCCGCCGGTTGATCCAGGCGATCTGCCGCCGGTCCGTTCCCTGCACGGCCCGAGCCGTCTGACTCGGGCCGAGGTTGCAGCCATAGCAGAAGGAGGCGAGGACATAGCGTTCCGCCGGATTCTCCAGCTTGGTGTCCAGCCCTCAAAATCTTTCATATAATCAACCCACCCGCAGACCAGCAAGAACTGGCGTTGCGTGACGCTTACGGATTGCTGAACGTCCAATTCAGCACATCTTGAATGGCGGTACTGGCCCCTGGCGTTGCGTGACGCTTACGGATTGCTGAAGGTCCAATTCAGCACATCCTGAATGGCGGTACTGGCCCCGGTCGCGCCAGTGAAGCCGACGTAGGCCGTGTTGCCGCCAACCGTCTCCGGGATGTTTACGGGAAACGAGTATGGACCGGCGACGCCGCCGTTGACAACGTCGGTCAGGGTCAAAATCAAGTTCGTTCCGTCGTAAGTGATATGAGCATGCATTGTGTCACCATGAATATCGGTGGGAGTGTCGTGCAGGTCGATCGAAGGCAGCGTCGGCTCCGCACCGTCGAGGTAAAAGCCGGTCGAGTTCGGTCCTTCGCCTGCATTGTTGTGAAGGTCAAACTTGATAGCGACACTCTTGCCGATACCACCGTAGCCCAGGGCCCCCCCGAATCCGCCGACTGCGTGAAGACCGGCGTTCTGAATGGTGAAGGTGAAGCCGTCGGCGATGTCTGCGAGCGGCGTCGAACTGTCGGGGCTCGATAGCAGGAACGTGAAATCAGTCGTAAACGTCTGAACGTTTATTGGATCGGTAAAGAAGGCACTGTTTGCCTCGAAGGTGCCGCTGTTTGTGACTTGCAGCGCAGTTCCGGCGGTGGAGCTGCTGCCGTTTGTAGTTACACCCAGGCCAGTGAAGCCTTTTGCGTATTGCGGTAGTCGGGGCAGGAGAGGCGGTGCGGGGGCTCCGGAGGTGTACGTCCACGACAGAATCTCCTGGTCTGCACTCAGACCGCCCGTGCCAGCGGTAAAGCCCACAAACGCAGTGTCGCCGCCGACAATCGCAGGTATGTTGACGGCGAAGGCGTGAAACCATGTTGCAAAGGTTACGGTATCGGTCAGCGTAAGGATGAGATCGGTTCCGTTATACGTCAGCTGGGCCAGAATCGCATGGCCACTATGCAGATCGATACCCGATCCGGTGAGATTGATCGCGGGGATGATGGGGGCCGCGCCGTCGAGGTAGAGGCCAGTCGAGTTGACGCCTTCGCCGCCGTTATTGAAGAGATCGAACTTGATCGCCACGCTCTTGCCGATACCCTGATAGCCCAGGTAGCCGCCGATGCCGCCAAGTGCATGGTCACCGACATTCTGGATGGTGAAAGTGAAGCCATCTGCCGCCGCGTCGGTGAATTGAAAGGTGAAGAAGGTGGTGAAAGACTGAATGTTGACAGGTGCAGCGCGGAAAGCGCTGGCCTGCTCTTCCAGACCATTTGTCAATTGGAGGCGGCTCCCATCGAGACCGGTACTCCCGTTAAACTGTAAAGTGGGCTGCGGGTCACTGAAGCCGCCGCCAAAGTTAATGACGTTGGCAGGGACCGCGCTGACGATTGTGTAAGAGGCGGTTGATACCGGCGAGGCAATACCGGCGGCCACCGCGATGGCAGTCACTCTCTCGGTCGAGGTGACTGAAATCGGGCCGGTATAGGGCGTCGAAGAAGCCGTCGGCAACGTGCCATTCGTGGTGTAGTAAATGACTGCGCCCGGCTGAGGGTCCGTGATCGAGATACTCTGCGCTGTTGCGTAGATGCCCGACGCCAGGCTAAAGACCGGCGTAACTACACCGCTGGCCGTGGCAATCAATGGCACAACGGGATTGTTTGAGGTGTCGGTCGCGAGGGTCAATGTGCCGTTGAGCGAGCCGTCGCTCGGCGGAGAGAATCCGATCGCGAGTGTGCAGGTCTGGGCTGCGGGAATACCAGCTACGCAGTTCGCCGGCGTCATGCTGACGATTCTGTAAGTATCACTGCTGAAAGAGGGCGCGATCGTCAGGCTTCCCGTGCCGGTGTTCATGATGGTCAACGGCTGTGTGGACGTAGCGCCGATCGGTGTCGATGGGAAGTTCAACGGCGGAGATTGCGCACGCTGCACCTTGTAAAAGCTGCCTCCGTACTCACTCTGGATGTAGAAGTTGCCGGGCTGATCTACGAGAAAGAAGTTCAGGCTGGCGAAGCCGGCGGCGGCGATGGGTGTGCTGGCGCCCGGTGACAACTCGAGAATTGAGGTCGTGCTTGCCGAGGGAGCAACGACCGTGGCGTAAAGATTCCCGAGCCCATCGACACTGATGGACATGGAATCGGCGCTGGTAAATGGGAGTTGGAACTGAGCACCGCCCCCGGCCGGCAACTCGATGACGCGGGGAGAGGTTTCCACTGGATCATACGGGCCACGCTCCGAGACGAAGAGATCGCCGGCCGCGTTCGCCGCAAAATCTACGGAGGTTGAGGAGTTGTTATCGAACGGAAGATCTTTCACCGTGTCGCTCCCAACCGGCAGTTCATAGAGATTGTTGTACGAATCCGCAGCGAAGAGATTGCCCGTGCCGTCCACGCTAAGTGTGGCGCCCGTGATGTAGGGACTGAAAGGCAGTTTCACCGGTGTACCACCGCCAGCCGGGACCTCAAAAACAATGGTCTGGTAGTAGGAGGCCACAAGTCCGACCGAAACGAAGATATCGCCGGCTCCATCCACTGCCATGGACTGGATCGGCTGCAGGCTGGTGTCGGTGTTGCTGGTGAAAACCGTCACCGGGGCTCCGCCCCCGGCCGGCACTTTCACCAAAAGGTTATTTTCAGCTCCATTGGGGCCGGAATGATACTCCAAAAAGAAGAGATCGCCGACGCTGTCCACGTCTAAGAGGACACTGTTTTCGGGGGTCGAGGGCAGTGCGACCTGCGCGCCAGGGCTAAACCCGATCTGAGGGCCGCCTGCCGCGGATCCATAGATCTGCGTCACAGCCAATATCTTACCGCTGGTATTGGGGATCAACACTCCGCCCTGGCGGGCTCCGGCTTGCTTTGGCACAAAGTTCACATTCACGGTGCAGGTTGTGCCAGCCGTCACAGCGCCGGTGCAGCTGCTGCCGGCAGCCAGCGTGAAGTCGAGATCCGGTGTACCTTCTGTGACGACCTCAATTGCGCCAAGCGTGCCGCTGGCAGTTACGTTATAGGTCAATGTCAGGACTTTGCTGCATGGAGCGGGCGCAGTCTTACCGGCGCCGCAAAGATTCACAGTTCCAAAGTCCACCGAAGGCGTGGTGCCGGCGAATCTTACACCCTGCGCGTAGAGCGCAGCTGGAGAGATCAACAGCAAAGCCGCGAGAAGCAGGATGGCTTTATCTATTTGAATTAAAGGTTTGCAAAGATTTGAAGTGGATGAGAAAAACAGTAAACGCATCACGCGGAAAACCTCAGAAGCAGAGCAATGGTGCTTCTTCTCCGGTGACAAGTCAATAACTTTGTTTCCCGCGTCTGACAGAGCAAACAGTGGCGCGGTGTAGCGTTGCGTTCGGTCCCGGGATCAGAAGGAGCCGCTCTTCCGAAAGTTAATGGATGCATTGGAAGGCTAACCGACAGTTCCCTACCCACCCGGAATGGTATCGCCTATCGGTTCGACCAGCGTCGGCGGCGGCTTTCCAGGAGCTGCGGGTCGATACCGACGCAAAGAACTTTCATGGCATTGGGCATAGGCGCACTTGCAACAATCGCCGGCAGCCAGAAACATATATATCGTATGGCAACCGGCACAACGGGTTGAAGACGGATGTCATCCATTAGACATGGCGGAGACGGTCAGGAACGGGGACAAGCCGGCGAGCGAACTGGCGCGGGAACTTTTGCCGTATCTCGAAACCGTGGCCAATTTGCATTACCTGCTCGACTGGCATGTAGTTAATCCCGACCGCCTCAAGGAATTGCGTGGCATTGAGGACGAGGCCTTCAACGCCATGCTGAAGCATGTGCTGAATCATCTCCAATAGTTCTCGAGAGCCGATCGCCTTCAGAGGCTTGGGCGTTTGGTCCGGAACCTCTCGAAAGATTAAGGGCAGTAGAAGGAGCCATCAATTCCAGGTTGAAGCTGGTTTTGACCTGTCTCGTCCAGGTGCTTCCGCCGGCTGCGGAACCGAGCCCAAGACACTGGAGATGGTAATCAGAAGCGCTTTTGGCGAAAGGAACTCACGAGGAATGTGGATTCCGTTCTGGCTTTTGCCCCCCAAGACCCATGGATCAAGGGAAATAATTTTCCCGGGATTGGGGAGGGTCAAGATTGTCTCGACCGCGTGCTGGGCTTCTTCAAGCGATAGACTATGGCGGCTGTCCTTGCGCCTTGTCGCAATGGACACTCCCATAATATTCCGGAGAAGATCGCTGTTTAGTCACACGCATCCGCTCGATCTCATCGAGCGCCGATAACATCGCTGCCCCGATCGTAGAGACCTGTCGTCCGTGCCGCAAGGTGCTGCTTGACGGTCGGTTTCGAGCACATGATGCCAATGAGGGTGAGAACACCGTTGTCCATCACCCAACTGCTTAAAACGGCTGACCTGTCGCCCATCGGCTGGGAACACATCCACCTGACCGGCGACTATACCTGGCAGGCCGCAGGACGCCTCCGCAAAGGTGCCTTTAGGCCCTAGAGTCTTTCTTGACCAGCTAAGCCGCCCAGTCTAATATTCACCCACAACTACTGGAGGTCCGAATGAAACTTCTGCTTTGTCTCTTGGGTGCGTCACGATCATTTTGGCGCAGCGTCCGCGCGATCTGCTCCGGCGGCATGCTGCTTTGCTTCTCCACCCTGCTTCCGGCGCAAACGGTGAGTTTCTCCGGAGCGAAATCATCGGTCGATTTTGGCAACGTCAACTTGTGCGGACCAGAGAGCAAGCCCGCGCCATGCAGTGAGACGCTCTCCTTGAACTATAAAGTCACAGCAGGCGGCACTCTTGGGGATCCCAATGTGCTGACCCTAGGTTCCCCTGATCTCGACTTCACTCTAGCCGACGGAAGCACGTGCTCGGGAAGCGTAAATGCGGCGACAACCTGCACTGTAAAAGTCCAGTTCACACCACGCTTTGCAGGTGGTCGGATCGGGGCGGTCCAGATAACGAACAAAAGTGGTAAGCCGATCGCCACAACGCCAATTTACGGTTCCGGTATAGGGCCTCAGATCGCAGCCACTCTCTCACAGAGCCAGTACAACGGCGCTCTTCCATTCTCCCCAGCGAATAGCGAAGAAAGCTGGGTCTACCCGCGTGTGACAGCACTGAACGGAGCAGGCGATATCTTTGGAGTTGGAACCGATGTTGAGAAGTTGCCGTCCGGTGGAGGGAGTCGCATTACTTTGTATAACCCAACCGACTCTTACTCGAACGGGGGACTGACGATCGACGGCGCGGGCGATGTGTTTTTCACTCGCACCGGTGCAGGTGTGTATCTCTTCACCGAGTTACCCAGCGGCGATGGCGCAGCTTTTAACCTTCTCACAGGGACGCTGCAGTACCCCGGCGCGGTTGCGGCAGATGGCGCTGGGGATGTGTTTGTGACCAGCTCAACCATTTTTTCTACTGACGTGCTGGAACTGCCGGCACAATGTCGGAGCAACGATTGTGCGACTACCGCTGCGCATGTCATCAGCCCGGATAGCATTCACGACATGGCCGCAGATGCGAATGGCAACCTGTTCCTGCTGCAGTACAACAATGACAACGGTGATGAATCGATCACCAAGTTGCCGGCTGGAGGGGGCTCGCCGACGTTGATCTTTAATAAGATTTCCGATAACAGTCTCGCCCTGCAATGTCTGACCGTCGACGGCGCAGATAATCTCTACGCCGTTGCGACTCTTGGAAAACCTTACACCATACAGACAAATGCGATTCTGGAGTTCCCTGCAGGTAGCGGAACCTACAAGAACGTGTATAGCCTTGGCGTGAATGATGACCTGGAGACGCCTTCTTATTCCCTCGCAGCTGATGCGTCCGGGAACATGCTGCTGAACGACTCCTATACCACTGATGATGATATCGGTATTTACAATAACACTTCACTGTTCCAGCGTTCGCAGTTCGCTCCGTTGAACTTCGGTTCTGTTGCGGTAGGAAGAGCGAAGACGCTGCCACTCGAGGTCGACAACATTGGTAACCGGCCGCTTGTGCTAAAGCCGATGTTCACCAGCCCAAGCTACACCGTACTCGGCGCGAATCCGGAGGGCTGCTTGAGCGGAACAGGCCCGGCGCATTCCTGCACGCTCTCTATCCAGTTCCGTCCATTAACAGCCGGCCCGCATACGATCCAGTTCACGCTCGGAAGCAATGGTGCAGCGGATTCGGTTCTCTTGCTACAGGGCGCTGGTACCGACTAATTAGGAGAACTTAGAGACGCCGGACTGGTTGCTCCGGGCACGCATGGATTGAGTTACCGAAGTTGACCGACGGCGCGGGACCGATGAAGGTCATGCTCTGTGCGGACAAAGCTAGCGGAAACACACACAACGAAACCCCAGTTATGAGCACGAGGCGAAGGTCAAGGCGAATTGATGGCAGAATGTGAAACAAGCGAGATGCGAGGACAGAACTCTCATGGATTGTCCCTTATGGTGGATGGAACTGAGTTGCGAGCAACATGTATAAGGGGGCACCTCCAGAAAAGGAGATTTATGTACGTTAAGGCTAGATCTGGTCGATTAACTTCTGCACCCTCTAAGGAACAAAGGTTTGATCGCCGCTTTCAGCGGATCTCGTCGGCTACCGCGAGCCTCGGCTCCACCACTAACAAGTCAAAGCTATAGATCACCTTCTCCCACTCCGCTGGCATATCCAGCTGTCGATAGCGAAGCTTGCGAAGATCAAAGAGTGTCAACGTCTGCCCGTTCTCTTCCGGGCCTTGCGGCAAAAGCTGATTTGAGAGCGTGCCAAGCCAGCGGTAATCCTCATCCTGCGCCATGTCGAAGCTCTCTTGCCCCATTGCCTTGCCGTACCCCGGCTTAGTGAAATGCATGCCTCGCAGACCGAGTACAAGAATGTGCAGAGAGGTCGCATTTTCAGCAGTTGCATGCTCCGCAACGAAGTCGCCGAGATCGAGGTCATGCGTTGCATTTAGCCCTTTGCCCATGTGTGGTTATCCCCAAACGTGAAGAGGACGTTTGCATTCGGCTTTGTAGCTGCAAGCGGGCGGTAATCAGCCAGAAAATGCTGCCCCCTTACATGAAGGCGCACTCAACGGAGATAGTTGGCCTTCACAACAATCCATGTGGCGACATTCGTTATTTTTGAATAATGTGTTCACAAAGGGAGGAAGTATCGCGCTGTTCAACGAACAGCCATACTCCCGATTGCTCTCAATGGAAACGTATTTGTAGGTGATGCAAAAGTATGCGAACACGAAGCTGCACCCCTGGTGGAACCTCGCTTCGATACAGAGATTCACCTTGGGAGACGAAGGAAGGCCGACAGCTCAGTATTAACCTTGACAAGAGCTGGGCTATCAAGCATCAAAGGAAGCTTGTAACGACGGAGTTATTAGGTAATACGATCATTTCCAAAGTTCCCTTTCAGCGTGCCGATGGTAGCGCGGTTCAGATAAATACGGATTGTTCGGGGCAAGCCCGTAATGCGAAAACCCTTTTCCAGGCCCCTTTGAGCGCCCGTCAGGAGATAGGCAGTCATTTATTATCGCTACGAGTAGATGATGAGCACCGTCACTCGGACTAAAAAAGCCGGGCGGGCGTCCTCCCTTGCCTCCGTAGGGTTGCGGCAGGGTTTCTCTAAAAGCGATCGCTCGTCGAGCATGGTTGGAAATCTTCACTCGAAGTACAGAGCTGTAAATCTGCCAAAGATCCGGCTCAATCGAACTATGGAGAAACGAATCACTAGGAAGCAACCTCAACGGGCAGCTTGAGGTACAGCGCCATCCCTGCGCTCATTAGATACAGGCCCGCGAACGACCACATCATTCCCTTGACGTCAATGTGCGGCAACAGTACCGCCACCATGGCCGGTCCGATCCAGGTGACTGGAGTGCCCGGCTTGAAATGTGCCAGTGGAGAAGAGAGACACTGGACAAGGAGAGCATATGGGACGAGGAAAGAAGTACCAGCCTGAGCAGGTGGTAAATCTGTTGCGTCAGATCGAAGTGGCAGTCGCGAACGGGAAGACGACTCCGCAGGCATGCAAGGATGCAGGGATCGTGGAGCAGACCTACTTCCGTTGGCGCAAGGAGTACGGCGGTCTGCAGGTGGACCAGGCGAAGCGGCTTAAGGAGTTGGAACAGGAGAACTCGAAGCTGAAGCGGTTGGTAGCGAACCTAAGCCTGGACAAGCTTGTGTTGAAGGATTTCGCCTCGGGAAACTTCTAAGCCCCGAGCGACGGCGTATCGCAGCAGACCACGCCCAGCAAAAGCATGGAATGACGGAGCGCAGGGCGTGCCGGCTGGCCAACCAGCCGCGCGGCACGCAGCGCTATCGTGCGACACGGCGTGAAGACGAAGATGCACTCACGCAGGGGATCGTCCAGCTTGCCAGTCAATACGGTCGTTATGGGTATCGCCGGATCACGGCGCTGCTCCAGCGAGCCGGCTGGAAGGTGGGCAAAGACCGGGTGGAGCGTATCTGGCGTCGCGAGGGGCTCAAGGTTCCGCAGAAGCAGAAGCCACGAGGACGGCTGTGGCTCAACGATGGTTCGTGCGTGCGGCTCCGGCCGACGCATCGCAACCATGTGTGGAGCTACGACTTCGTCAGCGCGCGGACGCACGATGGCCGCAGCGTACGGCTCCTCAACCTGATCGATGAACACACGCGCGAAAGCCTGCTGGTGCGTGCCGAACGCCGATGGTCATCGTCCCGGGTCATCAGCGCACTAGCCGACGTGATGGTGACGAAGGGAGTGCCGGAACATCTTCGCTCGGACAATGGGGCCGGAGTTCGTCGCCAAAGACTTACGGAACTGGCTGGCCAACACAGGAGCGAAGACGCTGTACATCGAGCCTGGCTCTCCGTGGGAGAACGGCTACTGCGAGAGCTTCAACTCTAAGCTCCGGGATGAGTTTCTGAATGGAGAAATCTTCTACTCGATCAGGGAACTGCGCGTGCTGGCTGAACGCTGGCGCGTCCACTACAACACCATCAGGCCGCACTCTCGCTGGGTTACAGATCACCGGCACCCGAGGCATGGCTGACAAACAACACGGGGCATGGAGAAGTGGAAACCGCTTTGCGCTTCCCACTTCCCCACACCCCCGACGGCGGCTACTTGAAATCAGAAACAGCTGCGCTACACTAACTCATCCAACGGCACAAAAGATCGGGCACTCCATCCGCTAACTTTTCAGATGAGAGAGCCCAACAAACTCCCCCTGCTATTTGGGCAAGCCCGATGAGTCTTGTCAGCACAGGTCGTTGATTCAGGTAACGCATCGCTATCCTCCAGGGAAGCGGACCGGAGGCCCAGGCACTTGCATCCCGCCTTGGGCGAACAAGAGCCATGACCCCATCTCCAACTAAGACCATAGCGGCGAAATGCTTCCAGCGTTGTGAGTTCACAGTTCTCTTTTAGCGGCAAAGCGATTTACTTGATCTCGCGATATTGTTGAACCGCAGATGCGAGCTAGGGAGTTCGATGCATGGGTTGCCGTTGGGGTCAGCCTCGGCGTGCCATTCACTGCTATTGGCTCGATATCCCAGTCTGATTACAAATCATAGCTACAAGAAATTCCGCTGATTCAACAATGTCATTGAGGGCAGCCCGCGAGCCTCATCGCCGCACGGATCATTGCAATATGAGAAAAGGCCTGAGGGAAATTCCCAGTCAGTCGTTTTGCGTCAGAGTCATACTCCTCAGACAACAGCCCGACATCGTTTGCTAACGCAAGGATTCGTTCAAAAAGAGTTCGAGCCTCGCTGGTCCTGCCGGTCATGGCGTAGACCTCAACGAGCCAAAAGCTGCACGCAAGAAATGCCCCCTGTTTTGCTTTGCTGCTTCGAGGGAGGTTGCGTAGCAGAAGGCCTCCTTTGAGAAGCTTCTTCTCTAGCGCCTTTACGGTTCCCGAAACACGCGGGTCGCTAGCCGGCACAAATCCAACAATCGGCAGCAACAATACCGAAGCGTCTAGATCCTTGGAACCATAATGCGAAACAAAGCTCTGAAGCCGAGGGTTGTATCCATGCTTCAGCACATCGGCGTGAATCTTGTCTCGAAGTTTTGTCCACTCTTTCAGGGGACCTTTCATTCCGTGCTGCTCAATACTTCTGACCGCTCGATCAAGTGCGACCCAGGCCATCACCAGAGAATAGGTGAAGCGCTCCGGGCGATCGCGCTCTTCCCACATACCAGAGCCTGGCTGTTGCCAGATATTGGCAAGATGATTGGTGAGCGCCTGTTGAAGTCGAAACTCCTGTTGCTGGCAGGGCACACCGGCCTCACGCGAGTGAAATAGAGCCTGGGCGATCTCTCCGTAGATATCCTGCTGGGTCTGCTTCTGCGCCGCGTTGCCGATGCGTACCGGGGATGACCCCTCATATCCGGTAAGCCAAGCAATCTGCCAGTCGGAGATGTGGCGCTCTCCTCCGATGCCATACATGATCTGGACTTGTGTGGCATCTTGTCCGACCGCGCGTAAGAGCCATTCCTTCCAGGCGATCACTTCTTCCGTATATCCAGCTTCAAGCAGGGCCGAAAGCGTAAGGGTCGCGTCGCGAATCCAGCAATAGCGATAGTCCCAGTTGAGGGCACCACCGAGTTGCTCGGGAAGCGATGTAGTAGGGGCGGCAACGATTCCGCCGGAGGGTCGAAAAGTCATGGCTTTGAGCGTAATGAGCGATCGCTCCACGGCTTCAGCGTAGGGCCCACGGTACTTGCTGCGCGAGGCCCACTCCGTCCAAAAGTCGCTCGTCTGCTGAAGGGCTTGATCGATATCAATCGCGGGGGGGATCTCTTCGTAGGAGCAACCATAAGTCAGGACGAAGGTCTGGCTCTCGCCGGCCTTCAGCGAAAACGTCGCAGCCAGCGTGGCTGGGGAAGACTCTGTTACCGGTGCAGAACAACGCAGGATCGCCAGGTTTGGACCAGCCTTGGCTATCCAGACGAAACCCTCTTTCGGAGACTCTTCCGATTCCAGCCAGGGGATAGAGCTTCCATAGTCGAAACGAGGAGACAATTTCATCGTCATCTTTACTTTGCCTCGATCGCATCGAACGATGCGAACCAGGTCGGAGTGGCGGCCGCGGATGGGCATGAAGTCGATCACTCGAACGATTCCGCTCCGCGTCTCCATGGTCGTCTCGAGAATGAGCGTATGCGGACGATAGCAGCGGGTGAAGGTAACGCGCTTTTCGTCGGGTGCGATCATCCAGTGGCCGTTTTCGGGCGAGCCAAGCAGAGAAGCAAAGCACGCAGGAGAAGAAAAGTTGGGCCAACAGAGCCAGTCGATGGATCCATCACGGCTGACCAGAGCAGCAGTCTCGCAATCGCCGATCATGGCGTAGTCTTCTATCTTTCGAGAAGGCATAAAACTCTCCTTTATGTGGCGACGCTACGGTTGAGTCGAACCGATCTGGGTGCCGCTAGGGATGTCTCGCGAATGCAGAAAGCTGAGGATGTCGTCGATTTCCTGCGGCTTCAGGATACTGGCGAAGGCAGGCATATTGTGGCCGCCGTTCAAGATGCGCCATTCCATTTGCTGAGTGTTGAGGCGGTCGGCAACCCGGGTTAGATTAGGCCCGCGCAGCCCACCGTAGCCTTCGATCATATGGCATGACTCGCAGCGCTTGTCGTGGAAAAGAACTGCTCCACGCTGTGCGCTCAGGCTGAGGGACGCAGTGATTGAAACGGGCAGCGGCTTGGCGTCAAAGCGCGGAGACCATGGCGAGACTTTACCCTCGTACCAGAACGTACACACGCCGACGATGACAATCGTGACCCAGCCGACCGCCCACGGCCGCCGGCGCAAGCTGCGCTCGCCCCGATTGAAGCAAAACGGAAGCGCAAACATGGAACCGAAAATCAGCATTGGAGCGAGGATCATGATTCCCGACTCGAGCTGGTGCGGGCTCATCGCCAGAATGGCAAAGTACCAAAGCAGGTACCAGTCAGGGCGAGGTTCAGCATTGAGCAAAGTCGGGTTCGGCGGAGGAGCAAGATGCGGCGGCCCAAAAACGAAAGCGAAGGTAACGACGGCCGCAATCACCAGCGAACCGAAGAGGGCGTCGCGCCACGCAGCATCCGGCCAGAAGGGCACACCGTTCTTTTTGACGAGCTCCTTGTATTGATGACGGTATGTTTTGGGGTTGACTGGCACACCCGCCTTGGGCGGCTCGGAGATACCGTTGTAGAGCACAAGGTAGAGGTGAATACCGATAAAAGCGAACATCATTCCAGGAATAATGAAGACATGTAGATCAAAGAAGTGGTTGAGCGTCAGCCCGCTGATCTTATCGCCAGCGTACGTGAATTGCTGTAAATATTTTCCGATAAACGGCACGCGCACCGCCTGCCGCGCGGCGATGTTGATGGACCAGACGGCGTCCTGGTCCCAGCGCATGAGCTGGCCGGTGAACCCCATGCCGAGCGTAAACATCAGCAGCACGACTCCAGTGAGCCAGTTTCCTTCCCGGGGAAACTTGTAGGCCGCATACAAAAAGACGCGCAGCATGTGGATGCCGATGAACAGGATCATCGCTGACGCGCCAAAGTAATGCAGTCCTCTGACAAAGCTGCCCAGTGTCGCCTGGCGGCTGATGTACTGCAGGCTGCTGTAAGCTCCCGTGGCTGAGGGATCGTAGACGGTGGCGAGCGCAACGCCGGTAACGACCTGGAGGAGAAAAGCGAACAACGTTGCAGAGCCGAAGACGTAGGCCCACTTGCTTTCTTTCGGAACCCGATGTTCCATGATCGGCTTGAGGTTTTTAACGAGGCCGAGCCGGTCGTCCACCGTATGCCAGATCGTCAGTAGAAGCTGAATCAAGCGTCCACCTCAGTCTTGTGGGGACAGATCTCAGCGACAACCGGAAGCTTGCGCCACTCGACCTGCACTGTGTTGTTGAGAATGCGTACTGGAAACTGTTCGAGCGCGTGCGGCGGCGGACCGGCAGCGACTTCTCCATTTTTGTAATAGACGCCGCCGTGGCAGGGACACATGAAGAGTTCGGCTGAGGCCTCCCAGCGAACGGGGCAGCCAAGATGCGTACAGTCAACCGCAAATGCCTGGAAGGTCTGCTCATCGACGCGCCTGAGCCATGCGGCTGTGTCTGAGTCTTTGCCTCCCCAAGCGATCGCAGAGGAATCTTCAAAGGTGACCTTGGAGGTCTCGCCGACTTTGAATTTGCTAAGCGGCCCGACATCGCGCCACACAGGAGGCTCACGCCGGAAGAGCGGTGCGAGCAGAAATCCGAGAATGGGAAGTCCGGCGATGGTTGCCGCGAAGCCACCAGCAGCGATGCTCACCAACATCAACAAATGCCGGCGAGTCAGTAAGGAGGCGGAGCTTTTAATCTCATCAGTCATGCAGCAGTTCTCCAATCCACATCGCGATCGCAAGAACAAAGATTATGGCTCCAATAACACTGAGGGGCCATTTGGTGACGGCTCCGAGGGCAATGAAGACAATGCCGAACGAAGTCATCGCCGGCGCATAGCTGGGCGCAGCAAGTCTGGCCGGCCCTGGCATATGCCACCCGGGAGTATGTTGTGTCAGCAACTGTGCATTTTCTTGATGCTGATCGGGAGCAGGAAGTGCGAGCTCCGCCGGAGGCTCTTCGCTTTGTGGATGCGAAAGGTCGGGTGGGTCCCAGACTCGGTGGACCGTCTGATAGAGCTCGACTACTGATCTGCCGAGCGCGATGAAGGAGGAGATCAGACTACGCCTGGAGGGAATGTCTTTATCCATGTTGTACCTTCTGAGCTGGCTGTGCGAGTGAGGCCATGAGCTCCTGCTTGTCCGCATCGGGAGTTCCGAACCAGCGTCCCAGTTCCATGAGGATGACGACGAAGTAAATCGAACATCCGGGAACCCACATCAGCAGTCCGGCCAGCTTCTGATCTTCCGCAGCCGAGATACCCCAGGTATCGCGGATTAGATGCAAAGCGCCGAGGCTGTCCATCGGGTGGAGATACGGCTTATAGAAGCCGACGGGCAAAAAGGTGATGACGACGCCCAGTAGCGTGCTCACCACTACGGCGCCAAACAGGTAGAGCATCGCCGTTGCCGGCTGCATTCGCTCTTCGATAAGAGGAGTAAAGATAGGCCACCAGAACATGCAGCCGGTTACAAGAAAACTCAGATGTTCGATGATGTGAATTCCAGTGCTGGCATTCGCAGCGTTGTACATTACCGGCAAATGCCATAGGACCATCATCAGCATGTTGGAGATCCATGCGACTACCGGTTTGCGCAAGATATTCTCTAACTGCCCAACGGAGGGATGCGACATCCAGCCTCTGACGCGTGGTGGAGTTAAACCGCAAATGAGCAGAGGGGGAACGATCAGGATTAGAAGAAGGTGCTGCAACATGTGCGCCGAAAAAAGATAATCATCTCCCAACGGATCGATGGGCGAGATTAGAGATAGGCAGAGGAGGAAGACACCCGTCAAAAAGAAAATCGCATATCGTTGCAGGATCGGCCGTACCGCGAAATACCACACGACCAGCCCCAGGCAGCCGATAATTACAGACGGGTGAACTTCCCACCCATGCAAGAGAAGATCGCCGGTGCCACGGATCGTCGGGTTCATCTGGCGGACCATAGGTACACAACGCTGAAGACCATCACCCATACAATGTCCACAAAGTGCCAATAGTAGGAGACTGCTTTGAAGCAGGTACGGCGCTGCTCGCCTATCTTGCCAAAGAGTGTGAGCCCCAGCAGTGTCAGAAGCATGAGCAGTCCGAGTGTCACGTGGATTGCGTGAAAGCCGGTCAGCGTGAAATAGGTGGTGCCAAAAAGATTTCGGCTGATCGAAATCTCTCTGCGGAGCAGGCTCGAATATTCGCGCATTTCTCCGAAGAGAAATGTCGCTCCGAGCAGAATGGTCACGATCATCCAAAGAGCGAAGCGCTTTAGATTGCGCCCCAGCGATCGTTCCGCGAGATAAATCGAGCCGCTGCTGAGCAGGAGGAAAACGGTGTAGATGCCCGTCTTCCACGGTATGAGGCTGGTGCGGGCGGTGGGCCCGCTGATCTCCGATGGCTGCGAATAGATATACGCGACGATGAGGAAGATGAAGAAAATACCTTCAGAGACCAGAAACAGCAATACCGCAAGGCGGACCTTGTCTTTCATCAGAGGTTGAGAGCGCGAAGCATGAGCTTCGTGCAAGGGGGCCAGACTGCCCAGTGTAGTTTCGCGCGTGCCGCCGCGAACTTGCGCCGAATCTGCGAAGCTGTTCATGGCTGGTCCTCGCGCATCCAGTCTGCTTCTTCCGGATGATGAAGATCCCACAATGGCCTGCGACTGTGCACGGGGGGCACCTCGGCAAAGTTGTAGACAGGGGGCGGCGAGGTGGTGGCCCATTCCAGCGTCCAGGCTTCCCAGGGATTATCACCAGATACCGCGCCGCGGCTCCGGCTGCGGTAGAGATTCAGAAGCAGCAACAACATCGACGCGCCCAGGATGAACGCGCCAATGGTCGAAATCAGATTTAGAACGTGCCAGCCGGGCAAATCGGGGTATGTCCACACGCGGCGCGTCATGCCGCGAAAACCGAGAAGATGTTGCACAAAGAACGTAGCGTTGAAGCCAACGACCGTAAGCCAGAAATGCCACTTGCCAAGCCGTTCTGAAAGCATATGTCCAGTAATCTTCGGATACCAGTAATAGATTCCCGCAAAGAGGCCGAAGAGCGTGCCGCCAAAGAGCACGTAGTGGATATGCGCCACGATAACGTAGGTGTCGGTTAGCTGCCAATCCATCGGAACGACAGCGAAGATGACGCCGCTTAATCCGCCGATCGTGAACTCAATCAAAAACGCCGAGGCGAACTGCATGGCCGTCGTGAAACGTATTTTGCCGCCCCACATGGTCGCGATCCAGTTAAATATCTTAATGCCGGTGGGCACCGCGATCAGCGCGCTACCGGCTGCAAAGAAGACATCGACATCATGGCCCATTCCGGTCGCGAACATATGGTGGGCCCACACGGCGAAACTGAGCAAAGCGATCGCGACTGTAGACCCAGCGACAAATCCGTATCCGAAGATCGGTTGCCGCGAGAACACCGGGATAACCTCAGAGATGATCCCAAACGCCGGCAGGATCATGATGTAGACCTCGGGATGGCCGAAGTTCCAGAAGATATGCTGCCATAGAAGCGCCGAACCTCCTGCATCCGGAGCAAAGAAGCGCCCGTGCAGATTGCGGTCAATCAGAAGCATGAAGAGCGCGGAGTTCAAGGCTGGAAATGCGAGGATGATCAGGAAAGAATTGACTCCACTCATCCAGGTAAAGAGTGGCAGCCGCTTCAGGCTCATGCCGGGGGCGCGCATAGCGGCAATCGTCACCAGGAAATTGATCGCTGTGGCAACGGTCCCGATGCCGATTACGAGAAGGCCTAGAGCCCAGTAATCCACTCCGCCGAGCGAGGAGTATGGCTTCTCGCTAAGGGGCGCATAGCTGAACCAGCCCATGTCCGGCGCGTTTCCTGCCAGGATGCTTCCGTAGAGTAAGAGTCCCCCAAAAAGAAACAGCCAGTAACTCATCGCGTTGAGTCGGGGAAAGGCGATGTCGCGGGCGCCGATTTGTAGCGGGATGAAGTAATTACCAAAGGCGAGCAGAGCAGGTACAGCGACGAGAAAGATCATGGTGGTGCCGTGCAGAGTGAACAGCTGGTTATATGCTTCAGGCGTGAGAAAACGGTTTTCGGGCCTCACCAGTTGCCAGCGCATCAGTAACGCTTCAATGCCCCCGATTATGAAGAAGAACAGGCTCGTGAGCATGTACATGATGGCGATCCGCTTGTGATCGATAGAGGCGACCCATGTCAGCATGCCTGCCAGCTCTTCAAAGCGCTCGAGCTTGGCAATCTGCGCGGGAACGATGTCGAGCTCGCTCACTTGAGTGTCTCCAGGTATTGCACGATGTCTCTCCGCTGTTCATCGGTGAGCTGCAGGTTGGGCATATGACTGCCGGGCTTGAACTCGTCCGGATCGTGCAGCCACGCTGAAAGCTGCTCCGGCGTATTTTGTAATCTGCCCGCAGCAAGGGTCTCGCGACTGGCCAGGTGGGTTAAATTCGGACCGAGGCGCCCCTTCGCCGTGGTTCCTGAGATCGTGTGACAGTTCGCGCAGGGCATGCTGGTGACATCTTCCTGCCCCTTGCGTTGTTCCTCGCTGATCGGACTTCCACTCATTCCGCGCTCATCTGCTGACCAGGCAGCAAAAGTCGCGGGATCGTCAGCGACCACGCGAATGCGCATCCACGCATGCTCCTTGCCACAAAACTCTGCACAAGCTCCCAGGTAGGTGCCAGGGCGATCGGCGGCAAGCCAGATCTTCGCGTGTCTGCCAGGAATGACATCGATCTTGCGTCCAAGCTCAGGCACCCAGAAGTCGTGGATTACGTCAGCAGACTCAAAGCCGAATTGCACATTCTTGCCCGTCGGAATGTGAACTTCATTCGCAGTAGTGAAGCCAAGTTTCGGATATCTCACTTCCCACCACCACTGGTGGCCGACGACAACAATGTCATCACCGCTGGCCTGCGCTGGAGGATCGGACGCATGCATGACGTGCAGCATAAAGCCGAAGATGACCGCAAGTAAGACCGTCGGAGGAATGACGTAAGCCATCTCCCACCTGGTGCTCCCAAAAACCTGCCTGGGCTCCCCCTCGCCAGGTCGAGCCCGGAACTTCCACCCAGCGTAAGAGACCAGCCCTGCTACCAGCAGGAAGATTGCGAGCGAGATGTAGAGCATCCATGAAGAGAGCTCGAAGATCGATCGCGCATAATGGGACTGCGGATGGAGCACCGGAATGTCTGGGGACGCGGTGAAGAAGAGCGCCGAAATCAAGTAGCACATCCAGTAACTCCGCTCTTAGCTATCCCGTGTATGTGGACTTACTTCAATCTTGGAACGCCCTTGCCCCAGGTGTCTGGAGGGGCAAGTTCGCGACGGATCGGTGGAGGAGTCATGTCCCGTTCGTTGCTGTTGAAGATGCGAGTGCCTTGCGAAATCAGGTAGTCCGCAGTTCGCGCAGCCAACGCCTGGATTGTCAGGCCGGGGTTTGCTGACCCTTGCGTGGGAAAAATACTTCCATCGCACACGAAGAGATTTGCTACGTCGTGGGACCGGCCATACTTGTCGACGACAGAGTCCCGAGCGTCTGAGCCCATTCGGCAGGCTCCTACCAGGTGTGCGTACCGGGCTTCTTGAACCACTTCTGTGGCGCCGGCAGCCTGCATCACTTGTTCTGTCTTTTCCTTGCCCGCCTTGATCAGCTTCTTGTCATTGTCGTGAAGGTTGAAAGTGACGTGAGCAACGGGCAGACCGAAGCGGTCCTTGTCTTCAGAGAGAGTGACCGTATTGTCTTCCCATGGAAGTATCTCGCCCAGCAATCCAAACGCAGCCCAGTGGTTGTAGTCCATCATCTCGCGCCGCAATCCCCAGCCCCACGCTTTCTTGGCCGCAAGCATCTGCTTCGCAAAGGCCTGGGGGAGCGGACCCACGGTCTGGATGGCAAAGCCTCGGGCGAAATCATTCTTTGGATCAGTCTCGTAGAACTCCTCAGTGAGCGCATGCGCGGGAGGCGCCTTGTACATGCGAACCGGCTGCTCGAATCGGCCGAGAATGACATTGCCGGCTTGCGCCATAAGATAGCGCCCTAAAGTGCCGCTGGAATTTGCGAGTCCCTTCTCGTGACCGGCGCACGCGGAGTTGAGCAGGAGCCGGGGTGTTTCGATGGCGTAGCCTGAGACAATCACGGCTTTGGCTCGCTGAAAATGTGATGTGCCGGCCTGGTCGATATAATAAACTCCCGTAACCCGGTTCTCTTTCCCGAGTTCTACGCGAGAGACCATGCACTGGTCCCGTATCTCGGCTCCCCTTTTCAGCGCGTCGGGAACGTGAGTGATGAGAGTGCTGGCCTTCGCTCCTACTTTGCATCCCTGGATACAGAAGCCGCGATAGATGCAATGCGGCCTGTCTCCATGAGAGCCCGAAAGGATCGCCACTGGGCCGCCGATGGACACTGGGATATTCAGTGCCGTGCAGCCCTTGATCAGTGCGTTTCCGGTTCCTCCCATGGGATGGGGGCCGTAGGCATACCCGTGAGGGTGGCCCCAGGGATAATAAGCCGGCCCGGCCACAGGCATTTCAAGCTCCAGCAGCTCATAGTAGGGCAGAATGTCGGCATAGGTGATTGGCCAGTCCGCACCGACACCGTCGCGTGTATACACTTCAAAATCCGACGGGTGAAAGCGCGGAGTAAACGCCGCCCAGTGAACCGATCCGCCCCCGACGCCCTTGCCACAGTTGTTGGCCCCGAGCGCCAGAGGATCAGCGCCGCCTGTAACTCGAGGTTCGGTCCAATAGAGTTCATGCGACGCCGCTTCATCCGAAACCCAGTCGCGTTCGGTATCCCAGAATGGGCCAGCTTCAATGCCAACCACGTTGAAGCCAGCGCGCGCCAGGCGCTGCAACAAGACGCCGCCGGCAGATCCCACGCCCACGATCACGTAGTCCACTTCTTCTGAATCTTTGAAGCATCGCATCGGCACGTGGATGGACTGCAGTGGTCCAAGCATGTGCTTTCCATTTGTTGGAGCTTTGAAAGCCCCGAGAATAGGTTCTTTCAATGGGTGCCTCCACTGCCATGATGGCTTTGTGGATCCTCGTCTGAGGATGTATCGACTTCATCTGACAGCGCCGTCACAGGCGCCAGCCATTCGTATCGCCGTTCTTCCACTTCCCATGGCTCCGGCTCGCCGCGCTCCAGGCGCGTGTAAGCGCGTGGATACGCCGGGCCGCCAAAGCCGATCTCGTCCCACGCCCAGGGATGCGCGTAGTAGGCGTCGATCGCATCAGTCATGATCATCTGCCAGAAGCGGTCGACCGACATCTTCTTCCAAATCTGTGGTGCGGCCTGCGGCTTACCTTTTTGAATTGCCTGCAGTACCTTTTCCTTCTGCAGCTCCGGGAGCACCGTGAATTTGCCCCCGTACAGATGCTCAGCCTCGCTGTCGATGGCCTCGATGCCAAGTTGATACACCACGCGGTCCTGCGGCATATCTTCATAGCGATAGCCCACGGTCTGGTTTTTTTCAAGGCGATGGTCGAGCGCCGCGACGATGGGAATCTGGCGATCGGGTGTCCTGTCTGTCTGGGGGATCAGGTGGGCGTAGACCGCGGTCCAGAAATCCCATGCCTCCTGTGAAAAGAATTTTCTCTCTGGCGGGTGTTGGACTCGATCTTCGACGACTTGCCGTGTTGCATCGTCCCAGAAGGGGCTTTGCGAAAGCGTACTGAAGCCCGCGTAGTAACCCGGCAGCTTGCGCGGCTCGAGGGGCTCGTGTGTGTTTGGGTCACGCGGCAGCAGGGAGGGATCAAGTCGAAGCAGGTTCGGCCTCATTTGTGCCTCCGGCCAAGCAGGCAGGCAAGCAGACCGAGCATACCCGCCGCGCCAAATAGTAAGGGCGCGAAAATTGGCGGCCCGTACATGATGTTGTACAGCAAATGCTTGCGGCCGCCGGGCCGGCGCAAGACTCCCCGACCGTGATAGTAAAAGCCAAGCGCAGCATCAGCGCAGGCAAGCGCTGAGAGAGCGGGTAACGCTGTCGTGGCAACGCGCCTGCTCTTTACGGAGGCGAAAGCGGTCGCGGCGAGCATCGGTGCGAGGATGACGGGAGTCCACTGCGCCCAGTAGCGAAAATTGTTTTTGTAGTGAGAGTAGTACGCTTCAAATCCGCTCAGCAAAGCGCTGATACCAGTCACAATGGCAAGCTGCTGCTGGAAGCGTCCCTCGCGCATATCCTGTTCCACAGAAAGCAACTCGCGTCCAGCACGCGGTGGAAGAAGCCGGGCAAGGAATGTATCTTTTCCCGAAGTAGAAGTGGTGCCGGTGCTCTCTTCCTGTTGCAGATACGAAGCAATGAGCCCGAGGTAGGCACTCGTGCCAAACAGCAATGGAGCGAAAATGGGAGGCCCCATGATCATGTTCGTCATCGGCAGCCGCCAGCCGCCCGGCTTGCGATTGATTCCCCTGACGTGGAAATAGAAGCCCACGCCGGCATCGACAAGAGTAACAACGGAGACGAGACGAAGAACGGTGCGAGCGGCTCGCCTGCTGAAGACTCCCGCAATACCTGCCAGCGCGAGTAAGAAGCTGAGAATGACGGGCGTATACATAACGCGCCGGCTGTAGCTCCCGCGGTAATGCTCGTAAGCGACCTCGAGCCCACTCACGATGCTGGTGCCCGCGGTGAGCAGGGAGAGGCTCCGCTGGAAACGCCCCTCCCGAATGTAATTGGCAATCATCTCTAAATCCTTTTCCGGACCTTCGAGAGTCGATGCGGAGTTAGCAGACATGAGTTAGAGAACCTCACGAAACTTGTCTTTGCCAATCGTTTGAATGATTCCGGCAGCATCTCTTTGTCCGCGAGCCAGCGCCTTGGCGAAGTGCAACGCCTGCTCAGTCGTGATCTTGCCGGGCATCGGTGGCTCGTTCGGATCTACCACCGCCTGCACCACGGTCGGCCCTTGATGCGCCAGCGCCTCGCGCAGAATGTTCTCCGCGTCCTCGGGCCGTTCGATGGTGTAACCTTTGGCTCCGCAAGCCGTCGCCACCATAGCAAAATCAATTGGTTCCAGTTCGACCCCAAACTCTGGATTCCCTTCAAGGATCATCTGTTCCCACTTGATCTGCCCGAGGACGTTGTTCTTGATGACAATCACGCAGACCTGGAGTTTGTACTTGACCAGAGTGGCGATCTCACCCATCAGCATCGTCAGGCCACCATCTCCCACAACGCAGACCACCTGGCGCCCCGGGTAAGCAACGGCGGCTCCGATGCTGTAAGGAAGTCCGTTGGCCATTGTGGCCAGTGATCCTGAAAGGGAGAACTGCATCGTGCCTCGAATGTCGACGTGGCGCGCGGTCCACGTCGCGATGGTGCCACTGTCTGAGGAGACGATTGCATCGTCCTTGAGAAGCTTGTTCAGCGTATGGGTAACGACCTGCGGCTTCATCGGCATGTCTTTGCGCGTGCCGCGCTCTTCCATCAGCTCGAACCAGCTCTTCATCCGCTCTTGCGACTTCTTCAGGAACTTGTTGTTCTTTTGCTTGAGCAGCGGGAGCAGAGCAGTAAGGATGGCCTTCGAGTCCCCCACCAATCCGACATCGACCTGGTGTCGAAGCCCGACGCGGGTAGGGTCTATCTCAATCTGGACGCACTTCGCCTGTCCTGGTTTCGGCAGGAACTCCATATATGGATAGCTCGTGCCGATCATGATAAGCGTGTCGCACTCTTCCATCGCGTCTACCGAAGGTGAAGTGCCAAGCAGTCCGAGACCGCCGGTTGTGTACGGACTGCGATCCGGAAGAACTGCTTTGCCCAGCAGGGCCTTGACCACCGGGCCGCCGACCGTCTCCGCTAGTTGCGAGACCTCCTCTCGGCAACCAAGCGCGCCGCGTCCCACGAAGATGGCGACCTTGGACCCATCATTGATGACATCCGCGGCTTTTTGTATGAGCGACTGTGCCGGCTTCGCCGACGAGGGCACGCTCCAGTCGCCGCTGTGATGAGCGACGTTAGCATTGCTTCGATGGTCGTTTGAGACCTTCCACTCCTGAATATCTTTCGGAATGCAGATGTGGGAGACGCCTTTGCGTCCGTAGGCAGTACGCACTGCCATGTCGACTACATTCACCGCATGCGGAGCGCTCATGATGCGCTCGTTAAAGACCGCGACATCCATATACAGCTTGTCCAGATCGACGTCCTGCTGATAATCCATGCCGATCAGGTCGCTGAACGTATGGCCGGTAATTGCGAGCACTGGTTGCAGATCACACTTCGCGTCATAGAGTCCATTGAGCAGGTGCACGCCGCCCGGGCCAGAGGTGGCACAGCAGACACCCAGGCGGCCCGTGTACTTGGCGTAGCCAACCGCAGCGAAAGCCGCAGCCTCCTCATGACGCACCTGGATAAACCTCAGCTTGTCCTGATGCGTCCTCAGCGACTCGAAAAATCCATCGACTCCGTCCCCGGGAAATCCGAAGATGGTATCGACTCCCCATTCAATGAGCCGCTCGACAATCAGATCCGATACTTGCTTCGACATTTCCATCTCCTTTGTTCCGGGTGAGGCGCTTTGTCCAGCGCGCACGAAAGACTCTTGGTTCTTTTCAGCAGGCAAAACATCGATTCAAACCACGTAGGATGCAGCGTCCTTTTCTTTCAAGGCGAGTCCCGCCCCCGGACGCGATAGATCTGGCGACATGACGCCGTTAACGGGCTCGCAAAAGCCGTCGAAGAACATGCGTTCGATGCGAACATGATCGTGAAAATATTCCATATGAATGGCGCGCGGAACCGCGCAACACACGTGTACATGCATGCTCGGCCCGCAATGAGACGACAGTGGAACATTTGCAGCCCAGCATAGAGCGGCAACATCGAGAAATCCGCTGATGCCACCACATCGCGTCGCGTCTGCCTGCAGGATCGTGATTGCCTGCGCATCAATCATGCGTTTGAAATACCAGGCCGTATAACCGTATTCGCCTGCGGCAATATCCATGCCGACCGGAGCGCGAGCGCGGATCTCCGCCAGGCCGCTCAGGTTGTCCGAGCTGACTGGCTCTTCGAACCACCGAACGCCCAGCTCCACGAAACGGTGGCCGAGTTCGAGCGACTGCGTAATCGTATAAGCGCCGTTCGCGTCAACGAACAGCTCTGTCGCATCGCCGACCGATGCTCGCGCAACCTTCACACGCCGCGGATCGTCGCCAGGATGCGTGCCCACCTTCATCTTCACCATGCTGAAACCGTCCGCAGCCCAGCCTCCAAGCTGGCGTTCCAATTGGCCATCGTCATAAGAAGTAAAGCCTCCGCTGCCATACACGGAAATGCCCGGACGGACTACACCGAGCAAGGTCACGAGCGGAATGTCCAGCAGCCGGGCGCGAAGGTCCCACAACGCATTGTCGATCGCCGATATCGCCATCGCAGTTATCCCGGTCTCGCCAAGATTGCGAACGTAGCGATAAAGAGCCTGACGAATCGCGCCATGCTCAAACGCCTCGCGGCCATGAACGACTTTTTCAAGCAGTGTCTGCGCCAGCTTTCCGGTCGCGGCATCGGCGTAGGTATAGCCAATGCCGGCTGTTCCTCCGGCCTCCACACTGACCAGGACCATGGTGGTGCTGTCCCATGCGTAGGTGCCGTCGGCCTCCGGTGCATCCGTTGGCACAGTGAACACCTGGACCTGACTCCGTGTGACTTGGCATTGCGGCAGCATCTTATTCCTCATCAAGAGCAGCGAATCAAAAAGCACAAATCAGAAATCCGACATCACCCTCGCGCCGACCTTTGTGACCGCGATCAGATCGCAATGACGCATGCCGCCGTAATCATCGAAATACGCGGCGGGTTCGAGATTGAAGGTCATTCCCTCTTCGAGCAAATCTTGAGAGAGCGGATGAATCCGCGGACGGCCATTCGGATTCGCAGCCGCGAAACCTACTCCATGACCGGAAGCATGCCGGAAGGCTTCTCCGAATCCATGAGCTTTCATCACCGCGCGAACAGCCCGATCGACATCACTTCCCGTCACACCGGACCGGATAGCTCCAAGCCCGGCTTCTCGAGCTTCGCGAATCGCTGCGCGCATATCGCTTTGGCGAGCGGAAGGCTCCCCGACCGTATAGGTACGCGTGATGTCTGTCCAGTAGCCATCGGCACAGGTATTCGCATGAATCATGACCAGGTCGCCAGACTCCACTACTCGCTGCCTGGTTCTTGCATATGCTGCCGAAGCCTTGGCCGAGTTCGGTCCTGACATGCAGAAGAAGTAGCCATAACTGCGCGCGAAATCCGACGCCAAAGGCGCGGTGTCGAAAGCCGACTGTAGAGCAGATGCGACATCATGTTCTCGCATTCCCGGTTGGATCGTCGTCTCCACATTGAGAAAGCCAGCGGCAGCCACGCAGCAAGCCTTCTTGAGCAGAGCAAGTTCTTGAGTCGTCTTGGTCGCCTTCATAGATTCGAACATGTCGTCGCAACCAAGAAGATGGGCCGCAGGCAAAAGGTCTTGCAACAACGTCGCCAGTGAAGACCGACAGGCGGCAGAAACCGCATAACTGGCAGGCTGTAACCCCCACGCGACCTCCATGCCTATTCTTGCCTTCAGGAGACCGAGATGAATCAGGATCGAATGCAAGGGGACCTTCAACAAATCAAATGGACTCTCAAGGGTTCGAAGACCTGCAGGCTTGTACGAGGTGATTCGAGCCGATGAAGTCCCTGTCGCCAGATCGACTTCGTCTTCGGGCACGATCAACTGAACTTCACCGTCGGCAGTAGCACAAGCAACGCTCGCACCCATAACAGGCCAGTAGCCGGTAAGCAAAAGCACTTGGGACGGCGAACTGGCAATGGCGCCGTCCAAATGATTTTCGACCAGCGATGCTACTGTCCGGGCAGCGCGTTCCGGATCGATAGCCACCTTAACCGCCTTCTGAGTTCAATCGGTATAGACGACAAAATTGACTGCGGAGATGTTCCGCGGAAGGAAATAATGCATCCCATCGTCCGGTTGCAAGGAAGGTAAAGGAAGGGTCATGCCTGAGAAACTAGTCGTTGTAGTGACGGGTTCTTCTGCCGGTCTTGGTCGAGCAATCGCTCATGGGTTTGCAAAACGGGGTGCGTCTCTCGGCTTGATTGCGAGAAATCCCGAGGCTTTAAATGCCGCGAAGCAGGAGTGCGAAGCATTAGGGGGTCATGCCCTCGTTCTGCCGGTAGATGTCTCGGATGCAGAAGCTGTAGACGCGGCGGCCACACAGGTTGAGGAAGCATTCGGCCCCATTGACGTCTGGGTCAATGATGCGATGGTCAGTGTCTTCTCGCCGGTAAAAGAGATGGAAGCTTCGGATTACAAACGCGTCACCGAGGTCCTCTACCTAGGATTCGTGCACGGCACGCTATCTGCTCTTAAAAGGATGTTGCCCAGAAATCGCGGCACCATCATTCAAATTGGCTCGGCACTTTCATACCGCTCGATTCCCTTGCAGTCCGCTTATTGCGCATGCAAGCACGCGATCAATGGCTTCACCGACTCGCTGCGCTGCGAGCTGCACCATGACAACAGCAATGTGAAGGTAACGGCAGTTCAGATGCCGGCAATGAATACCACCCAGTTCTACTGGGTGAAGAACAGAATGCCGAATGACACGCAGCCTGTCCCGCCGATATTTGAACCGGAGCTCGCTGCCGAAGTCGTCGTCGAAGCAGGGCTCGCAAAGAATCCCCGCCGTGAATATTGGGTCGGCTTGCCGACTGTTGAAGCCATCGTTGCACAGAAGTTTATACCCGGGATTTTGGATTGGTATCTAGGCAAGACTGGTTATAAGTCACAACAGATCCCGAATGAACCCAAGAATCCTGATGCACCGAACAACCTGTACAACTACGTCCCGGGTACCCATAGCGCTCGCGGTAAATTTGCCGATCGATCGAAACGGACAAGCGCTGAAGTCTTCGTCACCTTGCATCGTAACTGGTTGGCATTAGGGATAGCGGTGGCTCTTACCGCCGCAGGGGGGGCATTGCTCGCCAAGAAGAACTTGTCATGAAGACCTCAGGAACCGAGACCGATAGCCCTTCAAAGCTTGGGGACACCTTGTTAGTCGCGAGTTGCTGCGCCGCCTTAGCGACCCTTGTCCCCGTCACTCTTTATCAGGCGGGCCTTGTCCGCGAGCTTCCCGACCCCCCGCTGCCCGTATTCGATTCTGAGCGCATCACAACGTCGAAGGCTGCGTATCCATTGGGAATTCCCGATGGATTTCTGGGGTTGGCCAGCTTCGGTGTGACCCTTGGACTCGTATTGCTCGCGCGACGGCACAGATCGGCCAGAAAGTTCCTTGGGCTGAAATTGACGCTGGATGTAACTATGGCGGCATTCAATGCAGGCCGGCAAGTAGTCCAGTTCGGCAAGCTTTGCTCATGGTGTACGGCAACGGCTCTTTCCTCCGGCGTCATGGCATATTCAGGTCGCAAAATCATTCAGGACGCATGGCTTGAAACAGGAGCACTCGTCACGAGCAAGCTTTCGACAACCCTTCCAACTCAAGTCCAAACAGGCTCTTTCGAATAATTAATCTTCCCTAGGAGAAAACAAATGAAACCATCATTAATCCGCAGCGTAACCTTCGCAGTAATGTTTACAGCCTGTGCAGGCAGCTCCCTGCGCGCAGACGATACGACCTCGTCTGACAAGACCTTCATCACGAACGCCCAGGAGGGCAGCCTCGCAGAGATTAATTATGCAAAGCTGGCTCTGCAGAAAAGCAAAGACAAAAACGTAAGAGAATTTGCCACAAAGATGATCAAGGATCACGAGATGCTTATCGACAGCATGAAGCCGCTCGCAAAACAATTAGGCGTAAAGGAACCGAGCGGACCGCCCCTGACTGGTCACGTGAAATACGAGGAACTCAAGATGAAGTCAGGGACAGATTTCGACCGGGCTTACGTCGAGGCCATGGTCAAAGACCATCACGATGATCTCCAGGCGTTTATCGATGAAGAAAATAAAACGTCCAACCCGGAACTGAAGGCTGCAATTGCCAAAGGCGAAGAGGTAATAAAGAAACACACAATGATGATTGACAACATCGCGCATATGGGCGGGATCGAAACGCCTCCAATGCCAAGTGGTGTCTAGACATATTCACGAATACGAGGGAGACGGCCCGTCCGAGAGTCGGGCCGTCTTAATGACAGCTGCCATGTATCGGCCAGATGCAATAGGTACACTGCGTCCGCCGAAGCAGACCAGAAATGTGGCAGTACAGTACAGATCTCGCCAAATGAATGATCTATTCTGTGAGCAACTGGTAGACTCGGCACCGCGCTGGAACCAGAAGGCGACTATGGAATGCACCACGAGGGTGGCGTAGATGCTAGCCATAGCCATGATCACCGCCCTTAGGCATTCCTCACCTTTAGATTATGAACGAGAAGTTGTCCTCCTCCGCTAATAAACGCATCCCAAATTCTGCCTCGAGTCTCGGGCAGAAATGGCGGATCGGCATGACGACAGGTATGGAGCACGTAACCGAAATTGCAGGTTCTGTAACGAAACGACCGACCAGCGAGCAAATCGCCGTGTTGGCTTACCACCTCTGGCTAGAACGGCAACAACAGGATGGCTATGCGGATCAGGATTGGCTCCGGGCAGAAGAACAATTGCAAAAAGCCGCCTTTTGAATCAACCAGGCTGACGTAAGTGGGTGGTGGGGACGAGAGATCGGCCGCTCAGAAGGTTCTCCTCAAGAGCGAGACGAAGCGCCGATGTTGTATCGCCCTCCGCGCTTTCAGGCGTGGCTAGCACGATCCACAGCCCATGTCATGCGGCGTAATAAGACGCTGTTGCGCTCACTCCCCGTCGTGTATTAGGACCGACCTCGGTACCTATTGCGGCGAACGTGAGGAGCCCCCAAACATCTATCCCGTATTCTGCTGAGATGATCGGACGGTCTGCTAATCACCCTTTAATAGAGGGGAGACCAGGTTTTATCAGTGCGATCCACCACCAAAGAGGAAACTGCTCGACTAGCCCGGCAGCGGCGGCATCCACAATTTGTGCGGGAAGGTCGGTTCGCGGAGACGTGCCAGTTCTAGCCAGGACCTTCGCCTTGGCAAGGCGAGTGATTCGACATACTTAAAGGAGGCCTATAGGCCACCAATTAGCCGGTATGCTCATCGGATCTGCAACTTTACGAAAGAGGAACCAGCTTGAAAATAGTAGGAATTGTCCTGATCGTCGCCGGTGTGATCGCGCTTATCTACGGAGGATTCACCTTTACCAACCAGAAGAAGGTGGTCGACGCCGGTCCGGTTCAGATCGATAAGACGGAACACCACACTGTGCCCCTTCCTCCGCTTCTCGGAGTTGTGGCGATTCTGGGTGGCGGGGCGCTGTTCTATTTTGGCGCGAAAGAGCGTCGATAGACGAGCCCCGAGAGAAGGGATTGGGAGTTTTTCTCCCAAGCCCTGTATTTCCCATAGGCGAGCGCGTAGACGCAACAACCGCGCGCCGGTGCGTGAAATTCCGCGTTTCCCATTCTCATCGGTCGAACGCTCGTCTTGACGGGCAGAGTCGCGACCATCCCAAACAACAGGCTTGAACTTTCGGTTCGCCACTTAGTTTTCACCGACGTTCCGCTCCACTGGTTCCCCAAAGTTGCTTGGCGCGTAGATGAGCTCGAGTTATTTTCCGTCCCCTCTCTTTGCATGATGTATAGGTCTGGATCGGCATACAGAATGCAACACTCGCCGCCAGCATAATGGTGATGCGCATCAATCAATTCGTCGTCCGGGAGTACGCACCGCGGAAGACGCTATGGGAGGGAAGTCACCGTATACGCCAGCCCGACTCGCGGTTCGACAGCCTTCGATGCAGTGATGTCGTTATAGGCGTCGACACGATTAGCGGCGGAGCCAAAAAACGATCCCGTTCAATGACGAAGAACTACAGCGATCGCAAAGCCGACATACGCTACGATCGGAGCCACTCCAGTCTTTCTCCCGATTCCTTCGTGGAAGAGAGCGAGAGCGATGAGCAGCACAGTCGATGCCGCTAGCAGCCAAACAGACAGGCTTATGCTCGATGAAAGCGCTCCTGTTCCGAAGATAAGCACAGGAATCGCGGCGCCTGCGATCAGATTAAATGTGTTGCTATTCAATGTTTCACTAAACACAGCAGACCCACGGCCTTCGAACGCGAGCCGCACCGCCGTTACAACGTTGGGGATACCAGTGAGGCTCGACAATACGAGCATCCCGATCACAGAGCTAGGAACTCTCCAGACTTTACCCATAACCACCGCGGTATGGACCATCCCGAAACTCGCCAAAACAATCGACACGAGCGCGGGCAGCACATCGAGTAGATCTGCATAGGATGGTCGCGGAGGAGTTTTGGACAGTGCCGCATCAAGCTCCGTATCGACCTTCGTGTGTTTGATCGCTTTGCTGAGCCCAAGCCATCGCACGATACGCGATATGGTGCGCCCCGGAACCGCAAGGGCGGTGACATATGGGATCATAATCACCGCTACCAGCACTAAAGTCCACCAGCCCCCCAAGTCGCCCAACAATTCAGCGATGACCAGTGCAAGAATGCCCAGCACAACGAGGCCATCAAGCAGTAAGGTGCGTCGGTGAATCCGCAGCTTGCCAGCAGCGAGTGCGCTGAGTCCGAGGAGCGAAGCCAGGTGAATAGGTTTGAGCCAATTACAATTCCCATTCCCAGGTCATGCTCGCCGGCCTGAAGGGCGCTAATAGAGGAGGCTATCTCCGGAGCATCCGCTCCAAAGGCGGCGACGAGCCCGAGTAATGAGGCAGACAGCCTCAGCCATGCACCAACCTGCGCGAGGCGTCGCGACAAGACCATGCTGGCAATTATGGTGAGGATCAGGCTACACAGGAAGACCAGGACGGCTTCGGTAACGGTCATGAAGCGTCGGCCTTTGCCTTCTGACGTCGGTCAAGCTCTGCGCTGAGGTCAGAGATCTCACGCCGTTCCGTATCTGTTTGGAGGTTTGGCTTCACGATGTCGAGCACGCGGCGCAGCCTGTCCATCACGAAGTGATCTCCTGCAGCATAGATGGCTATGTGTCCCACCGTATCCCACAATATCTCGTAGATCGTTGGCCGGGGCACCAGAACGCGCAGCTCGCCACTCTGATCCTGGCGCCACTCCTCGATGCGGTGCCTGCTACTCAGCAGGAAGAGCCCGCTCGCTAGCTCGTCAATCCCATTGATGGCGGTGAATGGATCGTTGATGCCGGGGGAAAGCGCGCGGACTATGACATCGGTCAACTGCTGAAAGGGGTAACGGACATCCTGGGCGGGTGTTCGCTGGCCTCCGAACTCAAAAGCTCCGGCGACTTTATCGAGAATGGGGTCAGTAATGTCGGCATTTGTCCATGCTAGAGCGATTTCACTGTCTGCGATTGCATGGTCTCCAGGCTTCAGAGCGATTTCGATAATCAGGTTCTCATGTGCCGCGACCTTGAGGAGCAGATCGAGATCAATCGCCTGCAAATAACCGCTCTGTCCTGCGCATATCGTCGCTTTTTTACGCGATCGGAAACGCTCTTCTTTGTGCCCAGCGGGAAACGGCAGGCCGGCGCTCGATGGGTAAAGTTTTGGAATCGCGGTTTGGAGGTCCTCTGCGATCACTTTGACAATGTGAGATGCCTGAATAGAAGAGGAGACATGATGGACGAAGTAGATCAACATTAAGAGGCTGACAAGGGAAAGGAGTATAGCTACTGTGATCGAGATGGCCGGCACGAACCCCGAAAATTCCGACCCGCGGATGGAGCGGACTACGAGCACGCTGTAAATGAAGGTTGAGACAAACGTTCCCAGGAGGACTTGGGTGATGCGGTCGCGCATGAAGTTGCGCAGGACGCGGGAGCCGTATTGCTGCGAGGCTATCGATAATGCAACGGACGCCAGTGAAAAGGTCACACTGGCAGCGGTGATCATGGAACCCGCAATCGTACTCAGGAGGGAGCGAGCGCCTTCTGGCCCCCCCGAGTAGGCCCACGCGATGGAGGTCCTCATCCCAGGGTCAATACTGGAATCAAGTTTGAGCAATGCCAGGGCGAGAGCGGCTGCCAGAAGAAGCATGGCCGACGGGACAAACCAAAAGCTCGTTCTTAGGAGGTCAGTCCATCGTTCAATGCGAGCATGCATTCCCTCTTCGATGCAGGGTTTGACCTCAGATCCACAGCTAGCGCTCTTTTTCAAAGAGCCCGCTGATTTCGTCGCCGGCATCCGTGATTGCTGCAGGTGTTTGCCTCTGGGCCTTATATCTCATGAGTGGGGAACTATGCGTGCAATCGCTGCGGCATGCTTCGCGGAGTCGGGCTCATCCCTGAGTTCGTCAGAGAGAGAAGCCGTTGAGTGTTGTGCCCAGACAACTGGTCGTGCAGAATTACGTTAAGCAGAGACTTGTGAACGTGAATGCGTCCGTTGTATTCAATAAACCCTAGGGCACGAACGGATTCGGGAATCGAATCACGGCAAGGTCAAGGTCTGCGCTGGTACGGAGGTAGTCGCGTATTTCGTTTTGTGATGTCAGAAAACGGGTCAAAGCATCAACGAGCGAAGGGCACTTGCCCGGCTTGATGTTTTGCGGCGCCTTCATCTTGAAGGATGCTTTGACCGGCGGTTCCATCTTTTTCGCAAACCAACGGCCCACGAATCCGGGTCACGCTGGGCGTCGCCTCAGCCGGCCAGCCGCGCGGGCACGAATCGCCGATTCTTTCATCGCTTCGAGATAAACATCGTTCGTGATAGCCAGGTGGTCGAGGCATTGAGCCATGCTCCACGAATTAGCCTGATCACGCCAGCAGCCTCGCTCTTCGGTGAGGTCTTCCACGAGCAACTGCGCGTCCCGTTCAGCTGCGTCGAGTTGGTCGTTTAGAACTTCAATCTCCCGCACCGAATCTTTCACGCTCCCTACGTAGGGTATAAAGGACGATGTCGTTCAACGTAGCCAGGCCCCCGTGAGTCCTGACAAGTCGGTCCTTCCAAAAGCCCAGGCGACTTGGTTTTGTGGACGGCTTCTCGCACAAACACTCGCGCCAATTGTTCTGATGCGTTGAAAGGGAATCAGGCGCTATTCAGCATCTCAGGTCCGTTGTTGCGGACATTGCCGACTGACCGATTTGCCGGCGTCATGCGCACACCCTCCGATTCATACGGGCGAAGAAGATCGATCGGAGGCCGTGCTTCGTCGTAATCGTTGAGCCAGCGATCATAGTCCCGCGAATGCAGGATGACAGGCATGCGATCGTGAATCGGATCCGTTAACTCGTTCGCCTCGGTTGTAACGATTGAAAAGGTGTCCAGCGAATGATGTGAAGTACCCTTGCGCGACCGCCATTCAGAGAATAGTCCCGCCAGTGCATAGGGCGCGCCGTCCGGCATCTCGAATTTGTAGACCGTCCTCGAGCCGGGTTTTGCCTTCGCTGCGGCTTTGGCTGGCACCGTGATGTCTCCAAACAATCCATACTCGCCAGGCTCGATCGGAGGCAGCTGCGGCAGACTCGGCCGTTGCAGCCATTCGTAAAAACCGTTTAGCACGACCAAACAGCGGCTGTGCTGAAACGGCCCCTTCCAGATGGGCTTCTCAAGAATCGTCTCGGCGCGTGCATTGGTGGTCGAGAAGATTTTAAATGCATCCGGGTCCGCGACCTTAGCAGGAATCAGTCCCCAGCGCATCAGAACGACTTCGCGTTCGCCATCTTCAGGACTGGATCGGATGATGGGCTGAAAGGTCGACGGCGCGATGTTGTAATCCGGCGTCAGATGAACATCCGGTGCCCACTTCGTAACATGGAAGGTTTCCGCGATCTTTTGTTTGTCCGACTGCCGGTAATAGCGACCACACATGAATTCAATCTAGCTTAACGCTTGACGCTGGCACCCACAGCGGATGATCGCCATACTCGTTTGGCTCTGCGAGGTCCTGTTGGCACACGGGGCGTGGGAAACACACAAGTCTCAAGACGAAGAAGTTGCCGTCAATTCGTGATGGTCTATTATCATTGTCGGTGACGTTGGCAAATAACAGATTATAAAGCACTTACGTCCGATAACCTATCTTATATATAGTCGATCGCAGGATTTCCGTCAGAATGTCCTCGTCAGTGCGAATCGCGCCTGAAACGGTTCAACGGGATGGAAGACGCCTGTAAATGCTGGTGTGGCGGTTGGCGTTATCTGGGACGTGTAGGCGTAATCAATATCGTGATCCTTGCGATTGAGCAGGTTCAGGAATTCGCCTGAAATGCGCCACCTTGGAGTGAACCTGTAGCCGAGTTCTCCATTGAGCAATGCTGTGGCTTGGGAGCGGTAGAGACTGTCAGAGGTGAGATCTCGCGGCCCGAAAAAACGGAGGCGCAGACTCGATGTAAAGCCCTTGTAGTCGTGCAGGGTGACGCCGGACGAGATCACCACACCCACCGCTTCCGGCACACGTCTCCCACCTGGGCTGTCTGGTGCCGCATCGTCTTCATCAACGGATGCAAAGAAGGCGCGAGAATCTGCCAGGTCAAAATCGAAGGCTAGATGCGAAGTTGGCGTGTAGTAGTTCGCCCATTCGATCCCGTAGCGTTGGCTGGGCTGTTGTGAAGCAATCGTGCCTCCGGTGTCGCCGGACTGCTGCAGCTCCGATGCGCTGTGCAAATACCAAACAGACATTGTGCTTTGCAGATGAGGGACGGCGAGGGTGCGCATGCCCACTTCCCCGCCCTTGGTTGGGATGAGAGGAGGAATGGGTGTGGCAGCGACATTGGGATAGGGATTGTCGCCCGAGAGTGGTTCTATTCTTTGCGTTGTGCCTCGCCCATCGTTGCTGTGAAAGCTGAACCCGGCCTGAGCATAAAACTCAGTATTCACCCATGGGCCAAAGGTTAGGCTCACTTTGGGGCTGGGCAATACCTTGTTGGCGGTTCCAGAATTGGCCGGTTCAACCTGGCTGGTGACGCTGAAATGCTCCACGTCGCCACGCATGGCTACAACTGAGCGGAATCGTTCGGCCCATTGGATCTTGCTTTCCGCATAGAACCCTGGCTGAGTGTCTGTCAGGCGATCCGCCTGCGTGATCGCGGGCAGTGCGTTGCCGGTGGAGGAGTCAGTCTTGTCCACCTGGACACGATCTTGCGATTGGTAGAGGCCGTTGTGAATCCAGTCGTTGCGGACTTGTAGCCCCAGGGTGTTTTCTACCCTTCGACCGAACCAACGGTTGTAGAGGGTGTGATGGGCGTCTAGTCCAGCTACCCAGCGCCTGTCTTTTTGTTCAAACTGATCTCCGTGGACGGGGTCGGTCAGGTAGTAGGTGAAGTCGGAGAATAGGTTCAAATCATAGAAGAAACCGTAGGCCGTGATCTTTGTCTCGGAAGCAGCACCACGGTGATGCCATTCCCCCTGCAGGCTGTAACGCTGGGAGTGGCCGCCATCGGTAGGGTTCAGGGTGCCGAAGAAGCCAACGAGGGGTACGGCGTTCTCTGCAATCTGATCGCTGGAGTTCCATTCTCCGTGGTAACCACGGCCTGTGATGCTAAAGCCGTTTCCGTCTCCGCCCTGGCTGTAGGTCAGGAGGCCGTTGAACTTGAGGTAGTTGTCCGGATGCGTCCATGGGCCGTCATCGTGGTATACCTCTCCGCCGTAGAGCAGAGTGCCCGAGCCTAGCTTTTGCGAAATGCCGAAGACTCCTCGGCCATAGCCGTACATCCCGCCTTCCACCTGAACGAAATTATGGGGCAGAGCCTTATAGAAATCGAGGTGGACCGAACCAGCTGAGCCATAGTTCCCGACATCGCCGTAATAAGGTCCTTTCTCAAAGTTGACTCTCTGCACAAACTCCGGCATGACGGTGTTCATGTCCGAATAGCCTTCACCGTGCGCGTGAGATGGAAGGTTCAGCGGCATACCGTCGATGAAAATGGCGAAGTCTGTGCCATGGTCGAGATTGAAGCCGCGAAGGAAGTATTGGTTGGCCTTGCCGCCGCCAGCGTGCTGCGTGATGATCAGGCCGGGAACCGTCTCCAGGACCTCTCCCGCCCGCAGGATGGGACGATCCTGGATCTCTCTCGCGCCGACCGTTCCCTGTGTCGCGGAATTGGCGATGCCGATAAGGTCATCCTCCCGACCCTGCACGTCGATGGAGGAGCTTACAGCCCCCACGGCGAGCGAGATACGCAGGCGGGTTTCGGCGGAACCGACGATAGCGGAGATCTCTTTTGCTTCGAAGCCGACATTCGAAACGACAAGTCGATAAGTTCCAGAGGAGAGTCCGGAGACAACGAACGATCCATTCTTGTCTGATTTGGTCGTGTGGACTGTACCACTGGCGTTCCGAACCAGCACGGTGGCTCCCGCGATTACTGCTCCGGATGCGTCGACCACAGTTCCCGAGAGCTGGGACGCTCCAGCCTTGGCTGCAGGCAATGATTGCTCTTGGGAATCGGGTAATGTCCGGCTCTCATCTCTAGCCTTTGCGGCCCAGGCAGTGCGTGCAAAGAAGAAGATGACAAATGCTGCGCAGAAGGCTTTCATACGGTCCTTTGGCTTGAGGCGCATACGGATATGAGATTCGTGCTACCTAGAGTACGCAGAAAGGTGCCACTGGATTTCAGTCTCTCGGTACAGCGCACCATACTATAGCGCTGCGAGAATCCCGTACGCACTTTCTTTTAAGTAACCTAAGGGTGTGAATGGTGTTTGTGAGAGTGAGCCTTTGGGGGGGATGCCGTCTCCGGAGAACTCATGACTAAGCGTCCATGCTTGACGCCTTTTGTGCTGATCAGAGAATCGCCCAGGTGCTGAACATCTTTCGACTTTCCCCTCAAAAGGACCACTTCTAGACAGTTGTCACCGTCCAGATGGGCATGAAGAGTCGAGATGACGACGTCATGGTGGTCGTGTTGAAGGGCTGTCAGCCTTTCGGACAACAGGCGAGTGTGATGGTCATAGATGAGCGTGACAGTACCGACGACAAGCGCATTGGGAGAGATGACAGCGGTACCCACCAAGCGATCCCGTACCAGGTCACGAAACGCTTCAGAACGATTTTCATAGCCTTTGTCCCTCGTAAACTGGTCGAAGCGGGCTAAGAGTTCAGAATCAATCGATATGCCGATCCGGCTAAGATCTCCCATTGCGTGATCATAACGCCACGGTTCAACTGCTTCCTCGAAATGGATGGGCCGTCACTGATAAGGTTCATTCTGTATCGTTGGAATCCCTGAGTCCGAAGACAATCGTCGAAGGGCGTTCGTCGTGCAGGCACTACATTCCTTAGCGGATTTGAGCTCTAGGCTACGCACCATCCATATTCCCAACACAACGTTGAAGCATGGACAGGAGAGTACGGATCTCATCAGCAGTAAATCCGCTCGTCATGCTCTGCTCCACATCATTGATCGCTTCGCGAGCGCTTGCGAGCACCTCGGTGCCTTTTGGCGTTAGTTCGCTCTGCATGATGCGTCCGTGTATCTGGTGAGGCGTTCGATGCAAGAGCCCTGTTTTTTCCAGACTGGCCACGATCCCGAGCATGCTCTGTGCTGTGACAAAGGCTCCACGTGCCAGCGAGGCATTTGAGATACCTGGTTGCTGTTGAACGGCAGATAAAACGTTGAATTGTGCCGTGGTCAACCCCAGGTGGCTGAGTCGATCATCCATGCTCATCCGAAGTGCGTGTTGTGCTCGCTTGAGCACGTATCCAAGCCGATTAGCCATCGGATGTTCTGGCGTCATGTTGTCCCAGGTCTTCTCTATTCTTGACATATAAGGTTCCTTATATATTATAAGGAACATGACAACCACCAGCGAGCAAACGCCGACTCCACATTTGATTGGGCCAAGCTTTATCGCGCTCCAGGTACGTGATCTCGAGGCCTCCAAGGCCTTCTATTTAGAGCAGATCGGTCTCACTGCATCGCCACACATGCCACCGGGCGCAGTCATCTTCAACACTAAGCCTGTCCCGTTCGCGATCCGGACACCAATGGTCGACCTGGATGCAACCAGCAAGCTGGGATGGGGTGTGTCTCTTTGGATAGCCGCAACAGACGCGGATGCCCTCCACACAGAATTCGTGAAGAAAGGCGTGCCTATCATTCTCCCTCCTGCCGATGGACCGTTCGGGAGATTCTTTTCGTTCCGCGATCCGGATGGTTATGCCATCACCATTGACACGGAAAAGCAGACGGCGGGAGCGGCGTAGCGCTGCCTCCGCTGATCCCACATGCGACTGCGAGAAATTAGGGGAGACCAAAGGTATGGTGAGCTCGCCTGCCTTCCCACAAAGCAGCCAATCCCCCCCCCCAAAAAAAATACAAAATAATCTAAATTAGTCCTTGCAACGACAATCGTTGTGCGATATAGTCTTGTTCATGGTTACTGGGTTGGCGCGAGACATCAAGCAAACGCGCAACTTCCCTTCCGTCGAGGGTGAAGCAGGGCTCAACATCCTCCGTACCTCGGAGATGCTGTACGAGAGGCTGAACTCTGCTCTCAAGCCGCACGATCTGACGTTTACGCAGTACAACGTACTTCGCATTCTTCGGGGAGCGGGAGCCCAAGGGGTGACCTGTTCACAACTGGCGGAACGCATGATTGTCCGTGATCCCGATGTCACTCGTCTGCTGGATCGTCTGGAGAAGAGGGGTTACGTCGAACGCCGTCGCAGTGAACAAGACCGCCGCGTTTTAATCGTCACGATCTCGGTCGCGGGTCTGGAACATTTGCAGGCGGCCGATCCTTCAATAGTGAAGGCCATGACATCGACCATGGAAAAGCCTGGAAAAGAGAGGCTACTCCAGTTGATTGAAGTGCTGGAAGCTGTACGTGCATGACTTCTTAGCTCCAATAGTCGTTATAACGATGTTCCTCAAAACGCTATACAACCAATGCTGGAATCTCGAAGGGAGAACACAATGATCGCTGTTACCGGTGCAAATGGACAGTTGGGCACACTCGTCATCCATGGAATGCTGGAGAAGGTCCCTGCCGCAGAAATCGTAGCCATCGTGCGCAATCGCCAAAGCGCAAACGCACTTCAGCAACTCGGCGTCGAAGTCCGCGAGGCGGACTATGACCAGCCGGAAGGCCTTGAGGTTGCCTTCCGCGGAATCGATAAGCTGCTGCTTATTTCGGCGGTCGTACCTGGACAGCGCCTGCGGCAGCATAAGGCTGTCATCGATGCGGCGAAGACGTCAGGCGTCTCCTTCGTCGCCTACACCAGTATGTTGAAGGCGGATACGTCGGGACATGTGCTTGCCGCTGAGCACCTGGCGACAGAGAAGTATCTGGCTGAGTCAGGCATCAAATTTGCCCTGCTCCGGAACGCCTGGTACCTCGAAAACCACATGGGCATGGTCGGACCCGCTCTACAGCACGGTGCCCTGGTGGGGAGCGCGAAGGAAGGTCGTTTCGCTTCGGCTTCCCGAGCAGACTATGCGGGAGCGGCAGTGACCGTGCTGACTGGAGATGGAGAGCCCAACCGCACCTACGAACTGGCAGGCGATACATCGTTCTCGATGAGTGAGTTTGCGTCCGAGCTTTCCGAACAAGCAGGAAAGCAGATCACCTACAACGACATCGACCCGGCCGCCTACCGTTCGCTGCTGTCAGGCCTGGGGCTTCCCCAGATGATTGTCGAGGTTGTGGTTGATGCCGATCTGAAAGCGCAGCAGGGAGCATTCGATAGCTCATCGAGCGACCTGTCACGGCTTCTTGGGCAGCCCACCACCACGTTGGCTCAAGCAATCAGGGCCACTCTTCGCAGTCAGCAGTGATTTCTCGCTCCTTTAACGGCGTCTGCGACAGGAAGCGACCCCGGGAGGAGTACGCTGTATAAGTACGCAATGACCACATAGTACGCAATGAATACATACGTGAAGCGGACTGAAGCAGCAGAGTCAAAGCCGTTCCACCAAAACCCCAACAATGTCGGACATCCCGCAAGAATGAAAGGTAATCACCATGGCAAACAACACATCTTCCCTCCCCTCAGCCGATCTGGCTACAACCTCCACCTCAGCCACACCGGTAAAGAACATCGTTCTCGTACACGGCGCCCTGGCGGACGCTTCGGGCTTCCGTGCGGTCTACGACATCCTCAAGCAGCAGGGCTTCAACGTGAGCCTTACGAGCCAGCCGCTGACGAGCCGTGCGGCGGACATCGCGGCGGTCCGCCGCGTCCTTGATCTTCAGACCGGCCCCGTGATCCTTGTGGGACATAGCTACGGAGGCGCACTCATCACAGAGACCGGCAACGATCCCAAGGTAAAGGCCTTGGTCTACGTTGCCGCCCTGCAGCCCGACGCTGGAGAAGCTCCGTTCGAACTCCTCACCTCGAAGCCGGCCGCCAGCCAGGCCGTCAAGTTCACCACAGACGGCTACGCTTACCTCGATCCGGCCCACTACCAGGAAGATTTTGCAGCAGATCTTCCGAAGACCGACACCGAGTTCATGGCAGACTCGCAGATGTTCATTGCGGTGGAATGCCTGCAGACGCCCGTCTCCGTCGCTGCCTGGCATGACAAGCCCAGCTATGCGATCGTCTCCACCGAGGACCGCTCGCTCAGCCCGGACCTTCAGCGCTTCATGTACCAGCGCAGCAAGAGCAAGGTGACGGAGCTTACCGGCTCGCACGCCATCTACATTTCCCAACCCGAAGCTGTCGCGGCCGTCATCGTTGCCGCAGCACGCGAAGCGAAGTAAGACGGCGGCTGCTGGGTTCTCCCAGCAGCCAGTCCCGCAATCATTTGCCAATCCACTCCGAAATTTCAACACAGCTCCAAAGGAGGAAAAGAAAATGTCAGAGTCGAAGAAGGTAGCCCTCGTCACGGGTGCAAACCGTGGAATCGGACTGGAGACCGTCCGTCAACTGGCCGTACAGGGTATCGAAGTCTTCCTTGCGGCACGCACATTATCGTCCGCTCAGGAAGCGGCAGCAAGGCTGGCCGCCGACGGCGTGAAGGGCGTCCATCCGATCCAGCTCGATGTGACAAAAGGCTCGGATCGTACAGCCGCAGCTCAGCAGATCGAGCGCGAGTTCGGGCATTTGGACATCCTGATCAACAACGCAGCTCTGGGTGCACCGGAAGGTACGCTCCTTGCCAATCTGACGAGCGATACCCCGGAGAAGGAACTGCAGGACGTCTTCAACACCAATGTCTTCTCGGTGCTTCTGCTGACGCATGACCTGCTCCCGCTCATCCGGAAGAGCGATGCTGGAAGGATTGTGAATGTGTCGAGCACAACCGGATCGCTCACCATGCAGGCGAACCGCGATCCGATGCTCGCCTACACAAAGCGCTTCGCCTACAACGCCTCGAAGTCGGCGCTGAACATGTTCACGATCCATCTCTCCCAGGAGCTCGCCGACACCAACATCAAGGTGAATTCAATCCTTCCAGGTTGGGTGAAGACAGAGTTGGGAACAGACCTTGCTCCGATGAGTATCGAAGACGGAGCCAAGACCAGCGTGCAGGCCGCCCTGCTCGGTGCGGATGGCCCTACCGGGACCTTCTTTCATCTTGACCAGCAGCTGCCTTGGTAAAACGGAATGGGCAGGCAGAACGGGTGGCTCCGAAAGGAGCCACCAACTCACAGGAGGTAACTATGACCGACCCTAAAGAACCCGCAACCGGACGCCTTCCGCTGCTCAAACAGGCCGAGTTGACCGAGACCCAGACTCGCTTACGCGAGAAGTTGAATGGCATGCTGGAGTGGGCAGATCGCTCCGGCTTCCGTGCCCAAACTGATACGGGAGAACTGCTTGGCCCGTTCAACTCCCTGCTCTATAGCCCTGAGGTCGCACAGGGCTTGCTTTCCTTCATCCAGGCGGAGAACCGGAGTACGGCTCTCCCTCCGCAGTTGCGAGAAGTTGTGATCCTCACTGTAGGGTCCGTTTGGAACGCAGCGTACGAATTGTACGCACACCGAGTGGTCGCCCAATCTCTCGGCATCACACCGCGCGATGTGGAGCTTCTTTCGTCCGGGAAGGCACCCGTAGACCTTGGACCAGATGGAGACCTAGTTCAGCGTTTCGTTCTCTCACTCACCCGGGACCGCCAGATCTCCAATGCACTCTACGAGGAGGTGACAGCGCGTTTCGACACAAAAACCGTGTTCGACACGATTAGCCTTGCCGGAATCTACATGACCGTCAGCGCCCTGCTCAACGCCTTCGAGGTGCCTGCGGGCTAACGCGCGAGGCCATCTGATCTCATCCAACTGATCGGTTCTCAGACAGCGAGTTTTGCTCAGGACTTTCGAAGCGACTATCGGTGTTCAGGGAAATGGGCCATCGCAGCAACGCTGACGCTGCGATGGCTTTAGTTTCGAGCAGCGAATTGCTGATGGAAGCGTGGCTTATTTCTGGTGCGCCTCAGCTTTTCTCTTCATCATGCCGACAGATCGCAACCGGGCGAGGAATTCGAATCGTTTTGCCTCTGGTACAGCTCCTGGAACGGGTGACGAGGAGTCTACGATTAGAAGGAGATTGTCGGCATTATACGCAGGCCACTCGGGCAATCCGACCCTATTTGGGTCGCCGGTACTGGCGAAAGCTACCCAATAATTCTGCATCAGCTCAGACAGCGTCCGATCTTCGGCAGACGGTGGCATAGCGCCGCGAACCAGCAACTGGGGAGTAAGCGTGCCGAAAACAAAAGGCACATCGACCAGATGAGAGGCAATGGGTACATAGGGCGAGGTGTAGCCGAATCGGTAGCCGTAAACCGCGCTCTCTCCAGTTCGCTTCTGCAAGTCCATCCATTGCCATGTCTGTTCCGAGATGGTGAGATCTCCGGCAAGGGCAAAGGCGGATGCCGTAGCCTCTTTGTCATTCTTCGCGGGGTACAACCTAAGAAACTCAGCTAGGTTTTCAGGACCGAAGTAAGCCGATGCTGCCTCACGAAACTGTTCTGCGTTGGCGTGCGGTAGCGCTAAGGCGCGGAACGGGAAATCCTCATGCGCATTCCAACCAGCGAGCAACGGAATCTTCATCTGCTTGCCTGCATAAAAGCGGGATGCCGGCGCTTCCGGTATCACAAGGCCATCGATGTTCGGGGCAAACGCTGTCGTTCCTGGATGCGTCGTAAAATCCCACAGCCCCGCAGCGTTGACCTTTTCCGCAGGGAGCGCCCGCAGTTCCTGGAGGCTGGATGTTCCGAGTACCTTACTCAAAGCGACTCCGCGATTAAGCGCTTCGAGGTGGGTCTCGAGCGAGCCTCGTGCGCTATCCCAGAACGCCCCACTCTGGCCGATTGCTTTATGAAATAAACCGGTGGACAGAGGCGAAGCCATCAGAATCCCTACGGCGTGAGCTCCTGCCGACTCCCCGAACAGCGTTACGTTGTCTGGGTCACCGCCAAAGCGCCCTATATTTTCCTGGATCCAGCGCAACGCGGCCAGCTGATCCTGCAAACCGTAGTCGCCGGAGGGTCCTTCCGCATCGAGTTCCGGATGAGCCAGAAAGCCAAACACGCCGACGCGGTAGTTGAAACTGACGACCACGACTCCCTTGGAGGCGAGGCGCGTTCCGTCCGTGCTCGGGTCTGCGGACGACCCAAATTCGAAGCCTCCGCCATGAATCCAGACCATGACAGGACGCTTGTCCGTCACCTTCCGTGCGGCCGTCCAAACGTTGAGGGTCAGGCAGTCTTCGGAGGAAGGTGTCGGGGTAGGGTCACTCTTCCATGCGGAAATACAACGGCTGCCATACTGAACGGCAGGTCTGACACCGTGCCATGCTACAAGCCGCTGTGGCGCGGCCCAACGCAATTGGCCCAGAGGGGGTGCTGCGTAAGGGATGCCCTTGTACGAAAGCACACCTTCGTGATCACGGGGATTCCCTTCAATTTTGCCTGAAACGAGATGGACTAATTGCTGGATGTCATCTGCATGGATGGCTTGTGGTGCGTCGGCGGAGAACATATGCAATCTCTTTTCTTTACTTCTTTGGAGCGGACAATTTGGCAATCTGCGCCATCATGAAGTTGGGGGCTACGCGGCTCATCAGACCGAGAACTTTCGTCAAACCGGGACGAATCTCGTCTTTGTCCGCCTCTATGCCTGCGATAGCCTGCTTGACGAGGACGGTGACATCCATGCCCTTCTGCCCCTTCATTTCCTGCTCGAACTCGCCACGAAACAGGGGCGTCTCGGTCCCTGGAGGCAGTAGCTCAATGACTTGAACCGAGGTCCCCTTCATCTGCGCACGCAGACACTTGGTGTAAGCGTGCAAGCCGGCCTTGGCGGCGCTGTAAACGGGCGAGATTGTGAACGGAATTAGCGCAAGGCCGGAAGAGACGTTCACGATCAACGCTTCGTTCTGCTTCTTCAGGTGTGGCAGAAACAGCTGATTGAGCAGGATGGGGCCGCTGAGGTCGATTTCAATCTCACTGGTAATGTCGGAAGGCCTCGCGACATTGAGGTCGAGATTTCGCATGATGCCAGCGTTATTGATGACCACGTCGAGCTTCGGGAATTTTGACAGAACTTCCTGGTGCAGAAGGCCGATCTCAGACGGCTCACTGGCATCGCTCCGAAAGACATGGACGCCTCGCAGTTCCTGTTGTGCTTTCTGGATACGGGCGCTGTTACGGCCCGTGATCAGGACGGTGTTGCCGGCGGCCAGCAAATGCTTTGCGAGCTCCAGACCGATGCCGCTGGTTCCGCCCGTTATGAGGATCGTTCTGCCTTTTAGTTTCATATTTGCTCCTTGCGGCTCGCCGGGAACCGATCTACGGCTGATGTTTGAAGGGATAACCAAGGTAAAGCACGAGCAACGGCAACAACACGAACGGCAGCTCAACCAACGCTCCCCTAAAGTTGTGAGCCTTGCTCTGCACCGCCGCCAGGTAAAGGACCACTGCTGCTGAAATGAAGTTTGCGGCGAAGAACGTCTGCGGGAAGAGGATGAGGATCGCACCCACACAGGTCAAAGCGCCAATCACCAGGATCGTCGGTTGATTCAGAGAGATGTGCAGACTTTCCTGCACCTTTGCGGGCGTGGAGCGAAGCAGGTCCACACCGTGCCTCAGTCCCATGACGAACGCAAGTAGAACGAGAATCGCGCTGCAGATTCGTGCGACGGGCATTGGCACTCCATTCCGATGAGCCCAAAGCAGCTCACTTCCTGAATGTACGCAGTGGCAACCATGTTGTCAACGAAAACATTGTAGGCGGGGTATACTTGGATGGGAGGGTCGACAAAGATGGCGGCAGTTCCAGCAAAGCGCAAGCCTTACCATCACGGAGATCTTCGTTCAGCCTTGTTGACGGCAGCTGAAGCAATGGTCGAGCGTGTGGGTGTCGAAGCCTTGTCGTTACGCGAACTCACTCGGGAGATCGGCGTCAGCAACAACGCACCGCGAAGGCATTTTCCCAGCAAGCAGGTCTTACTGGATGCACTTGCTCTGGAAGGCTTCGAACGTCTCGGTGCTGTCCTGAACCGGGTTGCAAGCAGCGAGGAACCTGACTTTGTGCGGCGGATCATCAAGCTCGCTCACGCACACATACGCTTCGTGATGAAACATCAGTCGTTGTTCCGCCTGATGTTTGCGGCAAAGCAGAGACCGGATGCCCCACCGGAACTAATTGACGCCAGCCATAAAGCGCTCATGGCCGGACCACAGACAATCGCCTACGGTCAAAGCACCGGCGATGTCGTAGAGGGTTCCCCGGACCGCCTCGCAATGACAGTGTTTGCTGCTGTAGAAGGCCTCGTCTCGCTCTCTTCGAACGGTAAGGTGAACGGCATTTCCATTGAAAAAGCCGCTGAGAACTGTATCCACGACATCATGCTAGGTCTGAAGCCGAGATAGCGCCCGGGGTCGCTAACCTGCGCGCTGATAAAGGGCGGTGTCGCAGAACTTTCCGGTCCGGTTGCTCGCTTCCACCGACCCGGCAGGTCAGGCCGCAGCGCGACTGAGAGCAGCAACATCTCGACTTGGCGAGATCGCGAACATACGGGAATACTCACGACTGAACTGCGATGGGCTTTCGTACCCCACTTGAAAGGCGGCAGTTTCCACGTTCGCCGCGTGAGAAACCATGAGACGCCGAGCTTCAAGCAGCCGTAGCTGCTTCTGATACTGCAGCGGTGTCATAGACGTGACCGCTTTAAACTGCCGGTGAAATGCTGAAGAGCTCATCTGCGCAATCTTCGCCAATTCCTCAACGCGGACAGGTCTAGCGAAGCGTTCGCGCAAAAAGTGGATCGCACTCACGACACCGTGTGCGTGATTGTTTCCCATCGTCATGGCGACAATGTCAGGTCCCTGGGCACCCGTAATGAGCCAATAGGAGATCTCCCGCATGATCGCCGGATACAGGACCGGTATTGCTTTCGGTGTGTCGAGCAGTCTCACCATCCGTAAAGCACAATCTGTCAGCGGACCCTCGAACGTTGCCGCGCAAACGCCCCTTCCACCCTTGGAACTTGGCTTAGGAGGGTCTACCAGCGCATCTCTCACTTCACGCAGAATCGCAAGGTCGAGTTCGAGGATGATGCCCAGGTACGGCTTGTCCGGACTCGCTTCAATCACTCTGCTGAACGCTGGCAGTTCCACACTCACCACGAGGGCCTGCCCTGCACCATAAATAAACCTCTGGTCGCCGAAAAGAGTGGCCTTTGCACCTTGAAGGGTCATGCAAAGGGCAGGCTTGAAGATCAGGTGGCTGGGTTGCTCTTGGTGATCCGATCGCAGAATAGTAAAGCCGTCAATGGCTGTTCGAAACGGGCTCGCTCCACCCTTCACGTCTGTATAGAGCTTGACGGCCTGTAGCAAGTCATCGAACACGGCAGATCGAGTCTCCTCTCCGAAGTTTAGGCCTGGAAAGCAGGAATAGGCAAGAAGTCAGATAGTTCCGGCATTCTCTCGCCAGGCTGACAGACCTATCCTTTAATCCAGAAGGGTACAAGGAGAGTCTATGGCAACCGATACGCAAGCATTTCCTACAGCAAAGATTGCAATCGTCACAGGCGGAAGCCGCGGACTGGGGCGAAACACCGTCCTCCATCTCGCCGAGCGCGGGGTCCACTGCATCTTCACCTACAAGTCGAATCGGGCAGAAGCCGACAAGGTAGTCGCCGAAGCAGAGAAGGCCGGAACCAGCGCCATTGCCCTGCAGCTTGACACGGCGCATACCGCGTCGTTCGCCGCATTTACGGAGGATGTTCGCGGAGCGCTGTTGCAGCTTGGCAGCGAGCGTTTCGACTTCCTGGTAAACAACGCCGGAACATCGCACGGCAAGAGCTTTGAACAGACCACAGAGGACGAGCTCGATGAACTCTACAACGTCCATTTGAAGGGAGTGTTCTTCCTAACGCAGAAGCTGCTCCCGTTGATGAACGATGGTGGAAAGATCGTCAATCTGTCCACCGGCCTTACCCGCATCATTATGGCTAATCGTGCTGCGTACGGTGCGATCAAAGGGGCTGTCGAGGTGCTGACGAAGTACATGGCAAAGGAACTCGGGCCGCGCAGAATCGCAGTCAACGTCGTCGCGCCGGGTGCCATAGCTACTGACTTCAGCGGCGGCGTCGTCCGTGACAATCCTGAGGTCAACAAGGCCATCTCTGGAATGACGGCGCTTGGCCGCGCAGGCTTGCCGGATGACATCGGCCCGATGATCGCCTCGCTACTCTCCGAAGACAACCGTTGGGTGAATGCGCAGCGCATCGAGGTCTCCGGCGGCATGTCAATCTGATCGACGATGAACGTGCCGAAAGCCCTTGGCAGCTAGCGTAGGGGCTTCGGCACGCCTTCGGCCGGGTGTTAGCCGTTCTAAGGCTCAACACCCTTCCTCTCTATTCCTTCAAACAGGGGTACGTTCTTTGCCAGAGGAGTCGCAGCTCTAAAGTTCAACGCGCCTTGCTCATGACCGTCCGGATGCTGCTCTCTCCACAACACCCTGAGGAATTCCGGCCAGTCGTCCTGTACGTAAAAGGTCCGCGTCACTTTCGCATGACATGGCAGGCAGAGCGTGAGCATCTTCGCCGGGTCATTGTTGCCCGGTTCACGGTGATGCACCGCCACCGATCGCTTTCCGCGCTTCAGTGTCGTGCATCCAGGCACGCGACAACGGTATCCACAATGCATAATCCAGCGTGCTCAACCCGGTTTCCATTTCGTGATGCGTCCTCCGCCTTCACGCTGATCACAATCCAAGCAACGACAACAATGTCTCTACGACAATTACAGCCTCGACCGTTGTATTTGCAGTTCCAGTTGCATTCTTCTTCGGTTTTGGGTCCGTACCACCAACGGCGTTAGGTCGAACCCCCGCAGTCGCGAAGCACGGCAACACAAGCGACAATATCGCCGCCAACATACAGCAACGCATTCCGGCTAGCAAATCACCGCACCTTCTCATCGCATAGGCTCCAAACCCCTTTTTCCAAGCCGCTCTCCCTTCGCGGCAACATGTTAACTATTTGGTAACAATATACAGATGCCGGCGATGGTACTGGAGTAACCATATTTGCAAAAAAACTCTGGAATGCCGGCTAGTTTGATTGCGTAAAACACTTCTCACGTATTCCCGACTTCTGCTACTGCCGGTACAATTTAGCCATTACTTTCTCTGTCTGCGGGGCATGTAAAGGGAAAGTCTCTTCTTTGTTACTGTTGAGAGGCATATGCTGTTTAGCGAAGCCATAATCGATGTTGGCCACCCATGAAAACTTGCGTTGACGGGGCAGACAGTCCTTGACGGCTGAAAAGAAAGCAAAAAACGGCTCGACGCCGGCAAACAAAACGCTTAAGTTGAGGCTTCCCGAGGAGCTAAAAGATGCCGTCATCGAGCAGGCACACGTCAAGGGCGATTTGGCGAGGATTATCCTATTTGCCCTCCGCAGTGTAGATCGCGGCGATATTCCCGTCCAAGCAACAAAGAAAGTGACCGAACTCACCCTTTCAACCCCCACGCAGGCCAACATCGGCGCGACAGCCCTTGCCGCCCTGAAAGACTGGGCCGACGAGGAGGATGTCAGTGTTAACTCGCTAATGATCCATGTCTTGACGGTTTTCTTCCGTACTCTGAAGCGCAACAAAAGCCTTCGCGATGAGCTCAAGCTGGAACTCAGAACCACGCGGGGACTCCCGATCCCGGACTAAACGTTTTCGCCAAGTGCCGGATCGCGCCGCCCAGCATGGACCAGACTAAGCGTGACGAGCCGGCGGCGACGATCAGATCAAATTCGGAGAGCGAACAAGCGGTGATTCTCAATTGCCGTTAGTCTTAGGGGCGATGGATGGCAGAGAGGGACGCACCTCAAGGAATCCTTTTGGCGCGGAGTAAGCCAAAGTGGGCCAGCAGAGTTTCAACTTTATCAACTCGCGAAGAGCATCGCGGCGAAAATTGCGCACAATATACTTGTCGCCCGATCGTTCAGGAGCGGCGCCAAACTGCGCATAAAGACGCGTCCACGATAGACGCTCTGGCTGCTTGCGCAGGCTGTAGAGTGAAAAAGTCTTGTACGAGAGCCAAGTGTACAGGTCCAGGCCGAGCGAGGAACGGCGCATTGCTTTCAGGATTCGCAGGTCAATCGGTACCGGGCAAGCGACGATTTCGTTGAAGAGCCCTTCTCCAAGTTCGACCCAGCTGTGCCGCAAGTCACCCTGCTTGGTGTCGGTGTACTCCCACCAGAGTGCCGCTTTAGAGGCAACACGGCCGCCGGTCGAGATCTTGACATCCCGGCCTTCATAAATCAGATCAATATGGCAATGGAAAAGCCGGTCGATCTGCTCTTTCATTCGCTCTCGATCTCCACGTATCCCACCGCTATTGCTGTTCATTCCAACTTTCCGCATGAAGTCGCTCAAAGAGTTCCCCAGCAATACCCTGCGCTCCTTGGTCCTGATCGCTTCAGTACAGATCCACGAAAGCAGCAGACGAGGAAGACTGCCGAACGGAAGTCTGTTATCGCCTCCTGCTACCAGAACGAGCTTGTAGGGACCATTCTGTCGCTTGTACTGTAGCTGGTCGCCGAGGTCAGTGCGCGGTAGCGAACACAGGGTCAATAGTCTGGCCATAAATCCGATGTCTTGGATGGCCTCTTCAGGAATTCTCGCAAGATTGCTGATCTGCCTTCGGCGGGTGTAATGATGCTTGCTCTGGACAGTTGGCACGACAGACTGTGTCGTGGCTTGAAGACCCTTGGAAATTTGGGGAAGAAAGGTGGAAACACGAATCAGTTCGCCAGAGCCCGCGAGATTTCTTTGCCTCTGCGGGAGACGGGATGTAGAGGCGGGTTCCTCCACGAACGTGGGAACACCCCCCGGAATCTGGGAACAATTAGGGAACACTAATCTGCTTTTGTAGGGCTAATCAGGCCTTATGGGGCGACCAGGGCCTTGTGTTTACAACAACTCTGGAAAAGATGAAGATTTGACACGGTAGAGGTCAGGAGTTCGAGTCTCCTCGTGCCTACCACATTTCTCGGTGACATAGCCGCCGACCTTATTTTTCTCATGTTGTTTGGTGTCATTCTCCTCCTTTCAGCCCATTCGGACGGTTTCAACCCTTAGTGAGCAGGGTCTTCATGGCAGAAGTGTCTGCCTCCAGCCTGATAGTGCTATCCAAATAGGAATTTATCCGGGCAAAGCGCCCCGCCAGAGGTGCTGCCGCTGCCCCCGGAGTTGTCAAGGTCGCTCCTGGGCGCTTGAATGGATTTTCCGGCGATGCCCTCCTTCCAGGAAGCCTGCGATGCTACCGCAACGTCGGTTCTTCGCCGGCATTCCGCATTGTGCTCGACAGTTATACAATGCGATGCCATGATTCCTACGCTGTCCCTAGGAGGATTTTGCCGTGATCAACTCTCTGCCCTGTTTGTCCAATACCCGAATCTCCTGGCTGTCCTCGCCTTTCAGCCTCGCATTGCTTGCGGGTGTGCTGGGAGGCCTCTGCGCGACCAGCGCTTCGGCGCAAACCCTGACCTTCACAGGAGCGACGCCGTCAGTCGACTTCGGCAGCGCCAATCTCTGCAAAACAGGGGGGTCCAATCCAGCCCCGTGCGGCAAGACGATGACACTGGAGTACAAAGTCACCGCAGCCGGGACGCTCGGAACCCCGAAGGTGCTCACCCTGGGCGCGGCAAACCGCGACTTCAAACTGGCTAACGGCACCACCTGCATCGGCGGCGTGACTGTGGGAGAAGTCTGCTCGGTCGACGTGAATTTCACACCGGAGTATCCTGGCACACGTCCGGGCGGCGTCCAGATTGTCAATCTTCAGGGAAAAGTATTAGCGACCACTTTCGTCTACGGAGAAGGCGATGGCCCCCAAATCAGCTTTTCTCCGGGAACAGCCTACGGAATTACTGTGAGCACGGGAGTCAATTCGGCGTTCGACGGCGAGGGTGATCTCTTTGTACCGGCAAGTAGCTCGTATGTTTACAAGATCCCGGCCGACAGAGGCCCTGTCACGGAAATTCCAGTTCTCGAGACAGGCGATTCCGGGGCAGTGGCGGTCGATGGTGCGGGCGACCTGTACGTTTTTGGCTATGCTAACGGCGGCATAGTGGCGGAGTTGCCGGACGGCGCTTCGCAATGGATCAAGCTTCCTTTTCCGGCTAACCTGATCGAGACGATCGGCTTCGGCAATGTCGCAGTCGATAAGTTCGGCGATGTCGTCTTAATCGGCAGTGGATACGGTTTCACGCCGACTGAAATGATACTGGCGCCTGGAGCACTCACTCCGACTGTTCGCTATTTCGGTCTCGATGTGAGCGTGTATTCGGTGGATTATTCGGGCGACATTCTCGCTGGAACCGGTGCAAACGGGGTTGGATACGGGCCCGCCCTGGAGATTCCAGCTGGCAGCGACACCGCGAAGACCCTTCCTTTTACTTCGCCCGGCACTCACGATCGAGTTTATTGGGTGAACGCTGACGGGGTAGGGAATATTTTTGCCAGTTACTCTTATAACTCCCCCGTCAACGGCCTCCCCGGATCGGCGGTGATGGAGCTGCCCCTGGGTGCTGGTCCGCAGTTCGAAATACCCTTCATGCTGTCTTTCAATACGGCCACTGCCGTCAGAGCCAACGGCGATCTGTTTTTTGATGGCGTTGAGATCGAACGTTCGAAAGCCACTCTGAATTTCGGCCTGTGGTACATCGGCGACACGACGACTCTTCCCCTCGGCATCACCAACACCGGTAATCGGCCGCTGGTGCTTTCGACTTCTTATAACAGCCCCAGCTACAAGATCATCGGTGATTCCCCAAGTGGTTGCACGAAGAGTATTGCCCCCGGTGCGGTTTGCACTCTCACCGTTCAATTCTCCGCTCTCTCGGAAGGAGACCACAACATTACACTCACGCTGGGAAGCAACGGGGCGCCGGATGCCACGATCCTGCTGGAAGGCACCGGCGTCGTCAAATAGGCGCCGGCCTGCAGGTGGTTTCAGTTCGCTTTGGCAGCTCTGCCGAGCGTGGAAGTGCATAGACAGTCAGGAGAGCACGGTCACTCGCAGGGGTGGCGGGCTTCGGTGCTCTCGTCTATGACTGGGCCAACAGAATTGACATTGCCGCACCAGGAGAACGCTGCGAGACGTGGCTGAAGATGGATGGAGAGTCACTCCAGCGCACCAGTGGTGAGAAGGCTCGAATCTCGAGAGCATCGCGGGGTGATCAAAAAATACGGGGTGAAGCTTCCCTCGCAGGTAGCTTCAGCCCCGTTCCCCAGATCTGCGTTGTTTCTAAGAAGTACTATGCGCCTTTATGGTCACCCGTTCAATGGTATTTTAGTAACTAATAGCTGGTATTACTTCAAGTTAATCTCTACCCTGCTTGAATCCAAAGTCGTGGAAGGCACGTTTATAGCAGCACACATGAGGGCGAGGCCGGAGGCCAACTGGCGCTACCGTCGCGTTCGCGATCGAGACGTCTCGACCATCTTCCGGGCCTTCTGCAATCGCTCCCTTCACAATTTGTCCATGTCCGCATTCCATCGGTCGTCACACCTGGAGGCAAGCGGCTTAGGGCCTGAACACGGGCGGCAGAGATGCTGAGATAATTTGAGGCAGACCGGATCGGAGCGAATACTTGAGTGTAGAAATTATCAGTTATATGGGTCTTCCCGATTGCATCAAGATATCGAACGGGACAACCGACGTCATCGTCACAACCGCAGTGGGCCCGCGGATTCTTTTCTATGGGCCGAGCGGCGGCGGGAACGCCCTGGCACATTATCCTGATAATGGCCTGGAGACGGCGTTAGGCAAGTGGAAGCCCTACGGCGGCCATCGTCTCTGGGTATGGCCTGAGCTCTTTCCCGCGACCTATGCGCCGGATAACGATCCGATTGCACACGACCTGGAAGGAGAGCTGGGCGTGATTCTTCGCCAGCCTACAGACACAGCGGGGATGCAGAAAGAGATCCGGCTGACGCTGGCTGAGACCGGCAGCAAAGTGGACTTGGAGCAAACCGTGACCAGCCATAGCCTGTGGCCGGTTGAAATTGCAGCCTGGGCGATCTCGGTCGTTGCCGCCGGGACGGCGATCATCCCTCGGGTACCCTTCCAGAGTCATGACGACTATGTCACGGTGACGCAGCCAATCGCCCTTTGCGCTTTTACCGATTTGCAGGATCCCCGGTTCACGCTGGGCCTGCGCTACATTCTGCTGCGTGCCGAGGCCAGTTTAGCCAACTCGCAGAAGTTCGGGCTACGTAACAAGCAGAACTGGTGCGCCCACCTGGTGGACGATACTCTCTTTGTGAAACGCTTCGCCCATGATGAGCAAGCCGAATACCCTGACTATGGCGTGAACAACGAAGTCTACGTAGAGGGAGCGTATATGGAGGTGGAGCTGCTTGGACCGAAGCGCATTGTCTCGCCTGGGGAGTCGATTGCGCTCTCAGAGCAGTGGCACTTGTTTCAGGGAGTCAGCGTCAAGGACCAATCGAACCAGGAGAACTGGCACGAGGCCATCACGCCGCATATCCAGTCTTTGTTCTAGCGGTTTCGCATCGGGCGCGACTGACCCGGCAAGACAAAACAGGCCCCGAGATACCTCTCGGGGCCTGTTTCGCTGAGTGCTTCTTTGGCTACTTCCCGAGGCTACGGCACTCTCTAGAAGGTGTACCGCGCGGAGAATTGCAGATGCCGCTCGGTCGAGCGAACGGGTGTGCCCAGGCTGGCGATCTGGCCGAAGTTGCTATCGGTGACCCCCGTATCCGGATTGCCGTAGCTGGCGATATTGAAAACGTTGAAGGCGTCGAAACGGAAGCCAATCGACTGTTCCTTGAAGGTATGGAAGTCCTTGAACGCCGAAGTATCCACGTTCAAGTAACCTGGGCCGCGCACCGCGCCATTGCTTGATGTTCCGAAAGCGTTCGGGGCCGGTACGCCGAAGGCGCAGCTGCCATTGTCCACGCCTGCCGCAGTGCAGGGAGTTGCCGATGGATCGGTGCCGAACCAATTGTTGACGCTGCGATTCACAATCCTCAGCTTGCGGTATTGGTTGGCTCGCGAGCTTCCGTAGCTGTTGGAGTTATTGCCCGGCGCGGTCACCGTTTGAGGGAAGCCGGAGTAAGATACGCCGGCGACGGCGATCTTCCAGCCGCCGATGGCCTCGTCGACCCAGCGATTGACGCCGGACAAGTACGCCTTGCCGCGGCCGACGGGGAGAGCGTAAACCCCGGTGCCAGAGACGTTATGCCTGACGTCGTAGCCTGCCGGACCCCAGTCTGCGTGGCTGTCGTAATAATTCTGAAAGGCGCCGCTATAGCCGTTCACATTGAGAGAGTAGTTGCCGAGGCTGTTGGTCAAGGCTTTCCCATAGGTGTAGTTCAGGGTGAACTCCAGTCCATTATTCAGGCGTTGCCGTAAGGTCGATTCGAGCGCGTTGAAGTTCATGGCGGCTCTGGACTCGGTGATCAGCAATGTGGAAGAACCGATACCCAGGCTCGTGTTGTTATAAAAGGGCGCCGTGGTGGGATCACCATTGACGGTGTACTGGTTCACATTGCCATAGTCCTCAATGTGCTGACCCTGCTCGCCGATGTAGCCGACCTGCAGCGATGTCGTGCGGGTCAATGCGTACTCGGTTGTGAGACTCCACTCCTGGATGTAAGCGGGCTGAATGTTCTGCGGATAGATGTTGTATGAGGAGCCGTTGTAATTAATGTCGGAGGGATCAGAGAAGCTGAAGCCTTGCTGGATAGTGCGCGGTGCTCCCCCGCTGGTAGCGGTCGGGGTGAGCGGCTTGATGTCGACGGCCTGGACGAAGGGGGAAATGGAGGTAAGACGCTGGTTGCCGGCGTTGCCCTCGAAGAAACTGGTGGCTCCATAGCCGCCGCGAATGACAAAGCGATCGTTCCATTGATACGCGAAGCCGAGGCGAGGCATGAACTGCGTATAGTTCGGCTGATAGCAGGCGCGGTTGCTGCAGACACCGGAGCCCGCGGGCGCGCCGGCCGGGACATGGTCCGCGTAGACGACCTGACCGGTGCCGAGCAGAATATTGCCGGTCTTGTTGTTGGCCTCGATCCACGGCTGATCGTATTCGTAGCGAAGCCCGATGTTGAGGGTCAGGTTTGGCAGGATCTTCCAGTCGTCCTGGACAAAAGCCGCAGAGCGCCACTGCCGTTGACCTACCAGGGTGCCTTGCGAAGTGATTGCCGCCTCGCCTACGCGGTCCAGGACGAAGTCCGCCGGGCCGTAGCCGCCGGCGCTGGCGACGTTGGGGTTGCCGGTGTAGGAGCCGCTGTAGTTAAAGGTACCGAGAAAGCCCTGATTGTTGCCGGTCGTGTAGTCGTTCTGATAGCGGATGGCCTCAACACCCACGCTCAACAGATGCAGCCCGCGCTGCCAGGTGAGGTTGTCGATATAGCTGAAGGTGTTGTCGATGATGCTCTGATTGTCCGCAGTGGTGCCGATGTCACTGAAGCCATTACCGAGCCCCTGGTTGGAGAAGCCGACATACGACTGAGGCCCAAAAGGGATGCCGACCTTGCTGTTGCCGGTCAGGCCGAAGAGTCCGCTTGGATCGGTGGGAATTGCCTTGTTCCAGGTGGTGCGGGTAAAACCGATACGGCCCGAGTTGATGAGGGCGGGAGAGAAGATATGGACCCAGTTCATTCCGCCGAGCTTGGTCGGATAGAGGTTGGTGCTGGGAAAGGTGATGGCCAGAAGCGCCGTGGACCCGTCATAGGCCGTCGACATTGCATAAAAGCCGGTGATCTTGTCAGAAGCTCTCGGGTCGTACTCGAGCTTGACGTCCCCTTGATTGTTGGTGGTGAAGTTGCGGGAGGAGCCCTGCAGATTATTTGCCGCAATGCCATCAGACGGTATTGCGTTTGGCAACGGATAGAGTGCCGGATGCGAGATGAGAAAGCTGGCGACAGGGCTGACGATCGGAACCTGGTTATTGACGTAAGCAGCGAAGTGGTTCTGCGAGTCATACAGCTGAATCGGCTGATTGCCGTTTGCGCCGCTGAGCAGAGCGGAAAAGTCCCCGGTACGCATTGCCGCCGTGAGGACACTCGCCGTCGTCACGCCGCCTTTATGGTAACGCGATCCAAGATAATCGATGAAGAAGAAGAGCTTATCCCGCTTAATGGGACCGCCGAAGGTGCCCCCGAACTGTGATTGCGAGAAGGCGTTGACCGGGATCTTCGGACTTTGATGATTATTGAACCAGGTGTTGGCGTTAAAATTCGCGTTCTGGGTGTAGCCGTAGAGGGTCCCGTGGTAGCTGTTCGTTCCGCTCTTGAGTACGCTCACAACGCCGCCCCCGTTTACGTTGCCGTAGTCGGCCGGCGAATTGGCGGTGAGCACCCTGACCTCCGAAAGCGATTCGGGCGCCGGGCTGTAGGCGATGAGGTTATTCTGGGTCTCGTTCATGTCGATGCCGTCCAGGGTGTAATTATTCGCCTGGGAACGGTTGCCGTTCATATTGGGAGTGTCAGTGTAGTAGGTGCTGCGCTCAATGCTGGTCGTGCCGGAGGTGCCGACGGTACTCACTGAGCCTGGCACGTACAAGGTGAGAGCTGAGAAGTCGAGACCGTTCAAGGGAAAGTTCTGAATGGTATTGGCGGTGAACGTTGTGCCGAGCGTGGCGTCGTTCGTGTTGAGGATCGGCGCAGCCGCCGTGACGCTTACCGTGGTCGTCGAGCTGCCTACCACAAGCTTTACGTTAAAGGTCGGGGTCTGCAGAACCTCCAGCGTAAAAGGGGGAAGTGTCTGGCTGTCGAATCCGCTGGCATGCACGGTGACCTGATAGTGACCGATGGGCAGAAATGCTATGCGGTAAAAACCCGAGGAGTTTGTGACCGTGCTGGAATTGACACCGGTGTCAAGGTCATGTGCGACGACCTGCGCGTTGGGGAGGACAGCACCGCTGGCGTCTGTGACGGAGCCGACAACAGAACCGGTGACTGTCTGCGCGAGCAGAGCTGGCGAGGCCAGCAGCATTGCGAAAAGGCAACAACGGAGATAGGTGCAAAAGGGTATTTTCATAATCCTCAATAGTCAGTCGCGGAGGGTCGAGCGCACCGACGATGATCAAAATTCTGGCCTAAGCCTGCGTGGCGGTAGCGCTCAGGGCGTGATTTGCAAAGGACGAATTTGCGGCCCGAGTCTTCGATGCGAAATTCAAGGATGCATCGCCTTCCCGCCCTCCTACTTTCTCTTTGTTGTCGCCCGGCCGTCAAGTTGGCTTGGCGATAGGGATCCCTGCCAAGCTCCGGCAGTGGAGCGAACGCTCTACTGCCGGCATCCCGCGCACATCATTGAAAAGTCTCCTGCAGATCACAGGCGAACATCGCGGTCGCCAGCGGCGACGGCAGCCGACCCTTCCGCCCTGGCCGGGAAATAGCTGCAGCGTGCCGGCACAGAGCTGAATCCAAACAACTGGAGGCACATTGCCGAAAACATTTGCAACAAACACTTTGCCCGGCCGGAATGCTGCGGTTGAAATTAACGACGGGAACAGTCACAATCGACAGAATCTGATTCTCGGCATCTGCTGCATGAGCCTGCTGGTGGTCGGGATGGACGTGACGATTGTCAACGTCGCGTTGCCGGCGATTCAGCACGATCTGCATGCGACGCTGTCAGAGCTGCAGTGGATCATTGACGCGTACACGCTTGTCGTCGCCAGCCTCCTGATGCTCGCAGGCGCCATGTCAGACCGTTTTGGGCGACGGCGGGTGTTTCAGATCGGCCTTGTTCTGTTTACCGCCGGATCGCTGCTGTGCAGCCTGGCACCAAGTATCGGCGGCTTGATCGCCTTTCGCGCGATTCAAGGCCTGGGCGCGTCGATGCTGAATCCGGTTGCGTTGTCGATCATTGCGAACTCGTTTAAAGAGCCGAAGGCTCGCGCGCGCGCTATCGGCATCTGGGGAGCAGTGGCGGGCGCGTCGTTGGCGCTGGGCCCGCTGATCGGCGGAGCGTTGACTCAGACCGTGGGCTGGCGGTCCATTTTCTGGATCAACCTGCCGATCGGCATTGCCGCAGTGACGCTGGCGGCCTTGTTTGTGCCAGAGTCGAAGGCGCGCCGCGCGCGAGCCTACGATCCGTTGGGGCAGATCCTGGTCTTTGCCATGCTCACTTCGCTAACCTACGCGGTGATTGAAGGCCCCTATGCGGGATGGAGATCGGGACTTATCCTCGGCTTGTTTTTTGTCGCGGGTCTGGCCTTGTCGATCTTCATCGTCTATGAGCCACGGCGAAAGGAACCTTTGCTCGATCTCCGTTATTTCCGCAGTGTGCCTTTCAGCAGCGCCACGCTGCTCGCCCTTTGCGCCTTTGCATCCTTTGCAGGTTTCCTGTTTCTCAACGCGTTATACCTGCAACAGGTTCGCGGACTGTCAGCTTTTCGCACGGGGCTCTGCACGTTGCCCCTGGCTATTACGATGATGATCTGCTCACCGCTCTCTGGACGGCTGGTGGGCAGCTATAGCACACGCCCGTCGTTGCTGACAGCGGGCTCGGGTTTCCTGCTGAGCACGCTGATCCTCACGAGTCTTAGCAGCACGACCTCCCTGGGGCTGTTGATGCTCTCCTACGTGCTGTTTGGAATGGGGCTCGGCATGATCAACCCTGCCATCACCAACAATGCGGTGGCTGGCATGCCTTTGTCGCAGGCAGGCGTGGCGGCGGCGATCGCGTCGACGGGCAGGCAGGTCGGTGCGGCGATGGGCGTAGCAGTAGCTGGAACAGTGGTCAGCGCGAGCCACGTGCATGGATATGACTTCACGCAGGCTACGCATCCGATCTGGTGGATCATGGCCTGCTGCAGCGCGGCCATCCTCGTGCTCGGATGGCTGTCGAATACCCGCTGGGCCAGAGACAGCACAAGCCAAATCGCTTACCTGGTGGGCGATGCTGCCAGCCCGGCTGGCCGTTGATGGGAGGCCTACTTTGCGGCTGGCTGCGACCCGTCATGTAATTGGCGGACGTAGTCAACCAGCTTTTGAACTTGTTGCTCGTCAAGTCGAGACCCAAAAGCCGGCATCTGATTCTTTCCTGCAGTGATGGTGTGGGCGAGGACGGCAGGCGCCAGTTGCTGGATTTCTTTCGTGCGCAGGTCGGGCGCGCCAAACCGCTTTCCAAGCTCGGAACCTGCGCCGTCCACCCCGTGACACATGACGCAGTTTGTTTTGAAGAGGCTGGCTGCCGTTTCAGCGGCGGGAGCCTGGGCCGCGGAAGGCAGCGCAGCCAGGGTCGACAACAGACAGAGGACGCCAGCGATGATGGACAAGCGAGAGATGCAAAGAGCTTTTGTCATATTGAACGCTTGATCCTCTCGTGCAATGTGAGCTTAGAGACAGAGCGGAACTGCTCGCGCCGCTGGACGCGTTAGACGCCGGGGACCGGTGGACACCCAGGAAAATCCATCAGGAAGGTATTTCCCATATAACCCAAGTACTGAATGCCAATCTTGCTGGTGAAGAATCCATCTGCGGTGAGGTTTCGCAGGAAAGCGAAGAAGACGACCCCCTGGCTCAGGCGGGAATCGTGGACTACATTTGCCCGGTAAGCGATGAGATCGAGCATCGCGGTCTGCTCTTGCGGCGCACAGTCGCGATAGGGCTTGCCGAAGCGATCGGAGCATGCCGAGTCGAGCCACATCATACCGCCGCTTAACTTCAACTGATAAGCCGGGTTCTCGCTGGTGAGCAAATCGATGAACTCGGGCGCGCCGGCTTCGACGGCCCCTCCGCTTTCGGCATCTGCGGGAAAGATCGCTGCACAAAGGTGCTGCAGCAATTCGTATTGCTGCGCCGAAAAGAACTTCGGGGTATATGTACCTGCCGGAGCGCCTGCCTTTTCGACAGCGATAATGTGGTGAGCGTATTCAGCAGCCTGCAGCGGAATCACCTGCATGACCGAACCGGCAACGGCACCGAGACCTAGAGACTTCAATACATTTCGCCGGGATACTCCATTCATGCTCATACGAGTTAGATATCTCCTTTCCTGGCTTGATCGAGCAGATATTCGGAGGTTTTCCAGGAGAGCGCCATGATAGTGAGCGTGGGATTTTTATCGGGATTGGTTACAAACGGCGCAGCATCCGCGACGAAGAGATTGGGCACGTGATGAGCCTGGCAATGCTGATTCAATGCCGAGGTCTTCGGATCATTGCCCATGCGGACCGTACCTAGTTCGTGGATGATCGAGCCGCCTTCCGAAATGCCGTTCAAGGAACGTTCGTCGTGTTTGGGATTGCCGACGACGGTTCCTCCCGCAGTTTCGATGATGGACTGGAAGGTCTCCTGCATGTGCTTCGCCATTCTGTTCTCGTTCTCACTCCAGGCGAAGTGAAAGCGCAAAACCGGAATGCCCCACTGATCGACGACGCTGGGATCGAGGGTGCAATAGCTCTTTTCGTTCGGGATCATCTCGCCCCGCCCGCTGAAGCCGATGACAGTGCCGTAGGAGCTTCGGCATTTCTGCTTCAGCGCAAGGCCATAGCCTTCCTGGCGAGAGCATTCGCCATCGAAGCCGCCGACGGACGGCATGGTACGTCCGCCTCCGAACTCAATGTGGTACCCACGCAGGAAATCGTTCTTCTGATTAAATTTCCACCACGGCATATATAAGTGCATTGCGCCCACACCGTCGTGATTGTGAGGGGGCACCTTTTCCAACTGCGGGAAATAACCGGCCATGTTGCTGCCGACCGAATCGGTGAGATAGCGGCCCACGACACCGGACTCATTGGCGAGGCCGTTTGAAAAGCTGCTGGAGCTGGAATTGAGAAGGAGGCGCGCCGACTCGCAGGCGCTGGCCGCCACCACAAAAGCCCTGGCGCGCACTCTCGATTCCGTTCGCGTCTGCTTATCGATGTAGGAGACTGCTTCGACCTTTCCATTTTTGCCGAGAACGATCTCGCGAGCCATGGCGTTGGGGATCAAGGTGAAACGGCCGGTCGCCTGGGCCGGGGGAATCATCACCTGGCTGGAACTGAAGTTCGATGCGGTCATGCAGCCCCGGCCGCATTGCGCGCAATAGTGGCAGGCTGCGCGTCCGTTCAACGGTTTCGTCAGGATAGCGAGCCGCGACGGAATGCAAGTGATATGCAGTTGATCGCAGGCTTTCTTGATCAAGGTTTCAGTACAGCGCGGACGGGGCGGCGGCAGAAAGATGCCGTCCGGCGCGTTGGGCACATTTTCCCTCGAACCGAAGACGCCGATGTACGATTCCACTTTGTCGTAATAAGGAGCGATCTCTTCATAGGAGATCGGCCAGTCATCGCCCATGCCATCGGTCGAGCGCGCCCTGAAATCCGCGGGGCCGAAACGCAGCGCTATCCTTCCCCAATGATTGGTGCGCCCACCCTCGATTCGCGATCGGAACCAGCGAAAGCTCGTTCCTGGAGCGGTGGTGTAAGGCTCACCATCGATATCCCAAAAGCCGTTGGGCGCCATGAACTCGTCGTTAAGTTGAAGACGCGCGCTACCCCCGATGCCCGCTCCGCGATGGGCCAGATCGTACGGCCACATATGTTCTTTGTAGTCGGTCTCAGGGTGGAGTCGAGGACCGGCCTCAAGCATGACTACGCTCAAGCCGCCCTCAGTGAGCACCTTGGCGGCAGTACCGCCGCCGGCACCGGAACCAATGATGCAGACGTCATAGACCTTCGGAGATGAAATCAACTGTGACATGGATCTGGATATCCTGGCTGACACAAGCCTGGACTGCGCCTTACGGCTTGCGAATAAGAAGTCTCAAAAGTTGGGGGGAAGTCTGAGCCGGGCAGTTGGGTCGTCACTTTCCAGCATCTCTTCTTGGCGAGAAGTTGCACTACCGAGCGACTATACGAAGCAGGGCCATCGATCGTCAAGCAGTCTGCTTGTTTCTGGCGCGCTGTTTCTTGTTCTTTCAACTCCGTCCCGGTGATGAGCGTGGATTTGCCGGGAGTTCCGGTTTTGCAGGGCCACATTTCTATCCCCTCTGCCGCGAAACTTGACGACAATCGGGCGAGCCTGCAGGATCGACAAGCGCGTGGCACGTTATGATTTGCTGGTAGAAATCTGTTGAGGAACCGGATGTCGGCAGTCAATCGTTGGGCAGTTTGGCGTTGGACGGTTTGGGGCTCCGCCGTGGTGATATTGTGCGGTCAGGCTGCCTCACAGTCATCGCTCGCGCGGCCGTCCTTGGCGCCGGTCCAAGCAACGGCCGCCCACGCGCCAGACTCCGTCGATGACAACCAGTGCAGGAGCTGTCACTCCTACGAGGTTGATGGCTTCGCCCGCTCGAAGATGTCGAGATCGATGCGCTTGGCTGGGCAGGAAAAGCCGGGCGTCGTGCGGGTACCTGGCACGACAACCACGACGTATTCCGATAAGCAAGGCACATGGCAGCGTCTGGACAGCGCTGACGGCGCTTCTACTTTTCACCTTGATTACGTGGTGGGCTCGGGCACGCACGCGAGCGGCTTTATTACCTCACTCGGCGATCATCTGTTCCAGTCACCAGTGGCTTTTTATGCCAAGCGCGACGGCTATGAGCTGGCTCCCGGATATGAGGGCAGGCCGAACCCCGATTTCACACGGCCCGTCGCGGAGGGATGTCTCTTCTGCCATGCGGGCTCGTTCAACCCGGTGGAGGGAACGGACAGCCAGTATGGCAAGCAGCCGTTCTCACATCTGGCGATCACCTGCTCTCGATGCCACGGGCCGACCGCGGCCCACCTGGCGAGTCCCGTACCCGGCAGCATCGTCAACCCGGTAAGCCTTGATCGTGCGGAGCGAGACAGCGTCTGCGAACAGTGCCACCTGCTGGGTATTGCACGGGTCTTGAACCCAGGCAAGCGTTTTACCGATTTCCAGGCTGGGCAACCGCTGGAAGAGACCTTTACCATCTACCACAATGAAGCCGCCCAGGACACGCTCGCGTCTTTCAAGGTGATCAGCCACGTCGAGCAACTGGCGTTGAGCCAGTGCGCGCGCAACAGCGCCGGAAAACTATGGTGCGGCACTTGCCATGACCCTCACAATGAGCCGACAGAAGCTGTATCGTACTACCGCCAGAAGTGCCTGCAGTGCCACGAGAAGACCGGTTTCGCTGCCGATCACCCATCTCTCACCAGCGATTGCATCAGCTGCCACATGCCCAAGCGGAACGCCAAGGATGGCGGCCATAGCGCCTTTACGGATCACCGTATTCAGCGTCTTCCGGTGCGCGAAGACGACGACGCGAGCGCCACAGCTTCGCCTTCTTCGCTTGCGCCCGTTGCGGCCATCGCGGCGTGGCGGGAGCCTGCGCCGGACCTTTCCGTGCGTAATATGGGGATCGGCTCAATCGAGGCCGGCCTGGCCAGGAACTCGGGCGCGCAGGTAGCCCAGGGTTACCGGATGCTTAGCAGTGTGCAAAAGCAGTTCTCTCAAGACGGGGAGACGTTCAATGCAATGGGAGAGGCGCTTTTTGCAACCCGGCATTATGACGAGGCAGCCCGGGCCTTTGAGCTGGCCGTCCACTTCGATCCCGAGTCGTCGCCTAAGGAGTCGAGCCTGGGACAGGCCTACCTGGCCGCAGGGAAATCTGATCTTGCGGAGAGCCATCTAGAGAAAGCGATGAAGCTGGACGACATGAACCTCAGCGCAGGCGTGGCCTTGCTTAAACTCTATGGTGCCGATGGCGAAACTGCGAAAGCGAACAAGTTATCCAAGCACCTCTCGGATTCCTTCAAGATAAAAATTGAGAGCCGGTGATACCTCTCTCAGCCAAGGTGCATGACTGGCATGGCGGATAGCGAAAGGCCCAAATCTCTCGCAATCGTGAGCCAAGCTTTCCAGGCGTCGGGCCGCCCGGAAGGCTTACCATAGATGCATGTTCACGCGTAGAAGATTTCTTCAATCTGCTTCGGCTGCTTCCTGCGTCCCACTCCTCAAGAACCACCCTGCTTTCGGCCAGATGCTTACGTCCGGCGCCGACCACGATGATCTGACGCAGTACGTCAACATCCGGCTGGGCACCGGCGGCCATGGACATCTCTATCCAGGCGCTTCGGTACCTTTCGGGGCAGTGCAGTTGAGTCCTGACACTTATACGAAAGGGTGGGACTGGTGCGCGGGCTATTATGACGCGGATGCGTCACTGATGGGTTTCAGCCATACGCATCTCAGCGGGACTGGCTGCGGCGACCTACTGGATGTTCTTATCATTCCCAACGTCGGCGAGGTCAAGTGGAAGCCGGGCTCGCGTGAAAACCCTTCTGAAGGATACCGTTCGCCCTTCTCCCATCAGGACGAGAAGATGGAGCCCGGGTACTACTCTGTGGCGCTGCGAGACCGGCATATCCTCGCGGAGCTCACTGCAACCGAGCGGGTCGGCCTTCATCGATATACCTTTGAGCAGGCTGGCAAGAGTCACTTCGTGCTCGACTTCGAACACTCCTACGACGATCCAGCCAACCCGGTGAGCGACGCGACCATGACAATCGCCGGCAACGACACGGTGACGGGCGGCCGAACGGTCACTTCGTGGGCCAAAGGGCGCCGCATTTACTTTGCCGCGCAGTTTTCTAAGCCTTTTACCGGGGCCGAACTGATGCAGGATGACAGCGTGCTGCGCCCGGGTACGAAAGCGAGCGCGGGCAAAAGCCTCAAGGCGGCGCTGCACTATGACGGGACAGCCGGCGAACAGATACTGGTTCGCGTCGGTATCTCGGGGGTGAGCGTTGAGAACGCGTTGAAGAACGTGCAGGCGGAGATGCCAGGATTCGACTTTGACGGCACGCGCGCCGAAGCCAAGCGGAAATGGCAAAAGGAGCTCAGCCGCATCCACATCCAGACCAGCGATCCCAACGATCGCGTGATTTTCTATTCGTCGTTGTACCACATGATGCTGGCGCCGACCCGCTTCGACGATGCGAACGGCGAGTACTGTGGGATGGACGGCGCACCGCACCAACTCGCGGAAGGCGAGCAGAACTACAGCAGCTTTTCCCTTTGGGACACCTTTCGTGCGCTGCACCCTTCCTTCACGCTCTTTCAACCGGATCGCGTACCCGGGATGGTGAACTGCCTGGTGCGCATGGCGGAGCAGAGCCCGGAAGGCATGCCGGTATGGCCTCTGCAAGGCAAGGAGACGGGGACGATGACCGGCTACCACTCTGCCAGCGTGATGGCCGAGGCGTGTGTAAAGAAATTCCCCCGCATCGACTGGCAACGCGCCTACAAGGTGATGCGCAAACGGAATATGGAGGATGACTACCGCGGGCTCGGCTTTTATCGAGCGATGGGTTATATTCCGGCGGACAAAGAGGAAGAGTCGGTCAGTAAGACACTCGAATACGACTATAACGATTGGGCCTGCTCCCATGTAGCTGACGAGATCGGGGCACACGAGGATGCCGCGCTGCAACGGAAGCGCTCCCAAAATTATCAGCACCTCTTTGATCCTCAAAGCCAGTTCATCCGGGCCAAGCTGTCGACCGGGGAATGGACGGCGCCCTTCGATCCGATCGACATGGGGCACACCAAGAAGTACCGCGACTATACCGAATCCAATGCGTGGCAAACGACGTTTGGCATCCAGCATGATGTCAAGGGGTACATGCAGCTATGGGGCGGACGCGAACCCTTTGTCTCGAAGCTCGATGCGCTCTTTACCGTGCCGTCGACGCTGCCAGCCGACGCTCCACCGGACATAGCAGGAATGGTCGGCCAATATGCCCATGGCAATGAGCCGAGCCATCACATCGCTTATCTTTACATTTATGCGGGGCAACCGTGGAAGAGCCAGTCCCGGGTGCAATCGCTGCTCAAGACCATGTACCGCAACGATCCGAACGGTCTTGAAGGCAACGAAGACTGCGGCCAAATGTCGGCCTGGTACGTGATGAGCGCACTCGGCCTCTATGCCGTCGATCCAGCGAGCGGGACTTACGTCCTCAATTCTCCGCTGGTCGAAAAGGCAACGGTCACCGTCTCTGGCGGCAAGCAGTTGATCATCGAAGCCAAGCGAAGTTCGTCCCAAGCTATCTATATTCAATCGGTTTCTATCAATGGGAAGCGCTCCAACAAGCTATGGGTTACTCATGACGAAATAGCAAATGGCGGTCATATTCAATTTGAACTCGGTACTGAACCGAACAAAACACTGGGCACCGCTACCGAAGCCGCGCCTCCTTCGCTTACCAAATAAAATTGCGAGCTACGCTTGCTCAACACGCAAGGTGACCAGTTCCCATCCCGCAACAGAGATTACCTCTGCTGCGGGACTGACCTGTTCCTCGGCCAGATTACTTTGCCAGGTCTTGCCCGCCGGCGGCGAAGACCAGATCAACTTCGCCTGCCGGGCTTCCCCGGATGCTCCGAAGAGGCGCACAATCCACGCCTTCCCGTCCTCGCTCGGTTTGAGCGCGGAGACTAAGACGTCGGCTGGCTCGACATGCAGGAAAGAACCCGACCGAAGCTCGCCGGTCGAGCCTACGGTTGCGAGCAGCGGCTCGGTGAGCCCAATCGCGAAACGACTTGCCGCGGCGGCATCGTAGCCATGATGAGGGTGGAGCGCATAACGGAATTCGACAACGCCTTGCTGGTAGGCAAGATAGTTGGTTCCCCAATGATTGTTCATGATCCAGGAGTAGAAGGTTTGGGTCGGCTCGATGTGTTTTCGCCAGACGCTCGGATCTCTTTGAGAGCCCAACATCGTCGCCGAGACACTGCCCACCTCGACCAGCGGGGCGTCGAGAGTCGCCCAGGTCACGCCCAGATCTTTACTGGACACGTCGATCCACCGGCCGACCGGAAGCCAATTCTTGCAAGAGCCCGGGAGTTGGTCGATCTCGGGCTGCATGTTGCCGAGTGCGATGTCCATCGACATCTTTCCTCCCGGAACGGAGAAAGGAAAGGCAAACTGGAGGCTCTCTTTCGACCCTCGCTGCGCAAATTCTCCGGCGGTACCGCCCTTTCCTGGCTCGGGGTTCAGCGGCGCACGCTGTTTGTCGACTGTGTTGAAAAGCTCAAGGTAGTCCATTCCTGCGGCCAGGCGTACGCGCCGCACGAGGCTATTGCAGCTTGGCGCTGAGGACTCGATGCGAACGGAGACGACCAGAGGCCCGTGATCGTCTACACTGATTTTGGCAGCGCCGCTGCGACCCATATGGTCGACATCTTTTCCTGACATGTACAGGTACTCATTCGCGCTGTTTCCCTGGCTTTGGTCGATCAGGTTCTGCGTTGAGCCGTGCAGGTTGAGTTCGGTAATGTTTCCCGTCGACGCATCTATCTTCGCGCGAAGCATCCCATTTTCGAGCAGACCGTTCTTAACGGAGACCGGCGTTCCCGCGTGATGGGGTTTTTTCGACGAGAGTGTGTAGCGAGCGGATCCAAAGGCAGGAACCGCCGTTACCAGCACCGCGAGCTCGCCGGTGGAGAGTCGCTGGGACGGGACAGGCTTACCCCTGGTATCGACGACGTGGTCGCCGGTCGCTGAGAGTTCCTTGGAGAGATAGACGACTTCGGTACGATCCCACGAGGTGGAGTTATGAATGTCGATATGCCCGGACTGCGCCGAAGGGGCTGTCGAGTTAAGCGAACCGCTCAACAACTCTCGTGAGAGCTTGTCGGCGTCGAGCGCAAACTGCCGCTTCACGTCCCACTGCTTCTTGGTGAAGGGACTTTCGGAATCGGAGACACTGCACCAGGCTCCCCACGTGTGTTCGGAGTAGAGCAGCACATCCCGCCACGCTCCCTCGTATGCCGCAGGTACGTAGGACTTCGGCACATCGATCGCGCAGAGCGCTGTCGCCTGGTTCAGGCGATCGGCGGCGAGCCTGCTTAACTTTGTCTCTTGCGCCGACGAGGCAGCGCCGTCCTCCCAGTAGGGCGTCAGGTCTCCCCGATACTGCGGCAACTGGCTGCCATAGCGCTTCTCAAAAGCAGAGAACGCGGTCGAGGTCGACGCGATCGCAAACCTGGGCCACTCATACTTTTCATTCCAGGAACGCGCAAAATCGCTAAGTTCAGGATCGGGCTCCGCATTGTCGCCATGACCGGACCAGCGGACATAGGAAATATCGTAGGGATAATGGACTTCATCCATTCTGTCCTGATAGTCGCCGACCAGTTCGAGGCTGAGCTTTCTCACATGCGACAAGGCATAGCCGGTCCAAGGCACCCAGAAAAGGATCTTCTCCTTGCCGGATGGCGAGACCCACCAGAAGGGCTTGTCCTGCCACGTCACCATGAACGTGCCGATGCGATCGAAGTAGTTGGGCGCGGCGGAGAAGTAGCGGATGCCGGCTTGAGCCATCGCCGGCACTGTTCCCCATGAGAACCCCGGTACATCGCTCATCATCGCCGAGTCGACCTTCACATTACAGGTCTTGCCCAACTGCGTTGCGTAGTAGAAGAGCTGCAGCAACTCCTCCGGGCGGCACAGGCCGGTCAGCTCGTTGGCATAAGCGCCATTCAGGCTCACCCACCCCTTTTGCACTGCTTCGATCAAGGCAGCCTTCTGCTCCTCGGTACCTCGCCTCATGTAGAGATCTGCGCCCCATAAGACTTCGAGGTTCCAGACGAAACGGGACCCTTCGGGATAGTCAGCCGTCTTCTTCGCCAGATCGATTCCCCGCGTGATGTTGAGGATCTGCTTTTGCTCGACGTTGGCCTGAAGATCCGTGTACCCCAGATCGTGATGAGAATGGGGCAAGATGTACACCAGCATCTGCCGGACGGGTTTCAAGGCGATAGTCTCAGTATGGACTGCCCCGTTGATGTCTACGGACACAGTCGAGGTCTGCGGCGCTGTGACGGGCTTGAGGTCGAGCTCGAAGACGGTGGAGCCGCCCTGCAGTGTGCGGCGATCGATCTGGACGCCATCCACCTTTGTCACCACGGTCGCGCCTGCCTCGGCGTGCTGCACGGTTATCTGCAAAGGCTGAAAGAGCGATCCATCGCGCCGGGTCAGTCCGCGGATAGGCATCGCCAATTTCGGCTCTGCCTTACTTTCCGCCTCGGCCTCCGCTTTCTTCCATGCCGGGAGCGGGCAGAACGCACCGCCTGCAGCCAGGCTCAAACTCTTTAACAGGTCTCTCCTCTTCATCCAGTCACCCTTTGGTGTGCATCGCTGCCCGGTAGCCGGCAACCAACAAATCGTAGGTTAACTTTTGAATTAGGTCAAGACGATCATTTTTGTGAGCGATTTAGTGCGATTACTATCCATGTAGGACCGGAATCCGCGGAAACTATCGAGTGATCTCAATCCCTATTCGAGGAAGGAATTGCTGGACGCAGCCTCGCCTGACGTCCAAGACAAGGTAATCTGCTCCAGCGTTTTTCCCCTGGTCTCTGGAACGAAGAGATAAACGCTGATCCAGGTCAGGAGCGCCCCGGCGCTAAAGGTCCAGAAGGTTCCGCTTGCCCGGAGGTGGGTCATCATCATGGGGAAGAGCTGATTGCCCAGATAGCCGACCATCCACAGGGCAGTCGTGGCAATCGACATGGCGCGGCCGCGCACTTTGGCGGGATAGATCTCGGAGATGATGACCCAGCAGGCGACGCCGTTGCCGAATGCATGGCCGGCAACAAAGGCCATGATCGCGACGACGACGATAACGCCGCTGCCGCCAGAGTGGTAGGTCCACCCTACGAGAGCGAGAGCGAGAAACTGTACTGAACTTCCAGCAAGGATAAGCGTCTTTCGACCGGCCTTATCGACCAGCCACAGGGCGAAAAGGGTAAAGACCAGGTTGGTGAGACCGACCAGTACCGATTGGTAGAACGCGTCTCCGGTAGCCATGCCGCTGGCGCTGAAGATATCCGGAAGGAACGAGAGGATCGGCGTGATGCCGCTGATCTGCTGGAAGGCGGCGAGCATGATGCCGATCAGTAGAGGCCGTTTGAAGATTGTAAACAGCTCGGAGAATCGTCCTGTTTCGAAGACAAGTGCTTGTTCGACGTCCCGAAGTTCTGTGATCGCGCCCGCATGATCGTTCAAGAGCTCGAGGACTGCCAAAGCTTTCTCTTTGCGGCCCATCTTCAGCAGCCAACGGGGGCTTTCCAGCGACTGCAGGATCATCAGGCCAAAGAGAACGGCGGGAACGACACCGATCAAAAACATCACTCGCCAGCCAACGGTCTCATTCCAGAGTTCGCCGCCCATGCGTTGGATTCGCATATTGATAAAGACCGCAGCCAGGATGCCCATAACAATCCCAAGTTGATACAGTGTCACTAAGCGTCCACGAAGACGGCTGGGAGCGATCTCCGCAATGTACATTGGACAGACGATGGAAGCCGCTCCGATGCCCAGGCCGGCAAGCAGTCTCCAGGCAACGAATTGCTGCAAATCGCGCGCAAACCAAATGCCTACGGAGGAGAGTCCAAAACAAGCCGCGCAGGCGGCGAGTGCTTTCTTCTGGCCGAGGTAATCGGCGATCGTGCCCGCGGTCGCCGACCCGGCGATGCAGCCGACCAGGGCGCAACCGGCAGCCCAGCCGGTACCGGCTGCATTCAACTGGAAATGCAGGCTCAGATAATGAATGGCGCCGCTGATGACAATATTGTCGTAGCCAAATAGCAGACCACCCAAACACGACAGGGTGGCGGCGATAGCTAGGTAGCCTCGTGGTCCCCTGGCAAGTGAAAAAGACACCTAACTCCTCCGTAGACCGATGCATAGCGGTGATGTGTTCTCAGGACCCCGGGACAAGCGGCGTGCTTGTGCCGGGTCTCACATGATGCCATGACGCGAAAAAGCTTCGACTGCGCTCATGCCGCCTTCGAGATCCCGCTTTACCGTTTTTTCGCCACGGGCCTTTTCGAGAGCCTTGGAAAAGACCTCTCGCTCCGCCTCCGCCGGCACGACCAGAACGCCATCCACATCGCCAAAGAGGATGTCTCCGTTGCGAATCAAGACGCCCCCGATCTCGATCGGAACGCGAAAGTCGTAGACCTTGTATCGCGGACCAGAATCCTGACCATACGATCCGAAGGAAAATGTCGGGTAGTTCAAGGAAAGAATCGCCCGTGTATCGCGGACGTATCCATTCAAAACAGCGCCTCTGGCCCCAAGTTTCAGCGCACGGGTGCTCATCATCTCGCCCCACATGGCATTTCTCGGTGAGGAACCGGTATTCACATAGATCTCGTTCTGCCGCAGATCGTCCAAAGCCTCGAGCATGAGCCCGAAAGACTTGGCGCTCAATGTATTGGCGCTTCCCTCGACCCTCTCCTCAAAGACGTCTCCGGACAAGACCGGCATCGCCCGCCCGATCAGCGTCATCTCTGCGCGCAATGGGCGAATCTGCGGAGGCAGATACTGATGGGTGAGTCTCAGCTTATCCATCACGTCGCCGACCACACAGGTAAAGAGCTCGCGCTCCGCGATAGCGAACAGTTCTTCATCCGACGTCCATGCATTCATGCTGCAATCCTCCAATTCCATCGAGCGAAGTGTGGTATCACAAGATGCCCGGACGGCCGGAGCCGGGAGCTCCCTCTTTGCTCTTCGCGAGCATCGCCAGGGTAGCCTGCACGAAGCCGATAGTGTGAGCCATACCCGCATGCCATGGAGCCGCGCAGCTCATCTGCGGAGTGTGGTCCGGAATGACGACACCGTCAAAGCCGTTTGCATCGAGAATGGAGAGGATGCGGATCATGTCCACTTCGCCCTCGTCGATGAACGTCTCGCGGTAGTGCGGCACCTTGCCGGCAATATTACGCAGATGAATGTAGGCAATCTTTTGCTGGCGGCTGTAGGAAGCTATTGCCTCGTAGATATCTCCTTCCGTCATCTCAGCCATGGTGCCGACGCACAGTTCCAGGGCATTACTTCGACTCGGCGCAAGATCGATGAGCCGCTGGTACATGGCAGGCTGGTAGACAAGCCGAGGCTGCTGCCGCATTCTCGGCATCGGAGGGTCATCGGGGTGGGCTGCGAGGCGGACTCCCGCTGCTTCTGCGACCGGAACCAGCTCTTCGAGAAAGCCTGCGAACCTGCGCCATAGCTCCCCGTGAGTGATTAGAGGGGGGCTGCCGGCGGCGGCGTCTTGGTCATAGATCATGTTCCAGACGGTCCCATTGGCGATGGGTGTGTCATCGACCGGGCCATCCATGCCAACCGTAATGGCGCCGCCGCGCCCCCAGGGGCCGGAGACGCGCCCGCAAACACCGGCGATGCTGAAGTTATAGCCAAGCACAGGGATTTCCGCCTCTCCCATGTTGCGGACTATCGTCTTGACGTGCTCGATTTGCTGCGGGCGTCGCGCACCGTCGAGCAGGATGTCATACCACATCGCGGGATCTAGATTCTCGATGGCTTCCAGGATGAGCCCGGCATTTTCAATCTCCTGACGAATTCTTCGCAATTCCGCGACCGTCCAGAGTGGGTCGTCCGGGTCTCCTGCTGCTCCCCAGTAGCCGAACTTGCCACCGGTCGGCTGATTGTTGCGTGGGTTGACCGCGCCATGACGGAAGTAGTCGACCAGATGGATCACAAGGTGAGTGCAACCCGCCTGTCGCGCAAAATCATATGATTCCCGCGATAACATGTGCCGATAAAGCCCTAAGCCGATTTTCATGATCTTCCTTCTAACATCCGCTCTCACCGTTGCCCTGAGAGATCGATTTCGAACGCCCCATGGAATACTCGATGCCGTGAACCAAGCCGCGCAACTCTGCTAATCCTCGCAGCCGGCCAATCATGGAATATCCGGGAAAGGAAGGCTTCTTCTGGTCGGAAAGAAGCAAGTGGCCGTGGTCCGGCCGCATGGGAATAGCTTCAGCAAGCGAACCTTCTTCTCTTCTTCGCGCCTCTTCTACCAGGAGTGCGTGCACGACACCTGCCATGTCAGAACTGCCGGCAAGGTGTTCCGCCTCATAGAAGGAGCCGTCTTGCTCACGAACAACCTGACGAAGATGGGCGAAGTAGATGCGAGGAGCAAACTCGCTCACCATGGCGAGCAGATCATTGTCGGCGCGCGCCCCGTAGGAGCCCACGCAGAAGGTCAAACCGTTTGCAGGCAAGCAGGAACAGGCCAGGATTGCTCGAGCGTCCTCGGCGGTCGAGACAACACGGGGCAAGCCGAAGAGCGACCACGGGGGGTCGTCCGGATGAATTGCGAGCCGGACACCTTTCTCTTCGGCAACCGGAACAATCTCGGCCAGGAAAGCAAACAGATGGGCGCGCAGATCCTCAGGGGAGAGGCCCTCATATTCGGCTAGCGAGCGACGAAGGCTCTCTCGGTCATACGATGCTTCGGCGGCCGGTAGGCCGGCGATAACAGTCTGCTCCAGGTCATTCCGACGCGCCTCTGACATGCCATCGAGGTGAATACGCGCAGAGTCGATCTGCTGCTCAGAATAACTGGCGGCCGCACCATGGCGCTTCAACATAAACAGGTCGTAAGCGGCGAAGTCGTTTCGATCGAAGCGCAGCGCATAGGCTCCGCTTGCGAGGCGCCACTTCAAGTCAGTCCGCGTCCAGTCGACCACGGGCATAAAGTTGTAACAGACAACCTTAACGCCGGCCTCCGCGACGGCAGCAAGCGAATCTATCCACGAGCCGATGAATTTGCGATAAGGCCCGGACCGCAACTTGATCGAATTATGCACAGGAATGCTTTCGACGACGGACCACACCAGGCCTGCAGCCTGAATCTCTGCGTTTCGCTTCTGAACGTCTTCCGGCGACCAAGCCTGACCGCTATAAAGATGATGCAAAGCAGTGACGATGCCGGCCGGACCAGCCTGCTTTACGTCAGTCAGCGGAATCGGATCCTGCGGCCCAAACCAGCGCCAACTTTCTTTCATACTTTCCTGTCTTGAGGTGAGTGAATATTTGCAGAAGGCAATCGCCTGATAGTTACGGCATCCTGTTTCAGCGTCTTGATCTTGATGGGGTAATCACCAGATCCTGTTCTACTTGTGGATATCCTTTGCACCGGCCGGGGTAAGGAAAGCCTCACACCCGCTCGCCGGAATGCAAAGAACGCTACGTCCTCGGCCATCGAAAATATGGATAAAATCGCTCATGAGACGTACATCCTGAATGGAACTCACGTGGCCCGGAATGGTAAAGAGCGCCATCAGGTACCTTGCCTGGCTAGCACCGCCCCCGGGAATGATGCAGCCAGTCTGCCTATCAAACATTGTCCGACGCCCTGCAATCTTCTGTTTCCCGAGCGGCAGCGGCGATGTTCCGAATTCCATGCCGCGCGCGCGCGTTGTACCGTACCAAGGCACCCCTTGCCGAGTGCAGTTCTCCTCCCAAATCGTCATCCATGGAAACTCGCTCTGCCGGAAGCAGTAGACCACGCCGAGGCGAGAACTCCAGTTGATTGCCAGCATAAACTGCTGCTCTCGATCACGATCCATCTGTAAGCCAGCCAAGAAGCCGAATCCGTCTACTTGGAACGGCTGAGTGAGATCAACGGCGCGGTCACGGGCGGCGCTGGGTGCGAAGGGCCAGTCGAACTCTCTACCCGGGGCGAGCAGCGACTGCTCGCCGTAAGCAAATGCAGTGATTCCGCGTTTTGCGGAGACGATAAGGCTGCTTTGCGTCTGCTTTAAGAAGGTAACCCCAAATGTGACATGCTGCACCCAGTCGCACAAACAGTCGTTGTCACCTTGATTGATGACTGTCTCTTCCACATAGGCCACACTTTGCTCATCGATTAGTTGGATCTCGCGCTTAATGGTGAGCTGCGAGAGCGGTAAACTCGCACTCCATCGGCAGCCTACACCTTTTGACGGTGCTCTTCCTGTGGAGCTCCACTTTGTAATCGCCGCCTCACCATGAAGACTCAATCCCTCGAGGATTTGCTCTTCCGATGGCTCTCCAAAATAGTCAAGACAAAGAGCATGGCCCGTGTAGCTTGCCAGGAACTTGCCTATCTCGACCGGCCCGTAAGTGCGGGACAATCCATCGGTCCATTGAAGAACAGGCTCAATGGATGGCCATGGGGCCTCCCAGAAGACGTTTTCCGAAGAGCGACCTTCATGATCCAAGAGTCTGAAGCTTGCCAAGTGTCCTCCCCCACGCAAACTCACCAGCTCCACAACCCCGTTTGCCAGACGAACCGCCTCGCGTCCCTTCCACTCGCTGGACTCGCAAGCCGATCCTGTTCTCGTTGAAGTCTGCGTCACAAGCTCACTTCCCACCGGCTATGGATGTTCCGATTCCGGACCCCTGAAGCCCCATGCCGCCAGCCGGTAGAAGCAGCCCTCCGTCGACCAGCAACGATGTGCCGGTGATGAAGGATGCCCAGTCGCTGGCCAGGAACGCTATAGCATTGGCTACTTCCAATGCAGAGCCGATGCGGCCAAGGGGATGCATGCGGCTACAGGTCTCGATTAGTTCCTCTGGGGAGCCAGACAGGTTTGCGGACCATCGCATCATTGGAGTGTCAATCGTGCCCGGGCAAACGCAATTGGCCCGAATGTTCTTGCCGGCATAATCAAGCGCGATCGAACGAGTAAGGCCAAGTAATGCGTGTTTCGCCGTCACGTAAGCAGCGGAGTTGACGATTGCGGTAAAGCTTTGCACCGATCCCACAACGACTATTGCACCACCCCCCGAGGCGAGCATCGCAGGAATACCAAAGCGGGTCACGTAGAAACAACCCTTGACGTGGACATTGAAAGTCTCATCCCATACGGCAGTGCTGGTATGCGCCACATCGCCGTAGCGCTGAATACCTGCATTACTGACCAACACATGCAGGCTGCCGTAAAGCTGGACAGCTGCATCGACGGCTTCTTGTACACTTTTTTCACCACTTACATCGCACTCGAAGGAGCTTGCCTTGTGACCTGCCGCCTGTAACCCGCTCACTGTTGTTTTGGCGGCCTCGGTATCGCGGTCTAGAATTGCGACCGATGCGCCCAGCTCACATAACTTCCTGGCCGTGGCAGCGCCTATGCCCATGGCGCCCCCGGTCACGATTGCCGTCTTCCCGTCAAATCGAATTGTCACGTATTTCCGCCTCTCAAGACGAAACGCTTCCTGCGCTCCTACCGTGTAGTTCCCGTTGCAAGTGCTTCCTTTACCTTACGATTTCCTAACTCGCTTACCGTGTCGACAGTCTGCTTACTCATCTCTCCGTACAACTGCTTCGCTTCCGCCTCTTTCCCCAACGCCATGTCCACACGAGCTAAGTTGTATGTCGCACTGCGCGATGCAGGGTCGACGCGGTGGGCCAATTCCAGATCAATCGACGCATCTCGAGGACGGTCGGCTTCGAGCAGGAGTTTGCCCCGCAGAGTAAGGGCCGAGACCGAGTTTGGGTTAAGGGTAATGGCGCGATCCAGTTCGGCCAGCGCGTCTTTTGACTTGGTCGGATTTACTTTCAACATGCATTCTGCAAGAAGATAGTGCAGATCAGAATCGGCGGCTCCTGCCTGGATTGCTCGCTGAAGCTCCCCTTCCGCGATCGTGTACTCGCCCTGCTTGTAGTCGGACAGAGCGAGGAGAAACTGCGGTGAAGCTCTTCCCGGAGAGAGCCGGACTGCCCCTGCAAAATCTTCCCGAGCTTTGCTGAATTCTCCGGTTAGAGTAAGAGCCGCGCCGCGCACGACAAGTACATCCGCGTTCCCTGGAAACGCCTGTACCGCCTGAGTGGCGACAACTGCTGCATCCGAGAGCTTACCCGCGTCAGCAAGCAGGGTAATAAGATTGAGATAGGCGAAGAGATCAGACGGTTCTCTGCGTATCTCCTCGACGAAAACGGAATAGGCGTCCTGGTAGAGACCTAGCTTTGAATAGGCGACACCGAGAAGATTGGCCGAATCTGGGTTCAGGCCCGCAGGCGCATCTGGAGATTTGAGTGTATCCACGGCGGCCTTATAGTCTCCTAGCTCAAACTCGCCCAATCCTATTGCATACTGGTGAGTCTGAACATCGGGAACGTCCACACCAACAGACCTGAATATCTTGAGCGCCTTATCAAAGTTATGAGCACGCCCATAAAACCACCCAACGTTGAAGGTCTGGAGCGGTGAAAGGTTACGACAGCGAGACAACCCAGCAAGGACTACTTGAGCTTCTTCGGGGCGCTTCCGTTTCAAAAGTAAATCGGCGTGTTTCATTCCGGACGATACATCGCAGCCTGGCCTCACAACTGCCCGTTGCGCTACCAGCGGTGTGGCGGCAACCTGAGAGACCAACAAGGGCAGCACGATACGCATAAAAGAGCCGGAGAGGCGAAAACGGCCACTCTTGCTTCGCATGCCTGGTTGTATCGCGCTGCGGATTGCGCCGCTTCCCATTGCCCGTAAGATCGAGTTGGTTTTGCAGATCGACACGATGCCATCCATCTACTTCTGGTGCGCGCCCGTCAGCTTGACTTTTGAAAGAATACCAGCGCCCTCGACGACGGTGACCAGGCAATCCACAGCTACGCTCTTGAAATGTTCAGTGACGCCACTTGGCCAAAAGATGTCAATATCTACGATCTGAAAACTGCCTAGCCCAAAGTGGAGGCGGGGGTCATTTGAAGAGTAGTAGCTCGACTGGCTGGCGATCGACTGTGCCTGCTTCCTCTCGCCATAGTGAACGATAATGCGCGCGCCAATGGCACTGCGATTCGATTTCGTTCCGACCAGCTTCAGTTTGATCCAGTGGTTCTGCCCGCGAAGGTCATTGCGCAGCAGCGATGGCGGTTCGTTCATATTAACGATCAGGATGTCGATGTCGCCATCGTTGTCGAAATCACCAAAGGCACAGCCCCGACTGGAGTGAAGCGCGGGAATGGCCGGACCTGCCTCACCGGATAACTCCTCAAATGTGCCATCGCCCAGATTGCGGAATACCAGACGCGGGTTTTTGTTCGGATATTGCGAGAGCTTTTTCTCAACTTCAGGGTAGACACTTCCGGCGACGATGAAGATGTCTGGATAGCCGTCGTTATCGAGGTCGATTATCCCCGCACCCCAACTTGTGTAGCTCGACTCGATACCTATACCACTGGATCGGGTGACATCGGTAAAGTTCGCCTTACCGTCGTTACGATAGAGCACCGAGGTATCTTCAGAAAAACTGGTCTTAAGAATATCGAGATGACCGCTCGGGCGATAATCCCCTATGCCCACTCCCATACCCGCCTGCTCCTGCCCATCGTCGTTAAAGGCGACGCCGCGGAGCACACCCTCTTCGCGAAAGGTTCCGTCGCGGTTGTTCCTGTAAAAGAGACTTGGGGTGGAGTCGCATGCCACGTAGATATCCTGCCATCCATCTTCGTCAAAGTCGGCGGCAACCACGGTCATTCCATAGCTAGTGCTTCGTGCGCCCAGCCCTGCTTTCTCTGTGACATCCGTGAAGGTTCCGTCGCGATTGTTCCGGTATAAGGCGTGATGGCCCGGGAAAGCTGGAGGAAGCCCGCGCGGGCCGCAGTTTACAGGAATTCCCTTCCAGTTACAGTTGACATCTTCCCCAGGTTTCGGGACGGAGGACTGATCGAAAGCGATGTAGTAGGAGATAAACAGATCGAGATAGCCGTCGCGATCGTAATCGACAAAAGAACAGCCTGCGCCCCAACTCGGGGGGGCGCCCGGTACTGCTAACCCAGCGTGTTCACTGACATCTCTAAAGGTGCCATCGCCGTTATTGTGGTACAGCTTGTTTACTCCGTAGTAAGTACAAAAGATGTCTTCGAATCCGTCGTTGTTATAGTCGCCGACACAGACGGAGTTTGCCCATCCGACGTGGTGCAGACCTGCTTTTTCTGTGACATCCGTGAAGGTGCCGTCGCGATTGTTCTTATATAGGCGATTGGTAGTGTTCGGAGGCGCTCCGCTCAGACGGGTTCCCGTGAGCAGGAAGATGTCCATCCATCCATCGTCGTCGTAATCGAGGAAGGCACACCCGCATCCATCCGCCTCAAGGATGTAATCTTTATGATCGACGCCTCCATAGATGGTGGGAGCGGTCAAGCCGGCACCCTCCGCCACATCGACGAAATGCGCATTGAACGGCCGCCCGGACAGGGCAGGCCGGGGCTGCTGTTTCAGGTTTCGCGAGGCGGCGCCCGACTGCGCCAACATCTTTGAAGCCCAAGCTCCGCAAGACAAATGGATGAATTGCCGGCGGGAAAAATTCATACATCTCAATGATAGTCCGGAAGATGGCGGCATGGGAGATGGGCGGCGATCGGCGCGTGAGAACTCCTGGGCCGCAAAGGCAATCGATACGAACGTGCGGATGAGGAACGTGCGGAAGGACCCCGGATAAACCTCGCCAACGGAGGCGGTGGTCAGCATTCGCTGTTTCCTGAGGTCGATCCCGTAACACTGACTCGCATGAATGACCCGTCGGAGCGTTTGACTCTGATTCAATTTGCAAGTGTCTGCGTCTCGGACAAGCCAACGATTCGCACGGTCACAATTTCATTGCGATGAATAGTAAACGTAAACTCATGAGCGCCTTCGACGGGCAACGGGCGCTGATTTCTCTCTATAGAATCCGTTTGCGTCACCTTCTGCAGGTGAATCAGTGGGATCTGTACCGTTACAGTTCGCTGGTCGCCGCCTAGATCGAGAAATCTCAAGATGCTGCCGTCTCCATCTTCGGCGGTCTTCCACGCCTGTAGAAGAATCTGGGGATCAGAAACATGCAGAAAACTTTGCTGATGGGCATCTAGAGTAGTGGCGGCGGCGGCATTGGAGGTCGTGGCAGTTTGCGGAGAGTTGACCGCATCGCTGGCCGGAGAGGCTGGGATCGCCTTATCTTGCGTCGTGACCGTGTCTACCTCAAGCGGAGTCATCGCTTCCCAGCCGAGATGGCTGAGGGTCGGTGCGTCAATTCGTGACGCGCTGGTGACGATGTAGCGGAATTCAAAATGGCCGCCCTGGGCAGCACGGTAGTTGGTATCCCAGTAGTTATTCATAGTGTAGGAGAAGACTGTGCCGTTGCGTTTGCCAAACTGCTCCGGCCAATGGCCGCGATTAATATCGCCCAGGGTCACGAGAGGAGCATCGAGCGGCATCACTGTCGCCGAGAGGCCATCTTGCTGCGCCGACACCCAGTGTTGTACCGAGAACCACTCATGCCCAGCCCCAGCGTACATATCTTTTGCAGGGTCGACCACACCATTCTGGATCTCATACTGGAATTGCGGCCCATCCATCGCAAAAGGGAAGGCGAAGTAGGCAGCCTCTCGGCTGAGGACCGCCGTCTTATCCAGGTCTTCTACAAACTCGATTTTCTTTTCTTTATCGGAGAGCCAGATCTCTGTTGCGACATTCGGAGTATTCTCTGCGTGGCTGTGCAGATGCGCCACCCATCCATCAGGGGTTCGCTCCACGGATACGAGACTGCCGGCCCCCGAAGGGTGAACGCTGAGATCCGCTTCAGGGTAAACGCGGCTATATTGCAAGAGGCTATTTGGAGCCTTATCGCCTCCACTCACGTAAAGATATTGTCCAAAACGGTAAGGACTCTGCCGATTGACCAATTCACGTTGCAACTGCTTGTCATAGATGCTTCTGACCGCACCGGTTTCGACGTCAAGCTCGACCTTATAATATGGGCTTTCGAGAGTTGTCGATTGCTGCGTTTCAAGCGGCGCTGGGCTCTTTTCCGCTGGCTTAACCTGGAAGATTTTGTAGCCGACAGCGGGAACTTCGTCGGCATCAAAGCGAAGACGCTGGTAGTTGGCGCCGCTGCTCAGCAACTGAGCGGGGATCACCTTCCCAGTCAACGCGTCAAATACTGCCTTCCCCTTGTCGAGATCGACCGTGACCGGGCCGCTACGTTTCCAGTTGAGGCCGTTGAAAACGATGAGGCTGCCGGTACCGGCAGGGATCGAGTTCACGATACTTTCCATGTTATTTTTCGCCAGAAAATCAGCGGCCGCGGAGGCGTTGACCGCGTACTGATCCTTGACGGCGAGCTGCTGCGTGGCTTCCAGGCTCGCTGAATCAGTTGTGCTGTTATAGGAGTCCCACGTGTGCTCGTCCATCAACACCATGTTTCTCCACATGCGATCGAGTAACTCTTTGTCCGGAACCACGCGAGGATTCACCAGGCCGGCGAGCGTGGCTAGTTTTTCAGCGGTCGGCGCTCGACCTTCCGTCTGGCGCTCCATCGCCGCATAATAAGCGTCTGAGATGATGCCATCTTCCCAGTAAGGGCCGCCGTCGCCACGAATCGTGGGGATCGCGTCGCCGAACTGTTGCCGAATGGTCTCGAGCGCGTCATGGAAGCCCGAGTATTGCAGATGAGGATACGCGTAGAGGGCGTTCCACTTCCCGGCGAGTTCCGCCTGCTGCGGAAAGAGGTCGGTGTTCTCAACCTGGGTGCCGTAGAGGATCGTCGCATCTGCGCGGTACCCGGCGTGCTCATACATCTGCAAAAACAATGGAAAGGTGTCGCGCCCCGCAGGCAGCAAGGGAGGAAGACCAAATAACATCTGCATCTGCTGGTAAATCCTCGAATACCACAACAACACCTTACCGCCGTCCGGGCCTACCCACCACATGGGCGAGGATTCGTTCAACCGTCCCTGGATGAGCACGGGCGCGCGGTAGTTGTTGCTTCCGCCTGCAAGGTCGTGGATGCCGGCGGAGGCGAGGATCGAAGCGTAGGACCAAGAATAGGATGGGACGTCGGTGATGTTGGCGTAGTTCAATGCGGCGTTGTGCGTTCGGCTGAAGTTAGCGCTCGGATAGAGCGAGCGAATCAGCGTCTCGCCTGTAGGAAAGCCAGTGAGTAGATTGGCATACTGCGCGGGAAGATATAACTGCTCCTTCTGAATCGCGGTAATGGCGCGTTGCTGCTGGGCAGTATTGCGAGTTCTGAAAAACTGTTCAAGGTCCCACTCTCCATCGAGACTGAATCGATAGTCGGGGTGCTTGTCCGTCATGTCCATGGCTTCGTCAATCGAGCGGCTTTGGATAGCCGCGACCTTCCCCTGATAGTCGGAATACCCGACATCGACGTGAATGTGAGGAACGACAAAGACGGTCCACTTCTTTTTAGGATCGATGGCTTCTTCTAAATGCCCGGGGTGACCGTCCAGATTCCACCTAAGGCGCGCCTCGGTCTTTGCGGAGAACTCCGCGACTGCAAACTCGAGCTTTTGTTCGCCGAAATCTTCGGTTCCGCGCACCTGCTTCTCATACTTTTTGCCGCCGACCGACAGTGTCACGACCTCTCCGATCTTGAGGGGGCCGGCATGGCGAATGAAGGCATCGACGAGCTCTTGCAAGCCACCTTCGTTACGTTCGAAAAAGACCGTCGGCCGGATTTCCGCAGACGATGCTGTCGCAGGCTTCGTTGCCTGGCGATCGAGCTCGATGGCATCGTAGGTAATGCCGGCTTCAGGAACCTTTTGATCAGCCTCTTCCACGGCCTGCAGGGTTATCGTGTTCTCGCCGTGTCGAAGGATCCCTGCAGGAATCGGGAACTCGATATCCGCATGCGAGTCCGCTGGGTAGAAAGAATCGACCTGGTCTCCGTTGCTGTAATCCAACTCGGGGTGAAGGTAGAACATTCCATGCTTGCCGTTGATCTCAACCCGAAGAACGGGGACGCTGGCGCTCTCTACCAGGAGAGCGAAGTGAATTTTATAGCCTGGCGATACGGAACTCAGGAAAAACGTGATTTTACGGGAGGTATCAACGCTTTCGGGGACGCCCGTGCCTATGGCGGAGGCAAGGATCGCCGGCTGGGTCTGGTACCAGTCTTTGGCTGGATCGCTTTTACCCACTACAAAATGTATCGGCTGCCTGGGTGTACCTGTTGCAAACTCGACAGAGGAATGATCGAAGTTTCCAAGGCGAAAAACGGGTGCTGCATCTTTCTGAGGCTCCGTTTCAGCGGTTTGCGAACGGGCAAAAGGAACCAGCAAAAGTGTAGACGAAAGTATTGCAGCCAAGGCGCGAGTCATTCAGCCAGCTCCTATAGTTCTCGGTTCGATCGTAGCGGGAGAAATATCCCAGCCTGGTTGTTTCAAGCGATGGCAATCGATGCTATAGACCGAGGGAGCCTGCCGGGGGCATCCGGCAGGCTCTCTCTCGGGCATAGCTCAGAAGACGAGTTTGAGCGCGAACTGAACTTCCCTTCCCGGGCCGGCGGCAGTGAGAATCTGCCCAAAGGCGCCATCCTGCACACCATTGTCGGGGTTGCTGAAGTTGGTGTGGTTGAAGATGTTAAACAACTCCGCTCTAAATTGAAGGTTCATCTTCTCGAAGATCGGGAAGTTTTTCGAGGCATTGAAATCTACATTCTTAAATGCGGGGCCCACGAGATCGTTCCTTCTCTCATTGCCGTAAGTAAAGGAGGTGGGTACCGCGAAAGCGGCCTTGTTCAGCCAATCCTGCGAGGTCTGTCTGAAATTAGCGGCGGCGTAAGGGTCGGCGCCGGTTCTTTCGGCCCTCTGGTTGGGGCCGCCTGTATTGGCAACGTCACCGCCGGCCAGCACATTAAATGGGGCGCCGGAGTCGAGAGTGATGATCGAGCCCAGGCTCCAGTTTCCGGCGACTGCTTCGACAAGGGAGTTTGGAGTGGACATGAGGCTCTTGCCTCTTCCAACCGGTAGTTGATACACCCCGCTCAGCACGAAAAGGTGAGTGCGATTGTAGTCGGAGGGACCCCAATCCCCTTTCAAGTTGTAGAAGTTCGGCTCTGAATTCACATACGGGTCCGACTGCCAGTCCATCGATTTAGACCAGGTATAGGAAGCCAGGAAAAATAGGCCATTCGACAAGGTTTTCTGCGCCTGAACCTGCAGAGCGTTGTAGCTGCCAGGGGCATCATTCCAGGAGAACGAGAACGGTCCACCGTATTGAGGAAAAGGCTGCCTGGCGGAGATAGCGCCGGGACCCGGGTAGAGAGCCGTGTTGGCTTCCGGCACGATGTACTGGTGCCGGCTTAGAGAGCCAACATAGTCCATTTTCATGACGATATTGCCGCCTAACTGTTCCTGTAATCCGGCGTTATATTCCATCGAATATGGGATCTTGTTGTTGGGATTGGCCCCGTAGCTGGCATAGGGAGCGAGACCGCCAAGGAGGGAAGAAGCCGGGGGCAGGTTGCCGAGATATACCGTAGGTGTTGCAAGATCGAGGCTGGTGAGATTGGCTGCGATGCCGCTTGGCCAGGATAGCCGGATGTTCTGGTTTTCCTGAACTAACGTGTTGTTATGGTCATCGAGTAACGCGAAAGCCCCATGAAGGACAATGTGGTTAGTCGCCTGATAGGTCAAGCCGAAACGCGGCTCCCATCCGTTGTACTGTGGATTGAAGTAGCCTTTTGCGCCAGTAGCGGTAGGAAAGGTGGGTAGTACGGGACCGGTCACGATGAATTGCCCGTTGAGAACATTCAAACCAGAAACGATCTTGTGGTAATTCGGTGGCGAAACATAGTCCCAGCGAATGCCCGCGGAGACCACCAGTTTCTTGGTCGCCTTCCACTGGTCCTGAGCATAGCCGCCCCACCAGTTGACCGTCTGATCGGCACCGGTATTTCCTACCCAGGGACCGTAGTTATCCGGTGTGCCAAGCAGGAAACTGGCGGGCCCGTAGCCCGTTGGACCAGGCGTGGCGTTTTGGGCTGTCGCATTCTGGGTGAAGCCCATACCAGCACCCCATCCATCATCGTAGCTGCGAACGTGGTAGTAGATTGCGCCGGCACCGATGGTGTGATTTCCAGCGACCTTAGAGAGGTCCGCGTGATAGTCCATCGTCTCTTGCGGGCCCAGTGGGATGGCGAACTGGTTGATACCGCTGTAGCCGTTGGAAAGAGAGACTTGCGGGCCGAGCTGAATGCCATCATGCTCGGGCGCTGCTTGAGTGAAGTCAATGGAGTCGGTGAATGCTGTCCCTGCCGCTTCATCGTTACTGGCGAAGTTGACGTAGTTGTAGCCGTACCGGATGTTCAAAATGGTCGAGGCATTGAAGACGTGGGTGTAACCCAGTGCGGCCTGCTGACCATAGTTGCTGAGCGTATGAACGTAGGTTGGGAAATCTTCGGGGCTCGTACGGTGCTGGTTCGACCGGTTGAATCTGGCGAAGATTGTGTCGTGCTCGCTGATTTGATGATCCAGGCGAATGCCGAAGACATCGCTGGCGGTGGTGGTCGCGCCGGAGAACTGGTAATTGGGAAGAGTTCCCGGGGCAACGTTAAGATTAGGCGCTGGATAGTACTTCTGCAGAATGAGCAGACTTGCCGGATTTAACCTGTACACCGGAATCTTGTTGCCCGGGAATGGATCGCGCAGCGATTGACCTGGATTGGCGGGATCGGGCCGACTGGTGAATGGATCGTAGATCTCGTTCGCAAACTCCGGCCGGCCGAGGCTGTCCACGCCAACTTGTGCGCCCTCGACGGCGGAGTAGTCGCCAGCCAGCATCGCAGGGGTTAAGGTACTTGCCAGGGTAGTTGAGGTCTGAGCCGAGCGGAAGCCCTCCCAGTAAAGTGAAAACCAGGTTTTGTCTTTGCCGCTGACTACGTGAGGGATGGAGACCGGACCGCCGAAGTACACTCCGTACTGGTTTTGCCGGTAGGGCAGACGCTGGGTCTCAGGGAAGGTTTGCGCGTCCAGAGCGTCGTTGCGAAGGAACTCCCAAATCGCGCCGTGGAAATCGTTGGTGCCGGACCGGGTGACCAGGTTGATGTTGGCTCCGGAGGTGATGGAGAACTGGGCATCGGTGATGTGAGACTGCACGTTAAATTCCTGAATTGCATCGGGCGGCGGCGCGATCACCCACGTGTTGGTGTAGGTCGCATTGTTGAGCACGCCATCCATCGTGAAATTGTTCTGCTCACCGCGTTGCCCGTTCACTGACGGGCTGATGCCGCCGGCGCCCAAAGAGACCGTGAAAGAGCTCTGCTGTCCATTTTCCTGTGGCGCGGCGCCTGGAGTCAGCAAGGTCAACTGGGTAAACTCGCGCCCGTTTAGCGGCAATCCGACGGTTTCGTCGTGGCTCACCACGTCCGTCAGCGTGGCCGACGTCGTGTTCAACTGCGGCGGCGCACCGGTCACCTCGACCGTCTGGGCCGTCGACCCGACACCCAGCTGGAAGTCGAGGGTGAGGCTCTGGTTTACCTGAAGCTCGACGTTGTCTCGAGTGACCGAGGAAAAACCGGTTTTGGAGATGTTGAGCTTATACGTGCCGGGCGGCAGTTGCGGCAGTATGTAGCCGCCCGTGCCGCTGCTGACGGCAGTCCGGGCCAGACCGGTCCCTTGATTGGTGACACTGATTTCCGCGCCGGGTACGTAAGCGCCGGTGCTATCGGTGATCGACCCCGTCATCAGCCCGTTGGTGGTCTGCGCGGAGCAAGTAGCCAGAAAGAGGCAAGCCATAGCGCAAAGGGCGCCGATCGTTTGGAACAGATTGCGCCAGTTCGTGATCAAAGGCAGCCGGGCCGGTGCGCTGGGTAGATGGTCAATGCCCCTTGGGCGGACGTTCGTCACTAAATTCATTCTTCCTCCTGAAAAACGACAATGGAATTTCGCCCTGTGATGTCCACGCATCTTGCCTGCTGCGAGCGGCAGTCGCCGTTCCGCCGAAGCGGAGCATCCCGGCTACGAGCATCCAGAAAACGCATACTGCCGCTGGTTTGGCATCGCAAGGAAGCTAGTTCATTCTTTCGATTGATGTCAAGAGGCATTCACATTGCTTGCTTTTTTAGACAAATATTATTGTTTCTTGACCGATACGAGCTTTTTGGATCATTCTCCCCCTTGGTGTACCTTGGTTCTCAGACGGTGAAGCCCTGTGAAACTTTCCTGGTTCGCGGATCTTCCGTCTGGCGAACGGCCTGTGCAAGATCTGTACATGGAATGAGCTAATGCAATGAAGGTTCTGGCAATCGATTTAGGTGGCACACACGCGAAATGCGCGGTCGTGGATGATCGTAAAGTTCTGCAGTCACAGGTCGTGCCGATCCATGGCAACGGGCGCCTGGAGGCCGCACTCCCGGCTTTTTACGAAAGCCTGAGCGGCCAGATGTCAGACCAGCATCTCCGTGGGGCGGCCTGCCATGGAGTGGCAATCGGGTTTTGCGGATTAGTCGATCGCCACACCCGCCGTGTACTCTCGACGAATTCGAAGTACGAAGATGCACCGAGGCTCGATCTGGAAGGCTGGGCTCGTCAGAAGTTCAACCTTCCCCTCTGGCTTGAAAACGATGCCCGTATGGCGTTGCTTGGCGAGTGGTATGCCGGTTCGGCCAGAGGCACAGACGATGCGGTGATGGTAACGCTTGGCACCGGCATTGGCGGAGCGGCCATGATCGGCGGCCGGCTCCTGATTGGAAAACACTTCCAAGCGGGGTGCCTGGGCGGTCATTTCCCGATGCGTATCGAGGGCGAGCGCTGCACCTGCGGCGCAATCGGCTGCCCGGAATCGGAGGCTGCGGGTTGGTCTTTGCCGCGAACCTGCCGAAGATGGCCTGGCTTCGAGAGCAGCCTGCTCGCGCAGGAAGAGCTCAATTTCAAGTCCCTCTTCCGGAGTGCCGATGCTGGTGACGTGGTGGCATCGAGCATCCGAGAGTACTGCCTGGAGATGTGGGCAGCCAACGCCGTCGCGCTCATACACGCCTATGACCCGGAGTTGCTGATCTATGGCGGCGGTGTTATGCGCAGCGGCGAGATGATCGTGAACTACATACAGGATTATGTCGCTCGCCACAGCTGGACACCATGGGGCAACGTACGCGTATGCGCAGCTCTGCTAGGTGACGATGCAGCCCTGCTTGGCGCTGTGCCACTCATTGAAGAATGTGAACGGAGCAGACCCAATGTACGATAGCCAGCCGTATATCCCTGTATCTCTCAATAGCCAGGACTGCCGGATAGGTTGGGAGGCTATCAGTTCCCTGCTAAGTGAGTCTCTCAGGGGGGAACGCTGTATAGTATGCGTCGAGTGCTACCCCGGGGTTTTTGTCGAGCAGGTTATCGAGCGACTCACCGCCGCTCTCGCACCCCTGCAAATTGTTCCGACCGAAGATCTACTCTTGTCGCCGGCGGCATTGGACGTGCGGGTAGCTGCCACGCTTACCGACGATCCCGTCTTTGGAGTCATGAGCGAACTGGGCATTGCGGATTACTTCGACCCTTTGAAGGTCGCGTTCGCTCGGGAGAAGATAGAACAGTCTAAGAGCGGCGTCGTGCTGGTTGTCGGCACAGGCGCCGCGTACATAGCGCCACGCCATACCCTGCTGGTCTATGCAGATCTTGCTCGATGGGAGATCCAGAAGCGGCAGCGCCGGGGGCTTGCCGGGAACTTGGGCGCGAACAACCGAGACGAAGTGCCTTCGCAGAAGTACAAGCGCGCATTCTTTCTGGACTGGCGTGCCGCAGACCGGCTGAAAAAAGAGCTTTTGCCCCATATCGATTTTGTTCTCGACACCAATGCTCCCGCATCCCCCAAACTGATCTCAGGGGATGCGATGCGCCTAGGGCTGCGCGTCGCGTCGCGGCGCCCCTTTCGCGTGGTGCCTTTTTTTGATCCGGGGCCGTGGGGAGGCCATTGGATGGAGAAGGCCTTCGACCTTCCCAAAGATGTTCCAAATTATGCCTGGTGTTTCGATTGCGTGCCCGAGGAGAACAGCCTGCTGCTGGGATTCGGCGACGAGCGGGTGGAGATTCCATCGCTCAATCTCGTCTTTGCTCATCCCCGGGAATTACTTGGTGAGTACATCTACAACCGTTTTGGAGCGGAGTTCCCCATTCGCTTCGACTTTCTGGATACCATCGGCGGCGGCAATCTCTCGCTCCAGGTACATCCATTGACCAGCTATGTCCGCGAGCGGTTTGGCCTGGCTTACACCCAGGACGAAAGCTATTACATGCTGGACGCCGATGACGGTGCGTGTGTCTATCTTGGCCTCAAAGAGGGCGTGAACCCGCGGGCCATGCTGGACGATCTGAAACTCGCTCAAACCGGCGGTCCGGACTTCGATGCAGAGCGATACGTGAACAAATGGCCCGCAAAGAAGCACGATCATTTCCTCATTCCCGCCGGTACGGTTCATTGCTCTGGACGTGGAAGCATGGTACTCGAGATTAGTGCTACACCATTCATCTTCACCTTCAAACTCTGGGATTGGGGCCGGATGGGTATGGACGGCCAGCCGCGGCCTATCCATCTTGAACGCGGGGCCGAAAACATCCAATGGGACCGGACGACAACCTGGGTCCAGCAATCCTTGATTAACCAGGTGGAAGAGGTAGCCACCGGCGATGGATGGCGGGAGGAACGAACCGGACTGCATGAGCTCGAATTTATCGAGACACGGCGCCACTGGTTTACGGGCAAAGTGCCGCATCACACGAATGGAACAGTGAACGTGCTCAACCTGGTCGAAGGTGAAGAAGCTATCGTCGAAAGTCCTGACGACGCATTTGCGCCCTTTATCGTGCATTATGCGGAAACCTTCATCGTGCCTGCACAGGTCGGCTCCTACACGATTCGCCCCTGTGGAGCAGCACGAGGGAAGCAATGCGCAACGATGAAGGCATTCGTTCGACAAGAAGGCTAGCAAATCATAGGCGGCAGATCTCTTCGTTAGAACTAACGAGCGAAAAGAGTACTGCTCGAGCGTCATGGTTGAAAGGAAGGCCAGAGGGAGGAATACACTTCGGGAGTTGCGACCCACTGCATAGAGTCCGGATGACGTGCAAATTGCTCGTACATAGAGAGCGACCCGGAAAGACCTAACTCATCGTAGGATCGAGCTCGATGCTGGCGCAGAGGCTTCAGTAAGTAGCGAGGGTTCGGCTGCCACGCGATTCTGGCGTTATCGGTCAATAACGGATACCAGGCCAGGCCTCCCCGCGCCCTGACACCATCGTAGACAAAGCCGTACTCCCGATCGCAGCAGGCGCCAAAGAGCATGTGGGAGCTTGGATCGATATTTATGACACAGTGCGCCCAGCCGGGCGGCACGACTACCTGCTCGCCGGGCCCTGCTTCGATAGCGATACAAATCCCGGGATCGTCCGCGACGAACTGCTGGGCGTAGACGATAGCTCGTCCTTCCCAAATCTCGAAGAGTTCTGGGGCCGACCAACCAGAGTGCCGGGAGACTGCGTGAACATGCCCCTGACTGCGGACCGGCTCCTGGCCAAGACGTCCTGCCGAATAAGCGACGAGGCCAAAGAGAAGCATACGACGATGAAGCTCCGCCTGATGGTCTTCGCGTCCTACATCCATGACGATGCTGTAAACCGGGTCAGGCCCGTGACAGCCGGGATCAAGAAGGCTGGGGCGTATGGCGTCAAGGCGGCGGTACTCCGGCTCCGGGCCGAAGACGCCCGCCCCGTAATGAAATATCAAATCAGTATCGCTCCAGCGTACTGCGAGGCCGGAATTGAAGGTCATGCGGACTGCCCCGGCGCGCCCGGCCGTTCCTCGACCGGCTGTCGCGACTCGAGAATGGGTTCGTTCCAAACAACTTCGGGCTCTCCATTCCGCTGCAAGACCCGAGCCGTGAATGGCTGTCTGTCGATTGCCTCGTAATCGTGCCCCGCGTCGCTCGGCCAGCATGCCCAAAAAGTGAAGGGCGTGCTGCCGGTGTTCACGGTACGGTGCGCAACGAAGCCAGGAATGTAGTGGAGCGACCCGGGTGACATAACTTCGACACGGGTCAGTCCTGCTTCATCCATGAGAAGAAGCATGCCGTTCCCTTGCGCCGTGCAGTAGTATTCAGCGCGATCCCGCTTGCGATGGAAGTGGCCGCGGGTCATGAAGTACTCGTCTCCTACCGTGCCGGCCTGGATGGTAGTCGATCCCCAGAACACACCGCCTTCGGTTTCAGGAGGCACTCCTTCGTGCCACTGCACGGAGTAGACGATCGTCTCGGAAGCTGCCGCGAGCCACTCCTCGTGGTTCAGAAAGACGCCTTCGAGCTGGCCCAGTTTCTTGACCGATGATCGGATTGAGAAACCTTGCAAGTTGCCGGTCGGCCAGTCAATGCGAGACCGGGTTGCGGAATCCCTGCCATCAGGAGTGCCATGCATGCGAGTAAGCTTACCTTCAGGCGCAAAGATATCGCAAATCAGGAACACAGACCCTGGCCGAATTCGCCCGATTCGGTCTGTTTGACTTACGCCATAACGGAAAACAATTGACTTTGCTTATTCTGACCGTTAATACCTAGGAAGAATGAGCGATTTCGGCATGACCCTGGGACTGGCGATAGAACTTGTGGCAACTATGACCCACCCGGCGGCTGAGGAATGAACTCCTAAAATCTGGCAGACCTCTGTGCGCGCTGGATCACGCAGGAACATTGAAGATGCATCAGGAGACGGACGATCTTGGGGAAGCGAAGCGGCTCCGCAAATAAACTGACCGATATGGATCATTCGTCCCTTGGGAAACAGCAGCTGCGACTGAACGCGATTCTCGAGAAGTTACGGCATGCCGGGACCGTGACTGTCGAGATTCTGAGTGCTGAACTCGGCACATCGCTTGTGACCATCCGCCGCGATCTCGACCAACTGGAACGTGATGGCTTATTACAGCGCACCCACGGCGGGGCAGTGTCCATCGAGCCGCTCTTTTATGAGCCGTTCAAGAACGACCGATCCTTTCAGGCGCATCTTGAGAAATTTGCCGATGAAAAACGGCGCATCGGACGCACGGCCGCCGCGCTTATCCAGAAGGGCGAAACGATTGCGCTGACCCCCGGCACGACCACTCTGGAGATCATTCGAAGCCTACCGCTGAATCAGAACATCACCGTCGTCACCAACACGGTAAACATCGCTATGGAACTGTCCAAGCGGAAAGACATCGATGTTTTCGTTACGGGCGGCCATCTTCGCGGCGACTGGTTTTCGCTTGTCGGTCCAACGGCCATCCAAAGCTTGCAGCCCATGTTGATTCATACATTGTTCGTGGGGGCCGATGGCCTGGATAGCACCTGGGGCGCCAGTTGCTTCAGCTCCGATGAAGCAAGTCTAAATTCCGCGATGGTAAAGCTCTCACAACGAAAGATCGCAGTCGCGGATCACAGTAAATTTGGCATTGTTGCGGGCTGGCGTATCTGCGAAGCATCAGAGTTCGACGTGTTGATCACCGACGCTGAGGCGACAGACGAGAGCATCGCGCCTTTTCAGCGAAAAGGGATCGAGGTCTTGCGCGTATGAACGGAGTGAGCAATAGTTCAGAGAGAGACCGCGAGGAACGGCATGTCGAACGAAGTAAGCCGGCGCTCCCTGGTGAAGGGGCTGACTGCCTTAGCCCTGGGAACTACTTTGCCAACCGTCAAGCTGCAGGCTGCATTATCCCCTGAAAGGAATGCGAAGTTACCGCGCGCTCGTCCACAACTGGCAGAGCGCCGCTTTCGCAGTCCCGCCGTAGAGTCGCTCATCAGTTCGCTCCGTCAACGCATCGCTGATCCTGACCTTGCCACGATCTTCGAAAACTGTTTTCCGAACACCCTCGACACTACAGTTTCTCCCGGATCGTATGACGGCAAGCCAGACACCTACGTGGTCACGGGCGATATCGACGCGATGTGGCTGCGGGACTCCTCGGCTCAAGTATGGCCTTATCTGCCGCTGTGCAAGCAGGACCCAAAACTGCGGAGCCTTTTAGAAGGCGTGATTCGCCGCCAGGCGCGAATGATTCTAATTGACCCGTATGCGAACGCCTTTATGCGTAATACTACCGACGCTCCTCTCAGTTGGGCGCTCGCCGACAAAACCATCCATCGCCCCGGGGTAGGCGAGCGCAAATGGGAGATCGATTCGCTTTGCTACCCGATACGGCTAGCCTACGGTTATTGGCAGGCGACCGGAGATACGAGCCCATTTGACAGCCAATGGAAGGAGGCGGCAAAAACAATCGTTCAAACCTTTCGAGCACAGCAGCGGAAGTCAGACCAGGGGCCATACAGTTTCGAGCGATCTTCGTTTGTGCCTTCAGACACCTTGGCGTTAGGAGGGTTTGGAAGCCCTGGCCGGCCGGTGGGACTGATCTTCTCCATGTTCCGTCCGTCGGACGACGCCTGCGTCTTTCCGCTCTTCATTCCCGCAAATTTATTTGCCGTGGTGAGCTTGCGCCATCTCGCGGAGCTGGCCGATCGCGCCCTCAACGACCCAGAACTCGCCAACGAAAGCGAAGCCCTGGCCAAGGAAATCGAGACTGCGCTGGCGACGTACGGCGTCATCGAGGATCGGCAATTTGGAAAGATGTGGGCCTACGAAGTTGACGGCTACGGCAACGCCCTGAAAATGGATGATGCGAATGCCCCGGGGCTGCTGAGTTTGCCATACCTAGGCTGCTGCGCGATCGAGGATGACCGCTATCAACGCTCTCGAGCTTTTGCCCTGAGCGGCGCCAACCCGTACTTTTATCAAGGAACGGCCGCCGAAGGGATCGGTGGCCCCCATGAAGGCCCCAAATATGTCTGGCCCATGTCCATCATCATGCGAGCCATGACATCGACCCGGGAGAACGAGATTCGCCAGTGTCTGCAGTGGCTGCGGGATACTACTGCTGGAACCGGTTTCATGCACGAGTCCTTTCAGGCCCACAACTCTAGCGACTTTACAAGGCCGTGGTTCGCCTGGGCGAACACTCTCGTCGGAGAATTAATGATCAAGCTGGCGCAGGAGCGACCGGGGTTGATTACCTCGCGCCTGGCTTAGGCGGTGGATTGCCAATGCAGCGCCTTATCCCGCTCGTCTGATCACGCCAGCAGGTCTTTGTGACGGCGCATGGAGAGCACGAGCATCCTGCGAATCTGGAAGGCCATGACTGGAATCAGAAGCGCAGCTACGAACGCCCAGATCACCAGGGCGTGCCACTCCCACTGCCACAGCAAATGAATGAGTTGCAGAGGATGACGGTGGCTCAAATGAAGAATATCTGCCCTCGACATCGGTAGACGATGCGTCCGGAAGATAATAACTCCAGCGTGAATAAAAGGTAGGAACAGGAGCCACTGCAAAGGAGAGACCACATGAATTCCGATTTGCGTAGCAACATGGTTCAACTTGAAAAGCCACGCCAGCAGAAGCATGGAAACCGTCGTCAAACCCAGAAATGGATTGACACCAACCAGGAGCGCAACCGCCAGGCTCCACGCGAGACGCCTGGGGCTGACTCCTCGCTTGAGCAGGCGCAAAAGTGGCCGCAAGACTTGGCATCGGAAGAAATTGCGCGCCCACTGAAGAGATGTCTTCACTGCGGTTGAGAATACAGATGCAGCCGATTGGCCGCTTGCCGTCTGAGCAAAACGGATTCCTGAGCATTCAGGGGCAGCAGCTCCAGGATCCCCTCGTTCCTCGCTCGCTGGGGGCCACCGATTAAGCGCTTCTCCTGCTCCGTATTTCAGAGAAGCCGGTCAACGTTTGAAACAAGTGGAGTTGAAGAACCTGTCTGCGAACATTTCCATCGTTCTACGGAGTTTATGCCTTTACCTGGCTACCGCTGTTCCGGCCTCATAGCGCCACGGTGTTTCGCTGCTTGCTTCGTCAGAGAAGCGCGTATCGGTGTAATCGCTGAATTCCAGTTTTTTTGTTAAGACTCCGGTCTCGATCATGAGGTCGCGGACCATGTCGAAGTCCGCTCGGCGAGGGGCCAGCGGACTATATGTCACGCGGTCCATCGGCTTTGTGAGCGCCCAGCGAAGCAACGCGGGCTTTTGGTTGTAGTAAAAGCGGCCAACAAAATCGGCAGCATCGTCGCGATGAGGCTTACTCTTGTCAAGCCACAGACCAGACCGCGCAATACCGTCGACCAGGGTCTGCACGACGTCGGGCCGCTCATCGATCAGATCCTGGCGGACGACAAGGATGCATGACATATAGTCGGGCCAATATTCACGTGCCTGGAAAAGAACCCGGCCATAGCCTGCCATCTCCGCCTGCGACGGAAACGGCTCACCCATGACAAAGGCATCGATCGCGTGCGCAGCAAGCGCACTCGACACATCGGGAGGAGCCATCTCAACCATTCTTATTTCGCCGGGCTTGATTCCGTATGCCTTCATCGCTTTGAAGAGGAGCAGGCGCTCATCGGAAAAGCGGCTTGGGATCGCGATGGTGCGGCCCCGCATGTCGGCAAAAGTCTTGATGGGTCCGTTTTTCTGGACGACAACCGCGCTCCCGTAGCGGTGACCGAGATACACAATTTTGATGGGAACACCCTGCGCTTTGAGGGCCAGCGCCAGCGGAGCCACGATGAATGCCGCCTGAACACGATTGGAGATCAATGCCTCTTTAATCTCGGGAAAGCCCTGGAACATGCGAGGAAGAAAGGTTTCTCCCGATAGAGAGTACTTTGAAATGTAGTCGGTGACCGGGCACGTAAGTTGGCATGTCACCGGGATGTACGCAACCGTAATCTTGCGCTTCTCCAAAGGGCGATAATCATTGAGCACCGCCGGCCAGTTGACGTTGAGGTACGCGTGCAGGCCGGAGATCAAGACCAACCATGCGAAGGCAGACAGTAGAACTTTGCTCTTAAGACGCATCGCGAAACCCCCAGCGAACTGACCCTATTCTCTCCAAGCGACGAAAGACGATGTCCAGCGAAAGACCGATGAGACCGATGATCAACATGGCGGCAAGGACAAGATCGTAGCGTTTGCCGGAGTTCCGTGAATCGATAACCAGATATCCCAGACCAGAATCGACCGCGATCATCTCAGCTGCCACAACCACGAGCCAAGCGACCCCGAACGCCAACCGCAGACCGATGAGGATTTGTGGAAGGGCCGCTGGGAAGACAACTCTGCGGAGTAGTTGGATAGGAGAGAGTCCAAAATTTCTCCCGGCCCTACGATAGATCGATGGAACGCTGGAGACTCCGCTGATGCAGGCGACAACTATAGGAAAGAAGGCACTGAGAAAAATAAGAAGAATCGCCGCTCTGTCGCCGATGCCGAAGAAAACGATCGCGACCGGGATCCACGCAATCGGGCTGACCGGTCTAAGGATCTGCAGGACTGGATTGACCACCTGATTTGCGGCGGGATACCACCCCAGGACAAGGCCGAGCGGAATTCCGACTAGGGTGGCGAGCCCAAAGCCTACGCCTACGCGGCGCAACGAATCGACAATGTCGGCCCAGAGAACGTGCTTGTGAATCAGCTCGAGCAAGCCCTTTGCTACGCTCCACGGGGAGGGAAAGACTTTAGTGGCCGTCCAGACCACGGAGTAGTGCCAGAAAACGAGCAGAAGCATCGCGGCCAGCGCCGGCCAAAAGACCTTTTCCCAGGGCCGGGGTTGCGTGAGCGCGTTCATACTGTGTAAGCCAAGCCAATCTGCTTCAGAAGATCGTCGCGAAGTTGGAGGTAGCGAGGAGAACTGATGTTTCGCGGGTGGGGCATATCGATGGTCAGAATATCTCTGACGCTCGCCGGGCGCGAGCTTAGTACGACGACGCGATCCGCGAGTTGAACGGCCTCATCGATGTCGTGCGTCACGAAAAAAATGGTTCGCCGTTCGGTTTGCCAGATGCGCAGCAGCTCCCCGCGCATGATGACCCGCGTGATGGAATCGAGAGCTCCAAAGGGTTCGTCCAAATAGAGGATGTCGGGATTGACGGCAAGAGCCCGGGCTACCTGCAGGCGCTGCTTCATGCCTCCGGAAAGATCGGACGGATAGCTTTGTTCAAAGCCTTCCAACCTGACCATCTGAATGTAATGCGCAATCCGGCGCTTGCGCTCCGCTCGCGGCAATCGGGAGAGACCAAAGCCGATGTTTCCCTCGACCGTCAGCCAGGGAAAGACCCCGCGCTCCTGGAAGACGAGCATGCGGCGCGGATCGGGACCGCGGACGGCTTCCCCATCAATTGTGACCGAGCCACCGCTGGGAGCAAGAAAACCTGCGAGAGTATTTAAAAGGGTCGACTTTCCACAACCAGACGGCCCGACTAGACAGATGAACTCCCCGTCGGCGACGTCGAAGCTGATGTCTTCAAGCACGGAAACGCTCTTGCGATCGCGCTTAAAGACTACGTCGACATGCGCTGCTTGTATTTTTTCTGGGCGGCGTTCAGGAAAAGTCATAACTTCAGTCAACGGCAATTAGTCCTCCGAATAGCTCCAGCGAAAAGATTTGACCCGCTCCAGTGATCGCATCCCAAGATCCAGGAGCAACCCAATCGTGCCGATGATCACCATGCCGGCGACCACAAGGTCGTAGCGATTGCCGGCGTTTCGCGCATCGACGATCAAAAAGCCCAATCCTGAATTTACCGCGATCATCTCCGCGGCAACCACGACCAGCCATGCGATGCCTAGCGTGATGCGCATGCCAACTATGAGCTGCGGGACAACCGCTGGGTATAGAACGCGGCGAACGAAGTCGGCCGGACTCAGTCCAAAGTTACGGCCGGCATTGATATAAACGCCCGGAATGTTGTGGACCGCGCTCATAGCTGTCAAGAGCAGCGGGGGGAAACATCCTATAAAGATCAGAAAGATCGCGGAGAAATCTCCGACCCCAAACCAAAGAATCGCGATGGGGATCCATGCCAGCGGAGAGATCGGCCGAAAAATCTGAACCAGAGGATTGAACGCCAGCTCGGCACGCCGATACCAGCCTAGCGCCAGGCCGATCGGTACGGCTAGAAGTGCGGCAAGAGCAAAGCCCCAGGTGACACGGAATAATGAGGCCACTACGTACTTCAACAGCAATCCATGCCGCGCCAAATCGGCGATACCGAGAACGACCCCCCACGGTCCGGGAAGGAGTGAGTCCGGATGACGTGCAACGGCAATATGCCAGAGGAACAAAAGAACACCGGTAAAGAGGATCGGTCGAAGCCGTACGGGTACCTTCAATTGTTGTCTCCCTCACTCTTGAACTGGCACAGGTTTATTCATTCATTTCCAGGGCGACGGCAGTGGGCCATCTTGCCTGGAGTTGACGAACAATCAAGGGAGGCTGCTGAGAGAATCGAGTCCACTCTGGCTAGTTTAGCCATAGTCCAGTCTAGGTGCCTCAATCGAACGATTGACGTCGGGACAAGTACGCCGGCGTCGACGCCAGAGTTCAAGGTTCCGGTCGTGACCAGCGCCATCTGAAAGACGGGCAGATTGTCATCGCCCGAGAAGGAAGCACTGCAGAATTTTCTGATTTCACCAAAAGTCGCACCGCCGGGAGACGATGGAGGAAGGTCTCCCGGCGAGAGTCGCCGCTCAGTATCGCTGGCTGGATTCGGTCACCAACCGGTACCCTTCCATCGTTGTGAGACGAATACCGCCGTTGTCAGGGGCCGTACGGACACGGTGCCGCTTGCATCGTCAACAGAAGAAGCCCTGGTATCCGGATCGGTCGATCTGGACTGCAGAGGATGCAAAGACAAGTTAAGGTTCCTCAATTGATCGTTCTGGAAGTGGATTGTTCCGTTCGTCGCGTTGAAGACCACGAAGATATGGGTGTAGTTATCGCAATGAGCATCCTTGGCATCAAGCTTCATCACGATGAGACCCGGAGTCTGCGATGGCCCCGTGTTCAGGAAGTGAAGATTCGCTTGCACCTCCTCGAGAGAGGCCATATGGAATAACCGCGAGCTGCTTCGAATGCGCAGAAGTGTCTGGAACGCTTCTGCGGCCATGGATATGTTCGCCGGCCGGGCAGTCAGCACAGAATTGGCGAGCAATGGCTGCATGATCGGCCATTGGGCCTGGTTTACATTGGCAAGTGGAAGCCCGATGCCCCAGTTGTTGGACTCCTCCGCAAAGATGTTATGGCCCGGCTCGTCTCCCTGATAAGCCCAGTTCACTTTGCTATACCAGTCCCCCGAGTTGTAACTGTTATAGTCCATATCTTTCGATCGGAGCAGGTCGTCTCCTCCAAAGAAGAATGGGATGCTCTGCCCCAATGCCACGAGACTCATGGCGACAACCTGCCGACGAGTACGCATGGCAATCGAGTCTCCACCATTGCCGGTTGTACCGGGGATCGCGGACTTGAGTTGAACCGCATCGAATAGCGTCTGGTTGTCGTGAACCGAGCAGTAGTTCACGGACTCGATCGGACTCGCCGAGTAGCCGGCCGGTTGTCCGCTGTAGAGAATCTCGCTTGCCTTGACGTTAGCGCCGGCGCTGTCGACAAAGGTGAAGTCACGAAGGCCGCCGGCCAGGCCAGTACGGATCCAATCCGCTTCCATGTTGACAGCCGCCTTCTGGTCAGAGACGCTCTGGCCGAGGGTTGTCGTAGTGTAGGCGCTGGGGTCGGTATAAAGGCCGGTTGCAAAACCCTGGACCTGTTCCGTGGTGATGTCGAACGAACTGCCCCCGCGGATGCCGTCGCGGATACGATCATTAAAGGTGCCAATGCCAAATCCGTAGAGGTTTTCCTGGGTTGCATTCACGCCCAACGCAGCGGTCTCTGAGTTCTGAAAACCTTCTCCATAGATGTAAATTTTAGAGCCATCGACACCATCCCTTTCTGGGGTGAGCGCATTCAGCGCCTGTTGTATATGAAGCATGTTACCGACGAAGTGCAGGCTCATATCGTCGAAGCGGAAGCCGTCGATTTTGTATTGAATGGCATTTTGAACGACGTTATCGATCATGAGCTTCTCAAACATGCGATGCTCGCTCGCGGTGTCTGAGCAGCAACTGGCGGCATCGATGCTCCCAGTCGCGTTGAGACGGTAATAGTAGTTGGGAACAATCTCGTCCAGCACTGAAAATGCATTCTGTCCGCTTGCGTAGGTGTGGTTGAAGACGACATCCTGCACGACCCGGAGGCCGATGTTATGCAATCCCAGCACCATTTCCCGGTATTCTTTGACGCGCTCATTCGGGTTGAAAGCGAAGCCTCCATTTGGAGCGAAGTAATGTACCGGATCGTAGCCGAAGTTATAGTCGTCCGTGTTTTGCACGGCAGTCACTGCAGCCTGCTGTTGCGTGCCGTCTGGAGGATACGAAGATAAGTCGCCCGGTGATTGCCAGGTGGTTTTATCTTCGTTCACGCTGCCGATGTGGAAGCTGGGCATGATATGCACCGCCCTCAGGCCAGCCTGGGCAAGATGCGCCAGGTGATTCATGCCGAGCGTTGTGGGATCGGTGAAAGCAAGATAGGTGCCGCGATATTGTGGAAGCACCGAAGTATCCGCCGTACTGAACTCCCGCACGTGAAGTTCGTAGACCGAAAAATCACTCTTCGACTCAAGAAATGGCGAGAAGCTCCGGTCCCAACGCGCTGGCTTTGTCGATTCGTCGTTGAAATCAGTCATCCGGGATTTCGTGCCGTTCAGAGCAATATCAGCGGAGTAGGGATCCGAGACAATATTCTCAACGATCTGTTGCTGGGCTGGCACGTACACGACAATGTCGTAGAGGTAATACTGCCCCTTCCACGAATCTTCACCAACCACGGACCAGACGCCATTGGTGTTAGTCATGGGCAGCGTTTGCGCCGGTGTCGTGTCGTTTTCGCCGGTGTAGAGCAGCAACTTGACGGATTGCGCCGTGGGCGCCCAGAGACTGACAGAGACACCGCCGCGCGAAAACTCTGCGCCAAGATGTCCGGGATAGTAGAAGAGATTATCAAGGACGCCGGCGTCCTGCAGCCCGCTGATGTATTGCAGATTGCCGCTGGTGTCGGTCGCCTGAACGACAATTTGCCCCGTCAACGCCTGCTTCAAGGTGCTGAGTTGAACAGAGGTCGATAGATGCAGCACGGTATACCCCGCAAGCTGCGGATACTGCGCCGCCTCAGCTGACGTCAATCCGCTGGTGACCAGGGACATGGGGATCGCTGTGCCACCGGCGATCGATCCGGTACTCGTGATGGATAATCCGGCGCTGAGCGAATAAAGCAGCGAATAAGTCCACGCAGGCTGGGCGCCACTGGTTGCAGGTATTGCGACAGTAGTCCGGTCGATCCAGAATGCGCCTAATGAATAGAATCCCGCGCTGGCGATCTGGGCAGCTGTGGGCAGGGTGGTGAAGACGTTCGGGTCGCCGGAAATGACCCAGGCCTGGCTGTACTGCGTGACCTGCAAATACTGGTTCACACCAGGATCTTTGGTGCCCCCGGTATTGCAGTTGTTAATAATAAATCCGAGTTGGCCCGGTGGCGTACCCTGGGTGGGATTCACGGGAACATCGAAGTAGATGCCATAGCTGTCGGTACCGCCGTTCTGGACTTCGCCAGAGCACCATGTATTCGTCGAGGTTGAGGCGTTCCAGGTGTAGACAGCCCAGCCGGAGTAGTTGCCATCGGGCCGGTAGTAATGGATTCGAACGTCGCCAGCGGGAGTTCCACCGGTGCTCGGCTGCGTGTTGTACACCGTCGCGTTGCCTGAGATCACCCAGCCTTGAGTATAGGTCGTGATTTGCAAAGCCTGGTTGGGGCCTGGGTCTTTGATCTGGCCGTTGTCGCAGTTGTTGATAATGAAGTCCAGTTCTCCCACAGGCGTGCCTTGTGCCGGGTTGACCGACACGTCAAAGTAGACACCCCAGCTATCGATGCCCGCGATCGGGACCTCGCTACTACACCACGAGTTATTTTCTGTGGAAGCATTCCAGGTGTAAAGCGCCCATCCCGTATAGGTGCCGTCGGGGCGATAGTAGTGGAGCCGTACATCTCCTGAAGGGATCGGGCTGTCGCCGATCGCTGGCTGGGAGGTAAAGACGGTCGGGTTAGCCGAAACCACCCAGCCCTGACTGTATTCCGTGACCTGAAGGTACTGATTCGGACCAGGGTCTTTCATCTGATTTTCGTTGCAGTTGTTGATAATGAATCCGAGCTGACCGGCTGGAGAGCCTTGCGAGGAATTCACCGGAATGTCAAAATAAATGCCGAAGCTGTCAGTCCCGCTGCTCTGGATCTCCCCAGAACACCACGTGTTCGTTGAGGTCGACGCATTCCAGGTGTAGATGGCCCATCCGGAGTAGTTGCCGTCTGGCCGGGAGTAGTGAACCCGCACATCGCCTGCGGGGACCTGAGCGAAGACGGGAAGAGCCGATCCGCACAATATCAGGACGGCGAAAAAGATGATTGTGGCGTAAGCAATGCCTGCGAATGGATTTTGTCTGTATCTCATGGGTGGCTCTCCGGAAGAGGTTTGTTTCTTTGGCCGACCCAATGACGCCATCGTTCGCGGGCGCTCAGGATCGATCTCCATTTTCATCGCCGCCCACTGTACCCCCTCAGAGCATGCGATGTCGACCAGAATCCTTGAGCGCCGTCCAAGATCTCTCAAGATGGGCCTTCCATGAGATCGGCGCAGAGCTTGGGAGAGCCTTATTTGTACCCAGACAGGGTTAGCCGGATGGATGCCACGCCAGGAAATTCAGAGCTCACAGCGTCTACACTTTAAGCATTCCGGCGCGCGTTTCCTGCTCTCTTCGGGAAGTCGCAACGAGGGATCAGGCTGACAATCGATGAGGGACACCCTGAAAAACGCAAAGATCGATGCAAGCAGAAGAAGGTTCTTGAAGGCCTCTGGCCTGGCCGCGATTGGCACGACAATCAGCAGCGAAACGTTCGCTCAGGCTGCCGAGGTCCCGCCTACTGTTCCGGCCCCCACGGCGTCCAACGGTGCCGTCGATGCCGTCAACATTCTCCAGGGCGCCAACTCTACACAAGATTTCTCTCGAGGGAATACATTGCCAATCGCGGCCCTGCCTTTCGGCATGGCCCACTGGACTTTGCAGTCTCACGAGGGCACGCCCTGGATGTTTCAACCGGACATACGGCGCATTCAGGGTGTTCGATGCACCCATCAATTGAGCCCTTGGCTCGACGACTACGGATACGCGACCTTCCTTCCGTTTCGCGGAGAGATCCATCCCGAAGCTGTGAATCGCGCCTCGTCCTATCGCCCCGAAGACGCGCGGCTGACGCCTTATTCACTCCAGCTTTTTCTACTCCGCTATCGTGTTCAAGTAGAACTGGTGCCGACCGAGAGATGCGCCTTGCTCACCGCGATCTTTGATGAAGAGAAAGAACGGAAAGCACCCGGCCTGGCCTTCGATGTACCCGGTAAGGCGAGCGTCATTGAGCCGGACCCGGCGAACCGTCGCATCTTGTTTACCTCGACCATCAACTCCGGTGGGGTTCCGGATAATTTCGCTACCTACTATGTTCTGCAATTCCCCGAAGCGTGGGAGAAGTTCGAAGTCAAGCAGTCGAAGGAGCGCAAGGTTGCGATGGTAAGCTTCCCTGCCAGCCTCTCTTTAGAGGTCAAGATAGGAACATCTTTTATCTCTTTTGAACAGGCCCAGCTAAACCTTCAAAGCGAGCTAAGCGCGCCTGCAACCGATCTTCGCGCGAGCGGGAAAGCGCGATGGAATGAATTCCTGAGTCGCATCGAGGTCCAGGATGCAACCTCAAATCAGCAGCAAATCTTTTACTCCTGCATGTACAGAGCCCTGCTTTTCCCCCGCACATGGCACGAACTAAATGCACACGGGGAAATGCATCACTTTAGCGCATTCAACGGCAGAGTCATGCCGGGCCTGATGTACGCGGACCATGGGTATTGGGACGTGTACCGCGCGTGGTATCCGCTGATGTCCGTCGTCTTTCCCGATCGCCTCGGCGACATTCTTCAGTCCTGGGTCAATGCTTACAAAGAAGGGGGTTGGCTCCCCCAGTTCCCCGCTCCCGGGTACCGTGCCTGCATGACCGGAAGCCTGATCGACTCTATCTTCGGCGATGCGGCCGCCAAAGGAATCAGCGGTTTCAACCTTGAAGACGCCTATGAAGGGCTGAAAAAACACGCCTCGACCCCCGGAGATCCCGCAAAGGGATACGGACGTGTCGGCATTGAAGATTACGTCAAGTACCACTATCTTCCCGCAGACCGCATTCCGCAGTCGGTTGCGGAGACGGTCGATGCTGCTTATGGCGATTTCTGTATAGCCCAGGTTGCGAAGGCTACGGGGAAGCACGAGGACTACATAGCCTTCATGCAACGCTCAGACAACTGGCGAAACGTCTTCGACCCGGGCGTAAGGTTCTTTCGTGGAAAGAACGAAGACAGATCCTGGGTTAGCTCCTTCGATCCATTCACGTGGGGAAGTCCGTACGTCGAGGGAGGCGCATGGCAGCATCGTTGGGATGCTCCGCACGACATCATGGGATTGATCGAAGCTATGGGAGGAAAGGGCGCTTCTGCAGCAGCTTTAGAAGAGATGCTCAAGCTTCCGCCAATATTCGGCGTCGGCGTTTATGGCAAGGAGATTCATGAGATGTCTGAGATGGCGGCGGTTCTCTTTGGCCAATACGCTCACTCAAACCAGCCGGTGCATCATCTGCTGTATGTCTTCGCCCATGCGGGCCGGCCCGATCTCACTCAGTACTGGGTCCGCAAGGTCATGCGCGAACTGTATACACCGGAGACGTTTCCGGGCGACGAAGACACTGGCTCCATGGCAGCGTGGTTCATCCTTAGCTCCCTTGGCCTGTATGCCGTATGTCCCGGTAAACCGGAATACACTCTCGGCAGTCCCCTCTTCAAGCGGGCAACATTGCACCTTCCAGGAAATAAGACTTTTGTGATCGAGGCGCCGGGTAATAGCAGCAGCGCGGTTTTCGTTCAGAGCGTTCAGCTGAATGGGCGGCCTCACGCTGGGGTGACATTGGAACATGCGTCGCTCGTACAGGGAGGAACACTGCGATTCGAGATGGCGAACTGACTTGTGAAGGAAAATTCGAACTGAGTCAGCAACAATTCCCGGCGAGAACCTCCGAGAGATGTACCGCGCGACGAGGCGTGTTTTGTTTTATTTGTTCGCGGCAGCTAAAGCCATTGGTGACGAGAATCGTGCCGTCAGACGCTGCCCGCACAGCGGGCAGCAAAATGCGCTCGGCGAGAGTTTGTGAGACCTCAAACTTATCTTTCTCAAAACCGAACGGACCCGCCATGCCACAGCAGCCGGAGTCGAGCATCTCAACCTGCGCCCCTGTCGCTTGCAGCAGGAACAACTCGTCCTTCATGGTCATCAGTGCCTTCTGGTGGCAATGCCCATGAACCACAATCCGACGGCCTGACAAGTCTGGCGGAATCCAATCCGGCGAGCGTTCGGCAAGCATCTCGCTCAGCATGATGGTCTGCTTACTGAGCCGGAGCGCACGCTCATCCTTGGGAAAGAAGTTAATCAACTCGTCGCGAAAGACACTGGCGCAACTCGGTTCCAGCATCACCACTGGAATGCCGGCAAAGATTTCCCCTTCAAACTCGTTCAGGATGCGAAGCAAATAGCGCCGGGCCTCATCCAGAAAACCGAAATCGTAGAGAGGACGGCCACAGCAGATATGCCGCTCTGGAATATGCACATTACTGCCCGAGGCGGTTAAGACCTTTGCTGCGGCGGCGAGAGCGCCCGGGTGAAAGTAGTTGTTCCAGGTATCGGGCCATAGAAGAACGTCTGTGCCGCCATGGTTTTTCGCTGCCGGCCCGGCATTGAGGAACGAAGCCCGAAAGCTTCGGGCGGCAAAGGCCGGCAAATCCCGTTGCGGCGCCACTCCGAGTAGAGATTTAGCCATGCTGCTGATGACCGGAATCCTCAGCGGCAGGTTCGCCAAAGTGGGGGCGACCGAAGCCATGCTGGCCCATCGGTCCATAAAGCCAAAAGCATAGTGTTGCAAGGGACGGCGCCGGCCCTCGTAATGGTGCGCGAGGAACTCAGACTTCCAGGTCGCCATGTCGACGTTGACGGGGCACTCCGTCTTGCAGGCTTTGCAGGAGAGGCAGAGATCGAGGGCTTCTTTCACCTCCTCGTTGCGCCATCCGTCCTTGATGACATTGCCTTGCATCATCTCCCAAAGCAGATGAGCACGACCGCGAGTGCTATGTTTCTCTTCGCGGGTCGCCATATAGCTGGGGCACATCGTGCCGTGGTCCTGCTTGCGACAGGCGCCCACTCCGACACACCTCGTGGTCGCATCGCTGAAAGAGCCACCATCATCCGGATATTGAAACCATGTCTTCATTTCGGCTGCCTTGTAGCCGGCGCCGATGCGTAGGTTGTCGACCGGGTCGTAGACCGCGATGGGATCGACCAGCTTGCCTGGGTTCATCCGGTTGAGAGGATCCCAAAGCGCCTTGAACTCCGCGAAGGCCTGCATCAATTGAGGGCCAAACATCTTCGGCAGCAGCGCGGCACGAGACTGCCCATCGCCGTGCTCGCCGGAGAAGGAGCCGCCATACTTCAGCACGATGTCTGCCGCTTCGTCGATGAAGCTCCTGTATTGTGCGACTCCCTCGGTCGTCTTCAAGTTGAAGCTGATGCGCAGATGCACACAGCCCTGACCGAAATGCCCATACATCGGCGTACGGTAGCCATACTGCTCGATAAGCACGAATAAGTCGCGTAAATACGCGCCCAACTTCTCCGGTGGGACGGCGGAATCTTCCCAGCCTTCCCACCCGCTTTCCTCTCCGGGCACGAAAACGCTTGCTCCTAGACCCGACTCTCTGACCTTCCACACGCGCGCTGCTTGCTCCGGTGTGTATCGAGCGACTACCGGAACCCGGCTAAATGAAGAAGCCGCGTCGACCAAAGCGTCCGTCATAGCGTCCACTTCTTTGTCGGAGTCAGCTCCAAATTCGCACAACAGGAACCCTCGTCCCCTGGGAAGAAGCTTCACATCGTCGACAACTAAATTCTTGCGGAGCATATAGTCGACCAGTAGCCCGTCAAAACCTTCGAGCCCGATGGGCTTGAACCGCAGGACGGCAGGCACATGATCGGCAGCAATGAATGGGTCTTCAAATCCGAGCGCTACGAGCCGCCGGTATTGCGGGCTTGGCTTCAGTTCACAGACTGCCTGCAAAATCGTGACGCAGGTTCCCTCTGTGCCGACGAGCGCACGAGCGACGTGGAACCCGTTTTCCGGAAGCAGTTGATCGAGGTTGTAGCCGGAGACACGGCGCGGGATATCCGGAAAGCGCTCTCGAACGAGCGACGAGTAGGTATCTCGCAGGCGTTTGAGCCCAGCATAGATGTCGCCGCGCCTTCCCCCGGCGGCGATAATACGGGTCAGCTCCTCTTCACTGGTGGCGCCGACGCGCATGCGGGTGCCGTCATAAAGCAAAATGTCGAGGGCCTGGATATTGTCGACGGTCTTCCCTCCCATGAGGGCGTGAACGCCACAGGAGTTGTTGCCGATCATGCCGCCGAGAGTGCAACGGCTGTGGGTTGCGGGATCGGGAGCAAATGTCAGATTATGCACCTCGGCCCTGTTTCGCAGCGCGTCGAGCACGATGCCCGGCTCGACGGTAGCCATGTGCGCCTCGGCGTCGAGAGAAAGAATGGAATGCATGTATTTCGAAAAATCGAGGATGACGGCGACATTACAACACTGGCCAGCGAGACTCGTTCCGCCACCACGGGAGAGCACCGGTGCGCCAAATTCGCGGCATGCCGCCAACGCCGCGACGACATCATCTACGTCACGCGGCAGGACCAGGCCGATTGGGACCTGCCTATAATTCGACGCATCCGTCGCGTAGAGCACCCGGGATGCGTCATCGAACCTCACCTCTCCCCTTACAGTTTCGTAAAGCCTGTTCTCAAGCGCCTTGGCGGCGGCAAAGGCCTCATGAGGATGCGCGGTACTTCTCTCCGCGTCGACTTGCAAGATCGTGAAGGGTGAGGTCATCTCAGAGGAAGTTTTCACAACAGTACAGAAGGCATTGAGCGCGCAAGGAAATTATAGGCGATACAAATTTTCGATGTTGATTCCACCTTTCCCGCGACCGATATTAGGCGGCAACCGTCACGCCTAAGGCCGAAGGCTTGCGCGAACTGCACTGGCACTCCAAGGAAGATGGATGGCAATACTACATCAAGGGTGCAGGCCGGATGACCGTCCTCGCTGCCGGCGACCATGCGTGTCATGGACTTCAACGAAGCAGTGGGCGATACTCAAGAGGGAGAAGGTCCCTTCGAGAAGCGCCGCGTTCAGGTCTGCTTAACTCTCGCCAATTTGGTGATCCTGCCCGATTCATTCCAATCCGAAATATAGATATTTGCGTCTTTATCAATGAAGCTGCCATGAGCTGCGCTGAACAGCGCCGGATTTATCTCGGCCGGCCGAAGGCCGTAGTTTGCCCACTGCTGCCTGTCTGGATTGTCGCCAAGAAAAGCGACAGCAACGTTATCTTTATCAAGGACGGTGACCCGCCCTTCCAGCTCCGAAACCACAGTGTAGTCACCGAAGAAAGAGGCCTGGCAAGGGCGACGCATATGGAGGGTGACATGATCGACAAACTTTCCATCGAAGTCGAAGTGACTTAGGCGGCGGTTCTCCCGATCGCAAACCAACAGCAGCGGCTGATCATAGCGAGTATCTACCGCTAGCCCATGACTACAGTTGCATTGGCCATCTGCGTTGCCCTTACCGGAGAAGAAAGATTTATAGTTGCCTGTTTTGTCAAACCTGAAGATGCGGGAGTCGCCATAGCCATTGGCGATGTAAATGGATCCATCCGGACCGGGCACAGCAGCTGTCAGGCGCCATTCGTTGCCGACATGAAATCCAGCCTCAGGCGGTGCGACGATCTTCTGAACGACGGTCCCATCCGTTTTCATCTTGATGAAAAGCCAGTTCTCCCTGGGCGTCCCCTTTTGTACCGTGGCATAGAAGTATTCCTGTCCGCCTTCTTCGGCGTAGACCAGGGAATGAACTTCGGGATATTCCGGCGCCATCATCCGCAACAGGCTTCCATCGCGTCCGTAGACAAGGATGCCTGTCGCACTTTGGGTGCTGACATACAGGTTCCCGGCTTTGTCCGTGGAGATTCCACCGTGAGTTCCGCCAAACTTCTTTCCTTCCGGCAACTTACCCCAGTCAGGAACTACGCGGTATGTCCACTCCCCATTTCCAGTCAGCGTCATCTTCGAAGCCGCCATTTGGTCCTGGTCTCCTTTCGATCCGTAAGCCGGAGGGTTGACCATGGCAAGAAGAGCGGTCGCTGCTCCAGAAGTGACAATCTCACGCCGGTTCAGTTTCGCAGAGAAAAGACTTTTGCTGCTGCGTTGGGTCACGGAGTACTCCTGAACGAGGATACCGAGGCCACCGCCGCCGACTTCGCGACAGGTTGCGCGGGCGTGTTAAAGAGATAAAGATGATGAAGGTTTGTCATGGACCGGAGCGGGGCGACTGTCAACTCAGTCACCTTGGTGCCACTCAGATTGAGGTAGGCCAGCTCGGAAAGGGAGGCCAGCTTCGCAATGCCGTTTCCAGTGACTAACGTATCTTCGAGATGCAAGGAGCGGAGATGAGTAAACTTGCTGAGCGTCGCAAAACTGGAATCGGTTACCGAGGTCTTCCCTAGCTCCACCTCAACGATGTAGGGGGCAAGCCGGTCGAGTTGAGCAAGTTGAGCATCGTTGAACTGTGGGGCAGCATCCATGGCATCCAGAATTAATCCATCGCTAGGCTGTCTGGATACCGGCACGATCTTTACGCCTTCGGATTTCTCTAACTCGACAATCTGTCCTGACATTCCGCTGTAATCCCCGACTGGCGGCAAGGCTGCTGCCAGTGGTTCTTCTCGGATTGAAACTCCTGTCAGCGAGGTCACCGTAGGTGAAGCTCCTTGCAAGATCCACGCTTTAATCCATGATATCTGTTCAGGGGTCAAAGGCGGCTTCCCCTCCGCCGGCATGAATTTTTTATGCCCGGCCGGAAGCGTGATGCGCTCCATCAGAATGCTCTTGTCCGGCCGCCCCGGCAGAATGACCGCACCTTCTTTGCCACCTCGCATCAGAAGGTCGTAGGTATCCACGCGCAGGCCGCCTTTCACTTTTGCGTCGCCATGACAAGCGACACAATTGGTATCGAGGATTGGATAGATGTGCTTTCCATAAAATGAGGACGGATCGGCAACGCTCCTAGCCTGTACAGTTCTGCCGCTCGTCAATCGCTTCAGGGGGGCCGGTAAATATTCAGTAAGGTAGTTGCTTCCGTGAGTCAACGAGCCTCCCTGGTGGGTTCCCCAGGCCATGAGCAGCAAGACGCCGCCAAGAAGCACAGGATAGAGGCCGGGGGCCCTGCCGGATATCCAGGACGGCCGCACCAGGGCACAGACCATGACACCAATAGTCAGCCAGATGCCTGCCCACATATGGCGGGTCACTCCGCTCCCGATAGCTCCGCTACCATAGGCCAAGAGGTAACCCAGCATGACCGCACCCAGGCAGGCGAACACGCTCAGCGCAAGAACGAAGGAAGCGGCTTCGCGAAGCGGCGCCCGGAACAGCCCAGCCAACTCCAACAGCGGCACCAGCAGGATCAAGCCAATGGGAAGATGTACAACCACGGGGTGAAACCGGCCGAGGAACTGCTGCCAGTCTGCGTGAGCTTTGCCGTCAAGCTTGTAAAGCCAGGGCAAAAGCAAAAGCAAACTGCTCGCCAAGACGCAGGCAGTCCACGAAAGGACTCTCCGGCGGCCATGCGGAACAATGCTGCTCAAAGCGACTCGCATTCCGGTGCCTTGACGCACTATGCGAGTAGCCCAGGGACAATGTTTGCGGGGGTGGTCCCGGTCAGTTTCTGGTCGAGCCCTTGAAATTTGTAGGTAAGCTTATTGTGATCGATGCCCAGGCAATGGAGGAGCGTCGCATTGAAATCACGGACGTGGACTGGATCTTTCACCACGTTGTAGCTGTAGTCGTCTGTTTCGCCATAGCTGACCCCTGCCTTGACGCCGCCCCCTGCCATCCAGGTCGTAAAACAACGCGGATGGTGGTCGCGGCCGTAGTTCGTTGGGGTCAGTCCGCCTTGGCTGTAGACGGTGCGGCCGAACTCTCCTGCCCAGATGACCAGGGTATCGTCTAACAAACCACGCTGCTTGAGGTCGGTGATCAATGCGTAGGCCGGACGATCCGTTTCCTGACATAGAATCGGCAGCATACCCGTGACGTTGTCGTGAACATCCCATCCGCGCTTGTAGACTTGCGTAAAGCGAACGCCGCGTTCGGCCATGCGTCGCGCCATTAAGCAGTTATAGGCAAAGGTGCCTGGCTCTTTCGCTTCCGGCCCATAAAGGTCCCAGGTAGATTCAGGTTCACGGGTTATGTCGGCAAGCTCCGGGACCGAGGCCTGCATGCGATACGCCATCTCATATTGAGAGATCCGGGAGTTAGTCTCAGGGTCACCGAGTTCTTCATAGGCTTGGTGATTGATCTCATTGACCGCATCGAGCATCTGACGGCGAACCTCGCGATCGACCCCCCTGGGATCACTCAAGAACAGCACCGGATCTCCTGCCGACCGCAGACCCACTCCGGCATATTGAGAAGATAAGAAGCCGCTGCTCCAAAGGCGAGATGAAACAGGCTGATTGTTTTCCTTTGCATTCGTCTTGCTCAGTAGCACCATAAAAGTGGGCAGATTGTCGTTCATGCTGCCCAGCCCATAGGAGAGCCAGGAACCAAGACAAGGTTTGCCCGCATTCATATTGCCGGTATTGAGCAGCATGATCGCCGGTTCGTGATTGATAGCATCGGTGTTAGTCGATCGGATGATCGTGAGATCATCGACCATTCGTGCCGTATAGGGGAGTAAATCGCTGACCCAGGTTCCGGATTGGCCATATTGCTTAAATGCCCAATGGGAGGGGGCGATAGGAAACCGCGCCTGGCCCGCCGTCATGCCCGTCAATTGCTGAGCGCCTCTGACCGACTCTGGAATGTCCTGATCGTAAAGCGCAGCAAGCTTCGGCTTGTAATCGAGCAGGTCCATCTGGGGCGGCGCACCGGACATAAAAAGATAAATGGCCCTCTTCGCCTTCGGGGCGAAATCGGGCAGCTTCAAAGAGTCAGGTGTCAAGACCTCAGGTGCGGCCGCTCGAGCAAGCCCCTTAAGTTCCCTTGTTCCAGAAAGATTGGCCAGCGCGGCCCACCCCAACACTTTGCCCGCTTTCCCCAAAAAGTGCCGACGCGTCTGCAGCTCAGCCCAGGCCGTCTTCAGCCCTTCCGGAATGGGAAGGTCGAGTATTGTTGGGCCATGATCGGTATCCGTGCAGAGCGGGTGCTGTTTCATGCTGCTTCCTCATTCCTCATTGGGCGGCGATCGGGATTGTTAGTAGTTGTAAGCCACGCTCTCACTTGTTTGTACCCACATCGTTATTTGTTCAATGTCTCATCCAGGTTCAAGGCTTCGTTCGCTACCATCGTCCACGCGGCCAGCTCCGGCGCCGCTATCGAGCGATCACGCGGCTTTTCACCGGTTGCAATCAGCTCGCGGGCGGCCTGGGGGTTTGCCTCATAATGCTTGCGCAGCTGCTCATATGATCGCTGCAGCACCGATTCCATCTGCGGCGTCGGATCGTGAGCCAGCAAAATCTCACTCATGTAACTGATTCTCTCTGCAGGCTGCCGTCCGCCTTCCTTGATGACGCGCTCAGCAAGAGCACGGGAGGCTTCCACCCACTGAACGTCATTCAACGTGACCAGCGCCTGGAGCGGCGTATCGGTCCGTTGACGTCGTGTACACACGGTATCCCGAGTAGGCGCGTCAAAAACGTCCATGTCCGGTTGCATTGCCATCCGCTTCCAATAGGTATACAGACTGCGGCGGTAGAGAGCCTCTCCATGCTCCTGCGTATAGCGAGTGGTATCGCTGGTTGGGTAGCCTACCGACTCCCAGACATTGGCGGGCTGGTAGGGCTTCACGCTTGGACCACCGATTTTGTTCACGAGCAGACCGCTGGATTCCAAGGCGATGTCGCGCAGCATCTCTGCATCCATGCGGAAGCGCGGACCATGAGCAAGCAGTAGATTGGTCGGATCCTTGGCCAGTTGTTCAGGATACGACCGTGATGTCTGACGATAAGCGGCAGACATCACCATGAGCTTGTACATGTGTTTCATGTCCCAGCCGCTTTCACGGAACTCGACAGCAAGCCAATCGAGTAACCCCGGGGCAGACGGGCGCTGGCCCATGATGCCAAAGTCTTCCGTCGTCTCGACCAGCCCTGCACCGAAAATCTCATTCCACATGCGATTGATAGTGACGCGAGCGGTCAATGGATTCTCCGCACTCACCGTCCAGTCCGCTAATGCAAGGCGGTCATGTGGCACCCCGGGCGGCAGCGGCGGCAGAAAATGCGGCGTGTTGGCCTCGACTCGCTCCTTGCGTGCGGAATACACTCCACGATTCAGAACATTCGCATACGCGATGGACGGCTTCTCCTGGGAGACAATTGACAAATCTCCGCCTTGCGAGAGGCCGTCGAGCTGCGCATCCAGTTCTTCAACTTCTCGTTGGATGGCCTTGGCGGCTGGATCCACTTCGCTGAAGTAAAAGGTACTGACCGCGTGCCATTCATCTTCATTCCAAACGCTCGGCGACCTGCCGACTATTTCTGCGACGTAGTCTTCAGAAGGAAGGCGCTTGGCTTCTTCGCCGGTCAGGATCCGGCTATAGAGGCGAAGGTCCTGGTAACGAGTATCGCGGGCGGCCTGGACGTCCGGGTATCTCATGCCTAGCTGCATGGGCGCCGTCGAGCGGATGGTCGAGCGGGCCAGCGTATCGGACACGACCCTGGTTGGGGCCGGCTTGCCGTTAACATAAATCTTGACACCGGCTGCCCTGCCCGATCCGTCATAGGTAAAGAAAAAGTGCTGCCACTGGCTGTTTGCCACAACGCGATTGGCTGTCGATACCCTGATCGCTCGTCCATGGATGATGGGCCACCGGATCGGCGCGAGCTTTGGAGGCAGCTTGATCGTTGTCGCTTTTACCGGCTGCGTTTTGGCTTCTGCGCCCTTTGCCGTTTTCGTCCTCGAGGGCTTTACGGCTTTGGCGGGCGAGGCATCGATCTGCGGTGCGGCGTTGACGAGATCGACACTGATGATTCCCTGGTCGGTCGACAAGTCCCAACCCCTGTTCTTCTGGGTAGTATCGAGCTTCGAGATCAGGGCGCCGTTGATCTTTGAGGCTTCAATATTGGGCGCCGAGCGGACCATGAACCAGCCGCCGCAAGAGAACGGCTGGTTCCACTCCACATCGCCAGACTGTCCCAGCGTGATTCGCGTACTGGTATCCATGCGAAAGTCGGGCCATAACCAAGTCGTCTCACCCCATTGTGGTTTGGTCTTTCCGATCGCAAAAGTCGCAGGGTCGGCATGAGGCGCGCTGTTGTGTAACAGATCGCCTCCGCCTTCGTCGAGGCGAAGCCGGACCTGCAGCTCATCGGAAGATACTGCCGCCGGAGCGTTCTCTTTCGACTGCAGCCAATTTCCGACTAGGTCATGCCCCTGGAGTTGCTTCTGACGGAGCTCGCTAATGAGTTGCGATCGCTTTGCGAGCACCTGATTATAAGCATTCAACTTGTCAGGTTTCGGAATTCGGACGACAGGCGCCCAGTTCGGCTCATCCAGGTTAAACGGCTCTTCCTTAATATTGTTAAAAAAAGCCGTGAGCTGGTAAAAGTCTTTCTGGGTTGTCGGATCATACTTGTGGTCATGGCAGACCGCACAGCCCACGGTCAAGCCCATGAATGCTGCTCCGTAAGCTTCGGCCCGCTCGCGCGCGATATTCACTCGAAGCTCCTCGGGAATGGTTCCCCCCTCATTACTGCTTACCCCGGAGCGAACATAACCGCTGGCAATGATCGGATCGATGGTCGTGGCAGGAAGCAGGTCGCCTGCGATCTGTTCTCTGGCAAACTGATCAAAGGGTTTGTTGCTGTTAAAAGATTCAATCAGATAATCACGGTACGGCCACATGTGACGGCTATTGTCGTAATGCAGCCCGTAAGTATCGGCGTATCGGGCATAGTCCAGCCAGTACCGCGCACGCTGTTCACCGAAAGCCGGATTTCCAAGCAGACGATCCACCAAGCGCTCGTAGGCCTGAGGAGACGTGTCACGCTGGAAAGCGCTCACTTCTTTCGGCGTTGGCAGCAGACCGGTAAGGTCGAGGGTCACTCGTCGAATAAGGATCGGCTTCGCTGCTTCAGCGGAGGCGCGCAAACCCTCTTTTGCGAGGCGCGCCAGGATAAATCTGTCGATCGGATTCCCGGTATCGCTCGCTTGCCGAACCTCAGGCAGCGCTGGGCGCACCGGCTTGTCGAAGGCCCAGTGAGGCTTGTAGTGGGCTCCTTCTTTCACCCACTCCTTCAACACGGCAATATCCTGCACCTTCATAGGCTTGGCTTCGCCGAGCGGCGACTGCGGCATAAGACGATGAGGATCTTTCGATTCGATCCGTTTGATCAGTTCGCTTAGCTCCGGATGCCCAGGAACGATTGCGTCCGGTTTTCCGGGGCGCCGCCGCAGGGCAGACTCCTCGAGATCGAGCCGGAGGCCGGCTTTACGCGCTGCCGGATCTGGCCCATGACAACTGAAACAATTCCCGGCAAGAATCGGTTGTACATCCTGATTGAAATCCAGTGGGTGGCCGGAGCGAGAAGCGAATGCTGGCCGGTTTCCCTTACAGCCCGCCGTGATCACGAGCACAGCGACAGCCGCCAGGGAGCACAAGCGGCCTAGGCCTGCAACACGCGACTCCAAGGGAACCGTGGACACATAAGCTGTAGAACCCTGGCTGGAAGCCCGTATCATAGTCGGAAGTATTGTGCTCCCTTGGACGGGCGACTGGCAACGCCAGCGGGAGAGCGGCAGTCTTTATCGTGTATTCGTACTCCCAAGGCCTGTTTTGGGCAGCTAGAGGTGATCCCGCCTGCGCCAGGAGGAGGGTATCTACTGCGAAAGCCGATCTCTTTCCTCTCCGCCAAAGGGCCTCATCAGCAAACGCGAGCGAGAAGGTTTTCACGTAATCGAATGAAGCTTGGTGCGACCCCGGCTCTTTCGATGCGGTGGACTGGTGCGTTTTATACTTTGACAATGAAGGAGCAGTTCTATCTCTCACCTGCGGCCTTCCGCCTGCAAGTACTCCTCCTTTCGCCATCGAGTGAAACCACCCGTCACTCTGTCAAGAACGGGTCGTTGACTGCGATGTGCCGCCTCCGCCACCTTTCATATCCAGGAGTTTTGTTTGTCGACAAAAGTTTCTTTCAATCAACTTATAGAAAACCACGGAATCATCGGAAATATGTGTTCTGCTGCGATGATCGCGATTGATGGCACAATCGATTTCTTCTGCTATCCGTCATTTGACTCTCCCACGGTCTTCGCTTCACTCCTTGACCCCGATAAAGGTGGGTATTTCCGCGTCGATCCTCAAATAGAGGACGTACGTTACAAGCAGCTCTATCTTCCGGACACAAACATCTTGATCTCCCGTTATCTGTCGGATGCAGGCGTTGCGGAAATCATAGACTTTATGCCACTTCAGCTGCATGGGGAGCAGTCCGCCTATGCGCACCAGCTCGTCCGCATGATCCGGGTCATCAAAGGATCGATCCGCTTCAAGGTGCGCTGCGCTCCGCGGTTTGACTACGCGCGAGGCTCCCATCGTATGGAGGCGCATGACCATGCTCTTTGCTTCTACCCTGAGAACGCCTCGTTGCAACCCATGGCCCTGCACGCCACCGTGCCGCTCTATGCAGACGGGCTGGATGGCGTTGCGGAATTCTGTTTGACCAAGGGAGAGCAAGCATCCTTTGCATTCGGCTGCATTCATGCGGAGGAGATCGACATGACACAGATGCTCGCCTCCGAGCGCGTCCAGCAATGTTTTCAGGAGACAGCCCAGTATTGGCGGGAATGGATAGCCAAGTCTGCCTATAGAGGCCGGTGGCGCGAAATAGTGAATCGCTCCGCTCTCGTGTTAAAGGTGCTCTTCTCGCACGAGGATGGTTCCACCGTCGCTGCCGCGACCTTCGGCCTGCCGGAACAAATCGGGGGCAGCCGTAACTGGGACTATCGCTACACCTGGCTGCGCGATTCCTCTTTTTCACTTTATGCATTGGTGCGGCTCGGTTTTACTGAGGAGGTACGTGCCTACAAGGAATGGCTGCGCGACCGAGTGATGGACGGTCTGAGGCGCGACAGCGACGACGGCCCCCTGCGAGTCATGTATCGCACGAATGGAGGTACCGACATCGAGGAAGTGGAACTGGGCCATCTTTCCGGCTACGGGAATTCACGGCCCGTACGAATTGGAAACGCCGCCAGCAAGCAAATTCAGCTCGATATTTACGGGGAGGTCATGGATGCCATCTACCTCTCCAATAAGTATTCCGACGGCATCTCAAAAGACGGATGGCGGCGCATCTGCGGTCTGCTGGAATGGTTACGTCAGAACTGGAATCGTCCCGATGAGGGAATTTGGGAAGCGCGCGGCGAAAGAAGGCACCTGCTCCACTCGCGCCTTATGTCATGGGTGGCATTCGATCGTGCGATTCGCCTCTCCCACAAGCGGTCTCTTGAGGCGCCTCTCACTGAGTGGTATGAGGCTCGCAAGCTCATCAACGATGATATTTTAAGTAACTTCTGGGATGAGGAACTGCAATCTTTCGTCCAGGCGAAAGGCAGTAAGGATGTCGACGCTGCGCTCTTGCTGATGCCGATGCTTCGCTTCATCAGCCCAACCGACCCGCGATGGCTCTCTACTCTCTCGCGCATAGAAACATCTCTCTCAGAGGATGGCCTGGTCTATCGCTATCGGCCCGGCAGCGACGGTCTAGACGGAGAAGAAGGGAGCTTCACCGCTTGTTCGTTCTGGCTTGTCGAGTGTCTTGCCCGTTCTCATCAGACTGACAAAGCGCGACTCCTCTTCGAGAAGATCCTGGGCTATGCCAATCACGTCGGGTTATATTCCGAGCAGCTTGGCAGCAATGGAGAACATCGCGGAAACACCCCTCAGGCCTTGACACACCTGGCGTTAATTAGTGCTGCCACCAGTCTGGATCGCGCACTCAACGGGACGAAAGATACCTGGGCCTAAAGGTTGGCCGGCGATAAATGCCCTGGCGACCGCATTCAGCCTTTATCGACCGATTCGAAAATTGTCGAATACACCTGCTCATAGGCGTTCACCATGACCTCGATGGAAAAGCGATTTGCTACCCGCCGCCGGCAGTTACTCCGATCGAGCTCCGAAAGCCTGTCGAGAGCTGAGGCCGCCTCGTCTACGCCGTTCACCAAGAACCCGGTCTCTCCATCACCGATCACTTCGCGGCAAGAGCCCAGGTCCATGGCAATCACTGGGACCCCGGCTGCGTTTGCCTCCGCTAGTACTAAACCGAAGCGCTCCGGAATTGTATTCAGGTGAAGCAGGGCGCGAGCTTGTGCAAACAGTTCGTTCTTCTCAGCTGGTCCGACGGGACCGATGTAGGAGACATTCCGATTGTCGAGATACGGTTGGATTTGGCTCCGGAAGTAGGTGTCATCCTGGATGATTCCCGCGATAATCAAAGGTCTCCCAGTCAGGTGGGCCACCTCGATCGCAAGATGAACCCCTTTGTCCGGATGAATGCGGCCAAGAAAAACAAGGGCGTCGCCGGGACTCTCCTGAAATCGGTATAGGCCCAGATCGATGCCGTTGTACACAGTCGCCAGATAGTTAAGACCTGGAGCTCGATCGGAGTCGCTGATCGACACAAAATACCCATCTCGATATTTATCGTAGACAGGCAGGATTTGCGGGGATGAGAAGCCGTGAACTGTCGTCAGAAGCGGCGTGTCGACCAGCCGGCTGTAAGTCAATGCCATGAAGTCATAGTGGCTATGAATAAGGTCAAATTCAGCGGCATGTTCAAACACTTCAGAGATGTGAAGGTACTCTGCCACTTTCGAGTCGACGGAGCGATCCTCCTCGTATCCTTTCGGTATCACGGAATGCAGGTGAGCCCGGGTCACTGAGTCTCCCGTAGCGAAAAGCGTTACATCCCACCCTCGCGCCACCAATCCCTCGGCAATATTACCCGCTACCGTCTCCCATGCTCCGTATTGTCGAGGTGGGGTGCGCCAGGCGATCGGCGACAACACGGCAATTCTCTTTTGAGGAGGTCGCAACCTGGTTCTTCCTTCTTAGCTCATTGCCTGGAGTACCTGACGCAAGGGCACAGTTGCGAATCCGACAGCAGAATCTGACATGCCATAAGGGACAATCAGCAACTCGTTGTAAATCAAAGCTCCGCAAGTGTAAACGACATTTGGCACGTAACCTTCCCGCTCGCTCGCGTTTGGCATGAGCAGCGGCTGCTCAAGCCGGCCAAGGACCTTTGACGGATCATCGCGATCCAGGAGATAAGCTCCGATACAATACCTTCTCATTGGCCCGACTCCGTGGCTTAAGACCAGCCACCCGGCCTCGGTCTCAATAGGAGACCCACAGTTACCAATCTGTACAAGCTCCCACGAAAGTTGCGGTCGGACCAGAAGCTGGCGCTCATGCCAAAAGTAGATATCGTCAGAGAACATGAGATAGAGACTCTCGTTGTCTTGACGAGACAGCATGGCGTACCGGCCGTTGATCTTCCGTGGGAAAAGGGCCATTCCCTTGTTCTCCACGGCGGCCCCATTGAGAGTAGCAAATTGAAAGTTCAAAAAGTCCGACGTCTGAATCAGTTGCGGCATGATTACCCGGCCGTCATATGCTGTAAAGGTCGCGTAGTACACGCTGGTCCCGTCGCCCTTGTCGAAGCAAACGAATCTTGCATCCTCGATCCCATTACGCTGCGACGGGGTAGCAGGAAATATCACCCGTTCGCACAAAGCGTCTTCGGGCTCGAAACATACCTCACGATTTGAGAGAGCGAGCAACAAGATTGCCTGGCATACCTCTGTATCTTCACGAACTGTAGGCTCCGGCTCGGTGCAAGCTTCTAGGTGCGTTCGAAGGATTGCTTGAAGATCATCCAGGCTAAAGACTTCGCCAAACCCTGCTACTACGTTTTGCACAGACTCACCTATCAGTCCCAACTCAGCAAGCTTTCTGGTGAATTGACGCTTCTCATAGTGAGGATTAGGTACCTGCTTCGCTTCCACAGCATACGGGCTTGTTGGATCGAGCTCGATATAGTTCTGAGCATCGATGGTTCCTGTTCGGAAGGCGATAGACGAGATGTGCCCCTCGCCGGTTGCGCGCAGGCTCAGGATGAAACGGAGCGCGCCGTCACTCATATCGCTCTGATCCGGGTGGAGCACGATCGAGGGATTGAATAACGCCGCCGCCTCCAGAGAGTACTCGGCAAGAAAGTACGCGCCGATGAGAAGCCGCCGGCCATCCGAAAGATGCCGTTGGTCCGCCTGGATAAAATGGCGAAGCTGCTCAAACCGTTCCAGACACAAAGCTTCAAGATGTTTGTGTCTTCGGGAGAAAGCTGTCACAACTTCCGCAAACGCCGGTAAGACTTCGCCCTCGGGAATAGACATAATTCTCGCGATGATGCGTTCTATTCGTTCGGAATCACCAGGGATAAAAGGGCGCAAGAGAACGCGCGTGGCATCGGGCTTCAGGAGGATGTCGGTGCGAGTGACATTGATCGACATAGCTGATTAGATTTTCTCCACGATGGGCTGTCGGAAAGAAGTCAGCACATTTTGCGCGAGCTGCATTTCTGCCAAGGAAAGCAGGAAGGCGAGTGTAGACTCGGCTCCCTGGTTCCTGTTGACCCGGTCTACATGCAGTCCATCAGAACAGCCCCCTGTTTCCGGAGAATAAAGCTCCAAGCCCAAATCGTTCCATCCGATAAACCAGTCAAAGGCGTTCTGAGCCTGCATGTACCACCAGGGATCGGAGGTAGTTCGGTACGCCTCAAGACAGGCGGATACACTCGCTTGCGCCTCCAGCGGCTGCTGGTCAAACTCCGCCGGAATTCCGCCTCTACGGTGAAAGCCGTTACTACCTATCGGCCTGAAGTGGCCTTTCTCTGAGCATTGAAGCTTCGTCAACCAGCGTAAAGCATCAAGCCCTCGTTCGATTACAGCACTCTGACCTGTAGCTCGACCGGTGAGGATAAGCGCGTGTGGCAGCTTGGCATTGTCGTACGAAAGAGAATTCTCAAACCATCGCCAGTCCGGATAGGACGACCGCTCAAATATATCCATCAATCGAGAGATCAAGATATCCCGCGTTTGATTGGCGACGCTATCCCCGCTCAAGCGGAGTAGGTACTCGTGTATTCCAATCAAGCCGAAAGCCCAGGCGCGAGGGGAACTCAGACCGACGAGGGTAGGTAAGGCCGAAGCAAAAAGCTGGCCGGCCAGCATCTGGAAGCTCCGAAATGGAGAACGCCCGACGGCAGTACCTAGCGCCCACATGGCTCGGCCTTGAGAGTCTTCTGAGCGCTCCTCGTCGATCCAGCGCCGATCAAAGCTCATGAGGTTATGAAATCGCTTCGTCTTCTTATCAAAGGCATAGTTCAGAAAGGCTGCGTACGTTGTACCGAGAGTTCTCAAACGTTCAGCATTTTCACCGAGTTCGCCGAGCAGAACGGTGAGGATAAACGCCCGCGCATTGTCGTCGGTGCAATACCCCTCGAGGAAATTTGGAACGCTAAACGTAGCGTGTTGAAAAATGCCGGTTGAATCGGTCATTCTCGAGAGGTGTACAAGTTTGATCTCCGGCAAGTCACGCGGCTTCTGGTCAAGCGTTTTCGTAGTCAGCGATTCGCGAGAGCGAGTTGCGACTTGTACTCGCGATCGCTCAAACGACTGCATGTATTGCGTCGCCACATGACTCCAAACCATCTCTCTTCCAATTTTATAGGCGTTCTTACGAATGCTGTTCCGACGTGTATCGTCGGCCAACAGGCTTATAGTCTCCCGCGAGATCGCGGACGGGTCGCCAAAAGGAACTAAGATCCCTCGACTGTCGCCCAACAAATCCGCAGCGTGCCAATATGGCGTGGAAATAATGGCCTTTCCGGCACCGAAGGTGTAAGCCAACGTACCGGAGGTGATCTGAGCTTCATTCAAGTAAGGCGTGATGTAAATGTCTGCAGCCCCAATAAACTCCTTAAGGCTCTCCAGATCGACAAACTGGTTATAGAAGATAACGTTTTTCTCAACGTTGTTCTTCTTGGCTAGCATCTCGAGACCCAGACGATACGTCTCCCCGTGGTCCCGCAGTTCGTTTGGATGGGTTGCGCCAAGCACGAGGTAGACGACCTCGGGGTATTGCGCCACAATTGCTGGCAATGCGTTGATGACGGTCTCAATGCCTTTATTGGGTGAAAGTAAGCCGAAGGTAAGAAGAACGACCTTACCTTCCACCCCAAACAAATCTTTAAAAAAGGTGGGATCGACGAAACCAACATCCGGAATCCCGTGTGGAATCACATCGACCTTGGCCTCAGACGCCCCGTAAACCTCTCGCAGCATTTCCCGGCCTCGCTCGGTCATCACGACGAGCCTGGTAGAAAGTGAAATAATTTCCTGCATAACCATTCTCTGGTCGGGTCTCGGCTCTCTCAAAACCGTGTGAAGGGTCGTGACTACCGGCATTCGCAACTCACGCAGTAAAGCCAGCACATGCCCACCGGCGTTCCCGCCAAAGATACCGAACTCATGCTGGAGACAGACGATGTCGACGTTGCTGATATTCAGAAAGTCAGCCGCTCGCATATAGGACGACAAGTCCTGTTCCTCAATCTCGAAGCGGACTACGTCGGGGTATTCATAGCCGGATTTCAGATCATTTACTGCCACGGAAAGACATTCACTTTTTGGATACGCTGTGGCTACCGCAGAGAGCAAGTCTGCGGTAAAAGTGGCGATGCCACACTTTCGCGGCAAGTAGTCAGCAACGAATGCTATCTTGTGGACCCCGGCACCTGTCGGTAAGCTCTCTCTCGATTCGTGCCCGCGTGCCGATCGTTTCAATTTAGCCCTTTCGCTGCAATGGTCGATTTCCGGTGACATCAGAGTTGAGGATTGGCGCCGGGCCGCGTCTGTGTCAGCGTCGCACAGATTTCTCGCGCCCTTGGTCTCTCGCGCTATAGATCGAGGCAACCCCTCTGAAATGTTCGTTTCGATATGCATCATCGCAATCGAGAGGCTCCCTCTCCAGGGAACGATCACCGGTCCATGAAATCAGATGCGCACTCAGGGAACTGAGGCCAGGTCTGCATTCGGATGAAGCGGTGCTTAACGCCTCGTCCGCCCCTTCATGGTTTTCACTTCGTTCAACTTGCAGCTTTTCGAGGGTCTTGGCCGAAATCACCGTCTCAAGAACACCGCATGCCCTGGCGGTGCCTCCAATTTTCGTGTTGATCGTGAAAGCCGAAAGAGGAGCCTGAGGAATTTTCGTGGATTGATGATCTGATCCTACTGGACTGGCTCAAAATACCTGTTCTTGAGGCCATCAAATCCAGGAGCTATCGTTCTATAGAATTCATTATCGCATCTTCTACTTTCTTGCATCTACCCGCTCGCACACCTAGCCGCCAAGCTTACCCGGCAGACGCAACGCGCTTCTTCATCCTCATCCTCTTGCCCGCTTTCTGCACACCTCACCTATCGAAGCGCTACCGCCATGTCTTGCTTTTGGCGATGGAGGGAAGATTGCTCTTCAGCACGACACACCGAAGGAATGCCTTCAGCCAGCCTTAAGGTTCTACGGCTAAAGTCCCAACAGCGCTTTAGTAGACACGAAAACCGGAGCGCGGACCTCGTACTTGCACGGGATTGGGACGCCACCCGGCGTCCCTTTTCTTGTTCTTCGCGCCATGGGCATTGGCGTAAGGATGAAACACTTCTCGGAGCGATCGCGCCCCACTCATAAAATATTGGCAACCGCACCATGGAATCACCATCCATGATCGCCTTCAGCATGTCTTAATCTCACACCGTGACAATACCTGTAGTCATCACCAGAGTCGCTCAGGAGATTGCAATGCCAAACCGCTACGTTTACCCCAGATCGTTCGTTGCCGCGGCCTTACTCGCAGGCGCAGCCAGCCTCGTCGCTCAACAGCCTTATAAAGTTGTCGACCAGTGGAAGGTTGGAGGAACTGGCGGCTGGGATTACCTGCTGACTGATTCTGCGGCGCACCGTCTGTACGTAACCCATGGAACGCGTGTCGATGTAGTCGATACGCAGACAGGGAAGATCATCGGCGCAATTACCGGCCTGAAGGGAACGCATGGCGTTGCGCTTGATCCCAACGGCCACTCTGGATATATCAGTGACGGACAGGCGAACGACGTGGTGGTCTTCGATCGCCAGACGCTGGCCACGATCGACACCATTCCAGCCGGCGCCAATCCGGATGGCATCGCGTATGAACCGGCCACTCAAACCGTATGGGCCTTCAACGGCCGCAGCAGCGATGCCACCGTGATTGATACCGGCACACGAAAGGTGGTTGCCACCGTTAAATTACCGGGCAAGCCGGAGTTCCCCCAGGCAGACGGCGCGGGCAGCATCTTCGTCAATATTGAAGACAAAAACCTCATCGTGAAGCTCGACGCCGCCACCAAGACAATCACGTCCACATGGAAACTGGCGGACTGCGACTCCCCTTCAGGAATGGCTATCGACAAAACTCATCACCGCATCTTCTCGGTATGCGACGGAAGGAAAATGGCGGTCGTCGATGCTGCGACCGGGAAACTCCTCGCCTCACCGGAGATTGGCGATGGACCGGATGCGGCCGGATACAGCGCCAGCCACGATCTTGCTTTCAGTTCAAATGGAGAGGGCAACCTGACGGTCGTCGACGCAGGCCACGGGTATAAAGTGTTGGAGAGCCTCACCACCAGAAAAGGCGCACGGACGATGTCCTACGATGACGGTACGGACAGGGTCTATCTGGTTACGGCTGAGTTCGGGCCCTCGCCAGCAGCGACGGCAGCCAATCCAAGACCTCGCCCGGCCGTCATTCCGGATAGCTTTACCATTCTCGTCGTCGGCCGCAACTGACGAGTTCGTCTGATCTTGACTGGCGGCCCAGCGGCCAATCGTGGGGCTGTCAATCTAACACTTATGCTTTGGCGGCCGCTTTGTCTCCTGTCAGCAGGTAGTAAACGACCGGAGTTACCACCAGGCTCAGCAACATGGAGAGAGCCACGCCCCCGATGACAGCGATCGCGAGGGGCTGTAACATCTGTGATCCTGCTCCAAAGGCAAAGGCAAGCGGAAGCATCCCGGTCAATGCAGCCAGCGCGGTCATCACGATAGGACGCAGCCGGCGCTGCGCCGCGAGGAACATAGCGTTCCGTGCCGAGGATCCTTCCGCACGGAAACGCTCATCGGCATCGAGCAGCAGGATGCCATTCTTGGCGACGATTCCGACCACCATAATGAGGCCCATGAACGAGGCGACATTCAAGGTCGTGCCCGTGACGAGAAGCGCGAGCACCACTCCTCCCATCGAGAGCACGGTGGAAGTGAGGATCGCGAGAGGAGCCGCCAGGTTGCCGAACTCCGCTAGCAAGACCCCGAAGACCAGTACGAAAGCAAGTAAAAGCACGCCCAGCAGATCGGAGAAAGACTTCTGTTGTTCCTGGTAGGTTCCCCCGTACTCTACCCGTACAGCCGCGGGTAAATGCATCGCGCCGATCCGGCGTTGAACAAGCCTGATCGCTGTGCCCAGGTCCGACCCTTGCAATTGTCCAGTCACGACGACCAGTCGCTGCAGGTTCTCGCGACGAATCTCTTCCTGTGGAGGAAGCTGGGTCACGGCCGCCATGGATCCAAGTGTTGCGGTGTGGCCTGTGGCACTATTAAAGACCGTCTCTTCCATCGTGGACAAAGACTGCCGTGTCTCTTCGCCGAGCCGGACTCGCACCGGGTAAGGGCGCCCTTTGGCGATGACGGGGTCAGTGACCGTCACTCCATCAAGGATCGACGTTGCATCTTCCGCAATTTCCGTCGGGGAGAAGCCGAGCCGAGCCGCAAGCACGGGGTCGACCTGGAAGTTCGTAGCCGGACCGCTGATGGTGTTCTCGATGCCATTCTCTACGCTCACCACACCAGGTACTTTGCCGATCTCGTCGGCTACGCGCGGCGCGATCTCGTCGAGCAGGCGGGTGTCGGAGGAGAAGAGCTTGATCTGGATCGGCTCGGGAGCATTTGAGAGGTCGTTGACCATGTCCTGCAACACCTGAACGAACTCGACATCGAGCTCTGGCTCGGTCTTCTTGATCTCCGCCCTGACTTCGGCCATGATTTCGTCGATGCTGCGGCTCCGGCTACTTTTAAGCTTGACGGTCATGTCGCCGGTATTCGCCTCCGTGACGGCAGCGAGACCCATCTGCAAGCCTGTGCGGCGGCTCGTACTCTCCACTTCGGGAACATGGTGCAGTATCCGTTCGACATGTGTGAGAACGCGATTTGTTTCTGTAAGCGAACTGCCCGCGGGCATGATGTAGTCGAGGATAAAGCCACCCTCGTCCATCGAGGGCAACAAGTCCGTGCCAAGAAATTGATACGCGACAGACGTACCTGCAACCAGCAGTAAACAGATACCCGCCAAAACAGCAGGCCGCTGTAACGAACGCTCCAATGCGGATCGATGCCAGCGCATGATCCTGGATAGGACTCTCCCCGGTCGTGAGTGCTCACGGTCAGCCGAGTTTGACTCCCCGCGATCAAGGCTCGCCGCTCCGTTCCGATCTTCGAGCAGAACAACTGCCAGTGCGGGTGTCCACGTCACTGCCAAGAGCAGCGAGACCAGCAATGAGACGGTCATCGTGACCGCCAGGGCGCGGAAGAAACTACCGGTCACGCCGGTCACCGCGATCAGCGGAAGAAAGACAACCACCGGTGTGATGGTGGAACCGATCAACGGCCTGGAGATTTCACGCAATGCCTTCCGGACCGACTCGGCGTGGCTTTCACCGGCGTCCCGGTGCATGACTATGTTTTCGACGACAACAATTGCATCATCGATAATGAGCCCTATGGCCGCAGCGAGGCCGCCCAGCGTCATGAGGTTGAAACTCTCTCCGATCACCCATAAGAAAAGCACCGTAACCGCTACTGTGACAGGAATGACCAAGCCCGCGATGAGCGAGGACCGCCAATCGCGAAGAAAGAGAAAGAGAATGATGCAGGAGAGAATCAAGCCGACCAGGATCGCATCACGCACGCTGCGAATCGACTCACGAACTAACAGGGACTGGTCGTAGTACGGTTGCAGCTTTACTGATGGCGGCAGCTTGGATTGGAGCAGGACGATCTGGTCTGCGACAGCATTAGCTACCTTGACCGTGTTACTTGCAGGTTGCCGGGTGATGTTTAGTAGAACGGCATTCTTCCCGTTGGCGGTCACCGTCGTATAGACCGGCATCGTTCCCGGCTTCACTGTGGCTACGTCGCCGATGCGGACGGGAGCGCCGCCGGAGGTGACCTTGACAGTAAGCTGCCTTAGACCTTCCAAGTCATGTGCCTGCGCCCCGACAAGGCCCAGGATCAACTGGTGATCCTGCTCGTAGAGCCCAGGCGAATCGATAATATTTGAGGCCTGAATGGCATTCGTCAGGTCGAGGATGGTTACGCCAGATGCTTGTAATTTCGCCAGGTTAGGCACAATGTGAAATTCAGGAACGCTACCGCCTTGTATGGTTACAGTGCTCACCCCGAGCACGCGGTTCAGCGGTGGCTTCAGATCGTAGGTGGCAAGCTCCCAAAGCGCGGTCTGGGGGAGCGTGTCTGAGGTCAAGCTGTATCCAAGAATAGGGAAAGTTGCGAACGTCAGACGATTGGTCGTGATCTTTGCCGTCGATGGCAACGTCTGTTGCACTTTGCCAATCGCACTATCGACCAGCTGCAGGGTACGAGCCATGTCGATTGACCAGTCGAAAAAAAGACTGACCTCCGCCGAGCCACGACTGGTAGTCGAGCGCACGGTTACCAGGCCGGGAACACTGTTGACGGCGTCTTCGATAGGCTTGGTGGTCGTGACCTGCATCTGCTCGACGGGCATAACGCCGTTGTCGATGCCGATGACAACGCGGGGGAAATTTGTATCGGGGAAGACAGAGATGGGTAGCTGGAAAGCGGCATAGCCTCCAGCGATGGTGAGTGCCAGCACGAAGAAGAAGATGGTGCGTACCGATCGGGCTAGCCAGAATGCCTTTTCTGGCGGGGTTGCAGTCAGAGGGTTCAATGCCGCCATCACTCCGTGCCCCCAGCAGGTGGCTTCGTGACGCCTCCATCCGTATTTGGCTCGCCGAGCGTGACCCGGGTTCCATCATCCAAACCGTAGGAGCCCTCAATAATGACGATGTCGTTGGCCGACAAACCATCGGTGACTTGGACTTTATCCCGGGTCCGGATGCCGAGAGTGACGGTTCGTTTATGCGCCAGCCCGTCACTGCCGGCGATCATCACGCTACTGCTGGCATCCTGAGACGGCAGCAGTGCCGAGGCCGGAATGCTGAGCGCATCTGCAACGGTCTGGCCTGTGATGATGACATGCACGGGCGTGCCGACTTTCAAAGCGCCATCCGCGTTAGGCAGCTTCAACCAGACTTCAACCGTGGTCGAACCGGGGTCTAGCGCTGGGCTAATAAAGCAGACGCGCGCTTTGATCGGTTCGTCAATGCCTGCGACGTAAACCTCCGCTCCGCTCCCCATTTGAAGTTTTTGTGCCGCGGACTGGGCCAGGTGCAGCTTGGCCAGCAGCGACGAAGTATCCATGATCGTGATGATCGGAGCACCGGCGGCTGCAGTCTCTCCTGAAAAGAGCGGTCGATCCGTGACAATCCCATCTATAGGGCTGCGCAGGCTGGCATAGTCGACCTGGGCTGCCGCGCTTTCATATCTGCCCTTCGCCGAGGTCAGCTGTCCCTGGGCCGACTTCGTGTTTGCTGCCCGAGTGGTCTGGTTTTCCAAGAAAAGATGCTTGACCGCCATGTCATAGGCAGCCTTTGCCTGGACCTCTGCGGCGACTGCGCTATCGGCATCGCGGCCGGCGATGGCTCCGTCTGTCAGCAGTCGCTTGCGTTCTTCGGCAGTGCGTCTTGCGACATCAAGGTTCGCTTTCGCCTGGTCGACGTCGAGCTGCGCCTTCTGGTCTTCTTCCGGAATCGTGGCCTGCAGCGCTATCGCATAGGCTGCCTCTGCCGTAGTGAGGGCGCCTTTGCTGTCGAGCGCGCCGCCGGCCAGATCTTGCGCCTCAAGCGAGGCAAGCAACTGGCCCTTATGCACGAGTGCCCCGCGTTGAACGTAGAACTCACGAACCGCCGCGCTGAACCTTGCCGCCAAGGCAGCCTGGGCCAGTGGCGCGAGAATCGCATCTGCGGCAATCTCTTCTGAGATCGGCCCGATCTCGGCTCGCTCCGCCTTCACTGCGACGGCAACAGCGGGCGACCCCTCGGCCGCCTTCTTACAACCGGAAACGCCCACGGCTAAGGCTACTGCAACGCCGAGCATAGTTGGCAATGCCAGAGCACCCCACGGCGACCTGGTCATCAGAGTTTCCCCGTTAGAGTCTGCAGCTGCGCGAGTGCGAGCTGATAGCGAACCATTCCATCGGCCTCGGCCGCCTCGGCCGCGGTCATTGTATTCTGGGCATCCACGACCTCAAGGACAGTGCTCTCGCCATTCACATAGCGTAGGTTCGTAAGACGCAGGCTCTCGCGGGCACTCAGTACCGTGTCACTCAAAGAAGCGAGCTGCATCTGCGACGCCTGGGCTTCCGCATAATCCTCAAACAGCGTTGCCACGAGACGGCGCTGTGCCGCGGTGAGAGCCACTTGAGACGCACCTCGCCGAATCCGGCTCTCCCTCACCTTCCGCTCACTCGTGAGCCAATCCCAGACCGGAATGTCAAGGGTGACCGAGCCGGAGTAGCCGAGATTGCGAATACCTTCAGGCCCGTTCACCGCTGCCTGCGGCGCGTCGATACCATAGGTCACGTTAAGCCCTAGTTCGGGGAAGAATGCCGCGCGGGCGGCATAGGTCTCTGCGTCGCTCGCCTTGAGACTCGCCAGAGCGCTTTTCAGTTCAGGGTTATTGTGCAGTGCCGCGGCCTCGACCACGCTTCGATCCGGCAGGGGGCCGGCGACCCGCGGAGACTCGGTCGAGAACGGAGTCGTCGGGTCAGCAAAGAGGAGCACTGCAAGGTCAAGCCGCGCCTTCTCGCGAGCGAGCTGCGCATCCGCAGCCTCGCGCCCCCGCTGCTGCTCTTGTATTTGAGCTTTCACCACGTCAGCATGAGCCGCCTCGCGCGCCTGCTCACGCCGCTGGGTGGTTTGCACGAAATGGTTTGCTTCCTCCAGAGACCGGGCTGCGATGACGGATTTCACCTCTTGAGAAGCGTAGCCGTAATACAGGCTGACTACCGTAGCGACCAACCCGCGACGTGCGATTTCGGCTTCCGCCTCCGCGCGTGCGGCCGCGGCGTCCGCGAGCCGGATCGCCCCCAACTGCTGAAATCCTGCAAGCTCGTTGAAGATTCCCTGGCTCGCGTACTCACGAATGGCATTATTCGCGATGAACACCGGAGTGGGTTCCCCAACAGTCTGACCGATCCTGCTGGTCTGTCCGTTGGGCTGCGTATAGATGACCTGGTTGTGATACATTGCGGTGGGCAATAAGGCGGCGCGCGCGTTAGTCCGCTCGAGTTGCAGGGCTCGGCTCTCTGCACTCGAAGCGACAAAGCCGGGATCGTTGGCTTCCGCGTGCTCAATCGCTTCGTCCAGAGAGATACGCTGTCCTGGCGTCGGTTCCGTTGAGCTTTGTACAGGCTGCTCTGCAAGCGCACATCCAGAGGACCCGGCATAAGCGGTCATGATTGACAATAGCGTGACGGAAAGTAGCAACCACATACTCCCAGAGCATAGCTTGAGCACCTTAAGCGAAGCTGAAGAGGTAAAGCAGTTCCAATCAAGAATCAAGACCCATCATCAATCAGATATTGCCTAACATGGCGCGGAGGAACGAAGACCTATGAACCAGATTGACTTAAGGCGCCGGCGAGCGGTCATCACCGGAGCGGCACAAGGCATTGGGTTCTCGATTGCTACTCGTCTGATTGAATCAGGGGCCGCCGTATCGCTGTGGGACCGCGATGAGAATCTCCTGAAGCAAGCACACGCAGAGCTTTCAGATCGAGGCCCCGTGTCTTCTGAAGTGGTGGATGTTTCTTCGGTGGAAAGTGTCGAGGCGGCAACCAGATCAACCCTCCGCACCCACAAACGGATAGACATCCTCGTTGCTAACGCAGGCATAGCAGGCCCCAACCACAAAACCTGGGAGTATCCGCTCGATGCATGGAAGCAAGTGATCGATATCAATCTGAACGGTGTCTTTTTCTGCTGCCGGGCGATCGTTCCCTACATGCTGGAACAAAACTATGGGCGAATCGTCAACGTAGCTTCCATTGCTGGAAAAGAGGGAAACGCAAATGCCTCGGCTTACAGTGCTTCCAAGGCCGGGGTCATCGCCCTCACAAAGTCCCTTGGAAAGGAAACGGCGACAAACAATATCGCCGTCAACTGCATCACGCCGGCGGCCGCCCGCACTCGCATCTTTGACCAGCTGAGCCAGGAGCATATCGACTTCATGCTGTCTCGCATTCCTCGATCTCGCTTTGTGGAAGTAGATGAGGTGAGCGCCATGGTGGCATGGCTTGTCTCTGAAGAGAACTCCTTTACCACTGGGGCAGTCTTCGACCTCAGCGGCGGCAGGGCCACCTACTAGACTCCTACGTGAAATTGCGACTTCGCAGAGAGTATCCGCCAATATCCCAGAAAGACGGAACTCTGTCACTTCCGGAGCTCTCACCGCTTCGACTCATTCCCCGCCATCAGGTCGCAGCGAAATATCCATCCGTGCCGGGTGGCTTATTAGAAAACGTTTTTGAGGATGCCCCGACGGCTATACCGCGACCCCGGTTACTGCGCCGGACATCTGCAGGGATTCGCGTCTCATTGTGTGTGCCTGACTCTAACCTCAGACTCACCTGTGCGTCAGACTTACCTCGTCGCGGACAGCAAGGGAGCAAACTCTTCCCCCTGTTAAGTTCGTCAGGATATCGACACATAAAGAGGTTCCCCAAAGTGAGGGTAGGCGCGTTGGCGGAGACACGGTTAACACACTGAAAACACACGCCCCACTTTGATTCGGGCTTTTTTCATCAATACTTGATCAGATCATGGTTATAATCGCGCATAACCAAACGATCAACCATAACTGAGAGGGTCGCAATCACCTCGGCGCATTCCCTGTCGGCCTGCATACTTGCTGAACTTCTGGTCGTTCACACATTTAGGCTCCTTTTCTATGCTCCCGATAGACCGCCACTGCTCGCGGTCCACGAAATGCCGTTACAAACCACAATGCCTCACTTGAGCAGCGCCCTTGCTGCATTAGGAGTTCCAGACACAATGACTCTCTCACGAATCCAGGCGCCTCAACGCAAGGCAACCTCCCTCGGTATAGTTGCTCTGCTATTCCTGTTGACCGCGCTGTCAGTAGGCAGCCTTCGCATCGCCGCCCAGTCCATTCAGGGCAGTATTGTCGGAACGGTCCAAGACAAGGCCGGAGCAGTCGTTCCTGGCGCAACCGTAACTCTCACAAGCCTTGATGAAGGGTCGGTGCGAACAGCCGTCTCGAGCGACACCGGCGAGTACCGATTCATCGACACGAAGGCTGGCCGGTACTCCATAGAAGTATCTCTGGCGGGATTCGATCGATGGTCGACGATCGGCATCGTCCTTGCAGCGCGACAGGAATTGCGTGTCGATGCTTCTCTCACCGTAGGGAACGTCCAGCAGGAGATTCAGGTTTCGGCCGATGCTATCACGGCGATCAATACTGACTCCCCAGCCATCAGCTCGGTCTACTCTGCGGCAGAGGCCGCCAACCTCCCGGTCAATACCCGCGCCAGCGCGACCGGCACGAGCGCGCTGGGAATCGTCGCGACCCTTCCTGGCGTTCAGGCGGACCATTCGTCCTTCTCTCTCCAAGGCGGATTGCCCTTCCAGACCGAGGTATCGGTGGACGGCATCACCGTTCAGAACGCAACCAGCAATGCGCCAATCGCCGACGCATTCCCTTCGACCGAATCGATCTCCGAGATTCGCGCCGACGGAGCCATGAATAACGCCGAGTTTGGTCAGCCGGGCGAGATCACGGTAATCTCAAAAGGCGGGACCAACAAGATCCACGGGTCTGCCTTCTGGTATCACCAGGATGCCTCGATGGACGCCATCCCGTATACGTTTCCGATCACCAAGGTCAAGCCTAAACTGGTCAGTAATACCTATGGGGGAAGCTTTGGATCGGCCGTGGTCATACCGCACCTCTACGACGGTCACAACAAGACCTTTGTATTCGGCGCATTTGAGGGCTGGCAGCATCCGTCGCAGCAAACCGAATCCTACGTCGTTCCAAGCACCTTGATGAAACAGGGAGACTTCTCCAAATACTCCTCTCCCGGCTTTACTGGCTTAACGAACCCATTTACAGGCGGAAGCTATGGAACCACCTTGCCCGCCATGAATGCGGCCGCCGCCAAACTGCTCAGCTTCTATCCAGATCCCAATGTCGGCGATCCCACAGCCTACACCGATAACGGAGTCGCAAATTACGTGGTGAACAAGGACTCCAGCGGCCACTCCAACCAGTTCGACGTTCGCGGCGACCAGTACTTCGGCTCGAACCAGAAGTTTCTTCTCTGGGGCCGGTTCACCTGGAAGAACTTTCCAACCAATACTCCAGAGCCGCTGGCCGTGCCTTCCGCGCAGAATACAAACCAGAGCCGAGTGCTCAAGATCAGCGCGAACTACACGATCACGCCCCATATTATTAATGAGTTCGGGTTTGGGTATACGCTCTACACGACCGGGACCGCGAACAGCTTTAACGGGAACGCTTTCACGCAAGGCTTAGGCTTGACCGGCCTGCAAAACCTCTTTTTTAACGGATTGCCCGAGCTGGACTTCAACAACATCAGCCACCTCAATGCCGATCGGCTAAGCTCCCTGACCAAGTCCAAGACCTATGTTTACACCGACTCGCTGAGCTGGTCGAAAGGGCAGCATCAATTCCGGTTTGGAGCAGACATTCGCCGGCTCGGCGCGATCACTCCTCTGGGCTTCAATGGTGCCGACAACTACGGAACTTTCCAGTACAACACTCAAAACAGTGCTGGACTTTTCACCGGCGTTGACTTCGCGGATTTTCTTTCCGGTTTGCCGTATCAGACTTTCTACGACGTGGTGCAGGAGGATAACGACGGCCAGTCGACCCACTACCATTTCTTTGCACAAGACCAATGGAAGACCAGCTCCAGACTCACCCTGACTTATGGAATCCGCTATGAGTTGCATCCCGGCTACTCCGATGCGCATGGCGATATTGGCAACTTCCTTCCCGACGTCCCGGGCTCCGGAGCGGTCATATACCCAACCGGCGCCTCACACCTGCTCGCCACCTCCTTTCTGGCCAGCGCCAACGCGTGTACCCCGTATGGCACCTCGAGCGGCGGGGCTGTCATCAATGGAGTCGGCTGCATGCCTGTCCTCTCTAATAGCCAGGCGGGCTACCCTTCCGGATTGAAGAAGTATCCACACCTGCGGTTCATGCCCCGGTTTGGTTTTGCTTACAGGCCATTTGATGATGATAAGACGGCCATTCGTGGCGGCTTCGGCATGTACAACATCACGCTGCTGGGAGCGAACTTCTACTCTTTGACCGGCACCCTGCAGGCGCAGACGACGCAATACACCAACACACTTGACGCTGCGACCCACACCGTAGGGTACCAGTGGCCGAATATCTATGCCGGGGCGGGGAACAGCGGCGGTACGACGAACTATGGCCAGGATTATTTCGGTACTGCCAACAGCGCGAACTGGAAAGATCCCTACACAGAACAATGGTCATTGAGCGTGGATCATTCCTTCGGCGTGGGGTACGCATTGCGCGCCTCCTACATAGGATCAGAAACTCACCAACTGGTCTGGGCGCCGGACGAAAACACTTTGCCGTTTTCGAGTAGTTTGTCAGCGGCGAATGCGCCTTTCACCTCGCGTCTCTTCCCGAACTGGGGCCGCATCAATACCCGCGCGACAGGTGCGAACGAGAGCTACCACTCGCTTCAGACCGAGTTCTCTCACCGTTTCCAGAAGGGGTTGCAGGTGAACTCCTCCTGGACCTACGCCAGGGCGCTCGCAGACAATCAGGGACCCGGAACAACAAATAGCAGTCTCGGCTTTGCCGCCGAGAATGGTGGCACCCGCGCCAGTTCGATCCTCGCCCGGTATGTCGACTTTGGGAACGTCTACGGCACTCGCCGCAACCGCTGGAATACCACCATGGTGTATGACCTGCCGTTCGGCCGGGGAAAGCAGTTTGGTTCTTCTATCAATCGGATCGCCGATCTGGCTGTAGGCGGCTGGCGGTTATCGAACATTTTCCTGTGGCAGTCCGGTCCGTTTGAGTCTCCGTACTTTCCCAGCGGCCAAGGCGATCCCTCCGGCACTGGCTCGGGGTTGAACGGCACGAACACAGGATTTGACGGGAGCCATCGTGACCAGGCGGCCGACACGGTCGCAGGGGTGAGCACGAAGCCCGCCAGTCGCAGTCGCTATCTCTGGATCAATCCATCCGGCCTGACATGCCCCGGATATCCGGGTTGGACGCCGGGTACTGCCTGCACCACCGGCAGCGGCACAGGACCGGTTCCGAATCCGATCGGCCGGTTTGGCGACGCGCGAGTGGGCTCGATTGTAGGCCCTGGAACAGTGAACCTCTCCAGCGGACTGAGCAAGGTCTTCCCCATCAACGAACGCTTTCAGTTGCGGGCGGAGGGTACGTTTACCAACGTTCTGAACCACACCAACCTCGGTGATCCAAACATGAACATCAGCTCTCCAAGTTTCGGACTGATCAGCAATACCATCGGATCGGATTTTGGAGGGGCCCGCTCCGGGCAAGTATCGATGCGGTTGGACTTCTAGAGAACGCGGGAGCTGGATTGAAGTGCCTGACTTTGCCCAAGGCAGGCACTTCGGTCCAGCCTCAAGTGATAATGAAAATGCCACTTTCGCTTCGCAGCTCTATCCGGAATCGATGGAAGCAACCCACCGGTAAAACGCTCGACCGCCTGGTGGGCGGCCGCACTGCCGCAGAGATGCCAACCCGCCATCTGGCCGTGCCCGGTAACGCAGCTATTCGGGTCCTCGTTGTATTCCAATCGGAAAAGGGCTTTCCCCGTCTTCAAGAATCCATTGGTACCTTTCGTTTGCAGCACCAGAGCGCCAGGAGGCAGGCGAACGGCTCTCCATCCAATCCTGCGGTTCGCTGCCCGGCCGGTGAACACAGCGAGCAAAGGCCGAACGAATCGCCTCTTTCTCCTTCGCGCCGACAGACTTCGGGTCAGGTGAAATCAGCAACACACTGCCGCTGTTCGCAATCACCTGTAACCATTGCCGCGTCATAGCCCAGGGGATCTCCGGAGTGATCGCCACACAGTCTGCATCCACGGAATAAAACACTTTATGCTGCGGTAGGCGGAAGGCGAGAGTATTCACTCCGATGCGGCGCGTCCGCTCCCATTGCTTTCCGCTCACATCGTCGCCGGTCCGGGACGCGTCGAAGATACCCACCGATAAATGGCCGACAGTATTGCACCCTAAGATGACGCGATCGCCTCCACAAGAGGCGCGAATCTTCCGGTAGAGGTTGCCCACGACTTCGGCGTTGGTCACCGTCCGATCGTTGAAGTGCCAGTTGCCCATGGTGGGCGAAGCTCCCATCTGGCTGCCCCACTGCCCCAGCAATTCGTAGGTGGTGAAGTCGTGTTTAATCAGGTCGAAACCCCACCCGCATGCCTCTTCCGCGACAGCCGCAATTGCCTGGAGGCCCTCTGGAATTGTCGGGTCGTATGCCGGTGGCGCCTGCTCATTTGCCGGACCATTCCAGCGAGAGTCCGGCAGCAGCAGAGTCCGAGGGGCGGCCCCGCTCGCCCGTAGAGGACGAACCCAGATTCCGGGGATCACGCCACGACGACGGATCTCCTCTGCCAGATTCGAAAGATTCGGAAAACGGCTTGTGTCCTGATAGCCGTCATCGATGACGGTAAACGGCTTGATGGCGCCGGCCGGCGCAAGCGACCTGACCAGGTCCGCATCGCGCAAAATGCCGTCGTGCGTGTTGTGGCCGTAGGCGTAATACCAGTCATTGCTTCCGTAGATCGCGTCGAGCGGCATGTCGCCCCGCCTTGCAGGAACCTTTGTGCCGGCAGCCATGGCGTGGCATAGGCGCTGCGTGACCATATAGGCGCTTTCTCCTGAAGCGCCACGACACTCCACGATCGTCGCAGCCTGCAGAGTGCGCTGCCCCAACAGCAATCCATTGCCGCCATTGCGCACATCCAGCCATAAGGAAATTCCTTCAGAATCCACCTGCCAGAAAGCAAACGACGAAGCCCCGGTTTTCACGCCCATGCCCGAAGTGTGCCCGTTGGCCGAGACTACCGCATACCAGGGGAGGACGCGCTCCGCCTGCAAGGAGCGCCATTCGAGGTCGCCATAACTGCGCTCCCAGGCGTCACCGAGTACCACGCAAGCTTCCCCCAGGCGAAGCTTCCAGCGCAGATGCAGGCGCTGCACGGGCAAGGCAGGAGCGTCAAGCAGAATCTCTGACTGCTGTTCGCCGGCGACGAAGCTTACCCTGACGCCGGCCGCGCGTTTCGCTCCGTTCCAGCCACTTCCTTCGCGTAACAGCGAATAGCGCTCCGCATCGACGTCACCAGCCAGCACGCTCATCAGGTCAGGCTGCATGAGAATGGAAAAATGCGGAGCTGTGCCCTGCGGGGAGCCGGGCGCCGTAATCGCCGATTGGCGGGCCCAACCCGTTGTAGATAACAACAAGGCGGCAGCTGACGGAGCCGCCTGAAGAACACTTCTGCGTGTAAGCTTCGCCCGGGTACCGGGCACGTCCTTCTCTCTGCTGCTCAATATCGCCCCTGCCGGCCTGCGGCTTTCGTTGCTGGATACCGCGGGCTCTTAGATTTCAGTGACCTTCATGGTCCCTGTGCCCTGCCATCTTCGTTGAATCACTTCTAAGCACGGCCATCTTCGAAGGACCTTCGTCTGGAAAATACCGGCTCCCCCGCATCGCAGAACTGCGTGCATATTTTCATCATCGACATGAAATTGACTCGAAGCTGACATTCGCCAGTCACACGACCAGTTAGTTCAAATGAAAACTGTTCGTGCAAGAAAAGGGACGCTGCCAGATTGGCCAACGTCCCGAAACCATATGAAAATGTTGTTCGCCTCATCTGCACACGCGTGTTCCGGATGCAGGAGGCAATGAATAAGGATCAGCTAACGACAAAGTTTCGGATTCAGTCTTATGGCCACACGTTCACTAGATTGGTTACATTCACGCTGCCCAGCCCCGTAGCCAGATCATATCCAGTGTAAGAGGGAAAGGCGACATAGAACTTCTTGTCCTGGGTAGAAAGCGCTCCATACCCGCCTGCTACAGGAGCATAGCAGTTCGATGTTCCATAGCACGGAACGTCGTTGTTACCGAAAGTCACATCGTGGAAGACACAGGAATTGGATCCGCCGGTTCCTGCAGAACCATTGCAGGCCGCTGCACCCGAGGTGTTGGGCGCAGTGGAAGTTCCATATTCCTTTTTCGCCAGGCTGTAATAAACCGGATCGGGATTGCCCTGTGGACCGCCCGCTTTCTGGTTGATGAGAGCCTGAATGCTGGCGAACTGCGGAGCTGTAAAGGACGTGCCGCCCGCGCTGTTCTCTATAGCGTCCAGAGATGTGGAATACTTGCAGGGCACTCCGCCCTCGGCCGCATCTGACATGCAAAACAGGATGGCGTGATCATAGAGTCCATTGGAGGCAAACAAGGAAACATCGGGCAGATCGCGCACCCCATCATTCGGAACGCCAGAGATCCCCGCCTGCCACGATGGCTTGGAATAAACGAAGCTCGGTGCTCCGCTGCCGCCAACTATGTCAAGAAAGTTTGAGCCTGTATCGCTGTTGCAAAAAGTTACTTCATCAGGATAGCCCAGATAAACAAACAACACGCTGCTGGCGCAGGAGTCATTCCACGGAATCTCTGGGATGTAAGATTTCGCAGATTTCCCGGTCGTCGAGTTCGTCGTGTTCCAGTAGGTGCCATGGGCATCCTCAACGGTGTCGCGGAAGTCGGTGCCCCCCGTGGCAACGTTGTATGGCGTGGAAGCAAAGCCGTTGGCAGCAATGCCGGCCAATGCGTAAGAGCTATCGTCGAAATCATCGCAGCCCGCGGGTCCACCGTCGCCGGCAGCGACGAAAACCGAGACGCCCTCTCCTGCGGCTTGCTGCCATAGGCTATTGACGTATGAGTTTCCCCCTGGTCCCAGGCCCGCTTCGCACGAAAGATAACTCAGGCTCATGATTGGCGGCGGCGCGCTGCCGTCCAACAGATTTTGTGCGGCGATAAAACCGCCGAAGTTAGTCGCGGTGTCTGCACATGATGCCAGGTTGACCGTCGCATCAGGTGCTATGGCTCCAGCCCACTCGGCATCGAGGGCTGCTTCACCTTCAGCTCCATTCTTACCCGGATCACTGCACCCTGTTCCGGGATGAACCTGGGCAAACTTGCCGGAATATTTTGAGAGTCCAAAGGCAGAGCGGAAGGTGGTGACATCAGCCGGGTTAACGTCCGTGTCCTCCAATACGACGACCGTCTGTCCCTTGCCGGTGATCGGCTTGCTTGCTCCATACAGTGGGGCGACGTTGTAGATCGTTGCAAAGTCCGCCGGAGCTTCGTCATATTGTTCGCTGCCGCTATAGGGAAAAGAGTAGGCGGGCATGCGTTTCTTCAACTGCGATTTGGGCATGAAATCGTTCAGCGAAACAAAACCTGAGACCACCGACGCTAGCGCCGACGGAATTTTAGGATTACTGACATTGGCGATGTGGAGTCGACTTTTCACCTCATAATGGTGAATCTCCGTATGAAAGGCTTCGCTCACCTGTCCGGCATTCCCCGACAGATCGATCGTAAGGCCGTTCTTATGGATCAGGTTTACCTGAAATCCGTGCGATCCCAGCCACTCCACAACGGCGTCGATATCCTGCTGCGCCGGGCCGTAGTTCTTCCCCAACTCGTCGGCGGTGAGCCATTTGTGATAATTGCTCGAGTTTGGATTTTGAAGCTCGACGATTTTGGCCTTTAGAGCTTCCTCCTGCTCTGGGGTGCGGCGCAGTTGAAGGAACATGTGCTCCATCGGAAGGCTATCCGGCACGGGACCCCGGTCAAACTTTGGAAGCGCAAGCGGGTGAATATTGCCGACAAGCGATACCAGCTTTGTTTCATCGATGGGTTGGGTTACTCGAACAGATGCGAAAGCTGGTTGAGGCAGTTCCGCAGCGAGAGTGCGACCCGCATACCCTGCAAGAACCAGGGCTGTGAGCACTCCAGAAAGCGGCGCAAGCTGAAAAACGCGTCGTGAGCGCATAGGCGAACTCCTTTGAACGTGGGATCGACCGGAAGTGTCTTGCTTCAGGGTGGGGGAAGTATACATGACTTGGCATACGGATCAGCGGTGGATCGCGCTCATCCATACAAAGGCGCCTGGAAGAACCATCCCATGAATGAGCAGAAGCCTGTGCCGCAACACTAAAGGCGGTGGAGCCCCTCGAAATCTTCAGCCGTCCTTCCACAAGCTGAACTGACTGAAAGGGCAAGAGCATCACCCAGCGCCAGCATCACCGTAGTCGAAGCGGTAGGCGAGAGGCCGAACATGCAGGCTTCTCTCGTGACGCTGCAATCGAGGAAGACCTCGCTGGCTTTCGCCAACACAGAATTTGAATATCCGCTAAAAGTGATCAACTGCATCTGAAAACGCTGCAACAACGGAAGTAGTTGAACGATCTCACGGGTCGTACCGCTGTAAGAGAGGGCCACCACCACGCCGCCGGGCGTCAAAATTCCCGCTTCGCCGTGAGATGCCTCCGCCGGATGCATGAAGTGCGCCGGGCTGCAGGTCGATCGGAGCACAGCCGCGATCTTATGGGCGATAAGGCCGCTCTTCCCAATGCCAGTAACTGTAATCCGGCGATGGGCAAGTACGGTACTGCTGAGAAGGGTGACGGCATTCTCAAATGGCGCGAGCATCGCACCGTCCAGGCGGGTCGCCAATGCTTGGAGTGCTTCGATCTCGATGCGCACGAAGCCCGAAGCATGTGGCAGGCTTTTCACTTGTTCCTGGGGCACTCGTAATCCTTGAAGTGATGTAGTGACTTTCGTCGATTCGATCATAACGAAACCTGGCGTGGTTGCCCGGTGAAGGTTGAATCCAGCCGACTCTGACATCAGATTTCGGTCCGGGAATACAAGAGAACCTTCGCATGGCCCCCTCGGCACTCGCTCAAAATTATTTTGCTTGTCACGCTTGACAACCTTTGCTACGGTCAACTCATGCATACAGGCCTTCATTCCACCAATATTTCCGGTTGGATCGATCGTCGCGGCCTGGATGGCAACCGCGGAGCCCCGCACAACTAACGTCGCTCGACTTCTCTCTCGATCCGATCGTCCCTTGAAGTCGCACACCTGCAATATCTGCGTAGGCGTTAGTACATCGAAGCCCCCAACACCTTCAAGATCAGAAAAACACACGCGCAAGACCCGTTCGCGAGCGATCAGTCCTTCTTTTCCATAGCGAGCTTTTAGGCTGTGGCCTGATCCCTCCCACGCCAAGCAATTCCTCTGGACGACCTTACAGCTTGCGCCTTTATACCTTCTTCGGAGGCCTCTGAATGAAGCATCAGCGTCTTTATCCCCGCATTTCTGCGTTGGTCCTGCTACTGACCTTTGTGACACTTTGTGCTTCGCCGGGCAGATCCCAGACCGCCCTCACCTCCCTGAATGGAACCGTCTTCGATCCTCAAGGTGCGGTCATTCCGCAGGCCACGGTCGTGATCTCCCATCCGGAGACCGGATATTCGAAAGACACTAAATCCAACGCATCGGGACTCTACTCCTTTGAGCAGATTCCGCCCGGGCGTTACACCATCACGGCGACTGTATCCGGCTTTGGAACGGTGACTCAATCCGCGGAGTTGCTGGTGAATCAACCGACCAAGGTGGACTTCAAAATGAGCGTCACGGCGACAACCACTGTCCAGGTGGATACGACGGCGCCGGTGCTGAACACCATCGATAGCACGATCGGTACACCCTTTGATACTCTGCAGATACAAACGCTGCCCTTCGAAGGCAACAACGTCCTGGATCTGCTCAGCCTTCAGGCCGGCGTCTTGTTCCTCGGGGATCAGTCGCAAAGTCAGGAAGATACGGATAGCCGCTCGGGCGCGGTCAACGGTGCGCGGTCCGATCAAAGCAATGTCACCCTCGACGGGGTCGACGACAATACCCAGACACTGGGTCTTCCCTTCCAGGGCGCGCTGCGCTCTACGCGCGATTCCGTAGAGGAGTTCCGCGTTGTCACTACCAACTCCAACGCCGATTCTGGCCGTTCCTCCGGCGCGCAGATCTCCCTCGTGACTCGCAGCGGAACGGATAAGCTACATGGAAGCGCCTACGAGTATTACCGGCCTACGAATACAGTTGCCAACAACTGGTTGAACAAGCAGGCGCAACTCGAGTCCGGCGAGCCGAACCGTCCGCCCAAGCTGCTGCGCAACACCTTCGGCGCTTCTCTCGGTGGCCCGTTCAAGAAAGACAAGTTCTTTTTTTTCGGTGCGTATGAAGCTCAGAAACTGTCTGAGAGTACCACCGTGACAAACGAGGTGCCCACCGCCTCGTTCCTCGCTGGTAATCTGACTTACCTGAATGCCGCAGGAGCAGCGACGACACTTACCCCGGCAAATCTCGCTGCGATTGATCCACACTGCTCCGCAAATGGCACTTGTCCTTTGGGGCCGGGCGCCAATCCCGCCGTCCTGCAGTATCTGTCGCAATATCCAGCCGCGAACGGAAACTCGCAGGGCGATGGTTACAATCTCGCTTCTTACACCTTCTCGTCGCCTTCGCCTGCCTCGCTGGTGACGAACATCGTTCGGCTGGATTACAACATATCCGACCGGCAGCAGTTGTGGGTTCGCGGCAACTTGCAGCAGGACAACATCCTTTCTCCCCAGCAATTTCCCGGGGGAGCCCCGACGTCCCAGACCTTCGATAACACCCGCGGTATCGCCGCCGGCGATACATTGACTCTCTCGAGCTCGCTGGTGAATAGCTTCCGTTACGCTTTTGTGCGCCAGGGTTATGCCAATCGTGGCGACCTTTCCGGCACATTCATCTACTTCAACAGCATCACTCCGCTCAATCCAACCACCACTACGACCATCCAGAACATCCCGGTCAATAATGCCGTAGACGACGTGACCTGGACCAAGGGGCGTCACACTCTGCAGTTTGGTGGGAACTATCGGGGCATTTTTGACAATCACTCTAATAACTCGACGTTGTACAACAACGCTGAGGTAACCTACGGCAACCTGATCATCGGCAGTATCGCGGGCACGGGAACCAGCCTCGACCCTGGCGCCTTTGGTTTTCCGGCAGTAAACGGAAATTTCTCCGGCGCCTACAATATCGCGGCTGCCGATATCACTGGCCTGATCACGCTCGCCACGGGCTATGACAACTACTCCGTCAAGAATGGGGCGCTGACGCCATTGCCGGCCGGCGCCTTCCCCACCCGCCATTTCTTCTCCAACGAAGTTGAATATTACGTGCAGGACTCCTGGAAAGTTAAATCCAATCTCACGGTGAACATCGGCTTACGCCACTCGCTGCTGCAAGTGCCCTACGAGCGCAATGGCCAGCAAGTCGTACCGACATTCAGCCTGAGCAAGTGGTTTGATAACCGGGTTGCGGCAGCGGCCGCCGGCACCGTGAACCAGCCGCCGATCGCTTATATGCAAGGTGGCCAGGCAGTCGGCAAGCAAGCCTACTGGAACATGGACAAGCTCGACCTTGCGCCCCGCTTTTCCTTTGCTTACTCGCCGCGGCCGACCTTGTCGATCCGTGGGGGTTTCGGCATCTACTACGATCACTTCGGCGATGCGTTGGTAGACGCGGTCGATGCGCGTGGGTCGTTCGGGCTTTCGTCACAAAACCAGAACGGAGCGACGCAGCAGGTCGATACCGCGCCACGCTTCAGCTCCCCGGCCAATGTTCCCGCGCAACTCATCCCTCCGTCGGGAAACTCCGGCGCCTTTCCGGTCACCGCTCCCAATGCGCTTGCGACAACCTGGGCGCTGAACGACAATCTGAAGACACCCTACTCGGAAGTAATGGACTTCTCGATCCAGCAGCAGATTGGCCATGGCACGGTCTTCGAGCTCGACTACACCGGCCGGCTCGGGCGCAGGCTCCTGCAGCAGCTCGATCTGGCCGAGCCCCTCGACCTTGTCGATCCGAAGAGCGGCATCGATCTTTATGCCGCCGGTACTCAGCTTGAGAAGTATACCGACCGGGGACTCAAGGCCAGCCAGATACCCACGAGTCCCTACTGGGACGACCTATTCCCGCTCGCTGCGGGCAATGGCCTGACTGCTACACAGAACATCTATCTGAATCAATGGAGCACCTTCCGCGGGAATGAGACCGCCGGGCTCTTCAACCTCGATCTGGGCTATTACCCAGGATCGCCGAACGGCGAAACCTATCGCTATTTCAACCCGCAGTTTGTCAACCTGGTGGGCTGGACCTCGATCGGCACCAGCAGTTATCACGGGCTTCAGGCTTCCATCCATCATCCAACCAGTCATGGCGTGCAGTTGGATTTCAACTATACGTTCGCCAAATCGCTTGATCTCGGATCAGATGCCGAACGCGTGCCCAGCTTTAATTCACGCGGCTTCAGCCAGATCATCAACTCGTTCAAGCCCAAGCTGAATAAGGCCCCGTCGGACTTCGATGTGAGACACGCGATCGCGGCGAATGGTACCGTTCTGTTGCCGTTTGGTCAGGGCCAGCGCTTTGCCGGCGGCGTCAACCACTTTGGCGACCTGCTGATCAACCATTGGACGCTGACCAGCCTGGCCCACTGGACCAGCGGCCTTCCCTGGGGCGCGATCGATGGGCTGGGATGGTCAACCAACTTCGACTCGTTGAGCTGGGTCGTCGCTACCGGGCCCATCGTTACTGGCGGGCATAAGCGCGACTCGGGCGGACAACCGAACGCGCTCGCCAATCCAACGGCGGCGCTGGCCAACATCCGGCTGCCTTATACCGGCGAGACCGGCGAGCGCAACTTCTTCCGCGGCGATGGCTATTTCAGCATTGACGCCGGCCTCGATAAGGTGATCGATACCTTCGAAGGCCAACAACTGAAATTCTCCTGGGAAACGTTCAACGTGACCAACTCGGTGCGTTTCGATCCGAATAGCATTTCCAACAATCCTTACGCAGGCGCGAGTTTCGGTCGCTACTCCGCATTGCTGACGCAGAGCCGGCGTATGCAATTCGCGCTGCGCTATTCTTTCTAGCAATCCGAGGCGTGTGCAAATTAGCCCGCTCACGCCTTGACCTGTCTTGAGCGAAGTACGGGTGCAGTTCTCTCTTTTCGGAGACACGATGAGATCTTCAAAATCATTGCTAAGCCGCCTCTTCATTCAAGTGGGCTTCAGCCTTCTCGCTCTCACCTGCCTGCAGGCTGCCCCCACAAAAGTAATCGTAATTTCTATTGACGGGCTCAAGGGGAAGACGCTCTCCACCTTGCTCGATCGTCATCGCAACACCCCCAACTTGTACGAGTTCCTGAAAGGCGGTGCGGTTGCGGATGGAATGGTCGGCGTCTTCCCAACCGTCACCTATCCTTCCCATACCACGCTGGTGACCGGCGTCCCCCCCGACATACATGGCATTTATGGTAACGGCCTCTTCGACCCTGAGCACACCATGCGCGACGCCTGGTACTGGTATGCGCAACAGGTCAAAGCCCCGGCAATCTGGAACGTGGCTCATCAGCAGGGCCTCAAAACCGCTGCCGTCTCATGGCCGGTTTCCATTGGCGCTCAGATTGACGCGAACTTTCCCGAGTGGCGCATTCCCGAGACCCTGGAAGACAGGTTGATCTATGAAAACCTCTGCACCCCCGGTATTTACGCAGAGTACGCGAAGACCTATGGGATCGATGTGACCGCTGCTCCAGCAAAAGATCCGAGCGAGTCTGAGCTCGACGCCGAGGCTACCCGGATGGCGATCTTTTTGCTCAGAACACGCAAGCCCGATCTGCTGCTCGTGCATGTGGCCGAGACCGATCATGAGCAGCACATGAATGGCCCCGACAGCGAACCGGAGTTCCAGGCACTGGAGCGAATCGATGCAGACATAGGACTGATCCGCGATGCAGTTCGTGCCGAAGGTCTGACGGATCGAACGGTCTTTGTCATCGTAAGCGACCACGGATTTGAGCCTGTCTCCCACAGCTTCAATCCAAATGGCGTGCTCAACAGCATGGGGCTGATGGGAACAAAGGCCAACCCCGACAGCTGGCGCGTCGCTGCCTTCGAAGGCGGCGGCTCCTTTGGCCTCATCGCACACAATCCGCACGATGAAGAGGCAATAGCACTTGCCCGGAAAACCTTTCAACAGCTCGCCCGCGAGGGCAAGTGGGGAATTGATCGCCTCTACGAAGGCCCCGATTTGCTGGCAACCGGTGGGTATGGCAATTCCTTCCTGGCAGTCGGCATGAAGCCAGGCTTTGCTATCGGTGACGCCGCTGACGGGCCCTGGCTTTCACCCACTGGTAAGCTGCAGGGAATGCACGGCTTCGCTCCCGGTCCTGTGGAGCTTGATTCTTCGTTTCTTGCGTATGGTCCGGGTATTCAGGTTAAGCGTCTCGGCCGCCATCACATTACCGATGTCGCTCCCACAATTGCGGCGCTGTTGGGCTTGACGATGAATGGGACTAGCGGCGCGAACATTCTCGATCGTCCATAGGAAAGCTCTTTCCAACAAGATGTCCCCTCTCAAGTCCATCCATTCAACGCGAGGTACTCCTCAAGTCGAGCTTCGGCCTCGCGCGGTTGCAGGCTGAGCGCTTCATGCGTGCCGCTGCACTCGACGATCATGGCTGCTCCCACAGTCGCGCGCGCTCCAGCCTGAAGCGGAGAATGCCCGAGAGCGCGGCTCGCCGCGTAGGCGCCGGCGAAGCCATCACCCGCGCCGGTAAGATCAACCGGCAATGCCTTCGCTACCGGCAGGCAAATCATACGATCGTCGCTCTCCGCAGAGCCAAGAAGCGCGCCTTCGCTCCCGCGCTTCAAGACGACTTCAGCGAAGCCTGCGCTTCGCAGGCCGCCCACGCAGGCCGGCCAGTCCGGGTAGATTTCGGAAAGATGCTGAATCTCTGCCTGACTCGGCAGAAAGGCGCTGACACCAGGCAGCATTGCCGCCAGGTCTAGCGCCTCCCGCGAGCGTGAGTAGTGCGGAGAAGGATCAACAGAGAGAAAAGCGGTCCTGCTTCGCAACGCTCGGCAGCTTTCCATATGCCGCGAGATAACCTGCGGAGCAAGATGAATCGCCTTCGCTGGAAGCCAAGCCGCAGGTATGTCATCATGCGAGGCGCTCAGGCTCTCCAGGTGTTCCAGGTAGCGGCGCAAGAGCTCCTGCAGACTGGCCGCGGGATCGCGCAATGCTGCATTGCGAGGCATCGATTGCCGCTGGCCGTCCTCCTCGTAAACGATCCATTCGACGAGCGCATCGACATCGACCGGAACTAAACCATCTGTACTGAGCGCGGCTTCCGCAAGCATGTGAGCCACATTAAATGGCAGACTCGTGGATACCCTTGCCACCACGCCGATTCGCTCGGGAGCGCACCACAGGCGTGCGCCCGCAGTGGCGTAGAGCGCATTGCCGCCTAACCGCCGCTGCCAGGGCCCCGGAGATGCAGGAACAGTATCGTCAATCGTGATCTGACCGAGAATCACAACATCAGGCGCCAATTTACGCCAGGCTCCGGGCACTCTCAAGCACGACACCTTGGCGAATCAGCTTACCGCCGTCCGCCCGCCGCAAGGCGAAAGGTTCATGGCCCCTCAACCGTGCAAGATGCAAAATCAGCATCTGTGCCGGGAGGTGATACGTAAACGGACTTAGAAATTCATCGCTCGAGCCGGATATCGGAAAGTTGCGATGCGCGAGAGGAAACCGTCCATGCTCCGGATGGGCGACGACGATCGCGCGGCCGCCCACATCGTGAATTCCCTCCACCAGTTCTTCCGCACGATCCAGCGAGTTTCCAGGAGGCGCCAGCACAAACACAGCGGAGCGTTCCTTCCAGGCAAGTGTAAGAAAATACTGCAGGTGCGCCCACTCTTCCAGATCTTCCGGAATGCCATTCCAAGGCAGCTGTTCATGGAACTTCGCGGCGCAGTACCGAGCCGTCGCATACCCGGGGCCGGCGCCGATGATCCAGACAGTGTCCAAGCCATTCAGATCTCTGGCCAATTCCAGTGCCTGTTCTTCGCACGCAGCTGCCTCCCGGCCAATGGAAGCAATGGCCGATTTACAGTCATCCAGAATCCGATTGCCTCCTTCCGCGCTGATTCGCCCTGCGGCCAACCCCAACCTTGAACCCACGAAATACAACGCATACATAGCCGCAAGAAACTCCACCATATTCATAAAAATTCCGCGACGCACTTCTTCTATTACAGGCAGTTCCTGCACCTGGCGAAGTAAGGTGATATCAGCCAGGGAGGCCAGCGGCCCACTCGCTGAACCGGTTACGCCCGCCGTCAGAATCCTCTTCTCGCGGGCCAGGGTCACGGTCTCGCGGGTGCGCGACGCGCTACCCGAGTTTGAGATCGCCCACAACATGTCTCGCTCGCTCAGCAGAGGCGAGCGATACCGCGCAAACTCCATCGATGAAATTGCAGTAGCCTGCAGGCCTGTCAACCGTTGCAGCCCCGGCAACACCGCCTGCGCCGCAAAGAGGCTGTCCCCTGAGCCGGTCATCCAGATATGTGCATCCACGCGGTACTTCGGATGCGCCAGCATTTGATCGACGCCACGCTGCAGATCTGTATCTACTCTCGAAAAATCGATGCCATGATCAACGGCAACTTGAAAGTCTCTCGCGAAGCCATCCGGCAAACTCATCTGCGTCCAAGTCTCTCTCTGTGCGGCAAAAGCCGATTATACTGGCTCCATGAATTCGCGGAATACGCGTTATGACTACCAGCCGATCGTCGAGCGTGCAGATTATTTCTGGCCTGAACAAAAGCGGCTCGCGGTGTACATCGCGTTGAATGTCGAGAGCTATGCCTTCGGCGAGGGCATGATCGAGGAGCTTCTTCCGCCTTCTCCACAGCCCGACGTCCTGAACTACTCTTGGTGCGATTACGGCAACCGCGTGGGAATCTGGAGACTGCGCGAACTTCTCGACGAATTCCGCCTTCCGGTAACTCTGCTGGTTAACTCGCACCTCTACTCCGCTGCGCCGCAGATTGTTGCCAGCTTTCGCGAACGTGGCGACGAGATCGCTTGCCACGGCCGTACCAACAGCGAAAGGCAGAGCGGATTGTCGAGAGAAGAAGAGGCGACTCTGATCGCCGAGGCAACGAAGACAATGACGGAACAAGAGGGTCGGCACCCCGGCGGTTGGCTCGGCCCCTGGATTTCCGAAACCTGGGCGACCCCCGACTTGCTCAAGGCCGCGGGATACCGATATCTACTCGACTGGTGCTGTGACGATCAACCCCTTTGGCTGAAGACCAACTCCGGACCATTGCTCTCCATCCCCTACCCTCAGGAGATCAACGACAGCTCGAGTGTCATAGGCCGCCTCGTCAGCGCCTCCGACTTCGCCGACATGATCGTGGACCAATTCGATGAAATGCGACAGCAGTCCCGTTCGCAGCCCCTGGTCATGGGCATTGCGCTCCACACTCATGTAAGCGGTCAACCTTTTCGGCTGCGTCATCTGCGTCGCGCCCTCAAGCACATCGCCGACACGGCGCACGGCCACTGGATGACCCGCGCTGGCGCCATCGCCGGGCATGCTGAACAACTCTCACCGGCGGTTATGACGGTTATGTCGTGAGCGGAACCATCTTCCGCAACGCCCGGTTACTCACCCTTGATAGCGAGAACCGGGAGTATCCCTCCATCGACGTCCGTGTCGACGGATCCGTTATCGAAGCCGTCGGCGCCAACCTGCCTGCCAGGGCGGGAGATCGCATCCTCGACTGCACAGGCAAGCTGCTCATGCCCGGCCTTATTAACGGACATTTCCATAGCCCCGGCAACTTCAACAAGGGCGCGCTCGATGACATGCCGCTTGAGCTCTTCATGTTGTATGAAGTGCCCCCGTTCGAGTGTCCGCCCACACCGCCGCGGCTGCAATATCTGCGCACGCTGCTCGGCGCGGCCGAAATGTTGAAGGGCGGTGTAACCGCGGTTCATGACGACCCATTCTACGTCCCTTCGCTGAGCGAAGATCTCACCGACGCCACGATGCAGGCGTATGAAGATTCCGGCATCCGCGCGACTGTCTCGATCAACATGCCCAATGTGATCGAGTACGACAAGTATCCGTACCTCTATGACCTTTTGCCTGCGTCATTGCGGCAGAAGATGCGGGAAGCCGCTCCGCTGACGACCAACCACTTGATTGATGCGTATCGAAGGTATATCGCTCGCTGGCATGGGGCGGCCGGCGGCCGGTTGCGCGCCGCCGTCTCCTGCTCCGCGCCGCAACGCGTCGAGCGCGATTACCTGCACGAGCTCGCGGAATTAAGCGCAGAGTTCAACGTGCCCTATAACATGCACATACTCGAAACCCGCTTGCAGCGCGTCCTCGGCCAGCAGCGCTTTGGTCGCTCGCTCGTGCGCTATGTGCATGACGAAGGCGTCCTCAACGAGCGCGCCCACGTCATCCACTCCATCTGGGTCGATGAGTACGATATGGATCTGCTGGCAGGCAGCGGCTGCTCGATTGCACACAACCCTTTGTGTAACCTCAAGCTTGGTTCGGGCATCATGCCCTTCCGTGCGCTCAAAGACCGTGGCATCAACATTTGCCTTGGCAGCGATGAAATGTGCTCCGATGACAGCGTCAATATGTGGAACGTCATCAAGACCGGCGGCCTGGTGCATAAAATCACCGAGCCCGACTACCTGCGCTGGCCCAAAGCTCAGGAGATGCTGGAGTGCGCCACTCGCAACGCCGCCAAGGCAATGCGGCTGGAAGGCGTCACCGGCCAGATCGCCGCCGGCATGCAGGCAGACCTCATAGTGCTTGATCTCGATACGTTTAGCTTTACCCCGCTTAATGATCTTCGCCGCCAGCTTGTCTTTTGCGAGAACGGCAGTTCCGTGCATCTGGTAATGGTCGCCGGTCAACTCGTGATGGACGGCAATAAACTCCTCACGCTGAATGAGAGCGAGTTGAGGGAAGAGATTCGCGCTGAGTGGTCGGACTATCAGCGCCAGTTTCAAACCGTCGATCATTGGGCAAAGACGCTCGAACCCATCTACCGCGCTATGTACGCTCGCACCCTGCGCGATGAGGTAAGCATGACACGGAAACTCTCCTACGCGGAATTTCCAGCCGACGCGTAACCTCATAAGTCACGCGCCCGAAATTTCGTGGCAAGCAGCTCCGTGCTACAGGTCTTTCATCAGACCGCTCTTGCGCAGCTTTCCATCGGCAAGCGCCACTAATATTAGTGCGAAGAGAAATTCCAGCGACGCGATTGCCGCCACACGTGGATCGAGATCGAAGCGAGTCATATAGAAAAGCTCGATCGGCAGCGGACGGTCGCGGATGGGCGCGGTAAAAAGCGAAATTGTCAGATTGTCGAAAGAGTTCAGAAAAGAAAAACCTGCGCCCGCAATCAGCCCCGGCCAGAGCTGCGGCAGCAGCACATAGCGAAAGGTCTGCCAGCGGCTTGCACCGAGATTCTCTGACGCTTCATCGAGCGTGGCGTTCGTACGCTCCATCCTCGCCATCGTAAGACGAATAACAAAAGGCAGAGTAAAAACAATATGGCTCAGTACCATCAGCAGGATGGAGGGCGATCCGCCGAGCAGCGAGAAAAAGATCAACACCGCGATGCCGATCACAATACCGGGCAGCATGATCGGCGAGAGCAGAAAGGCGGTGATGGCCGCCTTGAACCGGAAATCTCCGCGGACCAGGGAAATCGCCGCAGGAACGCCGAGCACCAGGTCGACGGCTATCACAACCAGCGCACACCCAAAACTCAGCTCTGCACTCTGCACGATCGCTGTCGACGAGAAGACCCCACGATAGCGGTCCAACGAGAACCCGGCCGGCGGAAAAGCGATAAAGCGACGCGTGTCAAAAGACTCGATCAGCACTATTAAAGTGGGCAAGATCAAGCTAAGCAGGCCGATCGTGGCTAGAGTAATCAGCAGAGTCGCGCCAAGGCGGTCCAACCAGCGCCGCCTCCCTACTTTGCTGTGGTCTGCGTCCATGGCGAGAGCCCTCGAAAGATGCGTTGCAGCACATAGACGCAAAGACCCGAGCCCACCAGCAGCATCGAAGCCATAGCCGCTCCCCGGCTCCAGTCGAGCAGCGTAGACATGGTCTGATAGATATAGACAGGCAGTATCTTGAAGGTTGCGCCGCCCAGCAACGCCGGCACCGGAAATTCCGAGAAGGCAAGGATGAAAGTCAGCGATACGCCGCCCGCAATCCCCGGCGTCGTCTGCGGCACGATCACCCTCCAGAAGACCTGCCATTGCGAAGCGCCCAGATTAACCGCCGCTTCTTCAAGAACCGGCGAGACCGTCTCGAGCGAAGCCATGATCGGCAGCACCATGTACGGCAGCAGAACCTGCGTCATGCCGATGAGCACACCTTTGAGAGTGAACAGAAACTCCATCGGCTGCTTGAGCAGTCCAAGCGCGAGCAGTGTCTGGTTCAACGCCCCTTCCCGCCCAAGGATCACCAGCCAGCCGAAGGTGCGGACTAGCGTACTGGTCAGTAAAGGCGCGAGCACACAAAGAAGGATGGCGCCCTTCCAGCGCCCGCGTGAGCGGCAAAACACATAAGCGATGGGGTAGCCGAGCAGCAGGCAAAGGCAGGTCACGCCGCTCGCGATGAGGAATGTACGGAAAAACACTTGCGCATAGAACGGATCGGTGAAGACGCCGCCATAGCCGCGCATCGAGAGATGCCCGGTGAAGACGCCGCGCTCAATATCCAGAAATCCCAGGCCGAAGAGCAGCAGCAGCGGCAAACCGAGCATCACCGTCGTAAACAGCACTGCCGGTAGCACGCCCAAGATAGACTTTCGCAGCATCTTCAACGGCTGAACTCCCGGTCAAACTCTTCCGTCGCTTCGCCGCGATGTTTGACCGCCGCAGCCCAGTCGAAGAACGTTGATCGTTGCAGGTCTTGCTCAGTCGTCGGCATGTAATCCGACGATCCCGCCGGAATACTCACGTTGCGGTTCGTTGGGCCGAAGTACCACGGCGCTTGCGCCAGATGCGATTGAAAATCGGCAGATATTTCGTCATTGAGAAACTGGCGGGCAAGCTGCGCCTGCCCGGCGTTCTTCACCACATCCATGCATGAGACGACGACGATGGCGCCCGGCGCCGGCTGCACAAACTTCAGCTTCAATCCATGCAGCGCGAGAATGGCGGCATCGTTGTTCCACATTGGTGCAATAGCGACCTCGCCGCGCTCGAAGAGCTGGGCCAGCGCCTCAGGGCTGGGCGCCACGACAAAGGAACCAAGGTCGCGCAGCTTCGGCCATGCGGGTGCGAGATTGTCCTCGCTCCCGCCAGCCAGTTTGGCAGCCATCACCACCATGCCGAAACCGAGATTGCTGGCCGGCGTCGTCATGCCCAGCTTGCCCTTGTATTCCGGATTCCATAGGTCGCTCCAGGCTCTGGGTGCTGCCACCTTGTCGGGGTTATAAGCAATCCCGATAAGACTATAGGTCTCGGGTACCCCTGTGTCTCGGCAGGACTGAATGAACTGCGGGTAGACCTGGGAAAGATTCGGCAGGTCGGCGCGCGGAGTCTGCTCAACCCACCCCTCCTGCACGGCGCTGATCTGCCGCGGCTCCCCGAGGGTCACGACATCGTACGGACTCACGCCTCGCGCAGCCTTGATCTGTGCGACGACGTCTTCAGATTCTGAGGGGACAAGCCGAACCTTTGTACCGCTATGCCTCTGCTCGAACGGATCGGCAAGAAACTTGCGATAAGGAATTTGCGCCTCCCCGGGGTAACTGGTTACAACCAGTTCGGCGCCGCCGCCGCCGGTCTTGGATCGGCAGCACGTGAGCGGGAGCGCAAAGGCTACAAGGAAGATCGCGGAGACTAGCTTGTTAGACATAGAGCGTTTTACCTCTGAAACTCATTCGTAAATCAGCTGATAGGCAGACGGATTATTGGGCGCAAGATATACCCGTGCGCCCGGAGGCAGAGGCACCATGTCTCGAAGCCGCGGAACGGAAACCGTGAAGGCCGGACCTGCATCGAGCTTGATCTCATAATGCATGGAATGGCCGAAGTGAGTGACAAAAACGACTGCCCCCGGCAGACACCCCGGTGTAGCCTCCCGCTGAATTTCAAGGTGCTCCGGGCGAAGAAGCAGGGTGGCATTCTCCCGCGCCTGCGCTCCGGGCAGAAGCACGCATAGTTCCCCGGAAACAAATTCGCTCTTTCCCCCGATCTCGTCCCGCAGTCTTCCCTGCAACAGATTCGAGTTGCCCAAGAAATTGGCGGCAAATCTGGTTCGTGGCCGATCATACAGTTCCAGAGGCGACGCGAACTGCTCCACCTTACCGCTGTTCATCAATGCGATGCTGTCGCTCATCGAGAGCGCCTCGTCCTGGTCGTGAGAGACGCAGATGGTGGTGATGGCGAGTTGCGCGATGAGCTTCTTCAACTCGACCTGCATCTCTAGGCGTAGTCTGCGATCGAGCGCTGCGAGGGGTTCATCTAACAAAAGTACGCGAGGCTCTATTGCCAGCGTCCGCGCCAGGGCAGTACGCTGTTGCTGACCGCCTGAGATTTGCGTTGGATACCGCTTTCGCAGATGGTCGATGCCGACCATGGGTAACACTGCGTCGAGCTTTGCCGCTACGGCCGCCTTGGAAAAACCACGGACTTTGAGCCCGAAACCGACATTCTGTTCTACGGTCATGTGCGGAAAGAGTGCGTAGTTCTGAAAGAGAAGTCCAACCTGCCGCAGGTTCGGCGGCACATCATTGATGACCTTGCCGTCAATGAGGACTTCCCCCGAGGTCGGCGAGAGAAATCCCGCCACGATGCGAAGCAATGTGGACTTTCCGCAGCCGGTGGGGCCGAGAAGCGTCAAGAACTCGCCTTTCCGCACAATTAAACTCACGTCGTGCAGAGCAGTGAATTCGCCAAATTGCTTTCTGATACTTCGCAATTCAACCGTCATGGTGGTCCATCCATTTAGCCTCAAAAGTAGTGGAACGCTGGAATGCTTTCACGAGATTGGCTCAAATGGAGAACGATCTAGACTCTTGAATTGAACAGACTAAGGCCGCTGGGCTCCGAGGTAAGACGCCCGAATTGTCGACGGTTACGAGCACTCAACTTTTGGAAAGATTTTACCATCGAGTCTGCTGACCGGTTAGCGGTTCCGGGCATGGCGGAAGAAGAGCGCCTTTACTGAAACGGCGCCCGGCAGGCCAAGAGAGCGGTTCACCAGCCTTTCGACGGACCCTCCGGCGCTCTGGGCAGGTTCTACTTGCCTAGTCCTTGCGGCTCAATCGACAGCACCAGTCGGGGCGTCTCAGGATCTACGATCTATGAGGTGAACAGGTTGGCAATCCTGTTTGCTCAATAGCAGTTCCGCATGTCGAAACAGACATTGAGATTGGAAAGCTCAACAACAATCACCGCGGTATGTCCCCGATCGTTTTCATCAGTTCACCCTCCGCCAGAGAGAGCGCAAGAGTGGAATTCAGATACGACGCCTGTGCAGACTTCCATTTCGCCTGCGCTTCAGCGCGCACAGAAGCGAGAGTTGCGTTCTGTTCGAGTTGACGGTCCGTAAGGCGCGCGGCTTCCTTTCGCATCTTCACGACTTCTTCCGCCACGCCCACCATCTCCTGCAGCTGCGCCACCCTGTCGTAATCGATCTCCACCGCGACCGCTACTTCTTCTTGCATTTTGACCAGGTTCAGTTCAGCCTGTGACAAAAGCGTCTGCGACTCCCTGACTTGCGCGTGGCGTTTGCCACCGTCAAAAAGTTCATAATTGAACGACGCACCAAATGTACCGAAGTTATGGACCAGCAGGGGAATTCCACTTTGATAGCTGTAGCGTGAAAGGGCTGTAATGTTGGGAATGTACTCGTCCTTGGCCGCCGCGAGACCCGCCTGGGCTTTGGTCACCGAGGCTTGTGCGGCGCGGATTTCGGGGCTCTCTCGCCTCGCGATGCTGAGGCATTCCTCGCGTCCCGGCAACGGTGATGCCGACGATAAGCTTCCGCCATCCAGTCGCAATTGCGTGGCAAGAGGCAGTCCGAGAGCATCGTTGAGTTCCAGAATCAGATCGCGCAATTGGAGCTTTTGTGAAAGCACTTTCTGCCGGGCATCGAGCAGGGCAGCGTGGGTCTCTATCGCGGCGACCTCAAGGGCTCGCCCACGCTCTACATCGGTTTCGCTCTCCTGGGCCTTGATCTCGCTCGCGTTGAGTTCCTCGGCAGCTGCCTGCTGGTTCAGTCCAACGATCAGTACTTGGTAATAAAGCTGCCTGACCTTGAGAACTATATCGTCCTCTGCCTCATGTACCTGAGTCTCGGCAGTAGCAATGTCAGCCTTCGCCGCTCGATTGGACTCTCGAATCTTGAGCATCTGCGTTAAGGGCTGTTCCAGACCGGTGCCGCTAGTGTACGAGGTCAGCGCTCCCTGATCCAGAAAAAGGTTCTTGCCGGGAATCGGACCGGTTGCCAGGCTGTTGCCAAACGCGCCCGCCGGTATCTGCACTCCGGCTAGTTCCGTAATGTGCAACACGGCTGACTCATTCCTGATTTTGGGAAAATAAGCTGAGCGGGCAATCTCTTTTTTGTGTTGCGCATCCTCGACCGATAGCTGGGCAAGCTTGAGGCTTCGATTTTGCTTGAGCGCGATATCGATGGCCTGCGGCAGGGTAAGGGGTACAGGAACTTCATTTTGAGCGTTTGCGGAGATCGCAACACAAAACAGTCCCAGAGCACAGGAGGCCAGCATCGTTGCGCGCGCGCAGAATCTTGTCAGTTCAAGCCGCATAAGCAGTTCTCTGGCTTTCATCTTCGTCATGACGCCCCATCCGCCCGTACAACGATTTGCTGAAATTGAGTGGGCACGCTCGTCATGCAGGCGACGATAATCAGACAGACCACAACGCTCGTGGCGACTAAGAGAAAGCTGTCGCCGATGGCCAGAGTGAAAGCCTGTTGGCGCACCTGAAGACCTAGCAGCTCCCCGGCTCTGGCTGTCGCCGTGGTCAGGTCGGGAGTATCAGGCGCCATCGCGGCCCGCAAACCGAAGAGACGCTGGCCGGTCGCCAGCTGTCCAACTTGGACGCCCAGCCCAAGCATGTTGGAATGAAACTGCTCGCGCGCCGGGATGAAATGCTGCATGAACGCCGTGCCAGCCTCGCCCCCGAAAAGGCGGCAGGTCTGGAAGAAGCCCGCGAAGGTCAGCACGTCGACAGGGCGCGTGAGAGCGCCCGTATTGACGACCTCGAGGATAATGCCCCCGACCATGGCGTTGAAGGCTAGAGCAAGCCCTATCGCCATAATGGCCTCAGAGAGCCAGAAGTTTTCCCCCGCCCAGACCGAAGAGACTCGCGCATTGATGAGACAAGCCGCCGCGACAAGAGTGAAACCAGCTGTAAGCACGACTCGTACGTCGACATATTTCAGCAGGTACATCGCTCCAAATCCCAGCAGACATTGCGGTAACGCAACCCATAGCAGGACTGGCCCGGTTTGCAGTGGGCGATAACCCTGTATTGAGGCAAGATAGCTGGGAATGGAGACCACCGTCGCCAGCATGATAAAGCGAAAGCAGATCAGTATCCCACTCAGTAGGAAGGTGTTCCGCCGGGCGAGAAACTTGAAATTTACCAGCGGATTGGGCAGAAGGAAGTGCCTCACCGCGGTTGCAATGAGCAAAAATAGCCCACTCACGATCAGACTCACAATGACGCCCGAGTGCAGCCAGTCCAGCCTCTGCCCCTGGTCGAGCGCGATATACAGCATCGAGAATCCTAGGCTCCCGTAGAGAAATCCTCTCCAGTTCGGCTTGGGCCGTCCCGCTTCTCTAGCAGGCAATGGCTGCCATGGAATTCCAAAGTAGACCAGGATCATCATGACCGGCGCCAGCAATGCGCTATTCCAAAAAATCCATCTCCACGAAAGATGGTCCACGTACCAGGCCTCAAGCGACGTGGCGACGTTCGTAGTAAAGACGATGTCCATCGCGTACATCGCAATACCAAGCAGGACGTAACGCATCGGCAGGTTGCGAAGCACAAACGACAGCGTAAGCGGGTAAAAGGTTCCAGCACTTAGCCCCGCGCAGACCAGCAGCGCAAGCAGAACCGGAAGGCTGGTCGCAAAGGGAAGGAGGAAGCTCATGATCGTGAAGAAAAACGCGCACCAGAGCAGCACTCTGCGCGGGCCAAGCAGACCTCCCAGATAAACCGAAAAAGGGCCGATAAACATCAGGGCCGCATTAAAGGCCGTGCCCATCCACGATGCTTCATCCACGCTTAGATGGAGGGCGCCGCGCAGGTCTGCAAGACCGACACTCATCAGGCGCCCCATGAAAGTCGCGGTCATGGCGCCCAACAACACGCCAAGAACCCCAACCAGCGGATGAGTGGTGATGAATTTTGGCGCAGTCGGACCTTTCACGGCGGGTCTCGGGGCTTCGCTCAAGGCTGAGACCTCCCGCCCTCTTCCCTCTTTTCTGAAATATGAACGGTAACCACCGCGGAAAACCCCGGGCGTAACCGCCCCTGCAGCGGATGTCCGGCATCAAGCAGGATCTTGACCGGAATCCTCTGAACGACCTTGGTGTAATTACCGGTGGCATTGTCCGGCGGCAGAAGGGCGAATTGCGACCCCGAGGCGGGAGCAATTTCGCCAACCTTCCCATGCAGAACGGTCCCGGGAAATGTATCGATCCTGACATCCGCAGCATCGCCGGCGCGAATGTTGGCGAGCTGAGTCTCCTTGTAATTCGCCTGGATCCAGACGTCGCCCTTAACCAGGTCGATGATCTGGGTTCCGGGGGCTACCAATTGTCCCTCCAGTACGTGGCGTTCCCCGACGGAACCCGCCGTCGGCGCGGCGATTCGCGTATACCCCAGATTGACAGCAGCCACCTCGATCGCTGCTCGCTTCGCCTGGATGTCTGCCAGGTAGAGCCGGTCCTTCGTATCCAGCGCTTCTCGCTGCCGCCGTTCGGCCTCCAGCAGGCTACGGCTGCTTGCTAGGGATGCCTGGGCGCGTGCCACGTCAGCCTGGCGGCTTGAGAACATGCCGGCGTAGCGATCTGCGTCCGCCGTGGTCTGCTCCATTTGTTGCTGGGTCGTGGCTTTTGATGTCAGCAGCGCCTCCTGGCGCTTGAGCTCGTCCTTCGTCCTCACCACGTCAGCGTTCGCCGAAGAGAGTCCGGCATTCGCGGCATCGATCGCCGAGACCGCCTGCGCGACCATCTGCTCTGCATTCTGGATCTTGGCATCTTCAATTCGCTTCGCGGCCTGGTTATCCGCTAGTTCTGCTTCAGCGCCGGCCAGCCCTGCCTCCGCCTCTTTCACTATGGCGCGGTAGTCCGTGTCCTCCAACTGAGCAAGCACCTGCCCCGGCTGGACAACCTGGTAATCGCTGACATTGACCGCCTTCACCATGCCTGAAATTCGGGTGCTGAGCGGAGTCATATCCGCGCGTACATACGCATCATCGGTCACCTCTTCGGGACCTGCCCCTTGCCACGAATTCCAGCGGCCCTGGATTGTGAAGAGGAGCAGTGCGGCGACCGCAAGAACCGCGATCGGAATGATCACTGCGCGTTTCGACATAAGCTTGCGAACTCCTTAAGCTGCCATGACCACGCGATCCGAAGTGGATTGAGTGCATTGGTTCGATTCCCGGCGGCGCCACTGGTTTCTTCCGAAATGCACATTAGTGAACTCCGCGAACACTGCAAGGCGCATCCCGGGCAAGCTCATAAACGGTGCTCCATCTCCGTACTTCCTGGCTAGGCGAGCAGAGTGCTAGCCGCGCCTTGGCACGGACCTGCCGTGACTTGGCCGCGGCCTTTGAAATTCCCAGTCAGTCCTCACTCGCCTCCTTGACTCTCAAATCGATCGCTCTGGCTGCTGCTTTGGCAGACCGGAGCACTCACCCACTCCTTTCGGCAATCAGGAAACACCGATCGTCGGGGCGCGCATCCATGCCTCTGCCCCGCATGCGGTCACCGCTTTCCAGGCATGTCCCTCGCTCCCGTGGGGAACTCGACGACTCTTTGACACCGGAGCATATCCCCTGGTTCCAAATAAAATGGACTGCCGTTCGGAAGGTCTACAGGAAAGGATTCGTCCGGTACAAAAATAGGGCTGGCCCGTGAACAACTGTCTCAAGGCTAAGCTGCTTCGATGAAAAGGGGGAGTCAGGGGAAGTTATCTCTCACGGTGAGGGCTGCCGCGATTGCGTCTGACGCGGAGTTTTCCGCCTTCCTGTTGCACGCTGCCCCGGAAGACGATCTGCGCTGCAGGCTTTTGCGTCAAGGACGGTCGATGACTATGGAAACAGATAGAGTAGCAGGAGTTTCTTAGCCGGCCCTGCTTGCAAGCGAAGCATTGAGCATATGCAAGCGCTATTTGCCGCCTGGCTGCTTGCTCGAGCCCGCTGCCAGGTTGACCTGGAGCATATACCGCCGCGCGTTCCCCCCTTGTCGCGCCGAATGGCCGCCTTACCGGCTTTGGCTGTATACATAGCTATGGTCTTCCCGCGCAGTTTCACAATGCTCTCTGTCACTCGCAAGTTTCACCCACATCCAGAGGTCAGAACGGCGAATCGCCCTTATGGGCGAATTCAGGCAGCCGTCGGTTTATTGGTACTGTCGTTGCTGGCGCACCCGTCGCGGTCTTTCGCAGCTAATCCTGACCTGGAGACCGTACTGAGCGGCTCACGCCAGCGTATTGAAACATTGGACTATCGCGTGACCGGGCGGCTCACACGGGTGGAAGGCAACGGCAAACGCACCACCTACAAGTTAGTCGCGAAGGCTCACTGGTTTCCCGATGGTTTGCAGCTACTGAGCGAGATCACCGGGCCTGGTTCAGACAAGACGAGTCTTCTCCTCCATATGACCCCCATTGGGCGCGTGACGATCGAGGCAATCCTTCCTGGCCAGAAGGTCGCGAGCGTGGTTCCCTTCGACCATTGGAGCGACTCGCTGGTGGGAACAGACTTCTCCTATGAAGACATGGTCGAGAGCCAGTTCTTCTGGAAAAATCAACAGCTCTTGCCATCTGAGAAATATGGGGCACGGGACTGTTTTGTCCTCAAGAGCACTTCCGGCCCTCAGGACCGGACTCACTATGATTCGGTGACATCGTGGATCGACAAGAGCAATGTGTACCCGGTGCATGTGGTAAAGACCCTGCGCGGAACGGGACAGCAGAAAGAGTTCATCTCTTATGGGCTGCGCCATGTCGGCGGCGTCTGGTCGGCGGCACAGACTGAGGCCACGCAGCAGGGCAAGCCCGGCTCGTCGATGCTTGTCATCGAAGGGGGCACCGGCAAGGCAAATCTTGCACGCAAAGACTTCGATCTCTCCGGCGCTCAACCAGACAAGGCGAAATAAGCGAAGACGCCTGGCCAGACAATTTCAGGCCACTCTGCCATCTCTCAAACATCCAGAATGTTTGTCGTCATGGGACAATGTCTTTTTCAAACGCCGCCTGGGCTCCATGTAAGCCGAATGGCCACCAGTTCCAGTCGCCGGCGAGTTGCAAAAGCGCCGGGCCGATCACCATCCGCACCACCGTAGCATCGATCAACACTGCCACGGCAAGCGTAAAGCCTAGCATCTGGACGACCAGAAAGCTTCCAATGGTGAATGCGGCAAAGACGGCGATCATGATCGCTGCGGCGCTGGTGATGAGCCCCGCCGTCCGCGCTAGGCCTTCAATCACCGCTGATCTCTCCGACAGGCCGCGCCGCCTCTCTTCAAGCACCCGGGCAACCAGAAAGACCTCGTAGTCCATACTCAATCCGAAAACAATCGCAAACGAGAGAATCGGCACGATGGGGAATACGGTGCCGGTCGGCCCGTGCAGCCCAAAGAGTTTGCTGCCGTGACCCTCCTGGAAGACGACAACCAACGCACCGAAGGAAGCGCCAACAGAAAGTAGATTCAGCAGGATTGCCTTGACCGCCGCAACTAGAGAACGCAGCCCGATCAGCAGCGCCAGCAGACTGCCCAACACCACGCCGAGAACCACCTTCGGCAATCGGCTGTTGACTACCGAGTCGTAATCCGCATCGCGTGCGGGAACGCCGCCAACGCGCAGAGCCGCGCCGGGTAGCCCGGTGATCGCGGCGACATCGGAGGAGCGCACTTCCCGCACCCACTGTATTTGTTTGTTTGGCGTAAGCGCAGCCCTGGGCAGCAATTCGATCAAAGTCTCCCGGCTATCGCTGCTTAGAAAACTTTTACGGATTTCCTCTGGCACCTGCTCGACAGCATCGGCGGTATCGGACATTCCCGTCAAAGTCGGAAGAGATAAGACCTCTTGTGCTCGAGCATCGTCCTGAAAGTGCTTTGTCAATCGGCTCACAGCGGACCAACCCGCCGGCGAGAGCGGCGGAGACTGCGGCGGCAGCTGCAAAACGACTCGCAAGGACTGCACAATACCTGAGCGCCCCATGCCTTGAAGCGTGTGAAGTGCCTGTACCGACTCCGCTGCCGCCGGGAGCGAGTCGTGATCAGGAAGGCCGGAAGAGATCTTCCGGGCCTGGAATGCGAGAATAAGCAGCGGAATCCCGGCGATCAGCAGAGCAGTCCATGGCCGGCGGCTTACGACGTTTCCCCAGTGCTCCCACCTCTCACTCGGCGCGCAGAGGCTCTCCCGTGTCTTGAACCGTTTCGCTGGTAGAGGTACTCTGGCGGCATTGATACGATGCCCCAGCAGACCGAGTATCCAGGGCAAAACGAAGGTACATAGCATCACACTTGCGACGGTGACAAGCAGACCGGCGATACCGATCGAACGCAGTTCGCTGATCGGCACCGTCAGCAACGCAGAAAATCCGATTGCCACCGTTGTGGCCGAGATGATCAGCGTCTTCCCCGCCTGTCCGGCTGCGATATCGGCTGCCAGACCGGGATCATACCCCTCCGCCAGGGCTTCGCGAAAACGGCTGACCATCAGCAACGCATAGTCGATGCCCAGGCCAAGACCCAGCATCGTTGCCAGGTTCTGCACCAGAATCGACAAATGCAGAGAATGGGCAAGGAGGGCTGCCGCGCCGAGCGCCATCGAAATGGAGAGCAACCCCGCTCCCAGAGGCAGAAGCGCGGCCACGAGGCTGCCGAAAGCCAACACAAGCAAAAAGAGCGTCACCGGCATCGCTCGTTCTTCGGCATGCCGGACGTCATCGGCGCTGACCTTGCGCAGATCGAAATTCAGCGGCGTTTCACCGGTAATCTCCAGCTTGATATTCGGGTATCGAGACCGAAGTTGGCCCTGCATCGAGTCTGCTTTGGCCCTCAACCTGGGCACCAGCGCTTCAACCGCTTCGTTATGCGGCGCCAGCCCGAGCAGAATCAATGCCCCGCAATGGTCCCCGGTAAAGAGAGGGTCTGGCCAATCCAGGCTCGAAACGGCGCCGGCCACTCCAGGCACACTCCGCAAGGAGGTGGTTAAAAAGCTCAATGCATCTCCGCCCTGTGCTGAATCCGGATCGGGAATCCCGCTGATCACCAGCACCAGGCGGTCCGCATAAGGAGACTGAAAGCGCTGGGTCAGTTCCCGGTCCACATTCTCCGATTCTGCGCCTTTGATGTGAACGGCTGTCTCCAGGCGACGCTCCACTTTATAGGAAAAAGGCAACAGGGCAAGCGCCATGACAAACCCCGACATCGCCAACCAGAATCGGCGTCGAGCGGCGCCTTGACCAATCTTCAAGCTTGGCATTCCCATCGAAAATCCACGTCGCTTTCTGATTTATCTACTTGCAATCAAACCACTTCAATGATCGAGCAACATTCATGATATAGGGTCAGCCTGCCTGGGATGGGCGCCGCCTCGACCTCGTTACGATAGATGCGGGAAACCACCCGGAAGCCGTTATTGAACGAGGCTCCAGAACGGACGAGCTTTTAAGAATAAACACTCTTTGAGACTCCAGCATGTATCGCCGGCCATACGCAATGTAGTGATGCCCGGACGCTGAATCGCTCCACGCGCGAGTTGGGCCGGAAGCCGCGCTCTCGCCATCCTCCAATCGCGCATGACGCTCTGCGCTCAGATCCGCAGAACTTCTGCAGTCTCCCCTATGTGTTTACGATGAGCACAGGTGCCCGAACGACCGTCTCCGCGATGATCTCGAGCTCGGCGCCTTGGGGTGCCTGACGTCTGTCGCGATGCAACGCGGCCGCAGGGGTACGAGTTATCTGCCAGGCATCAGCCGTGGCGAAAAGCTTGCGTCCAGCCTCCGAGCATCGAGACGGGACGTTCACGAAGCCGAATAATGCTGAGTGCAGGAAGAATCCTACTGGCCGGCCCGCAATCTTGAAGAGAAAGGCGATTTGCCGATCCAGACCGAGACCGATCCAGCCCTTCGAGCCGGAATCATAGAAGCAATCACTTCTATTCGTTATTTCGCATTAAGCCGAGTTCTTAGGTGGCCATGAAATCTGACCCGTGTGAAGGTAGGCCAGATTTGCAATTTGACCGGCGCGCGCGGCGGCAATGCCAGCCTCAACCGGAGCGTTGGGCTGTTTGCGGCTCTTGATGCAGTCGAAGAAATTCTCCATGTGCGAGATCGTTCCGTCGCGGAAACTCTCTTCCTTGAGCACCGGATTCTGACTGTTCGGTATGCCCTCCCGATAGACGCTCATGCCCCCGCGGGTAAGCTTGAGCGTGGCTTCCGTCCCGCGGAACTCCAGGCCGCCATCATCGATCGAGGAGCTCATCATCCCCTCATAGACGACATCGAAGCCAGGGTAGCGGAACGCTGCCTGGATCGTGTCCGGGCACTCCCACTTCTCAAAGATGTACTTGTCGGCAAGCATCTGCGCCTGAGTCGGCTGGTCTGACTTCATAGCCCAATGCACGACATCGATCCAATGCGCAAAGAGATCTGTCATGGCCCCGCCGCCAAAGTTCCAGAACCAGCGCCAGCGGTGGTACTTCTCCTCGCTGAAGGGCTGATCCGGGGCCGATCCGAGCCATTGCTTCCAGTCGAGCGCCTGGACATCGATCGGCTTGGTTGCCCAGTTTTTCTCGTAGTTCTGCCACCAGTAAGTCCTCACCTGAACGACTCGGCCGAGACTGCCACCTTGAATAATATCAACGGCGTTGCGGAAGTGGCTCCAACTGCGTTGTTGCATGCCGCATTGCAGAATCTGCTTGCTGGAGTGGACCGCATGTGCCAGGGTCGCGCCCTCTTCGATGCTGTGGGTGACCGGCTTTTCCAGATACACGTCCTTCCCCGCGGCGAGAGCGTCCACAGCGATACGCACGTGCCAGTGATCGGGAGTGGCGATCAGCACTGCGTCGACATCTTGCGCCAGCACTTCGTGATAATCGAGATGCGTGGTTGCGGTCCCATTCGAGCGTTCCTTCACTGCGTCGCGATGCGGGCCATAGACGTCACTGACGGCCACGATCTGGTAGGAACCCAGCTTATCGGCAGCATCGAGCAGGTTTTTCATGCGGCCGCCGGCGCCGATCACTCCGACACGAAGAGTATCGTTAGCACCAAGAACTCTGGTAGACGCAAGCGCAGTAAGTCCGCCCGCGATGAGAAAGCTGCGTCGATCGGTCGTATATGGCATTCGTAAGTCCTTCTTGTCTAAATTCGTTCCAGCTCTATGGTGAAACTGCAATCATGCGTGACTGCCGGCTATCTTAAGTGCGCTAGTTGCATATTTCGAAAGTAGACTTCTGCCCCTTCGCATTGAAACAGAATTTTGCCGTGGGTGGTGTTCGCCTGGGTCGCGACCAGGGCGGACTTCCCGTTGACGAAGTAGAGAATGCGATCGTGGTCAACCACTAGCTCGAGAACGTTCCACTCCCCGTGTGGATTCTCAAGGTCGTTGACAGGATCGCGATACCCGGTCACGTTCACCAGCGGACCCCGGCCAATATGGGGAATGCGGATGTACTGTTTCGGTCCCGGTTCGGCGGTGCTCTGGTAAGTGTGTCCGTCGACCGTGGCGCCGGTCCCATTGATCACCCACATGTCTCCTGTGCCGCCCTCATTGATCTGAAACTCCATCATGCGTGCCCAGACTTTCAGTGGCCCGGTGAGGTTGTACTGAATGCCGCTGTCTCGAGATTTCCCTGACCGCGGCGCATACATCTTCTCTCCCCATTTGAACTCGGCGCGCAGGTAGTAGTTTTCATACTCCTTCTGCGTGACCAATCCCCCGAATTCCTCGCCGGAGATGTGCAGTACATGATCCTCAATCTGAAAGACCTTGTCTGGATCGTTGTTGATCCCGTGGGTCTGCAGCAGGGTGTCAAAGCCTTTGAAATTCTTTCCGTTGAAGAGCGGCTTGAGCTTGCCATGCAGAGGAATGCCTGGCGATAGTTGCGCGAAGCCAACACCAGGAGCTGCCATGATCGAAAGCAGAAAACCAAGAAGCGAGCAAAGCGAAAGGAAGCTGGTCCGGCTGTTCATCGTTCCTCTTCGTAGGCATTTGATCATTCCCGTACAGCCTTAGTCACCGGCACGACTCAACAACCCCCAGCTATAGAGGGGTCTCTTCCTCTTGGCGCGGTAACTACCAAGAAAAAACGCTTTATCTGCGCGAAGGGCAATAATACTCCCGATGGCGGCGCATCTCCAGCCCAGGTCTTTTTTTGTCGATAAAGCTTCGAGCATGACTATGATCCCTTCGGAGGCAGACTTCATGAATCGCAGAGATTTCCTCGGTACTTCGCTCTCCGCAGGAGCAGCCATCGCTGCCACACCCCTCTCGCTCGCCGCACAGGCTGCCGCCAACCAGCCAACAAGGGCCGCTTCGCTGAAGAAGTTGCCGATCGGAGTCTTCAATCCGCCCTTTCGAGAGCTGTCACTGGACGCGATGCTGGATAAATTCTCGAGTCTTGGCGTCGAGGCTGTTGAGATCGGGGCCGGCGGGTATACCGGCACGCCACAGTGCCCGGTGCCGGAGCTGCTGGCAGACCCCGCCAAGGCGCGTGCGTGGAAGAAGAGGTTCGACGACCGAAACATGCCGGTCATGGCGATCAGCTGCCATGCCAATGCACTCCATCCGGACCCCGCCAGGGCTGCCGCCTTTGCTTTACAGTTTCGGCAGGCCGTCCAGCTGGCCGGCCTGCTCGAGGTTCCAACCGTGGTCGGCTTCTCCGGGTGCCCTGGCGGCTCCCCGGCAGACACGACGCCCACCTGGATCACCTATGGCTGGCCGCCGGATCACTCCGCCGCGCTCAAGTGGCAATGGCACGAGCGCGTCATTCCTTATTGGCAGGAAACCGTAAAGTTTGCCCGCGAACATGGAGTGCGCCATATCGCCCTGGAAATGCACCCCAACTTCGTTGTCTACAATCCGCGAACCCTGCTGCGGTTGCGCGAGGCGGTCGGGGAAGAGATCGGCGCAAACTGCGACTTAAGCCACCTGTTCTGGCAACAGTGTGATCCCGTCGAGGTCATTCGTTTCTTAGGCAAGCAGGGCGCTCTCTACCATGCGCACATGAAAGATACCGCCTTCTTTCGCCAGAACGTGGACCGCTTCGGCGTCTTGAACTTCGCCTCGTCTCCCGCAGACATGGAAGGATCGGAGTTTTTCCGCGCTGTCGGTTACGGACACGGAGCGAGCCTGTGGAAGGACGTGATTGCCGCCTATATGGAGGTTGGCTACAACGGCATGCTCAGCATCGAGAATGAAGATCGCTTACTGACTGGAGAGACCGGGGTGACTCGATCTCTCGCCGTGCTCAAAAATGTGCGCGAAGAGTTGCTCGCCAGGGAGCCCAATCCGGGAGTTCCGCTCTGAGCCTCAAGGTGAGTAGTAGACCGGTCGTACCGGCCCATGCGCGAGGCGAAGTGCTGCTTTGCTGCCCCATCGCTCACCTCGCCGTGCAGCCGCTCGCTGCGATCGACCGTTGCATCTGGCGAGCTTTGGCGTCGTCGGGCGAGAAACTCAGCACCCGTGCCAGAGTGCCCGCGGCGCCATGATCCCCCAGCGAACATTGCGCTACAGCGAGGTTGAACCCCGCGGCGATCTGTGTCGGATCGTCTTGGAAGACCGCCTGCCACAGCCGTGCCGCAGAGGCTAAGTCGCCGCCCTGCGCTTCCAGGAGAGCGAGATCTCCGGCGGCGGTCCCATCGTGAACGTCGGCCCGCAGCGCCTGACGATATTCCTGCTCCGCCTGCTTCTTATCGCCTTCCACCTGCTCGAGAAAACCCAACTCGGTGTGCAGGTCGACATCTCCTGACTGCGCGGGACCGGCACGCTCACCCGCTCTCAGGTACTTAAGGGCGGGTTCGATCGCAGAACGGTCCCCATGGGTGGCCAGCTGCGCATACGCGAGGCCGAAGTCTCGATCGCTGGCAGGGATGTTCCCGACCGTCACCAACCGGCCTGCCGCTTCCCCCTGCGGCTGAAGCGGCAGGCCGGGGCGGCGCTGAATCCGATGATCGGTCACCTGTTCATGGGCGACATTCTGTGCCGCGGCGCGCGGCATATGGCAGCTGGCGCAATCGGGCTGACCGGGGTGATGTTTGGCGATGAAGGTCGCACCGTTATGGCAGCTCAGGCACTTGCCACGATAGTAGGCAACTCGATCGCCCGGCGATGGCGAGCCGTGCGGGTCGTGGCAGGTCGTGCAGGTCAGCCGGTCGCCGCTCTTGCGCTTGCAGACGCTCAGCAGAAGCGCTTCCCACTGGCTGGTGGAGCGCTGCGCACCATCTTTTTGTTGGTCGTGGATGAAGTAGATCGCTTGATCGAAGAGGTTGTCGCCAGGCTTGAAGGAGTTCATGGAGTAGCCCAGGCGAGCAACGGAGGTCTCTCCCTCGAGATGACACTGGAGACAGATCGAGTCGCGGCGTACCGGGCTCAGCTTGGCGGGATCGAGGAGCGGCTCCTTGCCCGCCGTGGCGAGATGCCCACTCGGATCGCCATGACAGGATTCGCAGCCAATCCCGCTGTGCAGAAAAGGCTGGCCGGCATAGTGATTGCGGCTCCCCGGCAACGACGGCTGCACTGCACTTGCATGGCAATGAAGGCAATCCGGCCCGACCGGCATGGTCAACGGCATCTCTCGAGCGCGAGTCTGACTGGGTGCCATATCCCACAGCTGTTGCTTGGCATACCAATTCACCGGGCTTTCAAACCAGAAGCCCTCCCGCTGAAAGAGATAAGTACGCCCGCGTTTTCCGGAGCCGACATAATAAAGCAACTCCCGCCGGCCATTCAGTTCGCGCTCTGCAGTCGCACCGGGCCGCTCGTAGGAGAGCCACGCTCGCCCCTCCCCCAATGAGAGGGTGTAGCGAATGCCCGAAGCGGCATGGGAAAATTCGCCGGCGAGCAGTCCGTCGATGGCCGGGCCGCTCGCCCTCGCCATCGGGGTTCGCTCATAGCGGGTGTAAATATCCTGATGGCAACTGGCGCAAACGGCATCGGGATTCCCGCCGGCCGATAGATCGCCTTCTGCCTGCTCCAGAGATCGCGTGCCGGTCAGGCAACAAACCAGGAGCGCGCCCGTCAGAATTGTGTTTACCCGGATCGGCAGCATGGTCTCTATCCTGGAACTACTTGAGGCTCTCGAGTCTTGGCGTCGCGGCCGCCCGACCTGCTCGGCAGTCTGCGACTCCCCGCGTCCATCCTCGGTGTTCCCACCCTAAACTATCCTCCCTGAGTTCAAAAAAGAGGTGTCCCAAGGGGCATTCCAGATGCGAGCAGCGACAAGCGGGGGCTTAGTAGCCGTGAGAATACTACGGCGGCCATGTCCCGCCGGCATAGAGCAAAAAGTCTTGTGCTTACGTCGCGCAGCGGATGGTCGCAATGCTTGAGCGCGAGAGATGGATCTTGCGGTTGTCGCTTTCAGCACAGCGAGTCAAATCTTCGCCGGATGATCACTTCCAGCAGGATTCCAAAGCAGATAGCTACTGCTGGACATAGCCTCAAGCAAGAAGATAGCTCGGCGCCAGAGTCTTCAAATTGCTGATTTTTCTGAGTCTTTGGTGGGCGCAGCAGGATTTGAACCTACGACTTCCACCGTGTGAAGGTGGCACTCTACCGCTGAGTTATGCGCCCGGGAGGTGAGCCTGTACGGGGAGATGCGAATCAGGCCGCGGGATCAACTCCAGACTAGCACCCGACGAAGCGCGTTGCCAAGATTCCCGCTCACTTTCCGGGCAGTATTCGCGACCTTGGCATCCACTCTCCGGGAATCGACCGTATTGCCCTTCACCGGGTACACTGAGGTGCTGAGCCATGCCGCTGCCGACCGCAATCTCGCTCCATCCGGAACTACCTGCGCCAGGCTGGTGTTCGACTCAGTCTCTCTTTGCGGAACCCTCGCGTAAGAAGATGATCGCCGGGCGCAACCTTGATCAGGCAACCGTGTTCGTAAAAGCATGGCTACCATCGTCCTGGATCAGACCTTACTCCACGCCGCCCCATCTGAGAGGCTGATGGGCAGTCACGAGCATCCGGAGCAGGCGGCGGATTGGGGCACCCTTAGCGATGCCGAAATCATGCTCCGCGTCAGTGCCGGCGAGGATGCGGGATTCACTTACCTGCTGGAGAAATATCGAAAGCCGATCGTGAATTTCATGTTTCGCATGGTGCGCAACCAGGCAGTCGCCGAAGAGTTGGCGCAGGAAGTCTTTCTGCGCGTTTACCGCTCCCGGGCGAGCTACCGGGCTGAGGCAAAGTTCACGACCTGGCTCTATCGGATCGCAACCAATCTCGGGGTAAATTACGCGCGGGATACACGCTACGAGAGGACCGCTCAAAATGTGTATCTCGACCAGGCTGACCCCGAAACCGGGGCGACACCGGATGTAGCCGACACCCGCCCGACCATCGAATTCGAAATGGTCAAGGACGAGCGTCTCAAAGCCATCCGCGAGCATGTACTGGCGCTTCCTGAGCGGCAACGCGCCGCAGTGCTGATGCACAAATATCAAGGAATGGATTACAAGCAGATCGGGGACATCCTGAAGCTGAGCGAATCCGCAACAAAATCATTGCTCTTCCGCGCTTACCAGACATTGCGCGAAAAGCTGAAAGACTTCGTCAGCCACGATGTGCCTGCCGAGGGTGCAACCAGCGGCCGAGCCGCGAAAAAATAGATGTCTGGCGTTGGGAGAATGTTATGAACTGCCGAAGCAAAAATTCGAATTTGGCTGATCTGTTGCTCGATCCACAATCAGTGCCGGTCGAGTCTCGTCTTCATGCTGAGGAATGCGCTGATTGCCGCCGGGAACTGGCAGAGCTTCGCGCGACGATGAGCCTGATGGAAGATTGGACAACGCCTGAGGTGACTCCGTTCTTTGACTCGAGGCTGCTGGCCCGCATTCGTGCCGAGCAGCAGGCGCCCCCGGCAGGTCTTCTCGAGCGCTTCCGGGCGCGTTTTCTCTACGGCAGCCGATTGAGGATGCAGCCCTTGATGGCTGGGGTCCTGGCTTTGATCGTCCTCGTCGGCGGCGGAACATATGCCGATCTGGCCTGGCAATCCGCCCAGTTGCGGGAATCGGCGGCGGTCCGCGATCTGCAATCGCTTGACGGCAACGCGCAGGTCTTTCAGCAGCTGAACTCCGTCGACCAGTCTGCGGGCCAGCAGGATCAGGACATCAACGACTCCCCAACCTCGCCGTCCAACGACTAAAGGCCCTCAGGTGTAAGCTTTCCGCAGTCGGACCTGGCTTTGTGGAATATAAGATGGCCATTAGGGTTTCTCGGCGCCATTCAGTCCGGCACCTGGGCTGCATACAAGGGAGGCGGCAAGACCGCAATCCAGGGGAGTGAAATGACATTCCGAGCGACTTTCGGCACACCCATCCCGTCAGGAGAGCCTCGCCCGTCTGCACGCTCCAGGTGCGCCGATGCGATCGGCAGGGTGTCGCTTAGGTTGCGTCGACGTAACCGCTCTTTTCGACAGGTTCTCCGTCTTTCGATTGCTTCCGCGGGCCTGTTCGTAGCTTTCTTCGCAGTGGGGCCAGTTCCTTTGCTCGCGCAGCATCCTCATACAGCGCCTCCTGCTCCTCATGAGTCCGTTCCGTCCCATCCTCAAGCGCAGGGTAACCACCCGTCCCAGAATCACCCCAATCAGCAGTCTCACCCGCCCGGCCAGCAGCACTTGAACGAGTGGCTGCAGCATAACAAGGGGCTTTCTCAGCAGCAGCAGGCGCAAAAGCTAAGGCAGGAGCAGGGCTTTACCCACCTGCCGCCACAGCAGCAGCAACAACTGACGAACCGTCTACAGCAATTGAATCGGATGCCGGCGGAGCAAAGGCAGCGCACACTGGAAATGGTGGAAAACATGGAGCGGCTTTCTCCCGGCCAGCAGCAGCAGGTTCGCGGATCGGCTGCCCGGCTGGGGCAGATGTCTCCCGCTCGCCAGCAGGTGGTCAAGGATGCCATGCGTAGCCTGCGGAATGTCCCGCCGGACCGGCGCCTGTCCGAACTCGCTTCGCCTCGATATAACCAGCTCAACCCCGAGGAGCGCGGCGTTGTCGGAAACCTGCTCACCGTTGAACCGTATCACCCCCCTCTACCCCCTCAGTAACGCCCCGACGGCCGGCCCAAGGGTTTCTCGGCATTGAGCAGCGCGGCTGATAGCCTGATACGGAGGCCGCACTTCTCTTGATGAACGAGACCGTCCTGATCCACTTCTCCGGCCGCGACAGGCCGGGACTGACTGCCATCCTTACCGCGATCCTGGCAGACTACGACGCCTGTGTGCTCGATATCGGGCAGGCCGTCGTTCATGAAACGGTCGCCTTGGGTTTTCTCGTCGAGGTCCCCGGCAGCGGAGGTTTTCGCCCTCTCCGGAGCACCCTGGTGGCTAAATCCGACGAATTGGGACTGCAGGTCCGCTTCACGGCGATTGCCGCGCCAGAACTGCAACACTGGATATCGTCCCAAGGGAAAGAACGATTCATCATTACCATATTGGGCCGCTCGATCTCCGCGAAGCACCTCTCCCGGGTCACCGGTATCATCGCCGAGCATTGCCTCAATGTCGACCGGATCGAGCGGCTCTCCGGCCGCTTGTCCCTCTCCCAGCACACGGCCACAGCCAACGCCTGTGTCGAGTTGCGGATAAGCGGCCAGGGCTGTTCCGAACCGCAGATGCGCGCCGCCTTTCTTGCCGCGGCCCAGGATCTTCGCATCGACATCGCCTTTCAGCGCGAAAGCATCTTCCGCCGCAACCGCAGGCTCTTCGCCTTCGACATGGACTCCACTCTGATCCAAGGTGAGGTCATCGACGAACTCGCGAAGATGGCCGGCGTCGGCGACCAGGTCGTTGCGATCACCGAAGCTGCCATGCGAGGAGAGATCCAATTCGCAGAAAGCTTCACCCGGCGCGTGTCGCTTCTTCGCGGGCTACCCCAGCACCGCGTCCTTGAGCTTCTCGACGCAATCCCCTTGGTAGAAGGTGCCGAACATCTCATCGGCACCCTCAAGATGCTTGGTTATAAAACGGCCATCCTGTCAGGGGGGTTTACCTTCTTCGCGCGGCATCTGCAAGCCCGTCTCGGCATCGACTACGTCTTCGCCAACGAACTCGACATAGCCGACGGTCTCGTCACCGGCCACGTCAAAACCCAGATCGTCGACGGAGCCAGAAAGGCCGAGCTGCTGCGCCAGATCGCCTCCCAGGAAAACCTCTCCCTCGAGCAGGTCGTCGCCGTCGGCGACGGCGCGAACGACCTGCCGATGCTGGGCATCGCCGGCATGGGCATTGCCTTTCGCGCCAAACCGCTGGTGCGCCAGAGCGCCGGCCACTCCGTCTCTTTCCTGGGACTGGATAGCCTGCTCTATCTCATTGGAGTACGAGATCGGGATCTCAGAACGACCACCGTAGCAGCCGGATAGACAATCATGGAGGACGAACCGTTGAGCGCAGATTCCGAGTACGTGTAAGGTGGCTGCAGCTGCTTCTTCCAAAGCGCTATTGTCACCACCCGATTCAGGCAATCTTCTAAGGAATGACTACCCTGCATGAAATACCTTCTGCTCTCGCTCCTGCTCCTAGGCCGCCTCAGTGCTCAAACTTACCAGCCCACCTGGGAGTCGCTCGATCGGCGCCCCATGCCAGCCTGGTATACCGAGGCGAAGTTTGGCATCTTCATCCATTGGGGCCTTTACTCAGTTCCGGCTTACGCACCAGTTATCCCAAAAGACACCGCCTACGCCGAGTGGTACTGGAACGCCATGACCAACGGCAGGGACAACCCCAAGGCCAATGCAGTGCAAGCCGGCACCTGGGCTTACCATAAGAAGCTCTACGGAGCCGGCTTCCCCTACCAGAACTTTGCCGCGCAATTCCACGCCCAGCTCTTTGACCCGAACCACTGGGCCGACGTCTTCGCTCGCTCCGGAGCGAAATACGTCGTGCTTACCTCGAAACATCACGAAGGCTTCGCCCTGTGGCCCAGCAAGGAAGCCTCTGCTACCTGGGGACGCCCATGGAATGCAGTCGAGACCGGCCCAAAGCGCGACGTGCTCGGCGATCTCTCCGATGCTGTTCGCAGCAAAGGCCTGAGAATGGGCTACTACTACTCGCTTTACGAGTGGTACAACCCGCTCTGGCTTACTGACAAACCGCGCTACGTCAGCGAACACATGTTCCCGCAGTTCAAAGATCTCGTGACCCGCTACAAGCCGTCCATCATCTTCAGCGACGGCGAGTGGGAGCAGACCTCTGCCCAATGGCGTAGCCCCGAGTTGCTCGCCTGGCTCTTCAACGATTCCCCCGTCAAGGACGAAGTCGTCGTCGACGACCGCTGGGGCAGCGATACCAAGCACAAGCACGGCGGCTACTGGACCACCGAATACACGCCGGGCATGAGCAGCGCCGATCACCCCTGGGAAGAGAGCCGCGGCATGGGCTTCAGCTACGGTTATAACCGCGAAGAGCGCCTAGAGGATTACCACACCGGCCGCGAACTCGTCATTATGCTCGTCGACATCGTCAGCCGCGGCGGCAATCTGCTGCTCGACATCGGCCCCGCAGCCGATGGCACGATCCCGATTATTATGGAGGATCGCCTCGCCCAGATGGGTGATTGGCTCAAGGTGAATGGAGAAGCCATCTACGGCACGAAGCCATGGAAGACCACCCGCCAGTGGAGCACCGGAGACATTCCGAAAGTCGACTACAACGCCGAGTTCCAGGCCGCCTATGACGTGACCAGGCTGGCCGACAAGCCAGAGGCCGGAAAGGCAGGCATCGAGGCCTTCTTCACCACTAGGGGAAGCGATCTTTATGCAATCCTGCCGCGCTGGCCGGAACATACTTTCATGCTGAAGGATCTCGCGGGAGTCAAGTCGGTATCCCTGCTCGGCTCGACCGCACAAGCCTTACAGTTCAAGGCAGCTCCGGGAGGGACCCAGGTCGAGCTCCCTCAATTGCCGGAACAGCTCCTGCATCAGCCGGCCTGGGTGCTGAAAGTGGAGCGCTGAGCAGAGTAGAAACCTATTCCGGACTACCGGCGCTCCGCGCCATCGCCTTCTGCGCGACAACCTTTTCCGCATTCTGCTCCAGCGTCTGCGCCTGTGGCAGATAAGTCAGCGATTTCTGGATCATGGGGTCCCACTGGGCGCGGATCTTTAGCCCTTCCTGCTGACCGAACTGCGAAGTAAACAGCTCGGCTTGGATATTGGTGTTGATCCAGTCGCGCACCCCGGCGATATCCTGATCGGTAAACGGGATATCCTGCGACTTCAGGAACTGCTTGAACTCGCCGATCACCTCGTCATTCACCTGGAAATCTTTGGCTACGGTCCGATTTGCCAGATAGTGCTTGCTGAAATTGAAGAAGGCATAATGCCCCAGCAGGCTCTCCTGGAAGTGGTTCGATTTGGGCGTGTCGATCTCGTCGTCCGGAGTAATGCCGCCGCCGCCATAGACCGTCCGGCCGGAGTCAGTCAGCTTGACCTCACGGTCTTTTGAGTCTTGCGGCTTATCGTGGTTGTAGTAGTAATCGTAGAGCGAAACACCTTCATAATTGCGCTGAATCAGCCGTCCGCTGGGCGTGTAGTAGTGATACGTCGTCAGCGCCAGCCCGGTGTTCTCCGATACCTGATAGACCGTCTGTACCAGCCCTTTGCCAAACGTCGTCTCTCCCACCACCAGCGCGCGATCGTGGTCCTGCAGAGCGCCCGAGACGATCTCGGCCGCCGAAGCCGTACCGTGGTTCACCAGGATCACAACCGGATAATCCACACCCGACTCGCCATGGGTCGCACGATAGATCTGCTCGGGATAAGCCCGTCCGCGTTGCGAGACGATCACCTGTCCGCGATGCAGAAACTTGTCACAGACCGCGACTGCCTCGGAAAGCAACCCCCCGGGGTTCCCACGAAGGTCGAGCACCAGGCCCTTCGGCTCCCCAAATCCCTCGAGCGCATCCGAGATCTCGCGCCCCGTCGTCTCCTGGAAATTGGTCAGGTGGATATACCCCACACCAGGACGAATCTCAAATTTCAAATCCACGCTGTTATGCGGTATCTCGTCGCGGATCAGGTCGAAGATTAGCGGCTTTGGCGCCCCTTCGCGAACCAGCGTCACCTGCACATGCGTCCCCTTCGGTCCTTTCAGCATGTTGGCGACTTCTTCAGAATTCAAACTGTCGGTCGTCTTGCCGTCAACGGCGGCAATGACGTCACCCGGCCGAATTCCCGCCCGATAGGATGGCGTCCCCTCAAACGGAAAGACCACCACGATCTTCTGCGCGGTGCCGACGCCCTGCGGCTGAATCGTCATGCCCACGCCGTAGTACTTCCCGTGCTGGTCTTCGCGCATCTTCGCGTAGGCCTTCGGATCATAGAAGCTGGAGTGCGGATCGAGCGTCCGCAGCATCCCCGGAATCGCCCCGTCATAGATGACCTTGCCGGCCTTGTCGCCGGTCAGCGGATCGGCGTAATTCTGCGCCACCACGTCATAAACGCTCGTAAACGTACGCAAATTGTCGCGAAAAGTCGATTCGTCGGTGCTCGACTGAGCGCCCACCTTCTGGTCGATCATCATGCCGATCAAGCCGCAGGTAGCAAAAAAGACAACAAGGGAGAACACGGTGCGGCGCGCGCGGGAAGGCATCAGGAATGGACCCTCAACTCTGAAGAAAACTACGGCTGCCAGATCAGGTATGGCTGCAATTTAGACGCGCCGCAGATCTGTTTGGTTTAAGAATACCATTCTGGCGCCAGGCCGCCGCCAACCCGGCATCGGCCAAAACCCCGCTTCCTTCCCGGAAGAGATCGCCCATCGCATCCAGAAACCGGAGCCGGCCGCTCACGGCAACTTCCTCATGGCCTGTTTCTGAAGAAGTGTCGGGGAGTACCCGGCAATCGACCGGAAGTCATGAATCAGGTGCGATTGGTCAAAGTAACCCAGGTTCAACGCCAGGTCCGGCCAGTTCAGTTCCTCGCCCGAGTTAAGCCTCTCCACCAGTTCGTGCAGCCGATACCGCCGAATCACCCATTTGGGGCTCACGCCTACATATTCGCTGAAGATTCGCTGCAGCGAACGCTTCCCTATCCCCGACCGGCCGGCCAGGTCATCGACCGCCTTGATCTCCGGTTCCTCGAGAATACGCTCGACCAGCTGCGCGGCCAGCGTAGCGGTCTCGTTCGGCTCCGGGGTTTGGGGAAGAAAGAAGGCATTCGCCGCCTCCATCATTGCTTCCTCGCTCTTTTGGCACTCGCACAACCGGGACTCAAGCCGATCGGCGGCCTTGCCGAAGACACTGCTGGCCGCTACCGTTCGATCCGTCAGCGAGGAAACCGCCGCCCGCAAAAATGGCCGCAGGCCGCCAGGCTTGAACTTGACCCCGAATGTCCGGCCTTGTCCCTCCAGCAGTCGCGTAAATTTGCCCGTCGAGACGCCGTAAAGCAGCAGCTTGCCGAACTCAAAAACCAGGTAAGTATTCGGGTGCGGCAATGTCTCCTGCAAATGAGGCTCCCGGCCGCGCAGGTCCCAGCTCACCGTCCAGTAATGCTGGATGAAGTCGGACAGCGCTGGCGCAGGCAGGCGTCGGGAGACGGCCAGTCTGGCCGTCTCCGGTGGCCATCCTAGAACCCCCCGTGATTTCCCCGCCGAAATGCCGGCAATCTGCCCGTTGAACGCCTGTCGCGTTTTTCCAATCATCCCCGGGCCCACTCGCCCTATAGTTTTGTTGAGGAGAAATCGCCATGCCCCAGACACCCGCGCCGGAACTCATCATCCGTAAATCCATCGAGGTCGCAGCCCCCATCGAAACGCTATGGAAGGTGCTTACCGACGCCGAATATATCCCCCAATACATGTTCGGCTGCAACGCCGAGACCGATTGGAAGCCCGGCTCGCCCCTGCTCTGGCGTGGAGTCGCCGACGGGCAAGTCTACGTCAAAGGCGAAGTCGTTTCCATCGAAGCACCCCGCCGGCTGGTGTACACCGTCATCGCCCCAAGCCCCACCGTCCCCGACATCCCCGAAAACTATCTCACCATGACCTATCAACTCGAGGAAAAGGATGGCAACGCATCCTCTCTTGAAATGATCCAGGGAGATTACGCCAAGGTCGCCGACGGACAAAAGCGCTACGAAGAAACCGTCACCGGCGACGACCACATTCTGGCCGCTATCAAAAAGCTCGCCGAGCAAGCGGCAGCATAGTCAAGAATGACCAATTTGCTCACCCCTGGCGCCGGCAGAGGGTGAGCAGGATGGCTCTCCCGCGGGTTAGGCCCGTCCGTTATCCAGCCACTCCACTTGCCTCGGCGTCAACTCGAGAGCTCCGGCAAAAGCCGAGCTGTTCAGTTCCTCAATCGAGCGAGGTCCGATCAGAGGGAACGTCGGGAAAGGCTGGTGGAGCACCCAGGCAAGGGCGACGCCGATAGTAGAGATTCCCAGTTCCCTCCCAAGCTGGCCGGCCCGGTCCTTCCTCGCCCGGTTTTCCGGGCTCGACCAGTGGCGTTCGATGTCGCCCGCCTGCCGGTCAGCGAAGTCCTTGGCTTGGTAACCAATGTCTTCTTCTTCCAGGAAGAAGCCGCGCGCCTGGCTCGACCAGGGAAAGAGCGGCAGCTGCGTCTTCGCCAGCCAGGCACGAGACTCCGCGTCTCCGAACGAAACGGTACCCGGGAAAATCTCATGGACGGGTCGAGCAAGGCTCAACTGATTGCTCACTGAAGAAATACCCTGAAGGCCATGCTGGGCCGCATACCGGTTCGCCTCTTCGATTCTCCCCTGCGTCCAGTTCGAGACCCCGAATGATCGCATCGTCCCGCTATTCCTATGCCGATTCATTACATCGATGAACTCACCGGCCGAAACGGCAGTGTTGTCTCGATGCATCATGTAAATGTCGATGTATTCAGTCTGCAGCCGCTCAAGGCTCTGCAGGTGCTGCCGGCTCAGGGCCTCGGGAGTGCATTCGGTGTACAGCGAATGCGGCCAGGATGGAATCGGGGAGTGCGCCCCCTTGTCAATCAGCACAACGTCCGCCCGCACTCCCTGTTTCTTGATCCACCAGCCCAGCTGTGTCTCCGCACTGCCCTGGTTGTAAATCCACGCCGAATCGAAGATGTTTCCTCCCAGCGAGAGATAGTGATCCCAGAGCACCAGGACCGATTCCGGACTTCGAGCCGCATCCGTACCTAAAACCAGCCGGGAAACCGGCTTGCCGAGCGGTGGAAAAAGAACCGAACCGATCCTCGCGCGCAGTTCCTTCCTGCCCTGCGCCTTGGGCAGCGTCACCGCGCCTTCTTCGGTTTCGCGATCGTAAACAAGGCCGATCTCCTGCCGCCAGCGGTCCAATGCTCGCATGGTTGCCAGGCTGCTCGCCCATGAGACCAGCGGAGTCTGCCCTGCCTCGATAAACCCCGCCACGTAATCGACTTCCGCCGAAAAAAGCGCCTTCTCGGCGCAGATCGTAATGCTCTCCGGCTCTTGCCCATGCCGCTCGATCAGGATGGTCGAATCACCCGCCACTCGCATCTCCGGCATCCATGGTGGAGATGCAATCGTGATCTGCCCCTCTGTTCCATAGACCCGGATCGCGCCGTCTTTCTGCAGCCGGTAGCCGCAGGAAAGAGTGGCCAGGATCTCGCCCGGAAAACGCATAACGGCGGTCGAATACTCATCCACCCGGGAGTCCTTCCCGAGATGACCGATGGCTTTGACCTCCAGCGGTTCCGCCACCTCGAGTCCAGTCGCGGCTTCCACTACGGTGCGCGCCGTCGACACCGTATATCCCCCGACATCGAGAATGGCGCCCCCGGCAAGCCGATGGTTGCCCAGCCGACCCGCTTCCTCCGCCGGCACGTCGTAATTAAAGCAGACGTCCACCGCGCGAACACTTCCAATCCTCCCCTCCCGGATCAACTCCGTAAGCCGGACGATCTGCGGGTGTATGCGGTACATATACGCTTCCATAAGGAAGACATCGTTTTGTCGCGCGGCCTCAAAGACCGCCTCCGCCTGGGCGTGGCTCATGGTGATCGGTTTCTCGACGAGCACATGTTTACCGGCATTTGCCGCCTTGATCGCCCACTCGGCATGGGAGTCGTGGGGCGTCGAGATATAAACGATTTCGATACTGGCGTCGGCCAGCAGTTCGTCGTAGCTGCCATATGCAGAGCCGATCGCATGCTCCGCAGCGAACGCCTCCGCTCGTCCAAGGTCGCGCGCGGCGACTGCCTTCAACTCACCTGATCCTGAACTTCTCACACCCTCGGCAAATTCGTGGGCAATGCGTCCAGCCGCCAGCAGGCCCCACCGCAGGCGTGGCGAAGATCTCAACTCGTTCATGATGGTTCCTTTATCTTTTGAAAACGAACTACAAACCTAGCAGGTCGCCTTGCGTCTCGGGCCTGAATGCGACCGGAGCCGCCGCTGTTGCCAACCCCGGCTGTCGAACCCCCGTCCCCCCGTTTCTACCCCAGCGCGATCGCAGAAGCGCGGCCCGAGAGCCGCCATCACCCCGGGAATGCTTCGACCGGCGCTTCCTTAGCATTGGCGCTCTCATGCCACCGCGATTAGAATTGCAAAAGCGGTGCTTTTGATGCCTTGCCCGGGTATGAAGAGTCCATCTGCTTGAGACTGAGCCTCCCATGAATCTACGCATTTCGCAGTCTGCGGTTCTCGGCATCGCCATCGCCGTGACCTCCGCCGCCGTTCCAGTTTTCGCCCAGACCGCTCACTCGATTCCGCCGCCTCCGGCAGCATCCGGGCCGCAGTCCCCTTTCGCCGGGGCGGTCGTCGAAGACATCATCGCCTTCGTCAATGACGGCATCATCAGCAAGTCGGACTACGAGCGCCAGTCCCAGGAACTCGAAGCCACTGCAAAGCAGCAGAACTGGCCCCCGCAACAGCTTGAAGACCAGCGCAAGAACCTGCTGCGCGACCTCGTCGACCAGCAGTTGCTGCTCTCAAAGGGCAAGGAGCTCGGCATCACCGGCGAAACTGAGATGGTCAAGCAGCTTAATGCCATCCGCAAGCAGAACAACCTCGATTCGATGGACGCTCTCGAGGCCGCCGCCAAGCAGCAAGGCGTCTCGTTTGAAGATTTCAAGCAGCACATCCGCGACCGCATCATCACTCAGCAGGTCATTGGGCAGGAGGTCTACCGCAAGGTCAACCTGACCCAGGCCGATGTGCAGCGGTATTACGACGCGCACAAGGCAGACTTTGACCGTCCCGAGTCCGTCAAGCTGAGCGAAATCCTGATCCCGACCGGAACCACCGCGCCCTCGGCGACCGGTGCTGCCGTGGCTGACGACCCCGCCCAGGTCGCTGCCGCCCAGACCAAAGCCGAGGATGTCTACAACAAGCTCAAGAGCGGCGCGAAGTTCGATGAACTCGCCAAGGCAAACTCCGCCGGAACTACCGCTGCCCAGGGCGGCGATCTCGGAGAATTCAAGCGCGGCCAGCTAGCGAAGGTTCTCGAGGACCAGACATTCGCGCTCCAGGCCGGCCAGTACACTCAGCCGATCCGCACCAGGCAGGGATTCGTCATCCTCTACGTTGACGCTCACAATCCTGGCGGCGTACCGCCTCTCAAAGACGTTTTGCCCCAGGTAGAAGAGGCCGTAGGCGCTGAACGCACCGAGCCGGCATTACGCGCCTATCTCAAACTGCTGCGCGAGCAGGCGTACATCGATTACAAGCCGGGTTATGTCGATACGGCCGCAGTCATCAACCCAAGTAAGCCCGTCTACAGCGCTTACGCCCCTCCGGCTCCCAAGAAAAAGCGGAAAGTCGAGCGCACCCGCTTTCGCCAGAGAACGATCGGCGCCACCCCGAAATCCCAGCAGGCCAGCGCTCCGCCCCCCGCTGCTCCGGCGCCGCAGTCCGGTGTTCCATCCCTTGCCCAGGCTCCCGGAGCTGCAACAGCCATGAGCAATAGCTCCCCCGCCGCGCCGGGCGCCCCGGACGCTGGTCCGCCTCAACCCACGACCGGTCAGGTAGGCGCGCCCGGCGCGCCAGCCGAAGATCAGGTCGGCGTCTCCAATCCGACGCCGGCGGCGGGTGCAGCGGCGGTCCAAAGCTCCAGCGACAAACCAGCTCCTGCGGCGAACACTCAGGTCGCAAGCGCCGCCACGCAGAAGCCCGGCAAGAAAGAGAAGATCCGTTACGGCCAGGCCCCGACCAAGACCCTGCCAACCACCGCCGCAACCCAGACCCAGACGGTCGACGCCGGAGCCAACGGGAGTTCGGCCAACATCGCCCAGAATGGAATGTCTCCCGAGAGCCAGGTCGCTGCCAACAATGGCGGCGATCTCCCGCCAACCCCCGCCGCAACGGCCCCCGAGAAGAAGACCCGTTTCACCGACCGCGCCAAGCTACCCAAGGAAAAGAAAACGAGAGAACCCAAGGTGGATCCGTTTGCTCCCACGCCTGTGTCAGCGCAGGAAGTCGCCGACCGGCAGACCCAATCCGCGCCTCTGGGCCTGAGTGGAGATACCGCGACCACTAAAAAGGTAAAGCCGACCGAAAAGACCCGCTTGCAGGACCAGTTGAAGACCAAGAGCACCGCTCCGGCGGATGACGGAACGACTCCGGTTGCGGCGCCCCCGCCGTCGGCAGACGCGCCCCCGGCTAATCCTCCCACGCCCCCCGCGCCGGATACTCAAACCCCGCCGCCGGCCCAACCTCAATAGCAGCAGCATTCGCCATTCTTCTATTCCGTGCCTCGCATCTTCCGGATGCGGGCACGACTGTTTGTCCGCACTGCGATGCTGTAAAGTACCTGAAAAGATGAAAGACATTTTCATAGCCGACCTGGCGAAATTTGAGGAGCAGTCCGTCACCGCTTTCTTCTCGGCATCGACCAAGTCTCTGCGCGACAAGAAGGACGGCGGGAAGTACCTCGCCCTGGTATTGACCGACAAAACCGGCTCGATGGAAGCCCGGATGTGGGACAACGCCGCTGAGGCTTCGCCGGAGTTCGAGCAGGGCGATGTCGTGAAGCTCAAAGCCCTGGTCTGCCGCTACCAGGAACGCCTGCAGATGAAGGTTGAGCGCATCCGCGCCGCGCTGGATGGCGAATATGACCCGGCAGACTTTCTACCCCAGACCACCAAAAACGTCGACACTCTCTGGGCCGAGCTGAACGCCTACGTTGCCGGCTTCCGCGACCCACACTTAAAAGCGCTGCTCCGCGCCTTTCTCGACGACCCTGAGATCGCCGCGGCCTTCCGCCAGGCGCCCGCCGCCAAGGGAATGCATCACGCCTGGCTGGGAGGCCTGCTCGAGCACGTCGTCTCGCTCATGGGGGTATGCGAACTGGCGGCGAAGCATTACCCCGAGATCCACCGGGATCTGCTGCTTACCGGAGCCGTGCTCCACGACATCGGCAAGCTCCATGAGCTCGTCTGGAAGAAAAGCTTCGATTACACCATCGAAGGGCAGCTGCTCGGCCACATCACCATTGGCTACGGCATGATCGAGCGCAAACTCGAAATGCTGCCTGGTTTTCCGTCCCGGCTGCGGGTGCTCGTTGAGCATATGGTGCTCAGCCATCACGGTCGCTACGAGTACGGCTCGCCCAAGTTGCCCATGATCCCCGAGGCGATCCTGCTTCACTATCTCGACGATATGGACGCCAAGATGCAGACCGTTCGCAGCGAATTTGAGCGCGCCGCTACCGCTGGACGCGACGCCTCACAAATGACCGAATGGGTTCGCGCCATGGAGCGGCCCTTGCTCGACACCTCCGGCTATTTGGCCGGCGAAGGAGATGAATAAATGCCCGCATTTCTCTTGAAAACCGAACCCGACGTTTACTCCTTCGCCGACCTTGAACGCGACAAGGAGACCATCTGGGACGGCGTCAACAATGCCACCGCTGTCAAACACCTGCGCGAGATGAAGAAAGGCGCCGACCTCGTTATTTACCACACCGGTGACGAACGCACCGCCGTCGGCACCGCCAGGGTCCTCGCTGTGGACCCCGCCGATCCCAAGGTGCCGCTGGTTAAGATCAAGGCCGGCAAGAAGATCAAGGAGCCGAAGACCCTCACCCAGATCAAAGCTTCCGCGCTCTTCCGCGATTCTCCCCTGGTCATCATCGGCCGGCTCAGCGTAGTCCCGCTGACCGAAGACCAGTTCGCGTGGATTGTAGGGGATTAGCGGCTTGTCTGCCCAAATCGATGGGGCCGGCTTATTCTGGATGTACGCAGAGAGTCCTCGAACTTCCCGGCGAGGCAAATGAATGCCGGCGCCACCCTAAGCTACAATCAAGTCTGGTAAATCACCCACGATGCTACGCTTTTCCACTGCTGGAGAATCTCACGGCGAGAGCCTGATCGCCCTTATTTCCGGGCTCCCTGCCGGAGTTCCCGTCGACCAGGAATTCATCGATCACGAGCTCTGGCGTCGCCAGCGCGGTTACGGGCGCGGCGGCCGCATGCGCATCGAGTCCGACACCGCCCATATCCTCTCCGGCGTTCGCCACGGCAAGACCATCGGCGCGCCGATCGCCATCGAAATCGAAAATCGCGATTGGAAGAACTGGACCGAGGTCCTGCCGGTCGGTGCCGGCGATCCCGCCAAGCATAAGGCGGTCGCCTCGCCGCGTCCCGGCCACGCCGATCTCGCGGGCGCGCTCAAGTATGACTTCCCTGACGCCCGATATGTCCTCGAACGCGCCTCCGCGCGCGAGTCCACCGCCCGCGTCGCCGCCGGCGCCCTGGCCAAGCTGCTGCTCAGGAACCTCGATATCGAGGTTGCCAGCCACGTCGTCCGCGTCGGCCGCGCCGAGCTCGAGCGCGACGCCGCCTGGGAAGAGATCGCCGCCCTCCGCGACAAGGAAGAAATCCTGCTCAGCTGTGTCGACCCCGAGGCCGAAGCCCGGATGAAAGCCGAGGTCGATCTTGCTTTGCGCACCGGCGACTCGATCGGCGGCGTCTTCGAGGTCGTCGTTCACGGCGCACCCGCCGGTATCGGCACCTACGCGAACTGGGATGAGCGCCTCGACGGCATCCTCGGCCAGGCCGTCATGTCGCTCCAGGCCGTCAAAGCCGTCGAGCTCGGCCGCGGCGTCACCGCTGCGGCCTCGCTCGGCTCCCAGGTCCACGACACCATCGGCTACAGCGAAGCCGAGTCGAACGGCAACCACACCCGCTTCACCCGCGAACGCAACAACGCCGGCGGCATCGAAGGCGGCGTCTCCAATGGCGAAGACATCGTCGTTCGAGGCTATCTCAAGCCTATCTCCACTCTCCGCCGTCCCCTGGCCTCGGTAGCCTTCGATACCCGGGAGTCGACCAAGGCATCCTACGAACGCAGCGATGTCTGCGTCGTCCCCGCCGCGGGAGTTGCGGCCGAATCCATGGTCGCTCTCGCCGTAGCCAGACTCGCGCTCGAAAAGTTCGGCGGTGATTCCGCAGGCGAACTCAGGCGAAACTACGACGGGTACCTCGCGCAGATCCGCCGGTTTTAAAAGCAGCGAGTGCCGATCGCACTTCCCCTGCTCACGCAAAGGTCCAAAATTCACTTCAGGAAACAGACAGTTTCATGGTTCGACCGATTGTGAAATATCCAGAGCCGGTCCTGCAGCGCCCGGCCGCTCCGGTGACGGAGTTCGATCAAGAGTTACGCACGCTCGTCGACGACATGTTTGAATCCATGTACGCCGCGCAGGGTATCGGCCTTGCTGCCCCGCAGATCGGCGTGCCCCGGCGCGTCACCGTGCTCGATCTGAGCTTCCAGAAAAATCCGGAAGAGAAGATCGTCCTCATCAATCCCGAGATCACCTTGAAGCAGGGCAAGCAATATGGCGAAGAGGGCTGTTTGAGCCTGCCCGACATTCACGAAAAAGTCTCCCGCGCCGCCAGCGTCAAGGTGCGCGCGCAGACCGTTACCGGCCAATGGCGCGAATACGACGGCGAAGAGCTTCTCGCCCGCGCCTTTCAGCACGAAATCGATCACCTTGACGGCATCCTCTTCATCTTCCGCGTTAGCGCCCTCAAGCGCGACCTCATCCAGCGCCGCATCCGCAAACTGCAAAAGGCTGGCGAGTGGTAACGCCATGAAAGCTGACCAATGAAATTAGTCTTCTGCGGTACCCCGCAATTTGCGGTGCCTACGCTGCTGGCCGTGATCGACGCCGGCCATGAAATCGCCCTGGTACTCACCCAGCCCGACCGCCCCAGCGGGCGCGGTATGCAGATGATGGCGCCTCCGGTGAAACAGATAGCCGAGGCCGCCGGTCTCGAAGTTTTCCAGCCGGAAAAGATCAAGAATAATCAGGAGCTTCGCGAACAGCTCGCCGCCATCGCTCCCGATGCCATCCTCGTCGTGGCTTACGGCCGCATCATTCCCAAATGGATGCTCGATCTGCCCCGCTTCGGCAACATCAACGTGCATGGTTCACTGCTGCCCAGGTATCGCGGGGCTGCACCGATCCAGTGGGCGATCGCGCGCGGAGAGACCGTCACGGGAGTCACCACCATGCGCCTCGATGAGGGATTGGATACCGGCGCCGTCCTGCTCCAAAGCGAAGTCCCGATTAGCCCAGCGGAAACGGCGGAGGATATGTATCTGAAACTCTCTCAAACCGGCGCGCAGGCGCTGATCCAGACCTTACAGGGTCTCGAGGACGGCTCGATCACGCCTAAGCCGCAGGATGATGCGGGCGCAACGCTCGCGCCCATCCTCACCCGCGAAGACGGAGCCATTGATTTTTCGCTGGCGGCAAACGAAGTGTACAACCGCTGGCGCGGCTTTCAGCCCTGGCCCGGCGCATGGACGACCATGGATGGCAAGAAGCTGCTGGTCTCGCGCATGCAGCCGGCGCTTGTCGGTATTCCTGCTGAGCCCGGCACTGTCCACGTCGACCAGGGGCACTTCTTCGCCAGTTGCGCCGAGGGCAGTTGGATCCTGCTCGAAGAGGTTCAGCTCGAGGGTAAAAGGCGCATGCCGTCGGAAGACTTTCTTCGCGGCCAAGCGTTGAAGTCTGGCGACAGGCTCGGGCAAAAGCTGGAACCCGTGCCAGACCCCGGCTCCGGCGCATGATTGCCGCCGCACGCTCCGCCGCCTTCGACATCCTGCTCAAGATCGAACACAACGCCGGCCACTGCGACGAGCTCCTCCGCGCCGACGCAGTCAACCGTCTCTCGCAGCAGGATCGCAACCTCTGCACCAATCTCGTCATGGGTACCCTTCGCTGGCAGATCGCTCTCGACGCTCGTGTCAATCAGCTGCTCGTCCGCCCCGATACCCGGCTGGATGAGGAGGTCCGCATCGCTTTGCGCATCGGCGCATTTCAAATGCTCTATCTCGACCGCATCCCGGCCCACGCTGCCATCATGGACTCGGTCGAACTGGTCAAACGAACCGGCCAGGGCTTTGCCTCCGGCATGGTCAACGCCGTCCTTCGCAAGATCGCCATAGAACTTCCAGTGGCTGTCCCGGATACTTTCAGCAGTCCGGTTGAACTCGCCTTGTCGCTGGCGCACCCGGCCTGGATGGTCGAGCGCTGGGCGCTTCGTTACGGCATGCAAAAGGCCGAGGCAATCTGCCGCTTCGATCAGCAGCAGCCACCGACTACCATCCGCCTCGTCAACCCCGAGGCTGAAGCCGTACTCGCCGCCGAGGGCATCGAACTCGCCCCTGGAGCTTTCCTCACCCGCGCCCGTCGCGTCGTCCGCGGAGATGTCACTGCCACGGCGACCTATCGAGACGGTGGGATCAGAATTCAGGATGAAGGTTCGCAGCTGGTCGCCGAACTCGCCGGCAAGGGTGACAACATCCTCGATTGCTGTGCCGCTCCCGGCGGCAAAACCGCCATCCTGGCCGAGCAGAACCCGAAGTCGGCCCTGCTGGCCTGTGACGTCAGTCGCCGGCGCCTCGACGAGATGCGCGGCCTGCTCCGGAATGCCAAAGGCGCACGCATCTCCTACGAGACCGTCGATGCCGCGAAGCTCGTCTATGATCGGCAATTCGATCTCGTTCTCTGTGACGTACCCTGCAGCGGGACCGGCACGATCGCGCGCAATCCTGAGATTCGCCATCATCTCGAGCCTGCCGAGTTTGCCCGGCAGCACTCCCGCCAGGTCGCCATCCTGCTCGCCGGAATGCGCGCCCTCAAGCCGGGGGGCCGTCTGATCTACGCATCGTGTTCGCTTGAACCGGAAGAAAACGAATCTGTCATCCAGGACTGTCTCGCCGGCCGCCCTGAATACACCGAAACCGGCGTGGCCCTGCGCCTTGAGTCGCTCCTCGCTGAAGGCGCCATGCACCCCGGCAGCCAAGCCGGGCTGCTCGAGCAAGGCCGCCTCCGCACCCTGCCCGGAGTTCATCCCTGCGACGGATTCTTTGCGGCCATGATCGAGCGCAGGCAGTCCTAGCGTTCGAGGGCGGCACTGTCTGCTCTCGAACGCATCGTCACCTCAGCTCTTGCATGACCCGGAACGCTGCCATGACCTTATGTGTTGAGCAGCCGCCGCCGGCTGCCTTCCTGCCGACTCAAGGAACTCCGGAGCGCCGTCCTCGCCCGCAGCAGGCGCGACTTCGTCGCAGCTACAGAAATGCCGATCACCGCCGCCACCTCTCGCACCGAGGCATCCTGCGCGTGGCGCAGTTCCAGCGCGACCCGCAGTCTCGGCGGCAGTCTTCCGACCGCTTGCCGCAGTTGATGTTCCTTCTCCCGCTGGTACAGATGGTTCTCGGGGTTCAGCGACGGCTCCGAAATCTCGAAATAACTCTGCCCGCCTTCGAGATCGCCCTCCAGAGAAGTCTCCGGATGATTCCGCCGTTTGCGTATTAACATCAGCGCGGAGTTGATCGCGATCCTCATCAGCCACGTAGAAAAGGCCGCCCTGCCGTCGAAGCTACGAAGGTGAATAAAAGCCTTCATCAGCGACTCCTGCAGTACATCCTCCGCGTCTTCCTTGTTTCTCGTGATCCGCTGTACGGCGCGCATCGCCATGCTGGAGTGCCGCCGGCAAAGCTCCACGTAGGCCAGGTGACCGCCGGCTTTTGCCATCTCCACCAGCGTGTCATCCGCCATCATCGTCAGTGAATTGTTGAACGGAACGTTGCTGCCGTCGGAAATCCGATTCATCACTTTCTCCTTGATAAAGACTGTCGGTGCGCGGCAGGCTTCCACTTGCCGCGGGGGTCTGGTCCTCTACTTCATAAGTTCGCTCCATCGGCAGCAAGGCAACATTGCTACGAAAGACAAATCGCCGCAGGTGACAGCCCCGCAGCAGGTAAGCCTGCAGCAGCAGCACGAGAACATCGAGGAAGGAAAGCATTGCCTCTCCGCCTCCGGTGGTTCACTGTTCCTGTCGGAACTTCGCTGTTCCAATCGCCATCCGCCTCCTCACGGGGAGGCGTCGCAGATTCCGGGCATTTGTCACAGGACCCGCCAGGGCGGTTCCCCGTCTGCCTGAGCTCCCGCGCCATCCCTGGCGCTTACCGGAAAGAAAGAAAGGAATTTCAGCTTGGATCCAAGAGGGGAAAAGCATCACCGCTTGTCTTGTATAAGCACACAATACTTCGCCTTCCCCGGGGGAAGAACCCCCGATAGGGGCGAATCGGATGACACTTTCGGGTAATTGTCTTGCAGAAGAAGCCGTGGGCCGGCAGCTCGGCCGGCGGCCGGCGTCAGGATCCGGATGCCGTCCGGGCTGCCGATCACCACCTGGCTCGCCATCCCGAGAAACAAGCCATGCTCGACGACGCCCACGATGGTTTTGAGACGTTCTGCGGCCTCTCTGGGAGAAAGACCGGATTCCGGTAAATTGCAATGCAGAATGTAATGCTGCCCATCGGTGATATAGGGGCTTCCATTGTCTCTGACGCGAAGCTCCGGTGCGAAGCCCTGGTCGCGCAGCCGCTTCGCCGTCGTCTCCCAGCCGAACGGCACGACTTCCACCGGAACGGCAAAGAGCGACCCCAGCGTGGTCACCAGCTTCCGCGGATCAACCGCGATCAACAGCCGCCCGCTGGCCATAGCCACGATCTTTTCCCGCAGCAGCGCGCCGCCATGCCCTTTGATCAGGTGCAGCGTACCTTCCTGCACCTCGTCCGCGCCGTCGATGGTGAGATCGAGATGAGGCTGGCGGCCAAAATCAGTCAGCGGAATCCCCAGGCCAAGCGCCTGCGCGTGCGAGGCCTCGGAGGTCGCGATCGCCGTGATCCGCAACCCGGCGGCGACGCGCCGGCCAACCTCCTCGATCACCAGCGCCGAGGTCGTGCCCGAGCCCAGCCCGACCGCCATGCCATCTTCCACCTGCGAGGCCGCCCACTTCGCCGCCTCGCGCTTCGCTGCTTCTGCCGGATCCTGCTGCGTCATCACGTCCATGCTCTGGTGATAGTACGCTCACCGAGCGTCCTGAAAAAAGGACTTTCCCCCGAGAAAGGCCGGCGCTCACGCCGCCATCGCCTCGCAGCACTCATGCGCAATCTGGAGTCCTTCCTCCACCGGGATCACCCACGCCTCGATTGCAGAATCTTCGGTCGAGATCCTGCCTTCGACATTAATCACCTTCTCGTTCAACTCAGCATCGATCTCCAGGCCAAAAGCCCGCAGTCCCTCGCCGACCCGCTCCCTGACCAGACTCGTATTCTCCGCAATGCCGCCGCCGAAGATCACTGCGTCCGCCCCGCCCAGCGCAGCCAGGTGAGCGCCGATTGCCTTTCTTAAGCGGTACGAGAAAATCTCCATCGCCAGCTTCACCCGCGGATTCGAAGCGTAGCTCTTCATCAACACGCGCGTGTCGAGCGACTCGCCGGAGACGCCCAGCAGCCCCGACTTCTTGTTCAACAAAGTCATCACGCCGTCCAGCTTCATCTTCTCTTCGCGAACTAGAAATTCCACCAGGGAAGGGTCCACATCTCCTGAACGCGTACCCATCATCAGGCCCTCGAGCGGTGTCATGCCCATCGTGTTGTCGATCGATTTGCCTTTGCTGATCGCCGTGACCGAACACCCGCTCTCCAGGTGCATGCTCACCACGCTGCACTCTTCCGGCTTCTTCTTCGCCAGCCAGGCATACCGCTCCAGCAGGTACCGATGCGAGATACCATGAAAGCCGTAACGCCGGATATGGTGCTTTTCCGCAAGCTCCAGCGGAATCGCATACAGCGCCGCATGATCGGGGATCGTCCGATGAAACGCCGTGTCGAAGACAGCGTAAATCGGCGTCCTGCCGAACTTCCGGCGCACCGGGTCGAGAATCTCGATAGAACTCTTGTTATGCAGAGGAGCCAGCTTTTCGAGCTCCACGATCTTCTGCTCGACCTCGGTGCTCATTTGCGTTGGCTTCGACAGTTCGAGGCCGCCATGCACCACGCGGATGCCGATACAGTCGATCTCATTCAACGCATAGCCTTCCTTGACGCCATGCTCGTCCAGCCACCTGAGCAGGTTCTCTGCCGCCTGTGCGTAGCTAGCGGCCTCAATCGGCTCGGGATCGAGCGCCTCTTTGCCCTCATACTTCGAGAGATGTGGCTCCTTGCCGATATCTTCGACGCTGACGCTGATCCGTTTCTTGCCCGCAAAGGCGAAACGCTGGCCGCCCTCGCAGTCAACGATCTCCGCCTTCAAGGAATTGCCGCCAGGATTAAGCACAAGTACATTCACGGCGTCTGCTCTCCGCGAATAGCCTTCCCTCTCCAAACCGGCTTTCGCTTTCTAAGACAGATGCGGTGCCGCTGCGAATCGATGTCGGCCGGCCGCCGCCGCAACCTCGGCCTGCTACTCCGCTTCCAGGCAGGTCGCCAACAAGGAATTCTTTCCGTCACCTCAAATCACGGTAAAATGCTCACACCGTGAGCACCAATCCTCCAGCGACCTCGTCGCCGTCCAGCTCTGAAGAAACGCTTCGCCGGGTGCAGGGTCTCTCGCTGGCCAGCGCCGGGGGCGGCGGCGGTAACCCGCTCCTCAAGGTGCTGGTCGCGGCGCTCCTCGTCACAGCCGCGGTCGGCGCCTACTTCTACTTCGGAGAAAAACCGCCGGTCGCCACAGGGGAGATCATTCACTTGACGGCATGGCCCATCCACCGGAGCTCCAACGATGCGCTCGAAGCCAATCTCAGGGCCGCCCGGGTCGAGCAGACCTTCGATGAGATGATCGTCATTGCCGAGGTTCGGCTCCACAATCAGAGCCCGGGTCCGCTCTTTCTTTCGGATCTCACAGCGATCGCCAGTCTCTCCGGAGAGGAACATCGCAGCTCCGCCGCCAGCGCCACCGACTTCAATCGTGTGTTTATCGCTTATCCGGAGCTGATTTCCATGAAGCAGCAGCCGCTGCTGCGCGACGTCACCATTCCTGCCGGCCAGACCGTCGAGGGGCAAGTCATCTTCAACTATCCCTTGACCAAAGACCAGTGGAATCTGCGCCGCTCCCTCGACGTCACCGTATCATTTCTCCATCAGAAAGACCTGACCATCTCAGCACCCCAGTAGGCTGCACGGTGGGCGTGCGCGCTGAAGTCCGCTACGCCGCTCAGCAAAGCTTTGCCATCGAAGCGCCCAGATCTCCGGCCGGGGAGCGGCCGGCCGGAGAGCAGAATTGACTGGTCTGCGACCTAAGGCGTCACCGGCTGGGGAGCATTCTTCGGTGTCGATATATACCCGATCACCTGGTTCTTGTTCACCGTGTTCACCACCAGCTCAAAGAGCATCTTGTCCTTGCCGGTATAGAACTGCACCGGCTCGTTCGTTCCCTTGTCTTTCTTCTCGATCTGCTTGTCGTCGGCGATCACCACCAGCGTGTAGCGGTTCTTCTTGACGTCGGCCTTCTTCAGCTCCAGGCTCACCGTTCCCACCGGCTGTGGCTTCTTGTCCTTGTTCAAGGTGAACTCGTAATAATTACGGTCGCCCTTATGCTTCAGGATCTCCAGTTCGTCGTGGTTCGTCGCAATCAGCCCGCTCTGCACGCCCAGATCCCCCTTCATGCTTTGCAACTGGGCCCTGGTCGCCTGCAGGTCGCTCTTTGTCGTGGCAACATCGGTCTTCACCCCGCCCACGTCGGTCTTCACGCTCGAAACTTCGCTTGAAACCGCCGCCACCTGCTGGGTCGCCTGCTGGCTGGCTGCCGCCTGCGCCGTCTCCAGCCGCTTCGCATCGGCGGCCTGCCGCCGCATCAGGTCGGCGGCTCGCGTCTCCAGCTGCTTCTGCGTCAGCCCGACCGACTTGCTCAGCGCATCCGTCTCTACCTTCAATTGCGCATTCGTGGTGTCCAGCGCCGTGCTCAGCTTGTTGTTCTGCGCCTGCGCCGCCGACAACGCCCCTTCCGACTTGGTCAGCCGCGTCGAAAGCGTATAGCTCCAGATCAACCCGCCGATCGAGGCCAGAAACGCCACTGCTACGATCGCAAGAAATAATCCCGAAGTACTCCGCTCTACCGGTTCGGCCGCCAATCCAGTTCCCGCATCGCTCATTGATTGAATTCCCTTCGCTCCTGAAGTCATACGCATTGCAAGATGACTAACTCTACACTCCATAGACGCTGTTTTCCGCGCGAAAGTCCCGTCCGCCGCCTGCCGGCCGCCGCCGTTCTTTGAAGTCCTACAATAGACGGGTGGAAACAGCGGATGTAGTCATCGCCGGCGCAGGTATTATCGGCCTCGCCGTCGCCCTCGATCTCGCCTCGCACGGTCTCGCTGTCACCGTTCTCGATGGCGGTCTCGCCATGGCTGAATCCTCCTGGGCGGCCGCCGGAATGCTCGCCGCAAACGACCCCGAAAATCCACCCCGGCTGGCCGAACTCGCCAGGCTCAGCCTCCGCGAATACCCGCAGTGGCTCGCCCAGGTCGAAAGTCTCTCCCATAGCAGCGTTCCCATCCGCACTACCGTCGCCCTGCAGGCGATCCGCACTGGCCTCCATCTCAACATCTCCCCTGATACCGCGCGCCCCGTCTCACGGCACCAGACACTCTCGCCCGCCGAGCTCCAAATCCTCGCTCCTGGCCTTATCTCCGGCAATCGGGAGTTTCTCCGCCTCGAAGAGCAAAGTCTCGATCCCCGCGACCTCTGCTTTGCCCTGCCCCTCGCCGTTCAAGCTGCCGGTGTCCAGATCCTCGAGAAGCAGGCAGTCCTCTCGATCGACGCTTCCGCCCTCGACGGCGCAGTCATCATCCAGACCGGCGCTGGTTCCATCTCCGCCGGCCATTTCGTCAACTGTGCCGGAGCCTGGGCCGGCACAGCCGCTCTGCATGCCGCTCGGACCACCCCGGCCATCGCCCCCCGCAAAGGCCAGATGGTCACCGTCCAGCTCAACGGCGGCCAAGGCCTCGATTGTGTCCTTCGCACCCCCGAGCTTTACCTGGTACCCCGCGGGGAAGGCCGCGTCGTCGTCGGCGCCACGGTCGAGCACGCCGGATTCGACAAAACCGTCGAGCCCCACGCCATTGCCGGTCTGCTCCGCGCCGCCGCCGAGCTCTGGCCCCCCATCGCCCAGGCGGAGGTCCTTGAAAGCTGGGCTGGTCTTCGCCCCGGATCCCTCGACGAACTGCCCATCATCGGCCCGCTGCCCACCCCAATGCCCGGCCCGATGCCCACCCCGCGCCGCGACGTCTCCGAGGCAGGCGCAACACAAACCCCGGCTCCATCCATCCCCCATCCAAACTGCTGGATCGCCGCCGGCCACTTCCGCAATGGCATCCTGCTCGCCCCCGCAACTGCCCTGCTCATCTCGCAGGCCATTCGCGGTGAAACCACTGAAATCGATCTCGCTCCCTTCCACCCCGCCCGTTTTGACGCTGAATCGGTGAATTCACCGGAACCTCCCGTCCCGCCTCCAAGTGACAAGCCCTCGACGGCTGCGCTATAACTCAAAGATCGGACATCGAAACGGCCCGCACTCTCTCGAGCTGCGAGACTTTCACCAGGGAAAAGCAGTCTGTTATAGAGGGAGCGCAATCCACCGCGCGGCCTGGTAGCTCAAGAGCACCACAGAGGAGAACTCAGCAATGGCGACGGCGGCACCAGTCAAAGGACTCGAAGGAATAGTCGCGGCAAACTCCGGCGTCTGCTGGATCGATGGCGAAGCCGGTGTGCTCGCCTACCGCGGCATCGACATCCATGAGCTCGCCCCCAAGTCGACCTTTGAGGAGACCACCTACCTGCTCTGGTTCGGCAAGCTCCCCAATCCGGCTGAACTCGCCGACTTCACCCGGAAGCTCGCCGAGGCCCGCACCCTCCACCCCGACATTATCGCCCTGCTCAAAAGCTTTCCCCGCACCGGCACGCCCATGGAGGTGCTGCGCACCGCCGTCTCCGCGCTGAGCTTCTACGATCCGGCAGAAAAGGCCGTCGATCACGAGTCGAACGTCCGCAAATCCTTTGCCTTGACGGCGCAGATCGCCATGATCGTCGCGTACTACGACCGGATTCGCAAGGGCCTCAGCCTGCCTGAGCCCGACCCCGCGCTCTCCCATGCCGGCAACTTCGTCTGGATGCTGACGGGTGCCAAGCCCACCGAGACTGCGACCAGGACCCTCGATGTAGCCCTCATCCTCCACGCCGACCACGAGCTGAACGCCTCCACCTTTGCCGCCCGCGTCATCGCCGCCACCCTCTCCGACGTCCATTCCGCCATCACCGGAGCCATCGGCGCCCTCAAGGGCCCGCTCCACGGCGGCGCCAATGAAGAGGTCATGCGCCTGCTCTACAAGATCGACAAAGAGGCTGCGCAGCAGGGCAAAGACCCCGTCGAACACTCGCTGGAATACGTGCAGGGCATGCTCGCCCAGAAGCAGAAGATCTCCGGCTTCGGCCATCGCGTCTACAAAACCGAAGACCCGCGCGCCACCCATCTGCGTAAGATGTCAGAGGACTTAGGCAACTCCAAGGGCGACCCCAAGTGGTACAACATGTCTCGCGCCATTGAGCAGTACATCAAGAAAGAGAAGAAGCTCAACGCCAACGTCGACTTCTACTCCGCCTCGACATACACGACGCTGGGCATCGATATCGACCTCTTCACGCCGATCTTTGCCGTAAGCCGCATCGCCGGCTGGGCGGCCCACGTGATCGAACAGCTCGACGATAACCGCCTGATCCGCCCCCGGGCCGACTATCACGGGCCGGAATACCCGGCGCCGTATACCCCGGTCGAACAACGCTAAAAACGCGCGAAACCGCGGAAAAACGCCACTCTCGGGGTGTTTTTCTGCCGGCTGCAGGTGTTTTACCCTCAGTCCTCCTGACTGCATATGCAGTACTTTTCTACTGCAAGGAACGTCAGCCTCGATTCATGATTGTCACGGCTCGGTGACCTTCGCCGATCATTTGGAAAAACTGGTCCCGGATCGCCGTCAGGGTGCGATGGATGGCGGCAAAGTAGGCGTCCACGGTCTTCGCGTCCTCGGCCTCTTCGGCGTACCAGTTGATGAGGAAGGCAAAATACACCCACCGCCCGGCAACGTACAGGCCGCCGGCAACGGAACGGACATGGAAGCCGGGAAAATCCGCGTTGCCGCTCTTGGCATAGGCGCTCACGTCGAGCGGAAAAGGCACCAGGTAGATGAAGTCGCAGAGCGAGAGAATGCGGCGATACTCCTGCAGTGTTTCGGGGTGCTCGAAGAACTCGCCCTGCAGGGCGCGCGAATAGTACGAGACCAGATCGTGCGCCGACGAGGCCAGCGTCTCGACATCGTTGAGAAAAGGATGTTTCTGCTTTCCCTTGACGGCGTCCTGAAGCTCGGCCCAGGTAATCGTCAGGTAATTGGGCGCGCCGAAGATATAGGCGGTGAGCGCGCGGGTGCTGTCCGGCGCCAGGGTGTTGGTCAGACCGGCATCGGCAATGAACTTCCTGACGTTGTCCGCACCCACCAGCTTGAACAGCATGTCGGTGGCCGTGTTATCGCTGTGGGTGATCATCGCGTCGAGGGTGGTGCGCTCGGAGACCTGGCCGCTCAAAAGCTCTGGAATGAACGTGGGGCTGCCGAAGGACCAGACCGAATCGTCGAGGTCGAGAATCTTGCCCTCGATCGTCTCCACCACGTCAGAGGAATCCACCTAGCGAAGCGCCGCACACAGTAGATACGTTTTGATCGCGCTGGCTACAAAAAGCCGCTTGTTTGTATTCAACTCAACGGACAGGCTGCGCCTGCCTCCGCCGCCCGGAGCATAGATTTTGACCGCCTTGTCGCCGGGCAGAGCCTGGAACGCACGGACGACCTCGTCCGGAAAACCCGGCTCGCAATCGGCCTCGGCGGCTGAGGTTGTCAGGGGAACCGCGGCCAGGGTTGCCGTCGCGGCAGTGGCGAGAAACTTTCGTCTTGAATGGAGCATCGTTCCTCTGGGAGTAGAGAGTGGATGAAAGCCGGATCGAGAAGCCGTGAAGATAGTCTGAAGGGTGGGACTCGTGACTCTCTTGATTGGACTTCGCAGCCGCAATCCTTCGCATTCTAAACACACCGGGTTCACAAGAACACTGCGCACCCCAAAATTTCACTTTGCAAACGCGGATTTACACGGATCGTCCCCCTCGCGGATGGTCCCTTGCACCCGGCGGAGGAGCACTTAGGCCACATAAAAAAATCCTCGACCTGACCTAAGCAAATTGGCATACTTGGATCGTCCCGACTGGCCCCCCGGGCCGCAGGGCGGAATATCGAAGCAGAAAAATCTTTTCCCTCAGGATGTCCCCAAAGAACAATGGCCCGACTGCTCACCAGGCTGAAACGCATCGCGACCGCAGTCAGCAACCAGCCCTCGTATGAGTCCTACTCCTGGGGGCCGAGACGAAGCTCCGTCGCAATCTTTCTTTATCAATGCATTTTCCTCCTGCGGCTGATCTCGCCGCTGCAATGGTGGAAGTTCAATCGCAGACTGCGCTCTGCGCGATCGCAGCTTCATTCCTCGATGGAGATCAAGGACAGGCCGGACTTTCATGCTGCCGACAGCGAGCACTACATGCTCCTCGTGCTGGCCCTATCGCTTGCCGTGTATGGGCTGCTCCACGCCCCCTACTCAATGCTGAAGGATCCGATTTTCCATTGGCCTGCCAGCGTGAGGGCAGCCGGGTTATTCCTGCTATGGCTTTTTCTCGTTGAGTCCGTTCAGTGGACTTTCTACTACACGCTGTTCCGGCCGCTCATGGATCGGGGCAAACTGAACCTCTACGATGAAGCCGAATACTTCGTAATGCTGCCAGTCGTCATCGTCACGCAACTCTTCCTGGTATCCATTCTTTGGGGAACGGAGGTTGGGCGAACCGGCCTTCTTCTGCTGAATATCGGCGATCTCCAGCCGGCCGTCCATACCGCTCTTCAAAGCATCGGCGAGCCGCCTGCGATTTCGCGCGCCCAGTCGATCACCGCTGCCCTGTTAGGACAAAGCTACATCGTGATTGTGATCGCCAACCTGATCCGCATCGTTCCGGCCCTTCACGTCAGAAAGCGCCCGAACATCACGGTGATCGGCTATGGCGACGTCACAAAGGCGCGCATATTAGGCGCTCTCCTCAAGGTCTACGAGCCGAGACAGATCGCCGTAGCTTCAGAGTATCTTTCCAATCAAGACCGGGCGGAGTTGCACGAACTTCAAATCGGCAGCATCTTTTCCGCCTATGACGATCCCACGAAACCTCTGCCTCGTGCGGAGGTCGTCACGAAAATCTCTCAATGGGCAGGGGCCCACTCGAGATACGCCATCATCGCCGTTCCCACATTCGCGCACATGGATTACATGCTCCAGCTCTTTCGCCGAGGCATGCGCTTCGGGGTAGAAAAGCCAATTGTCGGCACAGAGGCCGAACTGGACCTGCTTTCGGAACGATCCAGCGCGGAGCTTTTTGAAAATGCCTTCGTCTTCAGCTACTACTGGCTGGAAAAAGGACTGTCGCTCAACTACCTGCTTACCCTCAACCCGAACTACCTTCCCCTCTTGGATGCTCACCCGGATTGGTCAATGCAGGAGATTGAACTCCAGGTTTCGAGACTCGGCCCCCTCCAGGAGATAGCTATCGAGTTCCTGGAGGGACACGAGACTGAACAGCGCTATTGGACGGAGCTGATGGCGAATGGAGGCATGGTCTTCGAAACACTGGTTCATCCCTTGACGTTTGTCCTGCATCTCTGGAGAAAATCTCAGAAAGGTTCGAAGGACTTCGAGCAGCTTTGGTCCTCTGACCCGACCATCCGCTGGTTCAGAAACACGTCTGAAGCACAAGCGGTGAAAAAAGCGCACAACCAGGAAATCGGCCCCACCTTCGTCGAGATTGAGGGCGTGTTGACCGGTGGGGCGCGACTCTCTCTTCGCTGCGGAAAGTACATGGCGCCCGACAAGACTCCCTCGCGCTACCTGATAGCGACCTATGCCAACGGATCGATGACAACCGATCTGAGCGAAATGGAAACCCGCCTCTTTCGCCGGGCCGGCTGGCGTCAGGAGCTTGTTTTGACGCTCTCCAATAAGAAGATTGTGCCGTCTCAGGGAAAGCGCGCAGCGGAGGATGATGATTCGGTGCGATACCAGCACCAGATCGATATGCTGAATACCTTCTTTCTGGATGGCTGGGGCGGACTGCGCTTCGATGACTACCCTTCGCAGCTGGGCGTCCTGCGCCTTTTGCTCACTTTATCGCGCAGCATTCCGGCCGAAAGCTCGATCGAAGGCGACGAAGTCATCGAGCATGCCCCGTGGATGGATCAATCCATGATGGCCGATCCTACGGGGTTTCTCGCCGGCGGCGACGCTACGTGGCCCGCTCGTCTCCACCCCTTGCAGAAAGCCCCGCAGCAAAACTCGCAGAAGCCCGCCATCTAGAATCACTTTGTGATCCGACTTAAATATGCGGCGCTTGCGTTGCTGCCTCTCATCCTCGGTGTTTTGTGGCTTCTTTGGATCAATCAGACCAGGAGCGCTGCTGGCAGGGCTGCCCCGGCTGCGGACCAAAGCGCTGTGCCCTCAGCTTCGTCGCCCGTTACCGGGCAGCAGGACAGCGGCCCCACGCTGGTGTATGCGCATAACCTGCGTCTGCTCAAAGGCCCGAGCTTCCGGATTTATATTCGCTGGATTCGCGGACAGATGCTGCGTACCCGGCCGAGCGAAGATCCGTCGTTCGACGATCCCGATTCGTTCGTCTTCCTCATCCAGAAGGGAGTCATCCACGCCAACCTGGGAGATATCGGCAACTTTATCAATGCGGCCATGCCGGCGAAGTCGCCGCTGCAGCAGATCAACTTCGCCGGCGAGGGCGAAGAGGTGAGGATCTCCGGGATGCTGCACAAGTTTTTTCTGCCGCTGCCGGTCGAGGTGCTCAGCACTGTTTCCGCCAGTTCGGATGGTCGTATTCATCTGCACGTGACCAAGATCAACCTGCTGAAGATCCCGATGAAGGGGCTGCTGGGCGGAATGAACGTACAGATTAAGGACGTCATGGGCGCTGAACCGATGAAGGGGGTCGAGGTCTCGGGCAACGATCTGCTGTTTGACACGACGGCCTTTTTGCCGCCGCCGCACATTCGCGGACAGCTCACGAGCGTCACGGTCGCGCGGCCCGATCTGGTGCTCATTTACGGCAATGCCGGCAATGACGAAGCCGAGCTGAGCCAATGGCATAATTTTCTTCGCTTGACCGGCGGCACGGTCGCCTTTGGCAAGCTGACGATGCACCCCGCCGACCTGACGCTTATCGACGCGTCGGAAGACCCCTGGTTCAGCCTTGACCTGGTGAACTACCAGGCGCAGCTGGTGAGCGGCGTCACGCGAATGACGGCCCAGGCCGGCATCGAAATCTTTATGCCCAATTACGACGACAACGCCCGGCGCAAATCCTCAGGCCAGGGCATCACGCTCGCATGGCTCAAGAACCGCAACCGCTCTCTGCCTGCGGATGTGCCGGTGACGAAATAACCGGGCCCGGGCGCAGCGAGCTTGCCTTTCGCCCCACTCGCCGGTCTGCTAACGTGAAAGCTGCCTCACAATGACATCCATCTCCGCCATTGCAACCCTTTTTACGCTGCAGACCGACCCGTCAGCGGCGCCCCCCCCCGGGAACCCGGGGAGCGCCATCGTCGAGATGGTCCAAAACAGCGGCCCGATCGCGCTCACGGTTCTGGGCATTCTGCTGCTCTCGAGCCTTTTTTCGTGGGCGATTATCTTTGCCAAGCTCTCGAGCTTCGGGCGCGCCCGGAAGCAGAGCCAGCGGTTTCTTCGCGCTTTCCGTAAAGCCACGCGGCTGCAGGACCTGGCCGCGGTCAGCGAACAGTTCAAGCCAAGCCCGCTGGTCAACGTCTTCGACGAGGTCTACGAGACCTACCGCCGGCAGACCGGGGGCTCGGGGCCGCCGCGCCATATTACTTCGCTCGAACGCTCGGCCCACACCGCCGCGAGCGAAGCCCTGACGGCGCTCGAAAAGCGCATGACGTGGCTGGCGACGATCGGGGCGGTGGCGCCGTTTATTGGGCTTTTTGGCACGATCATGGGCATCGTCGATGCTTTTCACGGGCTTGGCACGGCGGGGACGGCCACGCTGCGCGCGGTCGCGCCGGGGGTCTCAGAGGCGCTCATTACCACCGCTGCCGGCATGCTGGTCGCCGTTCCTGCGGTGATTGCCTATAACCAGTTCACGGCCCGGCTGCGCGAGTTTGGCGCGCGGCTCGACGACTTTGCCCGGGAACTGCTGAACAGCATGGAAGATACCGATCTGCGTTCTCAGGAAACGCTCGCCGCCGGCCGCGGCGAGCGGGAGAGGTAAACAGAATGGCCTTCACCACCAGCCAGGGCCACACCCGCACCGCGATGGCCGAGATCAACATCACGCCGCTGGTCGACGTGGTGCTGGTGCTGCTGGTGATCTTCATGATCTCGGCGCCGGTGCTGCAGTCGGGGATCGAGGTCGCGGTGCCAAAGACGAAGACGGTGCGCGAGATCACCGAGCAGCGCCTGGTGGTGACCATCGATCGGGAGCAACGGGTGTTTCTGGGCGATCAGCCGATCAACCTGGCCGATTTGCCGGTCCGGTTGAAGACGCCGGGCGGGGACGAGTCGAAGAAGGTGATCTATCTTCGCGCAGATGAGAAGGTGCCGTTCGGGGCCTTTGCTTCGGTGATGGATGCGGTGAAACAGGCGGGGATTACGAATATCAGCATTGTGACCGAGCCGCTGGAAGGAAAGAAGTAGATTGCGGCGCCTGGCGTCCGACCAAAAGAGGCCTTTCCCGGCGCTTCTCTTGTGACTTCGTGCCCATCCCCGAAGTTCTCTCCCCGTGGCTCTCAGTCGTGACCGTGGTAGAGCTTGCACACGGAGCGGCACGCGCCGATATGCCGCAGCGAAAGGCGGCTCGCCAGCAGTTGCTGGACGAGTCGATGGCTGCGGTTCCGATCTATCCGGTCACTTGTTCCGTAGCCCTCAGAGCAGGGCAAATCGATGAATCGAGCGCAGCGTGCGCCTCGCGCTCTCCGATCTGCTCCTCGGCGTGACCGCTCTCGAACCGGGTCATGCTGTCGCAACCGCGAATGTCCGTCATTTTCCACTGATTCCAAAACTCAGGGTCATGTCTTGATAGAACGCTCAGAACGGGACGATGCTGTCTTAGACTAAAACCTTGACCTTTCCCCCAGACCAACCCGAAAACGACCACATCGGCAGGTTTACTGCCGGGTCGGCGGCTTTGCACCTTGGGCTGGCGGCTTCTTTTTTTGTTTACGCCCTCGTGCATGGCCATCTGCACCGCAACAGCTGGGGGCAGAACACGACCCAGGGAGCGATCGAGGCGACCCTGGTCAGCAATGCTCCGGCCATTCCGCTGCCGCAGGAGCAGCCGCCGACGCCGAGCGTGGTGGCGACCGACACCCCCAGCCCGGCGCCTGCGCCGGCTGCGCCGCAGCCCAAGGCCGTGCAGCAGCCTGAGCCCGATGCCGTGCCCATCCCGATCAAGCAGCAGCCGAAGCCGGCCCCGCCAAAGAAGGCCGCGCAGCCGCAGCCGAAGCAGCCTCTGCGGCAGCCGATCGATTCGCGCGCCAGCCGCTATCCAAATGCGCCGCTTCCGCAGAACCGCGCCAACTACGGCGAGGCGGCCCCGCAGCAGAGCCGGTCGATGTCTGCCAACCAGGGGCCGAATAATCCGGTCAACGTCAAGGGCGGCGATTTCGGCTCGCAGTTCCCTTACTACGTCGACGTGATCAAGCGCACGGTCGCCCGCAACTGGTACCAGCAGGAGGTGCAGCCGACGACGCCTGCGGGCACCCGGGTCTTCCTGATCTTTTCAGTATCCCGCGACGGCGTGCCGAGCAATGTGCGGGTGCAGCAGTCGAGCGGCAGCCCTTCGCTCGATACGTCGTGCATGCGCGCCGTGCAGCGGGTCGACACCTTCGGCGCGCTGCCGTCGGGGTATACGCAGAGCACCATCAGCGTGGAGTATTACTGCGAGTATTCCGGCCCCAACCATTAACCGGAGGCGGCAGCGCCGGCGGCGAAGAAGCAGTAGCATGAAAGAAGCATGACGACGAACGAACAGCGGATTCCCCGGCCTGCCTCTTTTTCTTTTCTCCTTGTTGCCCTGGCAGTCTTCGCGATCTGCGGCCGCGACGCCCGCGCGCAGGACTGGGTGCGTACCGGGACCAATCTCGGCGCACAGAAGATCCGCATCGCCGCCGCCGATTTCGCGCCGGCATCGCAGGACCCGCAGACCCCGGCGCTCAAGACGACCTTCGACGCAACCCTGTTCAGCGATCTGAACAACGCCGGCATCTTTGACCTGGTGTCGAAGAGCATGGCGCCGCCGTCCATGCCGGCTTCGCCGCAGCAGATCAACCTCGGGGAGTGGGCCAACGCTCCCAGCAATGCCGAGATGGTGGCCTTCGGCTCGCTGGCGGTCAATGGAGGACGGGTCGTGGTCTCGGGCTGGGTCTTCGACGCGAAAAATGCGCAGACGCCGCAGATCCTCGGCAAGCAATATAACGAGGCCGCGACCCAGGACAATGCCCGCCTGGTGGCGCATCGCTTTGCCGATGAGATCATTCTCCGGCTGGGCGGAGGCATCAACGGCATCGCCGAGACCCATCTCTATTACATCTCCGCGCACAGCGGGACCAAGGAAGTCTGGGCGATGGATTACGACGGCCAGGGCGCGCACCAGATCACCCACCTGGGCAGCATCTCGCTCTCGCCGCATGTCTCGCCCGATAACTCCCGCATCGCCTTCGCCTCGCTCGGCAAGGGCGGCTGGAGCATCCGCCTGTATTCGCTGCTGCTGAACCGCACCATCGCCTTCCAGTCGCCGGGCGGCACCACGCAATCGCCCGCCTGGTCGGCCGACGGTACGAAGCTCGCTTACTCGTCCAGCCGCTCGGGCGATACGCAGATTTACATCAGCGACGCCAGCGGCGCCGGCGCGCGCGCCATGACCTCGTTCCGCGGCCCGAATGTCTCGCCGGTCTGGAACCCCAAAACCGGCTCGCAGATCGCCTGGGTGGGGGGACGCACCGGTCTGCCGCAGATTTACATCGCCGACACCGACGGCGGCAACGTGCAGCGGATGACCGATGGCGGCTATGCCACCTCACCCTCATGGTCGCCGAATGGGCAGTTCCTGGCCTTTGCCTGGGACCGGAAATACGGCCCCGGCGCGCCCGGCGGTCAAGACATCTACATCATGGATATCGCCAGCAAGCGCTGGACGCAGCTCACCCATGAAGCCGGGCGGAACGACTTTCCCAGCTGGGCGCCGGATGGCCGGCATCTCGTCTTTGAGCGCGAAACCAATCATCATGCCGAGGTCTGGAGCATGCTGGCCGATGGCAGCCAGCAGCAGCAGCTCACCCACGGCGGCAACAACTATAGCCCGAACTGGAGCTGGAAATAAATTAGGCTAGACAGTGAAGACCGCACCCGCAGGTCGCCGGCAACTTCGGCCAGAGGCGGGCGTTTCATAAGAAGTACGCGCTACAGGGAGATTCAATTGCAGAACGACCGCCGGAAATACCTCGTAACCTTTGCCATCGCCGCCTCAATTTTCGCCGTTGCCGGTTGTGGCAAGAAAGCTTCGCCGCCCCCTCCGCCTCCGCCGCCCGCGATGACGACGGCCCCGACGGCGACCATTACTGCCGCGCCGACCGTGATCAACCCCGGCGACGCGGTCGCGCTTACCTGGCACACAACCGATGCGACGGACGTCGCGATCGACGGTATCGGCAAGGTCCCTACCTCCGGCACGCAGACGGTGAACCCGACCTCGTCGACCAATTACCACATCGTCGCCCGCGGCGACGGCGGCTCGGCGGATGCGACCACGCGCGTCACCGTCAACTCCGGCGGCGCCTCGTCGACCAGCGACACATCGGGCGCGACCAGCGACGATGCGACCTTCCGGCAGAATGTGCAAGATGTCTTCTTCGACTACGACAGCTACGATGTAACCCCGCAGACCCAGGGCATCGTGACGAAAGACGCCTCCTTCCTGACCGCCCATCCGGCGATCAAGGTGGTGATCGGCGGCTACTGCGACGAACGCGGCTCGACCGAATATAACCTGGCGCTCGGCGAAAACCGCGCCAGTGCTGTCAAGCACGCGCTGATCGCCGGCGGCGTGACCGCCGACCGCATCCGCACGGTCAGCTATGGCAAGGAAAAACAGTTCTGCTCGGAGCACGACGAGAGCTGCTGGCAGCAGAACCGGCGCGGCCAGTTCTCGATCGACCGGTAGACGCTTCTGGCAGCCAGTCCGGGCGCCCACCTCTCATTTTGAGAAGCGGGCGCGATGGACAGGCGGCAGCCCTCGGCTGGCGGCTCTGCCTCTTGCCGGTCTTCATCTTCATGGGTTGAAGGAATAAACTAGGGAACGATGACGAAACTTCCTTCCAGCCTGTTACGAACCGCCGCCATCGCCACGATGGCCGCCCTCATCTCCGCGTCGCCGGCCCACGCCGTCTCAAAAGAAATGATCCAGCTGCAGACCCAGGTGCAGTCGCTGCAAGACAGCCTGCAGCAGATGCAGCAGTCGAACGCGGAGCGCATGGGGGTGCTGCAGCACCTTGTCGAGCAGACCGCCGACAGCGTCAACAAGATGTCCGCGACCATGACTGCGCTCGACCAGAGCGTGAAGGCGCAGAACGACGCGACCGCGGCGAAGGTGGACGGCGTCTCCGGCCAGGTGCAGACGATGAACGACTCGGTCGACGAGCTCAAGGCCCGCGTCGCCGCGCTGAACAAAGCCCTGCAGGACATGCAATCGCAATCGCAGAATATGAGCGCCCAGCAGCCGATGCAGCCGGGCGGCGCGCCGGCCGCAGGGCAGAGCCTTGCACCGTCAAGCGGCCCCGCAGCGCCCGCAACGGCGGCGCCGCAAGCGCCGCCCGTCAGCGACCTCTACCAGAGCGCTCTGCGCGATTACAACTCGGCCCGCTACGAGGTAGCCGGCTCGGAGTTCAGCGACGTCCTCCACTACTACCCGCAGGACGACCTGGCCGGCAATGCGCAGTTTTACCTGGGAGAGATCGCCTATCGCCAGGGCAATTATGCGGCGGCGATCAAGGCCTACGATGCGACCGTCGAGCAGTACTCCGGCAACCCGAAGATTCCCGCCGCGCAGCTGCGCAAGGGGGAGGCGCTGCTCGCCCTGAGCCAGCGCGACGCCGGGGTGCGGGAGCTGCGCAGCCTGATCCAGCGGTACCCGCAGACGCCGGAGGCGCAGCAGGCGCGCAGCCGCCTGAATGCTCTGGGAGTACGCATCAACCCGACGATCCCCAAGCCGCAGGCCGGCCGGCAGTAGGCCGCTGGTTTGTGTCCGTCCTGACGCGAGGCGACGCTGAGTTGCAGATTCGCCGAGAAAATAGCTGTGCAGGTGGGCGGAGATCGAGATCCTTCGACTGCGCTGCGCTTCGCCCGGGAAATGGCAACCATTTGCGGCGCTTCGCTCAACCGGAATTTCAGGTAGAGTGGACTTGATCGAGCGGAGCCGACGCACCAGTGGACGGACCAAGCAGGTCACGTGCAGGTCGCGAGCCCCCTGCCGTCATCCAATCAACGATATGACTGAAGAAGCCAACAAACCCAATCATCCGGACGGCGACGAGCATAAAGGCGCTGTTGAGTCGGACCGCCCTCAATCGCCGACCGACGAATCCATGGCCGGCCAGCTCGGGCATCGCGGGGCCGACCCCGAGGTTGCCGGGAATGACACCGATTATCCCGAACCCGACGCTACAGCCGAACACAGCGGCCAGCACCGGTAACCCTATCGCGCCGCGGTTCGATAGCCGCGATTGGGATCGTAGTCGAACTTGATCAGGCCGTCGCGATAATCGATGTGCGTCGTGAGTTGAGACAGCGTCTTCGCGCCAAGGAAGCCGGATACCTCGAGACCCGCGTTCTTGCTGACATGATTGAGATCGAGGCTGAGGATCTCTGTCGCAGGCTGGCGGATGTTGGCGAAATGGAGCGTCACATCGCTGGCGGTATACGCCTGGTCGACCTTGCCGCTGATTCCATGCACATGCAACTGGTCGTTCCGGCTGATCTTTGAGACCTCCCGGGCCGCGGTGGTCGAGATCGTGGTGGTCCACGCGCCGGTGTCGAGGATGAAGAGCTTCTGCTCTCCCTGGTTGACGACGGTGGGCAGCAAGAGGCTATGGCCGAGGCGATAGACCGGGGTGTAGTCCTTCATCTCGGGCGCGATATAGCGGTCGTGTTCGGCGTGAGGCGAATGCGGCGGCGCCGCCGCAGCGGCCGGGTTTCTGGCATCGGATCCGGCGGCCTTCCCGGCGGTCTCGTCGTCTGCATCTTCGCCGGTCGCGAGCGATGGCGCCTGAGGAGTGGTATCTTCCGGGCGCGGCGGCAGCGGGGCGAGGGCGAGTCTGCGCATGGGGTAATCCAGCGTCACCAGGAAGCGAGAAAAAACATCCATGCCGATCAGCCCGTCGGAGTCGATGACGTTGCGAGCATTCATCACGCGGACCACACAATCGTGGAATTCGAGCGAGCCGATCTGGATGCTGTCGGCGTAAGCCGTGTAGCCATTCGTTATGCCCTCGCTGCCGATGCCAGACATCTCGGTCGCGGAAAACGGCTTGAGCCCGGCATGCTCGGCCACCGGGCGGCTGACCAGCAGGCCGCTCGCGCCGGTGTCGATCTGGAGGTGCGATCCGTGCCCGTTAAGCTTCACCTCGAGGCCAAAGGCGCGAATGTGAGTCGCGTCCCGCATGATCTGTGCGAAGGGAATTTCCGTCGATGTCGACGAGGAGACCAGGCGGCAGGGTTTGTGCGGCTCTTCGGCCCGCTTTTTCAGGCTCTCGAGAGACAACTGCATGAGATGAATGTCCTCCGGGCCGTCGCCGGTGGGCGCGGCAAGGTAGGCTTCTAACTCGCTGATCCGTTCGCTGGCCGAGAGCGTGTCGATCCACCATCGGCGAATTGCCGGGTCATGCGGATCGAGCGCGTGCGCGGTGCGCAGCTCCTTTGCCGAGCTGGCATACATCGAGTTCAGCCGGTAGATGCGGGCAAGGAGCAGGTGCAGCCGAGGGTTGCACGGAACGATGTGCATGGCCTGGTTGGCGGTCGCGGCAGCCAGCCAGGGGGTGCCCTGCCGATACTCCACCTCTGCCAGCGCGATCGACAGCAGTCCCGATTTTGGGCTTGCTGCAAGGGCTTTGTTGACCTCGCCTGCGGCCTCATCGACCTTCTGACCGCGCAGCAGGGCGCGAGTGAGGCCCACTACCGCTTCTGCATCGTCGGGGTGCTGCTGGAGCTGCGCCCGGTAGAGACCGGCGGCCTGATCGAAGTCGCCATGCAGATAGGCCGACTCTGCCTCCGACGGCGAATGCTCGGCCACGACGCTGCAAGGCACGGCAAAAGCGAGTCCAACAGTGGCGAAGCAGAAGGCAAGAACACTCAGGAGGAAGCAACGCACGGCACGCTCCGGGTGATATCCAGTTATCGCATACCGCATCGTTACTTAGTACCGGAAACTCACATCGACGCCGGCATCGCTCCTGATGTTCCCGGCGCTCGTAAAGTGGTTCAGCGGAAACTGACCGTAGGGCGAAGCGCTCCAGCGCTTTGTCTTCTCCAACTGGATCACCAGGCCGGCTTTCAGTGTCTGCCCAAACTGGCCAGCGTTGAAATCCCGATAGGTATCCCAGTCGAGGAAGCCGGCCAGGTGTCTGCCGATCCCCTGGGCCAGCACCCACTCCGGCTCAAAGCTGTTGGCGCCCTGCTGCCCGGCAGGCGCGCTGACGCCCTTGTTATAGGCCAGCGTTCCGCTCAGCACGGTTTCTCTGGCCAGCGGAATCGAAAAGCCCCACGCCATGCGCAAGAGGTTCTGCCCGAGGCCGAGACCAGGTTCCGAGGCTGACGGCAACGTCGCCTCGATTGTGGCCGCATTGGTGAACCTGTCCCAGCGTCCCAGACCGGCATTCAGAGAGAGCTTGATGTCGCCGAGGCTAGGGCCGCTCGAGGGCGCCGCGCCCCCGCGAAGGTCGAGGAACGGCAGCTCATACCCCAGGCTGAAGCGGTTACGGTCGAGCGCCTGTTGCCCGCTGAGGCGGAAGCGATCGCTCTCATAGCCGGCCGCATAGGCCAGATGGTCGTATTTCAGGGTCAGGCGGGAGAACAGGTCAGAAGGAACCTGGTCTTCGTCCGCATCCTGGAGCAAGGGCTCGTCGAGCGCGTCGCCCGGGGGCGCGGTTCCGGCGCCGATCTGTGGCCGGGGCGGCCCCTGCGCCGGCGCGGGAGTGGTTTGAGCAGGCAGCGCGGCGGCCGCCACCAGGAAGATCGTCCAAAGAGCCGGGCCGCAGCACCGCGACGCAGGCCATCGTTGCACAAGCACCCACCTTTCAGAAGAGATGATACCGTCTCACCAAAGGCGGGTGCTCCAGGTTCTGCGGGTCTGCGAGTTCTGCGGGTCTTGTGCGTCCTGACTAGAGGGTCTTCAGGTCCAGCACGAAGCGATACTTCACATCGCCCTTGACCACCCGGTCCCAGGCTTCGTCGAGCTTGTCGAAGCTGGTCATCTCGATGTCGGAGACGATGCCGCGCTCGCCGCAGAAATCCAGCATTTCCTGGGTTTCGCGGATGCCGCCGACCATCGAACCGGTGAACGTCTTGCGCGCCAGCACGGAGAAGGCGTGAATGGAGACCGGAATTTCCGGAATGCCGACGGAGCACATGACGCCATCGCGCTTCAGCAGCCCGAGGTAGGTGTCCACGTCATGTTTCGCCGAGACGCAGTCGAGAATGAAATCGAAGCTCCCCTTGTGCTTGGCGGCCCAGTCGGGATCTTTGGTCAGGATCACTTCATCGGCGCCGAGCCGCTGGGCATCCTCCACCTTCGAAGCAGAGGTGGTGAACTGGACGGTCTGCGCACCGAAGGCGTGAGAGAACTTCAGCCCCATATGGCCGAGGCCGCCGAGCCCGACCACGCCAACCTTCTGGCCCGGCCCGACCTTCCAGTGCTTGAGCGGGGAATAGGTGGTGATTCCGGCGCAGAGCAGCGGCGAGGCAGCGGCTGGATCGAGGCTCTTCGGGACGCTGAGCACGTAGGCTTCATCGATCACGATGTGGTCGGAGTAGCCGCCGAAAGTGGGCTTGCCCTGCCGGTCGATCGCGTTGTAGGTGCCGGTCATCGACGGGCTGGTGCAGTACTGCTCGTCGCCCGCCTTACAGGAAGCACAGGAGCGGCAGGAGTCGACCATCACACCCACCGCGGCCGTATCGCCTACCTTGAACTTCGTCACTGCCGAACCGGCTGCGCTCACCGTGCCGACGATTTCATGACCCGGCACCATGGGGAAGATCGAGCCGCCCCACTCATCGCGCGCCTGGTGAATGTCGGAATGACAGATACCGCAGAACTGAATATCGATAGAAATGTCGTTCGGCCCGGGATCGCGGCGCTCAAACTGAAAAGGTACCGGGGAGGTGGTCGCCGAATGAGAGGCATAGCCGCGAGTAGCAATCATGGATGCAGAATCTCCAGAAAAGAAGTGGTGATGCGGTCGCCAGGTGGAAGTGAATCGAGCCGAAGCGATAGAAGGAACGAGCGGCCCATTGGAGTAGATGCGAGAGCGGCCGCAAGGGAGCAACTATCCCGGTGCGTCGTTCTCTCCTCGAAAAACCCGGAAGACCTGACTTACAAAACCGGATGACATAGGCTGGGAAGATCATGCGTTCCGATGCGCCACTCTACCCTACCCGCCCGGACCTCCTGCTGAGGTGCGAGGGCTTCTTCGCGCTGCTGGCCGCCGCTGTCGCTTACCGGCATTTCTACCCCCATCACTGGGCAACCTTCGCGCTGCTCTTTTTCGCTCCCGACATTTCTTTGCTCGGCTACGCGACTGCGGCCAACAGGTTTGCGCCCATCTTCTACAATCTCGTCCACACCTACACGCTTCCTCTGGCGCTGGGGCTGCTGGCGTGGGGCCAGCCCTCGAGCAGAATCGGCGATATTGCGACTGCGCAGATAGCGATTATCTGGATCGCTCACATCGCTTTTGACCATCTGCTCGGCTACGGGTTGAAATTCCCGGGGAGCTTTGGCCTCACGCACATCCAGCGAGCGTCGTCGCCGAGGTGAGCGAGGCCGAGCGATGGAGCCGGCGAGTCTCGGGTGGGCGAGTCTCGGGTCGAGGCTAGACCGCCACCGTGAAAGCCTCTTCGGTCCGCGTAACGGAGCGATAGAGGGTGTCCCGCTCGACGGGCTCGCGGCCGGCCTCGGTGATCAACCGCACCAGATCTTTGCGGCGCATGCCCTGCGGCGTCGTCGCCCCGGCGTCGTGATAGATCTTTTCTTCAACCACCGTACCGTCAATGTCGTCGGCGCCGAAGCGCAGGGAGATCTGCGCGATCTTGGCCGTCACCATCTGCCAGTAGGACTTGATATGCGGGAAGTTGTCGAGCATCAGCCGCCCGACCGCAATCTGCCGGATGTCGAGCATGCCGGTACTCTTCGGCAGGTGATCGAGAGCGGTGTTGTCGGGATGAAAGGCCAGCGGGATGAAGGTCTGGAAGCCGCCGGTTTCGTCCTGCAACTCCCGCAGCTTCACCAGGTGGTCGACCCGGTCTTCGTCGTCTTCGATGTGGCCGTAGAGCATCGTCGCGTTCGATTTGAGACCGGCCTTGTGCGCCAGGCGCGAGGTCTCGAGCCATTCGCCGCCGTCGATCTTGTGGTCGCAGATGATATGCCGCACCCGATCGGCAAAGATCTCCGCTCCGCCGCCCGGGCAAGAGTCGACTCCCGCCGCGATCATCCGGTCGATGGTCTGAGCGATCGACAACTTGGCGCGCTTGGCAAAGAAGGAGATCTCGACCATGGTGAAGGCCTTGATATGCACCTGAGGAAAGCGCTCTTTCAGCCCTGAGACCAGGTCGAGGAAGTATTGCAACGGCAGGTCAGGGTGCAGACCGCCGACGATGTGAAACTCGGTCACCGCTTCGCTGTAGCCCGAAGCGGCCGTCTCAAATGCCTGGTCGAGGGCCATGGTGTAAGAGCCGGCGGTGTCTTTCTTCCGGCCAAAGGCGCAGAGCCGGCAAGCGGCCACGCAGACATTGGTCGGGTTGATATGCCGGTTGACATTGAAATAGGCCAGGTTGCCATGCAGTCGCTCGCGCACCAGGTTGGCCAGCCAGCCGACGGCGAGAATATCGGCGGAACGATAGAGCGTCAGGCCGTCGTCGAAGTTGAGGCGCTCGCCCGCGATCACCTTCCCGGCGATCGGAGACAACCGGCGGTCGTCGGTCTGGAAGGGGTGGCGTTCTGGTCGAAACTCGGTCAGGCTCATCTCTTTCAGAATAAACCTAACCGCCCCGGCCCGTGTTACGCGATCAAAGCGACGCTGCCGGCAGGGGTTTTTTCCATGACGATCGCGTCCAGATTGGCATGGTAATAGCCACGAATCTGGCCGATCGGCTCGAAGCCGAGACGGGCGTAAAAGCTTTGCGCGCCCGGGTTGTCGACCGCGACCTCAAGCCGCAGACAGGCAGCCCCGGCCCGCGCCATCTCGCGCTCCAGATGGTGCATCAGCAGGCGTCCGATACCGCGCCGCCGGAAGGCCGGATCGACATCCAGGGTCACGATGTTGCCGATTGCAATCCTGCGGAGGCGTCCGGACTGCGCGATCGCGAAGCCGGCAAGAATTCCATTTTCTTCCGCCGCCACACGGCCGGCCGGCGAAGACAACCACCTCTGCCGGCGTCGTGCTCGCATAAACCGCGGGGGCTTTCGCTGCGCTTCCTGCAGGCGCGATGGCCTTTGCCGAGGAAAGCAGGATGCGAAACTCATTCCGGGGATAGGCGATCTCAGCGGGGAAGCAGACCTGGTCGAGCTCAAAGAAGCTCTCCAGGTCTGCCACGCCGGCTTTGCGCAGCCGAACCAAGGGCTACTTCGTTCCAGAGGCTACGTCTGTCCCCGTCGATTTCGGCTGCAAGACCACGCCGTCGAAGAGGGAGGCGGCGACCAGACGCCCTCCGGAGGAACGAACCGTGTGAACGTTCCAGCCGACGTCCCACCATTTCCAGTCTTTCTTGACCGGGTCGATGGCCATCATCAGCGTTCCGTCGGCCGAGGTCACCATCAACCTCTTGGTCTCTCGGTTGAGGTCGAGACCGTCAACGTCGCTGAAGGGCAGGCTCGACAGCGGCTTCCAGCTCTGGGCGTGGTCATCGCTATAGAAGATGCCTTCTCTGCTGCCGACCCAGACGCTGCCGTCGGAGGCGGTGACCAGGAAGCGCAGCGCCGGGATATTGGCCGGCATGGGCGCCGGCTGCCAGCTCTTGCCGCCGTCGACGGACGTGACGACAAATTGCCGCCCGGCCGCATAGACATGATCCCCATCCGAGGCCACGCGCAGGAAGTCGGAGTGGCCCAGTACCGGCCCGCCCTGCCAGCTGCCGCCCTGGTCGATGCTGGTGAAGACGCCGGCCGTGGTGGCTGCGTACCAGGTCGAACCGCTCACATCGAGGCCGGTGACGCGGCTGTCGAGCATGAACGCCGGCACCGCGACAGTTTTCATCTGCTTCACTCTTTCCGTCTTGACCGTCTTGCCGACCCTTTTTTTCTGCAGTACCGTTGTCTCTTCCTGCCGGGTGTTGACCACCTTGCCGCGCACATCCCAGCCGTTGTCGCCGAGGCTCAGGATGCCATGGTTGGTGCCTGCATAGATGGTCCCGTTGGGGGCCTGCTGCAGGGTGAAGATGTCGCGCCCTTCGAGGCCGCTGCTCTTCTGGTTCCAGGTGCTGCCGCCATCCTCTGATACGAAGACCCCGCCGAAGGTCTTGTCGTTGAGCACCCCGGCGTAGATGGTATTCGGATTTCTGCTGTCGACCAGCAGCGTCTCCACCTGGCGCTGGGAGAAGCCGGTGTTGGAGGCGAGGAAGCTGACGCCCCCGTCCTGGCTTTGCATGACGCCGCCCCGATCGGTCGCGAGCAGGACGTGCTTGTTATTGGAAGGATCGACGTAGACGTCGTTAATGATCACTTCCGGCCCGGTGAGCGCCTGCCAGCTGGCGCCTGCGTTGGCGGTCCGATACAGGCCCTCGGTGGTTCCGGCGAAGACAATGTTCGAGTCGACGGGGTCCTGCATGAGGACGCGGGTGCGGCGCGCGGTGTTGGGTATGCCCTGCTGCTTGCGGAAGAGCTCCCCGGCGGTCTCGCTCTTGTAGATCCCGGAGCAGGCGCTGGCATACACCACCGTCGGCTGCTTGGGATCGATGATGATCGAGAAGACATCGGAGTCGTCGATGACGCCCTGCTTGATGTTGTGCCAGTTGGCGCCGCCGTCGGTGGTCTTCCACGGCAGGTGCCAGGTACCGGCGTAGATCGTATCCGGATTGACGGGATCGACGGCGATCGACTCGACCTCGTGGATCTCGTTGCTGCCGGCCGGGCTGATCTGCTTCCAGTGGGCTCCGCCATCGTCGCTGCGATAGACGCCCTTGAGCGTCCCGGCCACGAAGACCTTGGGATTCGAGTGGGCCTGCACCAGGGCTCGAATCGACTGCCCATCCAGGTCGGCGACCTCGCTCCAGGAAGCTCCTGCGTCGTGAGTGATGAAGAGCGATCCGCCGCCGTGACTCAGAATCCAGGCTCCGGCGAGGATTGTCTTCGAGTCGGAGGAATCGACAACGATATTATCGAGAACCAGATTTTCGGATTTGCCCAGCTTGACCAGGCGCTTCCAGCTGCCGCCGCCGTCCTGGCTCTCGTAGATCCAGCTGTCGAGCGTTCCCATATAGATATGCTTCGGGTTGGCGGGGTCGCCGGCGAAGCTGCGGGCGTCGCCTCCGGCGGGGCCGACCGGGTCCCACGCTGCGCCAGCCGGCGCGGCTTTTGCTGCTGTGTTGAGGCCAAGGGCGAAGACGAAGAGGGCAGTGAGGCGTAGCGCTGTGTGTTTCATGTTCCTGCTGTTCTTGTTCGATCGATGTGGTGAAGACGCGGACCGTTCCCGGTTCCCTCTAAGGATAACTCTCGCGGACAAGCAAAATGGGCTGACCGTTGTTTCGGTCAGCCCATTTTGGCGTTCAGGTCGCTACCTGGTTACTGTGCAGGTGCTGCAGCGGCCTTCTTGTGGTGGACGGCTTTCTTCGCTCCGAGCGGGGTGCGGGTTTGTGCCTGCACCGTGGACTCGTCGACCGCAGTAGTTCCGGATACATCGCTGTCGAAGGTGGCGCCAGCGGGTACCAGGTAATCTTCTACTTCGTCGGCGCTCTGGGTTCCGGTGCGGACCGAGATGCGGGAAGCATCCAGACCCTTCTCCTTAACCAGGTAGTCCTTGGTGTTGACGGCGCGTTGTGCGGCCAGATCGGCCATCGCGGCGCGCTTCTTCTTGCCCTTGAAGACCTTCTCGACTACGTTGCCCTTTTCGCCGACTACAACCACGGTGGCGTCCGGAGTCTGCTGAGCGTTGAGCGCGACTTCGTCAAGGCAGGCCTTGGCTTCGTTGTCGACGCGTGCGGGGCGCTTGGTGTCACGACCGAAGGTGATCGTGCAAAGCGTCTTGGTCTTGGGTGCGGGCGGCGGCGGCGGCGCTTCGATGTTGACCGAAGTGGTCGTCGTTGCCGTGTGACCCTTGTCGTCAGCCACGTTGCAGGTGACCGTGATCGAACCAGCCGGCGCACCGGTGGTGGTCAGGGTTGCGGTCGTGCCGGTCCCGCTCACCGAGCCAGCGGAGGCCGTATAGCTGTAGGTCAGCGGACGATTCTGCGGGCTTACGCCTTGCGAGGTGATCGTCGAGCTGTCGCCCGGCTTGATGGTGGAGGGGTTAGCCGAGCAGGTAAGTGTCGGCGGCTCGAATTCCTTGACCGTGAAGTTGGCCGTGCAATCGGCGAACATGCCGGGCTTCTGGCCCTCGGAGACGTGACCGGTGACGGTGTAGCTGCCCGGAGCGAGCGAGGCGGTGTCGACATTGCCGGTGGTCGAATCACCCGAGACCTTGACGCCCTGGCCGGACCAGGTATAGGTCGCGGTCTTCTTGGGGTTCAGATTCGAGGGGGTTCCGGTAATGGTGATGGGGTCGCCCGGGAATACCGACGACGGGCTGGCCGCGCAGGCATAGGTGACGGGAGGAGGAGGAACAATGTTGCCGAACTTCAGCAGGATGCCCGAGCTGAGCCGTGCATTGTTCAGGTTCGCGCGGCCGCCGGTGGCGATCTGCGGACCGAAGGAAGCATGCATGTATTCGTAATCCGCCTGGAAGAGGCGAAGCGCGAGGTGATGATCGAAGAAGGGCAGCGAATAATCGAGGCCGCCGCCGACGGTCAACGCCGGTCCCCACGTGTAAGCGTGCGAGGCGATCGGCTCATAGTTCGGGCCGCCCAGGCGAACAGCGCCGGCCAACGCGTGAGCGAAGGGAGTTACGCCTTCCTCAGTCGGATAGCGCGCGATGATACCCGCGGACCAGGTGCTTGCGCCATCGTTATTGCCATCGGGATGGTCGGCAATCTCTACCTGGCCTCCGACATACTTGTTCATGAAATAGCTGCCACTCAGGATCGCGCCGTAATCGATCGATGAGTACTTGGCCGGGCTCAGCGAACCATCCGCCAGAGGCGTGTAGATGGTGCCGTGAGGCGCAAGGTAAGAATAGCCAAGAAAGATGTCAATCTTGGAAATTGGGGCTGCCGGCGCCATGGTGGCCGCTGGTTTGGTGGTTGCTGCCGTGGACGCGTCCTGTCCGTATAAGCTCGATGATCCGAGCCCTACGGCACACGCTACGAGCAGAAATCGGCTCAGGGAACCTTTGGGACTGGAAAACATGCGTCTATCCTCCGCAAACTTGATGGAAAAGTGATCTCGGTAAAAACAATGAGCCGACTTCCATGACTCATGCTGAAACTTGCCTGCACGAAAACTGCGTTGCCATAACTACTGGCAGCTTGATTCAAGCTACAGCACTACGAATGGTACACGCTAAGATACTGCCGCTACGCAGTTTTTTCAAAACACCGGGACTTCTGTCTCACGCCCCGGCCTGTTCGACTTCAGAGAGCACGTCTCGAATCAAAGATTGAGGGTACGTCTCGTACTGCCACGTTCACGCTGGATCTTCTCTTGCAATAACGTGATCGCGTACATCAACTGTTCCGGGCGGGGCGGGCATCCGGGCACATAAACATCCACCGGGATGATCTGGTTCACACCCTGCACAAGAGCATAATTGTTAAAGATGCCGCCTGATGTGGCGCATGCGCCCATCGATATTACCCACTTTGGTTCAGGCATTTGATCATAAAGCCTGCGGATCACAGGAGCCATCTTCTGCGAGACCCTCCCTGCGATCACCATCAGATCCGATTGTCGAGGCGAGGGACGAAAGACCTCCGCGCCGAATCGTGCAATATCAAATCGCGAAGCACCCATCGACATCATCTCAATGGCGCAGCAAGCGAGCCCGAATGTCATCGGCCAGACCGAACTCTTGCGCACCCAGTTGATGGCAAGGTCGAGAGATGTCATGAAGACGCCTTCGGGTTGCTCATAGCCGTAGTTCGCCTCGCGGACCTTCTCGCGATTTTTCGAGCTGCTCTCGAGGGAGCCGAACAGATAGCGATCTGAAGTCGACAATTGCATACACCCAATATACCCCGAACTGGTTCATTCCACACGATCTCCGGTCACCGCAACCCATTCTTTCTGCGCTCTCATGCACATTCCCGTTGCGGCCGTACTCCATTCCCGTTCCGGCCGTACTAATTGGTCCGCCGATGGCAGGCGCCAGCGCCGCGACCGCGAGAGCAGCCGCCAACTCAAGGTCGGCGCCGGCGCCTCCGCACGCGCGCCGCCCGCAGTGCGGCTTGCACCGGGCGAACCTGTTACTCTGACCATCTGGAAAGCTGGAGCCGAAGCCGAATACGACCGAAGCTTTGGAAAATAGCGACTGCATGAAGAAGATCGAAGCGATTATTCAGCCATCGAAGCTCGATGCCGTCAAAGATGCCCTGCTCGACGCAGGCATCGAGAGCATGACCATCCTCGAGGCGCGCGGGCACGGGCGGCAAAAAGGCCATACCGAGTTTTACCGCGGCCGGGAGTACACCGTTGACCTGCTGCCGAAGATCAAGCTCGAAATGGTAGTCGCCGACCCGATGGTCGAGCCGGCCGTGCAGGCCATCCTCTCCGCCGCCCGCTCGGGCAAGATCGGGGACGGCAAGATTTTTATCTCCGACGTGCATGAGGCCATTCGCATTCGCAACGACGAGCGCGGCGAGACGGCCATTTAACGCGCCCATTGAACTCGCCCATTGAACGCCCCCATTGAACGCGCCGGGCCTGCTCCACTCTTCCATTCTCCTTCCGGCAGCCGAGAGCCGCAGGTCGCCCCGCCCCTCCCGCATTCGGGGATTGATCCTGGGCCATGAGCCTGTAAACTCTTTTTAACCTGGATTCCGTACAGGGGCTCAAAGCCCTTGAGAAGAGCTCCAGCCCTGAAGCTTTTTCCGCCTGGCTCCCTTATTGACCTGTTTTCGTACTCGGCATTCGCCGCATCGGCTTCTCAAAAGATCCAGTAGCAAGCGTCCGAATAGCCCCAGGAGGACTTGGCCCAGAGCATGACCGATACTGCATTTCTCTCCCAGCAGAGAGAGGTCTATCAGCAGGAGTTCCTTGCTCTCCGCCAGAATTTTGAGCGGACTTCGGATGGTTCGTCCATCATCCGGCGTCGCGCTGTCTCGGTCGACACGCTCTTCAAGGCGATCTGGAAACAGGTGCTGGGCAAAGACGCCGACCGCGCGGGGACCGCCGTCGTCGCGACCGGCGGCTACGGCCGCAGGCAGCTCTTCCCTTACTCCGACGTCGACCTGCTCTACATCTTCGCCAACGAAGACGCGGAGCGGGAATTCCGCGACGTCGCGAGAGCGTGCAACCAGGCGCTTTGGGACATTGGCCTTCGCGCCAGCCCGGCGATGCGCACCTTGAAAGAGTGCGACCGCTTCGATCCGAACAATCTCGAATTCACTGTGGCCGCCATCGACCGGCGCTTCCTGATCGGCGATAACGCGCTCTACCGGCGCTTCCAGGCCGACCTGCTTCCCGCACTGCTGCTCCGCGAGTGGAATGCCATTACCCAGAAGCTGGCCGAGGTGGCCCGCGCCCGGCACGCGAGGTACAGCAACACCATCTTCCACCTGGAGCCGAACATCAAGGAATGTCCCGGCGGCCTGCGCGACTTCCAGCTCGCCCAATGGCTCACCCTGCTGCGCCATCTGCATGAGCAGCAAAGCTGGCCGAAAGAGCTGGCCGCCATCTCGCAGAGCGGCGTCAGCGACGCCGACTCAGCTTTCGACTTCCTGGCAGCGACCCGATGTTTCCTTCACTTCCGCAGAAACCGCGACGACAACACGCTTGACTGGCATGCGCAGGACGAAGCCGCCGCCCTCAGCATCGGGCTCGAAACCCGCGGCACCGCCGACCCGGCCTACTGGATGCGCACCTACTACCGGCACGCGCGGGCCGCCTTCCGCCGGACGACCCTGCTCCTCGAGAGCCTTCCTCCCGCGCGCACTTCGTTTTACCGCGCGGTCAAGCGCAAGCGGACGCCGATCGCCGGGACCGACTTCTTTCTCGAGCAGGGCCGGATCGATCTGGACGATTCCGCCGCCGTCAATGAAGCCGACAGTACGCTGCGCGTCTTCGCCCTGATCGCCACCCATGGCTATTCGCTCACCCAGCATGCGGAAGACCACGTCGCCGAATCGCTTCCGGTTCTGGCGGTCCACATGCCCGAGGGTCCCTTCCTGTGGAACTGCCTGCGAGAGATTCTGCTCGGCCCGCACGCCGCCCACGCGCTTCGCACCATGCATGCGCTCGGCGTGCTCGAGCTGCTGATCCCTGAATTTCACGGCATCGACGCCCTCGTCATCCGCGACTCCTACCATCGCTATACGGTCGATGAACACACCTTCCTGGTGATCGAAAACATTCACCAGCTGCGCCAGCCGCGCTCCGAGGGGGAAGAGCGCTTTGCCGCGCTGCTGCCGCAGATCGAGCGCCTCGATCTCTTCCTGCTCACCCTGCTGCTGCACGATACGGGCAAGGCCCGCCGCAGCGGCGATCACTGCGCCGCCTCGGTCGAGCTCGCCGAGAGCCTGCTTGCCCGCCTCGACTTCGATCCCGAAGAGCGAGAGACCGTCCGCAACCTCATCCGCAACCACCTGAACATGTCCGCTGCCATGCGCCGCGACATCTTCGACCCCGAAAACATCCGCGGCTTCGCCGAGTCCGTCAGCAGCCAGGCCAACCTCAAGATGCTCTGCCTGCTCACCTATGCCGACATCAAGGCGGTCCATCCCGACGCGCTCACCCCGTGGAAGGCCGATACTCTCTGGCAGCTCTACATCTCAACGTCGAACTTTCTCGATCGAAGCGTCGACCAGGTCCGCTATCACGCCGACTCCGATACCGGCATGATGAACCGCATCCTCGCGCTGGTGCCCGACCGCAAGGAGGAGCTGCGCGCTTTCCTGGAGGGCCTGCCGCAGCGCTACCTGCAGAGCCGGCTGCCGGAGCAGATCCGCAATCATTTCAAGATGGCGCTGAACCTCGCGCACAAGCCCGTGCAGCTTACCTTTCGCGTCACCCGCCAGCTGTGCGAGCTCACCCTCGTCACCATGGACCGCCCCATGCTCTTCGCCGATATGGCCGGCGCGCTCTCCGCCTGGGGCATGAACATCATCAAGGCCGACGCCTTTTCCAACGAAGCCGGGCTCATCGTCGATACTTTTCAGTTCACCGACACGTTTCGCACCCTCGAGCTGAACCAGAGCGAGATCAGCCGCTTCGAAGAGAGCATCGCCGATGTTATTTCCCTCAAGACCCCGCTCGAGGCGCTCATGAGCCGCCGCAGCCACGCCTTGCAGCGCAAGCCGGCCAAGGTCAATGTCGTCACCCGGCTGGAGTTTGACAATCGCTCGTCCGGACAAAGCACGCTGCTGCAACTGGTGGCGCAGGATTACCCCGGCCTGCTACGGGAGGTCTCGAAGACCTTTGCCGAGCAGCAATGCAATATCGAGGTAGCGCTCATCGATACCGAGGGCGAGATCGCGATCGACGTTTTTTACCTCACCTCGCGAGAGGGCAAGCTCGATGAGCAGCGCCAGTCGCGGCTCACCGGGGCGTTGAGCGCGACGCTCGAGAGCCGGGTGGTATAGAGCGAATCAGCTCGCCAGCATGATGCAGTTGCGCCCTTCGCGCTTGGCGGTATAGAGCGCCCGGTCGGCGGCCTCGACCAATGCTTCCGCGACCATGCCGCCGCAGGGTTGCATGGTCGCCACCCCTGCCGAGAGTGTCACCCGGCCGCGCGGCGTCGTGCGGTGATCGAGCGCCAGCTCCTCGACCTTTTCACGAATCCGCTCCGCTACCTCCCGGGCCCGGTCGATCGAGGCATAGGGCAGCACCACCGCAAATTCCTCGCCGCCGTACCGGGCCGCCATGTCGCCGGGGCGGCGCGTGCATTCGGCAATCACCCGGGCCACCTGACGCAGACAGTCATCCCCTGCCTGGTGGCCGTAGGTGTCGTTGTACGCCTTGAAGTGATCGACATCGAAGAGCACGATGGAGAGCGAACTTTGGCGCTCCCGGGCAGCGGTCCATTCCATGCTGAGCCGCTCATCGAAGGCGCGGCGATTGTTGAGCCCGGTGAGGCCATCGGTCGAGGCCAGGGCCTGGGCCTGGCGCTTTTCCTGCGTGAGACTTTCTTCGTACTCCTTGCGCTCGGAGATATCGCGGATCGTCCAGACCAGCTCCTCGGCAACCGATCCTTTTTGGGGGACGGTGCCGACATAGGCTTCGAGCCAGCCATAATCGCCATTGCGGCGCCTCGCCCGGTAGGCCAGCGTATGCGGGCCAGGATGCAGGCGGAGGGACGCGAGGAAGCCTACGAACCGCGGCCGGTCCGCGGGATGCACCAGGATGGCGAACTGGCCCGGCGGCGGCAACTCCTCCTCCGTCCAGCCGATCACCCGCTCCACGGCCGGCGAGATGTAGGTGCGCACGCCGTCCAGCGTGGTCCGCAGGATGACATCCGGCGATGTCTCGGCCAACACCCGGTAGCGCGCCTCGCTGGCGCGAAGCTCGTCGGCCAGGCGCTTCTCCTCGCCTAGCACGGCAGACAGCACATAGACCATCGCCAGCAGCACCAGGAAGTAGATCTGCAGATAAAAGCTCCAGTAAAAGCGATTGACGGCGGCAAGCGGGCCGCGGCCGCCAAAGGTGTAATGCGTGGCGGGCAGAGCGATGGCCAGGATGCCGATCGAGGAACCTGCCGCGCCCAGCCGGAAGACCAGGGGGATGAGGCACACCAGCAGCAGGAAGGGAAAGGGGAAATCGTTGTTGCGAAAGACCAGGATTGCGGCCCCATCGATCAAAGCGAGCAGCGTGCAAGTTTCGGCCAGGCGGCGGGGCGTAAAGAGTTTCACTAATTCCGGACTGAGAAATACCAGCATCAGCGGCGCAAACAACATCAGCCCAAGAGAATCGTCGACGAACCAGGTGCGAAAGCGAATCACCCCGGGAGCCGAGGCGCTGAAGTGATTGAGCGGCAGGATCATCCACAAAGAAGAGACCAGTGGACCGAGAAATCCTGCGAAGAGGGTGAAGCGGATGAGCGTGGAACGGTCGGTCAGATCGGGGCGCTTCGGCGCCGTGTGCCAGAAGCCGGTCGCAGCAACATAGATCTCGAGTGCATCGGCGAGCGCCATAGTGAATTCCGGACTGCCGCCAGGAGCCCACAGGTAGTGGCAAGTTACGCTGGAGACGAAACCGGCACACAGGTAAAGCAGCCACTGCCGGCGCGGCGCGGTGAGCAGGAACGCGAGCAAGACGCCGTTTGCCGGCCAGATGGCGGAGAGTTGATCGCCGGGGCGAAGGACGTCGATACCGAGCCAGCAGGCCAGCGCAACCGCCGCGCTGGCCGCCATCAATCGAAGCGCAACGGCTCCCCAGGCGGAGGGCGTCACCGCCGCCGCGCCGCCCAGGCCTTCAGCGCCTCGCGGCCGGAGCGCTCCGATCGTCATACTTGCCGGCCATGCCACCCGGAGTCACTCCTCTCACCTCATTGCAGCAGCGGTACTCCAGCCCTGCTGACCCGTTGGCCCGGGTCGTCCAGTCCATGCGATCCATTCAGAACACAAAGCCCGCCCGGCCGCATTGCCCGGCCCGGTTGCGGCGGGATCCACTCTTTGCTTATCGTCCAAACCCGATTGCGAGCGAACCCGATTGCGTCCAAACCCCGATTGCGAGAGAATCCAGCATTCTGCCGGTGGGCGTCGACGGCAGCGGCACATGTCCCCAGATCGAGTCATCGGTCAAAGGCCCGCGGCACTTGAGTTGGAAGGAGAGAACCGCCGGCCGCGGGGTTCCATCGCGGGATCGCCCGGCAAACAAAAAGCGGCCTGCCTCACGGATTCAAGTCTCCGCGAAGCAGGCCGCTTTTTCATTCTGCGAGCAGATCCCTACGGAATCGTCTGGCTATGCAGCTGCGCCTCCACCACGCCCAGGGTCAAGTCCGCTCCGATGGGCAGAGACAGGCTGTTGGCGGTGCTGACGACCAGTTCGATCGGCGTCACCTTGATCTTGTCCGCGAAGACCTGGACCCTGTTCAGGTAGAGAGTGCCGAGATTGGCGATGTTGATACGCGTATTGGAGGCGACGTCGGCCGTGATCTCGGGATGGCCGGCCACGGAGAGCCCGGCGAAGGTGCTTCCGCCGCCGAAGGTGAAGGTGACCCCATCGGTGGTTGATCCGGTGGCGCTGCCGGTGATCGCCGAGGCGCTGAGGAGCCCGGAGAGCAGGTTGATGCCCGCGATCGAACTGGTCGCCTCGCTGGTGGTCTCACTGGTCGTGACATTGCCGCTGCCGGTGACCGTCACCGTCCCCGTACTCACGATTCCGGGAATGCTGGTGGCCGCCACCGAGTCGGTTTCGACCGCCCCACTGGTGCCGTTACAGGGAATGAGCTCGAGCACCAGCGGACCGGAAGTGACCGGGCCCGCAACGAGCTCCGGGGCATACGCATAGCCGCCTACCTGCGCAGGCGCGCTCGTCCCCTTCAATTCGCTGAACGCGTCGGCGATGATGATCTGGACGCCCTTGTTGACGCCGGCCGTCACCGTCACGTGGATCGCGTTGACCGTCAGTTTCGATTCGCCGCCGCTGGTCGAGGCGATCTGCTCGTTGAGCACGACGCTGCCGATAAGCGGTAGTTCGATAATTGTGTTCGGCGCCACGGTCGCTGCTATCGGAACCCCCAGCACCTTGAGCCCGCTGAAGATGGTTCCAGTGGCGTTGGAGGAATACAAGCCCCCGCTCACGAGAGTATTACTTACCGACTTGATCTCCGACGCCGAGATAACTCCGTCCAGCAGGTTGACGCCGATAACATCGCTCGATCCGGTGGAGGCCGTCGCGGTGCTCGATGCCGTGGAGTCCACAACCCCGGTGCTTACCAGGCCCGACTGATTGATCGATGCAGCCGAAGCGACAAAGGTCCCCGTGCTCTGCACATAGCAGGATGGCAGCACGGCATAGGCGATCTTACCCAGCTTCACCGTGCTGCCGATATTGACCTGTGCCCCATAACTGTCAGCTAAGTGGACGTTCTCTTTGAAGGTAGCGGCGTGGCCGGGGACTGTGGCAAGACTAACGACAGATCCGGCGAGAATGGTTACTGCTGCGTTGATTCCTGAACGACGAACAAGTCCGCTTCTAAGGTTCTGCATAACTCAGCCTCCTGAAATCGAAAGATCCAACTCCACCTTTCGAACTGGACAGTAGCAAGAAAGCCCGGCTGCCGTACTTGATCTGCATCAACTAATAGGAAGACCTGCGAACTAATCTGCTGAACGTACTCACGACTTGGCGGGCGCGCCGGGGCGAACGCAACAAACGATGGCGTTGACCGATGACCGATGGCATTGACCGATGACCGATGGCATTGACCGATGACCGATGGCATTGACCGATGACCGATGGCGTTGACCGATGGCGTCAACGCTACGCAGCAAGGGCCCCGTACGCCGGTAGCCGGTACGCCCGTACGCCGGTACCCGGTACGCCGATAGATGACAAACTCGCCCGTGCCCGCCCTGGCGCGCAGGCATCGTCATTCCCTCTTCCTGACGATGACTGCGGCCGGGGGGGGAATCCAGGGAGCCTTGAACCGACCCGGCTCGCGTCGACAACTGCCGCTAGAGGGAAGAGACCGCAGGCCTTGCCTGCGGCTGTCTTTCTTTAGGGACGGCGAGCCTGCGGCACGAGCCGCTTCTTTTCTTCTGCAGTAACCGGCAAAGGTGCTCGGGTGTAATCGAGAGCAACTGCGCCACCTCCATCTGCTTCAACGCCGGAAGCGGATCGAGCGTCTTCCGCGACGCGCCGACAATGGCCCGCTCGCGCAGGAAATGATCGAGCCGGTCTTCGGCGCTGCCCGAGAGGACCTCGGCGTAGAGGCTGGCCTGCGATGCGACCTCGAAGCACAGGCCGTTCAAGAAGTGCTCCAGCATCTCGGGTAGCTCCTCAAGGCGCCGAGCGAAGGTTTCGGCCGGGATGCGGCACACCCGGCAGGCGGTCACCGTTCGCACACTGTAGATACTTGACATGCCGAGCAGGGCCGAGCTCGCACCCGCATACCAGCCATTGGAGCGCAGCCCGGTCGTGACTTCGCGCCCGCGGGCACTGAGGTGAACCAGCTTGACCAGGCCGGTCTCTATCAGCTGCACGGAGCCGGTCGTACATCCCTGTTCGACCAGGAGCGTCCCGGCAGGGACGGATCGAGATCGAGGGAGCTTGTGAAGGAAGCCAAGGTAATCGGCCACGCGCGGCGTGAAGGCAGGGGTTTCTGTAGAGACGATCGAACGGCCGGCAGAGCAGGTTTTCAGGGATGGCGCTGATAATTTCTGATCCATTGTATCCTCGGTGTTTTGCATCTCTCGTGAGGGCCGGAATGGAGATCCCGTCACGAACTAAGCGCAGTACGAAACCGAGGTTAAAGTAGATCGGTCGAAGCCCGGCATCAATCGCCGTTCTTCGCGTAAATATTATTACCAACGTCATGGATCGCCGCCAGGGGCGGCGCATAACAAGAAAACGGGAGCGGCGCAGAGAAAGAAAACAGGAGCGGCGCATAACAAGAAAAATGCAGCGGCGCAGAGAAAAACACCAGACCGCCGAGGCGACATCGTTCCGGCCCAGAATCGATCTTGAAAAACACCGCGCCGGAGCCAGATCTATCCCGGGAAAGACCGGCCGTTTCCCTGCCCGCCCTCAACCGCCGCGCCATTCCACGGCGGAACTGTAGCTCCGGAGCCCTACCGGCCGCCCATGGCAAAATCAGCCCGGCAGCCGCGGTCGACCCAAACCCCCCGGTTGTTGTATCCCCAGGTCTGGCCCTGGATGCAGGGCGAGCCGCTGCGCTGGTTCACCAGTCGCACGCCGCGGCTGGTATTGCCGTTGCAGAAGACTCGCCCGCCGTTGTTGGACGAGCAGGTAATCACATTATTGCCTCCGCCGGAAGGCGGCGGATAGTACCCGTTGCCCGGCGGTGGCGGACGATACCCCGGTCCGCCGCCGCCGCCCAGCACAAAGTCAGCCCGACAGCCACGGTCCACCCAGATCCCCGCACGATCGTATCCCCAGGTCTGGCCCTGGATGCAGGGCGAGCCGCTGCGCTGGTTCACCATGCGAACGCCGCCGCTGGTATTCACGCCGCAGTAGTGCCGCCGCCCATCGTCGGAGGCGCAGGTCACGTTGCGTCCGTTTTGCGCAGTGATCCCGCTCTGCGCGACTGCCCTCGGGCCAGCCATCGCCATCAACAGAAAGGCGAGAGCGAAAAACATGGAGGAACGAATCTTCATAATTTCTCCGGTAGAGATCCGCGGTTGGCGGCGTTGGTTGCGTGCCAACATCATAATTGCAGGGACTGCAGGCGGGTGTTGACGGCGTGCTTTTCTTTCCGGCGCGGCGCTTATCGGGATGGAGCGGCCGCAGGATTTTGACCGTGGTTGACAGCCGGTGCGTCGCGCAAATCGTAAATCACTTCTCCGGCGCGCGTGTAATGCAGCTTTTCCCGCGCCTCGTGCTCGATGGCGTCAGGGTCGCTCTTCAAACGCTCGACATGCGCCTCGAGCCTTGCGTTTTCTTGCTTCAGATCTTCGATCTGTTGCGCCAGCTGCCGGTCTTCCACCCGCTTCTGCCGGTAGACGGTGAGTCCATTGCCGCCGGCTACAGCGAAGTAACCGAGCACCGCGGCAACCATCACTGCGGAGCCGGTGGCCAGCCGCCGCCGGTTGCGGTAAGCAAGGGCCAGCAACCTTCTGCCCGGCGATACATATGTAGGAACGGCACTCCTGGCCACGATGATGACTCCCCCCGACTTTCCGCTCAGCAACAACAAGTTACCCGGCTAGCGCAGCACCCAATCCTTGGCCGCGTCGCTCAAGGCATTCGCATCGCCCTGCGAGCGAGCCTCGGAATAGACCCGGACCACCGGCTCGGTACCTGACAATCGATAGCAGACCCACGAGCCGTCTTCAAACACCAGCTTCAACCCGTCGGTGCGGACGATCTGGCTGACCTTGCGCCCGTTCAGCTCTGCCGGATCGGCCTTGATCTTTTCAATAAACTTGGCCTTCACCTCCGGCGTCAAGTGAAAGTTCTCCCGATTGGGGTAGTAGGAACCAACTCTGGCAAATAGCTCCTTCAATTGTTCGCCCAGGCTCTTGCCCCGCGTGGCCACCATCTCGGCGATCAGCAGGCCGGCGATGACGCCGTCTTTTTCCGGAACATGCCCGCGGATCGTCAAGCCCGCGCTCTCTTCGCCGCCGATGGCGATCTCGTCCTTGATGATCAGCTCCCCGATATATTTAAAGCCCACCGGTGTCTCATACAACTGGATCTTGTAATGATCGGCCAGCGCATTCACCAGGTTTGTGGTCGCGACCGATTTGGCCACGCCGTTCTTCCAGCCGCGGGTCTCGACCAGGTAGTCGAAGAGCAGCGCGATGATGTAGTTCGGCTGGATGAAAGTGCCGTCCTGATCGACGATGCCGAAACGGTCCGCGTCGCCATCGGTGGCAATGCCGAGGTGCGCGCCTGTCTCTTTCATTTTGGCCTTGCAGTCGCCCAGCAGGTGATCGTCCGGCTCGGGCGCATGGCCGCCAAACAGGACGTCGCGATAATCGTGGACCGTGGCCACCTCGACCCCATGCTCGAGCAGGGCCTCGCTGCTGTAACCGCGCGCCGCGCCCCAGAACGGGTCGAAGACGATCCTCAGGTTGGCTCTCTTGATCGCGGGAAAATCCACCAGCTCGCCCAGGCGCTTCAGGTAGGTAGCTTTGACATCGAGCTGCTCATACTTCGCGTCCGTCGCCTCGGGCTTGAGGTCGGCCCCGGCGGGCAGGGCGGCGATCGCCGCCTCGATCTGGCGGGTCGTCTCCGGCAGCGCCGGCGCGCCATCGGGCGTCGAAAACTTGATGCCGTTATATTCCGGCGGATTGTGCGAAGCCGTGAAATTGATCGACCCGGCGGCTCGATTGGTGACGATGGCGTAGGCGATCGCCGGCGTGGGCGCCGCCTCCGGAATGATGACGGGCGTCACTCCATTGGCTGCCAGGATGGCCGCCGCTTCGGCGACAAAGGCCTCCCCGAGAAAGCGGGGGTCCCGGCCGACCAGCACCTTGTGCGACCCGGGCTGAGCGGCGACGAACTTGCCGATGCCGGTGACCGCGCGGCGAATATTCTCAAACGTAAACTCCTCGGCAACGATCGCTCGCCATCCCGAGGTCCCGAACTTGATTTCCGTTGCCATGGCCATCCCTCATTCCCCGATCTGAAAAAAACTCTGCCGCCCAGGCGCCCGGGCCAATGGCCCATCCAAAATCTCCATCGACCGCCCGATCGCCGCAACTACGCATAGTAAACGAACCGCCGGCTTCGCCGCTCCCTGCTGCCCGGCATCCGCTGCCGGGCTGAATGCGGTACTCGCCCGGGATCATTTATTATCAGGGCATCGGAGTTTCAAGCCGCTTCTGGATGCGCGTTCTCTACGGGATCTTCGTGTTGTGCTTAGGGGCGCTTCTGTGGGCGGCCTTCTCAGCGGCCCGGCATATCCGTCATCACGAAGCAAAAAAGGTGCCGGGGGCCCGGCAAAGGCCCGAGCCGCAGGCGGATCCAGAGAACGAAAGCCGGAAGGTCCTGCTGTCGACAAACAGGTCCGACCAGGACTGAAATACGGCCCGGGGCTTCTTCCAGGGCGGGCTGAAAGTTTCGCGAAGACCGTCGTCCAACGTCGTTTTGTAATGGATTGGAGAACATCATGGCAGAGATCCTGCTCACCCGGCCCACAGCGGCCGAACGTTTTGCGAGCCGCCCGGTGCTCGCGCCGCTGGCCGTCGCCGTCGCCGCCACGGGGTTTGTGGCGCTGTGCGCCCATGCCTCCATCCCGTTGCTTTTCACCCCCGTACCGCTGAGCCTGGCGCCCTTTGCGGTGATCTTTCTCGGCCTCCTGCTGGGGCCGCAGGTCGCCTTTGCCTCGCTGTGCATTTACCTGCTGGAAGGCGCAGCGGGACTGCCGGTTTTTAGCCCGCAGGGCGCCGGCGGCATCGCCCAGCTGCTCGGTCCCACCGGCGGCTACCTGCTGAGCTATCCTTTTGCGGCCGCCCTCACCGGCTACCTCTATCGCATTCCGGCCCGGAACGGCAGGGTCCCGCGCAGCTTCCCTCTCGGCCTCCTTGCCGCCGGCGGGGGCAGCGCGATCATCCTGGTTGCCGGGGCATCGTGGCTCAAGCTGCTCACCCACATGGACCTCCAGCTCATCCTCGCGCAGGCGGTCGTTCCCTTCCTGCCGGGCGACGTGCTCAAGGTCTGCGTCGCTGCCGGCGCGATGAAACTGATTGGCCGGTTCCGGAAGGCGACGCCACCCAGGCAATCCTATCCAGGAAAGAACACGCTTTAGCGGAATGCTTGCAGCCGGGCTATACTCGCAAAGCATCCTTACGCGAGCGCCCCGCACTTCCCGCCGCTTTTTTACATCCAACGATTGCCCAGGGAACGACCCCGGCAGCAGAACCAGGCAGCAACTCAGGAGAAGAAGTGAGCACAGCCCCCACCAATGTCGAATCCGCCGATACCGCAACCGGTAGCGGGCTTCCGTCTTCTCGTTCCGTCGCCTCTTTCAATCAGACAAAAGACATCAGCATCGCCCATAGCCCCGACTCCGACGATGCCTTTATGTTTTATGGGCTGGCCACCAACAAGGTCCGCGTTCCCGGCTTCAAATTTCACCACACCCTCACCGACATCGAGACGCTGAACCGGCGCGCCATCGACGAGGCGTTCTACGACGTCACCGCCATCTCGTTCCATGCCTACCCTTACCTGCAGGACAACTACTCGCTGATGGCTTGCGGGGGCAGCGTCGGCGAGGGCTACGGTCCCATGATCGTCGCGCGCCAGGCGTATAGCCTCGACGAGATCAAGAAGATGCGCATCGCCATTCCGGGGGTCCTGACGACCGCCTACCTCACGCTGAAGATCTTCGCGCCCGAGATCGAGACTGTCGCCGTCCCCTTCGACCGCATCATCCCCGAGGTGCTTGCCGGGAATTTCGACGCCGGCCTCATCATCCACGAGGGCCAGCTCACCTACTCGCACAACGGGCTTTACAAGGTGCTCGACCTGGGCGTCTGGTGGCGCGAACAAACCGGCCTGCCGCTGCCGCTCGGCGGCAATGCCATCAAGCGTTCGCTCGGCCATGAGACCATGACGACCGTCACCCAGGCGCTGCGCGATTCCATCCAGCACGCCCTCGATAATCGGGAAGCCGCCCTGCAATATGCGATGCAGTTTGCCCGCGATCTCGACCCCGGCCTGGCCGATAAGTTTGTCGGTATGTATGTGAACGAGCGGACGCTCAACTATGGCGACGACGGCAAGGAAGCGATCCGCAAACTCCTCCAGATGGGCCACGAACGCGGCATCATTCCCAGCGCTGCCAAGATCGACTTCGTCGGATAGCCCTCCCGCTCTCAAGCCGCGCCCGGCGCATCCTATCGTTGAGATAAGGTGCGCCTGTTGAACCTGGAAGATCCTGCATTCGAACTGAAAAACTACGTCGTCCCCTGGGAAGGCAACCTCCTCCTCGCCTGCAAACGGTGCCAGAAGAAGCTGCGGAAATCCAGGCATTCCGCCGGCTTTGCCAAGGTCAAAAAGTGGATCAAGGCGCGCGGCCGCAAAGAGAAGTCTGCGATTGAGCTCCGCGTCATCGAAGTTCCCTGCTTGAAGATCTGCCCGAAAAACGGCGTGGTGGTCTGCAGCCAGGCGCAGCTCGCGGCCAGCCCCGCCCGTTTTTCGATCGTCCGCAGCGAAAAGCAGCTGGAGAGCCTCTACCGGTCAAGTTGCGGGCAACCGGGACGGCCGGCGCGCCCGGGGCAACCGGCACCACCGACTACCCCCAAAGCTGACCTGGAGAACTGACAGGCCATCGGCTCCCTCAGTTCGGTTTCGGCAGCTGCAGCATCATGCCGCTGCTTCCATTCGTCTCGACCGTCGGCAGCTGGCCGTTCCATTTGTCGACCAGGGCCCGCTGGTTCTCAAGGCGCCTCAACTCGAGCAGCTGCGGAGTGATGGAGGTCTGCCGGATGCGGTTGGCTTCCGCCTCGCCCTGGGCGCGGGTCACCGCGGACTTGGCTTCGCCATCGGCCTCCGCAATCTGCTTGGCCGCCTGCGCCTGGGTCTCGGCAAGCTCGTTCCGCGCCTGCTCCGCATGCTGGATCGCCTGCGCCTTCGCGGTAATAGCCTGCGCAATCACGTCGGGGACCCGCGGCGCCCCGATGAAGCCGAACTGCTGAATGCCCACCCCCACCATCGCGACTTTTTCCTGGATCAGCGCCTGCACCTTGTGCAGAAAGTCCGCCTTCTCCTCGCCATAAATCTGCTCGATGGTGTAGGTCGATGCCACCTCGTTCAGGGAATTGCGAACGATGTCCCGCAAGATGCCATGCGTGAAGGTCTCGAGGTCGCTCACCCGGTACTTGAGGTAGAAGTCCGGCACCTTCTGCGGATCGATGGCATAAGACACCGAAACGTCGGCGTAGATCTCCATCCCTTCCTTCGAGTTGAAGCTCATCTCCTCGTTGACCGCGTGGCCCTCATTGAGATCGCGCGTCCACTTGACGGTCTGCACAAAGGTCGGGAACTCGATGATCTGGCTGCGCAGCGGGCTGTAAAACACCCACCCGGTACGGATCGGAATCTCTGACGGGCCGCGCTGGCTGCCCGAAAGCAGGATCTCCACGCCCGTATAGCCGGCGCCGATGCGGGTAACCGCAGCGATGTAGTTGAAAAAAACAAACAGCACGATCAGCACAGCTGCGCCGGCCGCCGCAAACTTGAGCAGGCGGCTCACAGGCGGGGCTCCATACGGGGCGGTTTCCCGGTTCCGGGGTACATCCACTTGACCGAACAGCGCCATCACGACCTCCAAAGACGAAAGAGCAGCAAGGGGAGAAAAACGACCAGCAGCACAAGCGTTGCCGTGCCCTCATACACGGCGCGGTCGCTGGGCAGGTTCAGCAGATGGAAGGCGCCCACCATGCTTGCATAGCCGATTGTGAGGAGAAACAGAGAGGCGAGAATTCGAAAAGTGGTCTTCACACGTGCCTGGGCGACGAACTCGACCCTACTACCACCAACCATCGTACGCCGGATTTTTGCCCCGGAAGCGCCGCGGCTGCGAAAGTCATAAGGAATCCGTGAAGAACCCCGAGCTGCTCGCCTGAACCGGAAAAGGCGCCTGGGCTCGGGTTTCTTGAAGCGACATCGCCCGGAACCGCATGTCTACGGGAACCAGGCTTCCAGGCCAGCGTCAGTCCGCCCGCACCACGATGCAGGTCACATTGTCCCGGCCGCCGGCATCGTTGGCCGACTCCACCAGCCGCTGGCAGATCACGTCCAGGTCGCTGGTCTCCCGCAGCAGTGTTCCTATCCGGGCATCGTTCAGTTCGCGCGTCAGCCCATCGCTGCACAGCAGGAAGAGGTCGCCGGCAGCCGTTGCAAAGGCGCCGATCTCGGTACTCACCGACCGCTGCGAACCGACCGCCCGGGTAATCACGTTGCGCAAGGGCGAACGATCGGCCTCTTCGCGGGTCAGCTGCCCCAGCTTGACCTGTTCATCCACCAGCGAATGATCGCGGGTCAGCTGCTCGAGCTCCCCGGCGCGATAACGATAACAGCGGCTGTCGCCGACATGAGCAACCCAGACCCTTGTCTTGTCGGCCAGCAGCGCGACCAGCGTGGTCCCCATGCCATGCAGCTTGGCATCGCTCGAGGCCTGGGAAAAAACCAGGTGATTAGCCTCGGCAACGGCCTCGCGCAGCAGATCCGGCAATTCGCTCCCGGCCTCGTCCGCCGCCTCCGGGCCGGCGACTGCTGCGCCGGCGGTGGCCGGCACTTTCGGCTTGAGCGAACTGCAAATCGCTCGCAGCACGGTATCCACGGCCACCCGGCTGGCAACCTCGCCGGCAGCGGCGCCGCCCATGCCGTCGCAGACCACAAACAGACCCTCCTCGGCGCAAATGCCAAAAGAGTCTTCGTTGGCCGCGCGCACCCGCCCCCGGTGAGAGGCGGCAGCGGATCGATAGCCGTATTTACAGAGTTCAGGCATGCAGGACGAACAACTCAATCAATCGAATCAGAAACCGCCGGCGGTTCAACGACGACAAACAAGCACTTCAGTGCCGAAGCCCTGGATCCCGAACGAGAAGCAGGATTCAATCTACTACTTCATTGTCATTCACGATACACGCACCGGCTTTGATACGCACTCTGGGAAATCCGTCTTTCCCCATGGGCCGTAACCTACTCCGCCGATCCGGCCAGAGCCGCGGCCGGGGGCAGGTCATAAACCTCGATCGCATTCTCCCGCAGCACCGCGAAGCGGCTGCCATCCGGAGACAGGGCATAGTTCTGGCCGCCGCTCAGGATCGGCGACGCAAACTCAGTCAACTCCAGCCGCCCGGTCAGCACATCCATCACCTCGACGCGCTGCTCGCGCAGGTCGGTCTCATCGATCGGGTCGACCGGACTGACCGGCCGGCCCACGCGCAGGGTACTGAACGCAACACGCTGCCCATTTTCAGAGGCGGCCAGGGTGGGCCAGATGTAATGGTCGTCCCAGCGATAGTTCCACAGCTTTTTGCCGTCGAGAGACACGGCATCGACCTCGTGATCGCTGCCCCGCTGCGGGCAGATGCTGACAAACGCAGTCCTGGCATTCAACGAACTTTCGTTCGGCTTGCACGACGATTCCACATCCGCCATCACCGAAGGCTGCCCGTCAAACGGCACATAGCGAATCATCCAATGGTCGCCGTGCGCCGCAAGGCTCTCGATGTACCCGTCGGAGATCAGGGGAATGTCGCCCACATTGAGCGACCTCGCCCGCGTGACTACGCTGCGGTCGGCGATGCGGAAAAAGACCAGCTGCACATCTTCGCGGGGCGCCGGCAAACCCTGCTCCTTCGCCTCGGCGGCCAGGCTCTCATGCTCCTCGGGAGTGTGCTTTTCGAGGTCGGTTTCGACCAGCAGCAGGTGCGCATCCGGCGAGAGCTTCACCAGCCGCAAGGGCGTCGAAGATTTCAGGAAGGGCGTCAGTTCGAGGCTCGCATCCGTAGTCAGCAGGCCATCCTGCTGCCGCACCAGGAAGCGGCCATCTCCCAGCGGCCATAGGTAGCGTCCGCGATCGTGCATGCGCCACTCCGCCGATTGCACGATCTTGCCATCCGGCAGGTGCAGCACCAGGGCGCGAATCAGTTGGTCTTCATCGTCGGGCTGGCACTCCGGCAGCCGCTTGAGCAGCCCCGGCACGCGAAAAGTAAAAAGGACATGATCGTTGTCGACGAAATCGAGGGACGACGACGAGGTGCGCCCCATGACATAAAAGCTGCTCAAGGGATGGTAGCCCAGCGGCTCGCTCGGGATGCGCAAGGTAGGAGGCGGACCAACAGGCTTGTCGTGCTTCGCGCCCCACGCCATCGCCGTCAGACAGCCCAGCAGGGCAAAGCTCATGTAGCGAATTGTCGACACAGTCATTTCAGGCCACTCGGCAGCGAACGACCTTGCCGCACAACCATTGTCCTATAAATGAGGGCGGCCGGAAGCCGGAGGCGGCGGCAAGGTCGATTTGGTTGGTTGGATGCTGTCCGCCGCCAGAGTGCAAAGTCCCGGAAACAGTTCTGGCTCCGCGGCCAGGAATTGTCCCTCAGCAGGCGCAGCGAGTCAACGGACCCAAGGTTCGCTCAAAACCGCGCCGCCGGCGCAACCCGCTCCCAAAACCTGTCAACCCCCCAACCCAGCCCAAACCCGCCCAAAATCCTCATTCCAAACGCCAAAATAAATTCCAAAACTTGGCATGGTGAAAGGGGTCGATTCGCTAAAATAGAGACAGAAGCAAAGTTGAAGAACCTGCGCCCGGCGCGCGAGCGACAGAGCAAAGACTCCTGCGGGAACAAGCGCCCGCAGCCGCCAATCCGGGAACCACTTGCCGCAAAACCCTGCACATCAATATTTTACGATTTAGCCCACCGGGAATGAATAACTTGCGCCGGACCTCACCGGCTAAGTCGCAGCAACCAAGGAAGTTAGAGAGAAGTCTGAGGGGGAGGGGGTGGGTGCCCGGCACCCTTCCTGAAGTACCGCTCCCTCAACCGCCGGTGCGGGCGAAAAAGCCGATGCGATTCCGGCCGTCCTGCTTGGCGGTGGACATGGCCTGGCTGGCCCGCTCCCGCAGCTCCTCCGACGAGTAGAACTGGTTGGGCAGCAGGATACTGACGCCAAAGCTGCAGGTGACGCTGATCGAGCCGCCGGGCACGGTCATCGGCTTGCCACAAATGGATTCGTGGATTTTGCGCAGCCTCTCGACGCCGGTGTCCCCCTCGAAGGTCGGCAGGACGAGCAGGAACTCGCCGCCGTTGTAGCGGCCCGCGGCGTCATAGCTGCGAATGGCATGCTCCAGCCGGCGCCCCACCTCGCGCAGCACATCGTCGCCGCCTGCCTGGCCATGTTCGTCATTGATCTTTTGCAGGTGATCGACATCGGCCAGCACCACGCTGAGGGCGCTCTTGTCGCGGACCGCCCTGGCCATCTCGCGGTCCAGCACCTCCATGATCGACGTGCGGTTGGGCAGCCCGGTCAACTCGTCGCGGATAGCATGCGCGCGCAAGGCGTCGCGGGCCTCGGTCAGGTCGGCCTTGTCCCGGGTAAGCTCCTCGGTTTGCGCCAGCAGGGCAAACTGCAATTGCTGCCGCTCTTCGAGGTTCTGCTGCTCCCGAGACCTTGTCCGCAGCCACAGCGTGAAGAAAATAGAAGCCAGCAGCGGCCCCAGCAGCGCCAGCTTTGGCGTCAACACCTGCACCAGCGCTCCCGGCCCTGCGCTCTGAGCAGCCGCGCTCAACCCCAGCGGCAGAGACCGCGGAAAGGTGCTGCTTGCCAGCCACCAGCCGGAAAGTACGAAAAGAACGCGGCGAAGCCCCATGCAAACCTTGTCGGCAAGCAAGGCGAGAGACAAGAGAGCCCGGGAAGGAAAAAAATTGCGATCCTGCAAAGGCGACATGCGCGCGCCCGGTGAAATCGAACTACCGCATGGGGTGAAGGTCGCAGCATCGGAACCGGCGGCAAGATTTATCCTTGCAGTTCAACATGGCTTCCAGCAAGATCACCAGCGGCAATAAGCCCGGCGCCGGGCAGCCCGGGGCGGAAGACCCGCAGCAGGCCCTCGAGCTCTTTCACCCGGTCACGGCCGCCTGGTTCCAGGCGGTCTTTGACCACCCGACTGCGCCCCAGCGCCAGGGCTGGCCGGCGATCGCGCGCGGCGAAAACACGCTCATCTTTGCCCCGACCGGAACCGGCAAGACGCTGACTGCTTTCCTCTGGTGCCTCGACCGGCTGATGCTGCATCCGCCGAAAGACGCGGAGGAAGCCTGCCGGGTGATTTATATCAGCCCGCTGAAGGCGCTCGCCGTCGATGTCGAACGCAACCTGCGCTCGCCGCTGGCCGGCATCGTCAACATGGCGCGGCGGCAGGGCGTCGCCGTTCGCCAGCCGGAGATCAGCGTCCGCACCGGCGATACCTCGCAAAAAGAGCGGGCGCTGTTCAAACGCCATCCGGCCGAGATTTTAATCACAACGCCGGAATCGCTCTACCTTCTGCTGACGTCGGAGGCGTCGGCAAGTCTGCGCTCGGTCGACACCATCATCATCGATGAGATTCACGCCCTCGTGCCGACCAAGCGCGGCGCGCATCTGGCGCTCTCGCTGGAACGCCTGCAGGCGATCACGTCGCAGCCGCTGCAGCGGATCGGCCTGTCGGCGACACAGAGACCGCTCGAGGAGGTTGCGCACTTCCTCGCCGGAGCGGCAGTGCGGCCGGCCGCCGCCGGGGCTCAAGGGGAGAGCCTGCTGCAGCAGATGGAAGAGGAATACTCGGCTGGCGAAGAGCGGGAGGCGGCGACGCGCTTCCGCCCCGTCACCATCATCAACGCCAGGGAGCCGAAGCGGCTTGACTTGAAGATCGAAGTGCCGGTCGAAGACATGGCGCGGCTGGGCCAGATCGAGGAACTGCCCAGCGGCGCGGCCTCGCAAGGGCCAAAGCGGACCTCGATCTGGAGCGCAATCCATCCGCGACTGCTCGAGATCGTTCGATCGCGGACCTCGACACTGATCTTCGTCAATAGCCGCCGGGTTGCCGAGCGGCTGGCGGGCGCGCTGAACGAACTGGCAGGCGAGACGCTCGCTCGCGCCCATCACGGTTCGCTGGCCGCCTCGCAGCGATCGGAGATTGAAGAGCTGCTCAAGGCGGGAGGCATCAAGGCGCTGGTGGCGACCTCGTCGCTGGAACTGGGGATCGATATGGGCGCGGTCGACCTGGTCATCCAGATCGAAGCGCCGCCCTCGGTCGCAAGCGGCATGCAGCGCATCGGGCGCGCGGGACATCACGTCGGCGCGGCCAGCGAAGGCATCATCTTCCCAAAGTACCGCGCCGACCTGATAGCCTGTGCGGCCGTGACTCGCTCCATGCATGAGGGACTGGTCGAGTCGACGCGATTCCTGCGCAATCCGCTGGATGTGCTGGCGCAGCAGATGGTCGCCATCATTGCCCAGCCGCCCTCGGTGAGCAAGGCCAAGCGAAAGCGTGGCGAGCCTCCGCCGGAAGCCGAGATCGGCGCGGAAGAACTCTTCGAGATCGTAAGAGGCGCAGCGCCCTTTGCCGGCCTGAGCCGGATTGCCTTTGAAGGCGTGCTCGATCTGCTGGCTGGGAAATATCCTTCGGACGAGTTCGCCGAGCTGCGCCCGCGCGTCACGTGGGACCGCGTCCGCAACGTCGTCACGCCGCGCCAGGGAGCGAAGCTGCTGGCGATCGTCAACGGCGGGACGATTCCCGATCGCGGCTTGTACGGGGTGTTTCTGTCGGGGTCCGAGACCAGGCCGATCCGTGTCGGGGAGCTCGACGAAGAGATGGTGTTTGAGAGCCGCACCGGGGACACGTTCATACTCGGGGCGTCGACGTGGCGCATCGATGAGATCACTCATGACCGCGTGCTTGTTTCTCCCGCGCCGGGGCAGCCGGGAAAAATGCCTTTCTGGCATGGCGACTCGGCAGGGCGTCCCCTGGAGTTTGGGCGCCGCATCGGCGCGTTGATTCGTGAACTTCGCGAGCTGCCGCATAACGCGGCGATCAGCCGGCTGACCCGCGAACACGATCTCGATCCGGTCGCGGCCGAAAATCTGATTCGCTTTCTGGCCGATCAGGAATTAGCGACCGGGACGGTGCCAGACGACCGCAATATCGTGATCGAGCGCTGCCGCGATGAGCTGGGCGATTGGCGGGTGTGCGTGCTCACGCCTTTCGGCAGCAGGATCCATGCGCCGTGGGCGATGGCCGTGACGGGAAGGATTCGCGCCGCCGGCGGTGTCGAAGTCGAAACGATGTGGGCCGATGACGGCTTCGTTCTGCGCTTTCCGGGCACGGACGCGCCGCCCGACGCCGACGTGCTGCTGCTGGACGCAGCCGAGGCGATGGATTTAGTGCTGCGGCAACTAGGGTCGACGGCGCTCTTTGCGGCGAAGTTCCGCGAGAGCTCGGCGCGCGCGCTGCTGCTGCCGCGTCGACGAGCGCAGGGCCGCGCCCCGCTGTGGCAGCAGCGCAAGCGCGCCTACGATCTGCTCGCGGTGGCGGCGCGTTATCCATCGTTCCCGATGCTGCTGGAGGCGTACCGGGAGTGCATGCGGGATGTCTTCGACATGCCCGCGTTCCTCGAGATCCTGCGCGCGATTAGCAGCCGCCAGTTGCGCGTCCACGTGGTGGACTCGAAGACGCCGTCGCCCTTTGCCTCTTCCCTGCTCTTCAGCTACGTCGCCAACTACATCTATGACGGCGACGCTCCGCTGGCGGAACGGCGCGCGCAGGCGCTGTCGATTGACCAGGAACAATTACGCGATCTGCTGGGCGATGCCGATCTCCGCGAGCTGCTCGACGCCGACGCGATCGCCGAGGTCGAAGAGCAGTTGCAGGCGCTCACCGAGACGACACGCGCCCGCTCGGCTGATGGCATTCACGATCTACTGCTGAGGCTGGGCGACCTTTCGCGCGAAGAGCTGCTTCGCCGCGTGCTGTCTGCTGACTTGTTGGACAGCCTTACCCGGTTGCTGCGAGCGCGGCGATTGCTGGAAGTGAAAGTTGCCGGCGAAAAGCGTCTTATCGCCATCGAAGATGCGGGCCGGTATCGCGATGCGCTCGGGGTTCCGCTGCCACCTGGGATTCCGGCTTCGCTGCTGGAGCCGGTGGCTGCGCCGGTGCTGGAGCTGGTGCGGCGCTATGCGAGGACTCATGGCCCCTTCACGCTGCAGGAAGTCGCTGCGCGGTTTGGGCTCGATGGCGAGCAGATCGAAACGGCACTGCGAGCGTTGCTGCTCGATGGCCGCATTGTCGAGGGCGGCTTCCGGCCGGGAGGAGTTCACCGCGAGTGGTGTGACGCGGAAGTTCTCAGGCTGATCCGCAAAAAGTCACTGGCGCGGTTACGCAAAGAGATTGAGCCGGTAGAGCAGCAGATGCTGGGCCGCCTGCAGACCCATTGGCAGGGCATCCTGCAGCCGCGACGCGGCCTCGATGCGCTGCTTGACGCGGTTGAAAACCTGCAAGGCGCGCCGCTTCCCGCATCGATCCTCGAGACGACGATCCTGCCTTCGCGCCTGACGAATTACTCTTCCGGGGATCTCGACACCCTGATCGCCGCAGGTGAAGTGGTGTGGTGCGGGCTCGAACCCCTGGGCGAACATGACGGGCGCATTACCCTCTACCTGCCGGACAAGCTCGCGACGCTGCTGCCGCCGCAAGCCGCTCTTGCCAGCGAGAATGCTTTGAGGGATCGGGAGCAGGCGTTGCTTGCGGAGTTGGGCCGCGGCGGCGCAGCCTTCTTCGCGCAACTGCATGAGGCGGCCGGCGGCGGATATCCCGGCGAGACGCTGGATGCGCTGTGGTCGCTGGTCTGGCGCGGGCTGGTGACTAACGACACCTTCCACGCGCTGCGAGCGTATGTGTCGAAGCCCGCATCCGCAAAGCCTGCGAAGCGGCAACACAATGTGCCGGTCTTCCGTTCGCGGCGCACGACTCCGCCGACGGCTCAAGGGCGATGGGCTTTACTGCCGCGGTCGGCAAGTGCTCCGACGGCGCAGGAGCAGACCAACTGGAGCCACGCGATCGCGCTGCAACTGCTCAATCGCTACGGGATCGTCACTCGCGAATCCGTAGCGCAGGAGAATCTGCCGGGAGGGTTCAGCGCCGTCTATGACGTGTTGAAAGCGCTTGAAGAGAGCGGGCGCATTCGCCGTGGGTACTTCGTCGACGGCCTGGGAGCCACTCAATTTGCATTGCCTTCGGCGGTCGACCTGCTGCGCTCGCTGCGCAACAATGCACGGCCGGACCGGCCGGAGATGGTCGCCATGGCGGCGACCGATCCGGCGAATGTTTATGGCTCGGTCCTGCGTTGGCCGGCTGTCGAGGAAGATCCGGAGAACGGAGAGCAGAGTACCCGGTCGCTCACTCGCAGCGTGGGCGCGAGCGTGATCCTGCGCAATGGCGAGCTCGTCGCTTATCTGCGGCGCAATAATCCTCACCTGCAAGTCTTCCTGCCGGCAGAAGAGCCCGACCGTACGAATGCCGCGCGGGATCTCGCTCGCTTCCTCGCAGAGAATGGGCAGAAAGAGATGCGGCGCAGAGAGGCCGACCATCGCGGCGGGATGCTGATCACGACCATCAACGGACAGGCGGCGCACCTGCATTGGATCTCGCGGCACCTGCAGGATGCCGGCTTCCAGGCGGCGCCGCTGGGGCTGAACCTGCGCCGCGTCCTGCTGCCTGCCGGAGCGGCAGAAGCTACTGCCGCAGAAGTGCAGTAAGCCTCGCCGCGTGAAGCGGCGAGTTGCCTAGTCGGCGGAGATCTCAGCCGACGGCTGCATGATCGGTGTGACGCCGCTGAATCTTTCGAGGATGGTCTTGAGGATTACGTAGAGTACGGGGATGAAGAACAGGTTCAACACCGTCGAGAACAACATGCCCCCGACGATCGCGGTACCGACGGAGTGGCGGCCCAGCTTGCCTGCGCCGCCAGCGAAGTAAAGGGGCAGCACGCCGAGGATGAAGGCAAACGACGTCATGAGGATGGGGCGTAGGCGCAGCTCCGATCCTTCAATCGCCGCCTCGACGATGCTGCGGCCGCGGCCGCGAAGCTGCTCGGCGAACTCGACGATCAAGATGGAGTTCTTGGCGGAAAGGCCAATGAGCAGCACCAGGCCGATCTGGACATACACGTCATCCTGCAGGCCGCGGAGCGAGACGAAGGTCAGCGCTCCCAGCACCGCCATCGGGACCGCGAGCAGGATGATGAACGGCAGCGCGAAGCTTTCATATTGCGCCGAGAGCGTGAGGTAGACGACCAGGATGCCGAGACCGAAGATGACGATTGCCTTCCCGCCTGCTTCCACCTCTTCGAGGGCGAGTCCGGTCCAGCTATAGGCCATGCCCTGGAGCATGTGCTTCTTCGCGAGCCTGACCATGGCATCCTGGCCCTGGCCTGAGCTCAACCCTGGGACCTGCGAGCCATCGATCTCCGCCGACCGGAAGAGATTGTAATGATTGATGACCTGCGGCCCCGAGGTTTCGCTGACGTTCACGAGGTTGTCGAGAGGAATCAACCCGTTGGTGTTCGAACGCACGTAGTACTGGCGCAGGTCTTTGGCGGTCATGCGGAAGGGCTTGTCGGCCTGCACATAGACGCGATAGGAGCGATTGTTGAAGTCGAAGTCGTTCACATACTCCGAGCCCATGTAGACACCGAGCGCGGAGGCGACCTGGCTGATGGGCACGCCGAGAGCCAGGGCCTTGCTGCGGTCGATATTGACGAGCAGCTGCGGATCGTTGGCGGTGAAGCTGGTGAAGAGGCCGGTGAGCTCGTGGCCGGTGGTGCTGTCGGCGACGATCTGGTGGGCGACATTGTCGAGGTCCTGCAAGGTGTTGCGTCCAAGATCCTGGAGGACAAACTGGAAGCCGCCATAGGAGCCGACACCCTGAATCGCCGGGGGCTCAAAGCAGATAAGAATGGCGCCGGGCACCTGGAAGAGCTTCGGCTGCAGGCGGGCGCGAATCTCGGGGGCTCCGTGGCCTTTGCCCAGGCGGCTGTCGATCGGCTTGAGCGGCACGAAGATGAGGCCGGCGTTGGACGAACTGCCGCCGGAAAGCGAGAAGCCGGGGATGGCAAAGGTGGCGAAGACGTCGGGGTCCTGCCGGATCATGGCCTCAGCGCGGCCTGCGACCTCGGTGGTGTAGCTGAGCGAGGCGCCGGGCGGCGCTTGAATCACGACGATCAGGTAATTCTGGTCTTCGCTGGGAACGAAGGCCGTCGGGACATGCTGATACATATATCCGGTGAAAGCCAGACCTGCAAAGAACAGAATCAGCATGACGAACCGGATGCGGATGACAAAGCCGACTGCCCGGCCATAGCCGCGCCCCATGGCGTGAATGGCGTTGTCGATGCCGTGCGCGAACCTGCTGTAGCCGTTGGCAAGGGGACGGATGTGGGTCCAGTCGAAGATGCGGTACTTCTGCTCTTCGCCGCGCAGCAGAATCGCGGCGAGCGCGGGCGACAGGGTCAGCGCATTGAAAAGCGAGATCGCGATCGAGAAGGCGATGGTCAGCGAAAACTGCTTGTAGAGGATGCCAGTGGTGCCGGGGAAAAACGAGACCGGGATGAAGACAGAGATCAGCACGAGCGACGTAGCGACAATCGCGCTCGACACCTCTGCCATCGCGACCGAGGTCGCGGTGTGGCCGTCGGTGTTGTCTTCATTAATATGGCGCTGGACGTTTTCGATGACGACGATGGCATCATCGACCACGAGGCCCGTGGCCAAAGTGATGCCGAACAACGTCAGCGAGTTGATGGAGAAACCGAAGAGGTTGATGAAAGCGAAGGTGCCGACGAGCGAGACCGGAATAGTGACGGCGGGAATGACGGTCGCGCGCCAGTCAAGCAGGAAGAAGAAGATGACGACGATCACGATCAGGATCGCTTCTTCGAGCGTGGTGATGACTTCCTTGACGGAGTCGCCGACGACCGTCGTGGTGTCGAAGGCGATGACGTAATCCATGCCCGGAGGGAACGACTTTTTGAGATCGACGAGAGCTGCCTTGGCGAGCCTGTCGACCTGCAGCGCATTGGCATTGGAGAGTTGCTGGACACCGATACCGATGGCGGGATGGCCGCTGAACAGCAGGTTGCTGTCGTAAGACTCGGCGCCGATCTCGGCGCGGCCTACATCCTTTAACTGCACGATGCCGTTCGCGGTGTTCTTGATGACGATATTCTCGAACTCGCGGGGATCGGAAAGACGCCCCACGACGCGCAGGGTGATCTGGAAGAGCTGTTTCGGGTCAGAGGGCGCGCGGCCGAGCGAGCCGGCCGGGATCTCGGCATTCTGATCGGCCAAGGCGGCGGTCACGTCCGCGGCGGTGAGGTTGCGGGCTGCCAGCTTGGTCGGGTCAAGCCAGATGCGCATGGCGTACTTGCGCTCGCCAAAGACCTGAACATCGCCGACGCCGGGAACGCGTTTGAGCGCGTCTTTGACATACACGTCGAGATAGTTCGAGATGTACTGGTTCGAGAGCGAACCGTCGGGCGAATAGAAGCCGGAGGCAAAGACAAAGTTGGGGTTCGCCTTGGTGATGGTGACGCCGGTGTTCTTGATCTCCTGTGGCAGGCGGCCCTGGGCGGTCGCGACCCGGTTCTGCACGTCGACCGCGGCAATGTTCAGGTCGTACCCGGTGCGGAAGGTGACGTCGATCGAGCTGGTGCCGTCGCTCGAACTGGTCGAGGACATATAGTGCATGCCTTCAACGCCGTTGATCTGCTGCTCCAATGGGATCGTGACGGCCGACTCGACAACCTGCGCGTTGGCGCCCACGTAGTTGCTGGTGACGGTGACCTGGGGAGGAGCGAGGTCCGGGTAAAGCGAGATCGGCAGCCCCGGTATGGAGACTGCGCCGGCGAGGATGATCAAGAGAGCGCAGACGGTCGCGAAAATTGGCCTTCGTATGAAGAAATCGACCACGTTGCTTATCCTTCTTGCCGGCGGCTCATGCCGCGGCGGGGTTACTGCCCTTTGCGAAAACCAGCTCAGCCGAGGGGCTGCACCGGTGCTCCGTCGACGAGGAATTGCGTACCCGAGACAATCACTTTTTCACCCGGCTTCAACCCGCTGATCACGGCATAGTCGTTGCCGACGGTGTCGCCGAGAGTGACCGCCCGCTGCTTGGCCTCGACGCCTTTCTCCATCTGCTGCGCGACGTAAACAAAGGCCTGGCCGCCAATGCGGGAGACTGCCAGCACGGGAACGGTAGGCGTCGGCGCGGTGCTCCAGATAACGCGAGCTTTCACGAGCTGCGCCGTCCTGAACTTGTCTACGGTCGATTTGAGCGGCGCTTTGACGAGAATGCCCTGCAGGCCGTTGTCGACGTTTGGCGAAACAAAATTGATCTTTGTATTCTCTAGAAGATTGCCATCATTATCGACGATGTTCACCGGCAGGCCCATGCGAACCTCGGAAGTTCGTTCCGTGGGGATGTAGATGTAGGCCTCAAAATCGCGATTTTCATCGACGGTGGTCAGCACGGTGGTCGGCGAAACGTAGTCGCCGAGATGTACGGGAATATCGCCAACGACCCCGTCAAAGGGCGCGCGGATGTGGTAGTAGCCCAGTTGGCGCTCCTGGGTCTGGCGAAGCGAAACGGCAGCCTCGTAGTCTGCCTTGGAATTGCTATAGGCCTGCTCGGCCTGATCGAGCGTATCCCGGCTGGTCACGCCTGCCTCAAAGAGCTTCCGCTGGCGGTCAACCTGGATCTCGTTGTAGTGGTAAACGGCGAGTTTCTGGCGCTCGGTTGCGACCTGCGAATCGAGAGTGGCCCGCTGTTTCAGCGGATCGACCTCCATGAGGCTCTGGCCCGCCTTGACGCGATCGCCCGATTTCACCAGGATGCTGGTGAGATTGCCATCGACCTGGGGGCTGAGCGTCGCCGAGCGACGAGACTTGATGGTGGCCGTATATTCGTCGCTCTTCGGTACCGGGGAGGCGTTAATGGTGACTGTCTGCACGGGCATTGCCTGCGGCGCCGCGGCGACCGGGGCAGGCGCCTTACTGCAGCCCCCAACGACGACGCTGGCCATTAAGCCTACCGCTCCAATGACAGCACGTATTCGGAAATGAGTACTTTTCAAGTGGAACCTCATTCTCAGCAAGGAAAAACAGTACGAGTGCAGAACGTGCCGAAGCCAGCCGAACGTTCTCCAAACAAACATGAACACTGCGGGAGGCCCAGATCTCGCCCAAGTGACAGCGGCGGCCATCGCGGGGATCGAAACCCTGTCAACGTTTTTCGTGAATGTCTTTGAACGGTGGGATCTTTGCCGGAACACCGTTTGCCGACACTCCCCTGTTTAACGCATTAGAGTGCTCTCCATGATGGCATGCTTCAAAATATACCGATTCCCGGGTTTTCGGGAACCCGAATACCGGGGATGCCGTCAAGGTTCCCAATCCTGCCAAGCGTTGACACTCTTTCTGCGGGTTGTTAGATTCAATCTGGTAGGTACTGAGTAAACCGCTCCGCGAAACCTTCGCGAGAGTTGTCCCCGTCGTCCAGTGGCCTAGGACACCGCCCTTTCACGGCGGTAACACGGGTTCGAATCCCGTCGGGGACGCCAAATTAATCCACAACTTGCGGCTTCAGGCTTCATCCACAACTGCGGTTTTCAGGCTTTGAGGAACGCAGGTTCGAGGGGGTTCCGGAATCGGAGGCCTTGCTACCCTTTCTTCCCTCCGCCGGAACCGCAATCAAGTCGGCGTTCTGACTGCGGGAGGGTTGCCGGGCAAGGCTCAAGGCGTGCAAATTCCCAGTCGGTAGTGGGCATGTTCCTACTTGCCCACTACGGTGACTACGGACGTATCTGGCCCGCTCCAGGCCGGCGTTCCTTCGTGTTTCAGCTGGTGTGCGGCCTCGTTCCAGGTCAGCTTGGTGATTGAGCCGCCGTTTTTCTCATATTCGTAGGTCTTCCCTTCGTCCTGAAAGAGAGTAAAGCCGCCATCGGCTCCGGGATATACGCGCACCGACGCGATCGTCTGCGGCAGCGATGCGCTCAGCACCTCCGACCCTAACGGCACAATGCTTCCCGCTTTCACAAAGAGCGGCAACGTGTCGATCGGGGCATCGGCCACAATGGTCTGTCCACCGTGGAGCCGCTCGTTGGTCCAGTAGTTGTACCAGTCACTGCCGGCGGGCAGATAGACCGTTCGTTGTGTCGCACCCTGCTCGGTTACGGGAGCCACCAGGAAAGCCGGCCCATACATGTACTCATCCGGAATATTCGCAGCCTTCGGATCGGCGGGGAAATCCATGAACAGCGCCCTCATATAAGGAGCGCCCGTCTGATAGCTGTGATAAGCGACCGAGTAGGTATAAGGCAAAAGCTGATAGCGCAGCTTCAGATATTTCTCCAGGATCGGTTCGGCCTGCTTGCCATACGCCCAGACCTCGTTGTGATCTCGCTCTCCATGCGCGCGCATCACGGGCTGAAAGGCGCCCCACTCGAACCAGCGTACAAAGAGTTCGGGATAGTCCTCATAGTTGCCGATTGTGGCGCGTACATCCGAGCCGTCGATCAGCGGTTTGTGGGCGGCGTGATAGTCCGCCGGGATCTGCGGCGAGAAGAAGCCGGCGATGTCTGTATCCCAGTAGGGAAGCCCGGTGGCGGTAAAGTTCAGGCCTGCGGGAACCGAGCGTTTGAGCATGTCCCAGGTCGACTGAATATCGCTCGACCAGAAGACGGTGCCATTGCGTTGCGCACCGAGATAGGCCGCGCGGGCCAGGATCATAACCCGGCGGCTGTCTCCAAAGTCGCGGCGAAAGCCCTCGTAGACCGAAGCCGTGTGAAAGAGCGGATAGACGTTATAAAAGCGCGTCCCCGAGCCGACAGAGAAGACGTCCTTCGCGGGGTCGATGTCCGGCTCCGTTTCATCCAGCCACAGATAATCGAAGCCGTACGGTTTCACGTACCGGTCGCGGATCTTCTCCCAGAACCACTTCGCCGCTTCAGGGTTCGTGGTATCGATATTCGGTCCGATAGCGTTCTTGAAGCCGCCCGGATCCGGTTTTCCGTCCGGCGTGTGGATGAGCCAGCCCTTGCTTCGCAGCATGTCGTAGAACTGGGTGCCTGGCGCATAGTGGGGCCACACACTGAGCAGCGTTCCTACACCCATTGCGTGCAGTTCACGATTCATCGCGGCCGGGTCGGGCCAGCGCTTCGGGTCGAGGTCCATTTCGCCCTGCTTGGTCATGTTGAGGAAGTCGACGACCACCACATCGAGCGGCAACTTTCTCTCGCGGTATCCCTTGGCTACATCAAGAATCTGGTCCTGCGTCGGATAAATCGCTTTGCTCTGGATATATCCATAGACTGCCTTCGGAAGCATGTGCGTCACGCCTGTTAGCAGGCGGTAGCCTGCATAGACGTCGTCGCTGGTGTCGCCCGCGATGATGAAATACGAGACACGGTCTCCGACCTCCGACGACCACACATTTCTGCCGTTGAAGCCCAGGTCCACGGTCGTTTTGGAAGGGTTGTCCCAAACGAGCCCGTAGCCCTGGCTCGAGACCATGAACGGTACGCACACGTCCTGGCCGCCGATTGCCACGTAGTCATGCCAGCAGCGAACCTGGTGGTCGCGCAGGTCCATCCAACCCTTCTGCTGCTGCCCGAGTCCGTAATAATGCTCGCCTGCCGGCGAGTCGAAGGTGGCCGAAACCCCATACCCCTTCGGGCCCGCATCTGCCTGCGCCACTTCCTCCCGTTCCGGCACCATGACCCAGGTGCGCATGTGAAGCAGCGTCTTGCCGTCGGCCGTTGTGACCAGCAACGCATCGTTATGCGGACGGTGGCCACCGCCGCCGCCGCCGAAGTATTGCTCGCGCAGTTGAAGGTTCAACGCATCGAGGGGCATCGGCTGCGGCAGCCTGGCTTTGGGTAGGTTCTCGGGCGCTAAACGCACGACCATCTGCGCCGACCGGAAGACCTCGCCGCCTTCGGGGTCGCGCTCGTGCGTCCAACCCTCCACCGAGGGCTTCGCCACAAAGCCGTAGCCCGGTGCGCTCGTGGCCGCAGCTTTGCCGATGCTCATCGTGACCCGCAAAATGTTGGGGGCATAGGGCTCGAGCGAGATCGTGCGCCCAGCCCGCTCCAGCACCAGGGGGCCAGCCTGGGCTCTCGCCGTCCCTGCCAGCGGCAACGCCAGCAGCATCGCACTCCCGGCGCACGCAAGCGACTTGCTCGCGAAACTCAAGCCCTGTCGAAGTATCTGGCCATTTCCGAAGCACAATCTTTGCATTTTTTCTCCTTCATGCCAGTGGTCATCGCGAACGGGTTCTTGTGGCTGCAGGCGAGTCGAATGCCGGGCCCGTGGACGCAGGAAAAACGAGCCGCGCGATGAGAAACAAAGCGCGGCCTGGGAGAACTACACCTGCGGGGACCGCTAGGGTGAACGCTGAACCCATTGCACCCTGGCAGAAAAAAAAATTGGCCCATGCCCCAGCTTGCGAGTGCGAACGACTCAGAAGCTGATGGTCGCAGAGAATTCCAGTTGTCGCGGCTGCGATCCGATGGCCATCCCGGTTATAATTCCGGCGCCCGTGCAATCGATACAGACATTCCCCGGATTCGCCGCACTGATGTAGTTAAAGACATTGAACGCATCGACGCGGAACTGAGCCTGGACCTCTTCGCGGATCGGAATGTTTTTTAACAAGGACATGTCGGTATTGAAGAACGACGGACCGGAGTAGGTGTTGCGCCCGACGGTACCGAATGTATCGACGGCAGGCCGGGAAAAGGGGCCGGAGGTAGAGCCATTTGGCCCGAAAGCAGCGTAGGGCGTGAAGTACGTGCGCGAGTGGGTTGCCGTGCTGAAGGAACTGAGATTGGTCGGCATAATGCCGCCCGCCTTGTTGGGTTGGCAAGGCCCGTTCGGTATGTCGGATCCGCACTCGCCGTAGCTCGGAGTGAAGGGGAGACCGCTCGACCAGTTCAGAGACATGTTGGCCTGGTACCCGCCGATCAGGTAATTCGCCCAATTAGGAACACCACTGAAGAACCTCTCTTTGCGGCCGAAAGGCAGATCGTAGTTCCCATAGAGCTGGAACTGCTGGGCTCGCAAGTCGTCGAACCTTCCGTAAACGACCCGTCGATCGAGTAAGGCGTAATCGGCGTTTGCATAGTTGAACGCCGCTTGCCACGTATACCTTGCGGTGAATTGCAAGCCCTGGGTGAAGTGCTTATCCAACGTTGCCTGGAGGGAGTTGTAGTGGCTGTCAAATCCGTCGTGGTAGTACGTCAGGTCCTGCGTCCAACCGCGCTGGGCATAGTAGCTGCGGAGGTAGTTGGTGTTGCTGGTCTCGGTCTGGCCAGCCACCGGCGCCGTAGCCGGGGCATTCGGGTTCCAGCAAAGAGCTTGACCGTTCACGCTTTCGGTCGCCGGAATGCAGGCAGCGACCGCATTCAGGTTGAGGGTCTGTGAGTCGCCGGCAAAGGTATGGGTGCCCTTGTTGCCGACGTAAGCAAGCGTCGCGGATACCGACTGGGTCAATTGCCGCTGGACGCTTAGATTCCATGCGTCCACGGTGGGTAAGAGCTGGGGATTGTCGCGGACTTTGGCGCTGAGGCCATTTGGGATGGGGATGAGACCGCTGGAGGGGATAGCAGGAAAGGCGAAGCCCGCAGGACCGGTCGCGAGACTGAACGCGGCGGTGTTCGCGCCCGCGTTGGTCAGGTTTTGATTGGCGAGCACGGGGAGGTTCTGGGTGACCACGTGACCGAAGAGCGTACCGAAGACACCGATGTCGAAGCTTCTTCCGTAGCCGGAGCGGATCACCGTCTTCGGGTCGAGCTGGTAGGCAATGCCGATGCGCGGAGCGATATTCTTGAAGTCTTTGCTGACGTTCATGGCCGTGTTGTAGGGCCCGTAACCCGCGACGCGGATTGCCCCGGTGTTGAGATCGGCGAAGCCGCCCTGCCCGGGGCCGTTGACCGTCTCGGGAAGGTAGACCTCCCAGCGAACACCGAGGTTCAGGGTGAGGTTGGGCGTGAGGCGCCAGTTGTCCTGAATGTAACTGAACGCCACCTTCTGCGTTTCTTTTGCATTGACAGAGGTGCTGACGTAACGGCCGAGATTGGTGACATCGCCCAGCAGGAAGGTCGCCAGGCCCAGCCCCCCGGGCGTGCTGAGCGTCGTGTTCTCGGTGTCGGTGGCGCTGAAGGTCAACTCGCCCGCTCGATTGCTATCGCTGGGAACACGCAGATTCCGCGCATAGCGCAGGTCCGCGCCAAACCGGAGAGTGTGATTCCCAATGATTCTTGTCCAGTTATTCACGACCTGGTACTGGTCCTCTGTCTCAAGCAGGTGGCAGTTGCATGCGTTGACGTTCAGCCCCGAGCCGAGACTTGACAGGCCGTCGCCACTCGATCCGCTGGTATTGTTCATGTAAAACGCCGGGGCGCCGGCGGTGAAAGCCGTACCCAGATTCAGTCCCGGGATACCTGCCGCCGTGGCCAGGTCGTCGGTGCCGTCATACTTTTCGGTGGAGACGTGATAGCGGAGGTATCCCAGGCGAAAGTCGGTGAGGAACTTGGGATTTAATGCGATGTCGGCGCCGGCTACCGCGCTCTGGTTGCGCCCCGTGGCGGACCCGCCGAAATCGTTGGTGATGGACGATAAGCCCGCACCGCCAGCCGCGCCAAAAATGGTAGCGGCCGAGTTGGCGTTGTCGAAGTAGCTGTAGCGGCCAAAAGCGTGAATCGATTCGCGTACCTCGTAGTCGACGCGCGCGTCGAACTGGTTCTGGTTTGTTACCCCGTTGCCGCCGGCATTGTAGTTATTGGCGGTGCCATCCTGGGTACCCGGCGCATTCGGCAGCGGAATCAGCTTGAGAAGGTAAAGCGCCTGTGGAGAAAGATATTGGTTGGGGATGAGGTTGTTCGCAAAAGGCGCCGGTCCCGTGGTGGGATCAATCACGCGTGGGTTATATATCTGCCCTTGCAGCGCGCCGCGACCAGTAAGAAACTCGCTGAAATTACATCCATTCCCGGAGAGACATGAATTGTGAGCGAGAACCGTCGGCACGGTTGCCTGCACCGAAGCGCCGTTCCGTTGGCGGACGCCCTGGTAGTCGCCGAAGAAAAACACCTTGTCCTTTACGATCGGGCCGCCTATCGACCCGCCAAACTGGCTGTACAGCGCCGGCGGAGTCAAAGCGGTGGTCAACGCGGAATACGGCGCATACTGGGTATACGGATTTCGCGCCAGCTGGGCGCCGCTTCGCCGATAGTCAAACACGTCCCCGTGGAACTTATTGGTTCCCGACTTGGTTTGCGCGCTCACGACGGCGGCGACCGACTGCCCGAACTCCGCATCGTAGCTTTGGGTCGAAATCTTGGTTTCCCCGATGGCGTCGAGCGGCGGGTTGATCACGATTTGCCCCAGGATGGGATCCTGGTTCGAGGCGCCGTCGAGCAGATATCCAACTCCGGAGAAGGACTGCCCGGCAATCTGTACGGTCGGGCTGCCTTGCGCATCCTCGGCGTTATTCTGAGTCCATCCCATCGCCTGGGCTCCGGGAATCAACAGTTCCAGGCTGGCGAAGTTGCGCCCTGCGATGGGCAGGCCGGAAATCGTTTTCTGGTTGAAGACGGTGCCCACGTCCGCGCGATCGGTTTGGAGCTGCGGGGGGGCGGCAGTAACGGTGACGCTCTCGCTGGCGTTGCCAACGGTGAGTTGCAGGTCGACCTTCGGAGAAGTATCGGCTGCAACCTGGATGCCACGGTTCTCGACCGGGCTGAAGCCAGTGGCGGACGCCTTAACATCGTAAGCGTCCGGGATCAGGTTCGGGACGGTGTACCCGCCCGACTGATTAGATGTCACCTGGACCGATGTTCCCTTGCTCTCGTCGGTTACCGTGATGGTGGCATTGGGAATGGCGGCACCGGTTGTATCGGTGACGGTACCGTAGATCGTGCCATAGATTGCCTGCGCCTGGGCGGTGCGCGTCCACCCGCAGACACAGGCGACCAAAGCCGCCAACAGGGCAAGTCCCAGCACCTTCTCGCTTCTTTGATTCATTACGCCTCCTAAAGGACTGCAAGCGGCTTTATTTGCCTTTCAGCTTTTGCCGCCACGGATTGAAACGAATTCATCATTTATTACTTGCACTTGCCATAGCCAGTTCCCGCCCGGCGATCTCTCGCTGGCTTTGTTTGTCGAGCTTCCCGCGTAACGAATCGAGATTCATTCCGTTGACTCGCCCTCTGAGTTCAACCCGTAGATTCATCCAGGCTCCGACACCCCAGGAAGGTAGGCTGCGTGTAGAAGGGCCGCAAGTAATACACGGTGTCTTACAGTATGAAACCTGCAAATTTCAGGGCTTTTTGGCTGCCTTCCTCGAATTGGCCTGGCGTGAATCGACCGGATCCTGGCAGAGGGAGCGTGGAACCTGCGTGCGATTTTTTTGAATTTATACGCGCTTTGGCGGTTCGCGAAAGGCGCTTGACAGACGCTGCAGGCATTGTGTCTACTGCGTTGCAGGAGAAGAGCTAAAGCGATTCGGTAAAGGCTTTATTAAACCAGCGGACGACGGTTCTGCTCCCCACAGCCAATTTGCGAATGGCGGTTGAAGCGATTGGCGAGAAAGACTTCGCTTCCCGGCTGTCTCGAATCTTCTCAGCCTCGCTCGAACTCCGACGCCCACGCTCACTGAAGGTACCTGGGATATCAATGAAAGCAGTGATTGAACCGGCGAATCGCGAAGTTGAGCCCTCAATATCTGGTGAAGGAGAAGACTCCCGGAAGGCCGAAGCGGTGCTGCAGGAGCTGAGCCGGATCGTTACCAGCCGCTACTTTCGGAGCGCGGGACGGAGCCGACAATTTCTGCAGTATGTTGTGGAGCAAAAGCTCGCCGGACATGTGGAGCGACTGAAAGAACGCACCATTGGAACCGAGGTCTTCCAGCGGTCGCCGGATTATGCGACGGGCGACGACCCGGTGGTGCGGGTGCAGGCTGGCGAAGTGCGTCGCAGGCTGGAGCAGTATTACCAGGAGAGCCCTGGCGAATCACCGGTCTCGATCAAGCTTCCGGTTGGTTCTTACTCGCCGACGTTTGAATGGGCAGCCGATAAGCCATCCTCCAGACCTGAGTCTTTACTGCTTGCGCCTTCGGTTTCGGTTTCTCCCGTCAAGCAGCCTCATGGCCGTACCCGGGGATGGGTGACCGCGGCGGTGTGTTTCCTGATTCTCGCCTCGGCGGCCGGCTTCGTGTTCGTAAATCTTCAACGAACGGCGCCCCGGAAGACGACCATGGAACAGTTCTGGAGTCCGGTCTTCACCACCCAGCAACCGGTGCTGATCTGCCTCGCGAAGCCAGTCGTTTACCGTCCGTCTTCCAGCCTGTATGAAAGATATTCGCGAACCCACCCGGGAACATTCCAGACAGAAGTGGAAAGATTCAATCACCCTCTCCCTCTCGATCCGGACGAAAAGGTCCACTGGAGCGACATGACGATCTTCCCGGAATACGGTGTTGCGCTGGGGGATGCCTATGCTGCCGTAAGCCTCTCCGGCCTTTTCGGCCAGATCCGCAAGCCCAGCCAGGTGAGAATCGGCTCAGACTACTCGTTTGAAGACCTGCGCAACTCGCCGGCCGTAGTGGTGGGCGCCTTCAACAATCGCTGGACCATGAATTTGACTGCAAATCTCCATTTCGCCTTTGTGCAGAAGGATGCTAAGTTCATCATCCAGGAAGAGACCAAGGGTGGCCGGGCGTGGCCGCAGCATGCCGTGAACGCAGCCGGCGAAAGTACCAATTTTGCGATCGTCGGTCGAATCCTGGATTCAAGGACCGGTCAGTTCATGGCCATCGTAGCCGGCCTCGATGGCACCGGAACACAGGCGGCGGCAGAGTTTGTCTCTCATCCGGAATACCTCGAGAAAGGTCTGCTCGACGCTCCCGCGGACTGGCAGAAGAAGAATCTGGAGGTGGTGCTGCAGACCACGATTACAGATTCCATTGCCGGCCCTCCGCAGGTCGTGGCTGCTTACTACTGGTAGGCGATTTTCGATCACTCCAAATTCTTCGGCGTTCCGCCCGATCGAATATGGGAAAGCTCCTATAGGCGAGGATTACCTGCGATGCGTATGCCCACATTGAAATACGGCTTCATCCTCTGCCTTCGGATTGGGCTGGCATTGGTGTGGCTCCCGGGTCCGTTTGCGACATGGCTCGCCGGGCAGACTGTCGACCCGGTTTCCGAAGCCCGAACCCTGATGAACAAGGGGCAGCTGGATAAAGCGCTTGAGGTGTTGACTCCGCCGGCCATTGCCGAGCCGGAGCCGAAAGGGGCTGAGTATCTACGGGGACTGATCCTCTACGAGAAGGGCGACCTGCAGAAGGCAGAGGCAGCGTTTGCGAAGGCATCCTCGCAAGATCCGACGGACCTGGAAGCGGTGAAGATGCAAGGCGCGAGCCTGTTTCGCCTGGGCCGAGCTGCGGAAGCGACTCCTTTACTGGAGAAAGCCACTCAATCGACGCAACAAATGAATGTCGATCCGCAGTACGTACTGGGACTTTGTTATCTCGATACGAACCGGTTCGACGATGCCCGGCATGCCTTTGCCGCGCAGTACGACTTCTTACCCGACTCTGCGTCGGCCTATTTGCTCGAGGGCCGCATGCTGCTGCGCCGGCAATACCTGCCTGCCGCGGAAAAGTCGACGCGCAAGGCGCTTGAGCTCAAGGCGGATTTGCCGGCAGCCCACCTGCTCCTCGGGCAAATTGCCCTGTCGAGGAACGATCTTCACGAAGCGGTCTCGCAGTTCCTCATGGAGCGCGACTTGAACCCCATGTTCGGCACGGTCTACGATCGGCTTGGGGATGCCTATCTGCGCAGCGGCGACTACACCAATGCACAAAAGTCGCTGGATCGCGCCGTGTTGCTCGAACCGACGTTGAATATTCCTTACATCCTGCTCGGTAAAGTGATGCTGGAAGAAAACGACGCCCTGATGGCGACCATGTACCTTAAACATGCAATCGAGATCGACGCTAAAAACTCGATGGCCCACGCACTGCTCGGACGAGCCTACCGCTCTCTCGGCCGCACGGACGACGCGGTAGCCGAGTTGCGGACGGCTGCGAAGCTGCAGGAGACGGAAGCACCGGCCCTCGAACAGCCCAAGTAGTGTGGATTCTTGAGACATTTCCGAAGGGACCGATCGCTTTCAGACAGTGAAGAGAGTTCAAACAAAGTGTCGATGGGCTTGTTAGACCGGCGGACGTTCGTATCGATGCTGGGGTTTGTTTTCTCTCGAAGAATTTTCGCCGTTTTGTTTCTGACAAGCGCTGGATTATGTATGGCGAGCGCGAGTGGCTCGCATTCGCAGCCGCCATACCCGGCGTCGAGCGGCCACTCGGCGCCGGCGTGGTATATCGACGTAGCTGCCGAGGCGGGAATCGCTGTGCGCAATGTCAATGGCGGCGTCACATCAAAGCGTTACATCATAGAATCGACCGGATCGGGAGTTGCAATCCTCGACTATGACCGCGATGGCTGGCCGGATATTTTCCTCGTCAATGGATCGACGCTGCCTGGCGCCAAGCCGCTTGAGACGCCCACCAATCACCTCTTTCATAACAACCGAAATGGAACCTTCACCGATGTAACAGTGAAAGCCGGGCTCGTCTCTACGGGATGGGGCCAGGGAGCGTGTGTCGGGGACTATGACAATGACGGTTTCGACGACATCTACGTCACCGGCTATGGGACCAACCGCCTGTTTCACAACCAGGGCAATGGAACCTTCCTGGAGGTCGCACAGCAAGCGGGGGTTGCCGGCTCGGGAAAGGAATGGGGCACTGGGTGCGCCTTCGTCGATTACGATCGGGACGGCAAGCTGGATCTCGTCGTAGCCGACTACGTTCATTTCGACCTCGCTAAGACGCCGGCTCCGGGCCAGGCGGCGGGTTGCAACTGGAAGGGTGCTCCGGTGATGTGCGGACCCCGCGGCCTGGCGAGCGCGCCCAATATCCTTTACCACAACATCGGACACGGGAAATTTGAAGACGCCAGCAAGACCAGCGGCATCGAGAGCACGGCAGCACACTACTGTTTCTCCGTGACAACCCTCGACTATAACCATGATGGTTGGCCCGACCTCTACATCGCCTGTGACTCGACGCCGTCCATCCTCTATCGCAACAACCGGAACGGCACTTTCACCGATGTCGGCGTCGACTCTTCCGTTGCCTTCAATGAGGATGGGCGAGAGCAGGCCGGGATGGGGTCGACCGCCGGCGATTATGACGGCGATGGCAAGCTAGACATCTTCAAGACCAATTTTTCCGATGACACCTCAACCCTTTACCACAACAACGGCGACGGCACCTTTACCGACGCAACGTTTGCCGCTGGGCTGGGCATCAACACCGACGCCCTCGGCTGGGGTACGGCCTTTGCAGATGTCGACAACGACGGCTGGCCGGATCTGCTGGTAGCGAACGGCCACGTGTACCCAGAAGTCGATGCTGAAGTGATGGGTACCAGATATCGCGAACCCCGGTTTCTTTACTACAACCTGGGAAACGGCAAGTTCAAGGATCTGAGCAGGTCTGCGGGACCGGGCCTCACCGAGCTGCGATCAGGTCGAGGAATGGCGATTGCCGATCTATTTAACGACGGCCGTCTCGACGCAGTCGTGAACAATCTGAGCGATTACCCTATGCTGCTGGTCAACATTGCCCGCAATCAGAATCACTGGCTGGGGCTGCGACTAATTGGTACATCTTCCAATCGAGATGCTATCGGCGCTCTCGTAACCCTCCACGGAATCAGGCGGATCTGGGTCGATGAGGTCCGCAGCGGCTCCAGCTTCAACTCCTCTAACGATCTGCGCCTGCATTTTGGTCTCGGTAGCAGCCCCCAGATCCTATCCATCGAGGTTCGCTGGCCCAACGGCGGCGATGAAACCTTCGCACCCCCGGCAAACCTCGACCATTTCATCGAGTTGACCGAAGGCGCCGGGCACAAATGACTTTCGCCGACGGCTGGTGACTTCGACTTTGCGATCTGCCTTTGCGGAAGAGTCGCGCACGTTGCCAATGTACAAACAATTCAGGTATCGATACTAATCTGTTGACACAGCATGTAGGTGCTGCCACTATTCCACTGCGATAAAAGTGGGGTTCCAGCGATGAATTACCTGCCGCGGCCATTTGCCTGCCTGAAGTTTTTCCGATTGATATATGCCTCCAGTATTTCAACATTAGGCGTGGTTGTACCGCTTCTCTTTCCAGCCGCGCTGGTGGCGCAAAGTGTCAGCTTCGCCGGTACGTCTCTCTCCGTGAACTTCGGCAACGTGAATCTGTGCAAGCCGGGAAGTGTCGCCCCCGCGCCGTGCGATGAGACTTTGACCTTGAAGTACAACGTGACGGCCAGTGGCACTCTCGGCGCTATTCACGTGGTCGCCCAAGGTACCCCGAATCTCGACTTTACGTTGGCAGGCGGGAGCACCTGCACAGGAAATGTAACAGCGGGTAACGCCTGCGTGGTCAATGTCAAATTCGCCCCCTTGTTTGCAGGCACTCGCCCCGGCGGCGTCTACCTCACGGACGACAGCGGAAACGTGCTCGCCACGACGCTCATTTACGGGTACGGGGTTGGGCCGCAGATCGGAACGACTTCCGACCCGATACTAAAAAGCCTCTCACCCGCCGAACAAGCACTACCCCCGGTGCTGGGCGTTCTCGACGGCGCCGGCGACTTATTCGTGGCTAACGATGCAGCATACGGCGGAGCGGTCACCGAATATCCGGTTGGTGGAGGCGCCTCCGTCACACTGCCCTTCCTAGGTCTCAACTATCCCTCCGCTGTGGCGGTCGATGCGAACGGCGACGTCTTCGTCTCGGCCGAAAACGAGATTTTTGCAACGCAGGATGTCCTCGAACTGCCGGCCGGCTGCCAAAGCAGTGATTGTCAAGTAGCGGTATTCAGTGGATATGTGGGCGGCATTGCGGCGTTGAAGCCGGGAGTTGTCTTCGTGCAAGGTCGTTCGGTACAGGACACTACGGGAAGCAATCAAGTGGTGGAGGTTCCCTCGGGAGGCGGAACTCCCGTCTCCACGGTTACCTTGCCAGCAGCCGGCGGGTACACCGCCCTAGGCGTCGACGGTTCCAATAATTACTTCACTACGGGGTCTACGCCGAACAGCGCTGCGGCTACCCTGGTGGCGTTCCCGGCAGGGAGCAGTGCGCCGATCATCCTCGATAACAACGTCGGAGCGGTAACCGGAGGAAATGATTATACGGACATATCGGTGGCGACCGACATCACGGGCGATATCTTCGCCACGCTGAGCACCTACTTCTTTGACGGGCCAATTATTGGATCAGTAACGACAGAAGACGAAATCTCCCAGTTCGCTCCTTTGCGCTTCGGAGCAATTGCCCCTGGGGCAAAAGCTCAGCAATCGCTGGCCATCATCAATACCGGCAACCAGCCTCTCACGGTGGCGGCCTCGTCGAATAGCTCCAGCTTCGTCGTAGCGGGCTTAGCTCCAGCCGACTGCCTGGCCAGCATGGTGCCGGGGCAGACTTGTACACTGCAGATTGAGTTTGCACCAGAGGTCCCGGGACCCAGCGTCGGCCGATTGACGCTCGTGACAAATGGTACTGTAAATCCCGAAATCGATCTCGAAGGAACGGCCGGCGTGGCTGCGCCGGTGATCGGGCTTTTTTCAGGTGTCTATGCGAGTCCCCAGACGACCGCCATCACCGATACAACGCCAGGCGCGGCTATTTATTACACCACCAACGGGACCGTACCGACGGCCTCCTCTGCGCGCTACACGGCTCCCATCACTGTCTCCTCGACGGAAACTGTCGCCGCAGTAGCAATCCTGGACAACACTCCTTCGCTGGTATCGTCCTCCTCTTATACGATGGTCACCGATGTGATCGCCCAGATTGACAATTTCAGCGAGGGATTCGCTGCGGCGATTGGGCCCATTCAGTTCAATCGCGCAGGCCTCGATGGTTCGCGGCTTGAACTCACGAGCGCAGAGGACTACCTCGCCGCTACAAGCGCCTTCTACGCTTCGCGGGTCAACGTTCAGTCGTTTGCTACCGACTTCACCTTCCAACTGACCGATGCGGTGGCTGAAGGCTTCACCTTTACCATTCAAAATGCCGGCGACACGAAAATCGGCACGGATGGAGCAGGACTTGGCTATGAAGGTATCGGCGAGAGCGTAGCCATCAAGTTCGATCTTTACAGCAATGCCGGGGAGGGCCCCGATTCGACAGGCCTCTACACCAACGGGGCAATTCCTACCGTGCCGGCGATCAACCTGACCGGGAGCGGCATCAATTTACATAGCGGCGATATCTTCCTGGCGCAGATCAACTACAACGGGACGACTCTTACCCTGACGATCACCGATACGTTTACCCTGGCTAGCTGGTCGCACTCCTTCGCGATCGATATTCCTGCCACGATCGGCAGCGACACCGCCTTTGTTGGCTTCACGGGCAGTGTTGGGGATTCGGCGGCAACCCAGGAAATTCTTTACTGGACCTATGTTGCCGGCAAGCTTTCCGCGCCTCCACCGCCTCCACCGCTCCCGGCAGTCCCCGAGTATCCGGCCGGCTTTAATGCGACGGGCCTGTCTTCCAACGGGGGCGCAACAATCTCAGGAACCTCTTTGATGTTGACCGATGGAGGCTATGAACACGCCGGGAGTACCTTCTACAAAGCCCCCCTGAACATCCAGGCGTTCACCAGCGACTTCATCTTCCAACTCACGAATCCAGGGCAGCCGCTGGTCGCCATCGCCGATGGTTTCACCTTCACGATCCAGAACGCCGGGCCCAACGCTCTCGGGGGAACGGGCGAGTCGCTCGGCTACGCCAGTATCGGGAAGAGCGTCGCGCTCAAGTTCGACCTTCATAACAACGCCGGGGAAGGACAAGACTCGACCGGGCTCTACATCGACGGAGCGATGCCTACGGTGCCTTCGGTCGATCTCACGGGTACAGGCATCGGCCTGCACAGCGGGGACCCGTTTGCGGCTCACATCACCTATAGCGGTGCCGACTTGGAACTGACGATCACGGATCTATTCACCCTGGCAGTGTGGTCCCACTCCTTCCCCGTCAACATTCCGACCATCGTCGGCGGTAACACCGCGTACGTAGGCTTTACCGGAAGTACAGGCGGGTCGTCAGCTGTTCAGGATATTCTCTCGTGGACATTTAGTAATCCCTAGCAACAAGAGCTAAAAGTGGATCCCGTTGCTGCCAGCGAATTGCCTGATATCGAGGTTCAAAAAATCATGAGACGTTTCAAGTGCCTGCTCTCGTCCGCCGCGTCTTCCAGCAATGCCCTTCGTCACCGGGCCAGCGTTGTATCCATTGGCGCGTTGCTGCTGGCGAGTTCGTTGGCCCTTCACGCCCAGAGTGTGACTTTCACGGGGAAGTCTCCATCGGTGAACGCGGGCAATGCAAATCTTTGTAAAGCCGGCGCGGGTGCTCCTGCTCCCTGCAGCCTCACTTTGACGCTGGACTATAAAGTGACTGTCGGCGGCACGCTCGGGACTCCGCGGGTGGTCACCCTCGGTGCGCCGAACCTCGACTTCACGCTCGCGGAGGACAGCACCTGCTCGGGTGGCGTGACCACCGGCTCAACCTGTACGGTGAAGCTCGACTTCACGCCGAAAATTGCGGGCGGCCGCTCGGGAGCGGTCCAAATCCTTGAGGCAAGCGGCAAGGTTCTCCTGACCACGCCGGTCTATGGCTTCGGAATCGGTCCGCAGATCGGCACACTGACGAACTACACCACCGTCAACCTTCCCTACATAGTCTCAGGAGATGATTCTTATTTTCTGACCGCGACTCCTCCGGCTGTCGATGGGGCCGGCAATGTCTACCTGGCCGCATACGAAGGAACCGTCATCGAATTGCCCGCCGACGGGAGTGCGCAAATTACCCTGCCTTTCGACTTTACAGGGACGCCAGGCCCCTCCGGCGGCGGGCAAGGAAATGAAGGTTCCAGTTCCGCGGGATTAGCCATAGACGGTATGGGCGACGTCTTCGTCACGACCTATAACTCGTCCGGGAACGGGATTGTTCTTGAACTTCCTGGCGGCGGGGGTCCGCAAATTACGCTGCCTTTTAGCGGCCTGGTCAACCCCACGACGATCGGGGTAGATGGGGTTGGCGATATCTTCGTCCTCGATGCAGGAAACGGAGCAGCATCGAGTTCCCGGCTGCTTGAACTTCCCTTCGGATGCAAAAGCAGCACCTGCCAGATGGCGATCACTTCTCCGCAGTCGATAAGTGACTTTGCGGTTGACGTTGCCGGAGACCTGTATTTGATCTATAGAACGTCACAAACCTCCGCTACTTACGCTCTCGCAGAGTTCCCGGCCGGGGGCGGCGCTCCGATCCGGATAGCAAGTAACCCGCAGATCACCGACGACCTGGCGGTCGACGGAATAGGAGATGTGTTCTCCTCAGCCGCCATAGGCACGCAAGTTGGATCAGGAGACTACGAGCTTTACGATGTCGTGGCTGCCGAATTTCCCGCCAATGGCAGCTCTCCTTTCACCAATCAATACCTGGGTTATATTTACGGTGGCGGAGGCTTGCAGTCGCCCGCTTTGGCTCTAACGGTGGACGCTCTCGGGAACTACTTTTCCACGGTCAATTCGGGCTCAGAAGATCAGACCTTGACCGTATTCTTTCGTTCCCAAATCGCTCCGTTGAATTTCGGGTCGGTCCCCGTTGGCAGCACAAGTATCTTGCCACTCGAAATCACCAACACAGGCAATCGGACTCTCCTGCTGGCGCCCTCTTTCGAGAGTCCAAGCTACAAGATCGTGAGTGCCGCACCGTCTGGCTGTTTAGCGGGAACTCTTCCGGACGAAAGCTGCACACTCTACATCCAGTTTTCCGCACTCACGGCGGGAGCCCACAATATCTCACTGACACTGGGTAGCAACGGCGCTGCCGACACGATCGTGCTGCTGCAAGCAATCGCTACGGCTCCGGCGAAGTAGCCTCTTTTTAGATACCTCGAGCACGAAAGCTTGAGGCGATCCCCAGTGGTCTGTGTAGGTGTATAGATGGAAGCTGCACGGTGCCCCATAGGATCAATGAAGCTCAATGGATTTTGTTCCGCGCTTAGGCACAGCGATTGATCACTTACCCCCCGGGCAAACCCTGCTGCACGCGGCCAGAATATCGCGACGCTGCAACGGCGTGCTTTTGAACGGGACCCGACTGCCGTTGTGCCTGGAGATTCGCGCATCTCATCTGCAGAAGCGTGCCAATGAGACCTATCGCTGCGACATTTTTTCGAGGTAAACTCCCCGGACGGCACTGGTTGATGCTGACGTTTACCGTCGTCCTGTTTGGGCTGGTGGCTGCGTTCGTCGATTTGAAACCGCAGGTCCAGTCGAACTTCTTCTTCTCCTCCGATGATCCGAAGTTCCAGGAATCGGCCAAGATCGACAAGATTTTCCCCTCCGGCAGCCAGTTGATCGTCAATGTCGCCGCGCCCAGTATTTCTTCGGAGCGCTATTTGGCGAAGGTCGCGCAGCTCACCCATGCGCTCGAATCGATCAAGACCGTGAACAGCGTCAACAGCCTGGCCAACGGGCCGAAGGACTTTGAAGATGCGGAGAAAAGCCCGTTCTGGAAGCGGCTCCTGATTGCCGAAAATGGGCGTTCCAGCAACTTGGTCGTCTTCGCGTCAGATAAAGACACGCAAGAGTTGATCGGGCACGTGGAAGCGATCGTCAAGAAATTCAATGCAAAGGATTTTCAAATCGAGGTTGCGGGCGCAGCGATGGTTGCGGAGATGATTCGGCGCAACCTCAAGCATGATTTCCATACCTTCAGCCTGACCTCGGTGCTGCTGTTCGGTGTTGCGATGTCGGTACTCTTTCGCTCGTGGAAGCTGACCCTGGGCATGCTGGCCACCTGCACGAGCGCGGTGCTGCTGACGCTGCTGGTGCAATCATTCTTCGGTGAAAGGATCGGAATCCTTACGGCCAACCTGGGGACAATCGTCTTCGTTGTGACGCTGTCGCACCTGGTGTATATGACGTTCAACTGGCAGACGCTTGCCGCGCAGGAGGGTGAAAAGGAAAACTCCAACCTGGGGGCGAAGGCCTGGCGGATGACACTGCCCGCCTCGTTCTGGTCGATGATCTGTGCATCGCTTGGCTTCGGGAGCCTCTTGCTGGTTCCGGCGAAGCCGCTCCGCGAACTGGGCGTCGGCGGCACTCTCGGAACGGTCTTGGCGTTGGGTTGCGCTTACCTGATGTACCCGGCCTTCCTGGATTGGGCTGGTCCGAAAGGGACCAGGATGGTGGCGAAAGGCGCAAAGGCGGGTTTCTGGGACCGCAAATTCGTGCTGCCGGCCATTGCTGCCATTGTGCTGACCGCCGGTTTGAGCTTCGGGTTGACGCGGCTGAACACCGATCCCAGCCTGCTCGATTACTTCAAGAAAGGGAAAGAACCGCGCGAGGGGCTCAGCTATGTGGACCGGAATGGCGGATCGAATCCTCTGACCCTGGTGATTGCCGCAAAAGATGGCGGCAAGCTGGATACCAAGGACGAATACGAGAGGATGTGGGACCTGCAGGACGCGCTCGAGAAGTACAAGGGAGTGGGGACGGTGCTTTCCCTGCCGGTGTTGATGGACGAAGCGCATCGTCATCCGTTCGCTCCGCTGCTGAGCTGGAACAAGCTTCTGAATATTCTGAACGAGCCGAAGCACGACCGGGTGGCGAGCACCTTTGTGACGAAAGACCGCAAGCTTGCCGCCTTCTACATTCGCATGGTCGAGCATGAAAGGGACAAGCCGCGGGTTGATGTGGTGAACGATCTGCGAGCCATCGTCAGCAGGAATGGTTTCAAGCCTTACCTGATCGGCGGCGTCTATGATCTGCAGGGGCAACTGGCCAAGATGGTCGCTCACAGCCTGGTGACAGGCCTCGGCTGGCTCATGCTGTTTTTTGCGGGAGTGGCCCTGATCGTGGGCCGAAATCCGCGGGTAGCTGCTGCGATGATCTTCAGCTTGAGCCTGGTGCCGCTTTGTATGCTGGGCGGCATTGGGCTCTTCCATATTCCGGTCGACATCATCTCGGCGCCGGCAACCAACGTTTGCATCGGCATGGCGATCGACTCGATGGTTCATCTGGTGTTTGGCGTCAGGCGTGCGCAGCGCGGCGGCCAGAAGGGTTGGGAGGGCTGGATTGCCGGCCGGAAGGAACAGTGGCGCGGGATCGTCTATTCGGATGTGATCATCGCGTCGGGCTTTGCCATCTTCGCGCTGTCGAGCTTTCCGCCGACACAGCGATTTGGGCTGGTCGTGGTCGCAGGCACAATCATCGATATCCTGGCTAATCTCTTCCTGCTGCCGCTGCTGGGTGGAGCGGAATGGAAGAAAAGCGGAAACGCTGCGCCAGCAAAGTCGCGAAGCACTCCGCAGACAGTGGCGCATTCAGGCTCTTAGGGCGCGGAGTTTTTACCACGCCGGACTCGCCAGTTGCATACTCCACACCGGGCCGCCATCGAACAAAGGACCGTCCGCGCGAAGAACGGTCGGCGAGACCCCGGCAGAGACCCAGACGCGGAAGTCGGCCGGCTGCTTGCCGACCAGCGGAGCGACTGCTCCGGAAATGCCCCCAAGCTTTACTTTCACCAGATAGCGGTCGGCTTTGTGCGTGCTTCCGCCAATGCTAAAGCTGTCCGTTCCTTCATGGGAAATGGCGAGCTTGATCAGGCGCGGCTTGGAAGCTAACGCGAGGTAGGGGATCTCAATTTCTGAAGTCGTGATCTTCAGGTTCCGGATAAGAGTGAAGAAGATACCGTTCGAAAGGCCGATCGGCAGATCCATATGTTCGGATTGATCTTCCTTGCCGCCATCCTTCACGTAGCGGACTTGCTGCGCAGCAGTGTCGATCGACATATCCATCGCTGCCGGGAACGAAGGTCCCTTTTGTATGTGATGGTCGCTGACAAGATGAAACTGCCGCTCCTGAGTTGCGACGGTCACATCGTCATCTATCGATCCGTCTTTGAAGTGGAAGACGAGCCTGGACTCGATCCGTCTCCCGTGTACGGTTTGAATGTCTTCGCCGGAGGCAATGATCTTTCCAGTCGAGTCCCGGAGGACTACGTAGCCATGAGAGAAGCCCTCGTGAATGCGGACATTCACCTGACCGGCCCCTGCAGCGCCGTAAGAGACGATACTGATCGCATTCAAGCCGACGCAAATTCCGCAGAGTGAACCCGCAATCGCCAGTTTGTTCAAGAGCACCCCGGAGTAGGAGAAGAAGTGAAGACGCGATAGTGAAACAAGCAGTCCCTGTCGACCGCCCGGCGCACGACGTCACGCAGAAAAGGGCATGCCAGTAGATGTACATCAGTCGAGATGCTTTAAGACGCGCTGTAACATAGCCTGGAAAGCCTCGTCCTCGAGACCTCTCAGCTCCTTGAGGCGATCCGGGCTTGCAACGTTCCAATCGAGCAGATAATGCAAGTTCGATACTGTCTCGAGATACGGCAGCAATTCTACAGCGAGTTTCCGTGCTGGCCTGTCGCCATGCTTGGCTGTAATCTCCGACATGCTTAATGGATGACGACAACGGCAAACCCGTTGTTTGGCTTACCAGCTTAAGTCCGCATCGGCTTGAATCGTGATCACAAGTGCGACGCGTGTTTGCGTACTTGCCCGCTCGATCAAGAGCGCAGCAGGAGCATCGCGGCCGAGCCGAAGACCGCAATCCCGATCGTGATCCAAAGAACGTAATCGCCAGGATGGCCGCTCTGCATGGCGCGCAGCGGAGCGAACCCACCCTCAAGAACGGCGCCAAGCCGTAACCACCGCTTCAGCTTGCGGTGGAAGACCGAGGTGCAAGCGAGGCCCGCAGCGAGCACTAAGCTGAAGAAGCCTCGCAGCGCGGCCGCGGGGTATGCAGCCTGCCAAGACGGCTGATTCGATGGAGCGGTCTGGCCGGTATACACAGTGTGTATATAGGCTGCCTGGTCGACCAGGGCAGCGGCGCTGTTGCGAAGTATCGGGAGCCACCCTGGAACAAAGGTCAACGCCACTGCGCCCAGAATGCAAACCGCGGCCGGGGTGAAGTGATACCAGCATATCTTCGCGGCGCCAGCTTTCGTCTCCGGCAACTCTCCGACCTCCGCCGAACGGTCGGTAATCGGCGTCTCACCCCAACCGAAAAACGTATGCATGCCCACGCGCAGCACTGCCGCGCTGGTGATAGCGCCCGCAAAGAAAAAAAGCAGGGAGATGCCGGGCACATGAGCAGCTTCGGCTGCGTGAGAGACTCCCGCTTCGGCCAGCATGGTGCTGAAGGGCGGCGCCGCTGCCAGACCGATTCCCCCGAGGAACCACAGCGCCGCGGTCCAGCGTAGTTTCAGTCCACGGCGAAAGAGCACCCGTTCGCTGATCGAGCGGAGGCGGTGGAGGATGATGCCGCTGACGAAGAAGAGTCCTGACTTGATGAGAGCATGCGCCAACAGATACGTCAGCATCGCGGCTACGGCGAGTGGGCCTTGTATTGCGAAGGCAACCAGCATCAAGCCGGCATGGCAGATAGTGGAGAAAGCAAGCAGCCGCTTGAGGTGATGCTCGGAATAACACATCACTCCGCCAACCAGGACCGTTGCTGCGCCAAAGACAATCAGGATTCCGCGGAGCTGGGAACCATGGGAAGCAAGCGACTGGGCGAAGACCACGGAGTGCAGGCGCAGGATTGCGTAAAGGCCCAGCTCCACCATGATGCCAGAAAAAAGCGCACAGACGGGCGTCGGCGCGACGGCATGCGCGTCCGGCAGCCAGAGATGAAACGGCACGATAGCGGCCTTGATCAGAAAGCCGCAGGTGAGCAGCGCAAAGGCAAACAGCACCAGCGGATCGTGCCGGCCGCCGAGCGCGCTGCCAATCTGCGCCATGTTGAGCGCGCCGGTGACGGCATAGAGCAAGGCTATACCGGTAAGCACAAAGAACGCGGCGACCGTGTTGGTCACCGCGAAATTGAAGGAGCCTTGCAGGGGTGCAGGCTCCGCCGTCTTCAAGCCGCAGAGGGCAAAAGCCGCGGTGCTCATCAGTTCGAAGAAAACAAAGAGGTTGAAGATATCGCCGGTGAGCGCGAACCCTGACATGGCCGCGAGGAAGACAAGCATTAACGGATGAAAGTGGTTGCCGCCCGCATCGACATAGCGCCAGGAAAAGAGCAAAGCCAGGAAGGTAAGAAAGGCTGCAAGCGTCGCCAGTCCCGCGCCGATCGGATCGACGACAAAAGAAATACCCAGCACCATCGTTCCGCGTGGATACCAGTTGCCGAACCAATAGACGATGGCGCCATGCGTGGAGTGGACGAGCAGGAGTGAAGACACGATCAACGTCCACCCGGCAATCCCGATGGCGATCGAGTCAGCAGCGGCGCGATTGAGCCACTTGCGCAAAGCCGCGAGCACCGCGGCGCCGAGCAACGGCAAAGCAACAGGAAGCGCGGGAAGGACCGACGCGGCGGTCATCCGCGCATGGTCCGAAGATCGCCCGGCGAGACGCTGCCGGATTTTTCGTGGGCCTTGACCACCATCGCCAGCAGCAACGCTACGACCACTGCTTCGACGACGACGTCTGTCAGCATGAGCGCCTGCACTACCGGATCGACGGTCAGCCGGCCGGGAGAGATATCCGCAAAAATGGGAGCAGCGCCTCCGACCCGATAGCCGATGCCTAGCAACAACATATAGGTAGAACTCTGCAGCACGGCCAGACAGATCACTGTATGCACCAAATGCCGGCTGCTGACGATGCCGTAGAGCCCGCAAAAGAAGAGCCAGGCAGAGACAAAGAAGGGGACAGAATGAAGGAGATGCGGCATAAGGTTACTCTTCCGGGATCTCGCCGGTGATGATTTCTTCGAGGTAGGTATACGCGACCAGCAGAAAAGCCGCAGTGACTTCCACTCCAACGCAGGCGCTGATCAGTGCGATGTTGCCGGCGGAAAACACGTCGCCAGTGACGCCGAGAGGCAACACGTTGGTAAGCAGCGGAATACCGAGGAACAAGGGAACGACGCCAATGATTGCATACGACGCCGCGCCCAATGCTTCAATAACCTCGATCGCCGCGTGCGAGGTCATGCGTCGAAAGGCCCCGGTATTCTCACACACATAGATCAGGATCGGGCCTCCGGCAAGGATGACCCCAGCCTGAAAGCCACCGCCGGGAGTGAGCTGTCCGTGCAGGCCGATGTACAGTCCAAAGACGATTGTGACAAGCAAGGCAGGCAGGTTGATGGCGCGCACTGCCGCGCTCAGCTCCGATTGGTCGCTGACCTTGCCGCGGGCCCGGGTGGGCACATCCTTCTCACGGCGGAGAAGCATCATCACGCCCAGCACGGCGCTGAAGAGGATGAACTCCTCGCCCAGAGTGTCAAAGCCGCGATAGTCGTAGTTGATGGCGTTGACCGAGTCTGTCGCGTGACGCTCATAAACCGCAACCCGGGAGATCACATCGCCGTACGGCCCGCGATAGCCGCCCCACGGCGGCAGGTTAAAGGCAGCATAGCAGTAGAGGCCCAGAAAAATGGGTCCGAAAATAAAGAAGACTCGAATGCGCAGGCGATCAGTCATGCTGGTCTCCTTCGCCTTTGCCGGACTTTCCAGAACCAGCCGCCGCCCCGCGAAACTTCATGCGCGAGATCGCCAGCATCACCATCAAAGGAAGCGCCACGGCGCCCACGGTGATCTGGGACAAGGCAACATCTGGCGCCTGGAAGAAGAAGAAGACGAGCGCCATCAAGGTTCCATAGAAACCCAGAGCGATAACCTGCGAGGTCACATCGCGCGTCTGCACGACGACGAAACCGCTGGCCGCAACCAGCAATAAGAGGGCTGCGCCAAACCACATCATGGAGAGTCCGTATCGCGAACAAACTCTATCGGATCGCCATTGCGCGGCTCCCAATGCCCGAGTTGCCGCGCGCGAAAGGCGCGGGCGGTGGCATGCGTCACGATGGAATTGGAAATCAAAAGAATCAGAGTGATCATCATCATCTTCCATGCCGCCTGGCTGTTGCCGGTCTCGAGGAAGACGGCGACAGTCAAGATGATCGATCCCATGGCTGCCGGCATCGAGAGATAGTGCAAAGCCTGCATCGGCTCTTTCATCCGCCACATGCCGAGGACGCCGAGCCAACAGGAGACCACCACGATCCCAAGTAACACGGCTTCTACTATCGAGTGAGGATTCATAGGTGCTTCCCGAGGAACCTGGCGAATACCAGGCCGCCGCCAAATGACATGATTGCCAGCGCGAGGGGCAAGTCGATCAGTGGAATTCGCCCGAAGCCGATGGTAAAGAGCACCAGGGCGAGAGTGACGATCATGCTGGTCATTTCCAGCCCGACCAGGCGTCTTTCGGCGGAGCCTCGCAGGCACATGTCCGCACACGGTAGCAGTGACGCTGAAACGGCCGCGCCCGCTGCCAGCCAGAGGTTCACGGCCGCGAACCCGACTGCGCTCCCAGCGCGAGCGTCATCCTGGACACACTACTGCGCTTCAACTGGTGGAAGAGCATGCGGCTCTGCCGGTAGTCGATCCCGATTACGATGAAGTTAGGCGCAACCGTCGCGTAAGTAACCGCTAACACGCGCCTCGCAATCAGACGGGGGTCCCGCCCACTGGTGGCAAATCCGCTCACCCGATACAAAGAGCCGGCCCTCTCGATTGAGAAGATGTCTTTCAAGAGAACGACTGTGATCTCCCAAATTCCACTGATGAGATACCAGGGAACTCTCCAACAGGCGATGAGATCCGCAACGCGAAAGTCAAAGAACTGTTCTTCCGATCGACAGACCATCAGCAAAAAGAGAGCGGCTGCCACAACGGAGAAAAACCCAACAATCATCTCGTCTATCTTGGCGCCGGCGACGAGCAGAATCCACTCCCCTGCCATCAACAGGACGATCAGAACGATGACGGGCGTCGAGATCTTGCGAGCCTGCTGCTGCGACATGGTCGACCCTCTGAGCAACGGTGAGTAGATGGACGCAGCTAACCCGAAGCGAGATGCCTGAGCACTCTTACCTGTTCCGCGGCCCGGTCGGATAGTCCTTCGAGAGATTCCTGATGATGTTGTCAGAAGATGTACCGCCCTTGCAGCTAGGATGGCCAAAGCCGCTCGGACTGTTGTCGTTCTGGAAGTCAAGGATCATGTTGTCATTATGCTCAGGGCTCGGCCCCAGCGGCACAGCATCGAGTTCGAGCTGATGCCGCACCTTCCACGCGATCACGTGGTCTGTGCAGGAAGTATCGCCGCTCAGGCCTAGAGCTCCGAGCAGCTTGCCGTTGGGGGCATAGAGAGCCAGGCCGCCGCCAAAAACAATAATGCCACCGATCGCCTTACCGACCATGGGGTCATTTGGGGTACCGAAGGTAGTAGGTTCGCCGATCACCGCTGCAGGATTTGGCGGCTGACTGGTTGCCAGGCTGTAGAGGCTTTGGCCAGGCTGCGCCGCGGCAAAGACGTTTGCTGTCGAGAGCGCATAGTCCCGTCCGCTCAAGCCATTGGCGGTGTTTGCTTTTGACGCGGCGATCACCCGGCTACCCGGCCATTGATCGGCGCGCGTAGTTCCGGTGAAGATAATCGCGCAAACGACGCCGTCGCGGTTCACAATCGCCGCCCACTCCTGGTTGCCGAGGCCGCCGTTTTTTGACGAGCCTTCGCGCACCACTCCTTGAACCACGCTCTTGAAGCGCGCTGCGTCGGGCAGCCCGGAGCAATCCGGCTTGGCCTGCGCAAAGAGAGGAAGGCTGGCAACACTGAGCAGAGAGCATGTGGCGACCAGCAGTCGGCGCGACAGAGTCGTTATCGGGACTACGCTACCTTGGAACATCCTTAGGCCTCCTGAATTCGAATTATTGCAATTGGCGTAGGTAAGCGACCATATCTCGAAGCTGCTCGCCGGTGAACTGCGTAAGATCAGGCATCTCTGCTTCAGGTTTTAGAGATTGCGCATGGGTAATCCATGCTTCGAGGTACGCATCGTTGTTAGGAAAAGAGTTCGCGGCAAGATACTTCCGGCTCGCAATGTGAGTCAGATCTGGAGCGACACGGCCACCCGCTACGGTTCCACGCACCGAGTGGCAGGTGACGCATGGGCCGGCGAGAAACGTCTGCCGGCCGGCGATCGCTTCTGCCGTGGTGGGCTCCGCTGCGTCGTTGCGCTGCCCCTCAAGCCACGCCTCATAGTCGTCCGGTTCCTGCGCGACCGCGAGCAGCCGCATGTGCGCATGTTGCGCTCCGCAGTACTCCGCACATTGGCCGGTGTAGTTGCCCGCCTGCGATGCCTCGATGCGGATGTAGTTGGGGTGGCCCGGGATCAGATCGACTTTTCCATGAAGCGCCGGAATCCAGAAGGAATGCATCACGTCTGAAGTCACGACCTCGATATTGACGGGACGATGCGCAGGAAGATGAATTTCATTCGCAGTCGTGAACTGCTTCGATTTGTCGTCATTCAGATACTCCACCTCCCACCACCATTGGTGGCCGGTGATGCGAATCTCCGGCTTCATCATGGCGTGCATGTCGCCGCTCATCCCGCCATGCATGCCATGGATGGGGAAGTCTGCGAGCAGGTTCAGCCCTAAGACGAACAGGACACTGAGAACAATCAGCGGTACCGCGAGGCCGCCGATAGCGATCCACATTTGTCCGCCGCCCTCGTCGATAGGCGCATGCTCCGCCAACGTGCCGCGGCGCCGCAGGAAGCCCCAGCCGATCAGCCCCCACATTACCGCCGTCACAATCAGAAACAGGATGGTCATGAACCATGACAGCGCCGAGATGCGCCCGGCGGCCGGACCATGCGCCTCAAAAGTCGACTGCGCCGCCGGTGCGCAGCCGGCCAGCACGATGGCCGGCGCCAAGAACAACCATGAGTGTAAGCGGCGCATGATGACTATTTCCCTTCCCGCGCCACTGCGGTTTGCATTCCGCGGCCGGGCAAGGCGGGTTTGTTAGGGTCCGACACCTGCTCATTGCTCGGCTCCGTTGGCGGATCCGGCTCTTGCGGCGTTCGCATCGATTTGATGTAGGCGACCAACTCCCATATCTGGGTCTCAGGAATCTTCGAGCCCCACGCGGGCATGCCCTGCGAGCGTCCCTGCGCAATCGAATCGTAGATCTGATCGTCGCGATCCCCGTAGAGCCACACCGGGTCCCGCAGGCTTGGTCCCATGCCGCCGCCAGCGTGACCGCCGTGGCAACCGGAGCAGTTATACCAGTTGAAGAGTCTGCGTCCATCCTGTAAGGCGACCGGATCGTCGCTCAGTGGATTGGTCGTATAGTGAACGGGCTGCACACCTCCAGGGACGGGGCCGACAGGAAACGATGCGGCTGACGCGCCGCCGCCGTTCGCCGAGGGAGGCGCAGGCTTATGACATCCGGAGCCAAACACGAAGAGTGAACTAGCCAACAGGAGTAAGGGAATGCGCATAGTTCATCTCTCCGCGAGGGCAGCCTGCGCGGGCGGCAGGCTTAGTTGAGGAACGCCATAAGAACGCAGCAACTGTTCGACCTCTGTATGGCGGCGTTGCAGTTCGGCATCCAGCTGTTGCTTCAACCCGGTGTTCCCCGCTCGCACGCCGATGCCAATGCCAAAGCTGAATGGGAGTTGTGGATGAGTGCTGTCGCCATCGATCGGAGTGACCTCGAGGGGCACGGCGGAGTGTTGGGCAAAGTAACCTGCCAGCGGCCCCCAGGCGATTGCAACATCTACATCATTCGTCGCGACGGCCTCAATGAGATCACCGGCGGGATTGGCCTCGGTGAGATTTCCGAAGATGCTGTACCCCACCAGGTTGCGAACGATACCGCGATCCGCGAGGGCTTGCGCGGGAGGCAGACTGTCCTTGCTGTCTCCGAGAATATGGATGCCGATCCGCAGGGTGCGCAGCCTGGGGTCACCAAGCGAGCCAAGATGCAGGTTGCGATCGCGGCGCACGATAAAGACGTAGCTCGACCGATAGTAGGGCTGGGTTGAATCGGCCATCTCAAAGCCTGTTGGAACTCCCATGACAACGTCACAGGCGCCACTATTCAATGTCTTGCGAAAGAACGCCTCGCGCTGCGGGAACCAGAAGTAAGAGACTTGCATGCCAAGATCTTTTCCGATGAGACCGGCGAGACGGTTTTCAAATCCCTGCTGCCGATCGTTGGAGTACGGCATGTTGTTCGGGTCGGCGCAGACACGCAGCAGCGGCGCAGCCGAGCAACTCATCGCCCCTGCACACAACAAGAGAGCCAGCGACTTAGAAGCTGAAGACATACAACATATCTCCTGGCTGGGTTTTGCTCTTGATCTTTGCCATCGCGCCCACAGCACCGAGCGCGGCATAGGGGTCGTCGGTAGAGACCGATGGCAGCGCGGCAGCGCCCATCCATCCGCCGACTCCTGAGTAAATGGCGACGTACTGCTTGCCATCCGGCCCCAGAAACGTGATGGGGTTCCCCACAATTCCCGAGCCGGTCTTCACCTGCCAGAGGACCTTGCCGGTATGTGCATCGACTGCCCGGAACCAGCCATCCATCGTGCCATAGAAGACCACGTCACCACCGGTCGCCAAGACTCCGCTGTACACAGGTAGATCGGTCTCCTTGATGCTCCAGACCTTTTTCGCGTTCTGCACGTCCCAAGCGATGAACTCCCCCTGGTATCCGCCCGGGCCGGGGTACATTCGTACGCTCGCGCCCAGGTAAGGCGTCCCGGCGATGTAGTTCACGGCGGTGCCCTCGTAGTCCATGCAGGTGTTATGCGCCGGAATATACAGATACCCGGTGCGCGGCGAAAAGGAGGACGGCACAAACTCCTTGCCTCCCGTCGAGGAGGGACAGACGTCTGTAGCATAGCGACCGTAGTGGGTCTGCTTGTCTTCGTTCTTATCGGGAAGACCGGTCTTCAAGTTGTAGCTATTTGCCCATGTCACAGGCTCAAACTTCTCCGCGGAGAGTACCTCGCCGGTCTCGCGGTCGAGCACAAACATAAACCCTGTGCGGCCCGGATGCAGGAGCAGCTTACGCACGCGTCCTTGCCAGGGCATGTCGATCAGGATGTTCTCCATGATCTCGTCGTAGTCAAAGGCATCGTGCGGCTCGACCTGGTAAGCCCACTTGGCCATCCCTGTCTCCGGGTCGCGGGCCCAGATGGTGATCGACCACTTGTTATCGCCAGGCCGCATGTCGGGGTTCCACACACCCGGATTCCCGGTGCCGTAGTAGATCAGGTTGAGCGTGGGGTCATAGGAGATCCAGCCCCAGATAGTTCCGCCGCCCATCTTCCACTGTCCCGGCGTCCAGCTCTTGATACCAAGATCCTTGCCCTGGTCTTTGGGATAGAAAGGCTTGAAGTCAGCACCGATGCGCGCATCCGCGTCAGAGCCGCTGTTAAAGGCGCGCCAGAGGATTTTGCCGGTCTTCAGGTCCAGTGCGGTCAGCCTGCCGCGAACACCCAGTTCGCCGCCTGCATCCCCAACCAGCACCACGTTCTTGACGACAACGGGTGCCATCGTGCTGGTTTCGCCGTAATGGATGTCGCCAAATTGCGTCCGCCAGACTTCGGCGCCCGTCGCCGCATCGACCGCGACAGTGTGAGCATCGAGGGTGTTGTAGATGATCTTGCCGTCAGCGTAGCTGGCGCCGCGATTTACCGTATCGCAGCAGGCAACGCCCTGGGCTGCCGGATCGGGGTTCGGATGAAAGATCCACTTCTGGGGAAAGCCCGGCTGGGTCAGGTCGAGCGCGATCAGATTATTCGGGAAGGGCGTGACAACGTACATGGTAGTGCCGACCACCAGCGGGCCGCCCTCGTGGCCATGAGGGATCCCGGTCGACATGGTTGCGGAGATATGGAGGTTCTGTACATTGGTGGTGTTGATCTGGTTCAGGGGACTATACCGGGTGTTGCCGTAATCGCCTGCAGGCATGGTCCACTGGCCCGCCGCGACCGGCGAGATGATGTGAATGCCCGGCAGCGCGCCTGGAACATCGGTGGTGCTTCCACTCGGCTGTTGCGCCTCGGCCGCAGCCAGACCACTCGCCAACATCGCAAGCATGCCCACAGTTCGCATGCAGCCGTTCCTCTTTGTTCCTCGGTACATCGTGTTCCTCTCGATTCAGCGCAACGTATACAAATAAGCGGCAATGTCATAAGCCTGGCTGTCGTTCAGCCCAAGATCGGGCATGGCGGTGGCCGCTTCCACATCCCGCGGGTGCTTGATCCAACGGACCAGGTTCTCCGGCGTATTGGGCAGTTCGCCAGCGATCATCGTCCGCCGGCTGAAGAGAATCAGCGGCGGTCCGACCAGGCCATTTGCATTGTGGACACCCGGCACCATGTGGCACGCCCCGCAGCCATACGATTCAATCAGCATCTTGCCATGAGCCGGGTTGCCACTTACCGCGATGGTGTAGGGCCGCAGGGCCTTACCGCCGGTGCAGCCAGCGATCATGAGCAAAGACAGCAGCATCAACGCCGCGCGGATGCTCATCGGGTCCTCGCGCAAAGCTCGATCAGCAGCGGAGGAAGCGATAACCACACAACTCCCATGCCGAGCTTGACGCTGATGAAGACGCCCAGCAATGCCATAAACTCCTGACGGTCGGTTCCCTCTGCATCGAGAAGAGTGCTCCGGTCGGAAAGCGCACGCCAGTTGCGATAGGACATTGCCCCGGCTGAGATCACAACAGCCAGCAGCAGCAGAGAAACAGCGATGTAGAGCAGGCGCATGGCAGGATGCACACTCGCTCCGCCGAATTGTTCCTCGTGGACACAAGCGCGCCAGGTGATAAGGATGTCGCTAGCACCAAGCGCAAGCCAGGCAAAAGCTGAGGCCGCCAGGCCGAACCACAGCTTGCGCGGAGCAAATGGCTGGGCCGGCACGACGTTGTCAGTTGCCATGGCTATGCACCAGAAAGTGCGGCGCTACATAGAGCAGCGCCACCACGAAGATCCAGACCATATCGACGAAATGCCAGTAGAGTGCAATGGTCTGGTAGGGACGATGCGGCGATGCCGCCGAATCGCCGTAGCGCGGCAGAATACCGACATAAGCCAGCAACATGAGTCCTACCACGACGTGCGCTGCGTGAAAGGTAGTAATCGCATAGAAAATCGAGCCATACGAATCGCTATACGGCGCTAGCGTCTTCCAATGCGAGATATATTCGAAGCACTGCAGAACGACGAAGACAATCCCGATGAGCACTGTCACCCAGAGGGCAATCCTGGCTGCGCCGTCGCGCCCGGCCTTCACCTGGCGCTCGCCCCAGCCCAGCACAAAACTGCTGAACAGCAGGATTGCCAGCAGAATGAAGGCGTAAGTCAACGCTGGAGGCGTTTCGTTCGCCCACCTGTATTTATTAGTTCCTAGGAAGAAGTAACTGCCGAAGAGACACGTAAAGAGCGAGAACTCGCTTGCAATCACACACCACATCGCCTGGATGCCGCGCGTCTGCTCAAAGGGCAGCGTACTCAACCGGGCTTGGGTGCCGGGTACCTGGGCGACCGAACTCATGCGATCTCCTTGTCGCTCGCCGGATGCGGCCACATCCAGTAACAGCCAATCAAGTACGTCACAAGCAGCGCAGCCAGCGCGACCCAGATCATCTGGAAGACAAAGGTGATGAAGAAGACGAACAAGGCGATGCTCACGAAGAGCGGAGCTAACGTGTCGCCGGGGATCGTCGCGATGCCGGTCGGCTCTGCATCGAGCCACGTGCTCATAGGCGTAAGCCGGCCGTCAGCGAGCAACCGGTCGTCGTCAGGGTCATGGTCTTCGTCGAAATCGTCCCAGAGCGGATGGCGCGTAACGACGACCGGAATACGCAGCGTGGCATACGGCTTCGGCGGCGAATCTGTCTCCCATTCCAGACCGTCTGAATTCCACGGGTTCTTTCCCGCGATCCTGCCCGATCTCAAACTGATGACCAGGTTGATGATGCTTAGCAGGATGCCTACGCCAAGCGTAAACGCGCCGATCGTCACCAACATGTTCAAACGTCCGAAACCGAGTCCCTGCTGATAGGTGTAAATGCGGCGAGGCATTCCTAACAGTCCCAGGTTGTGCATCGGGAAAAAGCCGACGTTAAAGCCGATGAACATCACCCAGAAACTCCACTTTCCCAGGCGTTCACTCATCATGCGTCCCGTCATCTTCGGCAGCCAATAGTAAAAGCCCGCGAAGACCGGGAAGACATTAGAACCAATTAAGACATAGTGAATGTGAGCGACAACGTAGTAGGTGTTATGTACCTGCCAGTCGACCGGGATCACTCCAGTGAAGACACCGCTTAACCCGCCTATGACCAGCAGAGCGATCGATCCGAGAGCATAGTGCATCGAGGTGGTAGGAACCAGCCTACCCTTCCAAAGGGTCGCGACCCAGGCAAAGACCTGAACTGTGGTAAAGATTGAGATCGTCATACTACCCGCGCTGAAGAAGCTCATCGCGAGGTCAGACATGCCTACCGTGAACATATGGTGCAGCCACACTCCAAAACCGACTACGCCAGTAAGTACAGTTGAAATCGCGATGTAGGGCTAACCGACAATCGGGCGCCGGGCGAAGACTGGCACGATCAGCGAGATCATTCCCGTAGCCGGCAGGAAAATGACGTACACCCACGGGTGCCCAAAAAACCAGAAGAGCTGTTGCCACAGGTATGGATCGCCGCCCCCGGCAATCTCAAAGAAGTGTGTGCCCCAGCGACGGTCGAGCTCCAGGAACACGCAAGCAACGGTAAGCGCGGGCAATGCAAACAGAATGACGCAGGAGATGGTCAGCGTGCTATAGAGAAAGAGCGGCATGCGGCTTACCGCCATGCCTGGCGCGCGGAGCCTCAGGATTGTCACAATAAAGTTGATCGCACCGCCGGTCGTCGAGATAGTAAGAAAGATCAGCGACAGCGCGTAGATATCCATGCCGATACCCGGCGAATAGAGGGTTAACGTGTAAGGCACATAGGCAAACCATCCGGCATGCGGGGCCTGTCCCAACGCGGGCGCGACGTATAAAAAGATGCCAGAGAGCAGATATGCCCAGTAGGTAAAGGCATTCAGACGAGGGAAGGCCATGTCGCGCGCGCCAATCATCAACGGCACTAGATACACGGCAAATCCTGAAAGGATCGGCGCCGCGTACCAGAAGATCATGGTCGCCCCATGCATGGTGAAAATCTGGTTGTAGGCTTCTGGCGATAGTACCGTCAGATCGGGCTTCGAGAGCTGGAGGCGCATGATAAGCGCTTCGAGGCCGCCAACAATGAGGAAGGCCATCGCAGTAACGAGATAGCGGATGCCCAGATCTTTGTGATCGACGGTAGCAAACCAGCCGCGAATGCCCTTCGGCGTCTCCCACAGCTCCGTGAGACGCCTCTCGACGGTCGCGGTACTCATGCCTGCCAGCCTTTCCATTGGACGAACAAGAAGAACTCCCTATGGTGAGTCAATGGAAGTCACTCATCGTCCAAGTGACAAGCGCTATAGATGTGAGCTGCGCCGTCAGAGGTTGTCCTTCTTTGCCGATGTTTGTGGCGTCCCGTTGAATCTCGAAACACACTCAAGATGTGTCGAGTAGCCGACATAAAAGAAGGCTTTCAACTGCGTGAGAGATGAAGACATTCCCGTCGCCGCTCTCTGTCCCAACCAGGTGCATTCTCTCGGTCAAGAAGTTGACTGCCTTCTGCTGACTTCCCTGTTCGTCGGGTCAACAGCTTCAGCGCCCGTCGCAAAATTACAGACAGCGCGGCCTGATTGACTTAGTATCTATCGCCGACAAGCAAAAGCTTGCAAGGAAGGATCGCTGAAGGTCGAAGGGTGTGTTTGCGGTCGCGCATCCGAGAGGGTTTCTGCCATGAGTGTTTCTGCCATGACTTTTGTCTGTATCCGCGTGTGAGTCAAATGCGGGTAAGGTTCTACCCATAGCCTTTACGGCGTTTGAGATACTTCGCCGCGTAAACCGGTGGCGCGGCATTCTCAACCCGGTCAAGATCCTCTCTGGGCTGAATGTTGGGGACGCTGTGGGGACTAGCGGGCGTATACGCTGATACAAACGAGTGCAAGCCGGTGAACCGCTTAAGCTCGATATTCAGAGCGGTGTAGGTCGGCAATGGCGCAGCGGAACAAACCCATGCAAATCTTTGCAAAGTGCCTAAAAACACCCTCTCAAGGCGGAGAGTAGGGGTTCGATCCCCGTTGACGCTTCCAATCAATCGTGCATGGATGAACGAGCGATTCACCCGAAAGAACTCATTCGTCAAGGATTGCTGAACGTCCAATCGAGAATGAGCGGGATCGTCGTTGCTGCTCCGGTAGATCCGGTAAAGCCGACATACGCCGTGGACGCCCCTACGGTGGCCGGAATGTCGATGGCGAAGGAGTGCGTCCACCTGGCCGATGTGACGGTATCTGTCAGGGTCATGTTCAAGTTGGCGCCATCGTAGGTCAGGTTGGCCTGGAACGGATCTCCGCTGTGCAGATTGATCCCGGTGCCGGTCAGGTCGATGGAAGGAATGGTCGGGAGTGCTCCGTTGACGTAGAGACCGGTCGAGTCCTGCCCCTCTCCGGCATTGTCGTGAAGGTCAAACTTGATGGCTACGCTCTTGCCTATCCCGCGGTACCCGAGTGCGCTGGCTGGACTTCCGAGTGCGTTGACGCCGGCGTTCTGGATGGTGAAGGTCATGCCGTCCGCCATATAGACAAACCCTGAGGTTGGGGAAGGCGCGAACTGAAAGGTGAAGTCGGTGGTGAAAGCCTCAACGTTCACGGGTTCGGAGTAGAAGGCGCTTCCGGCTTCAAAGTTGCCTCCATCGGTGAGTTCCAGGGATGTTTGAAAAGGTGCGGCCTTGCCGTTATCGGTCAGCCCGGTGATTAGCATGCCTGCCGGATAGGTGGGAAGTGCGGGAGCGAGGAGCGGCGGAGCGGATGATCCGGGCGCCACCGGCACATAAGTCCAGTCGAGCAGCCTTTGGTTCGCCGCCTCTGCTCCGGTCCCTCCGGTGAAGCCAACATAGGCGTAGTTACTCCCAACAACTGAGGGGATATCGATCGGAAAAGCATGCGACCACGTCGCCTGATTGTCAATATCGGTGAGCGTGAGTCCAAGAGTGACACCGTCGTATCCAATTTCAGCGTCGATCACGTCCCCGCTGTGCAGATCAATGCCGGTGCCTGCGAGGCTTACTGACGGCGTGCTTGGGACGATTCCGTCGGTGTAGAGACCGACGGAATCGCGACCGTCGTCCCCGCTGGTGTCAAGATCGAATTTGACCGCGACGCTCTTGCCGATGCCTTCATAGCCCAGTCCCTGACCGGAGCCGCCCAGCGCACTAGCCCCGTCTTTCTGGATAGTGAAGGTAAAGCCGCCGGCCATGCTGAGAAGATCGGTCTTTGGGGATGGGGTAACCTGGAATCGGAAGAAGGTGGTGAACGCCTGGATAGGCAATTGGGAAACATCGATAAAAACGCTGCCTGCCTCTGCCGGAGCATTCGTCAGCTGAACACTGGAACCATCCTGGGCTGCGCTGCCATTCAACTGGGCCACATTCCCGATACCCCTGAAATCGGGATAGTCGAGGGAATTATCCCAATTGAAAGTGTTGAACGGAAGTATCACGTAGACTACAGACGCAAGCTTCGATGAAATACCGGATACGATCGCGATCGCGGTGATCCTGGCTGTCGCATCCACCGCAAAATTACCAGCATATGGGGTTGACGAGGCCGTCGGGATAGTTCCGTCGGTGGTGTAATAGATCGTTGTCCCGGGTGTTGCATCCACAATCGTCACCAATTGCGAGTCGGCAAAGGCGCCGGAAGAGGTGTTGTCTGACGTGGCTCTGATGAGCGGGGTCGCGACTTCGCCTGCGGTGCCGGCCAGGGTCACTGTGGCATTCTCCAGTGCATTCGTCTCCAAGGTCAACGAATCGTTGTGAGTTCCCGCCTTAATGGGTGAAAATTCCACTTCCAAAGTACAAGGCTGGGCAAGAATAATTCCGGCCAGGCAGTTAGAGGGAGACATGCTTGCAATCTGGAAGTTGGGACTGCTGAAGGAGGGAGAAACGGTCAGTGTGCCCTGACCGGTATTGGCGATAGTTAGCGGCAAGACCGGGGTGGTGCCGCCCAGGGCGATGGTCCCAAAGTTCAGCGATGGCGGCAGAGAACGTTGTGTCTCCTGAAAAGCGTCGCCGGCAAATGCACCGTAGTAGATGTCACCAGCTCCATTCACCTTAAAACCATTGGAGTACGTGTAGCCGTTCACCGACAGCAGAGTATTGCTTCCAGAAAGTCTTTCGACTAAACCGTTGTCGGTTGCGAGATAAAGGTTCTCTAAGAAGTCCACTCCAATAACTTCCGGATAGCCTTGCAAGCCGCTGGCGAGCAGGACCGGTGTCCCGCCCGAGGCAGGCACTTGGAAAAGCTGGCCGATGCCATAGGTGGCTTCGTCGCTGCTGACAACGGTATAAAAAGCGTTTCCATACACATCCACCACTGACCCGTCCGGCCAGTTCGGGAGGGTTTTCGCGCAATCGACCTTCTCGCACCCGAAGGGTACTTCGACGGTAGTGTAGTCAGACGAAGAGGACAGATAGCTGAAGGCGTAGAGGTTGCCCGCTGCATCCACGGACGGATTCACACCTGTAGGGAGCAGCGAAATCTGGGCACCCCCGCCGGCCGGAATCTCACCAATTCCCATGCCGTAGGTGCCGTCTCCGTCGGTAAAAAACAAGTCGCCGACACTATCGATTGCCAGACTTTCTGACACCTCGCCTTCGCCGATGTCATCTCCGGTAGTCACAGCAATCGAAATGGGCGCGCCACCTCCAACGGGAAGCTCCTCTAGAAATATCTTTCCATCTGCGCTGGACTTTTCATCCTCCTTAATTCCGGCAACGAAGATATCGTTGGCTCCGTCTAAGACTGGTGAAATCTGCCCCGAAAAGGTGTAGGGCAGCGTGACCAGTGTGCCTGGGCTGAACCCGATCTGCGGACCGACGCCCCAACCGAGCATCGTTGTCGTTGCGAGAGCATTTCCGCTTTCATCGGTGATTACGACTGCGCCGGGGCGGGCACCGGGATACCTCGGCGCGAAGGTCACCTCCACGGTACAAGAGGTACCGGCCACGACCTCGTCCACGCAGGTGGTCCCGGCAGCGAGGGTGAAATCCAGGTTCGGCGAAGCTTGGGTCAGCACCTTCGGCGTCCCAAGCCTACCCCCTGCAGTGACCTTGTAATTCAGGGTCATCGTCTTGCTGCACGGTGCAGGCGCGGTCTGACCCGGCTTGCAAAGGTTGGCGCTGCCGAAGTTTACCGGCGGTGTCGCCCCAGTGAAGGTCAGGGTTTGCGCCTGAAGGCTAATCGTGCAGAGACATCCCAAGGCGCCTGCAAGCAAGGCGATGCTGGGGAGTAGGCATAAGCCTGAAGATCGCGTGCGGGACGACCAGGGCAGAGATCTCATGACGGCAACTCTCTCCTACAGACAGCGTAGGAATCATGGCACCACTCTGGGAGCTTGTCGAGTAAATTCAGGCGACAGCAACTACTCATGAAGCGATGTCTCAATTAGGGCAATAATCCCTTTGTTCGCCGATCGGAGACTCTCTTCCGAGCAGATGACCCCCAACAGCTTCGGGGGAAGTCGATCGGTTTTGCCACTACGCGAGCGAACATGCTGATCTCCCTATCGCCGCGGGTCTGGCGCACTGACACTGTTGGCTGGACAACAATCCGGACTGTGGCTATACCGTAAGATCAATTCTCATTCCGGATTTGTCGTTTTTTGGCATTCGGCCAGGAATGTGAAAGAGGACCGATCATGCCACGTACGTTCAGCAATACGCTCCTGAACGGCCTAGATGCAGGCACAATAAGCCGGCTTCGCCTTCGCCACGTCGATTTTGAACTGGAGCACGAGATGGAATTTCCTGGCAAGAACATAGACCATCTCTTTTTTGTTGAGGAGGGAATGGCATCGCTGACGACAACGTTCAAGGACGGTTCCCAGGTGGAAGCTGGAATGTTTGGTTACGAATCAGTGATCGGGATCTCTGCCCTGATGGGGACCAAGAGAAGCCTGAATAGGGTCTACACCCAAATTGCTGGGCATGGTTACTCTTGCACGGTCGAAGATGGAGAGAGGGAATTCCGCTTGGGGGGTGTCTTTCAAAAGCTTGCTCTACGCTATGTCCAGGCGCAGCTGGTACAAGCCATCCAGTCTGCTGGATGCAACGCAAAGCACGGCCTTGAACAGAGGCTTGCTCGTTGGCTATTGATTTGCGCCGATCGAGCGAACAGTCTGACCTTCAAGATGTCGCACCAATACCTGGCGGAGATGCTTGGGGCGAATCGATCTACGGTTTCCTCCACCGCCGCCCTGCTGAAGGAGAAAGGACTGATCGAGTATAGGCACGGAACAATCCACATACTGGACGCTCTCTCGTTGGAGAAGAGCGCCTGCGAATGCTACCAGACGATAAAAGCGCACTTGAGCGACTTAGGGGACTTTGAGATGACCAGTTTGGCTTAGACGGCGGGGTCAAGCAGTTCGGCGCGCAACATCTTCTGCTCTTTTCTACTGGATCCCGTCCGACTACATTCGGCAACGCCAACCCCTTTAGAAGTTGTCGGAGAATGCTCAACTGTTCTTCTGCTCCAGAGAGGTAGCGCCGTACATGCCCGGAGCGCCCGGAATTTTCACAAGCCAAGTAGGTCAGATAGCCTAAAATCTCCACCGGCCTACCAAGTTCCCGAAACTCCTCAAGAGCAAGTTTCGCTGCGGACGTTTCTTCTCGCGATCTTCGAAGTGCGATGGAGAAAAGCTCTATCTCTGAGTGGAACTCATTAATTGCATGGTTTTGCAAATCTCTTCTCCAGTCGGGATTCTGGAGAGAAGGCCATCGGGGCGTCTTGGATTGAAGGAGAGCCCTCCGCAAGCCAGTTGTTCGCTTAGTCGATGCCGACAGAACTTCAGGCGTCGCCTAGCCGACGTTCTGTATTGATCGGGTATACCCCAGAGTTTTAGGGAGAAGGGCGCGAGAGCCCCCGTTCAGCTGCGGGCAATTCATCATTCGGCCGGTCGGCATACAAGCTCGTCCCTTCCTTGTAGCCGGGCAGCCCGATTCGGAAGCAGAGCATGTAGCGACGCAAGTCTTACCCCAATACCTCTCTCAAAAGTCTTCCTTGCCGCTGCCAGCAGTAGTGCCCTTGTTCCTGGCCCTCTAGTTCGGGTTCTCGCGGAGAGTTCGCGATTGTCTTATTGCAGTGGAGGCAAACTGAATCGACCGTATTGTCGGCCTTCAGTCGACGGGCGAAGTCACTCGATCGGAAGATTTCACGGGAGGTCATCGAAGATTCTCTAGTAGCTGTTTCCCACATATCCCGGCATGAAGTCTGTGCAATAGCCGACAGTTGCGAGTTAGTAGAGAATGGATTAACAGTAGTCAAAAGTTTCCCGGAAGACTCCTTTCTCATCGAAATGACGACCGCAGAAGAAGCCGAGCAGAGGGCGCTCATCGGCGATTCCGCTCGCCTATTGTCCTGGAACAGCACCCCCATCTCTGAGACGCAGGGATCATGAAAATGCCGCGGATGGCAAGAACCGAGTACTCCGATGCTAACGGTCGCCGACAGACTCACTCTGGAAAGCCGTACTTGGATCGATCGACTTTTGTGTCATTCCATGCCCATTCGCGTCTGTATGAAATTCAACTAAGGCTGGAGTGCGCGATAGCAAGGTCGCGCATTTTCGTCTCTACGATCTGCGGCATACCTGGGCTACACGAGCGGCAGAATCAGGGATTGATCTGGTGACGCTAGCAGCCCTACTGGGTCACTCCCAAATCCAGATGGTTCTTCGCTATGCTCACCCTACTCAGGAGCATCAGACGCGGGCTGTAGAGCGTATGGAGCAGTTTGTCACAGAACAGAGGCTCGATGCCGCTCTGATCTCCCAGGGAAGCAGAGCCGTGATTTTGCACTGAAACAACAGCGACCCGCTACAGTAGCAATTTGGTAGATTTTCAAGCCGCTTGTAAACGCATGAATAGATTGGAGGCGCGGGTCGGGATCGAACCGACGCATAAAGGTTTTGCAGACCTCTCCCTTACCACTTGGGTACCGCGCCCTATTCAGAAGAACGACTGGAGAAACCACCGTGAGGGGTCTGCCGGCACAACACGGTTCCAACTCTGACAGGCCATGCGACAAAGCGCGGACTGTGCGGATTGGAGCGGGAGACGGGACTTGAACCCGCGACCCTCGCCTTGGCAAGGCGATGCTCTACCACTGAGCTACTCCCGCGTACGTACTCTGTGAGTATATCGGGCGGCTTTGGCTGCGGTCAACGTGGCCGGGCAACTCTGGGCTGCGCCTCTCAGAGTTTAGACAAACCGCCCCAGAAAAACTCTTGGGCTCTTCCGGTTTGCTTGCAGGTATAGGCAATTGTCAGATGCGTGAACAATGCGCACGCGCCTATGTCCTGGTCTAGGATCGCCTCTGATCACGCCTTCCCGCAAAAGGCCGTTTAGGTCGAGTCGATAGTAGCCTATAAACTCCACCTGCGAGCCTTTAGGTCGCTTCCAGTTGCTTCAAATCTGTTACTCCCCTGGCGACAGATACGGCAGTACTGTGATTTCGCGCGCTCGCGTCATTCCCGGTCCAATCGAGGGAACGAGGCTCTAAATCCTACACTCGGATTGCCTGACAATGCGCTGAGCTGTCGCTCATACCCGCGCGACCCCGGCGCCGGCCTCAACTCCGACCATTTCTCCATCGCGCATATTTAAGATCCGGTCGCCGATCATCGCTGCTTCCTGGTTGTGCGTGATCATCAGTACGGTCTGCTTGAACTCGCGATTTGACACCCTCAGCATCTCGAGCACTGCTTCGGAGTTCTTTGTATCGAGGTTTCCGGTTGGTTCATCGGCGAGGATGATCGCCGGCCGGGTAATCAGTGCGCGCGCAATCGCGACTCGCTGCTGCTCGCCGCCCGACAACTCCGAAGGACGATGGTCCAGGCGGCCGGTGATGCCCAGCATGCCGGTCAAATGGTTAAGAAACGCCGCGTCGAGCGGTTCCTTGCGGTCGGCGATCTCATAGCCGATCTGAATGTTGCCGCGCGCGGTCAGCGTTGGCAGCAGGTTGAACTTCTGGAAGACAAAGCCGATGCGGGACTTGCGCATCCTGGTGCGCTCGGCATCATCCAGCGTTGCGAAATCGACGCCATCGATCGCCAGCTTTCCGGAGGTCGCGCGCGCCAGCCCGCCAAGAATGTAAAACAGCGTCGACTTCCCGCTGCCGGAAGGACCGACCACGCTGACAAACTCCCCGCGTTCGATCGAGAAGGTAGCGTTGCGGAGCGCGGGGACCTCGATCTTACCCGACCGGTATGTCTTGCTGAGGCGTTCGGCGACGATTATAGGCTGCACCTCAAGATTGTAAACGGGCCTCAGATCTTCGCGCGGAACAAGACTGGTTGGAAACGCTGCAAAGGGACTTGCGCCTGGGGCCTGAGGTCTCAGGGCGCGAAAGCAGAAGGCGGCAGAGCACCCGGGCGCTCTGGCGCATGAAAGGAATCGGTTTCCACAAAACTGCGACCGGTCGCAAGGCTACCCTTCTTCGGCCCCCGTTTGCGCGCCAACATCATGCGCACACGATCCAGCAGTTCGAGCGGAGAGCATGCGCCTTTCGGCAAAAAGCAGTCTGCATGACTGGCGCGATCGAAGGCTTTGACGCTGCCGCTCATCAGCATGATCGGCACCTCCGGGGCAATCTCTTTCATGCGCCGGGCAAGATCGTTGCCGTCCATGCGAGGCATATTGAGATCGCACACAACCAGGTCGATACCGCCCTGGCGAAAGCGCTCCAGCGCCTCCTCTGGAACCAGCAAGGCCAGCACACGATAACCACGGGTTTCCAACATGAACTTCCGGACCGATACTGCCTGCTCGTTATCGTCAACACAGAGAATCGTCTTCTTCGGGCGCATAGCTTCCTGACTGCCCCCGCACAACGGCGAGGGCCACATGCGGACACACGTCGAGTGTGCCCGCGGGGTTGCGGGGAACCAGCGTCCGGCGGTTTTCAGGGCAAAGAACGGCCAGTGCGCCCGGGAAGCAGGATGCCTAAAGGCATAGCTGGATCCGTCGATGCACAAGGCCGCGCTCACCTGCCAACAGCTGGGCGGCGGCATAAAACTGCATGGCACGGTAACTGCTCAGGAATGCGGCCGCAGGGCTGTGGATCCAGGGGAAAGGCAAGCAGCCTTTCTGGAACAAGACAGACGAAGCGGTCGGCCGGAACAGATTCGGCGCGCTTTTGCTTTCAGTTGTGGATCACTCGGCGAAAGTGATGTTCTCTTTCAAGAACGCTTCGCAAGCGTACGAAGAGTTGCGTCCTCTCGCAACAGGGAAGAGAGGGCGAACAGCTTGTGAGTTTTTCATTGGAGTTTCAAGCAATTTTGTTGTTTGACGATAAACAAAGGCGTTGCTGCCAGTCACGCCTGTTGAAACTATGTGAATCGCTCAAGGAAAAAGTGACCTTTTGCCACAGGAACGGTGCTCCCTCCGACCCTGACTTCGCTCACTCCGGCTTCGGTCTTTTTCGCGCTCACGTAGAGATCGCTCGGCCGGCCGATCTCGACGCCTTGCCGGATATGCACGGCTTCGCCGCTCGCCGCCAGGCCGTGCTCGACCAGGTAGGCGATGGCACAACCGGCGGCCGAGCCGGTCGCCGGGTCTTCCCCATTGTAGGACTGCATCCGCGCCCGCCACATCGCCGGCTCACCGGGAAGCGGGGCAAGACAGTAGCAGAAGCGCGCTCCCATGCTCTCAAGATAGGCTGTAGCCTCGCGCTGCGGTACCTGCAGGCGACCCAACACGTCGAGCGAACGCAACAGCACGACGCATTGCGCGATGCCGGTCGAAACCGTTTGCGGCAGCGGAGAGGGCAGCAGATCGTTCACCGAGAGACCTAATGCCGACGCCAGCCGCTTCGGCTCATGAAACTGGCCAAAGACGGGCCGGGGCTGTGTCATTACTCCATAAATCGCTCCGGCCTTAACCGGCTTTTCCCTGGAGAAACGAACCGGCACCCTGCCGGCGTTCAACTCGAGCACGACCTCCTCCGCATCGGCATAGCCGGGCAGAAAGCTACGGATCATTGACGCTGTTCCTAGCGTCGGATGGCCGGCGAAGGGCAGCTCCTCCTGGGTGGTGAAAATGCGCACACGGATTCCCTCTCGCTGCTCAACGGCGCGGTCGCGGCGAACGATGAAAGTCGTCTCCGAGAGATTGGTCTCATTCGCGAGCCTCTGCATCTCGAGGGTCGTCAGTTCTCCGGCATCCTCGAAGACCGCGAGTTGATTTCCTTCAAACGGAGTTGCGGTAAATACATCGCACAGCCGATAGAGCAGCTCTAAGACTTTGGATGTCCCGTTCTCAGCATGCAGATCATTCAATTGACACTCTTCCTCTCTCGCACTATTCTTTGGAGATTAGTCGATCGACCGCCATCCCAGCGGCATCGGCTAAAGCCTTTTGAGGAACTCGATGATCAGAGTCGCCCAAATCTCCTCCCGTGCATGCTGTTGTAGCAGCTCCGCGCGGACATGTCTCCAGGGCTGATTCTCCCCCGCCCCGGGAACGTCTCTCCCGCGCCCGCCTATCAAGGCGGGTTTTTCATTGGAGAGTGATTTTCCTGGCCCGAACCTTCCACTTTTCAAGCTCAGCAAAGGACGTATCCGTGACGACCGCAGTCGAAAGCAGAATACCCCGCATCAATGAGCAGGCGCCGGACTTCCAGGCCAAGAGCACTCACGGCGTGATCCAGCTCAGCGACTACACCTCCACGGGCAAGTGGGTGCTGCTCTTCTCGCATCCCTCGGATTTCACGCCTGTCTGCACCACGGAGTTCATCGGCTTCGCCCAGCGCCACGCGGACTTTGAGAAGCTGAACGTGCAATTGATCGGCGTCTCCGTCGACAGCATCTACTCGCATATCGCCTGGGTCCGGGATATTGAGGAACATGCGGACGTTAAGATTCACTTCCCCGTCGTTGCCGATCTTGACACCAGGGTGTCGCAGCTTTACGGCCTGATCCACGAGGGCGCTTCCGATACGGCGACAGTCCGCGCCGTTTTCGCCATCGATCCCAAGCAGCATATCCGGGCGATCCTCTATTACCCGATGCAGCTCGGGCGCAACGTCGACGAACTCCTCCGTGTCTTCGAGGGACTGCAGATCGGAGACAGCAACGGCGTCTCCGTGCCGGCTAACTGGCGTCCCGGCGACGCGGTGATCGTGCCTGCCCCGGCAACGGTGGCTGATGCCAGCAGAAGGCTCAATGGAGGAGGTGCCGGGCTCGACGTTCAAACCTGGTACCTCTCGAAAAAGCACCTTGAGCCAAAAGGCGAGCTTCCCGCAAAAGAACCGGTCACCAGCTAGCCTCTGGCGGCGACTTGATCTACGATTAGCATCCTGACCATCGCTCGAATGGTCAGGACACGAGCACCGATGGCGAAGTGGCTAACGCGCTGGTCTGCAAAACCAGTATTCATGGGTTCAAATCCCATTCGGTGCTCCAAGACTACAAATATCTGCCCAGGAAACCCGTGCAACTCATCAGTAGCCGGGGATATGACGCCGTCGAAAGCCAGTGCGTCTCGCCGGCGAATATATTCACTTCGTGCGTCGTGCCGCGTCGTTGCAGCAGGCTGCCTAGCTTATGCGCCTCGGAAACCGGAACGATCTTGTCGGCGTCTCCGTGCAGGATCAACACGGGGGGCATCTCTGGCGCAATGCGGTCTTCCCAGCCCCGAGGGACTCCGCCAGAGAGCTCGATGACTGCTCGTATGCGGCTGTCCTCGACTCCCAGCGCGACCGCCAGGTAGCCCCCAAGAGACATGCCCATGACACCGATCCGCTGCCGATCGACTCCCGGCCGCGAAGCGATATACGTAACGGCATCCTGAATTGCGATCAGCCACTCGGCAAAGTGCTTACCATCGAGAATCATCTCCGGCGTCGCGCGCGCGGTGCCGGTGCGGTCGAAGTAACGCGGCGCGTAAGCAGCGATGCCGAACTTCAGCAGGTTCGGCGCGAACCTGTCCAGCCAGTACGATCCCGCGCCTCCCGAACCATGCAGTAAGAGGAGCGCGGGATTTTGCCTCCCCGTGGCCGGCTCGTGCTGGTCGATACGGATCGTAACCGGACCGCTCTGGTATGCAGGCATGTATCAAGAGATGCCGAAATGCTCAATGCGACGCTCTCGATCAGGGGGTGTACGGCTATCGCGGGTTGGCGGCTGGAAACATTCGTCCGGGCCAGTGTCGCCGCCTGCCGCAACATGCCGCGGCTCTCGACTCGCTTTCACCGGTGAGCGGGTCCGACCTGCCGCGTCACACTCCTGGGATCACCACGTTTTTCGGCCGCGATCATCGCGGCCACCTTCGCACGGCGCATGCGCTCGCGCAACTCGAGCGTCACCACACGATGGCAGTCCCGGCACAAGGTGCGGATGTTGTCCACGTCGCACTCTCCCCCTCCCTCGACGACCGGCAGAATGTGGTCCGCTTCCCAAAGACTTCGCTGCTGCAGCTTCTTCAATCCCCAATGCTTCAGCAGGGTAGCCTGGCGTTCGCCCCTTGAGCGCTTCAACTCGCGCAGTGCAGCCACCGTATCCACTCCGCAATGCGCGCATCGGCCCTGGTCACGCCGGAACACATGCTCGCGCAGATACGCCGGTTGCGATCGCAGCTTCCACTCGTGAACGCAGAAGCTGGAACAGAAGGTAAAGCGGCGGGGAGGTACTTCGAGCGAGCACCATCGGCATAATCCACGGCCATTCGCACCGCGCGGCACGCTCTTCCGGTCAACGCGGCCGCCCTGCATTCGCCGTTCGGTGCTCATCTCTCTGTTGTACGTTTTCGGCCGAGCCGGAGGTAAGTGCCTGATCAGGTCACAGGGCAGCGGCCCCCCCCGGGCAGGAGGTGACTGGTTTGGAAGACCTGTGCGCAGGGCAGTGCGACGGTGTTTAGTTTGCGGGTGCGATGGCGTAGTAGCCTTTGCGCGACTGCACCTTCAGCCCATCGCCTTTGCACTGGATATCGAGTTTGCGATACGTGCCGTCGAGCTTCGCGTTGGTCGGCGTATAGCTGGCGACATACTGGGTTCGCAGTTCATCCTCGATCTGCTTGAAAGCAGCTTCCATCTTGGGGCCGCTGTTGCCGACATCGATCATGCGGCCGCCGGTCTGTTCGGCCAGGCGCTTCATCTCCGACGGGCCGTTATAGCCGAAGCTCATGCCGCCATAAAACCCGCGATCGGCGATCAGCAGCACGTAGACAATGGCATTTGCCTTCTGCGCCGCTTCGATGGCGTCGGGTAGCCGTTTGCGGCTGCCCTGATCGCCGCCATCGGTGAGCAGGATCATGGCCTTGCGCCCATTCTCCGAGTTCAGCTTGCTGTTCGCCGCCAGGTAGACGGCGTCATAGAGGAGTGTCCCTTTCGGCGCGCCCTGGGTCGGCACAGGGCCCTGGCCGATGCCGGGAATGCCGGCCGAGCCGTTGCCGCCGGCGGTATTGATCTCCGCCTTGTTCATCGCCCGCGCCAATTGGCTGGCGCTGCTGGTGTAATCCTCCAGCAGATCGACATCGACATCGAAAGAAACCAGGAAAGCTTCATCCTTCGACCGCAGGATGCGCTTCAGAAAGGCGCTGCCGGTCTCCTGTTCGAGCGGCAATACGTTCTGCTGGCTGCCGCTGGTGTCGAGCAGAATGCCCAGCGTCAGCGGTTGATCGGCCTCGGCCACAAAGCTTTTTAGCGTCTGCGGCACTTTATCTTCAAGATAGGTGCAATCCTCTTTGGTCAGGGTAGAAACCAGACCATTGTGTTTGTCCCTGACGGAGAAGTAGAGGCTGACCAAGTTTACGTTGACCTTCAGCGTGGTCGTCGGCAATTGGTCGTCCTGCTGCGTGGTGTCTGGTGCGGTACTCACCGGTGGGGCATCGGGCGAGGGCGCCGATTGGGCCACGCCTGCGGCGGCCCCCAGGCAAAGCAATCCGGTTCCGGCAACAAGCGCAGCGAGAGAAACGACGCGAAAAGGCATATCCCCGATTAGACGATACAAAACAATAGAAAGACAGCAAGAAAGACAGCATCGGGAATCGCCGCTCTCCGAAGCTAGAAGGGGAAGGCCACCCGCGCATCAATCTGGTAGTCTGACAAATAGCTTCCGGCAAGCTCATCGACCGCAGACAGCATCCATTGGTACAGTGTTCTTCGGCCGGGATGGGGCTGCGTTGCCCCGGCCGGGTTGAGGCAAACGCAGGGTTAGAGAAAGAAATCACGCTCTCCGGCTTGAAACAGGCGCGGACCGTCGATTTGAGGGTTTTTCGTAATGCAAGTTGCTTTGGCGGTCGTATTGGCGTTCTTGATGTCGGGTCAACAACAATCGCAGCAACCGGTTCCCGACGCCCCGGTACCGCAGACCGGGCCAGGCCTCACCAATCTGACCAATGGAGTCACCCCGGGGAAGGCGCCCGATGCGGCTGCCGATCAACAAGCGCCAGCGCCGCCGACTCAAGCAACTCCGCCTGCTGCCCCGCCTATGGCGGACGACCAGCCGCAGGAAGAAGCCCCGGAGATTGGGAACAAGGGCTCCAATCCGTATATTCTGCCCCCCGCCGGCATCAATATCGTCGTTGTTCCCTTCACCGTCCGCGACTCCAAGGGCAACCTGGTCCCAGGTCTCACCTATCGCGACTTCCGCGTGTATGAGAATAAGGAACGGCAGAAGATCACCTATTTCAGCACGGACGCTGTGCCGCTCTCCGTCGCCTTCGTCATCGACCAGAGCGTCTCTACCGGAACCATGCGCAAGGTGAACGATTCCCTCAGCGCCGTTACGGGAGCTTTCACCCCCTATGACGAGGTTGCGGTCTACACCTACAACAATGGCCCAGCCAAGATCACCGACTTTACCGGTGCCCAGGGCAATCGTCTTCCCGCAGCCCTCAATGCCGCCAAACGGCCGGGACGAGACGAGGGCGTGCCGGTCAACTCCGGACCTTTAGCAACCGGTCCCACAATCAACGGGAAGTCTGTCGACCCCAATCTTGATCGCGGGAACGCGGGCGGCATTGGCGGCTTCATCACGATTCCCAAGGACGTCCACACGCTGAACGACGCGATTCTATTTGCGGCCAAGGATCTCTCGCAGCGGCCCAGGGGTCGCCGGCGCATCATTTACGTGATCAGCGATGGCAAGGAATCCGGCAGCAAGGCCACGTTGAAGGAAGTGATCCGTTACCTCCAGACCAACAACATCAGCGTCTACGCCACCATGGTCGGGGACGCCGCCACCTGGGGTTATGGGTATCTGGATCGGGTCAAACTACCGCTGCTGCCAGCCAACAATGTATTGCCGAAATATACCGTCGCTACGGGGGGGTCGCTCGATGCCGAGTTCCAGACAAACGGAATCGAACGAAGCTTCTCGAAGATTGCCGACCAGGTGCGGACGCAATACACGATCGAGTATCACGTCAGCCCGAATAAGGCCCTTGACAGCCGGTTCCGCAATATTGAAGTCACCATGCCCGGCAGACCTGGCTTTGACATAGTTGCCAAACAGGGCTACTACCCGTCCGCAACCAACTCGGCAGTTCATTAGACCGCCGCAGCCTCAGACAACCGTCGGCCACCGTCTGCAGCCGCCTTTGAGGCAGCCGGCGTCGATCTACGCAACCTCTTGCGGGCGCGGCGATCGCAAGGCCAGCAGACGCCCCAAAAGCAAATGCAGCCGTCCCTTGGCGGGAAGGCTGCATTTGAAAGCGCCGATAGAACGGAACGTCTACTGGCCCTACTTGACCTCAGTCACTTCGGTCTTGGTCGCGGGAACGTCCTGTTTTGCGGTCTCAGGAGCACCCTTGATGCCATCTTTAAAGCCGCGGAATCCCTCTCCAAGGCCCTTGCCAAGCTCCGGCAGCTTACGCGGGCCAAATATCAGTAATGCGATGACGAGCACAATGATCAGATGACTAGGTGTGAGCAGATTATCGAACATGGTTGATTCCTCCCGAAGGTCTACGATTTGAGGATCACTCAACCGTTTCCAGACTCGGAGTTTCCTCCGGCTATTGTCGCACAACAGAGCCAAGGCAGATTGGCTTCTTGCAGGGAGTACGTGCGGCGCCATGAAAACGGATGCCTTTCCTGCGCAATTTCCTTCGCAGCCAGCAAGATGGTTCGCGGCTGCGCGCAAACTTCTCCCTCCCGGCGCTATGCCGAAATCCTGTTTCCTGGTGCGAGCGTCTGACAGAAGTCCTTCCGGCAATGTAATCTTGAAGGGTTGCGGGGGGAAGTCACCGCGCGACTGCGCTCCCAGCGTAACGCCGGCAGGGTCTTTCGCCCCGCTGGTGCCCTTGGTCCCCCTCGGAAACAGGAAGGCCATGCTGGAATCATTCCGCCGGTATTGCCAGGTGGAAATGCTCGAGGAGCGGCAGGAAGTGCAGTTTGAGGGGGTTGGTCTGGAAAACGGTAAGTTCGGTACTCGGCATCGCTTCGGAATCTATTCTTTAGCAGCAACAATCTTGTTCTCGCTCCTGGCAATCGCAGTTGGCAGTGAACCTCATGCGTTTGGGCAGGTTCCGATCTACACTCCCCCTCCAGTCACTGCCAATAGTTCCCTGTCAAACGTTCGCTACGACTACCGCTGGGAAGTCTACGGCGGCATCGCCTATTCTCACTTTAATGCCGGACCCAACCTGCTGCAGGGCGCCAACCTCGGCGGCTATGACATCCAGGGTGCTCACTGGTTTCGGCAGCACTGGGCCCTGGCGGGTAATGCCCGCGGCTACTTCGGCACTTCCGGCGTCGTGCCGAACATTTACAACATCCGCGGGCCCTTTGTGAGCGAGCAGATGTACATGGTCGGCCCGGAATATCGCGGCCCCAGCAATCGCCACGCTTCGCTCACCTTGCATGCGCTCTTTGGCGGCGCTTACGGCAGGTTCGATTCTGCGCTTGGCGGAGTTCCGCCCAATGCGCTCGGTCTCTTCAACAACCAGTTGAGCTTTGGGGGCGCCTACGGCGGCGCGGTCGACCTGAACCGCTCGCCCAACCTGGCGTTCCGCATCTCCTCCGATGCCACCCTGACCGACTTCGGCGGCGCCGGCCTTCATGAACAATTTGCACTGTCGGTCGGCATCGTCTATCGCCTCGACCAGGTAGGCAGAAAGAACAAAAGATAGCATTCCCCGGCCTCTGCTTCGCGCGCCGGTTCCGTCCGTAACGATCCTTGTAGCTGACTGGAACTGGCGGGGCGCTTTTGTCGTAGAGTCTCAACAGGGACTGCCGATGAACCCACTTGCCAGCAGGGAAGATTGCACCTTGATAGATCGCAGACTGAGGGCAGAAAAAGCTTTATCTCTGCCTTCATCGATCGACCAGTCGCCAGGCCATTTCTCTATTTGGGCATCGGGGGCGAGCTGCGACCGGCCGGAAACCCCGAATCGCCATAGACAGCGTGAGAATCTTAAGAAAGATTGATTGTTAGGCTGGTTCGCCGTTTGCTAACCGCACAGCGGGAGATCAGTCTCTTGGACAAGGCCGCGATGCAATGAAGCAGTTCGCCTGCTTTCAACTCGATACGCAAAACCAGTGCCTGTGGCGCAACGGAGAGCGCATCCCGCTCACACCGAAGCCCTTTGCCGTTCTGCGTTACCTCGTCGAAAATCCGCAGCGCCTGGTCACCTACGATGAACTGCTGGAAGCACTGTGGCCGGAGACCTATGTGCAGCCGCAGGTTTTGCGGACGTATGTCCTCGAACTTCGCAAGGTCTTCAATGATGACGCCGGCAATGCGCGCTTCATCGAAACCGTTGCCAAGCGAGGCTACCGCTTCATCGCGCCAGTCTCCGAGACCTCTCATTCGTCCGCCGGATACGAGAAAAAAGTAGGATCCCCGCAGCCATCCACCCTCGTCGGGCGCACAGCCCAGATGAAACGCTTCCACCAGGCAATGACGGCCGCCTGGCAGGGCGAACGGCAGGTGCTCTTCGTTACCGGCGAGGTAGGCATCGGCAAGACTTCGCTGGTCGACGCGTTTTGTCGCGAGGTGAGCGACGGCCGCGAAGCACAGGCCGCAAATCAGATCAGGATCGCCCGCGGACAAAGTGTCGAGGGCTTCGGCGGCAAGGAACCGTATTACCCCGTCATGGAATCCCTGACTCAGCTCTGCACCGAGTCAGGCGATGGCAAGGCGCTGAAAATCCTCCAGCAGAAGGCTCCGAACTGGCATGCCAAGCTGCCCTGTGTCGTGACCTCCGAGATCAAGACCGTTCCTGCATCGGCGGTACCGAGTGAGCGCCTGCTGGGAGAGCTTTGTGACGCCCTCGAGTCCATGGCTGCCGACGATCCCCTCATCCTCGTCTTCGAAGATCTGCACTGGGCCGATCCTTCGACATTGGATCTCATCTCCGCACTGGCCAGGCGCCGCGCACAGGCCCGGCTTCTGCTGGTCGCCACCTACCGGCCTGCGGATGTCAGCGATGCACAACATCCGCTCAAAGGGCTGAAGCAGGACCTGTTGACTCGTAAATTGTGTGTCGAGCTCGCGCTTCCCCCCCTGGAACGGCCAGCCGTTGCCGAATACCTGGCCCGTGAACTGCACCAGGCCAAGATTCCCTCCGGCCTGACCGGCTTTCTTCATCAGCATTCGGAGGGCAATCCTCTCTTCATGATTGCCGTCTTTGAGCACCTCATCTCCCAAAACTATCTGCGCCAGCATGACGAGCTCTGGCAGCTCACCACGCCGCTCGCTGAGATTGACATGGGTGTGCCCACCGCACTTTCCGCGCTGATCGAGTTGCAGATCGAACGCCTCGATGCAGCCGACCAGCGACTGCTGGAAGCAGCCAGCCTGATCGGGGTCATCTTCCCGGCATGGGCCGCCGCGGCGGCGCTCAACGGCGATCTGGAAGAGGTGGAAGATCGATACGAGAAGCTCACCCGCAGACTGCATTTCCTGCACTCTGCCGGGCATGATGAACTGCCCGATGGCACCTCGTCGGCCTTCTACGTCTTCGCTCATGGACTCTATCGTGAGGTGCTTTACAACCGTCAATCCTCGTCGAGTCGCGGCCGCCGTCATCTGCGCGTCGCCGAGAAGCTGCTGCAGCTCTTTGCCGGACGCGAACACGATGTCGCCTCGGAACTCGCCACCCATTTCGAGGCGGCCAGCGATTGGCAGCGCGCCTCCGATGCAATCATGGCATCCGCTGAAAATTACCTTCGCCGCGGAGATCAGGAAGAAGGCCTGCACCTGATGCAACACGCGGCCCGGCTCTCCGATAACCTGCCCGAGCGCGAGCGGAAGGCAGTGGCCACGCGGATTCGCAAGAGGATTGCCTCGATCGACCAGACCCTCGCACAGGCCCTGCCTGCCTGAATCGCACCCACTCTTCCGCCACTCACATTCATCCCAACGCCGGCAGTCTGCAGCGGCCAGCTCTCTTGAGTTCGCGGAGCTCTGCCTGGGCGCCCAAGCGCCTCCGGCGTGAGAGCGACCCTTCGACCCTTCGTTCCTGGGCGCACGCGCAGCTCCCGATTCCGCCCCGGGGTTCGTCGAGAACACCTAAGTTTCCGTCCAGAAAAGTTTGACAACAACTGGATAGCAATTTGACAACAGCTCTCATGCACGGGGGGTACAGTTCTCTTCGTTGGAGGACATCAACATGCGATTCACTTTTAAGACTCTCGTACTTTCATCCGCTGCTCTCTGTGCAACCGCCGCCTTCGCGGCCAACCAGGCGCGCGTGGACGTTCCATTCAGCTTCACGGCCAAGGGCCAATCGTATCCAGCGGGAAAGTATGACGTCACTCTGGACCCGAGCCACAACATCATCACCCTGGTCAACCAGCAGGACGCAAACAAGCACATCGCCTGGACCTCCGGTCCGGCGGAATCGGCCAAGACCCCGGTCGTCATGAAGTTCGACGCAGTCGGCAACGACCACTCGCTGAAGACCATTCAACTCGGAGAGCGCGTGACCCCAAACCTGGATACCCGCAGCAAGCGCGGCATCAGCGCGACCACCTCGGTGGGCGGCCAGTAAGCAACGCCTCGCCACAATTTCCAAGCAGGGAGCCTGCGGGCGAAAGGCGCACTCGAAACTACTCAGCGGATGCGCTTCGCAGGCTCTCATTTTTATCAGCAAAAAGCGCCGGAGACTCCGGCGCTTTTTGCTTTTCTACGTGGATGGAAGCTTTTCTGCGTGGATTGAATTCGAGCGGTCGGTCGAGTGCTTTAAGAAACCGGAAAACTTCTCCGGTCACATCTCATCTCAGACGTCGGCCTAGACCAGTTCCAGCCCGGCAAAGAAGTATCCGATTTCAAACGCGGCGGTCTCTGCCGCATCGGAACCGTGAATCGCATTCTCTTCGATCGAACCGGCAAACTTCCTCCGGATCGTGCCCTCCTCCGCATTGGCAGGATTCGTCGCTCCCATCAATTTGCGCAGGTCCGCAATCGCGTTGTCTTTTTCGAGCACCAGGGGAACGATGGCGCCGGAAGACATAAAGGTGGTTAGGGAATCGAAGAACGGGCGAGCACTATGAACGGCGTAGAAGCCCTCAGCTTGCGTCTTGGAAATGGCGATCTTCTTGATGCCGACGATCTTGAAACCAGCCTTCTCGATCTCGGCGAGAATGGCGGCGGTATCGCCCTTGCGGACTGCATCGGGCTTGAGAATGCTGAACGTGCGTTGGGACACAGACTTCTCCTGAATCAATATATTGTCTCTTTAGTGTAGAGCAGGCGGTGGACCCGCGCGGTCAGGGCCCTGAAACGATGACCTGCCCGCAAACATCTAACCGTAAGAGGAAGATCAAGATGGCGGAAGATACTCTGAAGGAACCGAAGCAGGTGGTTGAAAAGATCCAGAAGTCCGATGCGGAATGGCGCGAGCAACTCACCCCCGAGCAGTACCATATCACCCGGCAAAAGGGCACCGAGCCCCCCTTCACCGGGGCGCTTTACAGGAATCACGAAGACGGCATGTATCATTGCGTCGCATGCGGCGCTGAACTCTTTCCATCCGGCACGAAATTCGAATCGGGAAGCGGCTGGCCCAGCTTTTATCTGCCGGCAGACTCCGCCGCCGTCGAGACTCACGAAGACAACAGTCTGGGAATGCGGCGCATCGAGGCAACCTGTGCGCGCTGCGGGGCCCACCTGGGCCACGTTTTTCCAGATGGACCTAAACCGACCGGCCTGCGCTATTGCATTAACTCAGCCTCTCTTGAATTCGAGAAGGCGAAATAAGCGGGGAGGTCGGTTGCAGAGATGTTCTTTCGCTCGTGCAGAAAAAGGAGCGCCCTGGCTGCTGGAGATGAGTTTCGATCTCGATCAGTGAGACAGGGCGCAACAGCAAACGAGAGGGTCAATCCTTCTGCAGCTAGGCCTTTACGACTTTACCGGCCTTGATGCAGCGGGTGCAGACGCGAATCCGCTTCGCGCCGCCTTCGACTTTGGCCTTCACGGGACGCAGGTTGACGTTCCAGCGACGACGGCTGATGTTATGTGCGTGCGAGATGTTATTTCCAAATTGCGGACCCTTGCCGCAAAGCTGGCAAATCTGTGCCATGACTGACTCCAATTACCTGAAAATTTGTCGGTAGCCGCAGCTACCTGGTGCAGATGAAGGAAAACGGCAAGGTCTGGATGGTCCAGATGCCGGGCAGGAACTTCCTGCTCTATCTGCAGAGCTTCCAGTCTAGCCTAATCGCGCGGTTGCCAGCAAATAATTGGCGGGCGCTGGCCGGAAAGCATTGACCCCGCCACGCCCAATCGATAGACTTAGAGAGTTCGCCTGTTGCGCCCGGTGCGCTTGCCGCATAGGCTTCTGATGAAGTTCCAGAGTGGATTGGCAGTTGTGGTAGATGGGCGCGGTTCTTGCCCTCACCCGATTCCAATGCGGGGCAAGCACCGCTATACGAGACGAAGAGAGAAATCGAAAAGCGGGTCCGCACTGCGGAACGCTGGAGAATATTATGTACGCAGTCATCCGCACTGGTGGAAAACAGTATCGTGTCGCTCCGGGCGATGTGGTCAAGATTGAGAAGGCCGCGGCCGGTGAGAACCGGACCGTCGAGTTCAGCGAAGTCCTGGCCGTCTCCGGCGAAGCCGGCTCCGTCACTCAGCCCTCTGGAGCCAAGGTCATCGGCACGGTGGTCAGCGAGGGCCGGGCCGCCAAGATCCTGGTCTTCCATTACAAGCGCAAGAAGCAGTACAAGAAGCTGCAAGGGCATCGCCAGTCCTACACCGAAGTCCGTATCAACGACATCCAGGTGGATGGCGCGAGTCTTGCCTCCGCAAAATAAGCCTTCGTCACATATTTTGAACGGGATCGCTCCCGGAACTAGAGGATCAGGAAATGGCACATAAAAAAGGCCTTGGAAGTTCCAAGAACGGCCGCGACTCCAATGCGCAGCGGCTTGGAGTCAAGAAGTTCGGCGGAGAGCTGGTCACCGGCGGCTCCATCATCGTCCGTCAGCGCGGCACCAAACATAAGGCTGGCCTCAATGTCGGCCGGGGCAGCGACGACACGCTCTTCGCCAAGATTTCGGGACGGGTGAAGTTTATCGACCGCGGCAAAACAGGCCGATTTGTGGCGATCGACCCGGTCGAGGCAGTTCCACAAACTGTTGCCGCTGACTGAGCTTCCGGCAAACGCAATGAAAAAGCCCCGACCTCAGGTCGGGGCTTTTTTCGGCAATTATATAGTTGGCCAATCAGGACAAATTCCCCATCCGAGATGCATGGACGCCCCGTACTGCTTGATTCGTCAGGTCTATGATTGCCCGAAGAAAACCCGCATAGCCTGTTCGAGTTGTCGGATAAATGTTGACCGTGGAGGACGCCCGGATGGCGAACCTGCTCCTGCGTGATGGGTGTCACAAAGCCTTCGTGGGGTCGCGAGTGAACTAAATGCCCGTCGGGAATCGACTCGGAGGGGCGACGGGTGGTCCGTCACCCAGCTACACCGAGTTCTTCTAAAGCAGATCGAAATTGGCACTTCGCTTTGGTGAGACTGGCGGTTATTTAGTGCCGGTACCCTCCAGCAGGATGGTTGTGTCTGTTGCTGCATTGCCGGAGAGGGTCAGCACAATCTTGTGGTTGCCTACGGTAAGGGCGGTAAATTGGATGTTGAGGGTGCAGGTCGCGCCGGGAGCGGTTGCTGATTCGCAGCCTGCTGGACTGGTGCTGAGGATTTTGTAGCTCGGACTCTTGAAATACGGAGTGAAGGAGAGGGTTTGGTTGCCGGTGTTGGTGACTCCGAGGGGAACGGTCACGCTGGTGCCTACGGGGATGCCGTTGCCGAAAGTCAGGGGAGCGAATTGGGAACGGTAATAGGTGACCAGAGACTCTTCGGCCTCGTCGTACCCCTCCTCGGAGACATAGACATCCCCGATCAAGCTGGGCGTGGAAATGAAATTCGGAACTCCGCCCTGAGTGTTCTCGAAAATGTACGTGGCGATATCTGATGCGAGTGTGATTGGCGTGGTCTTTCCGGCAGGCGTCTCCTGGATATCTTCCACCACATTTAGGGTGTAGCCGTTGTCGGTGGTGTAGTCCGTTTCCCCCAATCCTAAGTCGTCGCCGAGCCCGTCGAGGTAGTAAGAGTAAATGATGTCGTTCTCCGTCGACACGGGAACGAGGCATGCATTGCTCTTGCAACCAAGAGGCAGCTTCAACTCCGCGTCGTTTGATCGCACTAGGAGATTGCCTTCACCATCGATCCCCGAGATCGAGATGTTGAAGTTGGGATTGTTCGTTGCAGGTTCGAAAGAGAAGGTGACCTGCGGACCGCCCCCGGCGGCCAACTCAAGGAGGAGATTCGAGTAGGGTGAAGTACTGGAGACTGTGGTGACAAAGATATCCCCGGCTGCGTCGATGGCCAACCCGGGCTCGGTGGGCTGATAATTTCCGTCATTCGGGCCTATCGTGCCAGTGAAGTCGAAGGGCAACTGCACCTGCGGACCTCCCCCGACAGGCAGTTCATAGACCGCCGAAACGCCGCCATCTAAGTAGAAGTCCGTAGCGAGAAAGACATTCCCAGCACCGTCCACCGCAGGCGTAGCGGCAACATAGGAGAATCCTGGCACATTGACGTTGGTCGTCGTGAGCAACCCGTTGGTGTAGGCCCCGATCATGGGGCCCTCACCGACTCCCGAGAGCGCCGTGGTGACGACGACGCTCCCGTCGGCGGCGGCCAGCAGGACTGCGCCGGGACGGTTGCCGGGGAATTTCGGAGTGAAGGTCACGTTGACGGCGCAGGTCTCTCCCGTGGTCACGCCGCCGACGCAGGTGGTGCCATTGGCGAGGGTGAAATCGAGATTTGGCGCGCCGAGAAGGACGACCTTGGGCGTACCCAGGGTGCCGCCTTTGGTGACTTTGTAGTCCAGCGTGATGGTTTTGCTGCATGGCGCTGGACCGTCCTCGCCGGGTCTGCAGACATTGACGTTGCCAAAGCTGACGTACGGATTGGAACCGGTGAACGTCAACGTCTGTGCCGACAGGCTTGACGGGCAAAGAGATCCCACGAAGCTCGCCAACAAAGCGAGACTGAAACTTAGGGACAGATTCGAAGGCCGGGCAGCGGACAAGCAGGTCAGGGATTTCAAAGCAGGTACACTCCTCCACGCAAAAGCACGGCAATGATGGCACACACCTGTGGAGCTGTCGAGTTAATTATAGGGCAGCGAATTGGCGAGATTTAGAGCGAAGGTAAGAGAAGCCTAATAGCAATATACGGTCCGTCAGACGTGGGATAACAGAGCACGTCAGTGGAGAGAAAAGTCTCTATAATCCGCCACTACAAAGCGGCTTTTCGTGCCTATTGGTACCCCCGACCACATCATCTTAAGCCCTTTAGTTCCAATACCAGAAGGTGCTTAATGTACTTTGTGGTCCGAATTCTGAAGGGACCATCCTGCACCCGAGAGGCGACGATCGGTGGCTAGACAGAGAACAGACCAAGCGAGTGCCGCTCGACCTGCTGCGTCGGGGCTTTCTTCTTGATTGACACCTTCCGATTGAGTTATCCGACGGGATTCATGGAGTTCTTTTTCAGAACCCGATCTACCGCTTTTTCTACATCTTGCAGAAAGAAGTCGGTAGATGACGCCATCATCACCGGTGTCACCGGTTGGGCAAGTGCAGATGCGATTTCGTTCCAGAGCGAGAGCGACGACGTCAGCGGCAGGACCGCCGCTGCGCTGCTTGCCTCCTTTTTCAGGAAGGAAGCGGCCCACACAGCCGAGGCCAGCGTGACCACCACCTGCGAGGCATAGTTAGCGGCTGAGGCCATCGTGGGGTGGCCAAAGGCAAAGGCTGAACCGAAAAGTTCAGCGGAGGCGATCATCGCCAGGCCAGCCGAAAGCCCAAAAGAACGGCTCCGCCATGAGAGTTGCAACGTCTGCATCGACAGCAGGATAAACGCCAGCAGGCATAACTCCAGAATGCTGATGCAGCGCATCACTCCGCTGGTAGCCGTAATCAGCACCTGGCGGTGCACCCCCACCGGAAAAATTGTGGTCGCAAGTGAGATGATGACGGAGATCAGCGTAACCCAGCGAAATCCGATCAAACCAAACCGGCTCAGCCCCGGGAACGGTTTCAAGAGAATACGGAAGACCTCCTGGATCGCCAGGAACGCAAGCAGAGCTCCGGCCAGATAGCCGGCCCAGTAGACATAATAGTAAACAGCGTAGAGAAAATGCTTGTCGCCGGCGTTTAGCCGGACGGCATGAAGTAATAACGTCAGAGCCGCATAGTCTAGGAGGCGGCAGGACAGATAGGTGCAGAATGCCGGGAACTTGCTAGAGGCGTTGCTCCGCACTAATGCCCACAACGCCACTCCAAGCAGGATAGGCTCGATGGTCGATAGTATGTTGTTTGCCGTGAACAATCCGAGCCTCCCTCCAGAGTTGACTCTGAGGATATCTCGAATCACACAGGCGCTCAACAAAATTGATATCATTTTGCAAGATTTACGCGCCTCAGGACGATGTCATCGAAGGCAGTATGGTCCTACCATTTGTCGATGTGGCATCCGTTTGGATCGTTGGGCGGGCAGACGGGTATAGGCATCTGCTGCATGACCGGGCTGCGGTCAACCGGGATGGCAGCGTGGCCCTGTGTGCGGAAGGTAGAGGCAAGCCCCGCGAGGACCAGGGTGATGGCAAAGCCGCGGACGATGAGATTCATGGGTGATCCTTTCGTTGGGTCTGAGACTCGAACCCTGGAGGCGGTGACGGGGGCCAGGTTCGAATCCGCTACAAGTGTTATAACTAGGCCACTTACTAAATAGTTACTAACATTGCAATTGGCTGTTACTTAGGTCACGGCGCGCCTGGCCTCCACAAGCAGCGTCTTCCCACATCCGCGTGCTCGCGCCAGCCTCGTAGAGGCGACCTGATTTCAGGCCGCCTCATGCTATAATCGGTATAAGTCTAGAGCGAATAAACCCTTGCTCTTTCAACCATTTAATCCTCTCCGTCTGCCGTTTCGAGACGCCGCACGAGGGTTCACCAAAGCGGAGTTGCATGTCCACTAAAGAGCTCACGATTCCTGCAGGCCTTTCCTTTCCCGAGCCAGTCGAGATTTCGCCACTCCTGGATGGGAAGAATGCTTCTCTCCCGCGCACGTATACAGGCGAAGACATCAAGATCCTCGAGGGTCTCGAGGCCGTCCGCCTGCGCCCTGCGATGTACATCGGGTCGACCGGCGAGATGGGCCTGCATCACCTGGTGTACGAGGTGGTTGACAACTCCGTCGACGAAGCCCTGGCCGGCTACGCGAAGAAGATCGACGTCACAATCCATGTCGACAACTCGATCACGGTCGTCGACGACGGCCGCGGCATCCCGGTCGACGAAAAAGTTCTGCCGAACGGCGAGCGAATGACAGCGGTCGAGGTCGTGCTCACCAAGCTGCATGCCGGCGGGAAGTTCGACGCCTCGAACTACAAGGTCTCTGGCGGCCTGCACGGCGTCGGCGTTTCCTGCGTCAACGCGCTCAGCGAGGCCTTCGATGTCGAGATCTGGCGTGACGACCACACCTACGAGCAGACTTATTCCAAGGGCGCTCCGCTTGAAAAGCTTCGCCAGACCGGCAGCTCCAAGCGCAAGGGCACCAAGGTCCATTTCCTGCCGGACAAGTCGATCTTTACCGTCACGGAATACAACTACGACACCCTCGCCCAGCGTCTCCGCGAGCTTGCCTTCCTGAACAAGGGCCTCGAGATTTCGCTCACCGACGAGCGCACCACCGACGCCAAGACCGGCGAGGCCAAGCGCGCCGACTTCAAGTATGCCGGCGGTATTGCGGAGTTCATCAAGCTGCTCAACAAGGGCAAGCAGGTGCTGCACGACAAGCCGATCGTCATGGAAGCGACTCGCGAAAACGTCGAGATCGATATCGCGATGCAGTACAACGACGCTTACTCCGAGACTGTTTTCACCTTCGCGAATAACATCAACACCGTCGACGGCGGCGCTCATCTCTCCGGCTTCAAAACGGCGCTGACCCGCACCATCAACTCGGCCGGCCAGTCGCTCGGCCTCTTTAAAGACCTCAAGGAAAACCTTTCCGGCGACGACGTTCGCGAGGGTCTGGTCGCTGTCATCAGCGTCAAGCTTTCGCAGCCCCAGTTCGAGGGCCAGACCAAGGGCAAGCTGAACTCCGACATCGCCGGCATCGTGCAGGCGGTAGTGAACGAGAAGCTCGGCGGCTTTCTCGAGCAGAATCCGCCCATCGCCAAGCGCATCATCAACAAGGCCATCGAGGCCGCCCGCGCTCGCGAGGCCGCCCGCAAGGCGCGCGATCTCACCCGGCGCAAAGGCGCGCTCGATGGCGGCGGCCTACCTGGCAAGCTCTCCGACTGCAGCGAACGCAACCCGGAACGCTGCGAGATCTACCTCGTCGAGGGTGAGTCGGCCGGTGGCACCTCCCGCCAGGGCCGCGATCGCCGCTTCCAGGCCATCCTGCCGCTGAAAGGCAAGATCCTCAACGTCGAAAAAGCCCGCTACGACAAGATGCTCGGCCACGAGGAAATCCGCGCCATGATCACCGCTCTCGGCGCGGGCATCGGCAAGGACGACTTCGACCCATCGAAGCTGCGCTACGGCAAGATCATCCTGATGACCGACGCCGATGTCGACGGTTCGCACATCCGCACCCTGCTCTTGACCTTCTTCTTTCGCCATATGACGGAGTTGATCAAGCGTGGCCACGTCTACATCGCCCAGCCGCCGCTCTATCGCATCAAAAAGGGCAAGTTCGAGCAGTACATCAAGGACGATCGCGAATTCGTCCGCGTCATGGTGAAACGCGCCTCTGACGGCATGATCGTTTATCACGGCAACGGAGCCGCCGAGGGCCCGACCGAGTACAAGCTGGAAGGCGCAACACTGACCAAGTTCATCGGTTCGCTTCGCGAGTACCTCGAACTCTTCGACAAGGTCGACAAGCGGATTCGCAACGAGCAGGTCACGCAGCTACTCGCCGAACTCGAGCTTGTGCGCCGCACTGATTTCGAAGGAGCCGATGGCAAGGCTCCGGCCAAGCTGATCGGGCTGCATGAGAAGCTCGAGTCCTGGCGTAAGGTACTCCAGTTCAAGGCGCTCAGCGAGCCGGCCTACGACGAAGAGCATCAGACCTGGTCGATCAGCTTCACCGACGACAATGGCGCCGAACGCGCGATCAACTGGACGCTGGCTTCTTCCCCGGAGTATCGCCAGATGATGTCGAAGTACGCCCAGATCTCCAAAGACCTCGAGCCGCCCTTCCGCATCGAGTATGCCTCAAAGACCGCTATCGCCACCGCGGCCGCTGAGGCCGAGGCGGAAGAGACCGAGGGCGAAACCATCGGCGAGGTCGAGGCCGGCAAACCCGCTCCGAAGCGCGCTGCCAAGGCCAGCCACGACCCGGTCGTCAAGCAGACGCCCAAAGAACTCTTCGACTACGTCATCGAGCAAGGCCGCCGCGATTACCAGGTCCAGCGCTACAAGGGCCTGGGCGAGATGACCTCTACCCAGCTGTGGGAGACCACCATGGACCCCGAGCGCCGCACCCTGCTCTCGGTCAAGCTCGAAGATATCGCTGCCACCGAGACCATCTTCACCACCCTGATGGGCGAAGATGTCGAAGCCCGGCGCAAGTTCATCGAAGAGAACGCTCTAGATGTCAAAAATCTCGACATCTAGCTCTTTAGAAAAGATGGTTTTGTCTGGAGTGCTCTTTCGAGAGCACTCTTCTTTTTTTGGCAGAGTCTTGGCCCCCTGATTGACTTCCCTTCCTCGCAGCGCTAGATTCTCCTCAGCGCGAAGGGCGCATTCATCCGCGAAAAGGGCCGTGCCCACCTCCATTGCAGCGAAGACGACGAATCTTCTTTCCAGCCTGATCTGTGCGGACTCCAGGCGATCCTGAAAGGAGTTTCGTATGAGCGTCAAACCCGTCCCCTCGCATCCCAGCCTGGAGCAGTACCGCAAACAGGCGAAAGACCTCGTCAAAGCACACCGCGCCGCCGATCCCGCGGTTCTCAAGCGCATCCGCGCCGCCCATCCCCACTTCGCCGAACTGCCCGATCCGCAGATCGCTTCCTCACCCTTTCAACTCACCGATGCCCAGTTCCTGCTGGCCCGCGAACACGGCTTCGTCAGCTGGCCGAAATTCAAGAGCCACATCGATTCCGTTAACTTCCGCCGCAAAGCCCTGCTGGCAAACGATCCCTCGGCCGTCTTCCTTGAGGCCGCCTGCATTCCCATGGGCGAGAGCCACAGCTCCGGCACTCTCGAAGCCGCCGATGCCCTCCTGGCGGAAAATCCCGAGCTCGCCCGCAGCAATATCTACACCGCTGCTGTCCTCGGGGACCACGACGGCGTGATGCGCTTCCTCGCGGCCACTCCGGAAGCCGCCGCCATCAAGGGCGGCCCGCACGAATGGGACGCGCTTACCTATCTCTGCTTCTCGCGATACCTGCGCCTGGATCACGCTCGCTCAGACGGTTTCGTTCTCGCCGCAGCGGCGCTGCTCGACGCCGGAGCTAGCGCCAACACCGGTTGGTACGAAGGCAATGATGAATCACGCCCGTTCTGGGAGAGTGTTATCTACGGAGCCGCCGGACTCGCGCAAAACGTCGAGTTGAGCCGGCTGCTGCTGGATCGGGGCGCAGACCCCAACGACGACGAGACGCCCTACCACGTCCCCGAAAGCTACAACAACGCCGTGATGCAGGTCCTCGTCGAGAGCGGCAAACTCAACGCCGATAGCCTCACGACCCTGCTGGTGCGCAAAGCCGACTGGCACGACTTCAACGGATTGAAGTACCTGCTCGAACAAGGGGCCGACCCCAACTGGATGACGCGGTGGGGCCACTCGCCCCTGCACCAGGCGCTGCGGCGCGACAACTCCGCCAGAAACATCGACCTCCTGCTTGACCACGGCGCCGATCTCCGCCTGGTAAATGCACAGAACGGCCGATCCGGCATGGCAATGGCTGCCCGCCGCGGGCGTGGCGACGTGCTCGCTTCCGCCATGCATCGCGGAACCCCTCTCCTCCTTGAAGAAGCCGACCAGCTGATCGCCGCCTGCGCCCAGCCCGATGAAGCCGCTATCCGTATCTTCGCCGCAAATCAGCCTCGACTCGTGCAGCAACTGCTCGCTGACGGAGGGACCCTGCTGGCCGAGTTTGCCGGCAATGGCAACACTGAGGGCGTTCGCCACCTTCTCGACCTCGGCGTTAGCGTCTCAGCCCTCTATCGCGAAGGCGATGGCTACTTCGAGGTCGCCAAAGAGAGCACCGCGCTCCACGTAGCGGTCTGGCGCGCCCAGCATGAAACCGTGCAGTTCCTGATTACGCGCGGAGCGCAGGTCAACGTGCAAGACGCCCGCGGACGCACACCGCTCGCTCTCGCCATCCGGGCCTGTATCGATTCCCACTGGACCGAGCGGCGCTCGCCGGCGTCCATCGAGGCACTGCTACGCGCCGGGGCGTCGCTCAGCGGCATCGACATCCCGACCGGCTATCCCGAGGCAGATGCGTTGCTGCTGGCGCATAGAGAAAAGCGGTGAGAGAAGCAGGGTTACCGGACAATTCCGCTCAACACAAGATACGCAATGGATCGCTTATCCGGAGTGCTCAACCGTTCCTAAGTCTCGCGAGTCAACAGGTAGAGCGCGAACTCTCCGCGATGTTCGAAGCCCATTCGCTCATAGAGGGCGATTGCATTTGAGTTATCCGCGGAGACATGCAGGTACGATCGCAACTTGGCCTCGCGATGCTTATGCATGAGGTGCGTCATTAGAAGGGCGGCGTAGCCGCGCCCGCGGAACTCGGGACGGGTGCAGAGGCCGCTGATCTCGCGAAACTCCTCGATCGCCATGCGCTCGCCGCACATTGCCACCACTCGTCCTTCTGAGCGGATGCCATAGTAGCTACCCATCTCGCAAGTCCGGATGCGGAAGAACCCAGGGAAGGCGATCGCAGTGAGTTCGACCATCTCTGCCGCGTTGGCGCACGAGAGTGGCTCGATTTCGACGCCGGCAATCTCCGTCAAGTCCGGCAGCCGGTGGTCCTGCGGATACGTCATCTGCTTGACTGCCATCGGCCCGCGGCAACGCAGCCCTGCGCCCGCCAATGGCGTTTCACTCACCACATACGCCGCTTCGCCCGGCTCCATCAGGGAGAGCAAGTGACGCAGCGTTTCCGGTGAGTCGTTCTCGATCGCGGCAAACGGGGTCACATTTGCCGGATACTTGCATGCGCGGCCCGCCACCAGGGCAAAGTTCTTGTGCGCGGTCCGCAATGCCTGCATGGGCGGATTGTTGAATTGCAGCAACGCTTGCCCCGCAGCTTCAGGAAGCTTGTCGAGAGTGACGATGGTCGACTCTTCGGAACTCAACTCAGCGGAACCCAACTCAGCGGAACTCAACCCAGCACCATTTCCATGAACACATCCGCCCTCGCATAGACCGAGGGCTGCAGTCGCTCCGCAGGAACATGGCGGAAGCCGACCGATTCATATAAGTGGGTCGCTGCCGGCAACTTGCTGCTGGTTTCGAGATAGAGCCGGCACGCGCCCAGGCGCTTACCCTCGGCGATGACTGCCAGCAGAATGCTGCGTCCGATGCCTCGTCCCCGGTAACCCTCTGCTACGGCCATCTTGGCCACTTCGTACTCGCCCGGCGAGACCGGGATCAACGCGCAGCAACCTACCAACTCCTCGGCTGCGGTGGCGAAGATGATCTCTCCTCCGATGCCGAGGATGTACTTCGCCGGATCGCCAAGAACCGCGCGATCCTTCTCTTCGAGGACGAAGAGCTTGACGATCCATGCTTCGTTCAGGCGCAGAAAGCCGGCCTCATCGCCCGGCTGGTGCTTACGGTATTGAATCGGCGGTTCGCCACCCGTCCTGGCAGCAGGGGAAGGCGGTTCAAGAATGACTTCGTTCGCAAGTCCCGGCATTGCATTCTCCCTGTAGTCAAAGCTAGAGCCGCGCCAGCAATATGTCCAATATCTTGTTCGTTCCAATTAAGATGTTTTAGATATGGATCCGGAACCGGAACTTCGTCATTTGCGCTACTTCGTCGCGGTCGCCGAGGAGCTTCACTTTGGACGCGCTGCCCTGCGCCTGCATCTCGCCCAGCCGCCGCTCTCTCAGCAAATCCGCAAGCTCGAGGAGATTATCGGCCATCCGCTCTTCCTTCGAACCTCCCGCGCCGTGAGGCTCACGGCCGCCGGCCAGGTCTTCCTCGAACGCGCCCGCCGTACCCTGCGCACCGTCAGGGAAGACGTTGCCGAGGCCCGCAGCGTCGGTCGCGGAGAAATCGGTTCGCTGCGCGTCGGCTTCATCAGTTCCGGCATGTTGACGCAGTTGCCCGCCATGCTGGGGCGCTATCGCCGCAAGCATCCCAAAGCAGATCTGCAGCTCCGCGAGGCCATGTCCTCCCAGATCATGCAGGCGCTGCTCGATGGAGCCATTGACGTTGGCTTTCTCCGGGACGGCGGCCCGCGCGAGGGGCTCGTCACCGAGCGCCTCTTCTCTGAGCCTTTTGTCGCCGTTCTGCCGGCCAACCATCCGCTGGCCGCTCGCAGATCGCTCTCCGCTGCCGCTCTTCGCAACGAGCCATTCGTCTTCTTTCCCCAGATAGCCGGGCAGCTGGCCTACGACAAGACGCTCTCGCTCTGCGAAGAGTACGGCTACCGCCCGCGCATCGTGCAGGAGGCGCCGCAGTGGCTCACTGCCCTGCGGCTCGTGGGCGCGGGGCTGGGCGTCAGCCTCGCCCCCGCCTGCGTGCAGAAAATCGCTGCGCCCGATGTCGTCTGCGTGCGCCTGAGCCGTGCCCCGGTCCGCAGCGACGTGGAACTCGCCTGGCGCGCCGGCGAAGACCGCACCATCGTGACCACCTTCTGCAGTCTCGCCAGAGAAATGCTCGCGCGGCCGCCGCGGACGGGCTCGCGGAAATAACCCTCTTTGAGCGCGCTCGCTCTCTGGCGCTAAACTGAAAGTCGCGTGAGTTCTGTCGTCCCTTATCGAGGCCGCATCGCTCCCTCCCCTACCGGGCTTCTCCACCTCGGACATGCAGCGACCTTCTGGACCGCTTATCAGCGCTCATTGGCCGCGCATGGCACTCTTGTCCTGCGCATGGAAGATCTCGATCCGCAGCGCTCCCGGCCGGAACTTGCCAAGGCCGCCATCGAAGATCTTCGCTGGCTCGGCATTCGATGGCAGGAAGGCCCGCTGGCCGGCGGTCCCCATTCGCCTTATAACCAGAGCGAAAGACTCCCGCTCTATGAAGCGGCTTTACGGACCCTGGTTGAAGGCGGCCATGCTTACGCCTGCCGATGCTCGCGCAAAGACCTGGCCCGAATGGCGCAAGCCCCTCATGACGACGAGCCTGTCTATCCGGGAACCTGCCGGCCAGATTCCGGGCAAGCCGTCCTCTCACCAGGCAGTCCTCCGGGCCCAGTCAACTGGCGGTTTCGTGTTCCCGAAAGGGAAGTGATCGAGTTTCACGACCGCAACTTCGGACATCAGCGATTGACCGCGGGCAAAGACTTTGGCGACTTCCTCATCTGGCGCAAGGACGGAGTGCCTGCTTACCAGCTCGCCGTGACCGTCGACGACGCCGCTATGGCGGTCACCGAGGTCGTTCGCGGAGCTGATCTGCTCAAGTCAACCGCGCGCCAGATCCTGCTCTGCCGCGCGCTCGGCCTGCAACCTCCTGGGTGGCATCACTGCCCGCTGGTTCGAGATGAAAAAGGAGAAAGGCTCGCGAAACGCCACAATGCCCTCAGTCTGAGAGAGCTGAGGGCATCAGGGATGCATCCGGAAGATGTATTGCGATGGGCGGCGGCTAACTCTGCAACTGCAGGATCTCACCGAGGCCCAGACTTGTGAAACCGCGGAACCGGGCGGGCAGAGACATCAATCGTAAAAGGCACACTGGAGCCGCAAGTACCGCAGACACCTGTCTTGCCATCTGCCGCCGGCCGATGACCCTGGACGGAGGTGAGGGAGCCGCTACAAGGCGGCGGAGCTGATCGCTGTTTTTTCATATCTTCTAAGGATACTCTTTTCTGACATTTAGAGCACTCGGCCCGCGAGTCCGCGGCTCTCACGCTCACCCAAACTCGGCGATGAGAACAGGGCCGGCCGAAGCCTCCGGCTTTATGCCCCGTTGGCAGAGTGCTCGAATGTCTAACATCGGCGCAGATATTGGAACGGTATCTTGCGTGATCGTTTGACGGTCTACAGGACGTCCGGTAAGCGGCGCGCCATCCCGATTTCCGCAGACGGAGAACATTTACACTTAGCAGCAGCCGACATGGCCAGCGATTTCGCCCAGATCGTCAAACAGCAGGCCGACATCCTCAAGATCATCGGCGAATACGTGCGGCTGAAGAAATCCGGAGCCCAGAATTACGCCGGCCTCTGCCCCTTCCACAGCGAAAAGTCGCCATCCTTCTCCGTGCATGCCTCGCGGCAGTTCTATCACTGCTTCGGCTGCGGGCAGTCGGGCGATGTCTTCAGCTTCCTGCAGAAGATCGAGAATCTCACCTTTCCCGAGTCCGTCCGCGCCGTCGCCCAGAAGTGCGGCATTCCGCTGCCCAAGCGCGACTTCAACTCGCCCGAAGAGGCCCAGGAAAGCCGCCAGCGCGGCAAGCTTCTCGAGCTGCATGAAGCTGCCACCGCCTGGTTCCAGGAACAACTGAAATCTCCCGAAGGCGCCGGCGCCCGCGAATACCTCACCGGCCGCGGCCTCACACCCGAAGCAGTTTCCAAGTTCCGCATCGGCTACGCTCCTGACTCTTATACCGCCCTGCGCGATCGGCTTGCCCCCGGGGCCGACGCCGAGACGCTCCGCGCCTCCGGCCTCTTTTCCTGGAAAGAGCAGGAAGACGGCAAGCCCGGCACCCTCTACACCCGCTTCCGTAAACGCATCACCTTTCCCATCGCCAACGAAGCCGGCCGCGTCATCGCCTTTACCGCCCGCGCCCTCGACGCCGCAACCGTCGGGAGCGAAAAGGCCGGCCCCAAGTACCTCAATTCGCCCGAAACGCCGCTCTACTCCAAGGGCCAGGTGCTCTTCAATCTCGACAAGGCCCGCGCCGCCATCCGCCAGCTCAATTTCGCGCTGTTAGTCGAGGGCCAGATGGACTGCATCGCGGTCTCGATGTCGGGTGTTCAGAACGTGCTTGCCACCAGCGGCACTGCCTTTACCGAGCACCAGGTCAACCTGCTCAAGCGCTACTGCACCCAGGTCGTCGTCAACTTCGACCCCGACACCGCCGGAGCCAACGCCGCCGAAAAATCGATCGCCCTGCTCACCGAGGAAGGCTTCACCGTCAAGGTCATCACCCTTGAAGAGGGCCTTGACCCCGACCGGTTCATCCGGGAGCGAGGCGCAGCCGCCTACCACGCCGCCGCCCGGGCTGCCCAAAGCCTGCCCGACTATCTCATCGAACGCGCCCGGCAGCTCTTCCCGCAGCGCAGTCCCGAGGCCAAGGTCAAGGCGCTCAACTTCCTGCTGCCCCATATTCGCCGCCTGCCGGAGCGCCTCGCCCGCGACGAATTCGCCGCCAATGCAGCGCAGAAGCTCTCGATCGACTCTGCCGTTCTCCGTGAAGAATTGAAACAGGCCGCAGCCAAGCGCCGCGACACCGTCTCCACCGCTTCTGTCGGGCTGAATGAGTGTGAACGCGTGCTCATTCGTGCCTTCGCTGGAGCAGCCTCCGACGCTGCCCACGCTGCCGCCGTTCGCGCCCTTGACGAACAACCCGAGATCTTTGATGAACTGGCCGTGACCCCGCTCCTCCATCGACTCCGGGAGCGCGGCGATGCCGACCCCATGAAAGCCGTGCCCGAAGGGCGAGACCGCCAGCTGGTTGCCCAGGTACTCTTTGCCGAGTCAGAACCAGCCACTGCAGAGCAGGTCACGGCCGCCATGCAGCCGCTGCGGCACCACTATTACAGCCGCCGCCAGCGCGGACTGCGAGCTTCGCTCGCCGACGCCGAACGCAAGGGCGACTGGGGCGAGGTGGCCGCGCTCTCAGCCGAAAAAATGCACCTGGATCGCCAGCTTCGCGAGCTTGGGCATTGACTTACGAGAAGGGCATGCAATGCGCCTGCTGAATTTTCTCGCCGAGGCCTTCATCGGGTTCTTCGGCATTACCGCCCCTGCTGCGAAACAGCAGAAGAGGGTGAGCCTCGTTCTTGGAGGATTTCTGCTCGGCGTCATCCTGCTCGTGCTCGCCGTCGGAGTTTTCTTTGTCGTCCAGCTACGCACCGGCCGCTAGGCGCCTGCCCGACAGTCATGCTGAGCGATGACTTCACTGCTGCAGAGGCCGAATCACGATGTTTCTGAAAGCGACCGGTCCGTCTTCGCTCCCTTGCAGGTAAATGGGCCCCGGGAGTGCCTCGTCGCTGTCCAGCGCGCCACCCGTAATTCCCGGAATCTCGCGGTTGTCGATCACTCTCACGCCATTCTGGACGACGGTGACTCTTCGTCCGGCCAGGGTCACGTCAAAGGTCTGCCACACTCCGGGCAGGCGAGGCTGTTCCGGGGCCGGAGCAAGGAAGCCGTAGATCCCGCCGGTGTGATGGCTGGCCGGTTCCGCAGCTGAGTCCGTCTCCATTTGCAGCTCATAGCGCCCCCGGAGAAAGACTCCGCTGTTGGATGAGGGACCATTCTTACACTCGATATGCAGCTGAAAGTCTTCCCATTTGGAGTTGGTCACCAGCTCCGAGCCATGACCGAGCGCGATCAGCTGGCCATCCTCGACCTTCCAGCTACCCGCCTTCCGCGGATCGAGCAAGCTCCATCCTGTGAAGTCGACGCCATTGAAGAGCTTGATCGGCGCCCCCGGCTGCAACCCTGCCGATGGTCCTGCTTGCCGGGCCAGCTCCGGCGCACGCCTGCCGGTCCAGCGCCAACTCGCTCCCGCTGGGCCGGTGACCGTGCCGCGAAGTTCTCCGCCCGTGAGCCTGCCCTCAAAGCGCATGTCGCTCGCGAACCCCTCTTCGCCCTTCGGCGAAACGAACCAGAGACGATCGCCATCGGCGCCCACCTCTTTTAAAGGAGTGGCATGCATCGTTACGCCAACCATCCGAATGTGGAAGCCGCTTTCCTCCCGCGAGACCTCGATCCACGACGGCAGCGTTGTAGCCGGGGTAGTGATGGTGAGATCCCAACGCCCGGCCAGGCCACCGGCGGCGACCGGCGTCTGGCACACGGACAAAGCGGCGCTAAAGAAAGCGATCGCCCACGCAGTCAAAAGCCATCGAGCGCCCTTGGAGATTGCTCCAGGAAGACGGCTCAAGCCGCTCCCAATTTGTCTTGTCGAGGCGCGAGAACGATTGAGACATGTCATTGTCGATCTTTCCGGCCGCGGCGCGCGACCATCTTTCATTTTTCAGGCCGATCGTTCCGCCACGGCCGGTATTTTTCTCAAAATGAAGCATATTGTCCTGAAACACATCAAATATTTGTCTGTTTTCAGCGCGATGCTGTCTTAAACCGGCATTCCGGCCGGCTGTAGAAGAGGGTAGCCTGCAAAATCATGCTATTCTAATGATATTCGGTAGACGTGCGCCCACTTCCCCCGCGCCCTTGCGCAACGGGATACGCCCTCAGAGGCCTCAATCGCACCTCGTCTTACCCAATCACTGGGACAGACCCCAAAATTTGACGCGGGAGATTGAACTCGCTTGGCCATAGAAGATAAATACGAAGAAGACATTCAGAAGCTCATCGATACAGGCAAGGAAAAGGGATACCTGACCTACAACGAGGTCAACGATCTCATTCCCGGCGACCTGCATTCCCCCGATGACCTCGACGATCTGATCACCACCATCGGTACCCAGGGTATTGACATCAGCGAAGACGGGCCGAAATTTGGCGCCGACAAGTTCGATCCCGATGCCGAAGATGGTGAAGACGTTGAGCTAGACCTTACGCCGGGAACACTGGAAAAAACCAACGACCCCGTCCGCATGTACCTCCGCGAGATGGGTACCGTACCGCTGCTCACCCGCGAGGGCGAAGTCGAAATCGCGAAGCGCATCGAACGCGGCCAGCTGCGCGTGCTCAAGGCCATTTCGCGCTCGCCGATCGTCATCCGCGAGGTGATCGCTCTCTCGGACGACCTCAAGCGCGGCGTGCGCAACGTGAAAGAAGTGGTGATCTTCGACGAAGAAGAGATCACCGAAGACATCCTGCAGAGCCGGGTCCGCCAGACCGTCGGTCGTATCGACGCAATGGTCAAGCACCAGAAAAAGATCGCGCTGCTGACGGAAAAGCTCGACGCCCCCCCGGGCAAGGACGCCAAAGCAAAAGCCAGGGAGCTGCGCAAGACCAACTGGAGCATCGCTCGTGAAAAGGTGCTTGTCTCCCGCATCGTTCGAGAGCTGAAGTACACCAACGCCGAGCGCAAGCGGCTGCTCGACAAGGTCAACAAGACAGTCGACGCCATGCGGACTCTCGAGCGCCAGATCAAATCGCTCGACTCCAAGCACGACCAGTCGAAGAGCGAAGAGCTGCGCAAGGAGTACCGACGCCAGCAGAAAAACTGCAAGATCGATCTCGAAAAGCTGGAGCACGACGCCGGGCTGACCATCGCCGAGCTCAAGCGCACCCAGCGCGAGATGATCCAGGGCGACATGGACGCGGAGCAGGCCAAGCGCGAGTTGATCGAGGCCAACCTTCGTCTGGTCGTGTCGATTGCGAAGAAGTACACCAATCGCGGGCTTCAGTTCCTCGACCTGATTCAGGAAGGCAATATCGGCCTGATGAAAGCGGTCGACAAGTTCGAGTATCGCCGCGGCTACAAGTTCTCGACCTATGCCACCTGGTGGATCCGCCAGGCCATCACCCGCGCCATCGCGGACCAGGCCCGCACGATCCGTATCCCGGTGCATATGATCGAGACCATCAACAAGCTCATCCGCACCTCCCGTCAGCTGGTGCAGGAGCTTGGCCGCGAGCCTACCTCGGAAGAGATTGCGCGCCGTATGGACATCCCGGTCGCCAAGGTCCGCAAGGTCCTCAAGATCGCCCAGGAGCCCATCTCGCTCGAAACCCCGATCGGTGAGGAAGAAGATTCCCATCTTGGCGACTTCATCGAAGACCGCCAGGCCGTCTCGCCTTCCGACGCCGTCATCAGCGTCAACCTGAAGGAGTACACCTCGCAGGTGCTTCGGACCCTGACTCCAAGAGAAGAGCGCGTCATCAAGATGCGTTTCGGCCTCGAAGATGGCTCCGAACATACCCTGGAAGAAGTAGGCCAAAGCTTCCAGGTCACCCGCGAGCGCATTCGCCAGATCGAGGCGAAGGCGCTGAGGAAGCTACGGCATCCTTCGCGCTCGCGCAAGCTGAAGGCGTTTGTGGATGGCGTGCGCGACGTCTAAGCGATCCACCGGTGCGAAAGTACAGAAGGCCGCGAGCGATCGCGGCCTTCTGCTTTTTACGTATTCGATCCACCCATGCGCGCCAGGCTCGACCCGAGGATCGAGGGTCGCTGATTCCGGATTAGTGCCGCGCTTCCCCGGCTCCCATAACCTCAGCCGCCAGATCGCCAAACCCCAGCCGGCGGTGAAACAGATCAAAGGCCAGCCCATAGCATTGCAAGGCCAGCTCCGGATCGTATCGAACTCCCTCGTCTCTCAGAAACGCATGCGCGCCATTCACCTCATGCCAGGTATAGCGGGCGTCGACCTCGTCGAGCCTGGCCATCACCTTGCGTCGTCCTTCGAGCGGCACATGCGGATCCTGGCGGCCAAAGATCATCAGCAGCTCGCCCTGGATATCCTTTGCCCGTTCGAGCGAGTCGTCTTTCATCCCCTTCGCGAGGCTGCCTTTGTGGATGTCGGTCGCGTAGAAACAAGCTGCAGCGCGAACGTCGGCGTTCATCGCCGCGCGAAAGGCCAGGTGGCCGCCGATGCAGATGCCGAAGGCCCCCAGCTGCCCGGTGCAATCCGGCCGCGATTTCAGATGGTCGAGTACCGCCCGGGCATCGGCGTCGTAGCTGGCCAGCTCCTTGGCAGTCTTCCACTGGTTGCCCCGATCGGAACCCGCCTGGTCATAGGCCAGCACCGTGCCCGCCGACTCAAACTCGTGATAAATCTCAGGGATCGCGACGATATACCCATGGCCTGCCAGCATCGCCGCTGTCCGCCGGATGGGCCCGGTAATCTGAAAAATCTCCGAGTAGAAGACCACCCCGGGATACTTTCCGGGGGCGACCGGCCGCAGCACCAGGGTCCGCATCGGCCCGTAAGGGGTCTTCAGTTCAACCACTTCCTCTTCGCGAATAATCATTGTGTTCTCCTCACAAACGCAGCTCCGCGCAACGCAGCCCCGAGTCTACAATAAGGGTCATTGAAAATTGTCGCGAGCCGCCGCCTTGAGCCCTGCACCGTCGCAATTCCGCAACTATTGGATCTGGTACATCGGCTCCGCCGTATGGTTGTTCGATGCCGCGTTGGCCCTGCACTCCGAGCATCGCAGCCGCGCTCTCTCCGCCATCGCGGTAGCGCTCCTCTTCCTGCTCGCGGGGGCCGTCTGGCGAAAGGCTTCCAACCGGCTGTGAAGAGGGCGGCACTTCCAGCCGGCTCTCGCCGAGCGAGGCCGGCTGGAAGTGCCGCCGCCGGGTGTTATTTGCTGCGCACACCCACTACGACGAGCCCGACACCGGCTACCAGGGAGATGACGCTCAGGGCCGGAGAGATCGGGAACGTCTTTGTCTGATCGTGAGAGATCTGGACCGGTCCCATATCGACGTCTTTCTTCTTATGGGTAAAGCTCACGCCCCCCACGGCAAACCCAACGATCCCAAGGATGATGAGCAGTACTCCAATCACAGTTGCAGCTTTCATTGCTTGTCCTCGCCTTTCCAAAAAAAACAGAACGGGCTGTGGGATGCCCGGCCGTATGCCGAGGATGTACCCGGCGGCATCGAGAACCGCGATCTAGTGCGAGGCCGAGAGAAAGCGTGCGTCCTCAAGGTCCAACTCCCGCTCGAGTTCGCGTAACGCCTCATCGTTGATGCCGTTGTCGTCCCGTAAGGCGAGCAGGGCGCTTCGCTCCACGCCCCGCAGCTGCCGGGCAAGCGATCGATAGTCGCGGTAATCGACGTGAGCACTCGTCTCCGTCTCTTCATGCACGTCGATGAGCAATCCAAGCCGCTGGCGGTAGTGGCGCGCCAGGTCTTCGATGATCCATTCATCGTTCGGCCTGGCATCGTCTTCGATCTCATCGAGGTACGCCAGCGCGGCTTCGAGCATCGCCCGGCGCGCGCGGTTCAGTTCGTCGTTCGCGTGTTTGCCCGCGCCGATGCGAAGCTTCCGAATGACCATCGGTAACGAAAGCCCCTGCAAAACCAGCGTCGTTAGAATGACCGAAAAAGTGAGGAACAGGACGAGATCCCGCTGCGGAAACGGTGCGCCGCTGTTGGTATATCGGGGCAGCGAGATCGCGGCGGCGAGCGCCAGCACGCCCCGCATCCCTGTCCAACCCAGCAGGAAAACTTCATTCGATCGCGGCCGGCGTTCTTTTCTCCCCAACACTCGCGTGCGCAGCCAGTAAGCCGCCCAGGCTCCCGGGTAGACCCAGATCAACCGCAAGCCGATGACCAGCAGGCTGAAGAACGCCGCGTCCGCGAACAACTGCACCCGGCTCATTCCCTTGATCCCATCCAGGATGAATGGCAGCTGCAGGCCGATCATGACGAATAAAACTCCGTTGAGAATGAAGTCCAGCGTGTTCCACACCGCCGAAGTATCCAGCCTGGCAAAGGTGGTGAGGTATTCGGACCGCCTTCGCCCCAGGTACAGCCCACAGACCACCGTCGATAAAACGCCCGAGCAATGAAAAGTCTCTGCGCTCAAATAGGCAAGGTAGGGCGCGATCAGCGTCACGGTAATCTCGACCGGCGGGTCGTCGATCTTGCTCTGCAGAAAGCCGATAATCTTCGCCGAAATAAGTCCGCAAACAATACCGCCGGCGATCAGGCCGATCATCTCGGCCAATCCCTTGGTGAGCGTCGGCTTCTCGCCAGTCACGACCAGCGCAACTGCAAATTGCAGCGCCAGCAGGCCGCTCGCATCGTTGATCAGGCTCTCACCCTCGATCAGGTCGCTGATGCGCCTCGGCAAGCCCACTCGTTTCGCGATCGAGATGGCGGCGATCGTGTCGGTCGTCGAGACCACCGCGCCCAGCGCACAACCCAGCCGCCAGTCGACGCCCGGCAGCAGCCAATCGCACATCACCGCGACTCCGACTACGGTAAAGCCGACCAGCCCGAATGCCAGCATCGAGATGTTCAGCAGGTTGCCGCGAAAGTCGCGCCAGGAGGTGTTAAAGGCCCCGGAAAACACCAATGGCGGCAGAAACACCAGAAAAACCAGCTGCGGGCTCAGCGAGATGTCCGGCAGCTGCGGCACCAGCGAGAGAACCAGCCCGCCAATTACCAACACAATCGGGTAGGGCGTTCCGAATCTCCGCGCCAGCGTCGTCAGCATCGCCGTTGCCAGCAGCAGCGCCAGCCCGGTCAACTCGACATGGTGAATGCCCGCTTCGCCCAACCCCAACCTCTGCGCGCCAAATCCCTGCTTTTGATGCGTCCGTACCAAGATACCCGATGAAACCCGCCCATTGGGTTGCTGCCCAAATTCACCGGATTTTCATCTCGAGCTGCGTTCGTTTCATCATCCTGTGCGCAGTCGCCTGCTACCTTCCTGGAGTCAGTCTTCGGAGCTCCTCTACATGTCACAGACCCACACTGTCGCTGTTCCCCCCGGTCTTTCCCCTCAGCTTTCTCCATCTGCCGTCCGTGACAAGCTGAATAGGTCCCCCGGCGCGATGGGCATGGTCCTCTTCGGCCTCGTGCTTGTTGGGGGATTCGGCTATGCCGGCTTCCACCTGGCCACGGACCTCGCCGGCGGCGGCCACTTCACCACTATCTGGCCCTATGTCCTGCTCGGCGTCGCCCTGCTGACCGCCCTCGGCTTCGAGTTCGTCAACGGCTTCCACGATACGGCCAATGCGGTCGCGACGGTCATCTACACCCACTCGCTCGAACCGCACATCGCGGTGGTCTGGTCGGGGATGTGGAACCTTATCGGCGTGCTCACCTCGTCCGGCGCGGTCGCCTTCACGATCATCTCGCTGTTGCCGGTCGAACTGATCCTGCAGGTCGGCCACGGCGCCGGTTTCGCCATGGTCTTTGCCCTGCTGATCTCGGCGATCCTCTGGAACCTCGGCACCTGGTGGCTCGGCCTGCCCGCTTCCAGCTCTCACACGCTGATCGGCTCCATTATCGGCGTCGGCCTGGCCAACCAGATGATGAGCCCCGGCTCCGGAACCAGCGGCGTCGACTGGGCCCAGGCCGCCGGGGTCTTCCGCGCCCTGCTCATCTCCCCGCTGGTCGGCTTCGGAGGCGCATATCTTCTCCTCCTCCTGCTCAAGCGGCTCATCAAGATTCCGGCGCTCTACAAGGCTCCTGAAGGCGACGCTCCGCCGCCGTTCTGGATCCGCGGCCTGCTCATCCTCACCTGCACCGGCGTCAGCTTCGGCCACGGTTCTAACGACGGCCAGAAGGGCATGGGGCTCATTATGCTCATCCTCATCGGGACCGTGCCCACCGTCTACGCGCTGAACCATGCCGTCGGCACTGGACAAGTGCAGGATTTCGCCGCCGTCTCTCAGCAGGCCGCCAATGCCATCCAGAGTCACGAAACTCCGGGCGTGGCCTCGACCGACCCGCGCACCGATCTCACCACATATATCCGGACCAAGCAGGCCACCCCCGTCACGCTCGCCGCCGCCCACGACCTGACGCTTGAAATCTCAAACAGCGTCACCAATGCCAAATCGCTCGCTGCCATCCCCGCCAACCAGCAGCAGAACGTCCGCAACGATATGTACGTCGTCGACGAAACCCTCCGGCTCTTCGCGAAATCCGGCAAGCCCGGCTTCAGCTCGACCGAAACCGCCCAGCTGGCGAACTACCGGAAGCATCTCGATACCGCAACCAAGTTCATCCCCACCTGGGTCAAGGTCGCGGTAGCGCTAGCGCTCGGCCTCGGCACCATGGTCGGGTGGAAGCGGATCGTCGTCACCGTTGGCGAAAAAATCGGCAAAGATCACCTCACCTACGCCCAGGGGGCAGCCGCCGAGATCGTCGCCGCCGCCACCATCATCGCCGCCGACCAGTTCCACCTGCCGGTCTCGACCACCCACGTGCTCTCCTCCGGCGTGGCCGGCACCATGATGGCCAACGGCAGCGGACTCCAGATGTCGACCATCCGGAATATCGCTCTCGCCTGGGTCTGCACCCTGCCCGCAGCGGCCCTGATCTCCGCGCTGCTCTTCTACATCCTGAACCATCTCGTCACCCACTGAGGTCCTGCCCGCAGCCAGTCCGCGAACAGCAAAAACGGCGCTCCGGTACTATGAAACATAGCCCCCGGAGCGCCGTTTTCCATGCGCGCCACATCGGCCAGACTGTCGAGAGCGATGAGTTTACGAGCAAAGATCGAAGCCGTGATTTACGCGGCAGAGGAACCCGTCACCCTGGCCCAGCTCGCTGCAATCTTCGCGGCCGAGTTGCCGCGTCTTCGGGACGACTCCCCCGCACCATGGTCGCCTGAAGAGCAACCTACCGTCCTGACGCTGCTCGAGGAAGGCCTGGGCGACGCCAACAGCTTCCTCAATCCCGGCAATGACATCGCCGAAGTCGCCATGCTCACCGGCCTCCAGGAGCAAGAGCAGCACGATCCCGCCGCTGCCGAGGCCGAAGCCAAACGCGCCGCCCGCCAGCGCGAGCGCGAAGTTCGCGACCGGCTGAAAGACATTCTCGAGCAACTCATCGAAGACTACGCCACCGGCGACCGCGGTATGGAGATTCGCGAAGTGGCGGGCGGCTATCGCATCGCCACCAAGCCTGAGTATCACGATGCGGTCCGCAGCTTCGTAAAGAGCCTCAAGCCGCCCATGAAGCTCTCCCTGCAGGCGCTTGAAACCCTCGCCGTCATTGCCTACAAGCAGCCCGTCACCGCTCCGGAAGTGAGCGAGATTCGCGGCGTCGACTCGGGCGGCGTCCTCGGCAGCCTGGTCAGCCGCAAGCTCATCACCACCGCTGGCCGTAAACAGGTCATCGGCCGCCCCATTCTCTATAAAACTACCCGCGAGTTCCTGCTCCGCTTCGGGCTTAAAGACCTCAACGAACTGCCCAGCATCGAAGAATTCGAAAAACTCGCAGGCGACATGGAAATCGGAGAGGAGGAAGCGATGTCTACCCACAACACCGTCCAGGAGGACGATCTACCCTTCGAAGGATCGAGCGACGCTGATCTTCAATCCGTAGAAGCGAATGCCGGAGAGCCTGGCCTGGCCGTCGAAGCCGCGGAAACCACCGCGCCCCAGGCTGAGCCGTCGCAACCGCCTGAGGTGGTTGTCCTCCAGGCCGAACACCCCGAAACGCCCGCCATCGAAGGCATCGAGGTCACCCCGGCAACTCACCCTACCGTTCCGCTACAAGATCTGGAAGAGAACAATGGCCGAAACACCTAAGAAACGCGCTGCCGCCAAACGCGCGCCTAAGAAGAAGGGCGATTCGTTCCCGCCGGCATCCGGATCGCCGGCCGAGGTCGAGCCCACCGGCCCGGCAGAAACCGCACTGCCCGAGCCGGCCCTTCAAGGTGATGAAGAGGAAGATCCCCAGTACGCCCCGGCCGAGCCGCTTGAAATTATCCCCATCGTTCGTCATGAAGAGCGGCTGCAAAAAATTATCGCCGCCGCCGGTGTCACCTCCCGCCGCAAAGCCGAGGAGTTGATCACCGAGGGCCGCGTCCAGGTGAACGGCGCCATCGTCGTTGAGCTCGGCACGAAAGCCGATCCCGCGCTCGACCATATCCGTGTCAACGGCAAGCTCCTCCCCAAGCCAGGACAAGGCGCCAATCGCCTGCGCTACGCGATGCTCAATAAGCCCAAGGGCTACATCACCACCGCCAGCGATCCCGAGGGCCGCCCGACGGTGATGGAGTTCTTCCCCGGGTCGGCTCGCGTCTACCCTGTCGGCCGCCTCGATTACCAGAGCGAAGGCCTGCTGCTGATGACCAACGACGGCGAGCTCGCCAACCTGCTCACCCGTGCCGCCAACAAGGTCGCCAAGGTTTATCTGGTCAAAATCAGCGGCAAGCCGAGCGATGAGGCGCTGAATCAGCTTCGCGCCGGGATCATGATCGATAAAGGCCGGAACAAGGATGAGAAGCTGGGCCGCGTGATGACGCAGCCGGCGGGAATTCGGCGCGTTCGCGACGCTGAAAACCCCTGGTACGAGGTCACCCTCACCGAGGGTCGCAACCGCGAGATTCGCAAGATGTTCGAGGAGGTCGGCCACTTCGTCGAGAAGATTCGCCGCGTCGGCTTCGGTCCGCTCGTCCTCGATATAGAGCCGGGCCAGGTCCGCGAGCTCAACCCCGAGGAAATACTGGCTCTGCAGAGAGCTGCTCGCGGCATTCGAACGATCTCCCGGCTCGCCGTACCACCCGTTTCGCTCTTGCCTGTCCGCAAGGTCAAACGGCCACGCATCCACAACCCTCTCGCGGCGACTGCAACACCCGCCAGCCGGCCGATCCTGAGCGAACGAAAACCGGTGTCAACCCGATCGTCGGCCCGGCCGCTCTCTCCCGGCCGGCCGCAAGCCTCGCCAGTCTTCAATGCTCGCCAAAAGCCGCCTCGCCCGGCGGCGCCGGTCATCGCCCCCGCGACCAGCCGCAAGAGTCCCGGCAAAACCGAGTACGACGCACGCCCTTCCTCCGCTCCGCCTCGCGCGTCCCGTCCCGGAAATCCCTCCGCAGCCAACTCCAGACCCGGATCGAGTTCACGTCCCGGCGCACCTGCCAGACCGCGAACGGGTCCCTCGCGAGCTACCGGACGGCCGAAGCCCCGTTGACCCAAAACAAAACAACAATGATCCTCAAGGCACCCCAACCGCGTCTAACGTAAGCAGGATTGCGAGGAGAAGTCATGGAAAAGGCTACATTTGGAGCAGGATGTTTCTGGGGTGTCGAGGTGGAGTTTGGACGCATTCCCGGCGTGAAAGAGACCGCGGTAGGCTACGAGGGCGGACAGACCGATCGCCCGACCTATAAAGAAGTCTGCACCGATCGTACCGGCCACGCCGAAGTCGTCGAGCTCACCTTTGATCCGGAACGGGTGACCTACGAGCAGATCGTCGAGGTCTTTTTTAAGCTGCACGACCCCACCCAACTCAATCGCCAGGGGCCCGATTGGGGAACGCAGTATCGCAGCGCGATCTTCTTCCACTCCCCGGAGCAGGAAGCCACGGCCAAGAGGGTGATTGAAAAGCTCACCGCCGGCCACAAATTTTCTAAGCCCATCGTCACCCAGGTCGTCCCCGCCCAGACCTTCTGGAAGGCCGAGGACTATCACCAGAAATATCTCGAAAAGCGCGGCGCTGTCTCCTGCCACATTTAGAGATCTGCAGCTTCGGCGCTATCCGCTACCCGAGGCTGCATCGTCTCCCGTCGCCCGGGAAACACAGAACACAAGCGACAGACCGCTTCAAGCGCCTCACGAGAGCCTCCGGATCGAACGACGGGCAATTTTCGAAGGTCGAGGGGCTCGTGAACCGAGGATTTCCTTCTCACCATGCCTCGATGAGCGTCTTCGACATTCAAGATGGCGCATGGGAACAATGCGCTTACTACGAGAGAGAGTCAAGGCGCCTGTTTCAAGAATAAAAAGAAGAGTCTCTGGCCTTGACGCAGTCACCAAGTAGGGCCGAAAGCGAAACAAGAGTGCGCACCCAGGATCAACACGTGCGTCGTAGCACCATTTCTGGCTCCCACGCTCATGAGCATCGCAAGGAGGGTGCCGGAGCCGGCGCCCTCCTTGCGATCAGAAACCAGGGCAGTCAAACGGCTCTTCCTCACTAGAACTGGTGCGTCCAGGCTGCGATCACGGTGTAATCGGCGAAAAAGGCGTCGCCATTCTTTGTCCCGGTTTCGAGTTCGGGAACGCTTGGTTCGCGGTTCCGGGCCAGCGCCCACGGCCCATTGACCGAGAGGGTGTCGCGATGATGGCTATACATCAGCCCGGGATCGATCGACACGATGTAACCCGGCCTTCGGAATCCGTCACTGCCGCCGATCGCATCGTGTGCCGGCACACCTTCATCCCGCACCCCAAGGCTCAGGGCCAGATGCCGGATCTTCGGCACCGCCTGCGAAATCCCCGCGCGATACAGATACTGGTCCGTGACCGACATCACCCCTTGCCCGGGTTGGGAGCGAAAGGTCGGAACGCCATTCGTATCTTCCGGGTTAAACAAATATTGCCCCTGGAAGTACCCGAACGCAGTGTGCCAGAGCTTCTGATAGGCCTGCGAAGCGAGCAGGAATCCCCATCCTCCGTCGCCCGGCTGCAGCGATTGGTCGGCCGTCGCCTTGATGATCTGCCCCTGATAGAGAGCCGAACCGGTGGCCGTGTTGATGCCCGTCGGGATCTTCAGCGACAGGCTGACCGCGACATCGCCGCCGCGCTCGGTGGGCGGACGAAAGATCCAGGCCTGCGCGCCGGCCGTCATGTCGCCCAACCCGCTTACCTGAAAGATTCCCTGCGGCGCGTATATCTGGTTTCGTGTTCCGTTATAGACCGGCACGTCGGCTAACAGGCTCCACCGCGGACTGAGCTGGTAACTGGCGTTGATGTCGAAGATATTCTGGTGATTTCGCACTACCGTCGGCCGGGCAATCTCATCGGTCCCGACGAAGTACTTGTTCGAGTTGAAGACCCGATACCCTATCGTTACGTTCAGGTTGTGGATCGAAAAATGCGACCCGCTCTCCGGCGAACTATATCCGGGAACAAGCTCATCCATGATGCGCGCGTTCGAGTGGGCGGCCACGCAGCCCTGCCCCAATGCGCTGCTGGTTGCCGTCAATGCACCGGCGAATGCAAGGACAAGTGCGAATCTCTGTCCAAATCGTTGTGGTCGTGTCAAGCTGCCTCCTTGGCCTCGCACAAATCCGTCGAAACTGGAATTGATGGAGTCTGAAGACAGACACTATCCGCGCCTGCGGGCGCTGTCTTGCACCCGGGGTGGGAAATAAGTCTCAGTCTTTTGGAGGGGGAGCCGGCAAGCGTGGGACAGATGGTGCACCCGGCAAGATTCGAACTTGCGACCTAACGCTTCGGAGGCGTTCGCTCTATCCAGCTGAGCTACGGGTGCTCGTCTATAAGAATACTACGATCATGGATGAAGAGGCGGATCAACGGCCGCCAACGAGGCTTGCGAGGTTCATGGGCAAGACGCATTCCCCGGCCTCCTCACCCGCAAGAGCAAGCTGCCGGGATATGCTGCGTGCTGCGAAAGCGCCGCTTTGACAAATCCCTCTTACACGTTTGAGATGATCTAGCTGTTAGAACTTCAAAATGGGGCACCCTCTTCATGTTGCGACGCAAACTTCTCTGTACCCTCGCCGTCCTGATCGCCGGTTCATTCGCAGGCTCTCTTGCGACTCTCTCGACTCGCGCTCAGGAGGCAACAGCCGCCAACGACTATGGCAGGAAGCTTCCCAGTCCCCCAGCCAAGGCCCACGTTACGCTGGGCGACGAAAAGCTCATCACCATCGACTACAGCACGCCTTTCATGCGCGGCCGCAAGATCTTCGGGGGCCTGCTGCCCTATGGCCAGGTCTGGCGCACCGGCGCCAACCCGGCGACCACCCTCAAGACCGAAGCCAACCTCAAAATCGGCAGCCTCACCGTCCCGGCCGGCACCTACACGGTGTATTCGGTTCCTTCCGAGACGCAATGGAAGCTCATCATCAACAAGCAGACCGGCCAGTGGGGCACCGTCTATAACCAGAACCAGGACCTCGGCCGCACCGATATGGAGAAAGGGCCGACGCCGTCCGCACCGGTGCAGAAGTTTGAAATCCGGTTTGAAAACACCAAGGGCAACAAGACCGAACTCCACATCATCTGGGAGAACACCGACGTCTTCGTCCCGGTGACCGCTCAATAACAATCCCGAACGGGGCCGACACTACTGCGCAACGGCCGTAGTGGCCATCGGCTTGATCACCCTGCCATCGTGAATGATGCTCACCATCGTATCCACATTGGCGATGCCATCGAGCGGGTTCTTCTCCAGCACGATCAGATCGGCACGCTTGCCGGCCGCCAGTGTGCCTCGATCCTCCGCGAGGAGGAACTCCGCATTGTTCCGCGTGGCGCAGACAATCGCCTGCATCGGAGTGAGCCCCGCACGCACCATCAGCCCCAGTTCGTGATGCTCGGCAAAACCGGGGATGCGCGCCGGCATCGCGCCGGAATCCGTTCCAAACCCGATATGGACCCCGGCCTCAAAGACCATTTTGAGATTATGCTGTCCATTCTCGAAATCCTTTTCGTGCTGCTGGGTCGACGGATCGCCCTTAACCTTGGCCACATACGCCGGACTCGTGAGCATCGCCTCGACCGCCGCCCCAGCCGCCGTCTTAAAGAAAACAGTATCCATCCATGCCGGATGCCGCGCATAAATGAAGAAAGACTCGTCGACGGTAAACGTCGGAATATACCAGGTGCCGTGGCGCTTCATCGCCGCGATTAACTCTTCGTCGACAAACTCATCGCGAACGCTGTGCGCCAGCAAATCGACGCCGTCATTCACCAGCGACTTCGCATCGGCCAGCGCGTAGACGTGCGCCGCGACCCGCAGGTTGTGTTGATGCGCCTCATCGATCACCGCCGCGTAAATAGCCGGCTGCATCTTGGGTACCTTGCCATGCAGGTCGTCGACCCATACCTTGATGATGTCGACCTTCTGCCCGGCCATGGTGCGGACATCGGCGCGCGCTTCATCGACCGTCGCCGGACGATAGATCTGGTCTGGGCCAAGCGGCAGAGGAGGAGCGCCGCCCGGAGCGCCGATACCCCGCCCGGCGGTAAAGATGTCCGCGCCGCCCAGCGACCCGCCCTGCTGTTCCTGGCGCAGATCAAAGACCAGGTCGCGATTGCCGCCGAGCGAGAGCATCGACGTGACGCCATACCCCTCGTACTGCTTCAACTCGGCAACAACGTTTTCCCGGGTATATGCGGTCGCCGAGTTCTCCGCGCCACTGACCAGGCCCAGATGGCCATGAGCATTGATCAGCCCCGGAATGACCGTCTTTCCTGAATAATCGTAGACCTGCGCATGCGGCGGAGGCTTATAGCCGGTGCCGGTCTCAATGGACTTGATATGCCCATGCTCGATAACCAGCGTGGCATCTTCGACTGGGGGCATGCCGCTGCCGTCGATCAGCAGCACGTGGCTCAGAACAAGGACACCTGCGTCCTGCGCCTGCCCTACAGCGGGGCGCGGCAGCACGAGGCCGGCAGCAGTGATCAGGATCGGGAGCGCTTTGCGGAGAGAGTTCATGCCGCTTGGACGCAGAAAACGCAGCCAAGGCGCAGTTATCTTGCGGCTTGCGGGTTTTTCGCCAGCTCTTCCATGACGGATTGCACCAGCTCTTTCGCGCCTTTGATCTCGTTCAGCACCACTTCGAGATCCAGCGCCGGTTTCGACGGATTCCGAGTGGACGTGCAGTACACGCCATGCTGCCCAACCAGGATCAGCGCATCGGTCAACCGGTCGAGTGAAACCGCGAGCCGGCCGCGAGACGTGCCCATCATGAACTCATACTTTTCCAGCTCGTCCCGGTGATCGTCGAATACCGACATCGTGGTCCCCTTGGCGCGGCTGCTCGCATGGCGCAAACCCGTGCCCGCCGCGAGGGCTCGAGGTGTTCTTGTTGAAGCTAAGATGAATATCCCGGCTGAAACCAGGGACGAAGGGTATGCGGGGACCCATTTCGAATCCCCGCGCCCTGGAAAACCTTTACCGCACGGCCAACTCTGCTTCCCGCGCGACCGGCGGCTCTTCCGCGATGCTGTCACCCAGCACATGCAGGCGCAGGAAGTTCGTGGACCCGGTCTTCGTCCGCGTCCCGGCCACGATGCCAAGAATCTGCCGCGCGTGAACAAACCCCTTGTCTTCCAAGATCCGCTCCGCCTCCGAGACCATCTGTTCCGTGGTGTAGTTCTTGGCGCAGATCACCGGAATGACGCCCCACAACAGAGTCATCCGGTTGATCACCGCTTCAATATTCGAGAGCGCATAGATCTGCGGCTTGGGGCGATATTTCGACAGTTGCCTGGCGGTCGCCCCCGTCTCGGTGAAGACCGCGATCGCGCTGATATCCAGGTCTTCGGTGGCGTGGGCCATCGATTCGCAGATCGACTCAGAAATCGAGAGCCGCGCATGGCCGCCATGCGGCATCAACTCGCTCGGCAACTCCCGCATCTGGCCCTCGGTTTCGACGACAATCTTGGCCATCATCTTCACTGCCTCGACCGGATACTTACCCGCCGCCGTCTCCGCCGACAACATCACCGCGTCCGTGCCGTCATAGATCGCGTTCGCGACATCGCTTGCCTCGGCGCGCGTCGGCCGCGGATTCTCGATCATCGACTCCAGCATCTGCGTAGCCGTAATCACCGGCTTGCGATACTCCGCCGCCCGGCGGATTACATGCTTCTGGATCGCCGGCACTTTTTCCGGAGGAACCTCGACGCCGAGATCGCCGCGCGCCACCATCACTCCATCGGCAACCTCGAGAATCGACTCCAGGTTCTCTATCGCCTGCGGCTTTTCGAGCTTCGCAATCACCCAGGTGTCCGCGCCCAGTGCGGCAATCCGGTCTTTCACATGCAAAACATCGTCAGCCGTCCGCACAAACGAAACGGCGATCGCATCCACGCCGCTCCGGATCGCAAACTCCAGGTCGATCTCGTCCTTCTCGGTCAGCGAAGGCACGCGCACCGCGATCCCGGGCAGGTTAATCCCCTTCTTTTCACCCAGTATTCCGCCGTTGATGACCGTACACTCGACATCCTCACCCTGTACCTGCAGCACGCTCAGCTCGATCAATCCATCCGAAAGCAGGATGCGCGACCCTGATTCCAGGTTCTCAGCCAAAGTCTTGAAGGTCGTGCTGATCAGCGTCGATGTTCCCAGAATGTCTCTCGGCGTAATCGTCAGAGCCTGCCCGGCCACCAGTTGCACCGGTGTGCCGTTCTCCAGCTTGCCCGTGCGAATTTTTGGTCCCTGCAGGTCGCCCAGGATACAAATCGATTTCTCCTCCTGCCGCGCCACCTCGCGAACCATCTCAATGAGTTTTAACTTTTCGGGATGAGTGCCGTGTGAAAAATTCAGCCGCGCCACATCCAGGCCGGCCCGCACCAGCAGACGAAATGCCTGTTCCTCACTCGATGCCGGCCCCAGCGTCCCGACGATCTTCGCCCTGCGCTGATGTTCCGGTGCGCTTCCCGTCGAACTCACAAAAGAACTCATCCAAACTTCCCCCAGAATGCACGACGGGTGAACAAAATTGCCCCATGTCGTGCCCTCAGCATTTTACTCTCGCCCACCCGGGAAAAGCGATTGACCCGGTCATCCTCCCGGCCGTCCTCTTCAGCTCAACCCGCACGCGTCCGCAGCAGCCGTCCCGATTCCGCTTTCGCCCGGGTCTTCTGCTTCGGAAAGACCTGCGCGTTAAACTCCGCACCCATCAGGATGCTGAGCGAGGTGATATACAACCAGACCAGCGTCGCGATCACCGCGCCCAGCGACCCATACACCATGTAAACGGCAAAACGGGTCACGTACCAGCCGTAGGCGAGCGTCGTCACGAACCAGGTCAGGGTCGCCAGCGTCGCTCCCGGCAGGTATCGCTTCCAGCTGTGAGACTGCGGCGTGCCGAAATGATAGACCGCTGTCAATACAGCCACGCCGGTCGTCAAGGCAACCGCCCACCGCACCCCTCTCCAGAACAGCAGCACATACATCTGCAACTCGTGGTCGGCGTTCTCGACCATCCAGGTCTCGATCTGGTGACCGAACACAATAAACCCGCTCGCCAGGATCATCGGAATCAGGCAGATCGGAATCAATGCGGCGGCAATGACCCGCGAGCGCCAGAAACCCCAGACATGCCTCGGCAGACGGTAAGCGCGGCGAAAGCCGTCCATCAGCGACAGCATCACGCCCATGGCCCCGAATAGCGCCACCAGCGCCGCCGACCACATCAACTGCAGCGAATGCCCATGCTGGTTGACAAAGTAGTTCCGGCCGAGCGCCATCGTGTCTGACGGCAGCACCCTGCCCATCACCGTTCGGATCTCGCCCTTCAGCGTATCGGTCTCGGGGGTCAGCGCCAGCAGGGTCGTCACGACCAGCAACGCGGGAAATAAGCTCAGAATCGCCGAGTAGGCCGCCGCCTTGGCAATCGTAAATACGTCATGAGCCAGCGATCGCAAAAGCGTCTGCTGGAAGTAGCGAATCATCCTCCACAGCGGCGAGGTCTGCATGGATTAGAGGATAAGCTAGAGCCTTCGACCGCCGAATGCAGCCGGAAACTGGAGCGCTCCTCCTTTTCTGCCAAGAAAGGCGCCCGGTTATGCGTAACTTTAAGAAGCCTCAACTTGCTTCAGAAGCTCCGACGTTCTCCGCCTGCCATTCGCCGTACGAGATCCACTGACTGAATAGCCGCGCCCCTTCACCTTGTTGCGAGAAGGCGGCAGGTCAGTTCCAGGAAGGCGTGTCAGCTACAATACGCAGGACCCGCTAACGTCCATTTCGCTTCCTCGAAAGGCCTCATGAAGACCCCTTCTGCCCTTGGTATCTTTTTACTTCTCTCTACGTCCACTCCGTTTCTTTCTGCTCAGACGATCGCAACGGCCACCACCGTAACGTCTTCGGCAAATCCCGCGACCGCCGGGACCACCGTGACCTTTACAGTGACCGTTAAAGCTGCCACCCCTAGCACCCTCACCGGTCCGGTACGGCTGACCACCAACGGAAACTACCTTCCCGACCTGCCGCTGATCAATGGCGTGGCGCAAGTGTCCTATGCTTTGCACGGGCCGCCGAAGACCCTTCAAATTATTGCGTCGTACCTTGGAGATACCAAGACAAAGTCATCCACATCAGCACCGCTCAATCAGGTCATCGCGGCGTCGGCTGGCTTGGCGCCGACGACCATTACCGTCGCTTCCTCGCAAAATCCGGCATATACCGGCCAGATCATCAATTACACGGCGACGGTCGTTGGCACCGGCTCCGCCGCCCCGGCCGGTAGCGTGACTTTTTTCACGGATGGCCCGATCGGCCAGACCCTGCCGCTGAGCGGCGCGGGTACGGCGAGCGGCTCCGGACTGTTCAACACGGCCGGCACCTTTCCCATAACCGCAAACTATTCGGGAGACGCTCATAATCTGGGATCGGCATCCGCTGCCCTCGGCCAGATCGTGCAGGCGGCAGCGCCATCGGGGCCGTCCGCGTCACAAGGGCCGCTGCAGTTCGTGGCCATCACGCCATGCCGGATTGCAGACACCCGCTTGGCCGCAGGGGATTTTGGCGGCCCTTCGATCGCTAACGGACAGACCCGCAGCTTCAATCCTCAAACCAGCGCCTGCGGTATCAGCCCGGCTGCCGCCGCATACTCGTTAAACATAACCGCGGCCCCCAAGGGCCCTCTGAACTTCATGACCGTGTGGCCAGCCGGGCAGCCATTACCCGACGTCTCGCTGCTCAACTCCCTCGACGGACGCATCAAGGCCAACGCCGCAATCGTTCCGGCAGGAACTTCGGGGGCCATCAGCGTCTATGCCATCGCCCCCACAGCACCGACGGATGTGGTGATCGACATCGACGGTTATTTTCTGCCTGCCACCCCGGCGAGTCTGGACTTCTACCCGCTGACCCCGTGCCGCCTGATCGACACTCGTAATGCCTCAGGGCCTCTGGGCGGCCCTTACCTGCCCGCGGGCCAGGCCCGAGCCTTTCCCGTGCAAAGCAGTGCGTGCAAAATTCCGGCCACCGCGCAAGCCTACTCCCTCAATATGACCGCGATTCCCGCCGGCGCTCTCGGCTATCTCACCACCTGGCCAACAGGAACCGCTCAACCGGTCGTCTCTACCCTTAATTCGCTGACCGGCGCAGTCGAAGCCAATGCTGCTATTGTTGCCGCCGGTGCCGGCGGCAGTATTTCAATCTTTGTCGATCACGACTCCGACCTGGTAGTGGATATCAATGGATACTTCGCTCCTCCGGCTGCGGGCGGTCTTTCCCTCTTTACCATCACGCCGTGCAGGATCTTCGATTCACGGCAAACCAGCCTCTCGCCCTTCCCCGGGGTCTTCAGTGTGGGCCTTGCCGGGAGCACCTGCGGAGTGCCCGCCGCTGCCGCTGCCGGGGTGGTGAATGTTACGGCGGTCCCACCGGGGCCTCTGCAATACCTGTCGCTGTGGCCTGCTGGAGCGACACAGCCGACCGTCTCGACTCTGAACGCAGCCGACGGGGCGATCACCTCGAACATGGCCGTCGTGCCGACCAGCGAGGGAATCATCAACAGCTATGCCTCCGATCCAACTCAGCTGTTGATTGATATCGCCAGTTACTTCGCGCCGTAACCCACTCGCGCTTACGGCGCCACCCTTGCACAGGTCGATCCCGAAACCGGAGTTGCCTGTGCAAGATACATCTTTGGGCCATCGAAGCATGCCCGCCCCGCTCAGGGCCAGAGCAGGTAAAACGATTCCTGCGACATTTCGATCACGGCATGGTCCGCGCCCAGCACCTCGCCATCGGCCTCGGCCAGCACGCCGCCTGCATAAGGGTAATCCGGAACGGGGCTGCAAACGACCCGCACCGCATCTGTATATCGAACGCGTCCGCCCCCTCCACCTGCCGGAGAACGGCGCGCCAGCTCCTGCAGGTTCGCCCTCGCCAGCCCCCATCTTCCCGTGGCATCCACCGTCGCCAGCCGCAGGACCGGTTCCTCCATCCGGCCACCCGGCCGCCACCGGTTCAGCTCAGCCACCCGAACGGCAATCGCTTCGCACACCCGGCGGCGAAAGACCTCGCCCGTGACCGTCGTCACCTCGATCTCAAAGGGCTGAACCCTATGCCGTAGCAATAGACTGGCGCCGGCGAGAAAGTATGAGGCGCGGCCTAGCCTCCTTTTGCCCCAGCCCACCGCCGCATTCATCACGGCGGCATGCAGTCCCATTCCTGCAGCCATCGTGAAGTACCAGCTCTTCATCCGCGGACCAGGTCGAAGACCGGAAACCGGCGATTCCTGGTGCAAATCCGGCGTCGCCACTGTCATGCGCCCCAGCGGAATCCGGCGCGGGACGGCCTTCAGCAGCATCGCTGCCGCCTCGACCGGGTTGCGCGAGAGCCGCATGTTCTGCGCCAGCACGTTTCCCGTCCCAAACGGCAGAATCCCTACCGGGATCCCGGTTCCCGCAACCCCCTGGATGACATGGAAGACCGTACCGTCGCCGCCGCAGACAAAGATCGCTTCGAAGCCATCGTCAATACCCTGCCGCGCCTGCTCCCCCGCCGAATACGCGGAGAGCGTCTCATGCACTTCCACGGAGAGACCACCCGCGCCAAGCAGCGCCACGATCTTGAGGATCGCCTCGCGATGACTCGCGCCCTGGTCAAAGATCGGATTGACGAACAACAGAACACGACGCATCCGCGCTTAAGCATACAGTTGCCGTAAAACAGCAGTGTGCATCGAGAGTGATTCCGGCACCTGCATCGCGTTCTTGCCACCCTGAACACGGCAGGCTTAGCGCTCAAAAGCGAGGCGGCGGCATGGGGTAGACGGGACGGCTGCGATAGACCAGGGCCCGGATCGCCCAGATAATCAGCGCGAGGATGCCCGCCAAGAACAGCAGCGGCAAAATGAAGACGAAAATCGGAAAGACCACCCGGTCTTTGCCGATCGAGGAGGAAGCGCCGGTTCGCAGGCTTCCCGCAAACACCACAGCGTCCTGCCCGATCGAGGCGTTCTCGTCAAGCGTCAAGTTGCCGAGGAAGACAACAGCATCCCGTTCGGCATGCCCGCGCAGATGAATGTTCCCCAGGAAGGCCACCATATCGCCATCGACATTCCCATCCACCTGGATCGAGCACAGGAAGCACACCACATCATGCACATCTTCGCCCTGGCGCACCACAATGTCGTTGCCAAACTGAACGACGTCCTGGCCCTGCGCCTGCGCAGCCCGGGGCGCAGCAAGGAAAAGCAGCAACGCCATGGCGCAGAGGCCGAGGCGGGCATGGAACAGATGGTATGGCAGTTTCAACAAGGGACACGCCTCCGCAAGACACACGTCTACCGTTTGGGGAAGGTACGTCGATCGACGCGCAGTAGTTCCCGGGGAAATAAAAAACCCGCCCTGCGCCCGCACCAGCTTCTCAGCAGATCGAAGCCCGGCTGGGCATCGATCTTACCTTCGCAATTCCCGAGCATCGATCATAACCTTGCGCCGGTGGTTGCCAGCTCTGGACCCGCCTGCTGCGAGGGCGCCGCTCCCACCAGCGAAATGCACTCCTCCAGGATATCGAGCGCAATCGCGGCCTCATGCTTGTTTGTGATCAGGGGAGGAGCCAACCGGATCGAAGTCTCTCCGCACCCCAGGATCAAAAGCCCGCGCTCAAAAGCCAGCTCGACGATGCGGTCCCGCCATGGTCCTGCCGTGGCGCGCGTCGCCTGGTCTTTTACGATCTCAATCCCGATCATCAACCCGCGCCCGCGAACATCCCCCACGATGGCGTGCTTCAACGGCCATTCGCGCAGCCGGCTCAGCATCTCTTCGCCGATCAACGCGGCATTCGCGATCCCCTCCCGTTCGAGGATGTCCATCGTGGCCAGTGCTGCGGCAATCGACACCGGATTTCCGCCGAAGGTCGAGGCATGCGATCCCGGCACCCAGTCCATGATGTGCGCCCGCGCCATGCAGACGCCGAGCGGCATTCCCGAGGCTATACCTTTGGCCATGCAGACGATATCCGGCTCCACGCCGGTGTGCTCGATCGCCCACCACTTGCCGGTGCGGCCGGCGCCCGACTGCACCTCGTCGGCGACCAGCAGGATGCCATACTTGTCGCAGATCCTGCGCAGCTCCTGCATGAAGATCGTGGGCGCAACCACGTACCCGCCCTCCCCCTGGATCGGCTCGACAAAGATGGCCGCGACCTCCTCGGGAGCGAGAGTCGTATGAAAGAGCTTCTCCTCGATGTACCGCGCGCAGCCCAGCGCAAAGGCCTCTTCCGCTTGTGGGCCGCCGCTGCAGCCCCGGTAGGCATACGGATAGCGGACATGCGTCACCCCCGGCACCAGGGGCGAGAAGCGCCGCTTCTGCTGCGGCTTCGACGCCGTGAGCGAGAGCGCTCCCATCGTGCGGCCATGAAACGCGCCAAAAAACGCAATCACCTGCTGGCGCCCGGTGTGATAGCGGGCCAGCTTGAGCGCGCACTCCACCGCCTCCGCGCCTGAGTTGCCATAGTAGAAGCGATGCGGCCCGGGCATGGGCGCGATGGCCGACAGCCGCTCGGCAAACGTCACCAGGCTTTCATAGTAGAAATCCGTACCCGAAATGTGAATCAGCTCCGCAGCCTGCTTCTGGATGGCTGCGACGACTTCCGGGTGACAATGCCCTGTCGATGTCACGGCAATGCCGGCCGCGAAATCGAGAAATTCATTGCCGTCTACATCTTCCACGCGGACCCCGCGGCCGCGCTTGGCCACCATCGGGTAAGAACGCGTATAACTCGGCGACATCAACCGGTCGTCATCCTCAATGATCGCCCGCGCCCTCGGCCCGGGCACCGGTCCCAGCAACTTCGGACCATACTGCGGCGCATGAACGCCCGGGGACGGCAATCCCGTCCGGAACTCCAGTACTTGTTTGCCATTCTGCATAAGTCTCTCCTCGCAACGAATCGTGACATCGACCTGGAACCTGGCGGCCGCAGCTCGTCCGGCGGACAAGTGCAGTCAACGCAAACAGGGATGGAAAGCAACGGAGGGACTAATCGCCGAAGAGATCCGGCCGGGTGCGTGTCGGCAATACCCGTAAGTGCTTGCGAGGAGCGATCGAACGCACAAACCACTGCGTCCAGATTCCAGACACTTCGCCCAAAAACACTGCCTGTCCTGAATTGTTCAAGGGAAGCTCCCGCTGCGATGGAGCATACCACGGCCGCGCGCCGCCGGTGAAGCATTCTGGTCGCGGACTTGTAGAATCAAGCGACATCATGACGAGCAAGACCAATCCGGGAAGCAGTATGCGCTGGGCCGTTCCCGCCGCCTTCGCCTGCGTCTATCTCTTCTGGGGCTCGACTTACACCGCGATCAAGATCGGCGGCCAGTATCTTCCCGCCCTGCTGCTGACCGGCGTCCGCTTCCTCATCTCCGGCTCGCTGATGCTCTTCTTCTGCCGCCTGCGCGGCCTGCGCCTTGTCTATGCAGCACGCGACATGGCGTGGCTCGCGCTCTTCGGCATTCTCATGCTCGGCATCGGCAATTTTGCCCTGGTCTGGAGCGAGAAGGAACTTCCCAGCGGCCTTGCCGCTCTTATCGTCGCGGTTGTTCCGCTGTATGTCGCGGCGCTCGAGAAATTCCTGCCCGGCGGCGAGCAGCTTCATGCCCGCGGCCTGGCCGGGCTCACGCTCGGGTTCGCCGGCCTCGGCGTCCTGCTCTGGCCCGGCCTGCAAGCCGGCGGCTCCGGCCACGCCGGCCAGGCGCTGGCGGCCGGCATCCTGCTGGCCGGTTCGCTGGCCTGGGCCGTGGGCTCGCTGCTCGCCCGCCGCGCCAAGCTCCAGGTCGACGTTCTGGTCGCTGCCGGATGGCAGATGCTCTTCGCCGGCATCTCCAATGCCATGCTCTCGACCGCGCTCGGGGACTGGTCCCGCGCTCACTGGACGCGCCCCGCAGCCTGGTCCATCGCCTATCTCGTCACCTTCGGCTCCTGGGTCAGCTACACCGCCTATATCTGGCTGCTCAAGCATGTGCCCGTTGGCAAGGTCGCCACTTACGCTTACGTCAACCCGATGGTCGCGGTCCTGCTCGGCTTCCTGCTGCTCGGCGAACACCTGGTCTCGAGCGAATACGTCGGCATGGTCCTGGTCGTCTTCGCAGTGGCCCTCGTCACCTCCTCGCAGGTGAAACGCGCAGCCCCGGACGCCGAACTCGAAGCAGACATCGTGAAAGCCTGACCTGATCCCGGCCAGCCGTTCCTCGGACTTATTTGAGGGAGGCAATCCCCGGCGCCATCCACGAAAACAGCGAGCCCGGCAGCTCAGGAAAGATCGTCGCCAGCAGCCCCAGTATCGGCCCCAGGCCAAAGCCAAGCAGCTTGAACCAGAACGCCTGGCCCAGCTCCCCCGGGTTGGTGTCCGTCACATAACTTAGCGTCGCATCGCGGTGCATCTGCGAATACACAATCACGATCGCGACGCCGATCGTCACAAAGAGCGCCAGCATCGCTCCGCTTAAGACCGGCCGGGGATCAAAGGGATATGTCGCCACCGAGACAGTCGCCGCCACAAATAACCAGAGAATGGCCATCACCAGCGTACGCATGCGGCCCAGCACATTCTGGATAAACCCGAGATACACCAGGCAAACCAGCTCTTCCGCAGTTCGCATCGACGCCGAAACCCCGTCCGGGGCGGCTGCGAGGCTGTCGCCCCCATCCTCTTTGCCTCCTGCCGGGGGCATCAGCAGCGAAGCCTCTTCCGCCTTCCATTTGGGCAGCAACGCTCCAGCCAGCGTCACTCCCGCCGTCTCCGCAACGCTCTTCTGGAAATTCCTCAACTTGCTCAGATCCCGGGCCTGCCATGCGTCCCAATGATCGGCATACCAGAGAGCAAACTTGCCCCGCGCCTTCTGGGTCTTCCTGATCTGGCTGCACCACGCGTAAGACTCCCAGCCACCCGGACATGGCAACGAGTTGGATAAGTGGGTCAGGCTCTCAAACTGCCGCGATAACAGCTTGTAGCGAACGTCGAGGACGTTGCCGCCCATCTTCCACACGGAGCCCCACGAATAGCCCTTCATCGCCTTCAGCGTCCGCCGCAAGGGCGTGCGGTCGAGAAAGAGCAGCAGTTGCCGCAGACGCAACCAGATCTGCAGCAGCTGCCAGGTATTCGCCAGTAGAACGCTGACGCAGACATCCATCCCGACGCAGAAGAGAATCGAGTAGTCCCGCGAGCCCAGGCTGCGAATCGGCACGCCGCCCGCCAGCAGAATCGAAACCGCCATCACCACGGGGAAGAGGAGCATCGCCAGCAGCCAGATGTGTCGCGAGAACGGGTGGCACAGCCTCTCGATCGGCGCCCCCGCCTGTTTCTGGCTGAACATGCAGAGCGGGTGCAGCTTCTCCCCATCCTCCGCTTTGACCAGCAGCGATTTTTCCCGCGGCAGCAAGGGCCGGTCCCAGCCGAACAGGGCCAGCCCCTGCAGCGAATACCAGAACCAGCAGTAAACCCCGGCCGTCAGCGCCAGCAGCGGCACGAGCGGCGAGACGCCAGTCGTCAGGTTGATCGATCGCCAGTAGGTGGGAAAGCGATTGGCGGCAAACAGCGACTCCTCGATCGAAAAATCCACGACCCCATACAGCAGATAGCTGCCGAGAAGATAGAGTGAAAAAACACCGAGAACCAGCGGAAGCCACACCCGCCGCTGGCTTTGCGCCTTCCGCAAAAAGCCGCTGAGCTCTCCCGGGTGTCTGGAGCCGATCCGACCAGACGCGGCCCCGCCAGGGCTTAGAGAAGCCTTCGCCGGCATCCTCTCCCGTCGGCCATACACCGACTCCACCAGCACGTTCCCGGCGACCGCCAGCCCCGACATCAGCCACGTCAACGGCAGAAAGGCGCGATACCACCAGGCATCGGCTAGCGGCGCGCCGTGTCGCGACATCGCCCCGTAACCCCACGAAAGCAGGATCGGGATCAGCGCCACCATCAGGCTGCCGAAGAGCAGCAGCAGCACCTGGGATTGCCCCTTGAGACGCACGAAGTGCGCACGGTGCCCGGGCTTCACCGTCAAAGATGGCCGCATGCAGCAGTGAAAGTGAAAGCAGGCCCAGGCGAACACCGTCAGCAGGCAAAGCTTCATGCTGAGCGGCATCGGCGGCCAGTGGCCGCCGGGGTAATACTCCGCGCCGCCCGCCTGCTCTTTGCCAAAGTCGTCCTTTTCCCGCGATAAAAGCAGCAGCAGCTCCCGGGGAAGCGAGATGAGCGCATCGCCCATTCTTGCGAAGAACGGCTTCGGCGTCATCCCCGCAAGCCCCGCATCGTTCAGCGCCGCGATTGGCCAGAAGCCATCCCGCCCCAGCACCGAGAGCCAGACCACCGGAGAGCGCGATCCGATCGTATAGTCCGCCCCGCTTTGGCCGCTCTTGCCGCCGCCCCCTTCGTCCGGACGTATCCAGAAGGGCGCGGCATAGTCGGGGATCAGCCTGCCCGTGCAGTTAGGCGGCACAAAGCGGCCGTTAGGCGCCAGGTTCTTCTCGTCCCCGGCGGTGATGCACTCCGAGTGAACCATGAAGCGCGTCGCGACATAATTTCCCTCCGCCAGGTCTTGCGCGAAGACGCGATGCGAATGGCTGTTCTGCACCCCGGCCAGCCCCGTCCAATGATGCTCCCAGGGCAGCAAAGGATAGGTCGTCAGCGTCATGATGCCGCTCAGCGTCGCCGCTCCGCTCTCCCGGCGCAGCAGCAGGTCCGAGCCCTCGATCACGATCCGCCCCTCAGGATAAGCAAGCCTCAGGTAATGGCTCAGAAACAGCTGGTCCAGGGGATTGCTGCTGCGCAGCACCACGTACTCCGACTCGTGCGCCCGCAACATGCTCACAATCTGCTGCAGCACCGCCTCCTGCGAGAGCGCCGTCTGGTTCGCGCTGTAGTTGCGGATGGTGTCGTGCTGTTTGCCCTCGGGATCGGCCAGGTCCGTCGTCAACGTCCGCTGCGCCATATCTGCCGATGTCTGTGCAGAGTTGCTGCTGAAGATCGACTGCTTCTGGTAGGCGTCCCGCAGCGCCGAGATATCTCGCGGGTAGTAAAGACAGGCCGGACCGGCCTTGTCTTTCTCCGGCGCGCAGGGGTCGACTCCCGGCGGGTTGGTGCCCGGCAATCCCGGCCCGGGAGGTTCGATGTATCCGCCGTAAGCGGTCTCATCTTCCGACAGGATGGCCAGGTGCGAGAGCTGAAACTTCTGCCGCACCAGGTAGCGCCGGTAGAGGTCGAGGACGGCGTCCCCGTCCGACTCAAAGCTGCGAAAGCTGACCAGATCGCGGGTCTGCGGCAGGTGCGTAAACCAGTTCACCAACCTGAGGCTGGAGATGCCGCCGCTGAAGATCGCCAGCCTTCCACCCGGCGCGTTCATCGCCTTCATCTGCTCCGCGTTGGCCGCCAGCAGCTGGGCCAGCGAGGGCAGCGATCCGGAAAAACTCGGCCCCAGAATGCTCACGCCCTGCTTCGGACGAGCGGCCGCTCCGCCTTCTCTAGGCTCTAGCGCGCCGATCCACGCCAGAGCGTTGTTAAACTGCCGCTTGTGAATGCCGGTCGTCGGCTCTTCGCCAACAACCAAGACGGCCAGCCCCTCGCGGTACGGTTGATCGGCAGTGACATCCATGCCTGCGGCGGCTTGCACCGGCGGCCGCTTGCGAAAGAGCAGGACGCCCGGCTGATCTTCCCGCGCGTCCGTCGCGGCCGGGTCCTCATCCACCCCTGGTGCATGGTCGTCCTTCTCCCATGGCATCCAGGAAGAATCGAAGAAATAGCCCTCATCCTGGAAACCCTGTTGGATCGACTCGGCGAGCCGGTCGAAGGTAAGAGAAAAGTGGGTATGAAGCGGGTCGGGAAGTATCGCGATCACATAGCGCAAGCTCCCGGACCTGGCTCGCATCGCGCTCGCCGCGTCATCTTTACCGCCCGCCACGCTCGCGGCAGAACTCGCCGGATCGGCGCCATAGCACGAGGCCGGCGCCGCCATACCTTCTTCCGATGCAAGCAGGAAGGTCTGGATCGTTTTCTCCAGCTCCCCGCAAGGCCCTCGATCGAAAGCGCTGCTCCCCGATGGTCTCGCCGTCCGCGCTCGCTCCGGCGCCGTGGCCGCCTTATCGACGCCCGGCTTCCCGGCCTGTTGCGAGCCCACTCCAAAGACGCCGAGCGCCGCCACAAGGGCGGCCGCGATCCAGCCCGTCTCCGCCTTCACCGCGGCCGCCAATGGGTCACGCCATCGCAGAGCATCGATCGTCTCCGAGTAAGCCAGAAATGAGAACGGGCAGCAAAGCCGCGCCACCCGTCTGCAATAGAGAATAGTGTTCTCTCCGCAGAGTTCGTTGCACAGCGCACGGCCCGCGCCCAATTGAACGAGACGAGGATGCTAGCAGAATCTCGCAATCTCCTAGAACAAATATCTCGGCAAATGCCCCTCTCCGTTGAGAACGACCGCCGGACACCCCGGCTTCGCCCATGCACTTCTTCCATGTGATAGCCTCAACTCGCTATGCGAAGAACAGAAATTCTCTGCCTCCTGCTTCCGTGCGTCTGCCTGGGTGCGATCGCCCTGGGCTCTCGCGCCACCGTTACCGCTGCCGCGACCGCCCCGATGCTGCTCGTCGCCAACCAGACCGACCGCACCCTCAGCCTGATCGACGCTGCGACCGCGAAGCAGATCGCGGCCATTCCGGTCGGCGGCATCACCGGCCACGAGGTCGCTGTCACCCCCGACGGGCACACCGCCTTCGTGCCCATCTACGGCAACTCCGGAGTCGCCAAGCCCGGCACCGACGGCAGCACCATGGCCATCGTCGATATCCCTTCGCAAAAAGTGACCTCTACCGTTGACTTCGGGCATGGCGTCCGCCCCCATTGCCCGGTTTATGACCCCGTCAGCAAGCTTCTCTACGTCACCACCGAACTCGACCAGACCATCACCATCCTCGATCCACACACGCTCAAGATCGTCGGCTCCATCCCCACCACCCAGCCCTACTCCCATATGCTCGTCATCTCGCACGATGGCCGCCGTGGCTACACCGCCAATGTCAAACCCGGCAGCGTCTCCGTTCTCGACATCAAAGCCCGCAAGGCCCTTGCCGTGATTCCGATCTCGCCCGAGACCCAGCGCATCTCCATCTCAAAAGACGACAGCCTGGTCTTCACCTCCGACCAGACCACGCCGAGACTGGCCGTCATCGACACGCACACCAATAAAATCAAGGCGTGGGTGACCCTGCCTGCCCCCGGCTACGGCACCGCCTCGACCTCGGACGGGAAATGGCTGCTGGTCGCCATCCCCTCCACCAACCAGGTAGCTGCCGTCGATCTCGCCACCCTCAAAGTGGAAAAGACCTTTGACGTACCCAGCGCCCCGCAGGAGATCCTTCTCCACCCGGGAACGGATGAAGCCTACGTCTCCTGTAACCACAGCCACCAGGTAGCCGTCATCGACCTCGGCGAAGGAAAAGTCAAGACACTCATCGAAGCCGGCAAAGGCGCCGACGGCCTCGCCTGGGCAAGATAGAGGCTGTTACGAAACTGACATCCCACATGACAGGCTCATTCGACGAGAAGGCCGTTTGCGGGTACGGACGGGATGGCGGGTCCGTTTGATCCTGAAGGCATGCTTTTGACATTCCTTCCAGACGCATTTACAAATTGTTCAGTGCTGTAGGGCGCAACGGACCTTCGGGCCGAACGGGCTATGCCTGCCTACGTATCTCAATCGAGAACGCGCCGTATGCCTAATCTTGAGAATCTTAAGAAGCAAGCGAAGCTTTATTTGCGTTGGCATCGCGACCGTTATTTTCCGGTTGCAGCACAGATCCGAGCGGTGCTTCCGCGCTTCCAACATATGAGCGACCGGGATGTGCTTTCCCAAAGCTTCAAGCTTTCAGACGCTCAAGAGCTGGTTGCGCGAAAAACGGGATTTGAGAATTGGCAGGCGCTCCTAAGAGGAGTCCACAGTATGAGCGATTCACACGCTAAACCACTATCGAAGCCAACACTTCTTGCAGCAGAGCCCCAGCTTTTCGTCTCGGACGTTGGGAATTCGTGCGAGTTTTACACGAAAAAACTTGGGTTTGCGATTGCCTTCACATACGGTGAGCCGGCGTTTTACGGACAGGTTTTCAGGGACGGTGCAAGGTTGAATCTCCGACACCTGGAGGAACCAGCAATCCGTCCAGAGCTTCAGGAGAAAGAGCATCTGCTCTCAGCCTCCATCACCGTCGATGATGCAAAGCTGCTCTTCCTGGAGTTTCAAGCTGCGGGCGTGGCCTTCCATCAAACACTCAAGACAGAACCGTGGGGCGCTCGTACGTTCATTGTTAGGGATCTCGATAACAATCTTGTTCTCTTCGCAGGATGAGGGCGTGAAGTTCAGTACAGCGGCATTCGTATCTTTTCAGCCCTCAATAATGAGACGATGTCCTCACAAGCGCGAGGACATCGTCATCTATGGCTTATATCCAAGGCGAAGGCCGAGGTCAGGGCTCACTGTTTCCAGTCGTTCTTGACGACTTCGTTCCTGACGATCATATGTGCCGCGTCATCGATGCATTTGTCGCAAAGCTTTCGCTGTCAGAGCTTGGCTTCGAGCGCGCTCAGGCTGCGGAGACAGGACGCCCCGGCTATGATCCAGGCGATTTGCTGAAGCTCTATCTGTACGGCTATCTGAACCAGATTCGTTCATCACGACGCTTGGAAGTTGAGTGCCGACGGAATGTTGAACTGATGTGGCTTCTTGGCCGTTTGTATCCAGACCATAAGAGCATCTCTGAGTTTCGGCGAATGCACCCTGAAGCTGTCACAGCAGCGGGCGCGGCTCTCGTTAGCTTTGCACGGAGTTGTGGTCTCATCCGTGGCGAATGGATCGCAATCGATGGTTCCAAGTTTCGCGCTGTTGCGAGCATTGACACCGTCCGCGAGAGGCTCGCACTACAGCGCTATCTCGACAGCATGGAGAAAGCGGACGCAGAGCAGGAAATGAAGATTGATCAGTCTGCTGTACAAGCAGCACTCAAAAAGCTAAAGCGAAATGCAGAGCCGGAGGCTGGATTCATGCTGGTTCGTCAGCAAGCCCTTCCGGCATACAACATCCAAACTGCCGTAGATACAGAAAATGCGTTGATCGTGGCCCATTCTGTGGTGCTTGATGCTTCCGATATTCGGTGCCTCAAGCCGATGGCGGAGGCGGCGAAGCAAGCAATTGGTGTAGACAGCTTCAACGTGGTTGCGGATGCGGGCTACTCCAATGGAGAACAGGTCGCTCACTGCGAAGCGGCAGGGATGCTGCCTTTCGTTCCCGTCATGCGCACGGTCAACAACCAAGGCGACGGAACATTATTCGGCCGCGACAAATTCCGTTATGACCCGGACAGCGATATGTATACCTGTCCCGGAGACAAGAAGTTGCTACGCAAACACACCAACAACAAAGACCGATACACGATGTATAAGGCATCGTCCGCCGACTGTGCCGCCTGCCCGCTAAAGTCCCGCTGCACGCAAGCTCCGAGACGTGGTTTAGCCCGCCATTTGTACGAAGACGCTCTGAACCGGATGCAGCAACGCGTTACGCCGGAGGCAATGAGACTTAGAAGATGCACCGTTGAACATCCGTTCGCCACCATCAAATACCGAATCTTCGGACATCCTCGTCTGTTGATGCGTGGGTTAGCCGGTGCACGAGCTGAAATCGGCATCGCGACGATGGCCTACAACCTGAAGCGCATCACGAATGTGCTTGGGACAGTGAAACTGACGAAGGAACTGCTTCAGGCGAGATAAAACGGCCAGAAGATTTACGAGACACATATCCGTGAGATCGGTGAGGCAGATCCTCAACCACCTTGGGCTGCTTGCTGTGGGAGTTTCGTAACGGACTCGATAGTCTCCGCTCCGCGAATCCTCTGTATCAAGCCATCCGACCTCCGCTGCAGCGCCTTTCTCGCTCCCGCCTTCTGAGCGGGCATGTGCCTGGCGGCAAGCCGATCCTTCTCCGCCTGCGAGGCTGTGGCTACGCCTGTCCGGACAGCCTGCCATCGTGCAGCGAATTGCCCTCACGTCAAAGCCCGGGATACCGAGACCGAATGCCAAAAGGCGAACCCCACCAGGGAAGATGGGGTTCGTCACAAAAAATGCCTGGGCCGGACTCGAAGTCCGGCCCAGGCATCGTTCGAGCGGTGCTAAGGCTTGAAGTAGTCGGCGAACGCTGCCCCCTTCGGCACCCCCAGCCCGGTCACGTTATCCCAGCCGGCTGTAGTCCGGAGCCGCGAATCCGTGCCGAAAGTGAGGATGTACACCACATCTTCTTCCAGCGGATAGTTCCAGAGGAGGCTCGCGAACTGCGTTGTGCCCTCCGTCGGATCGGCCAGCGAAGCAGCCGAATACTTGGTGGTTCCCGCAGCATCGGTCACCGTCCCCACAACATGGTTCCCCGGGTTGTAAGGAACGATGTCGGTAATGGTCGAGGCCGGCATGCTGTAGAGGTAAGGTGCAGCCTGGCCGAGCGCTACGCCCGCTTCCTGGTTCGCGATTGCCCAGAGAGCCGAGAACATCGGGCACGCGAGACTCGTCCCCCCATACACCTCATATTGCAGCTCCGGAAGGGCAAACGGCGTCGAGATGGCAATATAAGCTCCGGTAAACGGATCTGCCAGCCACGAGATATCCGGAAGTTGACGGGCGGGGCCACGCAGGCTGGCCTGGTAAAAAGGTTTGGCGAAGAAGCCGCTCGCGCCCCCGCCGGAGCCGCCATAGAAGAAACCGGCGTCGCCGGGGGGATCCGTGATCGTTCCTTCGTAATCCACAGAATTGAGGTTCGTCCCCCAACCTGCCTGCCATTCAATCACGTTGTCCGGGGAAAGCGCCAGGCTGGTGCCCCCTATCGCCGTTGCATAAGGGGAGTCTGCCGGAGTGCTGACGGACGGAGGGTTAGCGGCTGGATCGTCAAAGGTGAAATCCCCGTCATCTCCGGTTGAGAAATTCTCAGAGATCCCCAGCGCAGCGGCGGTCTCTGCAATCAGGTCCTCGGTAATCAGGATGCTCGGATCGACGTATGCTTCCTCCGCTCCATAGCTGCCGGAGATCACATTGCCCAGCTGATAGTCCACCGCATAGAACAGCCCTTCATCGATATCCTGAAAACTCGCGCTCGGCGGAACGACCAGGTCGATCCCCGCACCCGGCGCAATCGCGTGGGCCCACTCCACATCGATGTTGATCTCTGCATCCGGCGCTTCGCAGTACGACGGGGCAGGAGTGTAGATAATTTTGAAGTTTTTCGAGGTCAGCTTCGGCAATCCGAACTGGGCCGAAAAAGCGTTTGCGTCCTGGGTGATGGTAGGTGACCCGCACCAGTCAAGGATGACGATCGTCTGCCCGGTGCCGTCATAGCCCTTCTTGTAAAGAGCCGGCAGGTTATACGCCTCCTGGATGTTCTGCGGAGTATATCCGCACCCCGCGGGATTGTTGGTATACCCATGGCCGCTGTAAGTGGCTTTAGGAAGAGAACCGCTCGTGGTGAGCGTTTCAACCACCGTCTTGTCCCCAAAGCATGCAGAGTCGAACGCAGGCGAACTGTTGGCCGTCACACCGGCCTTCACACTGCCGCCGGCTGCACTGGCCGGCGCCTTGCCTGCCGGAAGCTTGCTCGTCGTTGTCAGCGCGGGATGGGTGTACTCCAGGGAGTCCAACCCGGACACCGCGGCTACCATCGTTCCGGCCACTCCGCCGATTACCGGGTCGCTGGCGTTGGCGCGGACTGTCTTGCCGTTCAACTCGTAATTGTTCAGTGAGACATGAAACGCGCTGTTCACTGCGGCGACGGTGCCTTTGGCCCGAACATAAAAGTTATCCGGCCCCACGCTGACAATCTTCAGGTTATTGGCCGTAAAGAAGTCCTGGACGATCTGGCTGTCCGCCTTCGTCGGCGCATATTTCGAAACAAACTCCGACTTGGTCAACCAATGGCGGTAATTCGCAGACTTGGGGTTGTAGAGGTCCTTGGCCACTGCGTCCAGTTCAGCCTTGTTGTGTGGATTCAGCCATGCGCTGACTTCAATGACGGTAGAAGGGTCGACGGCGCCCATCTTCTTCGCGGTCGCAGTGAAGCGAGGGGTATTGTTCGTGGCGGCAGGCGAACCGATGCTGGCAGCAGCTCCAAACATAGAAGTGCTTCCGAGCATCCCAACGCCGAGAACGAGACCGGGCAAAATTCTGGCTCTTACCATGGAACCTCTCATCTTTGAAAGTGGGAACGCGAGAATAATACCCTGAGAGCGCGCGATCAGCTACAGTCTTTTTGAGCGTTTGTAGAAGCGCAAAAGTCGAAGGAGATTCCGTCTTCCGCATCCTCTATGCCGGTGGGCAAGAGTCAAAACCCGACGCCAGGCGGTGCCGGCGCTCCGAACATCTCTGGCAGCCGAACTTTGCAAAGGCGTCTGTCAGGGTCATTGACGCCGCGTCCGCAGCAGCCGTCTGCAGTCTACCGCTGCAGAACGACGACAAAGCCGCTCTCCTGCACCAGTCGAAACCCGATCTCGCGCAGCGCTTCCATCATTTGGCGAAGCTTGTCCTCGCCGATAAAGCGGGCGTGGGTCTCCATGATAATCAACCCCGCCTTGGCGAGGACCTCCGGCTCGTTGAGGATCATCTCGTATTCCTGGCCCTCGATATCGCAAACCAGGGTGAAGGTTTCAAATCCGCGCTCCCGCACCAGGGCGCCGAGCGTAATCGTCTCGACGGTCACAGGATCGAGTTCCCCGCTGCGGGTCACAGAGCTCCCGAAGAAATCTGCAGCCGGGCGAAACACGATCGCCTCCGTGCCGTAGGCAATCGCCTTGTTTACGATCGTGAAGCCGCCATGATTGAGCTCTTTGCTGCGCCTGAGGTGCGGCAGCACAAAGGGGTTCGCCTCGACCACCACGTGCGCCGTCGGGGTCGACAAGAGTTTGTTGGTCACACAGGCGACGACCCCCATCGAGCCGCCCAGCTCAACTACCGGCACGCTACGCGGCAGATACTGCTTCACCGCGCTGCGCTCCTCGACCTCGTACCGGTTGGTCAAGAGATCCACCCGGGTGGAGTCCACCGGAACTCCCTCCAGGTCGAACACGCATCCGTCCAGATGCACCTCGGTCTTATGTGCTTTCATCGCCAGCTGCAGCTTGATCCATGTATGGTCAAGCACCGCCGCAGCTCCCTCGTCGCGGAAAACCTCATAAGCCCGGGTTACACTCTTCATCAAATCCACACCTCTCAAAACTCAAAAAGAAAGCCGATACTCCGCCGCAATTCTGATCCGCCGCAACTCTGATCCTTGTTCCCGTTCTAATCTGCCTTACCGGAGCAGCCCCTGAAGTGCAGTAACTCTGCGGGACTTGATACTCTTACATACCCTGGTACCAGACGGCATCTTTCACCATGCTGGTCAAGCCATTCGAGTAGCGCTTGTATCCTTCCGCCTCGCCGAGCACGGCAGCAACTCGCGAAAGCCACCCGCGCGGCATGCGCGCCCGCTTCTCGAGATGAAGCGCCTTGGCATGCAGGCTTAAGAGCAGGTCTTCGGGATAGGGCACAGAAGCGCTCGCCCTTAAAAATTCCCGCATCGCTTCCATCTCCGCTGCCTCTCGCAGTCGCTTCTCCGGATCGTTGACCAGCTTGGCCTTCGACGAGTCGACCCCAAGCTGCTGACTGGCATGCAGCCGATAGCCCATGAGCCGTTCGTTGACAAACGCCAGCCGCTGGCCGATCGCAGCAATAAAGGCGAGCCACGCATCATGCACCCAGAGAGGAGAGATGGGCAGCGCCTGCGCCACCAGCGCAGAGCGAAACATCAACGTCGCTCCCGTGACTACGCTGCCCCGCAGCAGAAAGGCCAGCGGGCCAGCCGCCAGAAACCGCTGCTGCTGCTTTCGCTCGAAACCCATGCTGAGCCAAAGCGTCTTCCCGATCCGGCTTCCCTCTGCATCGATCAGGTCGGCATCGGAAAACACCGCACTCACCCCGGGCTGTCGCAGCAACTCCGCCTCGAGTCTCTCCAGCTTCTGCGGATACCACCGGTCGTCCTGGTCACAAAGAGCGACGAACTCGCCATGCGAAAGGGCGATTGCCTGCTCGAAGTTACGCGTCGAGCCAAGGTTCTCCCGGTTTTCAAAAATACGGACTTCGCAGCAAGCTCGCCTGGCAAAGTCCCGCACCAGCCCGAGAGTCCCGTCCCGCGAACCGTCGTCGCACACCACGATCTCATCCGGCGCCCGGGACTGCTCCAGAATGCTCTCCAGCTGCTGGCTCAGGTATCTCTCGCCGTTGTAAGTGCAGAGAACTACAGAGATGGTGTTGGTCACACTCATGCGGAAGGAGAGAATTGCAGGTCGCCTCGTTACGGCAAGGGAGGCTCTTCTACTAGCACGAGTCTAAGGGGATCATCCCGACTTGTCCAGATTCGTAGCCGCCCACCCGTTTCAAGCCGGTCGCCCGCTCAGCTCTTTCGCTTTGCGGCTTTCCCTGGAGATTGGTGAACGTCCAGTTCAGAATGTACCGGGCCGCGCTCTCCCTGACCTTGTAGCTCAAGGTTTCAGTCTCGCTGCAGGCAGCCGGCGTCGTCTTCCCGGCGCCGCACAGATTGCTCGTGCCAAAGTTGACTGAGGGCTTGGCGCCAACTGTGCCTCTCGAAGTCAAGCAAAGAAAGGACGAAAACTACTCTCTTGCCCGCAAGACTCTCCAGGGACGAGCGGCCGCCGGTCCTCGCAATGTCAGCAAGCGACAACAAAAAGGCTGCTGTCGAAACAGAAGCTTCGATCGGACAATTCCGCGCGGACACCGGACGCTGTGCCTCTACCCATCGACTGCTAAACTCAAGAGCGCAATGCCCTTTCTGCTATACCTGATCATCGCGGCGGCCGCCTACCTGCTCGGCTCGATTCCTTTTGGTTTCCTGCTCGTGCTCGCCTTCCGCAAAGAAGACATTCGTACCCGGGGCAGCGGCAACATCGGCGCAACGAATGTCGTCCGCTCCGGGGCCAAAGGCCTTGGAGCTCTGACCTTCCTGCTCGATGCCGTAAAAGGCTACATCGCGGTCCTGGCCGCCGGCTGGATCCTTGTCCATCTCGCTGGCCCGGCGGTCGTCCTTCAGAACGCCCGCGCGCTCGCCGCCGTCTTCGCCATCTTCGGCCATATGTATCCTGTCTGGCTCCGCCTCAAAGGCGGCAAAGGCGTGGCGACCGCCTTCGGTGTCTTCCTGGCTTTATGTCCAACGGCGGCGCTGATCGGTCTCGCCGCCTTCGTCGTCGTTCTCTTGATCTCCCGCTACGTCTCGCTCGCCTCGATCGCTTCCGCGATCGTCTTTCCCGTCGCCGCCCTGCCGCTCACCCAGGGCCGGCGCACGCCCCTGTTCACTGCCGTGCTGATCTTTGTTCCGCTGCTGGTCATCCTGAAGCATCGACAGAATATCCGCCGCCTCATCGACCACACCGAATACCGTTTCGGCAAGAGCAAGTCACGGGACGGGCAATGAGCCGCATCGCCGCGCTCGGCGCCGGCGCCTGGGGCACCGCGCTCGCTATCAGCCTGGCTAATCGAGGCGGCCACCAGGTCACCCTCTGGTCCCGCTCGGCCGCCCACGCCGCTTCGATGTCAGAGACGCATGAAAATTCCCGCTGGCTGCCCGGCTATCCGCTGCCCAAAAGCCTGGCGATCACCGCTGACGCCAGCGAAGCAATCTCTCAGGCGGAAATCGTCATCAGCGCCGTCCCTTCCGAGCACCTGCGCGATCACTGCCGGCACTTCGCCCCATGGCTTCAGCAACACCAGGTGCTCGTAAGCGCCACAAAAGGCCTCGAAGACCGCAGTCTCTTGCGTATGAGCGAAGTCATCGAGCAAACCATCGCCGGCTTCGGCCTGCAAAACCCGTGCGGAGTTCTGAGTGGTCCGTCCTTCGCCCAGGAGGTCGCCGGAGGCCTGCCGACGGCGCTCACCGTCGCCTTCAGCGACAATACCCTCGCAACTCGCATCCAGAGAGATTTCAGCGGAGCCGCACTGCGCCTCTACACCAACGAAGACGTGATCGGCGTCGAACTCGGCGGCGCGCTCAAGAACGTGATCGCCATCGCCTCCGGGGTCGTGACCGGCCTCGGCCTCGGCCACAACACCGCCGCCGCCCTTATCACCCGCGGCATTGCCGAGATCACCCGCCTCGCTGTCGCTTGCGGAGGCCGTCGTGAAACCCTCGCCGGCCTTTCCGGCATCGGCGACCTGGTGCTCACCTGTACGGGCGCTCTCAGCCGTAACCGCCTGGTCGGTATCGAACTCGGCCAGGGTCGAGCTCTCGAAGAAATCCTCTCTGGCCTGAAAGGCAAGGTCGCCGAAGGCGTTCGAACTACCTTTGCCGCCGCCGCTCTCGCACAGAAACTCGGGATCGAGATGCCCATCACGCAACAGATGGCCGCCATTCTCGGCAGCCGGCAGTCGCCGCAAGAGGCGATCCGCGAGCTGATGACGCGCCCCGGCCGCGACGAATAAGGCTTTTCAGGCAGTGCGGGTTTGCCGGATCACGACCATTAACCCAAGTCCCGCGACCAGCATGCCTGCAGCCACGAAGAAGGGCATGCCCGGCAGATGGACCGTCGCATTCGCGCCGATCGATTTGCTGAAGATATACGTGAACAAGCCCGGGCCAACCAGGCCGGCGATGCCGCGCAGGCTGTTGACCGCCCCTTGCAGCTGCCCCTGCTCCGACGGCCCGATCTCGTGCGACATAATGCTCTGTGCCGACGGCCAGGTAAACGACATCAGGTTGAGGAAAGGAATCGCTATCCAGAACAGCAGGCCCGTCGCCGAAAGCCCGAACATCGCGTATCCCACTGCGCCTCCTACAAATCCGAAGACCATGGTCTTGCGCTCGCCGAGCCACTTCACCACCCGCTTCACCAGCAGCGCGCCGTATAAGCCCGAAAAGACGCCGATCAAGGCGAGCGACAAGCCCACGGTCCGGTCAGTCCAGTGATAGCGGTAATCCGCGTAGATCACATAGACGTTCATTAGCGATTGCTGGGCGATATACCCCAGCAGCAGCAGTCCGGCGATGCCGAGTAAGACGCGATTGCGGCTCAGCAGGGAGAGCGAACCGATGGGATTGGCGCGCTTCCAGGAAAACGGGCTGCGATGCGCCAGAGCCAGCGATTCCGGCAGCACCAGCAGTCCATAGAGTCCATTGACCAGGCTCAACCCGCCGGCAACCCAGAACGGCAGGCGGGGATTCACGTTGCCCAGGATGCCGCCCAGGGCCGGGCCGAGCACAAAGCCGATGCCAAAGGCCGCATTCAACATCCCAAATGCCGCTGCCCGCTTCTCCCGCGGCGTCACATCGGCCATATAGGCCATCGCTGTCGGGATGCTCGAAGCCGTGAGCCCCGAGATCACCCTCCCCAGGAAAAGCCAGCTCAGCGCCGGGGCCCAGGCCATCAGCATGTAATCCAGCCCCAGCCCGAAGTTCGACAGCAAGACCACAGGCCGCCGCCCGAAACGGTCCGAGAGCGATCCCAGGACCGGGGAAAAGAAGAACTGCATGCCGGCAAAGAGCGTACCGAAGACGCCCAGCATCTGCGACGCCGAGACGGCATTCCCATGAAGAAAATTCACGATCAGACGAGGCAGAACCGGTGCGATCATGCCCATGGCCAGCATGTCCAGCGCCACGGTAAAGAAGATGAAGGTGGCCGCCGCACGCCGGCCCTGCGGTATCGGGGGCGGCGGAGCGGGGCCACCCGCATCCACAACGAACTCCGGCTCTGTCGCCAGAGGGTCGGGCATAGCCCCGTTCCGGTTATTGGGAGAGGTAGGCATGATTGCTCACCGCCAGTCTACCCCGAGAGTGCGGCATAACTGAGGCCGAGGCTCTCCGCCACTTCTCGCAAGCGGCGGTCTCTAGTCCAGAGACGGCCCGGCTGCATGGCAGCCGAAGCGAGAAGCTGCATGTCGAGGTAGCCCACTCCGCGACCCATGAGACGGTTTCGTTCGATGAAAATAAGAACGTCCTCGGCTTCGGCGACGGGAGCTTGAAATAACCCCTTCAGAAGTGTGAGCATTTCATGCCGATCGGCAAGGTTTCCGCATGCGAGTTCCCCGATGACGCCAGCATGACAGTAAAGAAGTCTGCCTGCTGCCAGATCGATGAGCTCCGGCTCTGGTGAGCGTAAGTGATCGATCCAGATCGATGTGTCTGCCAGGATCACGCCGCGGATTCGCGACGGCGAGGGATGTCTTCAATATCAGGCTGACTTCCGCCCAGACGCGCTAGGCGCATCGCGCTTTCATGAGCAATCAGCGCTTCCAGCCCCATCCTTACCAGAGTATTCCGCTCCTGAATCCCGGTAAGCTCCTGCGCTCTGGTTATCAATCCATCATCGAGGTTCATCGTCGTCCGCATAGCGCTGTCTCTTTTCACCTGCATCAATTCTAGCATCATTCATGCCTGGTTTCCGTGGCCTCAATCTCTCCACCCCTAGTCGATTGCTAAACTGACAACAGCGGCCGCCCAGCCGCGAAGGACCCCTGCTTTCCCCATGATTCAAACCCTCTTTGGCAGCCTGAACGAACCCGAAAAAAAATCCATCTTCGACCGCATGAAGCAGGCGGTCTCGAAGACCCGAGATTCGCTCGGCGAGAAGATTGAAAGCGTCATTGCCCTCACCCGCGAGGTCGATGAAGCCTCGCTCGAAGAGCTGGAGCTCGTCCTGCTCGCCTCCGATATCGGCGTCACCACCACCACCGAAATTCTCGCCGCGCTCCGCGAACGGGCTCTCCGCAAGCAGATCGGCGACGGCGCCGAGCTGAAACAACTGCTCAAGGAACATCTCAAAGCCATTCTCGACGAGCAGCAGCGACCGATTGCCGCCGTCGCGCCGCCCTTGGTGGTCATGATGGTGGGCGTCAACGGCACCGGCAAGACCACCACCACCGGCAAGCTGGCCGCTTATTTCCGGCGCGACGCCAAAACTGTTTTGCTCTGCGCGGCCGACACCTTCCGCGCTGCCGCGATCGAGCAGCTTGAGGTCTGGGGGCAACGCAGCGGCGTCGAGATGATCAAGACCAAACAGGGCGGCGATCCGTCCGCCGTGCTCTATGACGCTCTGCAGGCCGCCAAGGCGCGCCGAACCGACGTCCTCATCATCGACACCGCCGGCCGCCTTCACACCAAGAACAGCCTCATGGCCGAGCTCGACAAAATGCGCCGCACCGCCCAACGCCTCGTTCCCTCCGCGCCTCACGAAGTGCTGCTCGTCATGGACGCGACCACCGGCCAGAACGGCCTGCAGCAGGCGCGGCTCTTCACCGAGTCGGCCGGCGTCACCGGCATCGTTCTCACCAAGCTCGACGGCACCGCGAAGGGCGGCATCGCCATCGCCATCGCTCGCGAATTGCAGCTGCCGGTCCGCTACGTCGGAGTCGGCGAAAAGCTCGAAGACCTGCTGCCCTTCGACAGCGATGCTTTCGTGGAGTCGCTGCTCGGTGGCTAGCTCTTCGCCGCCGCTCCCGGCACAGCCGGACGAGCACTGGATGGCCAAGGCGCTCGACCTGGCGCAACAAGGCGTCGGACTCGCCTCTCCCAACCCGGCCGTCGGCTGCGTGATCGTCCGCCAGGGCCAGCTCGTCGGCGCCGGCTTTCACCAATACGATCAGCGCGATCACGCCGAAATCGTCGCCCTTCGGGAGGCCGGCCGCCGAGCGCGCGGTGCGACCGCCTACGTCACCCTCGAACCCTGCTCCCATCACGGGCGCACCGGCCCCTGCGCCGACGCCTTGATTGCCGCAAAAGTCGCCCGCGTCGTCATCGCCACTGCTGACGCCAATCCAACCGTGCATGGACGCGGCATCGAGCGCCTGCGCCATGCCGGCGTCGACGTCATTACCGGAGTCCTCGAGCACTCCGCGCAGCGGCTGAATGCCGCCTTCGCAAAATTCATCCGCACCGGGCTTCCCTATGTCACGCTCAAGGCAGCGATGACCCTCGACGGCCGCATCGCTCCCGCGGACGCAGACCGCAGACCCGGCGAAATCTCCTGGATCACCGGTCCCGAATCCCGGCAGGAAGTTCACCGGCTCCGCCACTCCGTCGACGCCGTCCTCACCGGCATCGGCACCGTGCTCGCCGACGATCCCCTGCTCACCGGCCGCAGCGGCCTTCCGCGAAGGCGGCCCTTACTACGAGTCATTCTCGATTCCCGCTTGCGGCTGCCACTCGACTCGAAGCTGGTGCAGACCGCAGCCGGCAGCTCGAACGATCTGCTGGTCTTCTGTACTGAAATCCACGAGGGCCGGCAACAAGCTCTCGCCGCTGCAGGGGTCTCTGTCCAGCAACTGCCGCCCCATCCATCCTCCCCCCTGCTCGCCGTCCTTCAACATCTCGCACAGTTGAAGATCGCCAGCCTCCTGATCGAAGCAGGTTCGCGCGTCAACGCCAGCTTTCTCAATGCGGCCCTCGTCGACCGCCTCTTCCTCTTCTACTCGCCCCGCTTCCTCGGCCCCGGCGCTCAGCCGCTGCTCGCTGCCCCTCTCCTCCAGCAGCCGCAGATCCACGCCTACGAACTTCACCGGTACGGACCCGATTTCGCCGTAGAAGCCCGGCTCAACGATCCCTGGCAAGTCCAGGCCCCCGCGACGATCAGCTAGAGCAAAATCAGAGCGACCCGCGCCTGCGTAGGAGACGCCAGACTGCATTTCTTTCCCAATGGAAATGCTGCTCGCGAATCTTTCTCCAGGTACGCGTTCTCTGCCTTTGCTCTAATCTGGAAGCATGTTTACCGGCCTGATCGAGAGCACCGGCTCTATTGTCTCTGTCGAAAAACGCGACGGCTCGCAGCGTATCACCATCGAGGCGCCCGCCATCGCCGCCCGGCTGCGTACCGGCGATAGCGTTGCCGTCAGCGGAGTCTGCCTCACCGCCCTCGACATCCAGCCGCCTCTCTTTCACGCCGACCTCGCCGCCGAGACCGTCGCGCGCACCTCGCTCACGGCCCTCGCTCCCGGCTCGACCATCAACCTCGAACTTCCAACGCCCGCGGGCACTCCGCTCGGCGGCCACGTCGTCCAGGGGCATGTCGATGGCACCGGTACCCTGCTCTCGCTCGCCCAGGTCGAGTCCGGCTCCGACCCGTCGCTTGCCGACTGGTGGCTGCGCATCGCCGTTCCGCCGGCGATCGGCCGTTATGTTGTCGAAAAGGGATCCATCGCCATCGAGGGCATCAGCCTCACCGTCGCGCGCTTTGAGCCGGCGGCGCCCGAAGGAGATATCGTCAGCGTCGCCATCATTCCGCACACCTATGCTGCAACCAACCTGCATTCGTTGCGGATCGGCCAGCCCGTCAACCTCGAAGCCGACGTGCTCATGAAATTTGCGGAAGAGCGGCTCGAACGGGAAAAGAAAAAGGAATTCGAAATCACTCTCGAGTATCTGGTCGCCAACGGATATTAGCGTCGTTTGCCTCGACAGAACTGCCCTGCCGGGCGGCCGCTTATCATCTCGTCAGCAATAATGCGCAGAGGCGTAAACTGGACCCGAACGCCGATGTCTGGCGGTATTCCACAAAGGCTGCGCTCCCATCGCCTTCGGTTCTAGCCGGCCAGGCTTCTCCGCAAGCGCGGTCGACGAGTTGGAGAAACAACTGGCCCCGGGCCCTGCCGCACGTCTCCTTGTCTGTCTCGACCTGATCCCCACAGCTCTTCGCTAGACTGATCCAATGATCGACGAACAGTACAGTCTCCTCCTCGAAACTCCCTCGCCTGACGAGTACCGCAGCCTGCGTGTCCTCGCCGGCCTGAGCCCCAGAAGCGCAGAAGGGGCTGCGATCGGCCTGCCTCATACCTTCTTCGCCGTCGTCATCCGCACAGCAGGCAAGCTCGTCGGCATGGGCCGCATCGTCGGCGATGGCGGCTTGACCTTCCAGGTCGTCGATATCGCCGTCGATCCGGAACATCAAGGCCGGGGATTAGGCAAGGCCATCGTCGGCGCCCTGGTCGATCATCTGCGCGCAAAGGCTCCGGCCGGTGCGTATATAAGCCTGCTCGCCGACGGCCCCGCCAAGCACCTCTACGCCAAGTTCGGCTTTCGAGAAACGGCTCCGGCCTCCGTCGGCATGGACCTCGAGGCCTGAGCTTCGCGCCTCGCCTCAAAACTCCTCAGGCTTTCCTCCTGATCGGCAGGATCGCTGCCTAGTGGCCGCCCGAGGCCTCGCCGCCCGGCCTGAACTTCCTGGTCATAAACGCCAGCGGAATCCCGACCAACGCCACCAGGCCCATCACCCGAAAGCAATCCATAAACCCGATCAGGCTCGCCTGGGAGTTCAGCTGGTTGTAGAGCATTCCCTGGGCATGCTGGCCTGCGTCGACATGAGAGAAACCAAGACGCTCAAAGGTCTTCGTCAATCCATCGATCCGCGAGTGAAAGAGCGAAGAGGAAAGATCGGCCGTTCGCGAGAGCCGGTCGCTATGCAGGTCCATGCGCCTCTCGTGGACCGTCGTGATAAAGGCAACCCCGAAACTGCCGCCCCAGTTGCGCGCCAGGTTGGTCAGGCTCGAACCCTTGTTATTCTTGCCCGGCGGCAGGTACGAATAAGCCAGCACGCTCACCGGCACAAACAGGAATGCATAGCCGAAACCCTGCATGCCTCGCGCGAGTGCGTAATGCGTGTAGTCGGTCTGCAGGTTAAACGAGCTGTAATAGAACATCGACGCCGAGACCATCGTAAAGCTGAAGGCAATCAGCACCCGGGGGCTCACTTTGCCCTTCTGCGTCAACACCGCGACCATCGGCGCGAGCACCGTAATGACCGCCGCGCCCGGCCCCAGCACCAGCCCCGCGTCCGTCGCCGTGTAGCCGTAGAGACTCTGCAGGATCTCCGGAATCATGGTCGTGCTGCCGAAAAGCACAAATCCAAAGAGAAAGTAAAAAATATTCGAAATCGCGAAGTTCCGCTCCCCAAGCAGCTTGAGTTCCACCACCGGGTCGTCGGCCCGCAGCTCCCACCAGATCGCAAACCCGATGCAGGTAATAGCCAGCAAGAACATGGTTCGAATAAAGTCGCTGCCGAACCAGTCATCGATCTGCCCGCGATCGAGCACCACCTCAAGAAAAGCGAAGCCCAGCGCAATCAGCGCAATGCCGATGTAATCGATGCCCAGCTTGCCCAGCCGCTTGGCCTCCGCAATCTCCGCGGTGAAGGCGGGCGGATCGCTCACCAGCCGGTTCGTCAGAAAAAGCGAAATCAAACCGATCGGCACATTGATGAAGAAAACCCAGCGCCACGAGAAGCTGTCCGTAATCCAGCCGCCCAGCGGCGGCCCGATCGCCGGAGCGGTCACGATGGCGACGCTATACAGCGCAAAAGCTGCAGCCCGTTTCGAGGCGGGGAACGTGTCCACCAGAATCGCCTGCTCAACCGGAGCCAACCCGCCCCCGCCAATCCCTTGCAGCACGCGAAACAGCACCAGGAAGCCGAGACCGGGCGCGATGCCGCACAGTAAAGATGTCAGCGTAAACAGCCCGACGCTGATCATGTAGTAGCGCTTGCGCCCGAAAACGCGGCTGAGCCACGCGCTCATCGGCAGCACCACTGCGTTTGCCACTAGGTACGAGGTGAGCACCCAGGTCGTCTCGTCAAAGCTGCGGCCCAGGCCGCCGGCGATATGCGGCAGTGAGACATTGGCGATCGAGGTGTCGAGCAACTCCATGAACGTCGCCAGCGTCACCGTCAACGCGACCGCCCAGGGGTTCACCACTCGTACCGCCGGCGTAGCGGGCAATGCGTTCAAGTCCGCTGTCGTCGTGGCCACTTACATTCGTTCTCCAGCATCAAAGATGTCTCAGGATGCCGATCGGTCGCAGGAAGAGAGCCCGAGGCATCGGCGATGCCAGCCCCGGGCCAGCCAAATCGGAACCGGATTAAGTCGGACTGTGCCATCGCTTCCCGCTCTGCAGTCTGCGTAAAGGTGCCGGGGCGCAAGTAAAACGGCCGGGGCGCACGACCGCACAGAGAAATACCGGGGCCGATGCATCGCCATGCTCCTTGCTCTGTTTGAACTACGCATCATCAACCCAAGCCGCCGGCGCCGCAGATCGCATCTCTTCATGGGAGATCGCGATTTCGACCAAGGAGATCAAGCGTGGGGAAACAGAAGAGCATCGTGCGAGGCGTTTTCGCAGGGGTCGCCGGCGGACTCGCCGCGGCATGGGTCATGAACGAGTTCATCGCCGGCCCCGGAAAAAAACTGCAGCAAGCCGTTCAAAGCGACCAAGAGAACAAGCAACAACAGGCGCACAGCGACGAACCCAAGGAAGACGCCACCATGACTACCGCGGACACCGTCGTCAGCATCGCCACCGGCGGCAAGCACCTCTCCTGGGAGGGCAAGCAGAAAGGCGGCCCGATCGTGCATTACGCCTTTGGCGCGCTGATGGGCGGCCTCTATGGCGGCCTTGCCGAGTATTCCTCCTGGGTGAGGTCCAATTTCGGCACAACCTTCGGCGCCGCCCTCTTCAGCGGAGCCGACCTGATCGCCGTCCCCGTTCTCAACCTGAGCCCGCCGCTCGATGAGCAGCCTAAGTCCTCGCTGGCCTCGCCCTTCGCCGCCCACGTCGTCTATGGAGGAACGACCGAGCTGGTGCGCAGGATCGTGCGCGCAATCCTCTAGCGTGCGCGCAATCCTCTAGACTGGATCGATCACGGAATTCTCTGGATTGCATCGTGAAAGCACTGTAGGCCCGAAGCATCATCCGGGCCCACAGTGTCGCCGCCGGCTACCTTGAAAAGTACTCAGCGCCCTGGGTCGCCGGCCTTCAGGCTTCAATCCCTTCGCCATACCTCTCGGTACGCCCGTTAACCCTTGTAGAAGTGGCTGATCTGCGGCCGCCGGAGGCCCTCCGGAACGCTGCTCCCGGCGAAGGACCGCCGCCAGAGCCCTGCTTTCGCAGCCGAGCCGAAGAAAAGAAGGCCCCCATGAAGAGAATTCAGGTACCTTGACAGACAACCGCCAGTCGCGTCGAGGCCCTGGCTCTTACGGAGAACCAGTCGTCCATGCTGGATACCACCCAGGATTTCATCATTGTCGTCTTTACCGTTGCCGCGTCGCTCCTCTTCATGTGGGGACTCAACTGGGTTTGGCCGTGGGAAAAGCGTCACGCGCATAACGACCTGATCGGCTGGCAGCTCAGCATCCTGGGAACGACATATGCCGTCATTCTCGGTTTCATGCTTTACACCGTCTGGACCGACTTTGGGGCCGCCGACCTGAATGCCGATAACGAGGCCAATGCGCTCGGAAATGTCTACCGCCTCGCTGAAGGCCTGCCGGCGCCGCAGCGCGCCGAGATGCAAAGGCTGGCCCGTGACTATGCCGAAGCCGTCATCACCCGCGATTGGCCCGCGATGTCGGCCGGCCAGATACCTGAAGCCAGCCACTCGGCCAACCGGGACATGTGGAAAGTTTTGATGACTCTCAAGACCGAATCGCCGGCCGAGATCCTTGCTGAAGACCACTCCATCAGCGAACTGAGCTCGCTCACCGAACATCGGCGCATCCGGCTCCTGGAGAATGCCTTTCGCCTGCCCTTCGTGCTCTGGTGCGTGCTCATCATTGGCGGCGCGGTCACCATCGCTTCGGCCTCGATGTTCGGCTCCGCCAATAAAGCCCTGCACGGCCTCCAGGTCTTCGCCTTCTCCCTGCTAATAGCCCTCGTACTCGTGGCGATCGGCGACATTGACCGGCCATACCAGGGCACGGTTCACGTCAGCGACTTCGCCTTCCGGCGCGCGCAGCAGAATATGAACGAATAGCGAAGGGCTGCGCCAGGCATCGCGGCCCTCGCTATTCAGTAAGCCTGCAACTGCTGAATCGGCAGCCTTACCTGGAAGCATGTCGCTCCCGGCCTCGACTCCACCTGCACAAAGCCGCGATGCTTCCGGATAATCCGCATCACCGTATCCAGGCCCAACCCGAGCCCCAGCCCCGGAGCCTTCGTCGTATAGAACGGCTCGAAGATCCGGTCCTGAATCTCGGCCGGAATTCCCGGCCCGTTGTCCCATACCTCGATCAGGATTAAATCGCCCGAAAGCCTGGTCTTCAGCTCAATCCGCCCATGGTCCTCGATCGCATCCAGAGCATTCTCGATCAACGCCATCCACACCTGGTTCAGCTCCCGTCCGTAGGCGCTGATGCAAGGCAGGTCCGGCTCATAATCGCGCAGCACCTCGACGTCGTGAAGGCGCGACTGCAGCATGCTGAGCGTGTTCTCCAGCCCTCGCGGAATGTCGATCTCCTGGATGGCCACCTGGTCCATGTAGGAGTAATCCTTGATCGCCTTGATTAGGTCGAAGATCCGGGCCGTCGAGTCGATCATCGCCTCGGTCATCCGTTCGGCGCGGAGCGAAGACGCAAACTGCGAAAGCACCACCGTCGTCGCCCTGGCGTCGAGCACCTCGCCCAGCGGCGCAAGATGGTCCGCGCAGATGCCGGCTTCCGCCAGCTCCGGCGCAATCTGCCACGCGTTCTGCACTCCGTGGGTTGACAGCCACCGGGTGATCCCGTCCTCCTGCTCCGAGATGTTCGCCCCTCCCGCCGCCTGCCGTTCGCGCGCCACAACGCCGATAGACTCCTGCCACGCTCTGACCTTGCCCAGCTTCTCCTCGTCCATGCAAAGGGCGCCAAGTTTGTACTTCTCGTGGCCGTAGACCCGCAGTTCGTCCAGCAACCCACCCGCTGCGCGTTGCGCAGCCGAAGCCGGGTTGTTCAGTTCATGGGCGAGATTGGCCGCCAGCTTCCCCAGGGCGGTCAGCTTCTCCGTCTGCTGCTCCATGCGGGTCACCTCGCGCACCCGGTCCAACAGCACTCCCACGCACCGCTGCCCCATGCTCGGGATCGCCTTGAGCATCTCCGGAAAAAGCTCGTGATCGTACTCCAGGGCCCACACATCGGCGCTCGTAAAGCCGGTCCCCCCGTAAGACTTCATCCGCGAATAAGGCAGCAGCCCGGTAATCTGTCCGGAACGCCCGATAAACAGCGAATCCAGCGCACCCCTCGTCCGCCGAACATGGATCTCCCCCTTCAGCAGGATCGTCATGTGCGTCGCCGGGTCGCCGTCCTGGAACAGGACAGCTCCGGACGCCTCGTGCCGCTCCGTGCCCCTGGTTGCCAGCCATTCATATTCCTCGTCCGTCAGGCCGTTCAATTGCGCAACCCGCCTTAACCCGCACAGTATCTCGGGCAGCGATGCCGGCTCGACTGCGGGACGTTGATCCGTCAGGACTGTGTTCATAAAAAGGGCCTCGATGGCTTGATGGTATTCCAAGCTGTTACGCGCGGCGAGCAGAAGAGGTTCAGCGGCAATTTCCGCCTTCAGCATGTCATATTGATTCCCTGAATGGGATTCAGGTGTCTTCTTTCCACCCACGCCTCGTCCCGGCCTCTCGCTGGAAAGGAGAATTACTGCTCGCTCCCGGTACGCGCTCCCTTTTCCTGCCGTCCCATCGGCATCGCGTCCACCAGAGCGTCCAGCTTCAACACAGAGACCGGCTTCCCGCTGCGGAATTTCTCCCCGCCATCCTTCCCCACCAGCACCACCGCAAACTCCGACGCGTCCACGTGGAACCGCGATCGAATCGCGTCGATCTCACGCGGCTTCACAACCACGTACGGCGCATCGAGCGGCTGCTTGAAATGAGTTCCCTCGCCCAGCACTGGAACGTACAGCAGGTTGCGGTCCATCATGTCGTCGGCATACTGCTCCAGTAAACCCTGCTGCGCCGCAAACGAGGCATCCCGCGCACTTGCGGCAAAGACCAGCACCGGCCGGTAACAGTCGCGCATCTCCCTCAGGCTCGCCGGCTGCGCCGCACACTGCGGCTTTGCCTGCCCCTGCATTGAAACGCCCGCCGCCAGCGCCGCGGCCGCCAACCCAAGTTGTCGCCTGCCCATCTTCAGGTAGATACCTCGTTCGCCACCCGGGATGCTCCGCCGCCGTGCCGCTTTCCGGAGGAAACACCGGCCGCTTTCTCTTCCTCAAACTGGAACGGCGCGCCGCGCTCGACCGCCATCGACCGGATCACCTCGAGAAATCCCATCGCCGCATGAGATAACTTCGCCCCTTTTCGGTGTACCAGCCGCAGCGTCCGCCGAATCTGCAGCTCCTTGACCGGCACGTTCACCAGCACGCCCGATCGCAGCTCCGGCTCGACCGTCAGCCCGGGAGCGAGCGCAACCCCATTGCCGCCGGCGACAAACCGCTTGATCGCCTCCAGGCTCGGCAGTTCCACGACCATGTTCAGCGGGGTCTTGTGTTCCAGAAACGTCTCGATCACCTTGCGCCGCAAGGGCGATGGCACATTGTGAGCGACAAAGGTCTCTCTTCCCAACTCCCGGATCGAGAGCGACTTCCTCCCGGCCAGCCGATGCTCCGGGCTCATCACGAAGGCCACCTGGTCCGTGTACACCCGGATCGAATGGAAGTGCTCGTCCGGCCGGTACGACATCACGCCGAACTCCACGTCCCGCTGCTGCAGCGAGTTCGAGATCTTCGTCGCCAGCGACCGCTGCACCGTCACGCCGATCTGCGGATAGCGCCTGCGGAATTCATCGATCACCGGCAACAGGTAAAGACAGGTGTACTCGTTGGCCGCCAGCAGCAGCCTTCCCCGGTCCAGCGAACGCAATTCGTCGAGAGCGCTCGTCGCCTCACGGCGCAGGCTTAGCAGCCGCTCCGCATATTCCCGCAACAACTCACCCGCCGCCGTCAACGTGCCATCCCGCGAGGCCCGCTCAAAAAGCACCTCGCCGAGGTCACTCTCCAGCTTGCGGATCACCTGGCTGACCGCCGGCTGGGTACGATTCAATCGCACCGCCGCGCGCGAGAAGCTGCGCTCTTCGGCGACCGCGACAAAAGTCTCCAGTTGAAATAAGTCGATCGAAACCACTCCCTCGCCGCAAAGTTGGCTTATAAGAACACCTTATGCTAAACATAAGAATTATAAACTTGAATTATGATCTGGCGGCTGAGAAACTCTGTTGGTGAGTTCATCGGTTGGATCTCCCCTCATGAATCGGCAACAGTACCGCGACCGCCTCTACTTCTTCGACACCACCCTGCGCGACGGCGAGCAGTCCCCAGGATGCTCCATGACCCGCGAGGAAAAGCTCTCCCTCGCCCATGGATTGGCCGACCTCGGCGTCGACATTCTCGAAGCCGGTTTCGCCGTCTCCTCCGAAGGCGACTTCAACTCCATCGCCGACATCGCCAGGGCCATCCGCGGGCCGCGCATCGCCTCCCTTGCCCGCGCCCGCAAGCAGGATATCGAGTTGGCCGCCCGTTCCGTCGAGGCCGCCGCTCGCGCCCGGATTCACGTCTTCCTCGCCAGCTCCGATCTGCACCTGCAATACAAGCTCAAAATCAGCCGCGAAGAAGCCCTCGACCAGGTCGGCGAATCCGTCCGGCTGGCGCACAGCTATGTCGACGACGTCGAGTTCTCGCCCGAAGACGCCACCCGCAGCGATCCCGGCTTTCTCTGCCAGATGGTCACCATCGCCATCCAGGCAGGAGCCACCACCATCAACCTCCCCGACACCGTCGGCTACTCCACGCCCGATGAGTACGGCAACCTCTTCCGCACCTTGATCGAGCGCATTCCCGGATCGGACAAGATTATCTTTTCTTCTCACTGCCATGATGACCTCGGTCTCGCGGTCGCCAATACCCTGGCGGCTATCGAGGGCGGCGCGCGCCAGGTGGAGTGCGCCATCAATGGCATCGGCGAACGCGCCGGCAATGCCGCGCTGGAAGAGATCGCCGCCGTACTCCACGTCCGCGCCGACAAGTATCTGGTCGAAAACAATATCGTGCTTGATCGCCTCTACTCCATCAGCCAGGCGCTCTCCTCGGTGATCAGCTTCGCCCCCTCCCCGAACAAGGCCATCGTCGGCTCGAACGCCTTTGCTCACGAGGCTGGAATCCACCAGCACGGGATGCTTGCCAATCCGCTGACCTACGAAATTCTTACCCCCGCGTCCGTCGGCGCCCCGAGCACCAGGATGGTGCTCGGCAAGCACTCCGGCCGCCGCGCCATGGCGCACCGTCTTGCCGAACTCGGCTATAAGCTCGATCCCGCCGACCTCGATATTGCCTATCGCGCCTATACCGAACTCGGCGACCGCAAGAAAAACGTCTACGATCAGGACCTTATCAATCTGGTCTCGCACCATCGCCGCCACAGCGACCTCGTCCAGGAACTCGAAGCCGGGCCGCTGGCCAGGACCTCATAAAGATCGTGAATCGCTTCGATCGAAGCACCGGGCTTTGGCCCGGTGAAAAAGCACAAATCGACACGGGGCTTTAGCCCTGGCTCTTGTACCACCAGGAACCCAAGAATGAGCAAACAGAAGACGTTGAAAATCCTCATCCTCTCCGGCGACGGCATCGGTCCCGAGGTTACCCAGCAGGCCATCCACGTCCTGCGCTCGGTCGCCGATTTTGGCGGCTATGATTTCCAGTTCACTGAGAAGCTCATCGGTGGCGTCGCCATCAAGCAGCAAGGCTCGCCGCTCCCGCAGGATACTCTCGATGCCGCACTCGAAAGCGATGCCGTCCTGCTCGGCGCCGTCGGCGGTAACGAGTTCAACTCACTCCCTCCCGGCAAACGTCCCGAGGCCGGCCTGCTCGCCATCCGCCAGGCGCTCGGCGGTTTTGCCAACCTTCGCCCGGCTTTTGCGTGGCCGGCGCTCGCGATCAATTCGCCGCTCCGGCCCGAGGTCGTCGAAGGCGCGGATATCCTCTTCGTCCGCGAACTCCTCGGCGGTCTTTACTTCGGCGAGCCGCGCCAGTGGGACAAAGGCAACGACTCCGCTTGGAACACCATGCGCTACACCAAAAGCGAGGTCGTGCGCGTCGCCCGCGTCGCCTTCGAGCTCGCCGGCAAGCGCCGCAAAAAAGTCACCTCGGTCGACAAAGCCAATGTCCTCGAAGTCTCCCAGCTCTGGCGCGCCACCGTCACCGACGTCGCCAAGGACTATCCCGGCATCGCCCTCGATCATCAATACGTCGACGCCTGCGCCATGCACCTGATGAATACGCCGCGCAACTTCGACGTGGTCCTCACGGAAAACCTCTTCGGAGATATCCTCTCCGACGAATCCGCCGTCATTACCGGTTCGCTCGGCATGCTGCCATCGGCGACCATCGGCGGCGCGGTCAATCTCTACGAACCGGTCCACGGCTCGGCGCCCGATATCGCCGGCAAGGGCCTCGCCAATCCACTTGGCGCCATCCTCACCGCCGCCATGCTCCTGCGCCATTCCGGTGGCCTCGAAGAGGACGCCCAGGCCATCGAAGCCGCCGTCCGCCACGTCCTCGAGCAGGGCTACCGCACAGCCGATCTCGCGCGCGGCGACAAGGCTGGCATTCAGGTCGTGTCCACCCAGGAAATGGGCAAGCAGGCGAACGAGGCGCTCAACCACATCCTCGACCGCAGTCAGGCCTTGCACGCCGTGTGATGCTTCAAGTTTGTCATCCGGGCGAAGTCGAAGCATCCGCGGTGACAGCGATCGATGCAATAGCGCTAAAAGCGCACGCAACGCACCAACGAACAAGCAAGAGAGGTGAGCGCACAATGTCCGTCCAACCGAAAACACTCTTCGAAAAAGTTTGGGAGTCGCACCTCGTCGCTGCGCCCGAGGGTGAACCGTCGATCGTCTATATCGACCTGCACCTCATTCACGAGGTCACCTCGCCCCAGGCCTTTGAAGGGCTTCGGCTTACCGGGCGCACGGTGCGCCGGCCGGACCGCTGCGTCGCAACCGTCGACCATAACGTCCCGACCATCAAGGACCACCGCTTCGTCATCGCCGACCAGATCGCCTCGAAGCAGATCGCCACCTTGCGCGATAACTGCCAGGCCTTCGGCATCGAACTCTACGACATTCACTCCCCCGAACAAGGCATCGTGCATGTCATCGGCCCGGAGCTCGGCATCACCAAGCCCGGCATGACCATCGTCTGCGGAGATTCCCACACCTCCACCCACGGGGCCTTCGGCGCGCTGGCCTTCGGCATCGGCACCTCTGAGGTCGAGCACGTTCTCGCCACCCAGACCCTCCCGCAGTCTCTCCCCAAAACCTTCCGCATCTCGGTCGAGGGAGAACTCTCCCCCGCCGTGACCGCCAAAGATATCGTGCTTGCCATCATCGGACAGATCGGCACCGATGGAGCCACCGGCTGCGTCATCGAGTACGCCGGCTCCGCCATCCGCGCGCTCTCGATGGAAGGCCGCATGACCGTCTGCAACATGAGCATCGAGGCCGGGGCGCGCGCCGGCATGATCGCGCCCGACGAGACGACTTTCGCCTATCTGAAGGGCCGCCGCTTTTCGCCGCAAGGAGCACCGTGGGACCAGGCCGTCGAGCATTGGAAGACCCTGGTCACCGATCAAGGCGCAACCTTCGATCGCGAACTCACCCTCCAGGCCGAAACCATCGCTCCTCAGGTAAGCTGGGGCACCAGCCCCGGCATGGTCGTCCCCGTCACCGGCGCCGTGCCCGTCGCTGCCGCCGACAGCTCGGAAGCCGGCCGGCGCAGCTTCGAACGTGCCCTCGCCTATATGGCGCTCAAGCCCGGCGTCCCCATTACCGATATCAATATCGATCGCGTCTTCATCGGTTCCTGTACCAACTCTCGCATCGAAGACCTGCGCGCCGCCGCCAAAGTCGTCTCCGGTCATCATGTCCATTCGCACGTCAGCGCCATGGTCGTGCCCGGCTCGCAGGCGGTCAAAGCCCAGGCCGAACGCGAAGGCCTGGACCGCGTCTTTCTGGATGCAGGCTTCGAGTGGCGCGAGCCGGGCTGCTCCATGTGTCTCGGCATGAACCCCGACATCATCGCCTCCGGCGAGCGCTGCGCCTCCACCAGCAACCGCAACTTCGAGGGCCGCCAGGGCGCCGGCGCGCAAACCCACCTGGTCAGCCCCCAGATGGCCGCCGCCGCCGCCGTCGCCGGTCACTTTGTCGACGTTCGCCAGTGGCAGTACAAGCCGCAGGGCGAATCGAACGCGTTGGAAGGAGCCAGCTATGCAGCCATTTCGTAAAATCACCTCGACCGTGCAGCCGCTCGACCGCGCCAATGTCGACACTGACCAGATCATCCCCAAGCAGTTCCTCAAGCGCATCGAGCGCTCCGGCTATGAGGACTATCTCTTTTTCGACTGGCGCAAAGCGCCTGATTTTGAGCTGAACCACCCGCGCTATAAGGGCGCGCAGATCCTGGTCGCCGGAAAGAACTTCGGCTGCGGCTCCTCCCGCGAACATGCCGCCTGGGCGTTGCACGACTATGGCTTCCGCTGCGTGATCGCGGCAAGCTTTGCCGACATCTTCCATTCGAACGCAGGCAAGAACGGCATCCTGCTCGTCACCCTGCCGGAAGACCAGGTTGCGACACTGCTCGAAAAATCGAAGACCATCGACGGTTACACCTTGAGCGTTTCGCTCGAGGACAACACCATCCACGACAACGATGGATTTTCCACCAGCTTCGCGATCGACCCGTTCCGCCGCTACTGCCTGCTCGAGGGCCTCGACGACATCGGACTCACCCTGCGCCACGAATCGAAACTCGACAGCTTCGAACAAGCTCACGATCGAGCCTTCTGGCTCGCGCCGAGGCCGAAACAAAGCCAGCCGGCGGCATCGCAACCATGAATTTGCCATCCTGAGCGGAGCGCCGCGGGCGCGTAGCCGAGAAATCTGCGGTTCCGCGGTCTAGGCCAGACGGCACACACCACCCCCACGAAAACGCCCACGAGAACGCCCACGAAAATGAAAGATACCCGCCGGAGACATCGATCAGCAATGAGCTCTCGTCAGCTTCACGACCCGCGGTCACAAATCAGTTCTGTAACGACAGTAGCTACAAATACAAGGAAAGCTACGGATGAAAAGGAAAGCTAAGCGTGAAAAAGCAGCTACGAATACGGAGAAAGTACCAATCCAGGGGACCTTTGCTGGAACAGGCTAGAACTCCAGAGGTCTGAAATAATCATCCCGGCCGAAGCGCAGCGTAGTGGAGGGATCTCCTTGCCACCTCGTCACCGCAGGGCGGCAACTCCCTCAAAGAGCACCGCAACTCGCAAGCAATAAGGAGTAGGAGCATGAGCAAAGTAGAAACACACCGCCCCGCCCGTCTCACCGGCGCCGAAATCGTCTGGGCCACGCTTGAGGGCGAGGGCATCCGCGAGGTCTTCGGCTATCCCGGCGGCGCGATCCTGCCGATCTACGATGCGTTGCGCAAGTTCCCCATCCGCCACATTCTCGTCCGGCACGAGCAGGGTGGCACTCACATGGCCGACGGATACGCCCGCGCCTCCGGCAAGGTCGGCGTCATGCTTGCCACCTCCGGGCCCGGCGCAACCAACCTCGTCACCGGCCTCGCCACTGCGATGCTCGACTCCATCCCCATCGTCTGCATCACCGGCCAGGTCTCGAGCAAGTTCCTCGGTACCGACGCCTTTCAAGAGGTGGACATTACCGGCATCACCCTGCCGATCACCAAACACAATTACCTCGTCACCCGCGCAGAAGATATCGCGCCGGCAATTCGCGAGGCCTTCCTGATCGCCAGCTCGGGGCGTCCCGGCCCGGTGCTCGTCGACATCACCAAAGACGCGCAACAGGCGACAGCCGGCTTCGATTTCGAAGCAGCCCTCCCCGCCCAGCAGCGCGTTCACCCCATGCTGCGGATCGAGTCCAATGCCATCGCCCAGGCGGTGGAGCTCATTCTGGCCGCGAAGCGCCCGATCATCCTCGCCGGTCATGGCGTGCTCGAATCTCGTTCCGGCGATCAACTCCGCACCCTCGCCGAACGCCTGCATATTCCCGTAACCACCACCCTGCTCGGCCTCGGCAGCTTCCCCGCCTCCCATCCCCTTTCCCTCGGCATGATGGGTATGCACGGCGAGTCCTGGGTGAATGAGTCGATCCAGCAGGCCGATCTGCTCATCGCCTGCGGCATGCGCTTCGACGATCGCGTCACCGGCTCGCTCTCCACCTACGCCCCGAATGCGAAGAAGATTCACATCGAAATCGACCCGTCAGAGATCAACAAAAACGTCGCCGTCAATGTGGCGCTCATCGGCGACCTGCGCGAAGTGCTCGAACACATCCTGCCCCGCATCGCGCCCCGCGCCGCCAAAAAGCACGGTGCCGATTGGCTGCGCTCTATCCAGGCGCTCAAGGGCGACGCCGCCGTCCGCGACATTCAAAATCTACCCGACAACGGCCATCTCTACGCTGCCCATGTGATTAACGACCTTTGGCATGCGACGGGCGGCAAAGCCATCATCGTGACCGACGTCGGCCAGCATCAGATGTGGGAGGCGCAATACTACAAACACGACGAGCCGCGTTCGCTGATCACCTCCGGAGGCCTCGGCACCATGGGTTTCGCCCTGCCCGCAGCTATCGGCGCGAAGGTTGCCTGCCCTGACAAAGAGGTATGGGTCATCGCCGGCGACGGCGGCTTCCAGATGACCTCGCCCGAGCTCGCGACGATCGTCCAGGAGAACCTCGACATCAACATCGCCATCATCAACAACGGATTCCTCGGCATGGTCCGCCAGTGGCAGGAACTCATCTATGACAAGAACTACTCCTGCTCGCCCATCTTCAGCCCCGACTTCGCGAAGCTCGCCGATGCCTACGGAATTGCAGGCGCCACAGTGACAAATAGGTCCCAGGTCCTGCCGACGATCGCTACCGCAAGAAAATCCGGCCGCGCCTTCCTCATCAACTTCCACGTGGAAAAGGAAGATGGCGTCTATCCCATGATCGCGCCCGGAGCGGCCCTCCACGAAATGATCCGCCGCCCCGATCCGCTGATCGAAACCGCGAGTGACGCGTAACGACTCTGGGTGCCCCCCCGCCTGCCCTGGGCCTGTCGAAGGGTCTTGCGCTTGAGACGCGAACTCCTCCAATTTTTTTTGCAACCAGGAAAGAGAATCATGCTCCACACATTCGTAGCCCTGGTCGAAGACAAGCCCGGAGTCCTCACCCGCGTCGCTTCCCTCTTCCGCCGCTTGAACATCAACATCACGTCCCTCACCGTCGGCCACTCCGAGCGGCCCGAGGTCTCGCGCATGACCATCGTCGCCGACGCGCCCGCCGGAGCCGCCCACCGCGTCCGCGCCAGCCTCTACAAGCTCGATAACGTGCTCGAGGTCGATGATGTCGGCCAGTTCTCCTGCGTCGTCCGCGAACTGGCCCTCATCAAGGTCGCGGCCACCGCGAAAACCCGCTCGCACATCTTCGAACTCGCCGAGGTCTTCCGCGCCCGCGTCGTCGATCTCGCGCCGGAATCGCTCATGCTTGAGATCACCGGCGTCTCCAGTAAGGTCGAGGGCCTCATCCAGGTCCTCACCGAGAGTGCGAACAGCGTGCGAGAAAACCAGATCCTTGAAATCTCCCGCACCGGCCGCATGGTCATGCGCCGCGGCCAGCACACCAGCCGCGTTCTCGACGCCATGCGCCTCCCCGAACCGGAGCCGGATCTGCCCACGACCGAAGTGACACAAGGCGAAGACTCCGGCGGCGACGCCGATCTCGAACTGCTCTCCGGAGAACCCCACCACCCACTGTAGCTCCGAGGAATCGTCATCCTGAGCGGAGCGCCGCAGGCGCGTCGTCGAAGCATCGGCGGTGTCCCTCTCGGCCTCCACAAATCCGGGCGCCACACGTCTCGGTTTTCTGAGACGTGAGAGCAAATAAATCTCTACCACAACTGGACTAACATCAATAACGTCATCTGACGAACGAGGAAACAATGCCCAAGACTTACCACGATCACGACGCCGACCTCTCCCTCATCCAGCAGAAGAAGGTAGCCATCATCGGCTACGGCTCCCAGGGTCACGCCCACGCTCTCAACCTCAAGGACTCGGGCGTCGATGTTCGCGTCGGCCTGCCCGCGACCAGCAAGTCCATTGCGAAAGCCACGCATGCCGGCCTCGAAGTCCTCACCGTCGCCGACGCCGCCAAATGGGCCGACGTCATCATGGTTCTCACCCCTGACCATTCCCAGGGCAAGACCTACAAGGCGGACATCGAGCCATATCTCACCGCCGGCAAAACGCTGATGTTCGCCCACGGTTTCAACATCCGCTACGGCGCGATCGTTCCGCCGAAAGATGTCGATGTCTCGCTCGTCGCTCCCAAGGCGCCCGGCCACCGCGTGCGCGAGGTCTTCACCGAGGGCGGCGGCACACCCGGCCTGCTCGCCGTTCACCAGGACGCCTCCGGCCATGCCCACGCGCAGGGTCTCGCTTACGCCAAGGGAATCGGCTGCACCCGCGCCGGCGTCATCGAGACCACCTTCACCGAAGAAACCGAGACCGACCTCTTCGGCGAACAGACCGTGCTCTGCGGCGGCACTTCGGCGCTCGTCAAGGCCGCCTTCCAGACCCTCGTCGATGCCGGCTACCAGCCCGAAATCGCCTATTTCGAGTGCCTCCACGAGCTGAAGCTCATCGTCGACCTCATGTATCGCGGCGGCCTCGCCTACATGCGCTACTCCATCTCCGACACCGCGGAGTGGGGCGACTACATCACCGGGCCCAAGATCGTCACCGACGAGACCCGCGCCACCATGAAGAAGATCCTTACCGATATTCAGGACGGCGCCTTTGCCAAACGCTGGATCGCCGAGAACGAGTCGGAGGCCGACGGCGGCAATGCCCGCAAGGATATGAATGCCTACCGGAAGAACGAATCCGGCCTGCTGCTCGAAGAGGTCGGCTCCGAACTCCGCGCCGCCATGCCCTTCCTCGATCCGGTCACCGTCAAAGACGGCCACCCCGTCAAGACCGCTGCCTCGCAGGCCGAGCCCGTCACCGCCTGAACGGAAAGCCCCTGGTCTGAAGCGGCGGAAGGGCATTCCGCATCTCCTCCCGCCGCTGCATTTCTCCCTCCTCATTCACTGTCCTTCTCCTCTTCTCCGCGTCCAAGAGCAAGCGGGAAGCGCCCAGCAACCCCCGTCACGATACAATTGCGAGATGGGCCAGGTTGGTTCACAAGTTTAAGAATCGGCGAACGAAGAGGCACAGGCCCGCGGTCGTTGAGCAGTCAGGGAGTTCAGGAAAGAATGAGAAAAGTCGCTCTGTTGTTCGTTCTGCTGCCATTTCTGGCAGCGGCAGGTTTCGCCCAGGAAAGCAGGCAGGATGTCAGTATAGGCGTCACCGGTATCTTTCCTCCCTACGTCTACGGAAACACCGTTCACCAATATGGCCGCAATGGCCTGGGTGGGCTCGTCAGTTATCGCTACATGCTCACGCCCCGCAGCGCTCTCGAGGCCAACTACCAGTATGGCCAGAACGCCAACAGCTACGTGACGAGCTTCAACAACGTTCGCGTCCATACGCGCATGCAGGAAGTCTCGTTCGCCTATGTGTATAACTTCAACTTCCGCAAGTTCAACCCGTTCGTCGAGGGCGGCGTCGGCGGCTTTATCTTCTCGCCCATCCTCTCCGGCAGCACCACGCTCGACGCCAAGAGACAGACCCAGATTGGCGCCCTCTACGGTGCAGGCGTCGCTTACGAAATCAGCCCGAGCTTCGATATTCGTGCTGAGTATCGCGGCGAAGTCATGAAGGCGCCCAACTTCGCTCTTGCCAATTACAAGACCAACCGCTGGCTCCCGACCCTCTCCAACCCGGTCATCGGCGTCGCTTACCACTTCTAGACAACACTCCTCGCGGCAACAATGCAATTGCAAAACCCCGGCGTCCTGGCCGGGGTTTTGCAATTGCATCGTTGCTTCCAGGCTTATGGCCCGACGCTAAAAGATTCGATAGCCCACGCCGAAGCTGAAGCCGTTCGGCGTCAGACCATTGGTCGGCAAGCCCCCGCCCGGCGCCTTTGGCCAGAACTGGTACTCATAGTCGATCGCCCGGATGGTGATGTGCCGGCTGAAGCGGTAATCCAGACCGCCGCCCGGCGCCATGGCAAAATATCCACCATGTCCCTGGCCGCTCGGAAATTGCAGTTCGCCCGCTCCCAGCATGAACTTTGCATAGGGAATGAACTTCCCATAGTGGCGTGAGTAGCGCGGCCCGACCAGGTAATTGTCTTCGTAACTGCCGAGTTGCTGGTTAAATCGGAGCCAGCGCGCCTCTCCCTCCGCGCCCAGTTTGCCAAAGAGGTTCCAGTCGACAAAGACGCCGATCCCTCCCAGCCGTCCCGGGGTGTAGTCGGGCCTGAAGTTTGAATAATAGCCGCCGGCCGTCATTGAGGGCACAACCCGCACCGCGGGCGCAGCCTGTCCGTAGAGGCCCGCCGGAGCCAGGGAAAGGCCGAGTGGAACCAGGGCCAATGCAGCCGCCGAAAAAAATCTCTTGATCAAAACAGTCTCCCTTGAAACCGGTTTACCTGGCGACACCCTGTCGATCTCGGGACGCAACTCTCGGACTACTTCCAGACCTCGATCGCTGGCCCTCTACTGCGGGGCAGCCGCCGGCGGCGGCACAGGATTCGGCGCCGCACCGTTTCCAGGAGCAGCTTGTCCCGCCGCGGGGGCAGGCGCGCCGGCAGGGGCCGTCGCATCGGGCGGCGGCGGCGCTGCCGCTGGAGCTGCTGCCGACGGAGCTGCTGCCGGCGGCGCTGCGGCGGCTGCCGCGGGCGCCGGCTCCGTGTACCGCGTCAGGCGGAAAAAGATCGGCGTGACCTCAAAGGGCATCTTGTCGCGCGCGTTCAGCAGCGGCACCGGCTTCACGTTCAGCTGCACCACTCGATCGTCCCACGCGTCGATCCTCAGGCGGCTGCCCAGCGGCAGCGCCGCGATCTGGTCCAGCTTGTCCATATCCAGCTTCGGGGAACTCTTCGAGAGTTCGGCAAGCCAGGGCGTTCCATCCGACCGCAGCAGCGAATCGCCGAGCTGCGGCGTCATCAGGGCCTTCAACTGCTTCGACCGCACCTGCAGCTGGACGAAGAAGAGCCCCGCGCTCGCGATCCGGTCGTGGTAGATCGAGGCGTTCATAAATTCGACCGCCTTCTTCGCCGCCAGGTCGTCATCTCCGGCGCTATGGTTCATATTGATTCGCTGGAAGGTGGACTCATCCGGAAAGAGCAGCCGGTCGTTGAAGGCGTACCGCGTGTCGATATGATGGCCGAGCGTGATATGCGCCAGCTGGAACGCGATGACGGCGGCAAGATCCTCCTCATACGGCAGCACATCCACCAGGCCCTTGCTGAGCAGAATCGTGTTGCCGACCGCCAGCGACTCGAGCGGCGTCGTCAACAGCACCCGGCAATGGATCGTATCCGGCAGATCGAGCTTGTTGCCGATGATGATATTGTTCGTGACCTGTTCGAGCACCTTGTCGAAATCGCTGGGCGGCGCCAGCAGCCCCGCCTGCACCAGCCGGTCGAGTACGTTATTTTCTGCCTGCGTCACCCACGCACGGCTCGCCTGCAAGGGGCTGACATCCTGCGCCTGGTCGCTCTTGTCGGTGACGTTGTCGATCTCGACCGTCGCGTTCTCCGCCTGGTGGCTCGGCAGCTTCAACGAATAGCCCCAGAAATAGGTCTGCGCCCGCAGGCCCTCGTCGCCATCGTTCTTCGTCCGGTGCGTCTCCTCGACATAAATCGCGGCCGGCAGCCAGATATCCGGCTGCAGATTGTTCCGCCAGCTGTCGAAATGGAAGTACTCCGGCCGGTCCAGGTTGGCGTTGCCCGTAAATGTTCCGTTGAAGCGAATCACGCTGCCATCCTGGTCTTCGACCCAGATGCGCCCCGTAAAGCGGCCCGCGCCCGATCCCTTCTTCGGAAAGACATCGAAAACTTCGGTATGGACCGTTCCCAGAAAATCGTTCCGGATAAATTCGAAATCGTAGTGCTCGCGGCTGAAATTGGTAGCATCGACAAACATCATGTCCATGAAGCCGGTCGGCACATACTCGGTATCCAGCTTCAGCGCCTTGGTCAGGCCGCTCAGGGCGCCCATCGACCCCTTCAACAAGCCCTTCTTCTGCGCCTTCTCCTGGTAGCCTTCGGCCTGGAAGGTCTTCCCGAAATCTACCCGGCTCAGCAGGTAATCGTCCGACGCCGGCACCGACGAAAGCTTCGCGTCCGCCTTCACGTTCTGAATGTAGGTTTGTACGATCGGGACCCGCTTCTGCAGCTCCTTCACCATCGCCGTCTCGCGGCCGGCCGCCTTGTCGATCAACGCCGCCTGCGCGGGCGTCAACGGCGTCAGTGGCGCAAACTTGGGTTTCTTGGCCTCCGCGCTGAGCGCGCCAACGGCCAGCAGCAGTGTGGCAACCCACACCTTACGAGAACTATTTCTCATCGTTCGATCAAACCCGGCCATTTCCGTAGTGTCGCAAGTCAAATTCAAAAGTCCACCTTACGCGAGCTGAAAAAGTATGTGAATCAAAGTGATCTGGTCCGTCGGCTGGCCATTCCTCGCCGCCGGATGAAACCGGATCTGCTGCGCCACGTGTTCGGCCTGCTCGTCCAGGCCATGGCCCAGCCCGCTGACTACTTTCAGGACCTGCACCTTGCCATCCGCCCCGAATTTTACCTGGAGCGTGACCTCGCCCTGAATCTTAAGTTGTCTTGCCTCTGCCGTATACTGCGGCCTCGGTTCCGAAATGACTTCAGGAGCCGTGAAGCTCACCGCCTGGGCCTTCGCCGCAGGAGCGCCGGCGCCCCCGATCATATTGTTCCCAAACCCTGCCGTCGCCACCGCGCCCCCGCGAGCGCCGGTCCCGGTGCCGCCGGCCACGCCGTTGTTAAAGCCTGCAGAAGCGACCGCGCCCCGGCTCGTACCCCCCGCCACTCCGTTCGCAACGCCGGTGTTGAAGCCTGCGCCTTGCACCACCCCGCGGCGCGCCGCTCCGGCGCCCTGGTTTGCTCCCGGCGCCGCATTGAAACTGCCTGCCGCGACGACCGTCGAGGGCCGCGTCGCATTTGCGTTGACCGCCACCCCGACAGGGTTTCCAAAACCGCCGGTCTGCACCGTCGGCGCCGTCTGGTTATTGGCGACCGCCGTCGGCTTGGCTGCCGCGAACAAACCCACCTTCGGCTGCGGAGGCGCAACCACCGCCTTCGGCGCCGCAGCTGGAACGGCAGGCATCGCCGGGGCATTCAACTTCACCGCTTCGGGCTTTGGCGGTTCCACCAGCGCCTTCGGCAGCTGGATCTTCGGCGGCGCGCTCACCACGGGTTCTGGCGGAGCCGTCACCCGGATCTTCGGCACCGGCGGCAGCACTGGCGGCGGCGCAGGGGCCGTCGGAAAAATCAGCGCCGTGCTTTGATAACGGGGTACCGGCGGCCGCTTGTGCAGCTGCATCATCGCCAGCCAGACAAACACGATGCCGAGCACTGCATTGGCAACCAGGCTGACCGTAAAGGATTGGAACCGGCCACGCGGTTCCGGCAATAATCCAAAATTTTCACGAAGCGGCGGCTGGATTCCAGAATGTGTCGCCATATGACCCGATGGTTACCTTTGTAATCTCAACGTCTTCGCCGCCACGCCGTTCCCGGGCGGGAAATGACTCCTACCAGTTTACCCGCGAACCTGCCCAAACGCGCAATCTGCCTGCTATTCCGCGGAAAGGTTATTCCATCTGCAAACGACAGCCTGCAGCGTTCTTCGATGCAACTTTCGTAATCTCCAGGAACCCGTATATCAGCTTCCCGTCTGCCGGCAGGCTGCGCAATTGGCGCATTCTCGCTACTCCTCGAAGGGCCGATGTACTCTTGAGTTCTGAGAACCTGCGGCCTGGCGCATCTGGAATTCCCCTCCCTCTGCCTGGCCGGCGTCACCCGTTTTCGTCGAGACAAAGGAGAACCGCTTGAGAGTCCTGGTTACTGGAGGCGCCGGTTACATCGGCGGAACCGTCGCAAACGCCCTGATCGATGAAGGCCACGAAGTCATCATCTACGACAATCTCTGCCATGCCCGCCGCGACCTCGTCCCGGCCCGCGCCGAATTCGTCGAAGGCGACATTGCCGACCGTGACCAGCTCGAAACGCTCTTCGCCGCCCGCCCTTTCGATGGAGTCATGCACTTCGCCGCCCTGATCGAAGCGGGTGAAAGCATGAAGCATCCCGAACTCTACTTCCGCAACAATACCTCCGCCACCCTCAGCCTGCTCGAGGCCATGATCGCCCGGAAAGTGAACCGGCTGGTCTTCTCCTCGACCGCCGCCGTCTACGGGGAGCCGGAAAGCACGCCGATCCGCGAAGACGCAAAGCTCCAGCCGACCAACGCTTACGGCGAATCCAAGCTCCTCGTCGAGCAGATGCTCACCTGGATCAGCAAAATGCACGGCCTGCGCTATGCCAGCCTCCGATATTTCAACGTCGCCGGGGCCGCCGTAAACGCCGGCGGCGCGCGCGGCGAGGCTCATGAACCCGAATCCCACATCATTCCGCTCATCCTCGACGTGGCCCTCGGGCTGCGCAGGAACATCAAGATCTTCGGCCAGGATTACCCCACCTCCGACGGTACCTGCGTGCGCGATTATGTCCACGTCAGCGACCTCGCCAAGGCACACCTGCTGGCCTTAAAGACGCTCGAGAGCCGCGAAAAGCTCATCTATAACCTTGGCAATGGCCAGGGCTTCACCGTCCGCGAGGTCATCGACTCGGTGCGCCGCGTCACCGGCAAGGCCATCGAGGTCGAGGAACTTCCGCGCCGCCCAGGCGACCCCGCCGTCCTCGTCGCCAGCTCGGACAAGATCACCACCGAACTCGGCTGGAAACCGGACTTCCCCAGGCTCGATGACATCATCGCCAGCGCCTGGACCTGGCACCAGCAGCGCTTCGCCAGCAAACACTGACGCCGGGAGCGGGAGCGCTCCACCCGCTCCGCCGCTCCGGACGGTCGCACCCGGACGGTCGCACCCGGCACAAAGGCGCGGCCCGGTAGCCCCGGCGTGTCATCATTAGCGCCATGAGCTTCGCCCGCCCCTTGGCCGCTTCTGCCTTCGCCATCCTCGCCTGCATCGCGGCAGCCCAGGGTTTTCAATCGCCGCCGTCGACGGCGCGGTCCCCCCAGGCCATGGCAGAGCTGGCCGGGGTCGCGCCCGAAATTGCCCAGCTTCGCACGATCGCAGCCGGCAGCGCGCCTGCAGACAAATGGCAGGTCCTCTGGCTGCACCAGCGCATCACCGAACAGGTACTCGCCGCCTCGCTCCAGGTCGACGCCACGATGGCCCAGATCGACAACGAGATCGCCCGGGCCAACGAACTCCGCGGCTACCTCGCCGATCGCCGCGACCGCACCGTCAGCCGCCTGAACCTGGTCAGCATTCTCGTCAGCGGTGGCGTCGGCGCCACCAGCTCCGGTCTCCAGCTCTCGTCAAGCCTCACCAAACCCGCCGCTGCCGTCGGTATCGGCGCCGGAGCGGCATCGGCCGCGCTGGCCCTCACCGGCCTGCACGCCCAGAACGGAAGATCCAGCCGCTTCGACTTCAACTCCAACATGCTCGCTGAGCTCTTCGACCGTCCCGCGCTCCCCGACAGCCGTTACCCCTCCACTGTCTGGGCCTTCCTCAACCAGCCCGCGCCCGGCGGACCGCCCGGGGTCACCCGCCGCCAGAACCTTGTGCAAAACTGGATCCAGGTCAGGCGCATCGACTCCGCAGCCAGCACCGCCAAGATCGATCGCATCAGCAGCCAGCCTTCCCAGAACCTCCAGCTCAGCATCGACGACTTCGAAGATCGCGCCGCCATGCTTCAGGATGTCCGCGCCCGCATCTCTTTCCTGAAACGCGATCTCGCGGCGCTGCTCACTTCGCTGCCCGTCACCCCACAGGGGACCTCTACCCATGCACCGTAGCCAGGTAACCCCGTACGCCCGAGCAGATGATCTGGATGCCGATGCACAGCAGGATGAACGACGATAACCGCATCACTACCTGGGTGCCCGTCGTGCCCAGCACGCGTTCCGCCTCCCGCGCGTACAGGTAGCAGAAGTACACAATCAGGCACACGATGGCGATCCCCACCACCCCCGCCAGCAGCACCAGCGGCGAAAAAATGGATCGCGCATGCAGCGACGGCGTCAGGTGCGCGCCCAGCGTGATCGCCACCGAGATCGATCCCGGCCCGACCGTAATCGGCAGCGTATAGGGATAAAACGCGTTCCCCAGCAGGTCGTGGGACTCGACACTGCCCGCCGTTGCTGAACCGCCGCCCGGCCGGTTCAGCAGCGACCAGCCCGTCGCCGCCACGATCAAACCGCCGCCGATCTGTACCGCGTAGATCGAGATCCCGAAGAACCCAAGAATCTCGACCCCGAAGATCAGCGAAACCAGCAGGATCGAGAAGCTGTAAATCGCGATCTTCTGGGAAAGAATCCGGTTCACCCCGGAATCGATCGGTCCCACCAGGTTCAGAAAGATCGCCGCGCTGCCCAGCGGATTCACAATAGGAAACAGCGCCGCCACCACCAGGAACGTCGCCTCCGCAACCGCTGGAATATCTGCCAGGATCATCGTCACTCCGAGCAATCATCTTATCCGGCTGGCTGCTGAGCGGGCGCCCCGCATCTCGCGTTCAGGTCGGGATCCAACCTCGACCCAAACGCAGGCCCTTCCCTAAAAATGGAAGATCACATCGCTCGCCGCCGTAAACTGGCTCTGCTTCCGCCCTTCGTCATAAGCCTTGCTGTCCCACGCTCGATCGAATCGTAGCTCCGGACGAATCTGCACCGTGCTTCCAATCCAGTGCGTCCACGCCAACGTGTTTTCCGAGTACCGCGTGGCATAACCGGTCCGCTGCCCCTTCTTGTCATCCAGGTAGTCGCTCCGGAACGATAAAAAGTCACGCAGCGACAGCTCTTTCTGGATGTAGTTCACCACCGCATATTCCGGGGCCGTGCAGCGCTGCTCGCCGGGCAGGCAATGTGCCCCGTTGGTATTCGTCTCCGGCGCAATGCTCCCGAAAACCGAAGGCACATCGCGCTCATACATATACCAGCTCTCGCTCGCCATATGCACCGTCTTCGAAAACCGGTGGTACCAGGTAATGTCATATTGCTGCAGGTTGTCGTACGCATACTTGCCGCTGTTGATGCCATTCGCGCAGACATAGACATTGTCGTTGACCGGCTTCGTCGTATAGCTCAGGCATGCCGTCCCCGAGGGCTTTGCGTCGCTCGTCCACGGCGCCACATCATGGCCGCCCGCGATCCCCAGCTGCACCAGCCACTGGTCACTGAGCTTGATCGTCGCCAGCAGCCCGGTATCGGTAAACGGGTCGATCGAGTACAGCAGCGAATGGCTGAAGATGTAATTATTCGGCGCCAGTTGCGCCTCAATGCCGGGGATGGAAATATACCGCCCCAGTCGCAGGTTCATCCCCTGCCCTACCTTCGGCAGGTAGACATCGACATACTCCAGGCTCGGGTCGAAGCCATAGAGATTGTGGTGGTTCAGCAGCTGTCCGCTGAAATATCCCTTTCCCGTCGTGAACCGGTAGTCGGTGCCGATCAGCGCCGTCAGGTGATAGCCCCAGTCCACATGCTCCCTTTGCGCCGAGTCGGGCAGCCGCTCCGCATAGACCACCAACTGGCTCAGCTCAAAACGGTTTGCATACACATCATTGGCCACAGGAAAGTTGCTGCTTCCGGACGTGCTGAAATTGAGCGAAGGCTCAACCCACCCATAAACCTTCGACCTGCCTTTCGCTCCATCGACCGCCGTCATCAGCGGATAGCTGTTGCTATCCGGCTCGCCAATCACCGGCGACCCTCCATACGACCAGTCGGCGTTCGGAAATGGCGGGGAGTCGAGCGGTGAGGGTAAACCGCGCCGCGCCGGAGCAGGCGAGGAAGCCGCCGCCGCCGGAGCCCAGTCCTGACGGTAAAAATCGGCCCATCGCGCAACAAAGCTCCTTGCTTCGGGAGCGTTCGGGGCGGCCGCCGCTGTGCTCTGCGGTCCGGCATCCGCTGGCTGCTGAGCCCGGCACAGAACATGCACATTGCAGCTCAAAAAAAGAAAAAACGTCGCCAGCAGACGGCGCTTCTCACTATGGATCAACGTCATAGCCACGCATCGCCATCGAAGATTCCGTTCTTGTCCTTCACCATGCGGCATCGACGCGATCACCATGATGGACAAACTGAATCGCTTTCATCATAATAGACGCAGGTTCGCATCCTGCCCATCTTCCCCATTCCCGTCACCAGCAACGACCTCGAGGTCCTCAATGAAACTCGCGCCGTCCTGATGCGCGTCGCGGAGGTCGTCCCGCATCTGCTCGAGTCACGCCGCAACGGCAAGTTCGAGGCCATCGTCGACGCCCTCACTCCGGAGATGAACCTCTCCCCCACCCGGCTCATCGAAGCCGAAATGAAAGCCTCGGCGATCACCCACATCCTCACCAGCGGCGACCTTATCACACCTGCAGAGGTTGCCCGGCTCACCGGCTACAGCAGCAAAAATCCCAGCTCTCAGCCGAACCGCTGGAAAAAGGCCGGCCAGATCTTTGCCGTCTCCCACAAAGGCTCGGACTATTACCCCCTCTACGCCCTCGATCCCCGTAACGGCTACAAGCCCTACCCTGCCGTAGGCTCGGTCCTCGCGGTCCTCAAAGACAAAGACAGTTGGTCGACCGCCTTCTGGTTCGACGGCCCGAACAGCTACCTCGGCGCGAGGCGCCCCAAGGACTTGCTCGCCACCGATCCCCGACGCCTCATCGCCGCCGCGGAAGACGAAGCACTCGGCCCCCAGCACGGCTGAAACGTGGACCCACGTCTCCCGTCCGGCTCGCTTGCCGCTACGCTCATCCCCTGGGGCCCCGAGGCGCTGCTTCATCGCATCCATCGCCGCGAACGAGGGCCGGCTGAGTTTAACCCGACAACGCTCGGCAACGCGCGATTCAGCCCGCTGTTGGATGACGCTGCCGGCAAAGTCGTCCCTACCCTCTACGCCGCGAGAACTCTCGATTGTGCCTTGATGGAGACTGTCTTTCACGATGTGGCGTATTCGCCGGATCTCAAATACGTGCGGAAGAAAACTCATCTGACCGGTTGGGTCTCCTCTCTTCTCAAGACCACCCGCCCTCTCACCCTCATCGACCTCAGCGCCATTGCCCTGCATAACCTCGGCATCACCCGCAAACACCTGCTCGAAACCGAAAAAGACCAGTACCCCGGCACCCGCGCCTGGGCGCTGGCGCTTTACACCCAGTTTCCCTCAGCCCAGGGCCTGCTCTGGACCTCACGCCAGGATGACCGCGCCCAGGCCTGCATCCTCTTCGGGACGCGCGTCGGTGCAGAAGCTTTGGAGCCCGCCGCCGCCCCCGAATCGCTGCTCAACACCGACGGCAGCGCCCGGATGGAAGTGCTCGCGCTCGCCCGGCGTCTCGGCGTCGATATCGTCGACTAGCGCGGCATCCTTGCCATCTCCATTCCCACCCGTTAGTGTTTTCCCAAGAGAAGATTGCGCGCGAAGAACGTCTCCGGCTACGCCCGCTCCCAGAGGACCAAGAACGACATGGCATCGACCACCACCCCCCTGAATCCCAACCTGGAATCGATGCTCCGCGAGAATCGCGTCTTCCCGCCACCGGCCGAGTTCGCCGCCAGGGCTCACATCAAGAGCCTCCAGCAGTACGAAGCCCTCTATAAGCAATCCGTCGAAGATCCCGAAACTTTCTGGGGCGGCATCGCCAAAGAACTCCATTGGTTCACTCCCTGGACCAGGGTCCTCGAATGGAACGAGCCCTGGGCGAAGTGGTTCGTCGGCGGCAAGCTCAATCTCTGTTACAACTGCGTCGACCGCCATGCCCTCGGCGATAAGTCCGGCAAAGTCGCCATCCTATGGGAAGGCGAGCCCGGCGACGTCCGCAAGTTGACCTTCGCCGATCTCCTTACCGAAGTCCAGAAATTCGCCAACGTCCTCAAAGGCCTCGGCGTGAAGAAGGGCGACCGCGTCGCCATCTACATGGGCATGACTCCGGAACTCGCCATCGCTCTGCTGGCCTGTGCCCGCATCGGCGCCGTCCACTCAGTCGTCTTCGGCGGCTTCGCAGCCAATGCCCTCCTCGATCGCATCAATGACGCTGAATGCACCGTCGTCATCACCCAGGACGGTTCCTACCGGCGCGGCGCCGAGGTCAAGCTCAAGCCCATCGTCGACGAAGCTCTCGCCCACTGCCCATCGATCCAGCACGTCGTCGTCTACCAGCGCACCAACACTGCCGTCCCCATGCAGCCGGGCCGCGATCGGTGGTGGCACGAGCTCATGGCCAATGCCTCCGCTGACTGCCCTGCCGAGCCGCTCGACTCCGAAGATCCGCTTTATATCCTCTACACCTCAGGAACCACCGGAAAGCCCAAAGGCCTCGTCCACACGACCGGCGGCTACTCGGTCCAGACCTATCTCACCAGCAAGTACGTCTTCGACCTGCACGACGATGATGTCTACTGGTGTACCGCAGACATCGGCTGGGTCACCGGCCATTCCTACGTGCTCTACGGGATCCTGCAAAACGGCGTAACTACCGTCATGTATGAAGGCGCGCCAAATCACCCCGCGCCCGACCGCTTCTGGAAGCTCGTCGACGACCACCAGGTCACCGTCTTCTACACCGCGCCCACCGCCATCCGCGCCTTCATCAAGTGGGGCGACCAACACGTCGAAAAACACTCCCTCGCCTCCCTGCGCCTGCTCGGCACCGTCGGCGAACCGATCAACCCCGAAGCCTGGATCTGGTATCAGCAGCTCATCGGCAAGGGCCGCTGCCCCATCGCCGACACCTGGTGGCAGACCGAGACCGGCGCGCTGATGATTACCCCTATTCCCGGGGCCATCCCCACCAAACCCGGCTCCGCTACCCGCCCGTTCTTCGGAATCGTGCCAGAGGTGGTTACAAAAGAGGGCACCCCCGTCCCCCCCGGCAGCGGAGGCCTGCTCGTCATCCGCAAACCCTGGCCCTCCATGGCCCGCACCATCTACAACGACCCTGAGCGCTACCGCCAGGCCTACTGGTCCGAGATCCCCGGCAGCTACTTCACCGGCGACGGCGCGCGTATGGATGCCGACGGCTACTTCTGGCTCATGGGCCGCGTCGACGACGTGATCAACGTCAGCGGCCATCGCCTCGGCACCATGGAAATCGAGTCCACCCTGGCCGCGCACAAAAAAGTCGCCGAAGCCGCGGTCGTCGGCCGCCCCCACGATCTCAAAGGCCAGGCCATCTCCGCCTTCGTCACCCTCGAACACGGCCACCAGGCTTCCCCGGAACTCAAAGAAGAACTCCGCGCCTGGGTCGCCAAAGAAATCGGCGCCCTCGCCCGCCCCGACGACCTCCGCTTCACCGATCAGCTCCCCAAAACCCGGTCAGGCAAAATCATGCGCCGCCTGCTCCGCGAACTAGCCACCCACGGCGAAATCAAAGGCGACACCACCACCCTCGAAGACTTCAGCATCCTCGCCAGGTTGCGAGAGTCCGACGAAGCTTAGTGCCTGGATCGGTGACGGTCGCCCGTCAAGGTCGAGCGAGACCACCCAGGCCGGATGCGCTGGGCCGGATGCGCTCGGCCGGATGCAACCAAACCTCCTCCAGGTGAAGTCCTAATGCCTTGAGGCTTAACAAATGGTCATCATCATCGCATTAGTCGCCGCTGCCGTGATCGCGGTTGTGGGAATCGCTTTCATGTTCGCCAACGGAGCGCGTTCCAACCGCGGAAAGCCGACTTCGGATGTCACCAGCCAACCCGCACCGGCCACAGGTCAGCCCGCTGACCGCGTGGGCGATCTTAATTAGGGCGCGCAGTTCGCGCTTGAAGGAGCAGCACTACAACGCCACAATCACTTCAATCTCCACCAGTGAATCCTTCGGCAGCCGCGAAACCTCCACCGTCGAACGCGCCGGCGCAGCGCCTCCTTCCGGCGCAAGATACCTGCCGTAAACCGCATTCATTGCGGCGAAATCCTTCATGTCCTTCAGGAATACGAGCGTCTTGACTACCTGCCCAAGGCTGCCTCCAGCCGCTTCCACCACCGCCTTCAAATTCTCCAGCACCCGGGTCGTCTGCGCCTCGATACCCCCGGCAACGATGTCGCCTGTAGCCGGATCGAGCGCCACCTGCCCCGAGGTATACAACAGGTCTCCAACCCGAACGGCTTGCGAATAAGGACCAATGGCGGCGGGAGCCTTTTCAGTCGAGATGACAATTTTAGGAGAGAAACTCATCTCTGGATTCTAGACGGGAATCCCAGCCATCCAAACTACAACTTCTGCGCCCGCTGCACATCCCTTACCCCTGGCACTCGCCGCAGATTCGTCACCAGCTTGGTCAAGTGCCGCACATCTTCCGCCTCGACAATAAACTCGACCACCGCGCCGCCCTCTTTGTCCGACTTCGAATCCACCCCGCGAATATTCGTCCCATCGTCGCTGATGATCGCCGTGAACTCCTTCAGCATGCCGGGCCGGTCATCGCACAGAATCGTCAGCCGCACCGGATACGTCACCGGCCGCCCGCCGTGGCCGTTGCCATTGGCCGTCTCGGACGGCGGCGCAATCCGCGCCCATTCCACGTTGATCCGCCGGTCCGACTCGTAAAGCAGGTTCTGCACATTCGGGCAGCTGCGCGCATGCACCGCCACGCCCTTGCCCCGGGTCACATACCCGATGATCTCTTCGCCGCGAATCGGATTGCAACATCGCGCCCGGTAGATCAGCAGATCGTTCTGCCCCTCCACCTGCAGCGAGTCCGTCCCGGTCGCAAGGTGAACCCGTGTCACGGCATCGGAAACGGTCGGCTTCGCATCGACTCCCGGCTCCGGCTCCCCGCCCGGCGGCTGTGAGATCACGCCCGGCGACAGCTTGTTCAGCACCTGCCGTGCGGAGTATTTGCCAAACCCGATCGACGCCAGCAGGTCCGTCGGTGTCGCCACTCCATAGTCCGCCGCAACCCGGGCATAGTCGGCGTCCATAAACCGGTTCAGCGAGACCTTGTACTTCCGCGCCTCGCGCTCCAGCAGCTTTCTGCCGATGTCGATCGCCCGCTCGCGCTGGTGCTCGTTCAGCCAGTGCTTGATCTTGTTGCGCGCCCGCGAACTCTTGACGAACGTCAGCCAGTCCCGGCTCGGCGTGTGACCGTTCTGGGTAACCACCTCGACGATGTCGCCGTTGCGCAGCTTCGACCGCAGCGGCGCAATCCGTCCATTCACCTTGGCGCTGACGCAGGTATTGCCAACCTCGGTATGGATCGAGTACGCGAAGTCGATCGGGCTGGCATCCTTCGGCAGCACCACCACCTTGCCCTTCGGCGTGAAGGTGTACACCTCTTCCGGATACAGGTCGATCTTCAGCGTCGAGAGGAACTCGTTGGGGTCGGTCATCTCCCGCTGCCACTCCACCAGCTGCCGCACCCACGCCAGCCGCTGCTCGTCCCGCGCGCTGATCGGTGAGCCGCCGGCCTTGTACTTCCAGTGCGCCGCAATGCCTTCCTCGGCCACGCGGTGCATGTCTTCTGTACGGATCTGCACCTCGAACTGGTGCCCCCGCTCGCCGATCACCGTCGTGTGCAAAGACTGATACAGATTCGGCCGGGGCATGGCGATAAAGTCCTTGATGCGCCCCGGCACCGGCCGCCACAGGCCATGAATGATCCCGAAGACCGCATAACAGTCGGCCACGCTCGTCGTAATCACGCGGATCGCCAGCAGGTCATAGACCTGGTCGATCGCCGTATCCGCCTCGGCCAGCTTCTGGCTCACGCTGTAGAGCCGCTTGATGCGCCACTCCACCCGCGCCTTGATGCCCTCTTCCTGCAGCCGGTCCGTCAGCGTCGCCTCCACCCCGGCCAGGAACTCCTCACCTTCTACCCGCCGCGACTCGATCGCCGAATGGACCTTCTCATACGTGAAAGGGTCAACATAGCGAAACGCCAGGTCCTCCAGCTCGCCGCGGACCTTACCCATCCCCAGCCGATGCGCCAGCGGCGCATAGATATCCAGCGTCTCGCGCGCAATCGCCTGCTGCCGTTCGGGCCGCAGATGCTCGAGTGTTCGCATATTATGCAGCCGGTCGGCCAGCTTGATAATGACCACCCGCACATCGCTGACCATCGCCAGCAGCATCTTGCGCACATTCTCCGCCTGCCGGTCTTCGCGGTTGGCAAATTGGATCTTGTCGATCTTCGTCACGCCCTCGACGATGTGCGCCACCTGCTCGCCAAACAGCGCCGAAATATCTTCCGTCGTCACCGGCGTATCTTCGACCGCGTCGTGCAGCAGGCCGGCGGCAATCGCCGTCGAGTCGAGCTTCATCTCCGCCAGCACCTGCGCTACTTCGAGCGGATGCAGCACATACGGCTCACCCGAGGCCCGCAGCTGGCCGTTATGGTGCTCCAGGCAATAATCCCAGGCCTTGCGAATAATTTCAGTATCGTCGGAGGGGCGGTTCTTGCGGACAGTCTCAATCAGCTCGCGGAACTTGCCCGCCAGCATATCGCGGCCGGATTCCGGAGTAAGCGGGGCTGTCTGGGCGGTCGCCATGATTGATTATAGGCTGGCCGGCTTTCATGTTGAAGAGTGACACGGCGCGCCAGAAATGGCGCGACCAGAACCGCTCAAGGTTTCCCTTTTTTTACCTCACCACCTGGAACATCCTGTCCCATCGGGCAAAGTCCAGCAGCGCGCTCACTAGGTTGTTCCCGTGAGCCAGCCGGTCGCCCGGCAGCGGAGTCGGATCGGCCGGCGAAATCCCGCGTATCGAAAAGTAAATGACAAACGGGCGCCCCACAATATTCTCCCTCGGCACAAATCCCCAATAGCGGCTGTCGCGGCTGTTATTGCGGTTATCGCCCAGCACGAAGTAGTGCCCCGGCGGCACCACCAGCTCTCCGTCGACCAGGTTGCGCCGCACCCAGAGCCACCACCGCGACTCCACGCCAGGATCGGTATACACCCCATCCGGGAACTGGTCGCGAAAGCTGTCCGGAAAGCTGTGCTGGTAGAGAGCGTATGGCTCGCTCTGCGGCTTGCCATTCAGATAGACGGTGCCGTTGATCAGCCGGATATGGTCCCCGGGAATGCCGATCACCCGCTTGACCAGGTGCTCGCTCGGCAGCACCGGGAAATGAAAGACAATCACGTCGCCGCGATGCACCTCGCGATACGGCAGCGTCCACGACCACAGACGGCTTTCAGCGCTCTCCGCCATCTTGTTGACCAACAGGAAATCTCCCACCAGCAGCGTCCGCTCCATCGACTCCGACGGAATCCGAAATGGCTGCACGATGAAGCTCAAGACAAACAACGCCAGGATAATGACGGACAAAAACGAACCCAGCGTGTCGAGCAGGTGAGGGAAGATGATGTGGTGGACGGGATGCGCAGACCGCGGCCGCCGAACCTGTGGAAGGACCGCGCTTGCCGGGCTCGCGGCCTCTGCCGGCAGCCCGGCTGCCGGGTCGACCAGCTCCGGCCCCTCCGCTACTGAAACCTTGGCTGGAGTCGCTGCCCCCGGTACGCTCACAAGGCCATCTCCCCGGGCAGCGGCTCGCCGCCGGTTGCCGCTTCCAAAGGTCGCCTCGCGTTCACCGGTTCACTCTCTCGCAACAGCCTCTGGTAGGCCCGTCGCGCGGCCTCCTGCTCGGCATGTTTTTTGGTCGTCCCGCTGCCCCGGGCAAGCACTCTGGTTGCCGGCTCGCCGGGTTCCTTGTCACTGCCGTTCGAAATGCAGACCTCCACCAGGAAGCGCTTACGGTGGTCGGGACCACTCTCGCCTTTGACCACGTACTTCGGTTGACCCGCCTTGCGCGCCTGCAAAAACTCCTGCAGCGCCGACTTGTGGTCGCCTATCGTTGAGCTGCGTTCCAGCGACTCCCGCAACTCGGCCACATACGGTTCGACGACCCACTGCTCCACGAAGACGCGGGCCGCCTCAAGCCCGGCATCCAGGTACACTGCGCCGATGACCGCCTCGATGGAGTTGGCCAGCAACGCCGCCTTCTTGCGTCCGCCGCTGCGCTCTTCGCCCTTGCCTAAATAAAGATAGGTGCCCAGGTCCAGCTTCTGTGCCACTTCGCCCAGATGCCGGCGGCTCACCAGCGCGGCCCGCAGCCGCGTCAGCTCTCCTTCATGCAATTCAGGAAAGCGCCGGTAGAGGGAGTCGGCCGCAATCAGCCCGACGACCGCGTCCCCCAGGAACTCCAGCTGTTCGTTGTCCGAGCCATCCACGCCGCCCTCGCTCTCGAGCCCCTGTTCATAGGCGAGAGAGCTGTGGGTTAGGGCGCGCTCGAGCAATCGCGACGCTTGAAAGATATGGCCGATCTTCTGCTGCAATTGCCCCGTGTCCGGCTGCCGCGTGAGCTTGCTGACCATGCCTCTACTTTAGTTGATTGGCGCGCTTTCCCTCAAAAGCTTGTGGGTTTGCCCTTGCAGACGGCTCCGGAAACAGGAAACGGTAGGTGGGACATTGGCGCGGCGAAACGTACAGGATCACGGCTCCTGCACGTCTGATTTCAACTCCGTCAGACATCGTCAAGCGGCGCCTACCCACCTACGAGAAGTAGAGTAAGGCTGGATTCTGGCTGCAATCTGGTCATTATTGCTCAGATCGCCTCACTCCATGACGTAATGCCGCCCCAAACCCTGCAGTATCGCGATTTGCCTGGCTACCAGAGTAAGTCCGCGCCAACGGCAAGTCTCCATTCATCCATTCAGGGCCCGCAACTCCGCAGGGCAGCCGGATAACCGTCCCTCATGTCGATCGAAGATATGGGTTTCTCCCTCCGCCAGCGCATACACGCAATCTTTCACCCCGGCTGTCGCGGCCGCCGCCAGCAGCCGTGGCAATGGTTCAGCCACCGGCTCCGCAGAAAGCCGAAACGTCCCGAAATGCATCGGCACCATAGCCGCTGCCCCCAAATCCAGAAACCCCTGCAGCGCGTCCTCCGGGCTGGTATGAACGCCCCGGAAATTGTCCGGCGAGTACGCCCCGATCGGCAGCAGCGCCACCTCCGGCGACAATCGCCTCCCGATCTCCGCAAAACCGGGGAAATACGCCGTATCGCCGGAGTGGTAGATCGACTGCCTGCCATGGCGCAGCACATAGCCGCCAAAGCCGCGATACGTGTCGTTAAAGAGTCGGGCGCCCCAGTGCCGGGCCGGCGTCAGCGTCACCCCCACCGGCCCCAACTGCGTCGACTGCCACCACTCCAGCGACACCACGCGGGAAAAACCCAGGTCGCGCACCAGGTCTTCCACCCCCCACGGAACGATCGCAATCGGCGTCCTTCCCCACTGCTTCCGGTTCCTCTCGATGATCTTGCGCAGCGAGGGCCGATTCAGGTGGTCCATATGGGCATGGGTAAGCAGCACGGCATCGATCGGCGGCAGGCCATGAATCGACACGCCCGGCCGGCGCAGCCGCCGCAGCACCACCAGCCACTTGGCAAACACCGGATCGACCAGCACCGTCTGTCCCCCGATCTGAATCAGGAACGAGGAATGCCCGATGAAGGTCACCCCCAGCTCCCCCGCCTTCGCCAGCGTGGGCAGGTTGCTGATGCCCTGCAACGGGGCCGTCGCCGACTCCCCAACCAGCTCTCCAAGAAATGCCAGCTTTCGTGCTCTTTCTTCCAGACCCGCCATGCCTCTCCTCGCAACGGCCCTACTAAATTCACTGTATGTTGGACGTGCGAAGCCGGCATTTATCTTCAAGAACTTCCCGCCCCCCCTCAGACGGAAGCGCCGCCGCCCCGTCTGCTCGCCAACGCCAGCAACCCCGCTCCTTGCATCTGACGGAGTGGCGTCATTCGTGCCGATTGGCCGAAACCGCGCAAAAAATTAAGAATAGGACTACAAGGGAAGCAACCATGATGGAGTTCCACATTTCTCGCGCGACACGCAGCCGGTACCAGGTGGACGATGTCCTCTTCAGCTACACGGGGAATGTCATCTTCGCGGACCTCGCGGCAAGCCGGGAACTCGCTAACCGCATGAACGAAGTCCGGGGGACGGCCAACGATCCAGCCTCCGTCGTCAACCCGGCCGCGCTCTTCGCCATGGGCCTGATCGACGAGATCAGCCACGCCCTCGTCGCCTACTACCGCAAAAACTACGATCCCGAGGTCATGAAGCGCGCCCTCGCCTGGTTCGAGACAAAAATCGGCCGCGAAGGCGTCGACAAGATGCTCCACACCTTCGTCGCCGAGTTCCCCAACGCCGCCGTCTATCGCGAAGAAGAAAAAGCGGAAGCCTGGCTCGCTGCCTCGACCGAAGGCACGCCGCACCGCGAAACCGCGCTCGAAGAAATCCTGCTCCTCTGGCTGGCCAACCGGAACCAGGCCTTTACCCCGTTCAAAGAGCTCTTCGACGACCAGCCTCTCGGCACATCGACTGACTATCCAAAAATCACCGCCGGGCTCGCTACCTACTTCGCCGGCCGGCCAGCCATTCAGATCGACGAATCCGATCCCGCCAGCCCCAGGGTTAGCCTGCTCGATCTGCTGCAGGCACCCATGCTCGCCGCGCCCGGCTCCCTCAGCGGGCAGCTCGCCTATCTTCGCCAGAACTGGACAAACTTCCTCGGCGCAGACTCCCGCCGCGTCCTGCTCGCCGTCGATGTGCTCAAAGAAGAAGACACCGCTATCTGGATGCGCTTCCATCCGCCATCAACCGCCGACCAGCGCCGTCAGCATCGCCACCAGTTCGAGATGGGCAGCCACGCCGATGTCCCCGTCTTCCCCTCAAAAGACGTGGAGTACGAGGGCTTCAGCGCCGACGTCGAGTGGATGCCCACCGTCGTGCTCATCGCCAAGAGCACCTATGTCTGGCTCGCCCAGCTCACCCGCCAATATGCCCGACCCATCGAGCGCCTCGACCAGATCCCCGACGAAGAGCTCGACCAGCTGCGCGATCGCGGCATGAACGGCCTCTGGCTGATCGGCATGTGGGAGCGCAGCCGCGCGTCCAAGACCATCAAGCGCCTCTGCGGCCAGCCCGACGCCGTCGCCTCCGCCTACTCCCTCGCCTCCTACGAGGTCGCCGCCGATCTCGGCGGAGAAGCCGCCTACGTCAACCTGCGCGATCGCGCCGCCGCCCGCGGCATTCGCCTCGCCAGCGACATGGTGCCCAACCACATGGGCATCGACTCCACCTGGGTCATCGAGCATCCGGAGTGGTTTCTCTCCCGCTCCGATTCGCCCTATCCCTCCTACCGCTTCGACGGCCCCGATCTCTCCAACGACCACCGCGTCGAGATCAAGATCGAAGACCACTACTACGAACAAACCGACGCCGCCGTCGTCTTCCGCCGCCGCGACACCCACACCGGCCAGATCGATTACGTCTATCACGGCAACGACGGCACCAGCTTTCCCTGGAACGATACCGCCCAGCTGAACTACCTCAGCGCCGCCGTTCGCGAACAGGTCATTCAGACCATCCTCCAGGTCGCCCGCCTCTTCCCCATCATCCGCTTCGACGCCGCCATGACCCTCGCTCGCCGCCACGTCCAGCGGCTCTGGTTTCCCGTGCCCGGCAGCGGCGGCGCCATCCCCTCCCGCGCCGAATACAGCATGACTCCAGCCGAATTCGACGCCCTCATGCCCAACGAGTTCTGGCGCGAGGTCGTCGACCGCGTCGCTCGCGAAGTTCCCGGCACTCTGCTCCTCGCCGAGGCCTTCTGGCTCATGGAAGGCTACTTCGTCCGCACCCTCGGCATGCATCGCGTCTACAACAGCGCCTTCATGGTCATGCTGCGCGACGAAGACAACGCGAACTATCGCAAGGTGCTCAAGAACACCCTCGAGTTCGACCCCGACATCATGAAACGCTACGTCAACTTCATGAGCAATCCCGACGAACGCACCGCCATCGACCAGTTCGGCACCGGCGACAAATGCTTCGGCGTCGCCACCATGATGGCCACGCTCCCCGGCCTCCCCATGTTCGGCCACGGCCAGGTCGAGGGATTCACCGAAAAATACGGTATGGAGTACTACAAGCCCCGCTACAACGAAAACCCCAACCAGGGCCTCGTCGATCGCCATCAGCGCGAGATCGCCCCCCTCCTTCGCCAGCGCAAGCTCTTCGCCGAGAGCACCAACTTCGTGCTGTACGACTTCTGGAAAGAAAATGGCGAGGTCGACGAGAACGTCTACGCCTACTCCAACCGCGTGGGCGACCAGCGCGCCATCGTCCTCTTCCATAACCACTACGGCGAGACCCGCGGCACCATCCACCACTCCGCCGCTTTCGCTGACAAATCGACCGGCGCCCTCCGCCAGCTTCCGCTGCAGGACGCCCTCGCCCTCCCCTCCGGCGATTCGGCATTCGTCGCCTATCGCGAGACCGTCAGCGGCCTCGAGCATCTCTACCGCGCCCGCGACCTGCGCAACAACGGCGTCACCGTTTCTCTCCACGCCTACCAATATTGCGTGCTGCTGCACTGGCGCGAGCTCTACGCCAGCAAGGAACAGCCCTGGGACCAGCTCTGCAACTCGCTCCATGGCGCCGGGGTGCCCGACCTTGACGAGGCCCTCGCCCGGCTCAAAACCAAGCCCGTCTCTGACGCCCTCCGCCGCGCCCTCGATCCCGCGCTCATCCGCAACATGATCGAGCTCTCCGAGCTGCAGGACGTCCTCACCGACAACGACGCCCATGTGCTCAAGTCTTCGACCACGCAGAAGAAGCGGCACGAGTTCTTCGACACCCTCTCCGATCGCGCCTGTGATTTCTTCAACGAGGCCTATCGCCTGTCGGAAAAAACCGCCAAAAAATTACCCTTGGACGCCAGGCCGCTCGAGTCCGCAGAGCTCGCCGTCACCCTGCGCAGCCTGCTCCGCAAAGTCATGCGCATTCCGCAGATGGAAGACGGCCTCTTCGAAGCCCAGTCCGGGGCCTCCGTCGAAGCTCGCCGCGTACTGCCCAGCCGCAGCCCCGGCGTCGACAGCATGACCGTCTGGGCGCCGGTGCTCGGCTGGGCCCTCCTCCGCGTCCTCGCAGAGTGGACCGTCGGGTTGGAGCATCAGCAGGACGAGGCCCCGTCCTCCCTGTCCGAAACCCCGCCCTCCAACGACCTCGATCGGCCAGCCGCCATCGACCGCAGAGCGATCGACCTCTTCGATGAGCTTCGCCTGCGCGCCGCCTTCGGCGAAGCCTTCGCCAGCCTCGGCCTCGCCGGCCAGGATCATTGGCGCGCCGCTGCTCGCATTCGCGCTGCCTTCCTGCCGGAATCCCCGCAGGACCACGGCATCGATCGCACCGAAAATGCGCCCTGGTGGAGCGACGCCGATGTTCGCTGGCTCACCGGTCTTCACCAGGCCGCCGGCCAGTGGTACATCAACCAGGAATCTTACGAGCAGCTCTTGTGGTGGTCGGCCCTGCCCGATCTGGTGAAGACCCAGACAGACCCGGCCGAAGAAAAGCTGAGATTGCACGACCTCGCTAGCGCTATCGAGGCCCAATTGCTCGAGGCGAAGGGCGCGAAGTACCGTCTGCGGCAAGCCGTTCCGCAGACGGAAGAAGCCGCGCAGGCCACCGCGCAGGCGGCTGGCGAAGAAGCAGCTTCAAAAGACGTAGCTTCAAAAGACGTAGCTTCAAAAGAAGTAGCGGCAGAAGCAGCTTCAAAAGAAGTAGCGGCCCCGCAAGTGTCGAAAGAATCCGGCAGGAAGACGCTCGACCCGGCGGTGGCCCTCGAAGAACGGGAAGTCGTCATCCTCGCAGGCTCGTCCTCAACGCTGCCCAAGAAGTAAGAGGTTGGAAGCTCAGGCCATGCGCCAGAAACCCCGGCTTAACCAAAGACGGTGCCACAACCTGCGCAAGAGTGTGCCCCATCCTGAGGAAGAGGGTGCTCCATCCTGGGGAAGAGGGTGCCCCATCCTACGCGAGAGTGTGCCCCATCCTGAGGAAGGGGGTGCCCCATCCTGAGGAAGAGGGTACCCCATCCTACGCGAGAGGCTGCCCCATCCTGAGGAAGGGGGTGCCCCATCCTACGCGGCCCTATCGCGTAGGGTGGGAGAATCCAATCCTACGGCCTAACGACCTGACGACCTAAGCAATTCAAGATCCCACGAGTATCCCCTTGACTCAAGGTGGTGCATCTTGAGAAACTTGCGGATATGGAAAATAAGCAGTGGACATGGAGCGATAAACTCGCCATTGCGCTGTTTTGTTTGGCGGCCATTATGGCGCTAATTCTTTTATGGATGAACAAGACTCCGCTATGGGCGGCAATCACGATTGCCGCTATGGTGCTTCTGATTGTGTACCCGGTTCATCATTTTCTCCCAGGCTGGAAAGTCCGTATTCCCGGATTATTTGTTGCGTGGGCTCTTATTGGCTGTTTCGGCTGGAAGATTTGGCCCAAGTCTACCGTCGAGGTCAAGGCATCTCTGCCGCAGCCGATTATTCCGGCTCCGCTAGGTTCTCAGCCAAAAGAGCGTAATGAGGGCCACTTTACTTCAAAAGAACCAAAGGTACATCCTGTCCCTCCTAAAAAAGCCCCATCAATTGGCGGCGGAAATAATTTGGGTGGAGACGGTTCTTGCCAGGCGAACGCAATTGGAGGTAACGCAACGGTAGAGAATTGCAATGCTTGGCCGCCCCAGTTAAAGCTCACTTTCGCAAAAAGTGAAGGGCCATCGAAGGACGAAAGGCACAAGTTTTACATGGTAATTTCTGTTGTCCCAAACGTCGTTTGGTATCCGGTGTCGTTAGACATTTCTTGCAGCGCTGACATTTCGGCCGTTTACGCATACGGAATGCCCCTGATTTTGGGGGATGGCTATGTCTACCCTCAAAACCCCAAACTCGGCCACGTTTCTGCGGAAAACACGATTCAAGCTGGTCAAACATTTATTTTTGGAATCTATGCAGAAGAACCGTTTTCTTGTAGCGATCCCGTCATCTCGACTACGCCCAGGAGAAAAAATAAAGCAGAGGGCGGTGTGTGAAACATCATGCCGCAGTTAACTTTTTGTATTCCAAAACGGGCGCTTCGATGAGCTTCATCATCGTGTCGCGGAACAGATAAGGATTGTTGCGGTTGTCAAAGCGCCAAGTCATTTCATCGAGGTACGCCTGAAGATGTTTCGCTGAGACTTTATGCCAAGCCCCAACGATGCCGCGCTTCAGAAGCTTCTTGTTGTAGCCGGGGAAGCTATCGGTGATGAGTACTTCAACGTCTTCACTAATGTTCTCCTTTAAGTACCGCGCAAGTGTTCCAGAGCTTGCATCGGTATCGTGAAAGAAGCGGAGATTGCCGTTGCGCTGCTTGATCCCGATGACAACCTGTTTCTCATCCTGAGTGGATTGGCCGCGCCCCAGTTTGTGACCGCCAACATAGGTTTCGTCCATCTCAACCACGCCATCCAATTTGGGCTGGATTTCGGCATCCTTCATCGCGGCCCGGATGCGGTGGCACAGATACCACGCCGTCTTGTAGCTCCCGCCGATCATGCGATGAACCTGATTGGCGCTAATGCCCTTGCGGGACTCGCACATCAGGTAGGCAGCGGCAAACCAAGTAGAGAGTGGAAGCTTCGTATCCTGCAAGACCGTTCCTGCAAGGACGGAGAATTGATAGCGGCATGAGTCACAATCGAAAACTTTCCGCCTCCGAACGCGAGAGATTTTCTCGGATTCGCAGCGTGGGCAAGTTACCCTGCGAGGCCAGCGAAGGGCCTCAAGGTACCCCCGGCAGCTTTCGTCGGAACCGAACTCACGTAACACTTCGCAGAGGGTAGGCGTTTTCATGACTGAAGCTCCGAAGAAGAAGAAATCGAAGAAGCATCCGAAAGACATGACAACTGAAGAAGTGTTGCGTCATGTCTTCCACCCTAAGGTAGTCAAACATTTGAAAGCAAAGGTGGAGGAACTCAATCGTGCATCAACAAAACCAGAATAGCAGCATACGTACCTTGAGTCAAGGGGATAATCCCGCAAAATCCCGTCAAAACACCAAACTGCCCAAAAAAGGGTCATCCTAGTTCTTGTCAATACCCCTGACCGAAAATACTTTGTAACTCCCTCATTCTAAGGATCAGAAAGTCGCCCTGACTTGGCATAGTGAAACCCCCTGATTTGGTAAACTGGAGATACAGATCGGAACTAGAAGGGAGAGGTCAAATTGAGCTTCCAGCCCGGAATCAACAAACGGAATAGAATCAATACCTTGCCTTCCTGCTCCAATCGAATCAAGAACTTAGCCCAGACCACCCGCCGAAAAGCTCTGAATTGAAAGAACTTACAAGAAAGTCCTAGGGGGAGGGGGGCCACCCTCCATATACGCCGTCCACCCGCTGAAACAACTCCGGGCGCCCCACATGCTCCGTGGAAATGTGGAGTGAAGGGGGCACGCTTCAGCCGTGCCATGAGTGTGATTGGGATCAATGCGGCTTCAGCCGCAGAGGGAACACTCCGAGACTCAAGCGAAGTTCCCCTCAAGCCTGCGAAAAACAGCACTCCAGCTACGGATGCGGAGCCGAAATCGTCACATAATCCCGCCCCTGGTAGAAGCGGAATTCCGCCGTACTCTCGGCGATCACCTGCAGCGGCGTCGGACGTTTCAGTTCGGTATCGTGCGTCGCATCCACCGAGAACATGTCGTGGCCGCCGATGTCCATCACCCCAAAATGCCCCGCTACAAAGCCCGCTCCGTAAGCTCCCGGCGGCAGCGGATGCCCGTTGATACGAATCGCTCCCTCGGTGATGAAGTAAGTCTGATACTTCTGCTGCACCGCGGAAGAATACCCCGAAGTGTCGATCAGCGCTGCCATTACCAGCATGCCGTCGCCCCACTTGATCCCGCCCGAGTTCCGCGCCTGCACCGGCGCAGATTGCCCGCTGAAGAAAACTGACGGCGGAAAAAGCTTGCCTGCTTCGACAGCATTCAGCACGGTGCCTGTTGAAGCCGATTGGCTCCACGCTGGAACCACTGCTAAAAACGCAAGCAGCCCAAAGAGAGTCGGTGAAGCAAAACGCAGAATGCGAAGCATGAATTCCTTTCCACTCCAGCGCCGAGTATAACTCTCGCCGTTTCCCATACCCCGAGCCCCCCTCCGAAGTGTAGTCTGTTGACACTGGTGTTACATGAACGACTTAATCACGGTTTCGAAAGAAGACTACCTTAAAGCCATTCTCGAGACCGAGAGTGAGGGCAAAACCGTCATCCCTGCCGTCCTCGCCCACTGGCTCTCCGTCTCCGCGCCCGCCGTGACCATGGCCGTCAAGCGGCTCAAGCGCGACGGCTACGTCGACGTCAAGGCTGACGGCATCCTGCGGCTTACCCAGAAAGGCCGTGAGACAGCGACCCACACCGCGCTTCGCCACCATCTCGTCGAGCGCATGCTCACTGAGATCTTCGGCATGGAGTGGTACGAGATTCATGATGAAGCTGAGCACCTCGAGCACGCCGTTTCCCCCGCCTTCGAGAGCAAGTTGATCGAGCGCCTCGGCGACAAAGGCCTCTGTCCCCACGGCAACACCGTCCTGCCCGAGACCCCCGCGCAACGGGCCCGGCGCGGCCATGTCCTGCTCTCCGATGCCATCGAAGGAGCGGACTACAACGTCGTCAGCTTCTATGAACGCGACCCGAAGCTGCTCGTCTTCCTCCACCAGCTCGGCCTCGCACCGGGCGGCAGGATCAAAATCCTCAAGAAAAACTACGACCAGACGCTCTCCATCGAAACCCCCGCCGGGGCCACCGTTCTCGGCCAGATGGCCGCGGAAAAAGTCTGGGTCAAGCGCCGCCCTTCCCGCTGACGGCCTCTCGATCGACAGCCGTCCATCGGCGCTCTTTGCTTCGATCATGGCCGTCGTTATCAGGGGCCCGGCAAAAAGGAACCAAGCTGCGAGTAATTCGGGAACGAAACCATGATTAATGTTTTCCCCCACACGCTTGTAAAGATTTCATGCCATACTTGTACTAATTACTGCCTGGAAACGCTGGCATGCCCGACACCATATCACAAGTCGAAGCACTCCCTGGGCGGGCCTCGCTCCCGGATATCTTTTCGAGCGTAGGCATCTCAGACTCGCCGCGGATGTGGCGGCGCGCTCTCGGCTTTCTCGGGCCGGGCTTCCTCATCTCCGTCGGCTACATGGACCCCGGCAACTGGGCCACCGATCTCCAGGCCGGTTCGCGCTACGGTTACACCTTGCTCTTCGTCGTCATGGCGTCGAACCTGCTCGCGATCCTCCTGCAGGCGCTCTCGCTCAAGCTCGGCATCGCCACCGGCAGAGACCTCGCCCAGGCCTGCCGCGAGAGCTATTCGAGGCCCGTCAGCATCGCTCTCTGGCTCGGCGCCGAGATCGCTATCGCCGCCTGCGATCTCGCCGAGGTCATCGGCTCGGCCATTGCCCTGCAGCTGCTCTTCCACATTCCGCTGATCGTCGGCGTCCTCATTACCTCGCTCGATGTGCTGGTCATCCTGCTCCTCGAGCATCGCGGCTTCCGCTATATCGAGGCGTTAGTCATGGTACTGATCGGCACCATCGCCGTCCTCTTTGGCGTCGAGATCGCGCTCTCCCGGCCGGAGTGGGCGCCCATCTTCTACCATCTCGTCGTCCCGCCGCGCGCCCTGCTCTCCGATCCGTTCATGCTCTACATCGCCATCAGCGTACTCGGCGCCACCGTCATGCCCCACAATCTCTATCTGCACTCCTCCATCGTGCAGAGCCGGTCCTATCCGCGCACCGCCGCCGGCAAGCGCGAAGCGATCCGCTTCGCCAGCATGGACTCGGCCATCGCCCTCATGATGGCGCTGCTCGTCAATGCGGCGATCCTTATCGTCGCCGCCGCCGTCTTCCACAGCAAGGGCCATTACGAAGTGGCAGAGATCGGCGACGCTTACCAGCTCCTCACCCCGCTGCTCGGGTTTGCCGGCGCCAGCACCATCTTCGCGCTGGCCCTGCTCGCCTCCGGGCAGAACTCGACCATCACCGGCACCCTCGCCGGCCAGGTCGTCATGGAAGGCTTTCTCAACATCAAGCTTCCCGGCTGGCTTCGCCGTCTCGTCACTCGCTCCGTCGCCATCATTCCCGCTATCGTCGTCACCGCCCTCTATGGCAGCAACGGCACGGGCAAGCTGCTGGTGTTGAGCCAGGTCATCCTCAGCATGCAATTGAGCTTCGCTGTCTTTCCCCTGGTCGCCTTCACCAGCGATCCCACGCGGATGGGCGCCTTCGTCAACACCGCCTGGCTCAAAGCCGCCGGATGGGCCAGCGCCATCCTCATCGCCGGCCTGAACGGCTGGCTGCTGCTTGAAATCTTCCGCGGCAGGTAGAGAGCAGCACGATCCTCGCCGCACTGGCTTGCGGCATCCTTCCAGGCCAGCTCGCCAGCCTGGCATACTCTTTTCTTCCGGGTGATTCATACTATCCCGATGAACCGCTTCTTCGCTTCAGTCTTCCTCCTGCTGGCATGCACAGCTCTTCCGCCAGCCACCGCGCAGTCCGCGCCCGGCTCCCAGTCCCCGCCCGATCCCTTTCTCCTCTTGATGAAGCGCGCTCAGCAGCACGCCCAGGCACACGGATCGCAAGAGACACCTGTCCTCTCCCCGGAAGATACCCTGCTGCTAGGCGACCATCCGCCCATCCATGTCAATACCCTGCACGCCGCCGGATTTAAAGTCGTCCCGTGGACGACCGACACGCCCGCCAACATGAAAGCTCTGATCGCGCTCGGTGTCGACGGCATCATTACCGACCGTCCCGACCTGCTGCGCCAGGTCGTCGCCGAAGAGCGCGCCACGGGCAACAAGCTCCAGGCCTTTGATCTCTCCGCCCATCGCGGCGGCCGCGGTCTCCGTCCTGAAAACACCCTGCCGTCGTTTGAAAGCGGCATGGACCAGGGAGCCACCACCCTTGAGACCGACACTGGCGTCACTACCGACGGAGTTTCCCTGATCTGGCACGACCAGTTCCTCAACCCGCAAAGCTGCCGCCGCCAGGATGGCGCGCCTTACACCCTGCAAAATCGCGTCTATACCAAAGACATTTCCATGGCGGACGCGCAGAACACCTTCGTCTGCGATAAGCTCTACTTCGGCGCCGACCAGAAAAACGATCTCTCGCTCTCCCCCGTAGCCGTCGCCTTCGCCGCTCAAGAGAAGCTGGCCAGCCCCTATGTGCCCACCAGCGCCGGGCAGCTCTTCCAGTTCGTCAAGTTCTACACCGCGTATTATCGGAGCGGAGCGGGCAAAGCCAGCCCCCACGCGGCCGAGCGCGCCGCCACCGGCGCCAGGGTTCGCTTCAATCTCGAAACCAAGATCATGCCCGGCACTTTACCCGAGGTCATGATCGCCAGGCTGCCGCCGAATACACCACCCGACCTGTACCAGAACCACACCGTCGGCCCGGAGGCCTTCGTCCAGGCCCTGTGCGGCGCCATCGTCCGCAACGGCGTGGTCGATCGCTCCGAAATTCAGAGCTTCGACTTCCGCACCTTGATTCTGGTGGAGCAGCAGTACCCGGCGCTCCCAACCTACTACCTGACCGAGAGCGTCAAGCTGCTCAGTACTGACTTCACGCCGGAAAGCCTGCGGCTCACCCCCAGCCAGACCCGCTGACCAGGCACCATTGCCGCCGAAACGCACACGAATGTCCCTGCGACCCTCTCCCCCCGGGGGTCCCTCCGGAAAACGCGCTCGACCCCTTGCAGTAACCCATCTATCGCGTGAACGTAATCTAGCTTTGGCACTTCAATGCTCTTATGATCGGCTTTCGATCGATGGAACTTGAGTCCAATCGGAATTATTTATGCCCCTGACCAGGTTCAGCGCCGAACCCTACCAGATCAGCGAGCGCTTCTACCGCGCCATGATGTCCAGGTCCCTCAGCCTCCGCGTCGATGCCCTGGGGGACGAGCTCGCCGCCGCTGCCCTGCAGCATCCCGACCAGCTCCGCCGCCATCGCCTCCTTATCCAGGCCCAACGCGACGAGGCGGAACGGCTCCGCGACTTCCTCGCCCGCACCAGCATCCGCACCTCCGCGCAGCTGGATCCCACCGGATAGTCCCGTGTTGCTAGTCCCGTGTTGCTAGTCTCGGGTTGCTGATTTAGGTTGCCGCCGGCCTAAAGCAAAAACACTCCCCTCGAACCAGGCACCCTCCAACCCCGGTAAACTGCACACAGCAGCGGATTCATGGAACCAGTTACCCACTTCCTCACCGGCGCCTGTCTCGCCCGCGCCGGATTCAATCGGCGAACCGCCTACGCCACCCTCGCCATGACCCTCGCCGCCGAGGCGCCCGACCTCGACGTGCTCTGGGGGCTCGGCGGCCCCGTCGCCGGCTTCGAACACCATCGCGGCATCACCCACACCCTTATCGGAGCTCCTTTCGTCGCCTTGGCCGTCACCGCCGCCGTGTACCTATGGCACCGTCTGCGGAACAAGCCGGCCCAGCTCTCGCCAGCGCGCGGTCCCGGCAGCACCGCCGTGCTGCCACCGCCCAATTGGCTCCTCCTCTGGCTCTTTTCGCTGGTCGCCGTCTTCAGCCATCTGCTCCTCGACTTCACCAACAACTACGGCCTGCGGCCCTTTTTCCCTTTCAATCCCCGCTGGTACTCGTGGGATATCGTCTTCATCTTCGAACCGGTGATCTTCGCCGCGCTGCTCGCCGCCCTCGTCATGCCCGCGCTCTTCGGTCTCGCCGACCGCGAGATCGGCGCCCGCCGCCAGCTCTTCCGGGGACGAGGCTGGGCCATCGCCGCGCTCGCTTCAATGGTCATCCTCTACGCCGTCCGCAACGCCGAGCATCAGCGCGCCATCAATCTCATGCGCGCCGATACCCCAACCGGCCCCGGCCTGAACCAACCCGTCCTGCGCATCGCCGCCGAGCCGTATCCCATCAACATCTTCCGCTGGCATGCCATTCTCGAAACCGCCGGCTACTACCAGACCGCCGAGGTCAGCACCCGCACCGATAGCGTCGACGCAGACTCCAGCCAGGTCTTCTACAAACCGCCCGTCACCCTGGCGACCCTTGCCGCCAAACGCTCCTGGCTGGGCCACGTCTATCTCGACTGGTCCAGCTGGCCGCTCGTCAACGACAACGGCAGCCAGCCTGCGCCCGGCTCCGGGTCCATCGCCGGCCTGCCGCAGCCGCTGCCTGACTGGAGCACCGTCGAGTTCCGCGATCTCCGCTTCTCCAGCTCCGATACCTTCCTCAATCGCAGCAAGTCCCCACCGCTGACCGGGTGGGTCTACATCGGCCCCGGCCGCGAAGTCGAAGCCATGATCGTCAACGGCCGCGAGCAAAAGTAAGGCGGCCGCGCCCACCAAACAGGCAGCAGCAGCAAACTATCCATTCAGAATATGAAACAATTGCCTTGACCCTCCCTCACGGGAACCGCAAACTCAAAGAGTCCCTTTAGATTTGAGGCAACAATGTTCGCATATCTCCTGACGCTGCTCGGGGTTCTCGGCCACGCCGTTCCCCATCCGTGGCTGCCCTTCACCGCTGTCGGCGGCTCCCTGCTCTACTTCGGGGCGCGCCGTCCGCTCTGGCAGGGCGTCCTCCCCGTCTCCGTGCTCGCGCTCTCCGACTATTACCTGACCGTCCACGTCTACAGCTTTCCCTTTGCCGTCCACGGCTACCTGCTGACCTGGGCCTGGTACGCCGCCGATATCGCGCTTGGGGCATTGCTGCTCCGCTCTCAGGCCTCGGTCGCCCGCGTGGCCTGCGGAGTTCTGCTCGCCTCGACTTCCTTCTTCGTCGTCAGCAACTATGCCGTTTGGGCCTCCCAGCCAGGCATGTATCCCCAAACCTCCGCCGGGCTCCTGGCCTGCTACGCCGCGGCGCTCCCCTTCTACCGGAACGATCTGGTCTCGACCGCCATCGTCGCCGGCTTCGCCTTCGGCGTCCCCTATCTGCTCAAGCAGCACGAAGCCGAAAAGCAGACCCAGGCCAGCCTCTAGTTCCCTCATGCAAAGTGGGTGTCCCGTATCTCGTGCCCCATGTCTCGCCTTTGAGACATGGGGTTCGAGATCAGTCTGACTTCGGGGAGTGCTCTGAACCTAAGCCTCGACCGGCCCTTTATTCATTCCCTTCCTGATCGCCATCACCGCAATCAGGATCAACACCAGCCCCACCACGATGATGAGCGTCGGTAGGTGGCGCCGCGCCACGTCCGAGATCACATGCACGATCTCCGGCCCATACCGGATCGTCAGGAAGGAAAGCACCGAGAAACGGATCAGCCGCCCCAGGAAGACCGCCACCAGGAAGTCCCGCAGCTTCATCTCGAAGACACCCGCCCCAAAGACAAACAGCTTCCACGGTGTCGGCGGAGGCAGCATCGAGGGAATCAGCAGCGCCAGGAACTCCTGCCGCTCAAACCGGTCGCGCAGCGCTTCATAGCGCACCCGGTCGATGCGCTTCAGCAGGAAAAGCTCCCCGCCCGCCCGGCCCAGCAGGAACGGCAAAAGGCCGCCGATCGCCGACCCGATCGCCGCCATCAAGACAAACAGCACCACCCGTCCCCGGTCATTCCACACGTAGCCGGCCACGATCAGGTCCATCGGTACCGGCACGCTCGACGAGTCCAGCACCGCCAGCGCACCCAGCCCCCAGTAACCTAATGGCTTCAGCGCAGTCAAAACAACCAACTCGTATTTCAGGAAAAAGGCGACTAATTGTTTCAACGCACTCCCGGCAACATGAAACCCGGATCGGTGTCCAGGCCGTCTCCTATTGTACGGTGCGGTATTTGCCTTCAAGATGCATGGTTCGTGCTTCACCTGCGAGGAAACGCCCGGGAAATGAGAGAATAAGCAGTACAGCAATCCCTCCGGTGAAGGCGCCAGGGCAGTTCCTGTCAACGAAACGCAAAAAGAAGCCCAGGTTTGCGCTTTTCCCGCAAAAGCGAAACCTCGACTCCCTCCGCGATCTCGGGTGACATAGAAAACTCCCCTGGCCATCCCGGAATCTAGACTTGCAGATTCCTTGCCGATGCCGATCACCGAACTTCCTCCCAGCCCGTCCAGTTCTTCCAGCCCGACGCCTGAGCGGCCTCAGCGACGCCGCGCTGCCCGCTACCAGCAGCTCGATCCCGAGGAACTCTTTCACGTCATCGACGATCTCGAGGGCAGCAAGAACCGCGGCCGCATTCGCGAGTTCATCTGGGTGTCCATCATCGCCCACATGCTGCTCTTCTGGTATCTGGCCTATGGACCGCGCTATTTTCATCACGTCCAGGTGGTCAGCCAGTCCGACCTGCTCAAGCAGCATAAGGACTTCACCTATCTCGATACCCCCGAAATCACCCGCAAGCTGAAGTCGCAACAGCCGAAGCTCTCCGAGAGCAGGAAGCCGACGATCGATCGCAAGACGATGCAGGAGCTCGAGGCCCAGCGCCGCGCCAATCCGCCCGCGCCCCGCCCGGCGCCGCCGCAGGAGCCGGCGCCCCAGGTCGCCCAGCAGGCACCCCCGCCACCCGCGCAACCCCTGCAGCCCGCTCCGCAAAGCCAGGTCGACGCGCCCCGGCCTGCAACCCGCCCCGCCCCCACCGCGCCGAACTTCAACACCGGTCCCTCGTCGCCCGGCGAAGCCATCCGCCAGGCCGCCCGCGATGCCGCCCAGAGCGGCCCCGAGTTCGGCGGCGACTCCGATGCTGCCGCCCCCGGCGCTGGCGGAGGCTCCGCTGGCGGCGCCGAGATCCTCTCCGACACCATGGGCGTCGATTTCGGCCCTTACATGAAACGCATCGTCTATGACACCGAACGCGCCTGGTGGCCCATCATCCCCGACATCGCCCGCCCTCCGCTCAACAAGCAGGGGAAGGTGCTGGTCCGCTTCAAGATCATGAAAGACGGCAGCGTCAAGGAGATGCAACTCGAGGGCGCCTCCGGAGATACCTCTCTCGACCGCGCCGCCTGGGGAGGAATCACCGGGGCCTCGCCCTTTCCTCCATTGCCAAAGGCATTTACGGGCCCATATTTGGAGCTCCGTTTTTACTTTCTCTACAACATCAAACCCGGAAAAGAATAGACTCGTCTCCTCGCCGCAGACCGCTGTAGCAGCAATGGGCTCGAGCTAAGGAAGCGCGGTGGCACTGGAAAACGAAAAGTCCCGGTTGAGAAGCGGTTCAAGCATCGCGAAATCCTGGCGGCAGGCAAGGATCAGGCATATGGCTGGTACGCACGCAAGAGACCCGCTTCGCAGGCGCCAGGCCGCCGGCCTCCTCATCCTGCTCAGCATTGTCGTCGCCCTCAGCATCTTTCGCGCGGGACTCTCCCAGATCTTCCCCGCCGGCTGGTGGCACATTTGGTAAGCCTGCCGCCAACCCGTCCGGAAACGAGGCGCATGGCGCAATTGAGCAGGAAATCTCCGCTACCTGATCAATATTGACCATTCCGCCCACTACTTTCCGCCTACCCTCGCTCCAAGATGATCCGCCATCCTCACATCCATCCTGTCTGCTGCGAATGGCTTCCGGCCGGGCTTCTTTTCAAATTCAGTGACGGCAGCTCCAGGCTGATCCCGGGATCCACCCCGTTTCTTGTCCCGAATGCGCTTCAGCTCCGCCGTCCATCCAAAACACTGAAGAATATGCCGCCAACCGCGGAATGCGACTGAAAACCCGCCCGAGGCCGCTCAGTGCGGAACTCCTGTCCGCGCTGCTTCTTTGAAGTTCGCACCCGGCATTCCCTGCGTTGCTCGCACAGAAGGCAAGCCGCGACGCATTCGCTCGCAACCCGCTCACCCGAAACAGGCCGCCGACAAGCAGGTCAAAGAGCGCCTGCTTACGGGATGAGATACTGACTGCCAGGCGCCTCGTGACCGGGTGCCTACCAAAAAGACAGCCAACCTTTGCCCGAAACCATCTCACAAAATGAGGGAGAGGAAGACAGACTCCCCCTCCTGCTGGTGCTGCTCGGCCCTACCGCCAGCGGCAAGACCGCTCTCTCCCTCGCGCTCGCGCAACGCTTCTCCGGCGAAATTGTCAGTTGTGACTCCGTCGCTGTTTATCGCGAGATGGAGATCGGCACCGCCAAGCCCACGCCCAGCGAGCGCCGGCAGGCGGCGCACCACATGATCGATATCGTTGATCTCTCCCAAGCCTTCACCGCCGGGGATTACAGCCGGCAAGCCCGGGCGGCCATCGCCGCGGTCGCCGGGCGCGGCAAACTCCCCATCGTCACCGGAGGAACCGGCCTCTATCTCCGCGCCTTGGTAGACGGCCTCTTTGCCGCGCCCCAGCGCTCCGAGGAACTCCGCCAACGCCTCCGTCGTGCCGTCGAGACAAAAAGAGCCGGCTGGCTCCATCGCATTCTCAAGCGTCTCGATCCGGTCGCCGCTGCCGCCATCCACGCCAATGACACACCCAAGCTGGTCCGCGCTATCGAGGTCTGCTTCGCCGCCCGGCAGCCGATCACCCAGGCCTGGCAGGTCGGCCGCGATGCTCTGCAGGGCTATCGCATCCTCCGCCTCGGGCTCAATCCCGACCGCCAGGCCCTCTACGCCCGCATCGACCAGCGCGCCGCCGCGATGTTCGCCGATGGATTGATCGAAGAGACCGGCCGTCTCCAAGAGAAATACGGCGCAGAGGCCCGGCCGCTCACCTCGCTAGGCTATCGTCAGGCATTGGCTGTTCTCAATCGAAAAATGTCTCTGCAGCAGGCCATAGTCGGCGCCCAGCAAGGCCATCGCAACTACGCCAAACGCCAGATGACCTGGTTCCGCCGCGAACCCCAGGTTCAATGGCTCGACGGCTTCGGCGACGAAGCCGGAATCCGCAATCAGGCAGAAAAGCTGGTACGCCGCGACAGCGTCAGGCCTGGGAAATAAGCGGCAGACCCGTCATTCGCGGACGCTAATCCCCAGGCTCTTCATCTTCCGGTAGAGATGGCTCCGCTCCAGCCCCAGCGCTTCGGCGGCCCGGCTCACGTTGCCGTGGCAATCGTCGATCTTCTTCAGAATGTAATCCCGCTCATACGCCTCGCGCGCCTGGTGCAGCGTCGAGAACTCCTCGCCCTTCTTCCCGCCGCCGCGGTACACCAGCATCGGCAGATGGCGGCGTTCGATGCGCAGCGCCTGCGGATTCAGGATCATCACCCGCTCGATCACATTCTTCAATTCGCGAACATTCCCCGGCCAGTGATACTGCTTGAGCACTGCGATCGCCTCTTCGCCGATCTCGATGCGCGGCCGCCCATATTCCCGTCCAAACTCCCGCAGAAACTCCCGCGCCAGCAGCGGAATATCTTCTTTCCGCTCCCGCAAAGGAGGCACAGCAAACGGGATCACATTCAACCGGTAAAAAAAATCTTCACGGAAGTTTCCCCGCGCGATCTCTTCTTCCAAATCCTTGTTGGTCGCCGCAATCACGCGAACATCCACCTGCACCGGGCTCGTCGCTCCGACCGGCGCAAAGCGCCCCTCGTCGAGCGCCCGCAGCACCTTGGCCTGCATCTTCAGGCTCATGTCGCCCACTTCATCCAGAAAGAGCGTCCCGCCGTCCGCCCGCTCAAAAGTCCCGCGCTTCTCCGGCGCTTCCCCCTGCACCGCCCCATGGCGGTAGCCAAAGAGCTCGCTCTCGATAAAATCCTCCGGAATCGCGGCACAGTTCAGCTCGATAAATACCCGGTCGCGGCGCGGGCTGCCAGCATGAATCGCCCGCGCGATCAGTTCCTTGCCGCAACCGGATTCGCCAAAGATCAGCACCCGCCCATTGGTCGGCGCCATCAGCCGGATCTGCTGGCGTAGCGCTTTGATCGGTACGCTCTCGCCGGTGATCGCCGTGTTCGTGTTCAGCTGCCGCTGAAACTCTTGGTTCTCGTGCCGCAAACGCCGCGCGTCGATGGCGTTCTTGACCAGAATGAGTGTGCGATCCAGCGATAACGGCTTCTCGAGAAAGTCGAAAGCGCCCAGCTTGGTCGCCCGCACCGCCGTCTCGATCGTTCCATGTCCCGAGATGATAATCACCTCCGGCTTGGCGTCCAGCGCGTGGATCTCGTTCAAAACATCCAGCCCATCCCGGTCCGGCAGCCAGATATCCAGCAGCACCACATCGTAAGCCGCATCCCGGATCAGCAACAGTCCTTCGGTCCCCGTTCCGGCGGTCGTGACCGCGTAGCCCTCTTCGCGCAGAATCTCTTCGAGCGAATCGCGGATCTCTGTTTCATCATCGACGATCAGGATGTGGTTCATTCCGTACTGTCGGCCCCGGGCGCCACGGAACTTCGCTTCCCCTTCTCACCCATGCCATTTCCGTTCGCATACCCATTGCCGTTCCCGTTCCTGCCCGCAGAATGGCCGTTCAAGCCCTGGCCATTTCCGCCCTGCTGGCCAGTTGCATAGAGAGGGTGCCGCGGCGCCGCATCCTGCCAGTCCGGCGACGAACTCTCCGCCAGCGGAATGTCCAGCACAAACCGCGCCCCCTGCGGCGTGTTCTGCTCCGCGCGGATCGCCCCTTGATGCTCCTGGATGATCTTGGCGGCGATCGACAGGCCCAGCCCCGTCCCGCGCTGTTTCGTCGAGAAATATGGAAGAAAGAGCCGCTCCCGGGTCTCGGCCGTCAGCCCATGGCCCGTGTCTGCAACGATGATCTCCGCCGTCAGGCCTTCATTCACGCTGGTCTCGACCGTCAGCTGCTTCAGCAGGCTGCCCTGCATCGCCTCGGCGGCATTGTCGATCAGGTTGGCCAGTGCGCGCTTCAGCGCCTCGGCATCTGCCATCACCGGCGGAATCTCCGGCCCGAGCCGCCGCACGATCGTGATCCCGCCCAGCCTTCCCGAAAACAGCATCAGCGCCGCCTCCACAATCGTATTCAAATCGTTGGATTTCGGCTGCGCCGTCGGGAACTGCGCCAGGGCGGCAAACTGGTCGACCAGCTTGCGCATCGTCTCGACCGATCCCAGGATCACCTCGCTGCACTTCCGCACCACCGCCGGCGACTCGGGCGTCGGCCGGTCGACGTGCTTGCGGATCCGCTCCGCCGAAAGGCTGATCGGCGTCAGCGGGTTCTTGATCTCATGCGCCACTCGCTGCGCGACCTCTTTCCACGCCACCTGCCGCTGCGCCCGCAGAAACTCGGTCACATCCTCCACCACCAGAATGCAGCCTCGTTGGTTCCCCCCCAGCTCCAGCGCCGCCATCGTCGTCGAGAGATTCAAAACCCCCTTCGGACTGCGAAATTCAAACTCCATCGCCGCGATACCCATCCGCTGGCTGCGCCGCAGCAGCCGCGTGAGGTCGTCGGCCAGATCCGCCGGGAAGATCGAATGCACCTTCGTCCCGACCAGCCCCGCCTGCTGCGCCGGCTCCAGTAGGTCCAGGAAGGCGCGATTGGCCTGCAGCACCCGCATCGAAGGATCCAGGGTCACCACCCCGCTAGGAATCGTCTCCAGCACGGTTTCCAACTCGCGGCGCCGCTCATCGATCGCACTGTTGGCCGCCGAGAGCTGCAGGGTCGAGGTCTCCGCAATGCTGCGGCTCTCCTCCAGGTCGGCCGCCATGTGGTTGAACGAGCGGATCAGCTCCCCCAGCTCCTCGGTCGCATCGACCGAGATCCGGTGCTTATAGTGCCCCGCGGCGATCTCGTCCATCGCGTCGGCCAGCGCCTCGACCGGGCGCGTGATCTGCTTCGACAGGAAAAGCGCCAGCCAGCTGCTCGTAAACAGGATCAATGCAGTCAGCAGCAGCAGGATCGAGAAGGCCAGGCTGCGAAATCCGTTGCGCACCCGGTACGTCGCCCAATACTTCTCCGCCCCGTCGCGAATCCGCGTCACCGTCGAGCTGAGCCCGGCCGGCATCGGCAAACCCACCACCACCACGCTGCTCGCCGACTCCGAGGGCGCGACCGACGCCATCCCCAAGGCAAACTCCCCGCCCGGAGCCTGCCCCGTTCCCAGCTGCTCCTCGCCCGCAATCTGCACTACCGGTTCGTCGCTGCGCTGCGCCGCCTTCAGGATGGTCGCCGTCGCTGGCTCGCCGGCGCTCGGGCTCGATCCCTCCCGCTCATCCAGCCACGGCCGCACCACCACCTTGCCATTCTGCCGCGGCATCTGAAACTGCGCGATTGGCTGCCCCTCGTGATACACAATCGCAAACCCGCCCTGCAGCGTGATCCGGCGCGCGCGAATCACATCGAGCAGCGCCGCATTCAACCCGGTAGGCGCGATCACCGCCGGGTCGTCCTCCGCATCGAGCGCCCGCGCCAGCGCCGGCGAACTGGCCAGCGCCTCGGCCTCCGCGCGCGCATTGCTGGTCGCATAATGCGAGAGCTCCAGGGCCACCCGGGTCGAGTCCTCCCGCAACTCGCTGACCGGCTGCGAAAACCACCGGTCCACCGACCGGTTCAGCAGAAAATAGCTGAAGATGAACATGAACATGGCCGGGGCCAGCGACAACAGCAGCGCCCCGATCAACATCCGGGAGCGCAGCCGCGAACCCAGCACCCGGCTTCGCTGGTCTGCGTAAAGCTTCAGAATGTTGCGCGATAGCAGGATCAGCAGAACGACGAAAAGCAGAAAGGCCACAACCGAAAGAGCGGTAAAAAACAACACCAGCCCGGCGCTGTGCGGCTGCAGAAATGGAAGATTGAGCGCCTGCAGCGCGCTGAAAAGCAGCAGCAAAAGAAACAGCCCGGCCGCCAGCCCCGCCACCACGGTCTTACGATGCTTGCGTTCTGTCGCCATCCCACCTCGGCTTAAGCGTCAGTATAGTCGCCCTGCATTCCGCCTGATGAGGGGGCCACTGCCGTATGGGGCTCTTTTCAAGGTGCTGCGCCCGCGCCGCCCGCCTGGCGAGCGTCAGCTCAGGGAGTGCGCCACGTACTCGCGTTGCCTTCTCGCGTCGAAAAGACTGGGAAACAGCTTGCGCGCAATGGGATAACACTCGCAAGCCACCCCTTCCAGCAATGCCCGGTCGAGAATGTGTACCCGTCCTCGATGGTATTCGAGCATCCCTCCCCGCTGCAGACTGCTGGCCGCCAGCGTGACCGAACTCCGCCGGGTACCGAGCATCTGCGCAATATACTCCTGGGTCAGCGGAAGCACCTCGTCGCCGGTGCGGTCCTGCACCATCAGCAGCCATCGCGCCAGCCGTTCCTCCACCTCGTGCAGACGATTGCAGGCCGCCAGCTGCCCCAGCAGGGAACTCTGGGTCTGCACATACTCGAGCACCAGGCTCCGCAATGGCTCCGCGTCCAGAAACTCTCTCCGCAACTCGGCAAAACGCATGCGCAGCGCCGTTCCCGCCACCTGCACAAAGGCCCGCGTCTGGATCGTGTGGACACTGGCCAGGGACAGAACATGAAAGCCCTCGACCACCCCTTCGCTCCCGATGATCCCCACCTCGGCCCCGGTGCCGTCAGACATCGAGGCAACGATCGACGTCATGCCCGAGGTTATGAAATGAGCAAATTCAGGCACTCTTTCCGGCTCGTACAGAATCGTTCCACTAGGAAGAGAGACCGGTTCAAGGCGAGCATAAAATCGTTCTTTATATGCCTGAGGCAGTTTTTCAATCAACGCATTGCTAACGTGATGGGTCAATGGAACCCCCCTCTTGCATTTTCAAAAGCAGGCTCCTTGCAGTTGGCATATTACCCCTGCGTCGCAACAGTTCGAAACCTTTTTTTCATCTGTTTTCCGGCTTTTATTTCCTCCTCCATAGAGACTCTGCAGCCGCGCATTGAGTCGCACCTGCCCGCGGGGTGGAACCACTATCCTTATTGATCAGTCACTTACGCGGTCGCGAAAGGCGCACCAATGCGTATATCCAGCGAAGCGCTGACGGGAGTTACGATCTTCCAGGATTGTCAGAGGTTTCAAAGAATCTGCGCGCATGTGTTCGGTAACAGACAGATCGGCACTAACCTGACTGTTACTTTGGTTTAACTTTTCATTCACCTTTAGGGAGGGTAACGGCGGGCGAAGCCCGGTGGGCAAACCACGTCCGCTTTTCCACAGCCGCCTTTGCGGTTACCAAAGAGTGCCCGCTCAACCCGGAACGCTCCGCCGTTCGCCCACGCCACCCGTCCTCGATCGCGGAACTCGAAGCGCTGGAACTATTTCGGCGATCCCCGCGAAAGGTGCGAAATGGGTTTTGCATGGCCGCCCCCACAGCAGCTTTTCACCAGTAACTAACTAGCCGTTGCATGCATCAGTAAGAGAGTAACTTGCCAATTTGATTGTTCCCTGAGTTAGTAACTCATTCGGCATGAGCGTCTCTCCTGGGCCCACTTTGGATCCACTGAGCCCGGCACGCAAACCCCGCCGCCCAGTCACCAAGATCTCCTTGACCCAACCTTTACCCAATCGCGGAGAGCAGCTCACCAACAGGCTTCCAGGCTCGCTGCTGAGAGTGAGCCACGCCTTCGTAGGTCAACGTTCCAAGCCACGTGTTGACCCCTTCAGCAATACCGGACTCGCTCTGGACAGCGGCGCTCGCGCCATGCTGTGCGATCTTCAGCACGTAAGGGAAAGTCGCGTTCGTCAAGGCCAGGGTTGAGGTATTTGGCACCGCCGCCGGCATATTCGTCACGCAGTAGTGAACGACCCCGTTCACCAGGTACGACGGATCGCTGTGGGTCGTCGGCCGCGCCGTTTCAATACACCCGCCCTGGTCGATTGCGACATCGACGATGACCGCGCCCTTTTTCATCTTCGCGACCATCTCCTTGCTGACGATCTTAGGCGCGGCCGCGCCCGGAATCAGCACTCCCCCGATCACCAGGTCCGCCGCCTGCACTGCCCGCGCCACGTTGTAGGAGTTTGAAGCGAGTGTGTAGAGCCGCCCGTTGAAGATGTCGTCAAGCTCCCGCAGCCGATTCAAGTTCAAGTCGACGATGGTCACCTTTGCACCCATTCCCAGCGCAATCTTTGCCGCGTTGGTCCCGACGATGCCGCCCCCGATGATGCAGACATCCGCGGGAGGAACCCCCGGTACGCCGCCCAGCAACGCGCCTCGCCCGCCATGTTCTTTCTGCAGAAAGGTCGCGCCCACCTGCACCGACATCCGCCCCGCAACCTCCGACATCGGCGTCAGCAGCGGCAGCGTCCCGGCCTTGTCACGGATCGTCTCGTAGGCGATGCCGATCACTTTCTTATCGAGCAATTGCTGGGTCAGCTCCCGCACCGGCGCAAGATGCAGATACGTAAACAGCACCAGCCCCTCGCGAAAGAAAACATACTCCTTCTCGACCGGCTCCTTGACCTTGACGATCATGTCGGCCAGGCCCCAGACGTTATGCGCCGAGCCGACGATCTCCGCTCCGGCCGACTGGTAGTCGTCATCCGGAAAGGCCGAGAGCTCGCCCGCATGAGTCTCGACCAGCACCGTGTGCCCCGCGTCCACCAGCGCTTTCACCCCCGCCGGAGTAATGCCGACGCGCGACTCGTGGTCCTTCACTTCCTTCGGTACGCCAATGATCATCTGGGAAAATGCCTCTGAGAGGATGCTAGCAAAAACAGCAATCTCAACCGCTATGCCGGATATGCATCACGTCGCCATCCTGCACCCGGTAATCCTTGCCCTCCAGCCGCAGCGTCCCCTGGCTCCGCGCCACCGCCTCCGAACCCGCCGCCAGCAGCGTGTCCCAATGGATCGTCTCGGCGCGAATGAAGTGCTTTTCCAGGTCGGAGTGGATCGCCCCCGCCGCCTCCTGCGCGCGGCTGTTCACCGACACCGTCCACGCGCGGCACTCGTCCTCACCGACGGTAAAGAAGCTGATCAGCCCCAGCAGCTCATACGACTTGCGAATCAGCCGCCGCAGCCCGCTCTCCGTCAACCCATACGAACCGAGGAACTCCGCCGCCTCCTCCTCTTCCATCTCCGCCAGTTCGGCCTCCACCTTGCCGCAGATCGCTGTCGCTCCGGCGTTCGGCCGCGCCGCAACATCCTCGAGCTGGTACTTCGCGACCGCCGCTTCGAGATCGTCGCCCAGCGTCGTGCTCTCTGAAATATTCAGCACATAAAGAATCGGTTTCTGCGAGAGAAACGTAAATCCGCGGATCAGCTTCTTTTCCTCCGCCGTCATCTCCATCTCCCGCAGCGGCTTTTCGGACTCGAGAAAATCCTTGGCGCGCAGCAGCAGCGCATTCTCTTTCTCGAGCTCGCCGGTCCGCTGTTTTTTCAGGTCTTTCTCCAGCCGTTCCAACCGCTTTTCCACCTGCGACAGGTCCGAAATAATCAGGTCGAAATCCACATTCTTGATGTCGCGCAGCGGCTCGATCGCGCCCACATGCGGAATTGAATCATCTTCAAACGCCCGCAGCACGTGAATCAACGCATCGACACTGCGCAGGCTGCTCAGGAACGCTGATTCCTTCAGCGCCTCCTGCCCGATCGCCGCCACATCCGCATATTCGACCGACGCATACATGATGCGTTTCGGGTCGTAGAGCGCCGAGAGTTGCTCCAGCCGCTCGTCCGGCACCTTGGCCATGCCGAGATGCGCCTCGCGCGGGTTCGAGTAAGCTCGCTCATCCAACTTCGCCTTGGTGAGTATCTTGAACAGAGAAGTCTTGCCGGCCTGGGGCAGGCCGATAATGCCGGTTTTCATGAGCTTCCTAACAGTAAATTTGTGCCATAAGAGCTTCCGCCGCAGCTCCCGGACATCCCTCGCAATCGAGAGAGGCAGCCGTAAGCGCCGGCGGCAAAGCCGGCAGAGGCAGATCCTCGGGCGCCACTCTTGATTCTAAGCGGAATCGGCGAAATCGACGGAGGTGCGGCAGCCGCCGCTCGCCCCGCGCTACAACCATCCCTGCGCCCGCGCAATCCGCGCTGCCTCGATCCGGTTGGAAGCCCCCAATTTGCTGATCGCTTCAGATAAATAGTTCCGCACCGTTCCCTCCGACAAGTTCAGCCGGGCCGCAATATCGCCGCTGGTCGCGCCCTCGGCCGCCATCCGCAGCGTCTGCCGTTCCCGGTCCGTCAGCGGATCGGCCACGCCCCACGACTCCGCCGCCAGCTCCGGGTCGATCACCCGCAGCCCGCTGTGAACGCGCCGCACCGCCTCCGCCAGCTGCTCGGCCGGCTTGTCTTTCAGCAGGTAGCCGGTCGCGCCGGCATCGAGAGCGCGCCGCAGGTATCCGCTGCGCGCAAACGTGGTCACGATGATGACCCTGGCCCTCACCTTGCGCCGCTGCAGCTCTGCCGCAACGTCCAGGCCGCTCATCTCCGGCATTTCAATATCGGTGATGAATACGTCGGGTTTCAGCTCCAGCACCCGCGTCAGGGCCGCGCTGCCATTCTGCGCGCGCCCCACCACCGAGATGCCGCCCGCCATTTCGAGCAGCGCCGCCAGCGCCCCAAGCACCATCGCCTGGTCCTCCGCCAGCACCACCCGGATCCCAACACTCCGCCCGCCGCTCTCGCCCGCCGTCACGAGCCCGCGCCGGCCGCCTGCAGCTCGATCGGAATCGTAATCTGCAGCCGCGTTCCGCCCCTGGTCTCGCGCCGCAGCGTACCCCCCACCGCCTCGACGCGCTCCCGCATCCCCTGCAGGCCATTGCCTTCCGTCTGGAATCCGCCCAGCCCGTCATCCTGGATCGACAACCGGCACACGCCGTCGGTCGCCTGCAGTTCCAGCCGGCAGCGCGCCGCCTGGGCATGGCGGACCACGTTCGTCACCGCCTCCCGCACCGCCAAGGCCAGCACCGATTCCTGGGTCGCCGGCAAAATCACCGCCGTCTGCTCGCACTCGACCGTGATCCCGGCCGTCTCGAGCGTCGCCCGCGCCTGCGCCAGCTCCGCCACCAGGCCATTCGACCGGTAGCCGCCGATCGCCAGCCGCACCTCGGCCAGCGCCGTCCGTGCGGTCTGCTCGACATCGACCATCTCCGCCCTGGCCCGCGCCGGGTTTCCGTCCACCAGCTTTGAGGCCAGCTCCGACTTCAGAATGATCACCGACAGCGTATGCCCCAGCACATCGTGCAGGTCGCGCGAGATCCGCTCCCGCTCCGCGATCTTCGCCAGGTGCTCAATCTCCTCCTGCGCGCGAATCAGCTTCTTGTGCTCCCGCCCCCGTTGCGAGAAGTAGATATTCATCGCGCCGATAGCAGCCGTCAGGCTCAGATCGACAAAATACGAAACCGGCGGCTTGTGCAGCAGGTAGAGCTCCACGGCGAGAATCGAGGTCACGCCGGCGACGAACTGAAATGCCCGGCGCTCGCTCACTTGAAACGCCAGAAACGAAGCGCCGTAGATAAAAAAACACGAAGCGCCATCGTTGAAGGGCATATACGCCACGCCCAGCGCAACCACCCCGAACGCACACGCCACCGTCTTCCATCCACAAGTCCAGAAAAGAGAGAAATAAAGCGTCAGGAAGAGCAGCAATCCCAGCCCCGTCCACGCCCAGGTCGCCAGCCCCGCATGGCCCATCACCGGATCGATCAGGAAGAAGCCGAGATAGACGAGCATCGCATAACTCGCCCAGCCCATCCCGTTATTCTTGGGCACCAGTCGCATTCCCTCCCCTCCTTCTCCTACCCTCAGCATAAGCCTTACGCGTAAAGCTGAATGCTTCATTGACGCAAGTGGAGGCCTGGAGCTTCAGCCCCCGGCTTGACCTGCAAATCCAGGCCCCGTTCCTCACCCGTACAGCTTGCCTTCATCCCGCCTAAACCCCAGCACCGCAACCCCCAAACACACCAGCGTAAACCCGATCAGCGCATTCAAGTGGGCCGCCACATTCCCCCGGCTCTCGAGCCCGATCACATGCAGCGCCAACTGCCCCATGTGGTACGGCGGAAGCGCCACGGCCACTTTCTGTAGAAACGCCGGAAAGACGCTGATCGGCATCCATAGCCCCGAGAAGAAAGACAACGGCAGATACAGGACATTCACCAGTGCCGGCGCCGAGTTCGGCTTCGAGAAGTAACCGATCACCAACCCAAAGGCGCAGAAAGGGATCGACCCCAGCACTAGCGTCCCCATCAGCCCAGCGATCTGCAAAGGCAGCAGCCGCACCCCGCCAAACAACGTTCCCAGCAGAAACAGAGTTAGAAAAACGATGAAGCTGAAGACCAGGCAAGTCGCCACCCGGCCCACAAAGTACGCCGCCGTTGGCATCGGGCTCGCGCGCTTGACTTCCAGCCATCCCTGCCCGCGCTCCATCGCCACGCCCACGCCAAAGGCAAACAGCGCCACGCCCATCACCCCGTAGCAGCCCATCGTCGCCAGCAGATAGGTCGCCGCCTCCTTGTGGCCTCCCGAGGCATCGCGGTTCAGCACCAGCCCGAACAATGTATAAAACATCGCCGGGAACAACACCACCGATAGCGAATACACCGGCATCCGCCACCGCTTCAGAAACTCATACTTCGCTTCTTTCCAATAAACCTGCAGCGTCTTTCCCAAAGGACGGCTCCAACGAACCGGTGCTACCGCAACTGAGCTCGACATGACTGATTCCTCTCTCTCAAGGTTAAAAACCGTAATTCGCTGACCCTCCGGCAAAGCCGGCGCCGCCTACTTCGTCAAAGCCAGGAAGGCCTCTTCGATCCCCGCATTACTCACTTCCAGCCCGAACAACCCCGGATCGGCGCCGAGCAGCTCCCGCAACGTAGCCTCGGCTGAAGAAGTCCTTACCTCGACCGCCTCCCGGTCATAGCTGGCGCTCACCACCCCGGCCATGCGTTCGATCGCCCCCAGGCCCAGTTGCGTCACGCAGCGAATCCGCTTCCCAGCCGTATTCGCCTTGATACTCTCCGGCGTTCCCTCCGCCACAATCGAGCCCTTGTTGATCACCACCACTCGATTCGCGAGCGCATCTGCCTCTTCGAGATAATGCGTCGTCAGCAGCACCGTCTTGCCCCGAGTCACGAGCCTGCGGATCTGCTCCCAAAGCCCCCGCCGCGCCTCAACGTCCAGCCCCACCGTCGGCTCGTCGAGGAAGAGCAGATCCGGGTCGCCGCAAATGGCCAGCGCAAACAAGACCCGCTGCTTCTGCCCGCCGGAAAGTTCACCGAACTGCCGCTTCTCCAGTCCCTCGAGCCCGGCCATACCCAGCACCTCGGCCATCGGCAGAGGTGCTGGATAATAGCTCGAAAATAAGTCGATATGTTCCGAAACGCGGTTCGTGCCGGGTACCCCGCCCGTCTGCAGCATCGCGCCCACCCGCACCCGCGACCCCAAGTCTTTCGGATCGCCGCCGAAGACCGTCACCTTTCCAAGCGTCGGCGAAGCGAGCCCCAGCAGCAGCCGCACCAGCGTCGACTTGCCCGCCCCGTTCGGCCCCAGCAGCGCCACCACCTCGCCCGCATGGATCGTAAAATCCACCGCGCGCAAAGCCTGGATTGTTCCGTAACTTTTGCTGACACCCGCCACCCGGGCAATCGAGACGCCCGGGACCGCCATCCGGTAAGGAACCTGTATCGAAGCTCCGCCTGCCACTACCTGCGCTGTCGCCATAAACCCTCCCGCACCCTGACTACAACTACAAGAGTGAGGCCGGCGGCGCTGGCAAAGTAGTGCAGACGGTCATGCCCCCGGCATGACAACTGTCATACGGGCCCCCTGCGGCCTCCCTTCGCGCACAACAGAGCCGCTTCGCGAACCTTCGCTATGTATTCAGCAACGAGCGCCCGCACGAGGGCCGGAACAACCGGGTTCCTGCAAGTCTCTACATCCCCACTGCCGCGCAAGCTGCCGAAGTTCCCCAACCCGAAGGGTCTCCTTCGCCGATGGTTGAACAATTGCGGGGATCGATTGAACAAAACAGAGTTTTCGTTGGCCAGGAATTCCGCTTCGAAGAGTTGGAAATCGGGTTGATCGCACCGCGCCTTAAAGACGCTTCTTTCGAGACATGCATGCGGGCCAACTCATTCGAAAGAGCTTCGCTTCAGAGCTCCTCGACGAGTGGCTTAAGCCTGTCGATGAGTGCATTGGCCCTGATATCGCCAATCGAAAGCCAGATGGGACACAATCGATTTCTCGCTACCAGTCCTTGTCGCTGGCAAAGATACATGCCTAAACCTCGTCGACCGAGATGCGGTATCTCAGCCACGTGCCTATCCAAATTAACGCGAGAAGAACCGCAGGGGGCTCCGGAGGCAGACCATGTCCAAGCTGCGCCGCAATGGCTCCGCCCAAATATGCCGAAATTAGAAGCAATCCAAGAGGCCGGGTTTTGGGAACCAGGAAAACCACAGCGCTCGCGAACTCAAGAACGGCGACGACCATAAATTTTGGTCCACTAAACCCCACCACCGTCATTTGCGTCACGATCGCGGGGACATGCGCGAGCTTCGTGAATGAGCTTGCCAAGAGTGCAATGCTCGGTAGGAAAATCAGAATGTTGCTCACAATATTGCGAACTTTCGAAATTCTCGGAGCTGTCGTCATCGTCTTTCCTTTTTTGCGTGGTTGACCATCTTCCAATCGCGCCGCCAGGGTTGAGCTTGTCCCAACCCTGGCGAGCACAGAATTTGCGCTCAAAGTCCGCTGTTTTGCGTTAAGGCTAGATCCGCCGACTTCACGACCGGGAAATCGATGGCTGTTTGGGCCATTAGGGTGAAATAAACGCGGAAGACGGAAAACGAAATGTACGCCAAGACGTCAACGAGTTCGACCTTTGTGTAACCAGCTTCGAGGAGTGCCTCAAGATCGTCTTCAGAGACGCGCCCATGCTCGCGGGCAGTTTTGGCAGCGAGTCGCAGAAGGGCTGCCGTCTTCACGTCAGAAGAGTCGGCACGACGGGCCGCGTTCATTTGTTCCTCGCTTATGCCTTCCTTTTTGGCTAGAACATGGGCGAATGACAGAATGTAATCGCCTCCCATGACCTGCGCCACCGTGATGCTCATCAAGTCTCGCAACTGCTCAGGCAACTGGCTGTTGAATGATTCAGTGAAGGCGAGATAAGAACAAAGGACTGTTGGCGAATGTGCGAGTGTCGCCAGCAAGTTCGGCACCCGTGGGAGTCGCTGCAATATGTTGTCGAACAAGGCTTTGGCCTCGCCGGTCGCCTCGTCTGGTTGGATGGGTAGTAGTGTTGCCATTGTGTTTCTCCTTTGTAATTAGGCATCGTCTTCCTGGTTCAAGCAGTCGTCACCATGTGAGGCTCGGTTGCCGCCCTTTCAACACGGAATCCGATAAGGTTGATGTTGGGCCGCCCCAACATCGACCGAACAGGTTCCTTTGTACTTTTATTTACATAACGGTTCGTAAACAATATACTCTGATGCACCGTCGCCCTGTTGGTTTCAAATGAATCAAGAGATTTGAAAAGAAATGATTTCTGCGCCTAAAAGTCGCCCCCGCGGTCGTCCACGTTCCGAAGCTGCCGAGAAGGCAGTTATGGACGCGGTGTATGCCTTTCTGCAGAAGCGTTCAGTGCGAGAGTTAACGATGGAAGGCATAGCTGAAAGCGCCAATGTAGGCAAACCCACCCTCTACAAGTGGTGGCCGTCGAAGGCAACTCTCGTCATGGCTGTTCTCCAGCAACGTCTGATTCCCAAGCCTGAACCTTTCTCAGCCAAGACAGCGGAGGAGGCGATTCGAGCGCGCATGCACCGCTTGGTGCGCGCCTTCAATGGCATGTTTGGTAAGGTGTTCGCCGATCTCATCGCAGAGGGACAGAACGACCCAAATCTCCTACGGGAGCTATACGAAAGACATCTCGGACAAAGGCGGGAAGCGCTTGAGGCTGAGATCGAACGTGGCAAAGAAGCTGGCGAGTTCTATCCAGAGGTCGATTCTGACCTGCTCGTCGACTCCCTGATCGGTCCCATTTATTACAGGCTCCTGATGAAAACGGCTCCTCTCACCGAAGCCTACGTCGATAAACTGGTTGCGCAGATCTTGCAAGGGACGCGGCCAGTTGTACAGAAGCAGTCGAGACAGCGGTCTTCTTGATAATCAAAGGGCCACGATGCGCCCACAGCCGCCTTCAACGTCGGGTGCACGGTGCCCTTCAGTCAGCCGCGAATACGTGCATGCCTTCGGTGGACAGCGCGCGCGACGCACAACACCTCAGAGCATATAAGTCTCCTCACTTGCCGGAAGATGCCAGGGAAGCAGTTCGACAGATGCCTGATCGCCGACGCACTCATGGACAAACGATCACAACAATGTCGCGGTGGCCGCGGCGCATTGCACTGCCTGGCGTAGCGGCTTATCCAGCTTCACAGGAACGCGGAGCAGTGAAAGCATGGGGTCTCACAGCTTAATGGCCAATGCCACGCCGGACAAGGCCTTGAGGCTCTGAGCCGCCGGGGAAAACCTCTAATACCCCAGCTCCCGCGAAGCTAGCTCCGTCCCCGAAACCCGCGCCCGGATCTTCGCGAACGCCGTCTCCCGCGAGGTCGACACATCGTCCCCAAACGGCGCAAATCCGCAATCGTCCGTGCTCCCCAGCTGCCGCGCCGGAATGAAAAACGCCGCCTCCACCACCCGGTCCCGCACCTGCGCTGCCGTCTCGATTACCGGGTCGATGGGGTCGATCACGCCAATGAAGATCACCTGTTCCGGCCCGATCAACTGGCTGATCAGCCGCAGCACCCGCTTCTTGTCCCGCTCGCTCGCCATCTGCAGATAAAAGCGACCTGCATTCATCTGGAATAGATCCGGCAGCAGCCCCGCGTAATCCACATCGGCGCTGTGCGTCGAGTCCCGGTCGCCGCCCGGGCACACATGCACCCCGATCCGCAGCCGCTCCTCGGGAGTGAACCGCGCCAGTACCTGGTTGTTCAGGTCAACGAAGCTGCGCAGCAACCCGCCGCTCGGGTCTAGCTTGAGCGACAGCCGCGCCTCGGTGAAATCGATCTGCACCGCCGCCGCTCCCGCCTCGAGCGCCCCGCGAATGTCCGCCGCCGCCTCATCCACCAGGTCGGCCACAAACGCCTCCCGCGAATACCCCGCCAGCCCCGCCGCCGGATACAGCAGGCTCAATGCCGACGCCGAGATCACCGCCTGCTTCAACGGCCGCGATGCATAAGCCTGCGCCGCCCGCAGATACTCGGCCGCATGCACCGCGTAGCGGAACGGCCCGGCCGTCAACCGCGGCAGTTGCCGCGCGTGCCCGTCGGCAAACGGAATCACCACCCCATCCGGAGCTAGATTCTCAAGCCCGCTCAGGGGATACGTCGCAAAACTCGGCTTCGTCTGCTCGCCATCGGATACGACCGGCGACCCGGTCTCTTCCATCCGCTGAATCGTCTCCCGCAGCGCCTCCGCGTACGCCGCATCGAGGGCCTCGCGGCCAACGAGACCGCCCTCGACCGCAGCCAGGGTGTCAATCAATTGTTGCGGACGGGGAACACTGCCGATCGGTTCGGTAAGAATAGCCATTCCGAAAGTCTAGTAGTCGATCCCCGGCGAGAGCAACGACCGAAAGGAGGATCGGAGTGCGACGAAACCCCACGCCGCGCAAAACCTGCCCGCAGAGCCACGGGAAACCCCAATCAACCTACTTCTGCACCACGTTCTTCGCCTTGGGCACATCGAACACACCCTTCGGCAGCTTTTTCTCGTTGTACTTGATGCTGGTAAAGCTCGTGGTCCGCATGTCGCCCGACAGGTAAACGATCTGTTGCTTGAGCGAGACCGCCCGCGCCGGGTCGATCCAGATCGTGATGTGGTCGATCTTGCCGCTGTCTTTTGCCTGCTGGCTCTTCAGGTCGAGCTTCTCAGTAGCCACACCGTCGATAGTTTCCGGGCCCAGGTCGTCGATCGTCCACGCCGCTTTCAGGTCCTTGCCGCTGCCCCCGAAGCCCAGCGTGAGGAAGCTATCGTACTGCGCCCGGTTCTTGCCCGCCTCGAAGACATTCAGTTGATCGAGCGAGGGGTCGTAGTAGCTCAGCGTACTTTGCTTGTAGATGACGATCTTCTTCGCCGGCTTGTCGATCACCAGCGCCATCTGCGTCTGGCCGCCGCTCCGGTCAAAGTAGGTCGTGCCCGACTGCTGCTCGTGATCGTCGACGACCTTCGTATAGTTGTCCGTCGCAAAAGCGGCTTCGGCATTCTGAAACTTCGCCGACGCAGCATCCATCTGCGCGAGCACCTTCTCCAGATCGGCGCCCCGGCTTCTTAACGGAGCAGCCACAGCGAGCAGCAACAGCAATCCCAGCGAAACAAAAGGCTTCTTCATCGATGCGCCCAGACCTTATAGGCAACCACCTTCCCGCTTGCGTCTTTCGCGGGTTCATATCTGTCCAGCACCACGTCGCCCGAGATCGCTTCCACATTCCGCATCAGAGAGGCCTCCAGATCTTCCGACTTGTTGATCTGCGATGCATTGACCTGGTACAGGAAATGGTCGGGGGACTCCGTTTTCACCAGCACCTCGCTCGCGCTCGTTCCCCGCGGCGACGGACGGTCCCGATAATTCCACAGGTGCGGAGTCACAAAGATGAACAACAAGATCAGCGTCACCATCACGTCGTAGCGGAAACTGCCCCGCTCCTCGGTCCACCACAAATACCCGGCTAACGTCTTCTTCACAAATTGACCTCGAGGCTCTCTTTCATATCGCCTGCTTTTCTTTGCGAACGGAGCCCGCTCTCACCGCCGGCTTCAACTCCGTCGCGCCGCCCATGTAAGGCGCCAGCGCCTCCGGAATCCGCACCGTTCCATCCGCTTGCTGGTAATTCTCCACGATCGCCACCCACGTCCGACCCACCGCCAGCCCGCTGCCATTCAACGTGTGTAGAAACTCCGGCTTGTTCTTCCCCTGCGGCCGGTACCGGATATTCGCCCGGCGCGCCTGGAAAGCCTCACAATTCGAACACGAAGAGATCTCCCGGTAAAGCCCCTGCCCCGGCAGCCACACTTCCACGTCGTAAGTCTTCGCCGCCGAGAAGCCCATATCGCCCGCGCACAACAACATCGTCCGGTACGGCAAACCCAGCTTCTGCAGGATCGTCTCGGCATGCGCCGTCAACCTCTCCAGCTCCTCATAGCTCTCGTCCGGCCGGGCGAACTTCACCAGCTCCACCTTCTGGAACTGATGCTGCCGGATGATCCCCCGGACATCCCGCCCATGCGACCCCGCCTCCGCGCGAAAGCATGGCGTGTAGGCCGTCAGCGACCGCGGCAGGTCGGCCTCCTCGAGCACCTCGTCCCGGTGCAGGTTGGTCAGCGGCACCTCCGAGGTCGGAATCAGCCAGTGGTCATTCTCGCGATACTCGCCCGCCCGGTACTCCGGCTCGCCTTCGCCCTGGCAGCGGAAGAGGTCGTCGCCAAACTTCGGCAGCTGCCCCGTCCCAAAAAGCGATTTGCTGTTCACCATGAACGGCGGCAGCACCTCGGTATACCCGTGCTCCGCCGTGTGAACGTCCAGCATGAAATTTCCCAGCGCCCGCTCCAGCCGCGCGCCCAGGTCCCAGTACACCGCAAAGCGCGCGCCCGAGAGCTTCACCGCCCGGTCAAAATCGAGTACGCCCAGCTCTTCCCCGACCTCCCAATGCGGCTTCGGCGCAAACCCGAACTCCGGCTTCACGCCCCAGCGCCGTACCTCGACATTCTCCTCTTCAGATTTTCCCGCCGGTACACTCTCATTCGGCAGATTGGGCAGGCTCTGCAGGATCGTCTGCATCTCGATCTCCGCCGCGCGCGACTCGTTCTCCTGCCGCTCGATCTGATCTTTCAGCACCGGCATCCGCGCCATCAGTTCGGCCGCATCTTCGCCCGCGCGCTTGCGCTTGCCCACCTCATCGCTGAGCCGGTTGCGCTCCGCCTTGAGCGTCTCGACCTGCGTGATCGCCTGCCGCCGCCGCGTATCGAGCGCGGCAAAATCGCCCAGCAGCACCTCGGGGTCAGCCCCCCGCGCCCGCAACTTTTCTTCGACCAACCCAAAGTTGGTCCTCACAAATCCCAAATCGTGCATAAGCCATTAGCTTACTAAAGCTGCGCCTTCCGCCGTTCCGTCTCTGACAGTTCTCGGCAGGTATCGTCTCGCAGCCCCCTTCCATACAGGTCAAGCAGCCGGTCGAAGCCCCTCGGCCAGCCCGATCAATCCCGCCGGCTCTCCGCCCTCGCCAGTGCCACCACCAGCAACAGCCCCGCCACCATCACACCCTCTTCGACCCGCGTCGACCACACATGCAGCCGGTCAAAGCCCACCCGGTTCGCATCCGCTCGCGGTACCGCGTCGATCACCCCGCCCGCAGCCCGCCGGTAGTTCTCCATGCGCGGAAGTATCCCAAACTGCGAGATCGCCGTCAGCGCCAGCATCGCCAAAACCAGCAGCAGCGGCGCGCCCAGCACCCACTTCGAATACATCCCCGTCGCCGCCGCCGCCACGATCAGCAGCAGCAGCAGCCCTCCCGCATACAGCCCTTCCTGATGCAGGATCCGCAGGCAGGCCCCGACCACCAGCCCCGCCGAATGCGGATCCGGCAGCTGCGTGAAACTCACCGCCGCCACGATCGGGAAGAACAGCAACCCGCCCAGCCACACCACCAGCGCCAGCGCGATCCACGTCCGCACCATCGTCTGGATCATCAGCCGATCGGCCCCTGCCCGCTCGGCCGGCCCGTCAGCCGCGCAATCCGCTCCTTGATCGGCGGGTGCGTCGAGAAGAGGCTCGCAATCCCACCCGAGCTGATCAGCGGAGCGACGATAAACAAGTGCGCCGTCGATGCCGACGCCTGCATCGGCAGCCGCTTCGAGTAGGCGTCCAGCTTTTCGAGCGCGCTCGCCAGCGCATACGGGTTGCCCGTCAGGTGCGCGCCCGTCGCGTCCGCCTCATATTCCCGTGAACGCGAGATCGCCAGCTGAATCAGCGTCGCCGCGACCGGCGCAACCAGGATCATCACCAGAGCGCCAATCCCGCCGCCATCGCGGTCGCGCCTTCCGCCGCCGCCCCCCATTCCCCCGAAGATCATTCCCCACCGGGCAAAGCTCGCGATCATGGTGATCGCGCCGGCCAAGGTCGCCGCGATCGAACTGGTCAGGATGTCGCGGTTCTTCACATGCCCCAGCTCGTGGGCGAGCACGCCTTCCAACTCTTCATCGTTGAGCAGGTTCAGAATGCCGCGCGTCACCGCGACCGAGGCATGCTGCGGGTTCCGGCCGGTCGCAAAGGCATTCGGCGAATCATCGGGAATGACGTAGATCTTGGGCATCGGAATGCCCATCCGGCCCGTCATCCGCTCCACCACCTGGTACACGCGAGGCAGTTCGTCGCGCGTCGCCGGGACGGCGCGATACATCTTGAGCGCCAGCTTGTCCGAGTAGAAGTAGCTGAAGAAATTCGTAGCCGCGGCGACCACGAAGGCGATCACCACGCCATTCCGCCCACCGAAATGAGCCCCAACCGCCATCAGGAACAGCGTAAGCACCGTCAACAACAGCGCAGTCTTGAAAGTATTCATCGAAAGGGGCCCTCCTATACAGGAACCACCCAGGATGATTGTTTCACGAAGCGCCTTGCGGCTGTGCCGGGTGGGGGGACCCCCTCCCCCTGGGTACTTGATCTCTAAAATTCAGAAAAGAAGTCACTTAGAGCGCGACGGCTGTTTTCTGGTCTTTCATTCTAAAAGGTTTATCCGCTAAGTCTTTGGAATGTGTGGCTTGCCAGCTCTTGAACTGTGAAGGAACTTTCGGCTTCGCTGAGTGGTCTGCTCTTTGATGTCGCTTGATAGTTCTTTTCAGAATAACGCCTGGATAGGATTTTCTAACTGCTTTGTTGGTGGTGCGGGAGTACGGTTCCCGAATTGGGAACACATACTCATGGGGCACCCCCAGCTGCCGCGTGCTGTTGCTCATAGAGATGTTGCTGGAAGCCGGCGAAGACCTGGGCGACCTCCTCGGCTGGGCCAAGTTCTTCGAGGGCGTCGTGGATCGAGTGATATTTGAGCTTTAACAGCGGCCCTAGCTTTTCCTGATCCAGCTCTTCGACGCCCTGGCTCACATAATGAGCGAGGACGAAATCAAGGAAAGCCTGCACCTTGCTGCTGAACTGGCTGCCGATCGCGACCTGGGCCCGCGCGGCGCGTTCTTCGCGGTCGAGCGGAGCGAGCGTGTAGGCGACGTAGGCGAGGACGTCGAAGAGGTCGCTCTTTTCGGCGTTGATAATTTTTTGCATCTCGGCGAGTTGCTGGCGTCCGAAGCCTTTCTCGGCGAGGCCGCTCAGGAGCTGCTTGCGGGTGTCGGGGGCGCTCCAGAGAGCGCGGAGTTCGTCTTCGTCTTTAAAAAACTCGGGCAGTTTGCCGAAGAGCGATTCCATGAACTGCTGGGCGGACATGGGTGTGCCGTCGGGATGCCAGAAGCTGGTGCACATCATGCTTTGAATCTGGCGCTCTTTGCCGTCGGCTAATTTGATCTTGGCCCGGGCGGGTCTCTGGCAGACACAAGGCCGCTGGCTGCAGATCGCGCATGGCTCTTTCGGACAGTCGCAGGGAAGCTGGCCGCAGACCGCGCATGGTTGCGGTTCGGCTTTCACGCATTGGCACGGGTAGGAGTGGCATTTGTTGCACGGTTCGGGTTCGACCGGCTCGCCGTCCCACTCGGGATCGCTGAAGTGGGTGTATGCCTTTACGAAGTCGTAGATGGTGAAGTAGTCTTTGCCGTCGTAGAGGCGGGTGCCGCGGCCGATGATCTGTTTGAACTCGATCATGGTGCCGATCGGGCGCATGAGCACGATGTTGCGGATATTCCGCGCATCCACACCCGTAGACAGCTTTTGCGAGGTGGTGAGGATGGTGGGGACGGTCTTCTCATTATCCTGGAAGGCGCGAAGATGCTGGTTGCCGAGCTCGCCGTCGTTGGCGGTGACGCGTTCGCAGTAATGCGGGTCGGTGCTGGTCTTGATCTGGTTGATGAGATCGCGCACGATCAAGGCGTGGTCCTGGGTGGCGCAGAAGACCAGCGTTTTTTCTTTCTGGTTGATCTGCTCCATGAAGAGCATGACGCGCTTCCGCTCCCGCTCTCTGATCTCGATGATCTTGTTGAAGTCACTTTCGGTGTAGCGTCTTCCGGTCTCGACTTCTCCCTCAACGACGAGGTCGTCGGTCGTATAGGTGTAGTCGTCGAGTGTGGTGGCGATCTGTTTCACGCGGAAAGGGGTGAGAAAGCCGTCGTTGATGCCATCTTTGAGGGAGTAGATAAAGACCGGCTCGCCGAAGTAGAGATAGGTGTCGGCGTTCTCTTTGCGCCTGGGGGTTGCGGTGAGGCCGAGCTGAACTGCTGGGGCAAAGTATTCCATAATGCCGCGCCAGTTGCCCTCGTCGTTGGCTCCGCCGCGATGGCACTCGTCGATGACGATGAAATCGAAGAAGTCAGGTGGGTATTCGCCGAAGTAGGGCGAGGGTTTGCCGTCCTTGACGGGGCCGCTCATGAAGGTCTGGAAGATGGTGAAGAAGACGTTGGCGTTCTTGGGGACTTTGCCTTTTTTGGTGATCTCTTCGGGTTTGATTCTGGCGAGGGCGTCCTCGGGGAATGCGGCGAAAGACGAAAAGTCGTTGTAGGCCTGATCGGCGAGGGTGTTGCGATCGGCGAGGAAGAGGATGCGCGGTCGGCGATTGGGTTCCGCTCCGCTCTTCCATTCGGTCAGGTTCCAGCGGGCGTTGAAGAGCTTCCAGGCGATCTGGAAGGCGATGGAGGTTTTTCCGGTGCCGGTGGCGAGGGTGAGCAGGATGCGATCGCGGCCGTTCTCGATGGCCTCGAGGACGCGATTGACGGAAGTCTCCTGGTAGAAGCGGATGTTCCATTGGCCGCTCTTGTCAGGAGCGGACACGGCGGCGAAGCGATCGCGCCAGGCGTTGGCCTCGGCAAAGGTGAGCTTCCACAGTTCGTCGGGTGTGGGCCAGGCGGGCAGTTCGCCTTCGTGCCCGGTCTGCATGTCGATGGCGTAGATGCCGTGGCCGTTGGACGAATAGGCAAAGCGAACGGCCATCTTTTCGGCGTAGTTCTTGGCCTGGGCGACGCCCTGGGTGAGGGACTCGCCCCACGCCTTGGCCTCGATCACGGCGAGCTTGGTGTTGCGGTACTCCAGAACGTAGTCGGCGGTGAGCGGTTTGCTGCGCTTTCCCTGGCCCTCGATGCGACCAAGGGTGATCGGATGCTCCCGCCGGATGCGGCTGCCGTCGACGACGCCCCAGCCAGCCGCTTTGAGTGCGGGATCGATGTGCTCGGCTCTGGTCTCGGCTTCGTTCATGGCGGTCTAGAGTCTTCCACTAAACGCTTGGTGTAGCAACGACTGCTTCAGCGCCCCTATCGCGATAAGCTTTCGCTCATATATGAGTTTTAGACGCTGAGTTTCGGCGCTCAATTTATCCAACCGAGACACGATGGAACGCTGTTCACCCAGATTCGGTAGATAAATCGGAAATTCGCGAACGGTGCCCACATTCAGGTTGCCGACGCCTGATCCGTTAATACTGCCTGAGGCTAGCAACTTTACAGCCGAAGAGTTCAAGTAATAAGTAAGGAACGAATTGAGGATGGTGTCCTTCGGCTTTATCAGGGTAAGACTCACAAAGATGCTGAATTCGACATCTCGGTCGATTATTGCTGCTTCGCCGTAGCTTCCCACCCTCGTATAGAGAATGTCTCCACTCTTCGGCTTGTTGTGCTTAGTCAATGCTCGATGCGTTTCTTCTGAGACGTATTGATGACCATGCCAAATCACTCTTCCAGACTTCACGTTCTTTGCTGAAAGAAAGGGAACGCCCCCGGGGGCGTAGTCCGGCCTTTTAGCGACCCCGCACGTAATCAAGTCTGTTACGTCCTTTAGGCTTGTTGAAACCCATCCCGCACGTCGATCGGTGAACGCGGACTGGAGATGGCTTTCGAAAAGGGCGCGGGCGTTTTGGAGGTTATTTTCGGCGTTGGCTTTGGCGGTGGCGATGCCTTCGAGGGCTTGATCGAGGATGCCGACGATTCGCTGTTGTTCGGCGATATTCGGGCAGGTTACGTTGAAGCTCTCGATGTCGCCTTTCGAAATAAATGGCTGTCCTGCCCCACGCTGGGGCAGCTTTATGTACGTGAATAGGTAATAAAGAAATGCTCCGATGCTCTTTCCTTCACGCGGTGTAAGAGTGATGGTGTTTTTGATTGCGGTGAAGTCCTCCTTTGGAAGAAACATCCTGCCACATTGCGCTCCAATCGCAGACAGAACTGGCGTGTGTCGAAGGTGTTCTTTGTGATCAATCCTTCCATCACAGCCGGCAGCGGAAACTGCGAGGAACTTGCCTCCATCAACATAGGCGGCCTTGATAAGGTTCGTGTTTCCCCAATCAACCACGCACAACTCTTTAAGAGTTGTGGGATACCAATCCGCTTTCATAGAAGCACCCTGATGCTCTCCAAGATCGCTGCGCTCTCGGCATCTAGCGCGACAATTTCATCCATGATGTCCGTTGGGCTTCGGTGCGCGATCTCCTCTCCTCCGTTCGGGTTTTTGGCGGAGAGATCGAAACCGCTTTTCTCAGAGGGGGCATCAAGACTCCACGATTTCGGCGAGTCGGAAAAAGTTGCTTGCAACTTCACAAACTCGGCGAGGTCTTCATCTTTGAGCGAATTGGTCTTGCCCAGGTTACGGCCAGGGTCAAGTTGGTAGTACCAGATCTTCCGCGTAGGCGCGCCCTTCTCGAAGAAGAGCACCACGGTCTTCACCCCTGCGCCCTGGAAGGTTCCGCCGGGCAGTCGAGGATGGTGTGAAGGGTGCAACTCTCAAGCAGCATCTTGCGCAGAGCCACGGATGCGTTATCTGAGTTGGACAGGAAGGTGTTCTTGATGACTATGCCGCCGCGCCCTCCCGCCTTGAGAATCCTGATGAAGTGCTGCAGGAAGAGGAAGGCGGTCTCCCCGGTGCGGATGGGGAAGTTCTGCTGCACCTCGGCTCGCTCTTTGCCGCCGAAGGGTGGATTGGCCATCACCACTTCGTAGCGATCTTTCTCCGGGATGTCGGCGAGGTTTTCGGTGAGGGTGTTGGTGTGGATGATGTTGGGCGCCTCGATGCCATGCAGGATCATGTTCATGATGGCGATGACGTAGGCGAGCGACTTCTTTTCTTTGCCGGTGAAGGTGCGTTCCTGGAGCGTTCTGGCTTCGCTGGTGGTGAGGCCGGGCTTGGCCCGCATGTATTCAAAGGCCTCGCAGAGGAACCCTGCTGAGCCGACGGCTCCGTCGTAGATGCGGTCGCCGATCGTTGGATTCACGACCTGGATGATGGCGCGGATGAGTGGGCGGGGGGTGTAGTATTCGCCGCCGTTGCGCCCGGCGTTGCCCATGTTCCTGATCTTGGCTTCGTAGAGGTGGGAGAGCTCGTGCTTCTCTATCTGGGAGCGGAAGCGGAGCTCGTCGATGTGGTCGATGATCTCGCGGAGGTTGTAGCCGCTCTGGATCTTGTTCTTGATCTCGCCGAAGATCTCGCCAATCTTGTATTCGATGGTGTTGGCGTCGGTGGCCCTTTGTTTGAATCCGCGGAGGTAGGGAAAGAGGGTGTCGTCGACGAACTCGCGGAGGTCGTGGCCGGTCATGGCCTTGTTGTGGTCGAGCTTGCCGGCTGAGTCTTTGGGCGCGGCCCAGCTTTCCCAGCGATATTTCTGGTCGAGGATGTGGGTGTATTTTCGGGCTTCGAGGGCGGCGTGGCTGGCTTTGTCGCGTTCGAGGTCGTCTAGGTATTTGAGGAAGAGCAGCCAGGAGGTCTGCTCGGTGTAGTCGAGTTCGGTGGTGCATCCGGATTCTTTGCGGAGGATGTCGTCGATGTTTCGGAAGGCTTGCTCGAACATGGGTTTGCGGGCGGGTTCTCCGTATGGATTCCTGAGACTATCATTTTTCCATCGGTACCGGATCGCCCTCGCCCGGGGCGAGGAACAGGTTCATCTCCAGGCCATGTTGGCGGGTGTAAAGGTCGTAGTAGCGTCCGCCGAGGGCGTAGAGCGCCTCATGGGTGCCGCGTTCGATGATCTCGCCGTGTTCGACCACCAGGATCTGGTCGGCCCGGCGGATGGTCGACAGGCGGTGGGCGATGACGAAGGTGGTGCGGCCCTGCATCAGGTAGCTGAGGCCGTCCTGGATCATGGCTTCGGACTCGGAGTCGAGCGACGAGGTGGCCTCGTCGAGGATGAGGATGCGGGGGTCGGCGAGGATCGCCCGGGCGATTGACAGGCGCTGGCGCTGGCCGCCGGAGAGCTTGACGCCGCGCTCCCCGACGATGGTGTCGTAGGCCTCGGGGAAGCGCTCGGCGAACTCGTCGACGCGGGCGATGCGGCAGGCGTTGAGAAACTCCGCCTCGGTGGCGTCGGGGTGAGAGAAGAGGACGTTGTCGCGGATGGAGCCGTCGAAGAGGAAGGACTCCTGGAGGACGACGCCGAGCTGGCCGCGGAAGCTGGAGAGCTTGACGGAGGCAAGATCGATGCCGTCGACCAGCACCTTACCCGAGTCGGGCAGGTGGAAGGCGCAGGCCAGCGAGATGATCGTCGATTTGCCGGAGCCGGAGGAGCCGACCAGCGCCGTGACGGTGCCGGGGCGGGAGTGGAAAGAGACTCCGTGAAGCACCGGCTTGCCTTCGTCATAAGAGAAGCGAACATCATCGAACTGGATGTCGCCCCTTATCTCACCTAAAGTGACCGAGCGGCTGGGATCGGCGAACTCATCTTTTTCTGAGAGGATCTCGACGGTGCGGTCGAGTCCGGCGAGCGCCTCGGTGAGCTGGGTGCCGACATTCACCACCTGGAAGACGGGCGCGATCATAAAGGCGAGCAGCATGGTGTACTGCAGGTAGCCGCCGGCCGAGAGCTGGTGGCCGAGCACGGCATGGCCGCCGAGCAGCATGACGATGCCGCCGACGACGCCCATCACCGTGGTCGCGGCAAAGGAGAGCAGGCTGGTCGCGGTGAGCGACTTCATGACGTTCTCAAGCAGGCGCTGGACGCCGCCGGCGAAGACGCCGGCTTCGCGCTGCTCGGCATGGTAGCCCTTGATCACGCGGATGCCGCCGAGCGACTCGGTAAGGCGGCCGGTAACCTCGGCATTGATCTTGCCGCGTTCGCGGAAGATGGGGCGGATGGTGGTGAAGGCTTTTTGCAGGACGAAGACGAAGGAAAGAATGACGGCGAAGACAATCAGGGTCATCTTCGCATTGGCATGGAGCAGGATGCCGAAGCACATGACGGCGGTAAGCAGGCCGCCGGCGAACTCGACCAGGCCGGTGCCGATGAGGTTGCGGACGCCCTCGACGTCGGACATGATGCGGGCGACGAGGGTCCCGCTGCGGTTGGCGTCGTAGAAGCCGACGGAGAGCCGGCCGATGTGCTGCTGCACCTGCTTGCGCATGTCGGCGATGAGGCGCTGGGCGGCTTTTGAGAGCAGCTGGGTGAGCGAGAACGAGGTGACTGCCTGGATGGCGGTCGCGGCGAAGACGGCGGTGACGTAGAGCGGCAGCCTGCTTCCGTTGCCGTGAAGAATATTGTCGAAGAAGTATTTGGTCGAGAGCGGCAACACCAGGCCGGCGACGCGGTTGATGGCCATGAGGATGAGGCCGCCGAGCAGGATCCAGCGGCGTGGCCGCACCAGCTTCCAGACCTCCGGCATGACTTTGCCGAGGTCGGCTTTCTTCTTGGGAGTGCTGCCGGCGTCGGCCGCGCGGGTCGATTTACCACGAGGGGAGCGCTCGGCGCGCATGGACATCATGGAAGCAGGACGCATGTCTTATTGTATGCGTTTGCGTGGTTGCGGCGGGGCGGGAAGCAGGAGCGGCTCAGGCGCGGGCGCGACGGGCGGTGATGAACGAGCGCACGCAGAGCAGCACGAAGACGAGCAGCAGGACGGACATGGCGGCCTTCTCTTCGACTGCGGTGGGGTGGGGGAATTGGCGGCCGTTGAGCATAAGGAAGTAATCCACGATGCCGCCCTTGACGGTGCCCAGAAAACCGAGAAGGCCGATGGTGACGGCGATATGCATGAAGAGCGCGCGGCGTTTCAGGTCAGGCGTGTAGGCGAAGAAGCCGAGAATGGCGAGGACCACGCCGACATAGGAAGGGATCAGCGCGGTGGGGAAATGGCTGCCGGTCGCCACATAACCGAAGCCGCCAAGCAGAATCAGAACGATGCCGAAAAGAATTGTGAGTCGCGCCATACAGGTAGCTTACCCTCTCTGCAGCCGGGCGGTATGGGGGCGATCCGGGGGCTTGAATGTGTCTGGATCTGAGATGGCTCAAATCTATGAAAAAGTGTATTTGGCGGAATTTGGACTGCGCTTTGGCGTATTTGCGGGGTGTTGCGAGTCGCGACGAATTCCGGTGGTCGATATCGTTATCATTTTGTCCTGAACAAGTTACGCCCTTTATATTGAGAATTGCCACAACTGTTTATTAAAGGAACACTAATTGCAATTGCCTTTCGCATGATCAAGATTAGTGGCTTTGTTCTCCCTGCTTGGATCCGAGTAGCGCAAGGCGTTGCTCTCCTCGCCCTCCTTGTTTCTGGTGCTACTAACCCAACGCGTTTGTTTGCCCAATCCAACATTTCTGGCGATATCGCCGGGATAGTGACCGACCCCTCCGGCAAGGCCGTGGTCGGCGCCCAGGTGACGGTCAAGAGCCAGGCTACGGCAGCCACCAAGGTTGCAACGACCGGGACGTCCGGCAATTACCGCGTTTCGTTGCTCCCTCCGGGCAGCTACACCGTGACCGCGACCTCTACCGGCTTTGAGACCACTTCGGCGGTCATGGCGATCTCCGCTGGACAGGTCAATACCGAAGACCTCCAGCTGGCGGTCGGCTCCGGCAACACGACAGTTGAGGTAACGGGCAGCGAAGTGCCGCTGCTGCATACCGAGAATGCCGATGTCACGACGACCTTTGACATGCAGCAGGTGCAGAATCTTCCGAATCCCGGTAACGATCTGACCTTTATTGCCCAGACGGCTCCCGGCGCGGTCATGAACACGCAAGGCGGCTACGGCAACTTTTCGATCTTCGGCCTGCCGGCGACCTCGAACACCTTCACCGTCAATGGCGGCTATGAGAACGATCCGTTCCTCAACCTGAGCAACTCCGGCGCGAGCAACCTGCTGCTCGGCAACAACGACGTTGGCAGTGTCACGGTCATCAGCAATGCTTATGGCTCACAATACGGCGGCCTGGGCGGATCGCAGGTCAACGAAATCAGCCGCTCCGGCTCCAACAAGTTTCACGGCGATGCCACCTACTGGTGGAACGGCAGTGTTCTGAATGCCAACGACTACTTCAACAACCAGACAGCGACCCCGAAGCCGCGTTCGAATGCCAATCAGTGGGCAGGTTCCTTCGGTGGCCCGATCGTCAAGGATAAAAGCTTTTTCTTCTTCAATACCGAAGGGCTGCGAGTCATCATTCCGGTACGCGGCACGGTGTTTGCGCCGAGCGCCAGCTACATCAAGAATACGCTCGCCGCGATCAACCCGTCCGACGTTCCGTTTTATCAGAAGCTCTTCAGCGTCTACACCGGCAATGCCCGCTATGCGACTGCGGCAGTAGACGCGAATGACCCTAACGCGGTCAGCTTTTCCTCGAACTCTTCCAACTTTGCCCACGAGTGGCTGATCTCTGGCCGAATCGACCAAAAGCTGAGCGACAAAGACAATTTGTTCGGCCACGTCAAGATAGACAAGGGCGTTCAACCCACCTACACCAGCCTGCTGGATCCGCTTTTCAACACCCAGAGCCCACAGCCCGAATATGAAGGCCAGCTCAACGAAACCCATATCTTCAGTCCTAATGTCACCAATCAGTTCGTCTTCGCCGCCATTTACTATCGCGCGATCTTTACCAACACCAATCAGGCTGCAGCAAACCAGGTTGCTCCATTTACCCTGGAGTGGCTTGACGGAGATCTTGGCAATAGCCAGCCATCGGCGGCGTATCTGGGCGGCGAAGATTTCGCCTTCCCGCAAGGCCGCAACGTCACCGGTTATCAGTTTGTCGACGATTTCGGCGTTACCAGAGGCAAGCACAACTTCAAGGCCGGCATGGCGTTTCGTCGCGACGACGTGACCGACTACGGCCCTTCCGTACTTACTACTCCTCTTGTGCTTACGACTGAGGCCAGCTTTCAGACGGGCATCGGCGATGCTTACATTCAGCAATTTCCCCAGCATTATGACCAGCCGGTTGCGCTCTACACGCTCGGCCTCTACGTCCAGGACGAGTGGAAAGCCTTACCGAACCTGAATGTGACCTACGGAATCAGGTTTGAACACAACTCGAACCCGATTTGCCGCACCAACTGCTATGCCACCCTGTCGAGCGATTTCGCCTCCCTTCCGACGGCGACCACGACCCCCTATAACCAGTTGATCGTGCCGAATGTCGGCTCTGCCTTTTACAACTTCCAAAAGGTGAGCTACGAACCCCGCGTAGGCTTCTCCTACTCGCCTTTCGGCGTGGACACCAAGACGGTAGTTCGCGGCGGCTTCGGCATGTTTGCCGATTCCTTTCCTGCCCAGGTGGCCGACAGCCTCTTGAACAATGCACCGACCAACCTGCAGGCTTTTGTCGGTGGCGGCGCTCTGAATCCTGCGGCAGCGGGCAGCGATGCTGCTCTCGCGGCGGGTACCAACGCGGCCTTCCATGCCGGGTTCGCCGGTGGCGGAAGCGCGACCTCGATTTCCGCGGCCAACCCCTTCTTTGCGCCTTTCAGCTTCTTCAACGCGGCCAGAAAGATTTCCAATCCGATGTACGAAGAATGGAATATGCAGATCGAACAGCAGATCGGCAAAGCCACCTCTATCTCGGCAAACTATGTGGGCAACCACGGGTACCATGAACCGGTCGTTGCCAACAGCCTCAACACCTACAACGCCGGCGTTCCAGGCTTTGCGGAACTCCCCACCTCTGCTCCCAACGGAAACTTCGGCCCGGTTACCCAGGTGTACAGCGGCGCATCGTCCAACTACAACGGCTTGATCCTTTCGGCGGTCCGTCGCACCAAGTCGCTGACCGTGCAAGTGAACTACGCCTACAGCCACGCGTTGGATGAAGTCTCAAATGGCGGCTTCAACGGTTTCAGCGGCAACTCCGTCAACCCCACCAACCCCTTTAACCTGGCCAGCAACTACGGCAACGCCGACTATGACACCCGCCACTACGTGAATGGCAGCTACGTTTACCTGCTGCCTTACTATGGTGGCCCCCGTTTCGTAACCGACGGCTGGGAATTGGCCGGAACGCTCTTCCACAGCAACGGACTGCCCTTTACCGAAACCGACGCAACCACCGGCGGAGGCCTCGGGAACTATAACGGCGGCAACGGCGGCGGCCTGCTGTTCGCCAAGCAGATCGTTCCCCATGTCAGCACCAGCTGCAGCGGCGGATCGCATGTCTTCAATAATGCAACCGGCGGCGGTACGCCGTGCTCGATCGCTACCGAATTTGGTCCTGCTACTGATTTCGGTCAGCAGGCTCGTAATCAGGTCTTCGGACCTCACTACACGGACTTCGATTTCACTGTCAACAAGGCATTCGCCATTCCCAAGTGGGAGAGCGCAAGGCTGAAGCTTGGCGTGCAGTTCTTCAACATCTTCAATCACCCCAACTTCGCGCAGCCCAACAGCGACATCAGCAGCTCGCTGAACGGCCTCGTGACGGGTACGGTCAATCCCCCAACCAGCATCCTCGGCTCGTTCCTGGGCGGCGATGCTTCCCCTCGACTCATTCAAACCAAGGTCAGCTTCTCCTTCTAACGAACGGGAACAGCAGGCAGCACAAAGGCGACCCTCGCGGGTCGCCTTTGTGCGTTCCGGAGCCATGTACTTAAGACTACTTTGCGGCCATCAAGCCAATCTCGAGACGGGTGCCGCTCTCGAGCTTGATGTCTTTGTCGGTCGACTGGAGCACGGTCGAGCCATCCGGCGCGGGAGCCGGGTTCAGGGTGACTCCCTTGATGCTGCTGCCGGCCGAGAGGGGCGCCTGCGACCCGCTGCTTGACCCCATGCTTGCTCCGGTCTCGGCGGCATTTTGGGCGGCGGTTCCCCGGGTTGGAAGGTCGTTGGCGGCTGCGCCCCCACTCGCCATATCGGGCATCGGCGCTACGGCGGTAATCGAACCATGAATCGGCATCGGCGCGGCACCCTTCTTTTCCACCTGGTCGAAGCTGATCGCGAGGGTCGCGCTTCCGCTTGATTTCGGCTGGACCTGGGTCAGCTTGCCGGTGATTTTTGTGCCCGAGGGCAGTGTGCTGCCATCTGCGAGGGTGATGGGGTTGAGGGTTTTAGCGGTGACCGGGTCGCCGACCTTGCTCTTCTTGCTGTCGAGCTTGCTGCTCAGCGAGGAGAGGACGGCCTCTTTTGCCAGCGGCTGCCCGCCCCCGGTTTGCTGGGCGTATAGCGCCTGGATCGGTCCGAAGGTGAGAGCCACGGCGGCGGTGAGCGAGAGGATCGAGTGAGTATTCATGGCTTATTCGTTCTCCTGAAGCGGTAAGTGTAGGACACACAGGGCGAAATCTGGACTCGGCGAAGACGGACGGCGATCGAGAGAGTCCGTTTATGAATATACGGGGCGGAAACGAATCAAGTTCATACCTGCGGCGTGCGGACCCGATACGTCAACCTCTTTTGAGGGTTCAGCCGGGTGAAAATGCTCGAATGAAAAGCTGACGCAATTCCGGGCGGAGAACCGGACCCGAAAAGTGTATGCGCCGAAAGTGACGCAATTTGGTAACTTGACGAGGCGCGCCTGCTGCTTCATCCTCAGCGCATGAAGTGGAAAGGAGTTTCGATCTATGAGTAGTGCTGTTGTCCCTTGTATTCCTGCCTTCACGTTCGATAAACGTTGTGCTGTGTGTCTTCTGAGCGAGAACGACGACGATTTCGCGTACTGCACCGAGTGCCGGAAAACCTTTTGCAATGCCTGCCGTTGTTCGTGCGCAGAGAGGAACGATGCGCCAGGAGCGGGCCGCTCTCATTAGAAGGCCCGGCTGTCACGAGGTCGATCGGGGCGGCGGGAGTTGGCCCACCGCCCCAGTTCGAGAACTCCGGATGACACAAGTCGCGATCGGGCAGAGGAAAAAACGCCGGCTGGTTCCGGCGTGTCGATCATTCTTTCTCGCCGGTCCGCCGAGTTGCCTGCCGCCGTTCCGGCTTCGCGCCTTGCAGGATCAGTTCCAGGCCCTCTCGAAAGCGCCGGTCATACCGATCGAAGAGAATGGTCGATGCCTTGCGATGATAGGGGAAGATCGCGGGGTCAAGACGCGCATTCCGCTCTTTTATGGAGTAGAGGGGAGACCGCTTGCCGGGAGTTGGAAAGACGGCCTGCTCTTCGGTGACGAAGCTGAGCGTGTAGTTATAGATCGTGCTTAAGAGAACGACCGCGGCGCGCAGAGAAAATCCGGAAGCGATCAGTTGCGCGCCGATTTTTTCAGTGGCCTTCAACGGCTCGGTGGTGGTGAGCCTGGTGCCGGCCACCATGCGGGCGCCATCCCGATAGGCGAGAAGCGTCTTTCGCAGTCCTTTGCCAAAGGTCGACGCCCAGACTCGCCAGTCGGATGAATTCCGCCTGGAAACAAGGTTAGCGGCGCCGTCAACCAGGACCGTCGTCGCCATTTCGTTCAGCAATTCCTCTTTGCTTTTGAAATGCCAGTAGATCGTAGCGGCCTGCACGTTTAACTCCATGCCGAGGCGGCGCAGCGTCAGGTGCTCCAGCCCCTCCTCATTCAGCAGTTTGAGCCCGGCACGGGTCGCCATGAGCTTGTTGATCTTCATGGATTCAGGATACAGGAGACGTTCGGCTCATTCTCGAACGTCGTTCGACTTACCAGCCTCGGCTCTCATCGATTTGCCGGGGAGTGTCAGCCGCGAACTTTCACGGCGAAGAGCGCATGGTGGGCGAGGATGAAGAGCGTCCGGCGATCGGGTCCGCCGAAGATGATATCGATCGGGCGTTCCGGTACATCGATCTGCGCGATCTGCTTGCCGCCCGGGTCGTAAACGAAGATCTGGCCGTTGGCCACGAAGACATTTCCCTGGCTATCGACGGCGACGCTTTCGCCGCCGCGCTCGGCAAAGGGCTTGAGTTCGCTCAGTGTGCCATCTGCGCCGGCTATGGCGCTGTAGGTCCGATCCTCCGATTCGCTGCTGACATAGATCCGGTTGCGAGGAAGAGCGCCGATGAAGCCATAGGTGTCCAGGTTGTCGGAGAAACGCCAGCCGCTGTAATCGGCCGGTCCCTGCTGAAAGACTCTGCCTGCGGGCAGAAAGAGGCTGCCATCCGGCGAAACATACTCCTTTGCCTTGGGACTCGAGACATCGCGGGTGAACATCTCTTCGAGGGTCGTGAAGGTGAAGGTGTTGAAGTCGAACTGGTCCTCGAATTCGCCGTTGTTCCAGTAGTTGGCCGGAAACAGCGCGGCCGCACCGGGATGCGGCTGCGAGGGCTGCGGCACGAGCACGGTGATCTCATCTTTTGGCGATCCGGGGCGAAAGGAATAGACGGTGCCTTCGGGGCCGCTCGAGGAGACGACGAGCAGGTCTCCCGTCTTGTCGAATGCCAGGTTGACGGGATCGAGCGGATTGTCGCGTTCGATGGTGAGACCTTCGCTCGGCGACCAGCCAAAGATGCGCTGCTGATGGCGATCGACGAAGTAGAGCTTGCCGGAGGTGTCCACGGCCGCGCCGGAGATGGAGAAGAAACCGTCTTGCAGCTTTTCGACCTTTGCTCCCGGCGCGAGTACGGCTGACGCGTCCGGCGCAGCAGGGGTGGGCGGGTTGGCGGGAATGTCGAGTACGGCAAGTTCGCGCTCGCGCACCTCGAGATGATGAGTCATATCTTGGATGGCGTTGTCGTAAGGAAATTTGCTGACGCGCAGAAAGGTGCCACAGCCGTTCTGGTCGCAGGTGGCGAATCCGCTCTCGGCGTTGACGTGGAGGTTGCGGAAATGGATGCTCTCGGAGTTGTAGAGGCGGACCGCGGCGGGAAATGGCGCGCGGGAACGGGTGACGCGGTAGCCGTGGTAGTTGGCGATGGTGATGTTCTTTGACCAGTCGAATTCGAGCGACAAAGATTCAGGGCTTTCGCCGGCTTCTTCCTCGGTCTGCGGCGCGTTGACGTCCCAATTCTCAACATGATCGAACTTGATTTCGTTGCGCAGGTGGTGTTCGTTGGAGAGCTCGTAGACATGCCCGGGCGTCGTGGTGTCGGAGACGTAGAAGCCGGCCTGGGCGAACGTGTTAGGAGTCCAGATATCGGCGAAGGTTCCCCCGCCGCCATGGGTGATCCACAGGCTTGGGTACTGTCCATCCCAGCGCTTCTGCAAGTCTGAATCGGCGGTGTGGTTGTTGTTGTAGGGGTTGGTGCCGCTGCCGTGGCCGCCGAGGAAGCGCACATCATCGATCAGTGAATTTTCTCCGGCCATCCATAACATCGCAACTGCTCTCGGGTTGACGCCGCCGGCGAAGACTCCGAAGCCGCTGACGATTTTCGAGCCGCCGGAGGGGGCTGAGATGACTGCCTTCGGTGTTCCGACGCCTTGATAACCGGGAGTGGAATCGAGGAGGTCGAACTGCGTCTGGGTGGGATGGAGGCCGATGAGAACCGTGTCTGGCTTCATCCTGAGCGAATCGCTGACGACGTAATGGCCGCTGGGAAAATAGAGCACGCGATTGGTCTCGATGGCCCTCTGAATGGCAGCGGTATCATCGCTGGCGCCGTCGCCTTTAACGCCAAGGGTATGGACATTTGTCCAGCTTTCTGTCGGCGGTAGCGCCCGGATGGCGGGTGGAAGCGGCGCGGGCAGAGCGTTCAGTTCCCTCGCCTCGTAGAGCATCCCGATCGTGCCGGTCATTCCCTCGCCGGGCACGATGAGCCCGAAGTTGAAGTTGCCGACACTGTAGATCGCGCCTTTGCCCGGGACCCTCTTTCCGCTCTCGCGGAACAGAGCAAAGGTCGGCACAGCCTGGAGTACGGCATTCTCGAAGCCGATCTCAGTGAGCGGACTCTTCTCGTTGCTGATGATGACTGCGGCGCCGGTGACACTCTCGAATCGACAGTCTTTGACCCATACTTCGTCGGAGTAGTGGGGATCGATGTCGATGGCGGTCGGCGTATTGCGGAAGGTATCGCGAATGAGGGTAAGTCCGGCCTCATGCTCGCGAATGGCCGACTCGCGCTGGCCGTCGAAGACTGAATCGATGAGCGTGAACTGCCAGGCGGGCGAGGTCTTGTCGGTGAGGATCGCGTAACGCCCTCCATAGAAGTGCAGGTCCTCGGCCTCGTTGCCGACCTCGGTGAGCGCGGCAAGGCCGGAGCCGATATGGAAGTCCATGTGGCTGAGATAAGCGTGCTGGGCGACGTGGAAACGAATGGCGATCGCGGCCGGATTTCCTTCGCCGATCTCGAAATCGATGTTGCTCATCGCCGAATAGATAGAAGGTGCCGGAGTTGGCGTCGGCGATGGCATCGTTTGGCGGTACGCTTCCCGGCGGCGGAAAGGGGACGCGACCAGTCCTGGTTGGGTCGCCGGGGCGTGGCCCGGTGAAGATCACCATGTCGCCCGCGCCCTTCTGGAATCCAGGCGTGTTACTTGGCAACACGAATGTAGGGCGGGTTGCGCCATAGCCGAAGAGACGCACACCGGGCCAAACGTAGATCGTTTTCGTCAGCCGATAGCGGCCGGAGGGCACAAAAACGATGCCTTCGCGGGTGTGATTCTCGGCCTTATCGATCGCCGCCTGGATGGACGCACTGTCGTCGGCTTTGCCATCGGCATGTGCTCCGAAATATTGCGAATCGAGGGAGACCGCCTTTGGATCATCGGGTCGCGTGATAAAGACGGACGTCGCCCAGGCGCAGGAGGAGATGCCGAGCAACAGCATAACGCAGACGAAACGTTTCTTCCTCAATGCAATCACTGCAGGATCCTCGGGTTGTGGTTTCGCGTAGCGGATCAAGAGCCCGGCCACGGCCGGATGCCACCACTAACGAGGCCATGGTAGCAAAACAACGCAATCCGTATCTTGTTGAAGTATTGGCACTCGCTGTCAGAGACAGCGAGTGCCAATACGGGAGGGTCTGCCGTCGCTGCCCATTGCCACACCCGAGATCACGCCATCTCTGCTCTGGCCTGCGCGGCTTGATGCAGACCCCGGGGGGGAACTTCGCCGGCAACTATCAAATACATCGGAGATTAGCCGCTGTCGTCTCCGGCTGCTTCGCGGCGGCACGCGGGTGATCGAACCCGAAAACAATCTGTGGAAGGTACAGAGGCGGAATCTCATCCGGTAAGTCAGAAGCGCATCGATTCTTTTCGTCTCTGTAATCGATGCAGTCATGTTGGAGTGCCCGATCTTTTGTGCCATTGGAAGAGTTAGTGTAGCGCACCGATTTCTGAGGTCAGATCGATGCAGGATATGGCCGCAAGGGGAGCCGGGAGCGAAGCGACTGGCTCCCCTTGCGGCCAAGCAGTGGATGCCAGCCAAGCCTCAGGTGCTGGTGATCGGTATCCCAGCGAGGAGTGCGGCCTGACGGTGTTGTAGTGGACACGCCAGCGTTCGGCCAGCACGCGCAGTTCTTTGATCGAGTAGAAGATCTCCCCGTTGAGGAACTCATCTCTGAGTTTCGAGTTGAAGCTCTCGCAGTAGCCGTTCTCCCACGGTGAACCGGGCTCTATGTACAAGGTCTTCGCTCCTGTCTTTGCAAGCCATTGACGTAAGTCTTTGGCGACGAACTCGGGCCCATTGTCCGAGCGAAGATGCTCCGGCACTCCCTTCATCACCATCACATCGGCCAGCGCAGAGATGACCCTGGAGCTGGACCAACGGCGTTCCGCACGCACCAGCAAGCTCTCACGCGTGTGCTCATCGATCAGGTTCAGCAGGCGCACGCTGCGGCCATCATGCGTCCGTGCGCTGACGAAGTCATAGCTCCAGACATGGTTCCGCCGCTCCGGTCTGATCCGCACGCACGATCCATCGTTAAGCCACAACCTGCCCCGTGGCTTCTGCTTCTGTGGAACCTTTAGCCCCTCGCGACGCCAGATACGCTCCACGCGATCCTTGCCTACTCGCCAGCCGGCCCGCTTCAGCAACGCCGTGATCCGGCGATACCCATAACGGCCGTACTGGCTGGCAAGCTGAACGATCGCCTGTGTGAGTGCATCTTCGTCTTCCCGCCGGATCGCACGGTAGCGCTGCGTGCCGCGCGGCTGGTTGGCCAACCGGCACGCCCTGCGCTCCGTCATCCCATGCTGCTCTTGCGCATGATCTGCTGCGATCCGTCGTCGCTCAGGGCTTAGAAGTTTCCCGAGGCGAAGTCTTTCAACACAAGGTTGTCCAGGCTCAGATTCGCCACCAACCGCTTCAGCTTCGAGTTCTCCTGCTCCAACTCCTTCAGCCGCTTCGCCTGGTCTACCTGCAACCCGCCCTACTCCTTGCGCCAGCGGAAGTACGTCTGCTCCACGATCCCGGCTTCCTTACACGCCAGAGCAGTCGTCTTCCCATTCGCTATGGCCACTTCGATCTGCCGCAGCAGGTTCACCACCTGTTCAGGTTGGTACTTCTTGCCTCGTCCCATATGCCCTCTCCTTGTCCAGTGTCTCTCTTATCCACTGGCACACTTCAAGCCGGGCACTCCACTTTTGCGTAGAGGTTTTGCTTCCACCGTGTTCCAAAATCTCCCGTGAGCCGGTAGTTTGCAGCGGCGAACGGTACGGGAGTCGGACGTGTCTTGCTGTCCTGCACAGCGCCGGCTGATGTCAAAGTGAATGTTCGATTCGGCAAGGAAGAGAAGAACACACCTGCAGAGCCGTCCCATCTCAGCGCCGTGTAAGGTGCTCCAAGTCGCTTATTAGGGCGATCGGCAAAGTTGAGAGCCATGCTTGCGATAGCTTTTTTATTTGCCGCCCCGGGTGCCGCTTCCCGTGAATATGAGAAGAGGTTGAGGTTATCCAGAGAATAGGTAACGGTTCGCGTCACAGTGTTTTGGTAGATATGAGCATCATCCTTCCGTGATTCAATGATCACGTCTGGCAGAGATGCTTCCGGAAGCCATGTTTGTGACTTCGAGCCGGAATAGCAATCTGATACGCAAACCCGATAGGAATCACCCACCCGTACGACATTGCCAGATTTGTATGTTTGGCCGCTGTCATACACTCCGAGGTACTTGACGTCCGTGGGATCGACGAGCTGAAAGTGTGTGGAGTCTTGAAACGGCTCGCTATCGCCCGTATAGTCCGACTTCAGTAAGAACGGGGCAGGTCCCTCAATGACCATGCCGCCAGCTTTGTAAGTCTTAGTTACATCTTTCTCCCAGACACAACTTTGATCCGGCGCTGCCCCTCCACCGGTGTATCGGCATGGGCCGATATCCCGAATCCGCGCCTCGTACCCCAGCAAGTCGGCACTGACAGCATCGATGAGCTTTTGGTAAATAACCATTTCTTCGATGAAGTTGACGTCGTCCGCACTGTATGGGGTTGGGGGCTTCGGAGCCTTTGGATCCGTGGGCTGGGTGGGCGGGTTGTAGACAGAAGGAGCCTTCGAAAGCACAGAAATCTCATTCGAGATCAGGGTTTCATATTTCGCATACTCATTGATCGCAATGAGAAACGAGGGTCTTTGAGAGATATAGAAATAGGGCTCTGGAGGAAGTCCTCCGGCGCTCGTCAAGGAATCTGGGGACGTTATCGGCTCAAAACGCCGATAGGTCTCTAACGCAAAATTGGCGAGCTGTCCGAAGCAATTGTAGAAGGTTGCGCTATTCTGTCTCACCTCCCCCGGACTCGGCCAATTGGGCGCCTTAAAGTGATCATCGTTGCATGCCGTCAACTCCTGCTCGTCCTTTTGATCTTCCGCCATCACAGAAAATGCATGGCTTCCTGAAGCTGTTTTCGTTGTAAACAACGAGAGCTTACCCAAGGCCGCGAAGGTCGTTTGCGCGATCGTTGAAGTTACGTCCGGAGTTAAGGCAGCCTGCCCCGTGCCCACATCCAAGAAATAACGTTCGAACGGCAACGGATGCTTCAGTAGAACGAATACTGTCTGACCCGAGAACATTTGCACGGTCGATGGCGCGATCGGATTCTCACGGTCGATCACTAACGCGCAGACCCCGTTTGTCTTCGAGAGGGAGCAATACGGAGCGGTTCCATGACCAGGAATGGTCACGGTCTGTCCGAAGGATTGAGGTAGATTCCCGAAGGCGAAAGCTATACCGAAAACGACCGATAAAATCCGAAAGCAAGTAGACAAAGCCATTAGAGCTCTCCGAGGCGGCATCATTCCACAGCTAGTTTGGTTGTTTCGCGGTGCTACTTGTCTTGGTGAATCCCACATATAACAGTTCACCCCAATTTCAAACCTGAAAAAATGCTAAGACTTTTTGGTGTCTGGGATGGGCCGCAATGTTCGATCATTTCCATGGCTCGTTTTTCAGCGCGAAAAGTGCGGGACAAACAAAATGCTGCCTATGGTGTTGCACTCTGCAGACGCTCATCCGCGCCCAATGTAAGGCGATGAGCGCATCGGCGATTTGGCTCCAAATTCCTAAGCAGCAAGGAACTTCTTTTGAACGAAATACACTTTGACACGAGCCGCTCAATCGTCTCCCAAGGGGAGATGGAAAATATCGATGGGTCTCGGCACCTTTCTCACTGTGCGCAGTCCGCGGTTCGTAGGGTTGTCGGCGAACCATGTTTCGAGTTCCTCGATGACGAGCCGTGCCGGCCGGTGCAGATGATGGATGTAGAAAGTGTAAGAAGTTTCCATGCGGTTCTGACTGTCAATGACGATGGGATTGGCCGGGACCGATCTGGCCGGCTGGGAATCTGCGGGCAGCCACTTGCCGTCCCTGCGATGTTCGAGCGACACCTTGAAACTGTTTGGCATGCCGGTGCAGTTCACGGAGTTCGTCATCGACCTAATAGTCAGAGACATCTGACCTGCGCCCAATGATTGAAGGACGAGCTCCCGGCCGTCCATCATCTGCGCGAACCCAGCGATGACGATCGGGGAACATTCGCGATTAACCTTGGAATTGGGCTGATAGCGCGTGAGCGCGAAGCGGACGAAGGTGTTGTAAGCGGGCACCGATTTGATCTGCACATCTGCATACCAGAGCTGGGTTCGCGTCTGGAAGGCTACCGGATAGGCGGCGAGCGAAACATACCGAACACTGTTTGGATCGTAGGCCTGTGGGTTGGTGTTATCAAGGCCTGTAAGCATCTCCGCCGGATAGGCGCACTGCACTTGCCTGGGCGGCGGGGTATCATTGCCTCTTGCGTCTGGGGCGGAGATGAACTCGCTCAAGTGCGGGGAGAACGATCCGACTGTGGAGTCGCCGGAGGGGTCCGCACCCCAGCGAGTGACGAAAGGCTCGAGAGTTTGGTCGCGATCCCAGGAGTGGTATCCGTTGGGGACGAAAGTGTTGGCGGAGTCGAAGTTCGGCTTGGCCGGGGTGTTCGAATCTTCGCCCCACAGGACGACACCTAGCATCTCGCCGAAGCCGGAACTAAACCAAGGCCGGTTGAGATAGATGCGGAAGGCGCCGCCTTCTCGCGACTGAATGTGTAAGTGGTGGTCCCGGCTGCTTCGCTTGGGCAGCAGCGGGATGATAGTGACCACGCTGGGAGCGGCTGGCCGAGAGGTGCTGAGCAAGGTCACCTGCTGCGGAGTTGGATCGGGATATGTGTACGGGGTTTCGCCGTTCTTCGCTTCCGGATAATAATGCGTAAAGCGGCTGACCGAGTCCGCGGACAAGCTGAGCGTGCGGCATCGGGTGTCGGGGAAGGTGTGCGCGATCGCCGTAAAGTTCTGTGTGTCCTTGGGGATGCTGCCAGAGGGCGGCAGCGTGGTGTTGAGGCTGTATTCGGCCAATTGCGCTTTAGAAGCGACGTTTTTGGACCCGAGGATGGGATCGGTGTCGACGAGATCGTTCCAGGCAGCGGTGAGTTCGATCTTGCCCGTCGAGCGCCGGTCCCCGATCGTCGCCGCCGTCGTGAACACCGCAGTCGGGCTGTCGTAGTCCTGGTGCGGGGGGGGCGACGGGGGCTTGAAGTGTCGACGACTTCAAAGGCCGGCGCACGGCGTGAATGAGGATCAGCTCGAGCGGTGGTGTGTACTGCGAGAGAGCTCCGGCGCCGAGCATACGGTCAATAGTATCGACATCTGGCAGGGAGACGCCGGGGAACAGTTTCTGCAGATAACTCAGGGACTGAGTGTGAATGTCGCCAGCGGCGAACAGCTTCGCTTTGTCGGCCCCTGGAACGCTCTTGAGGCGAAGCTTGATCTGCCAGCCCTTAGGAACACTGACCATGAGCGTGCGCACCTTGTCGATGGGATCGGTGTGCCAGCCAGCGTACGGCTTGTCGCCGAAGACGCTGTCCATCTGCACGCGCAGCCGGTGGGCGTCGGGCCACTTCCTCTCGGTGCCGTAAAGGGACTCGGCGGGAAAGTCCGAGTCCACTTTTTGTGTTGCAAGGTCGAGAATCTCAGGCTGAACCAGTCGGGCCATCGGATCGGGAAGATAGGTACGCGATGGGAGGGCTATCGGGGGCTCAAAGCAGGAGACTTGGTGGGTGCCGTCGCTGTAGATGACGGTTCGCAGAGGAAAGTCTCCTGAGTTTGCATCAATGAAGACTACCTGGAAGCTTCCGATTTCATTCAGATTGAGAAAGCCGTTTTTGGAGAAAATGACATTGGGCGCGTCAAGCACACCATGCTGCAGCATGAGTTCGAGAGTGGCCAGGGGTGGGCAGAGGCATCGACGCGGAAGGTGACTAGTATCGTCGTCCCGCACGATAAGCGTGGTCATCGTTTCGCCCGGCCACACATTGCCGTTAATATCACCTTCGAGCAGAAGCTCAGGCGGAGGAACGGGATCGTGGCGGAGATACGTGATCGTCTGGATCGCGGATGGATCGTTGTCCCCGCATTCCATCACTTCACTGAGCAGGTCGACGAGCCGGACACGCACGGGATACTCAGCTCCAAAGCGAAGGCGCACCAGGCTGCCGCTTGCCGCGCGATAGGTCGCCTTGATGGGAAACTTCGGTGCATTGTTTTTCGCGGTGCAGGTTGCCGGAGCGACCGGAAACGGCGAAGGAACAGTAAGGCTCCATCCGTTCCAGCGAAAGAGCGCTTGAGGGACGTGGAGGTCGGGGACAGAGCCGATGCCACTGGTCGAGGAGGGCGTATCGTCGTGTACGGCGCCTTCGAGATGGATCAGAGCGTAGGGTTGGGGGAGAGCCTTGGTTTCATCGTTGTACGTGACTTCGCGACAAGTCAAGGAGATCCACTTGCCTCCAATCAATACCTCCGGAGCGTAGCCGCGAATCAGGTCGACTAGCCCTAGTACAGGAGCGCCGGGCTTCTGGCGAAGATTGTATTGATTCTTTATGCAGGCCTCCTGGTGCTGGTTGTGTTCCATATGCAGGAGACTGATGCCGATACTGCGCGTCGGGAGCGCCGTGTCCAATGATTGGCTGGTAACGACAGCAGGGTCCGGAGGATTCATATCCGGGCTGAGAGCAGGACTTGCTGTCTTGGAGGAGAGTTGAAGCGAGTTGGAATGCTGCACAACGCGCAAGGCCGAACCGTCGACGTCGTTGTCGACCAACTTGGTTGTCGCTGGGTCCAGTAAGAGCAGGTTGTCCTGATACTTAAAGATGCCGTTGGGTAGCGCAGCAGCATAGCCTGACGAAGTGCATTGCGTAGTGGGCGCAATATTCGTCCAGACACTGTCCAGAGACGGGAGACCGGTCAGAGCTACTGTCGTTATTGTCGTTCCGCCGGGGATAGGAACGGTGACGGTGTAGGAGAATCCCAGGCGTTGCAGCCATTCCGGAAAACGGGCCAGTAGGGTCAGGGTCCGGTAGAAATCGCCCACCGTCACTGGGGTGCAGGGCGTTTCCCTCGCCTGAAGGATGGCGACTGGCGCGGGCACCGGAGGAGCCGATTGGCTGCCGAGTTTCGGCGGCTGGCAGCGGCGATGAAAGATGGCGTGTTGCACAAAACGTGCCTGCCGACGTGTTGCGTCGTTGCTTGAGTCGGTGTAAGCGTTTGGATTCTGCGCCAGGGTTTGGACGATGGGGAAGACCCAGTCCTGGAGGCGATGATAGGGGTCGTCGGAGAGACGGTACAGGTTCCGCTGAGCGACCTGGCCTGTGGTTGGATTGCTGACCAATTCGGCTCCCAGCCATGTCTTGAATGCATTTGCGTTCGGTCCGGGAGTGGGTGCGCGCCCGCCTATGCTGGAGTCTACCGGCTGGAGAATGGCGAGATCGTTCATGCGCAAGGTGACTTGCGCATCGGCCATGGTCGCTGTTGCCTCTCCCTCTGCTGTCGGTGTACGACGCATCACGGCGCCCACGGCTGCGGTTGCGCTCAGGTTTCCCACGTGCTCATGGAGTTTGTAGAGGTGGCTGGAGACCGCCTTGGTTTTGCCGCTCGCGGACGCGGAATAGATCTCTCCAGCTGACACTGGTTCCCCATAGGGCCGGGGCGACGGAACCTTCGCAGCGGCCGCGGCGCCCGGGTCGCAATCAGCCTTGGGCTTCGGACCACCGGTGCTCTGATCGTCCCAGTCCGGCTGCTTGTAACAGAGCAGCGCCTGCCAGGTCGCGGCCGCGGATGAGGACTCCTGCTGCGTGGCCGAGAGAGGCGCGAACGTTAGTGCATCCGAGACGATGGTGCCATTGATCAGGAGTTTGATGGAGCCGCCGGGGTTAGTCCCTGCGAGGAGATCCTTGGTGCGATTCGCATACCACTGGGTCCAAACATCGGTGCCCTGCGTCCCGTCGAGCGGCAGGCTCAGAAACGATGTGTCCCCCTGCGAAGCAGTGATGTAGATTCCCATGGTGAGCGAGCCGTTCTTCACTCCACGCGGGATGACAGTCCAGATCATGCTAGGCATGGCTCGGAATCTCCTTCATAAATGCACCGGTATATTCATCCCACATGGCCTGATCCCAGCCGGCGAGGCGTGAGGTTTTTGAAGTCGGAGCCGCCGGGCCGGTTGCGTCCGAGGCATAGATAGCCGGGGCACCGTAGGGGCCACCGACCGGCATGTCCCTGTCGAGCATGGCGTGGAGCGCAGGCTGGGCATGATCGTCGAGGCGCGCTGTGTTGCTCCCCGACTTGCTTCCGGCCCACTGCCAGTTCATTGTCAAGGAGACATCCGCGCTGAAAAATAGGATTGAAATGCTGACCGTGACGGTGCATGTGCCATATACCGAGGTTTGGCTGTCGATCTGCTGGTAGGTCAGACCGATGTAGAATTCGACGGTCATCTCGATGATGTCGAGGATGTTGAGAGAGCCGCCTGCGCGTACGAAACCCGTGAGGATGCAGCGTCGATCTCCGAACTCGAAGTAGATGCCGCCCAGGATGTGGACTTCTCCGTCGGCTACGCCCAGATCTAGGGCCGCGGCAGCACCGAACTCCATGCATCCCTGCACGAGATCGACGCCTTGGGATGAGATCTCAAGCCCGAAAAATCCGCCCCCGCCCCAGATGCCCGCGCTGATCAGGAAGTGCTTTTGCGCCGAGGCGAGATAGAAGCGCAGCTTGAGCGGATCACCGCTGAAGGACAAGATCAGCAGAGCTTCGAACGCCAAGCCGATGATCTGGAAGCCACCTGCTTCGATCGGCGGGAGAGTAAAGCTGTAGCCCACGCCAAGCCCCGAGCCGGAAGGCTGGATGACCGGCGCGCCACCCGCTCCGTTTCCTAGAGGAGCGAACGCCGATACGATGCCACTGACGAAACCCAAAGCGTCGCCCAGCAGTACCGGATTGTCTTTGTCCAGCAGGCACTGCGAGTGAGTTCCCTGACCGGTAGAAGCGGTGAACTGAAAGCTTTGGAACTGAACCGTAACAAAGGACGCGCCGGGCAGAAGCTGCAGCGAGAAATCCGTCAACGCGATCACGGTGCCCACGCTCGCGGAGGCGCCAGTAAGGTCGTCGGGGGTCACGCTGGCCGAGACAGTGGCATCGATCTCAAGCAGCGCGTTATGGATGTTGCCGGATATGTCGACGCGCTGCGCAAGGAAGATCGGATCGCCCGCGGGCGCATCCTGCATTGGGATCTTCGCGATGGTATACGTGGCCGAGACGGCGATCGGCGTCTCCAGAAGATTGGCCAGGGTATTGCAGAGGTCGTTCAGCGCATCGATGGCTCCTAGCGCCTCGTTGAGTAGGGCGACCGCCGATTGTGCCCCGTCGACCGCCTGGCCGGCCGCTTGTGCCACTGCGTCGGCCCAGCCGTTCAGGGCTGTGTTGACCTGGTTATCCAGATCAGTCACGACATTCGTGTCAGTGGCCAATGCGACGTTGTTGACCACAAAAGTTTCTACTGCCTGCATCAGCGCCAGAGACGTTGGCGTCGCCGGAAGCGTGCCGTTGCAGTACTGCGTGTTGAAGTTGGCGTAGAGCGCAGAGAAAGCAACCACATGATCGTTGACGGCGTACTTCAGTGCCGTCTTTGCATCATCCACGATGGTCTTGAGATCGGCTACGATCGTTGTCTGCAGTGCGGCAAGGTACGAGTCGAAGAGCCTGCTGTCGAGCGCGGGCGAGGACTGGAGCGGTTTCTTCAACACTTGAAACATCTGCTGCAACTGTTTGAGTAATGCCTGCGCGTTGCTGCGGATATGGCTAGGACTCTGGTTGCCGCCGAAGCATGCAATCAGGTCATCCAGCGCATTGGCCAGCTGCTGCGTCGGCAAAGACGAAGGATTGAGAGGACTGAGGGCCGCCTTGGTTGCATTCGCCAGGCTCTTCTGGAAGTCGGCAAACGTGCAGACCGCGATGGTGGCGTGATTCGACAGATTATTAATTTCGGCAGCCGTCAGCTGCGTCAACACGGAGTTGACCAAAGCACTGGACAGGTCCAGGTCTGCAGCGGCGCGAAGATCGTCCATGACCGACTGCGGAACTGTCGCTGGAGCGAAGCTGGCGTTCTGCATCGCGACCAGGGTCGTCTTGAGCTGATCGGAGTAGTCGTTATAGGCCTTGGCGAGGGTATTGCCGCCGAGCTGTGACGCCGTGACGGTTACCGCGTTGAAGTCAGCTTGAAGCCTGCTTTGAATAGAACTGGCGCTGGCACTGATCTGTTTTTTGATTGCGTTGTTGAAGGTACGCAACTGATTCTGGGCGGCCTGTATCTGGCCTACGACGGAGCTGATGATGTCAGCCACATCCTCCACCGTGTCGACGATCTTTTGCACGTTCAGGGTAGGAACGAGGTCGAGATTTGCGCCAAGGTCGGTAAGTACAGCAACCGCATCGGAGAGCGGAATGCAGCCAAGCAGCTTCGCACTGCCCAGATCGAAGGACTTGATCGGGTTGAAGATGGGCGCAGACGCGCCAGCGACCGTCGGATCCCACGTCGAGCCGGCGCCATCCGCCACGATGCCGGTGTGACGGGAGACCGCTGTGATGGGGGCTATAGGCACAGCCATCCCACCACCCTTCGGACCCGGATACGGCAGGCTTGCGGAGCTCTGGACATCGACAAAAATTTCTGTGGGATTGGGGTGAACTATCTGTCCGGCGTTGCTCGGGCTGGACACCTGGTTGAAGGCCGTCTTGAGGAACTGCTTGTTGTAGGCGACGGTGACCGGCTGAGTGCCTCCGCTTGCGCTCTGGCCGCTGAAAGCCTTCACCGAGGGGACGTCCACCAGGGAGGTATCGAGCACTGGCCGGAAGACAACCGGTGGTGTTGGGTCATTGGGATCGAGGTCCCCGGGAACAGTGTAGGTGGCGGGAGGCTGCGGATCGTACCTGGCGTCTCCCGCTTTGCCAAGCAGAAGAGCCAGGAAGTTGATCGAGGTCACATGCAGCTCAGTATCGCCGGGAGAGACCGACTCGGCGAAGTGCAGCGGCGCGCCGCCATAGGAGACAGTGCGCCGCAGCGTAGACGTGCCAGCGAATTTGCGGTCCCTGTACTCCTGCCACACCGCTTCGGTGTCCGAACTCGCGAATGTTCCGGTCTTGAGATTCGCCCAAATCAGCGGCGCCGTGAAGTCCACGGTATTAGGCGGGTTGGCGGAGTCGTAGCCTCGGAGCTGGAAGAGAAATGGCAGGTCAGCATCCAACGAAGGCCAGAACCACGCGTCGGTGCATGCTGTGTCTGCTGGATTCACTCCGGGTTTGCTGTCTGCATAGAGCGCCGGCGTGCTGTCGGTCAAAATGTCCACGCGCACAAAAGGCAGCTGCAGACCCGTGCCGGAAGCGGCGATGAAGTTTCTGGTCTTCTGCTTGATCGTGACAAAGAAGCGCGTGCGCAGATAACAGACATTTTCCGGCGGAGGCACCAGGTCCTTCGAGGAGTAGAAGAAGCGCTGTGTAACCTTGATGCGAATCGCACGGTGTGCGAACGGCCACAGATAGCCGGCGTAGTCGACTTCGACGTAGTAATCGCGCCGCTGGGCGAACCGATAAATGAATCGCTTGACGTCCTGGTTCTTTTGGGGGTCCGGGTTGAAGTTACCCTCCATCCTTGCCCATCCTCCCAGCGCCGAGAAGATGAGCTGCTCCATGGCGAGCGGATGGATGGTATTCGCAGCGGCTGTCTGTTGAAAGCCTTCCGGATTCAGAGAGGAGAGCTCTACCACCTGACGGCGATCGTCGGAGGTGATGGGGAACCAACGCGTGAAGACGATCAGGCCCTTTCCGGTGAGGTCAGTAAACCCAAGCGGCGCGGCTGCGGCCACCGTAAAGGTCTGGTTGTCCTCGATCTTCTTTACTGGTAGCGAACTCATATCGAGCGAAGACCCCGTGGCCGCGATGAAGACGTTCTCACCGGTGCGCAGCCCGTGAGGAATCTTTGTCTTGATGTGAGCCGTGATTTTGTCGGAGTCGACGGAGATGTCAGCCACCTCGGTTGCACTGAGCAAAGAGACCAGACTGCCGGGGTCGATTTTCGGATCCTGCGCTGACGCAAACGTGATCGTGTCCTGCTGGGGAACGTTTGCTATCTGAAACGTTGTAGCCGCAGCCGGCTGGGACGTGCATACGCTTGATTGATCCGGTGCGGTGACGTTGATCAGGTCACCGGCTTTGAAGCCTATGGAGCCCAGAAACTGGATGGTGGACGTTCCAGCGCTCCAACTGACGCGCTTGATGGGAGGCGCATAGTCGATCGCCTGGAAGGCCTCGAAGCGATTGGCCAGCGATACGTTGAAGTTCGTGCGAATGAGCGCGGGCAGCGGCTGTGTATACGTGACCGTCTTCTGGTCGGTGCTTACCGAGGTGAGAACGAAGGCGCCAACAAGCTCCGGCGGAGAGAGAACGGCGAAGGTATCGCCCGGCTTCCAGCCGGGCTGCGCGTTTTGAAAGAGGATCGTAACATTGTCGGTTTTGGCGGTCGTGCGGCTAGCCCTGATCACAAGCTGCGATTGCGCAACTAGGCTGGTGTGCCAGAGCTCGGGGGTCGCCAGGTCATCTTTGGGAATGGCGCCCTGATGCACCAACGCGGAACTCGCCTCCACCGAGTCCACCAGCAGACGGTAGGGCGCCTCGATCGAGGTGCGATGCAGGCCGCTCTGCTCTTGCTGGTCCGACAAATTCGAGGTGTCGTCGTGACGGCGCATCGCTCCGTTCGGCCAAGCCAGGAGATTGGCGATGGTGAGGGGGGTACCCTTGGCAGGCAATGGAAAATTGAAGGCCAGACTGGTAGGCCCCGAGAGAGTCATGTTCGCCGGCACGATGGGCGAAATATCGTCGGATTGCCCTTTACTGTTCTCCTCGAAGCTCTCCTCTTGCATGTGCTGTGGGAGGAAGTGTGCCGTCAGCACGGGTAGATTGGCTCCCGTGGCCGCGACTAGCCAGGGCTTGCCACTGCGCACTGAGATCGCGATGTTGGCGAACGTAAAGTGGAGGTGCAGAAAATCGCGAGGCCGGGTGACCCTCAGCGCGATTCGGTCTAAGGGCACAGTGTCATGCAGATGGAAGAGAGCGTGCCAGAGAGATCGCACCAGGGTTTCGAACAGCGGAGGGTCGCCTCCGAAGCGCCATAGGTCAAGTTCACTGCCCTGAGGCAGGAAAAACTCGAAGACCGTTTCGTCGTCTTCGTAGTTCTCAAAGACCAGACGGCTTAGGCCTAGGTCAAACTGATCCTGCACGTCAGCCTTTGCAGGGTCTCCTTTGAGGTTGACCGGGTTGTCAAACACCAGCGCATAGGACGGGCCGGAGGCAACGTGCAGCGAAGATAAGGACGAGAAGAAGGAAGCCTGCGCTCCACTAGCAGGCGTGCTTGCTACAGCATAGGCCGGCTCGGCGAGTGAGAGCGAGAACTGGCGCCCGGTGGTATCCGTCAATTTGCCAGGAGGGATGAGCTGATGCGTGTGATTTTCTTGCGGAAGAAAGAGAGCCGAGATGGATGGACCAGCTTCGGATTCGAAGGTCTCGAACTCAATCGAGGAAAAGAGTTCTCTCGGACCTTGGACGACACAGTGATTTCGTTCCAGAAGCTGGACGAAGTCCGTTCCCCAGGAATTGGCTTTCCGCTTCAAGCTCAGGAGCGATGACTTTCCGGCAGTTTCCAACAATACAGAGCGGTAGCCGGACGGAGACGGCCGCAGCACTACACCGCCTGTGGACAATCGCGAGGATGACCCCGGCGCGCGGAGGAATGCTTGCTGAAAGCCGAAGTCCCAGGAGGAATCCAACGTTACGGCACCTGCCTGCACCGCCAGGCTAAACAGGGAGGTATCGGCGAACAACTGGAATGGATCCGGAAGATCGAAAAGTACAGACTCGCCAGTTAGCCACGAAACCAGATCGACATTGCTCGCAGTCGCGCCATTCCACTCGAAGCTGCAGAGCCATCGGCCCATAGTGCGCCGGGTATGAAAGAGAAGATCGAAGTTCAGCGTCGTCCCCGCGAGACGTGCTCCGTTGAGACGTAGCCTGATCTCGCTGTCCGTGTGGCGCAGTACTGCAAGATACGCATTACCCGCGAATCGGTCAGGGGCAATCACCCAGCGGGCCACACCGTCGAGCAGGAAGATTGCGTTGCCGCCGCGGAGCAGAAATCGTGTTCGGTCAGAGAAAGCAGACAGTTGCGACGGGATACTCGCCAGAGCGAGTGAGCCCTGCAGAAACCGCCGCCGGCTTATCTCAATTGCGGTTTTGGTTCGCCTGACTTTATCGAAATAGCGCTGCAACGTCCCGGAATCTAGCTTCATAGATATGCCACCTGAACTCGGCGTACTGCTCAACGTGACCCTGTAGTGAAACAAATGACAAAGCTGAAATCCTTATGAACCGGTGACAACTCTATTCCCAAAATCCAAGCGGGGAACGTGACAATTGTTGCCTGCTGAGTTGTGGAAAACATTTAAATTTCGGTCAACTCGCGGAGTGCGAGACGGTACTTAGAGCACGTCACACCGCGGTGACCTTCCGGGCACATACAGCTACCTGAAAACGTAAACTGAACCCTGTTCACACAGGCTTTCTGAGCCTATGCCGTCGGTGGCTTCGGGCCCGCAACCTTCAATTCGATTTTGACGTTGCCCACCTGGACAGAAATATCAATAAGCTCAATTCCATTTCTGAAAAACTTGGATTGCTTTCCCGGCTCGTCGTCTTTCTCGAGTTGGCGGACAATCTCCTGGATAATCGAAACTGAAGTCTGCTGGGCCGCGGTCTGAGCCGATCTTGCATCAACCATTTGTACCGTGGGGTACAAGAATCCTCCGAAGTTATCCTGAGCTTGGTCTTCGTCATATTGGCCGACCGCAAATCCGCACAACGGTGAGGTGGAGTTGGCCTGATTGACATCCCATGTTGCGTACGTCTTTACGCCGCACCAACCTTGAGATAAGGTCAGCCAAGAGTAGGTCGCCAGACCGTTGTCTTCTTTCACCGCTTGGCAAACGCAGCCTGAACCGTAGACACCAATCGTATATGCAGACGCACCTCCCGCAGCTGTATTCATTCCAGTCTTAACTCCCTGGAAGTAGTCGACCACGGAAGCAATCTCGTCCGGCTGTGCGTCGAAATCGACTGCGAAATAGATGCATGAGTTAGACGGTTGACCGAGGGCTTGAGCAACATTCCAAGCACTAGTTCCGTCCGCCTGACCTTGCGCGTTAGTGAAGTAATCCACCGTAACGTTCATGGGCGAATTTTCAAAAATGACGCCGATTTCAACGTTGGCCTGACCAAGTGCGGTAGCCTCTGCGGTATTAAGAGGCTTGTCGGGATTGCTGGATCCGGAAGAGTAGTAGCGCATTACGAAATCGATCCCGCTACTCTTTAAGCATGCTGCCAAAGCTCCCGTTTGACGATTGGTATCCAAACCGTTCTTCATGTGTCGCCTCCAATGATTGATTTAAGCTATGTGAACCGCGTGCGGCGGAGTTTATCACACAAATATTTCGATTCGGCTCTGCCTCTCTGTTGTCCACCGAGGAGCTTTCGCTACAACTCCAATCTGAATGATTGACTCCAGGCCGATGCACTCATCGAGTGACCGACCGGCACCAAAACAGGCACGAATGCCAGCTAGGAGTCGCATGGGCTAATCCGCACCTATCAATCCAAAACACTTGCCCGTCGATGTGCCTTAATCCGCAGCGGATTGGCGGTCCGCTGCGTGTGACGCGGCCCTTCCCTTCATGCCATGATGCGTACATGGTGCATGAAGAGCTCCGTTGTGGCGAGAAATACGGCTTTCGCGAACGGCCCCGATTCAAGACCGTGCCCCTTGAGTGCATTCAACTTCTCAAGCATATTCGCGGCCGGAAATGGCAGGCCCGATGGATCGATACGCATCCCGGGCTGGTGGACTATATCAACTCGGTCCAGATCGTGATCCCCTGGGGAGACCGCAAAGCTTTTCTTCAAGAAGAGCGCGACCACGAGGTGATGGGCCAGCACAACGAAGATGTCGGGTTCCTGCCCACATCGCCGCTCTCGGATGCCATTCATAGTGTCTTTGAGAACATCGGCGAGAGCGCACACTTTGACATCAACCATGGCTCGATGAGCGGCTCCATCGATGTCATCGAGCGACTTCGGGTACGAGCCAACCTCGCAGAGGCTGATCTGAGTCCTTCCAGTTCTCATGCATACATCGAGAGGTCTGGAAGGCTGCGTTTGCCGTACGAATGCGCCCTGAAGTTCGCCCGCGCTTTTTGCATGCAGGAACCAGCCGGTGTGCTCGCCAGTCTTGAAGCCAGTGAACGGGACTTCTCTCTGCGCTCGACCAACCCCGACAATGGTTACCTGATTCCGTTGCTCAATGAGTTCAGAGCGAGCTGGGCGATCGTTCGTCAATGGTGCGGCCTAGACGCTGCGATTGCGATCAGGGAGAAGCGAATCTCCGACCTCGAAAGGCTGGTTTGGGATGCGGTCTACGTGCTGCAAAAAACAGGTCATGACCTTGAAGCAGCCAAGCTGCGACGTAGGCTGGAGTGATCTACCGGCTGCGAAGCCAAGTGGAGGCTCCGCGGGAGAAGGCGCGCGCCTCCTTACCTAGTGAATGCGCAAGGCGGGTACAGCAGTGATTCCCCAGATATACTTTGCAATCATGTTGCTTCTCGCAGACATAGCGCAAGAGATCGCGAAACAGCGCAAAGCCGCGGGATTGAGTCGAGCCGAGTTGGCAAAGCGAGCACTCGTGAGCTATTCGACCCTGGAGGCTCTGGAAAATGGCCGTAGCGGAGAGCTTGGCTATGCGAAGCTCAACAGGATTCTGACGGCGTTGGGTTTGGAATTAAAGCTTCAGCAGATAAATCTCTCCCGCCCTACCCTCGATCAACTGTTGATCGAGAATGAGCGTGAAGATGCGTTACTGCGTCGATCCAAAGCGGGAGGATCTCACCGTCGGTTTGACTGAAGAGCAGCTGACGATCCGTCGGCCGTTCTCATTCTGAGAACGATTGTGCTCAATACGAGAACAACAGGCCGACGCGCTACAACCATGCAATTTGAATATCCGGTTTTCAAATTGCAATGTTAGCTAGGCCTCGCGTCCGCCGTGACAGTGAGTGTGAAACTCGTAACCCTAAGTAATCAGACGGCTCGGATGGCTCCTTTTGACGCTCTGAGATACCCATGGAAATGCTTATTGTGTCTTTACCGTGCCCACGCCTTAAAGGGCGACCTTTGCCTAGACGGGGGAGAGGTTTGGGCTTTTTCGCACCTCTTCCGCTGGACGGCAGAGGTTTGCAACTCCTTTTTGCGATCGCTTGATTTTCGACCGCTTTCGCGGCAAGCAGAGGTTTTGCAGTTTGTTCGCTGAAATCCAAATTTGTGCCCAGATGGCTTCATTTTGTGCCCAGATGGGCGGCGAGCAATTTGGGTCAAGGAAACCCGGTCGAGTTCTCGACATAATAAGCTTGTGGGAACGCAACATAAAAAGCTAATGTAAGCACAGCAGGAAAAGCTAAAGGGGCCACCGTTGTCCACTCCATCTGAGAAGCTCGCCGAATCACTCAAAGTTCTCGCCAAGCTCCAACGTCAACACGCCGGAGCCATCCGGGCGAGCGATCTGTCCCGAACGCATCGGGAGCGGCTGCTCAAGCAAGGCTTCTTGTTGCGGGTGATGAATGGCTGGCTCATCCCAAGCCGACCCGACAATGTGGAGGGCGAGAGCACAGCCTGGTACGCCTCCTATTGGCGGTTCTGCGCTGTCTACCTCCGGGGTCGGTTCAAAACGCAATGGTGTCTCTCCCCCGAGCAGTCTCTCTCAATCCATGCCGGCAGTTGGACGGTCCCGAAGCAGTTGGTTGTCAGAGCTCCAAAGGCCCGAAACAGAATCACCAATTTGCCTCACGGCACCAGCCTGTTCGACCTAAGGGCGAGCCTCCCAACTGGACGCGACCGCGAAGTGATCGAGGGCTTGCAAATCTTCTCTTCAGAGTGCGCTCTGGTCGAAAGCTCAGTACATTTCTTCTCCAGCAATCCCACAGATGTCCGCGCAGTATTGCTGGCGATTCGTGACGCTTCCGGGCTTCTTGCACGACTCTTGGATGGGGGCCGCACCGTGATCGCGGGACGACTGGCCGGAGCATTTCGGAATGTCGGGCGCGACCGGATCGCCGACGACATTGTGAAAGCCATGTCCGCTGCGGGATATGCGGTTCGGGAGACAGACCCGTTCGCCGATCGGCCTCCGTTGGTTCCGCACGGTCGGGAAACCTCGCCTTATGTGAACCGGATTCGGCTGCTTTGGCAGGCGATGCGTCAGCCCGTGATCGATCGTTTTCCCGACGCCCCCGGTCTCCCCCAAGACGTGAAGGCCTATTTGAAAAGGGTGAACGATGTCTATGTGACGGACGCCTACCACTCCCTTTCGATCGAGGGCTATCAAGTCACTCCCGAGCTGATCGAACGGGTTCGCACAGGCTCATGGAACCCCGAAAGAAATGAGAGCGACCGTGGACAGCGGAATGCGATGGCTGCACGCGGATACTGGCTGGCTTTCCAATCTGTTCAGAGATCGGTAGAAAAGGTCTTGCGGGGTGAGAATCCCGGCCAAGTCGCCGATGACGATCATGGGGCCTGGTACCGGGAATTGTTTGCGCCGAGCGTCACGACGGGACTGCTCAAACCCTCCGACCTCGCCGGCTATCGCAACGGGCAGGTTTACATACGCAAGTCGATGCACGTTCCTCTGAATCCAGAGGCCGTTCGTGATGCCATGCCGACCCTATTCGACCTGCTCCGCGAAGAGACGCACCCCGCGGTGCGCGTGGTATTGGGCCATTTCTTTTTCGTCTACATTCACCCATATATGGACGGAAACGGACGCATCGGGCGGTTCCTCATGAATGTAATGATGGCTGCTGGCGGATATCCCTGGATCGTCATCCCTGTCGGAGACCGAAGCCGCTATATGACCGCGTTGGAGGGTGCCAGCGTGGGCACGGATATCGCGCCATTCACTGATTTCCTCGCCGGGCTTATGAGGCATGGCATTGTTGGAGACCCACCGCCGCGTGTGCCAAACAAGGAGCGTTTGGAGACGCTCAACGAGTTGGCTGCCTATGACGAGGAACTCGGAATCTAATTAGCATAAGCAATTTGAGAATGTCTGTCTTGCACAGGCTGCGGATTACTTTCGCCGTCCATTCGCCTACAGTAAGGCATGGGCGGCGAGCGAGGATCGACGGCGAGAATGAGGTTGGCTGGAAAGACCTGTTGCTTTTGCCGGGTATCCCTGCCTCCTCCTTTTCCAGGAAAGGAAAGGGCCTGCGCTAGATGCGAAGAGGCGAAGACCACTCGGCATGTCTACATGCGCTTCGAGCGATCCCTTGGATGGCGCGTCACCTTTCGCGACCTGAGAGATCCATCACAACGATTTCGAGAAATTACGTTTGCCAGTCCGGACAAGATTGAGGCCCTCATAGCTCGTACTCCAACCCGAATTGTTCTGGAGGACCGCCATGCTTTCGAACATCGGATACTAAGCGGCTTGGGAGCAGTAAACCTTGAACTGACACAAGAGCAATATATAAAACTTCTTCGACAACACTAGTTCCGCCAACGACGCCGACCTCGATTAGTTGTATGTTCTGACCGTGAGCGATTCGCGGCTGATATTAAGTCCCCAGTCAGGCTTCTAAAGATTTGCCGAAGCTTGAAGACCCGAGAACACCTGGAGCCCGGCATCCTCTTCTCGCTCTTTCGGCTGTAGGAATTCATCCCGTTGGAGTGCGCCTTCCGCCAATCCCTTCTTGCTCTCCATGAGCTGGTCGAGCAGCTGATCAAACGTCGGCGTCACACGCCGTGTCTTGTCCTCCAGAATGGGGATATAGACATGGACTTCTTTGAGCTGACCCAGACGATATGCGCGGTCGGTTGCTTGCGCTTCGACGGCTGGGTTCCACCAGCGGCCATAGTGAATCACATGGTTGGCTTCCACAATCGTAAGGCCGACTCCGGCCACGAATGGCGACAGGATAAGGATGTCGAAGCCTTCTGACGTGCGGAATTCCTCAAGGATGCCACTTCGCGTTCCAACCCCGTTCTTGCGGAGGCTGCCTGCTCGCGGCGTATCTCCGTTGACCACGCGCACATCCCCCTTGCTTCGTCTGAGGAGGAAGGCGTTCGGCCTTTGATACAAAAGGCGCGACTTCAGACCTGCGTATGTCTGTGTCCCTTGACGCTCATACGCCTGTGAAAAATCCTTGGCTGACCCCAGCAATCCTGGCTGGACTGTGTCGAAGATATTCCATAGATCCAGCAGGCGGTTCTCGACCGGCGTGCCGGTGCAAGCAATGCGAAAATCCGGCTGCATGGCCTTCATCGCGTGAGAAATCTTCGAATTCGGGGTCTTGTACGTGGAGTGAGCACTTACCGCGAGGTCGAGCTTTCTTTCGCCGTAGGCGATCGGCTGCAGTTCACTGCTCCAAATAGAGAGTTGGGCGTGGCCAATCGGGATACCGGGACTATCGAGGCAATCAGCAATGACAGCCTCACCGTCCGGTTATCCCAAAGCGATAAGGCAATCTACTTCGATCCGAAAGCTATGCCCCATTTCGATCATGGCTACGCCGTGACCAGCCACAGCGCGCAAGGGCTGACCACCGAGCGCGTCCTGGTAAACATCGACAGCACGATGCATCCCGACCTCATCAACACGCGCCTGGCGTATGTCTCAATTTCGCGCGCCTCGCACGATGCTCACATCTTCACCAACGATGCCCGCGGCCTTGCCGAAGCGCTCAGCCGGGATGTAACGAAGGCTTCCGCGATGCCGTCGTTGCATATTCCAAACAATCTTAACCAACAACCCATAGCCAAGGAGACAGCCATGCCAAGTCCGGAGAAGACCCAGACGCCGATCGCTCTACAGGAAGAACGCCAGATCCAGCAAGCGCAGCCTTCGCTTACCGCTCATGCGCTACCGCCCTCGATGTACGCTGCCCAGCTCCCGCCGGCAGTTATCCTTCAGGACATCAAGACTGCCCAGCAAGGCATCGAAGAGCGTATCCCTGGGCCTACCATCGCCCTTAACATCGTCGAGGATCATTGGAACCGTAATGGAGAACATGTCGCCACAGCCGCGCATGTGTATGCAGCAGACATCTATCAGTCCGTTTCGAAGCATCCGGAATTTACGCCCGAGGAGCGCATAGAACGGATGCAGCCATCACCGACCGAACGCCAGCAGTGGGAGCCATTGGTTCGAGCCGTCCCTCTCGAAGTTGCTGATTCCTTCACTTGGACCGGATCGAATGGAACTGTGCAGAGCTACCAGCAGGAGTCGACGCAAAACTACCTCCACATCGATGGCCAAAGCGGCCAATTCTACGACCGCGATAAGAACGCTATCAGCCCGACGCTCGCCCTCGATCGCGCGTTGCCGGATGAGTTCCGTCGTCAGATACAGCGATCCGAAGAGCCATCCATCACCCAATCGGCACTGATGTAGGCTGCAGGGGCGATCTTTGGCGCTCTTGCCGGCGGAGGAACGGAGTCCGCAGCGGGAGCAGCCGCTGCCGGCGGTGTCGGCATCGGAAGTAACGCTGTTGCGGTCGGCGGCCAGATCGAGCTCCATCCGGAGACTTTGATGCGATTCCGCACCGCACCTCCCATGCAACAACCGCTTACGAGAAGAATGAGACTCAGGTTCAGCTTCCCGCAAGCTCCGGTCCCGCGCTCTTGCTCCGCGCCGCCTCTGAAGCGCAGACTAAATAACAAGAGGATCTCCGACATAGCTTATTCTCAAAACTCCAAACCATCGCCGAAATCTTTCCTCCGTCGCCTGGTGGGTACCATTTGTTTTGCCAGCCTCTCCGGATCACAGAAAGATTTCCTCGGCCCGCTACTTCTACTTCGGCGTCGCCGCAAAGCCCGCTGGTACAAGCGATTACCGTAGTCAGCGGCTGCGAACCAGGGTAGAAATCACGCATCGAGGCCCAAGGCAAGGAGGCAACGAACCAACTCGCGAGATGCACAGAACTAATAGTCTTGAGACAGGGAGGTGATGGAGGACACGGATCAGCCATGTTGGATTCGTGGGGAGACCAGGGGTGCCAGTGTTTCAGACCAGGATTGAATCAGTGAAAAGAAGCCGACACACCGGGCATTTAATTGTCTCCTCGATGAGTGACAGGCTCGCCCACATGAAGCCGAACACACTGATCATCAACCGCGCGTCTTCCGAAATAAATTCATCCGATGGCAACAGCGGGCCGCACGAACCATGGGAATCGTAGAAAGCAGGCAGGTAATGACGGAAATCGAAACGTACCTCCGGTACGAGGATGTCTTCGGGACCGTGTCGACTATCGAGCAGTTGCAGACGTTGATGCGTTCGCTCGACCTCGGGCTGATGCTGCGGCTCTTTTCCCCGATTAACACGATCTGTGCCCGCAGGGGCCTCCCGAACCGCGACCAAGCGCAGCTTGCGCTCATTCGAGAATTGTTCGATGAAGGCACCGCACGCAAAACCCTTGAGTATGCGACGAAGAGTCGTGCTCGCAGCATCACTGTCTTTCATCGGAAGCAATGCCTGTTCATCTTGCGGGAAGCGATGCGGCTGTGTCCTGACTTTCCAGGAATGCACCCGGCAGAGATTCGGGAATCTCTTGCGATGATCAGTCTGATGGCAAACGACCACGTGTCGGCCACGTCCGCGCAAGGCGCCTCACCGCTCGATCAGATCGCAGCGCTGATGTGTGACTTCATTCCAGTGACGGAAGCGAACGAACTCAGGTTCGACATGGCGTCTATCACGCGGATGCACAAGATCGTCCACGAGATTGCGCCAGCGCGTGCACGGGAATCTGTTTACTTCGATATTGCGCAGCTGTTTGAAAAGGCGAGTGGACTTCCCTTGAGCACCTATGAGGCCCTCAGCCTGGCAGTCATGCCTCGCGTCCTCAAGAGCCCGGTTGATGTACTGACGCACTCGCCCGACTATGGTATCCACGTGAACTTCTTCGAGCAGACCCGGCTCTCCACGGAACAGCGGGATGCCTTCTTTCGTCTGCTGGCCAGGACACCGGAAGAGTTCCGATCACGCGTTGCCGGGCGGGTTATTTCGCTGAGCGACTTCACAATCTTCAAGGAGACTCCGTTCTTGCGTACCGAGGACCGATTGGTCCCAATCGACATCACCGCCTGCATGGAGAAGTTCGAGGCTGCCGTGTTCTGGACGATCTTCCGGTTCCTCCCGCAGGAGCAGAAGGAGCCCTTTACATCTTTCTGGGCAACTGTCTTCGAGGATTATGTGGACTGGCTGCTGAGCAATTCTGTCGATCAATCCCTGAACCGGTTCTATCCTTCTCCTCGCTACGCCGATGGAGGACGCGAGGAGGTCTGCGACGGCATCCTGGTCGCCGGAACAACGGCCGTTTTCATTGAGTGCAAAGGGGGCTTTATCCGCGGAGACGCCAAGTATGGAGGCGACCCGGGAAAGCTGAAGGCCGAGATTGAAAAGAAGTACGTCACGCCCAAAGGTGTGTACCAGGTCGCGAAGTCAATCGCCACTGCAATGAACCGTTCCGGTTTGCGCCCGATTGAAGGTCTGGAGCTCAGCCGAGTGGCAACGATCATGCCCGTGCTAATCACACGCGATGACATCGGAGATGGTTTCTTTGTGAACACGTATCTGGACGCTCGTTTCCAGGATGCCAAGAGAGAGCTCGGCCTTTCGAAAGCCATCGCGCCTGTCTATTGCACCCAGTTGGTCTGCATGTCGGTGGATGTCATCGAGAAGCTCACCCCCTATCTCATCGATACCCGCCTTCCGGAGATTTTGTCGGATCGCATGATGTCCGACCGGGACCTGCGTGCTCCTTTTTTCTTGAAGCCCATGCCTTCGCTGCTGAGAAAGGGGACCCGGCTTCCTCACCTTTTGAAGGAGGTCAATGCAGAACTCAGCAGGGTCGCGGCGGCATTCCTCCAGGTTGAACCGCAGAACGATCGCGACGCTGCCTGATGCGAGAGCCAAGAGTTGTAAGCAGTGACGATGGGGCCCTACGGTATGCCGAGAGATCTCATTAGCAGGAAAAGCACGACGTCGAGAGGCAGTTCATCGACGTCTGCAACGGGCGGCAAAGGCTACACTTTCGCTGACAAGGTGGCCGCCGGATTCCTCGTACAGATGCTGGCCCGCTCCTTCCCTCTGGAACCGAAGCTGGGGTTCATTGCTGAACTTCATTTCGAAACCAAGGAGTCGGGCAGGAGTCTCGATGATCTTCACCTTGTGCTCCGCAACAGCGGTAGCAGTTTGGGCTGGTCCGTCTCGGTCAAGAGCAATCGGCAGTTTTCTGGAAGAGGGTTCAAAGGAACGCTGGTAGATGATCTCTGGGCGGAGTGGAAGGGAGAAAGAGGCGTCAGCTTCGACCTAAGCTCTGAGCTGCTCGGCCTGGTGACCGGTAGCGCCGGGGATGGCCACCTGCATGACTGGGAGGAGTTGAGGCAGGAGGCTGCGGACACGACGCCGGAGCGTTTCCTGCAGAGGATCGATGGAAGACGACAGATCTCCGCGGCAAAGAAGAGGCTGTTCTCGAGTCTCTATCCCGCCGAAAGTCCCGACCAGGCAGCGCGCGAATCCACGGTACGTCTCGCCGCGCAGCTTCATGTGCTGAAGTTCAAGAAGAATCAGGAAGAGGGGCGCTACGTCAATCAGTGCACCCTCCTGGTCTCTTCGGGCACGGTCGAGGAGGGCACAAAGTTATGGAAGGTGCTATGCCAACTTGCGGCGGACAATCGGGGCACCGGCGGATATTTTGATGTTCCGAAGCTGCAGCAAGTGCTCTGCGGCACCTTCGACCTGGTGGATTACCCGGACTTCAGGGCGGATTGGGCGCGACTCGACACGATCACGGGAGAAAACCTGGGGAACGTGCGGTCCGTGCTCGGTGAGGATCTTCGCCTGGATCGAGGTGACGAACTCGCCTCTCTCCTGAAGAGTGTAGGAGAGCACGACATAACGTTTGTGGCCGGCGAATCCGGGTCCGGGAAATCGGCTCTCGTTGCGCAACTGGTCCAGGAACCTGGAAGGTTCGGCCATTTGATCTGGTTGACGCCTGCGCAACTGTCGAAGGCCAGCCAAAACGAGCTCTCGACCAGTAATGGCCTTCTGCATACGTTGCCGGACCTTATCCGCTCTTCGTCCCGCACCTCGTCTCTTCTGGTCATCGATGCCTTGGAGAAGTTCGAAGGCGAGGCCCTGTACCGGACCATTGAATTGCTCCGCGCCCTTGATAAAACCAGCTTTGCCGGATGGAAGGTCGTAATTTCCGGTCACCTTCAGTCGTGGGAGAAGGCGCAGCGCATTCTCCTGGAACTCGGCATCACGAACTCCGTCAAGCAGGACCTTGAACTGCCAAGCATCTCGGCGATCAGAACTGCGGTTCAGAGTGTCCCAGGGATCGGCAGGCTACTGCTACGCACCGAGCTACAGCAGATACTCCGCAATCTCATGGTGCTTGATTGGGTCCTGAGAACCAACGTGGTGCGGAGCTTGTCGGATCACCCAGGTAAGCGGATCGGCGAAACCGGGCTCATCAACCTGATTTGGGAGCATTGGATCGGGAAGGATCGCACGCTTCAACGCGACCGCCTGCTTCGCCAACTGGGTCAACACGAGGGAGAAAAGCTGAGCGGCGCCGTGAGCGTCGATGCCATCAAGGATGTCCAACTCCTGGACCTCCTTCAGGATCTTTCCAACGAAGAGCTTGTCAGAATCACCTTGCCATCTGTGCGGTTCACTCACGACCTGATTGGTGACTGGGCAAGATTCCGGGCGCTGTCGACTCGGGACGGCGACGTGATTTCTGGTATCAGATCGCTCGTCCAGATCCCTCGTTGGAATCGCGCGATTCGACTTTACGCTCAGTCCTTGCTCGAAGGGAAGGCAGATTTAGCCGACTGGCACAAGGCGATGGCTGATCTCGATGCCGTGGATGCGGAATCGAGGGTAGCCAAGGATCTGTTTTTGGAGGCGCTGATCTTTGCGGCCGACCCAATGCCGCTGTTGGAGGCAGCATGGCCGGATCTCATCGCCGATAAGGGCAAACTCCTCAATCGGCTGATGGATCGACTGCTGTTCGTGGCTTCATTCCCGGACCCGCGCTTTCGGTCTCTGGTAACGGAGGAGAACCTGGAGGCATCGGAGTCCTGGTTCCGCATTCCAATGCCGCTGTATTGGATTCCAACCCTTTTGATCTTGGCGGCCCATTCGGATGATGTCGCAAAGGTCGCTTTGCAAAAAGGCGCCGAGGTGTGCGCTCTCTATTTGAGGAATATGCCCGCTGAGATGTCTGGAAGGAAGCATGCGGCCCATCTCGCGCTGGTGCTGGCTCGTGAACTCCAAGATCTGGTGGCGGCATGGCCGCATCTCGGGGACCAGAAGGTGATCTACGAGGCGATGCTCCTTGGGGCCACCGAGGATCCTGACAGCGTCGCTCAAGTGGCTCTTGAGATCGCCGCGCGCAGACCAGAGCCGGATCATGCCATCGAACGCCGCGAAGATGAGGAGGAAGAGGCAGCAGCGCGCCAAGAACGCTGGAGGAAGGAGCACCCAAAGGAATACGACCAGCACAGGGCCTCTATGATGGCGTTGCCTGGCGGTACTTACTTTCCCAGCCGCGGACGGGCGCCTTTGCCAGACGGTCCGCAACGACGCATCCCGGAGGGATTCCGTAAGGCGGTGATGGACTGGGGCGCCCTGACCGGACTCATGGCACTCCGCCCCGAAGCGGCCAAGGAGACTCTCCTGGCGGTCTGCTTTGAGGACCCAAGTCACCGCGATCAGGAGGGGCCGATTCCTTCCTTTGGACTCGAATGGTGGCACAACGGCTTCCCACCGATCTATTTCAAGGGGCCCTTCCACACATTCCTTCAGCAATCGCCTCAGGCTGCTCTGGAGACGATCGTGAAGCTGTCGAATATCGTGACGGAGCAAGGGCTGAAAGCAGAGGGTTTCGACCGCCTCCCAGCGGAACAACGGGAGCGCTACGCCCTCAGGTTCACCGAGAACGAGCGCACAATCTTATGGTTCGGTAACGACCAAATCTACACCCTTCATAGGAGCGGACGCTTGCACGACGACGTGCTGGTTTGCGCCCTCATGGCCCTTGAGAAGTGGTTGTACGACGAAACCATAGCTGGCCATGAGATCGAGAGCCAAGTCCAATACATCTTCGACAACGCTAACTCTCTGGCATTCGCGGGCGTCCTGGTATCAGTCGGGCTCTATTACCCTCCGTTGTTTCACGGATGCTTGCGGCTGTTGTTGGGAAACTTCCATATCTATGAGTACCAGCGTCACGCAGCGTTGAGCGAAACCTACGAGTCCTGGAGGATCGCATTTGCCCGGCAGCCGCAACAGGAAATCCAGCTCGCTATTCAGTGGAACCGGATGCCTCACCGGCGTGCCTTCCTCATCAACCTGATACCAAGACTCCTTCTCGAGAACGCGGAAACCCAGGCGTATCTCAAAAAATGCGCCGCTGAATGGGAAAGAACCATGAAGACGTCGACCGATGAGGAGAAGGAAGAGCTCGAGTTGTTTCTTGTCCGATTCAAACCGGAGACTTATGTACAGACGCCCAGGCCGGACAACATGATCGAGATAAGTCCATCTCTGCCCGAAGACGTCGAGCAGAAGAGGCAGGCGTCCCAGGCTGAGGCTGAATTCCGGCTGCTCTCGAACTGCATGGCACTGCAAGCCCGCCAGATCCTCGGCAACGGGGTCAGTCTGGCCCAGGACAAGGTCCCGGAGTTTTTCCGTCAGCTACAGCGAATCCAGCAGCCTGAGTATCCGGACTTGAGCGAAACCGAGACGCGAACCCGGCTTCAATCGATTGCCGGCGGCCTCGCAGTGCTGTTCATCTATCATCGCGAATGGCTGTCGGGGAATGAAAACGTCGAGCGCTGGTGTTTCGATGTATTGAGGAACCTCGAGGACCTCCTCAGTGAAGAGCACGAAGGTCCGGAATCCGGGAACCTTGGCCTGAGTGTCGAGACATTTCTCGGCGAGCTCGGGGTCTTCCTCCTGCAGGAGCGCCAGGACGAATGGATCAAGCGGCTGGCGTTGAATGGGGTGACAGGCTTCTATTACAGCTCGACGCGTCTGTCGATGGCTCGAGCGTACCTTTGCCGAGAAGGACTCGGCGCGACCTTTGATGAACTCATCTCCGTCGTCCTTCTGTGGTCGGCTCTAAGGCGGGCCGCGGTGAAGCAAACTGGGCGTTACATTCAGAGATCTGTTCTCCCCGCGTACAGGTCCGCTCTCTATGCTCGCTTCCTCGACGGCAGACTCAGGCGCCGTCCGGTCACGGTGCCGATGGCGGCCAGGCTTGGGGCAAACCTCGTCGAACGCCTCGAGCGGCGAGACCCCTCAGAAATTGCAAGAAGGCAGTGGGAGAAGCAGCGGAAGGCCTTCGAGAAGAAGGACAGGGATCGCGATGCAGGCCGTGAGATGGCCCAAATCGATTACGAAGTGATAGAGGCCGGCTTCTGTTTTCTGTCGGTCGAATTGACTTCTGGCGAGCTATCGGACGGGAGGCGCGCCGTGGAATACATCCGTCAGCTTTTCGATCTTGAGATGACGACACTCCCCATTCTGGAGGGCGACGACGAGGGGCGGGAGGTAGGCGGAACGCCCTACGCGTTCGATCGATGGGTGCTGGCGCTGGCTACCGAACTGCTCGCCACGGTCGCATCGCTGGAGCAGGCGCAGGCCTTCTACGAGCCGGTGCTGCGTCGCGGCCCGGCAGCCGGCCATTGGACTCAGGATTTCCTTGAAACATGGATCACGAATGCTCTCCCGAGGATGGCTAACCATGAGCTCTTTGCCGAGATCTGGCGCGGCATGGTGGACTACACCTTTTCGCTTCCGGCTTGGGTGGGGAGAAAACCGCGCATCTGGTTTCACGCCGAGAGCCTGGCCGTCGATCTTATGGGTTTGCGCACCGAAGCCGTGAAGGTTCTCGGCCGCAAGGAATACACGGACTTAGTGAAGGCGATGGCGCCCACCTTCGAGAAGTGGGGCAACCAATGGTTGAAGTACGGTCGCGTAGCGGCCTGGTTTGCGAATTTCCTGAGTACAGAGTCCGGACGAGTGTTGCTGCCTCAGGGCATCCGGCAGCTGAGTGAGGTCGTGAGCTCCTCTCGGGATGACGATTTAAAGAGAGAGGGACTGGCGCTAAGTCTCACATCCGCTCTGGTCACTGGATGGAAGCACCTCTCAGGCGAGATTACGGTAGATCCCTCTTTGCGGGAGGCCTTCCTCCACATCCTGATGGAACTCTGTTCCCGTTCGGTCGCAGAAGCGATCCATCTGAGAGATCGCATCTCGCAAATCATGTCGGTTAGCTAATCGAAGAATGACGGGTTTGGAGATCCGTTCCGCCGACCTGGTGCTAGGAGGACCTATGGCAGCGGCAAAAACGCTGGGGCTTTACGAAACCTACCTCCGTAAGTTCATCGAATCCTGGAAAGACGACCCGAGGTCGAATATCTACCGGACCTTCCGGCATCCGATGCCGTCACGAGGTTTATGAGCTCCAAAGGGCTGGCACTGAAAGCTGAGCTTTCAAAAGCCCCCTATCGCACCTTGGTTTTTAGGAACTCGGTGTCCAGGGGTGAGAGACGGCGTACTCACACGGTGGGCGGTATCAACCAGTCGGAGTTCTTTGGGGTCAGGGCGGCAATGTGAATATGGCCGCCGATGTTGTTCGAGGCGTTCTCAGGGCGGATCACACACAATTGGATGTAGTCATCGACCAGTCGCTGGGAGTCAAGCAGGTTAGTACACCTTTGCATGCGGTTTGCCGCGACCATCTGTTCATAGGCTGTCTCGTTGCCGCTAGATACGACTAGCGTGCCATCGAGTCGTTTAGCTGCGACATCTAGTCCGGGAGTTCCCGGACCACCATTCTCGAAAGGGAAAACCGCTCGGGCCATGCCTGGAACCCCTTCCACATAACCGTACATCTGAATGCTAGCCCATTCCGGATTGTCGGGATATGCGGCCCGGGCCCCGAAGGTCTGAATCCAACTAGATAGCCGATCTATAAAAGTCAGTGAAACGTTTGTGATTAATTCTGATGAGTCTCGAAAAGTTTCAGCCGCGAGACTTTGGAGGATATCGCGCGTAACCGCCTTGAAGTCAAAGGTGGATCTTACTGTGCCGATTTCAGTGCAGCCGTTCCAAGTGAAAGCTCCGCGCATATTGCCCGTTGCAAAGAAGAAGATCTTTTGTTCGGAATCACTCAGAACCTGCCCGCTAAGATCTTTCCTGCGCCCATCTGCCCCAACCACAAACCCATCGGTCGTATATATCCACACGATCGCGCTCATAATCGATTTATACATCGGGAAATGTGGATCGCGGTAGGGACATCTATTGCTAAGCGCCACCGGGTCGCCAGAGGCAGTCACCCACCTCCGGCTACCACAGAACCCAGCGTGCGGATTCCCCGGACTGAAATCCTCGACAGACGAAATAACTACCAAACTTCGCACCATCACCGGGGTGCTAGCTCTCTCGCTCGTTTGGCGTGTCCAGCACATGGCCGAGAACAAGCCGATGCTCTCATGGAACAGCGATTATTACTAATTCTCAGGGCTTTGCTCCCAGTAACGCGCTGGCGGTCACTGACTCCGAGCTTGTCGCCAACTCGCAAGGGCACTAACGAAGATCTTCGAACGAACAAAAGTTGGTAAGGGTCTCTTCCTCTTCCCTTAATATTCCTCTCCGCACGCTAAAGCATCTCTATCCGCGCTCCGCGCAAGGCAAGGAAACCAAGCTGCTGAGAGGCTCTGCCTCTGGCGCGCGACAAGAGGCACCCTAATCTTCCGCGCTGCGCTTGTGCAGACCGCCTGGGGCGCCCTTCATTGCATTCCGGGTAGGGAACCCTCCTCTTGCACTTGCCGCCTCCGCTGGCGTGGGCCAGGGCCAAGGCGTGTTTGGTAGCAAACACAGCACAGCCATTCAAAAACGGAGGAAGCATCCATGAGCAACACAGCCCGCACTGCTGCAAGGCCCAACATTTATCAGATCGTTACAGACCGGATCATTCACAGTCTCAAAGCTGGCGTGATTCCTTGGGAAAAGCCTTGGAAAACTCCCCACTTCCATGGCGGTCCCTTTCCTCGCAACTTCAGCACTGGCAAACCCTATCGAGGCGTCAATGTCCTGCTGCTCTGGTCCAGCCCCTACTCATCGCCATTCTGGCTCACCTTCAAACAGGCACTGGATTTAAAAGGCTCCGTGCGCAAAGGCGAAAAAGGTACCCCGATCGTTTTCTACAAGCAGTTACAAAACCGGGAAGACGACCGGAAGGCGACCGGCGAAAAGAAGGAACGCATCCCTTTTGTGCTCTGCTATTACACCGTCTTTAATGTCGAGCAGTGCGACGGCCTTATCCTTCCCCACATCGATGATCCAACAACCAGCACCCAGATTGAGACGGACGAAACCTGCGAGGCGGCCGTAACCGGATGGGCCAACCGGCCCACCCTTCACCTGACCGGCGAACACGAATACCGCGCCTACTACCGGCCAAGCAGTGATTCAGTCCACATGCCCGCTCGGTCTCGATTCGTCGATGCACCGCATTATTACAGCACTCTATTTCATGAGTTGGTCCACAGCACGGGACACGAAAGCCGCCTGCATCGTAGCTTCGGCGCAGGTTTTGGTGACGAGCTTTACAGCAAGGAAGAATTGATCGCAGAAATGGGCGCCGCCTTCCTTTCCGCAATTGCCGGTATCGCCAACGAACACACCGACCGCAACACCACCGCTTACCTCCAGAACTGGATTTCCCAGTTGCAGGAAGACAACCGCCTGATCATTCAGGCCGCAGCGAACGCGCAAAAGGCCGTCGATTTGATCCTCGGCACGACCTTTGAGAGTGAAGCCGAAACAGAGGAGCGAGAGAAGGACGCCGCAACCAGCGGCTTTGCCGCCCCGCAGATTCAAGCTCAGGCAGCGTAGTTCGAGTTTTCTCCGTCATGGGCCGGACGGCTCAGGCCGTCCCGCTCCAACAATCCCGCACGTTTCAACCCGCCCAAGGAGGGCCGTCATGCAAAACAGCAGTGCATTCCAGTACCTCGCTATCGACACCATCCACGAGTCCACCACAAACCCGCGCCGCACCTTTGATGAAGGTAAGCTGCGGGAGCTGGCAGCAAGCATCAAGCATCACGGACTCATTCAGCCCATCACCGTGCGCCCGAATTCGGAAGGCTTCGAATTGATTGCAGGAGCACGACGCTATCGCGCCGCGCTTCTTGCGGAACTCTTCTCCATTCCTGCCCGCATCGTTGAAATCGATGATGCCCAGGTGTTGGAGTGGCAGCTGGTCGAGAACTCCCAGCGCGTCGATGTTCACCCCTACGAAGAGGCGGTGGGGTTCCAGCGTTTGCTCGACCTTCCCGGTTATGACGTAACGGCCTTGGCCGAGAAGTCGGGTAAGAGCACGAGCCACATTTACGCACGTCTCTCACTGTTACAACTTATCCCCGAGGTGGCCGAAGCGTTCACTCAGGAGCGCATAACGGCCAGCCACGCTAACCTTATCGCCCGTCTTCCTCAGGAGTCCCAGGCGCAGGCCTTCGAGCAGTGCTGGCGTAAGGACTGGCAGGATTCGGAGCCGCACCTGCTACCCGCCAAACACGTATCTGCATGGATTCAGAACAACCTCTATCTCTCACTTGCGGATGCTCCATTCGACCGCGAAGACACCGCCCTCAACCCCGCAGCCGGAGCTTGCATCACTTGCCCCCGTCGCAGCGGATACAACACTTCCCTTTTTTGTGACGTTCAAGGCGACCACTGTCTCGACGGACTCTGCTATCAAATCAAGCTCACCGCGCACATCGACCACGAGATTGCAGCCCGTCCCGAGCTTATCCAGATCGAGAACGGCTGGAGGAACGCACGAGAGCAGCGGCCCGGAGCTGTGCAGCGCGGGCACTTCCGCGAGATTGAGAATGCTGTCGAAAACCCCGATGCAGAGCCAGTGCTTCCTTGCGAAGCAGCCAAGCTCGCGATCATCGTCTACGGAAAACGCGCAGGCGCCACTATCACCGTATGCACCGACAACCAATGCCCGGTACACGATCCGCGAGCAGCCGCAGCACAGGCCGCGAACCCTGCTCCGCAGATGACCCCAGCTCCGGAAGCTGAAACGGAAGAGGAGACCGAGGAACGCAAGCGTCATTACGAACAGCAGCGAAAGGAATACGAGCAAGAACAGGAGCGCAGGGCCGAGGAAATCAGAGTCGAAGATGAAAGGAGACAGAAGGAGTGGGAAGCAGAACAGGCCCGCACAGAAAAGCTGCAAGAGGACCGTCAAGCCACGTTCCTATGCATTCTCGACCATGCTCCGGCCATGTTCAGCGCCTCGCAACTGCGGGTGTTCCTCCACGCCCTTATCAACCTTGACCACTACTCGTTTACCGACGATGTAGCTGAGCATTTCGCTGCCGAGGACCAAGACCACAACACCACCTCAGAAGAGATACTGAATGCAGCCCTAGACGCTCTCGCAGACGATAAGCTGACCGGCTTTGCTCTGCGTCTTGTTCTAACGGGCAACCTGCCTATTCCGGACGACGGTGAGGTCGATCCATTGACCGAGGCCGAAGCCGCGTTCGTTCCTGCCAAGTCGAAGAAGACCGCCAATAAGAACGCGAAGCAGCCGGACCCAACAAAAGCCAATAGGACGACTACCAAAAGGACGACAGGCAAAAAGCAAGACGCAGCCTAGACCTGAGCGGGAGTCAGCGGCACGGCTCCCGCCTCATTTCAGAAAGGAGGAGAAGATGTTTCGATTTACCTACAAACTCAAAGTCGCCGAGCGTGTCAAAGGTAAGTTCGAACGGCATCCCGCTACAATCCCGAACGCGATGGACGGGGAGGCATCAAGGGCGGATGCTCCGCCTGTTTCTCTTTGTATAACCTTCAGCAAGCGAGGTTCACGCTTGACGCAGCCCATCGCAATTTTCTGAAAAAAGCCGTCCCCTGGGTGCGACGCTCGAGGCCACGCACAGGACCGGAGCCAGGAACAAACCTCTAGCCGAATGGGGGGGTGCTGTGCAACCCTCTCTCATCCGCCCCCGAGAGGCGGGCGGCAGGGTCCTTTCCCTCCCCTGCACCTCTCCCCCGGCAAAGGCATCCTAGGGTGACTGAATGGACAGAACAGAAATCTCAGTCCGCTACATGCTCACTGCCATAGAAGCGCCGCTCTACGATGTTGGCGTGTTGAGCAATCGAGGCATGCTCCCAGGTCTGGACGGCATACCGGCGGAGGCTGTTCTCGCGCGGCTCTCTCTCCTCAAGAATCGCAATGCCCGCGGTTCTCATATCTACGTCCGTCCAACAGGAGAGCATCGCTACACCGCCCTCGACGATCTCTCCGAAACCTCGCTCGCGTTGCTCACCGGCGACGGCTTCAATCCCTGCGCCGTGGTCGAGACGAGTGCCGGCAATTTCCAAGCCTGGCTCAAACACTCGGTCGTCCTTCCAAAGCTGCTTGGCACCTTTGCCGCACAAACGTTGGCCACCCGATACCACGCTGATCCGAGCGCAGCAGACTGGAGACGATTCGGCAGACTTCCCGGCTTTACCAACTGCAAACCAAAATACAAGAGGCCGGACGGACTCTTCCCTTTTGTACGACTCATTAGTCACAGTGGCGAGCAATATCCCATGGCCGAGGCCTTCGCGCAGGAAATCACCAAGCTATACCAGCAGCGAGAACAGGAGCGGGAAGCCAAACGCCTGCAGGCTTCTCTTTCGCCCCAAAGGGGACCGAGGTTGTCAAATGTGACCCTCGAACGCTTCCGGACTTCCGGCAAATACCGTGATCGACCCGCCGCCGCAGACATCGCCTTCTGTGTCGCCGCCTATGCAAACGGCATGACTCATGACCAGATTGAACGTGCCCTTGACGATGAATATCTCTCTCGCGATCCCAACCCTTCCAAAAAAGCTGCCTACATCCGGAGAACGATGGAGAAGGCGAGGAGATGGGCCGAGCGTTAGGAATCGCTGCTTCGCTCTCTCTTGTGTTCCTTCCTGTTGGAGTTGAATTGAGTCTTCTGGTTCTGAGCTGGGCTTTTGCTGTTCGCGTCATGAGTTAAGACCGTTGAACAGAGGCTCGCTTTCGGTTTTCCTTTCTCTCTGCGTTCAGCGTGCCGCGCTCAAAGCACCCCCGCCCTTCGGACGCACGCTCTCCTTCCAAGATTCCGCTACGCGCCTCTCCGAGATGCGGACTCCTGTCCCCATAGCGAGTCTGGGTCCCCTTCCGCAGATTCTCTCCGGTCGCCGAGGGAGTGGGTCGCGCCGGCACACCCTCCGGGCAAGCATGTACCGCAGACAGCGGACAAATCAAAAGAAACGGAGCCAAAAACCATGTTCAACAAAATCATCCTCATCGGCCGCCTCGGACAGAACGCAGAAGCCAAAACCACCCAGAACAAGAAGGAGTTCGTCATCCTCAACATCGCAACCCAGGAAAGCTGGAAGAATGACAAGCGAGATTACGAGAACCGCACCGAATGGCACCGCGTCTATGCCTGGAAAAATCTCTCCAAGTTCGCCAAGACTCTGCAGAAGGGTCAACTACTCACCCTGGAAGGCATTCTCCGCTATCGCGAGGTGGAGGATGAAGTCAAGGGCGTTACGTTCAAGCACCGGATCGCCGAAATACACGCCGTCAGCATGAAGCGACTCTCGAAGACTGAAGCCGCGGATGACCCTGGGGATGGAGCTGACGACGAGTAATCTTCGTGCCTATCTGGAGGAGCCGAGGTTTCGGCTCCTCCAGCAGGACATTCAGACCCGGGGCATCTCAACCAGACGCGAGCGCCACTTAAAGTTGAAAGCTACGGTAAGTCTTACCTGCTCGCAACAGGGTGCGCAAGACCACGATCTTCGGGACTTCTCTCAATCACGATTGGCATACCATCCTTCTCAGCCATCGACACTTCATAGGTGCTCTTCCTAATCGCCGTCGCCTGTATCTCGGGTGCCGCCTTAAAGTCATGCCGTGGTGAACCTTGAGCCTTCCACGCACCGAATCCTTGATCAAGAAGAATGGTCATGACCTGATTGTTCGCGAGCACGAGTTCCAGCCGGCGCGCGTGGGACAGCTCCCGCTTTTGCCGCAGACGAAGCTGCGCATCCGGCATGAGCTGTTCGATCACTTCCTTTCTCAGTTGTTCCTCTGAAAAATCGTGATAGGCGCAGTAGCCCGGCATCCCCGCATATTCCAGTGCTGCCGTGATGATCTCAATCTGCGTCTGCGCCGTTTTTCCAGGTACCGTCTCCAAAACCTCAAAAAGGAGTTTTACGTTCAAAGGTGATTTCAGGTAGCGGTCCTGATAGCTGATACGTGCAACCCTTTGATTGCGCAGATTTGCGAAGCGCAGTGGATCCAATTGTTCCAGTATTTTCCAGAACCTCTTCCCGAACCCCGTGGCGATCCCATCGATTTGACTATGTACAGAAATAAGTTTTGCATTTCCTGAAGATAACTCGATCAATCGGTCAGTTTGCATGGGGTGCATCCTTGTTGAAACAACGGCATCTCCAAAAACAATCGGCCTCGTTTCCCCAACTCCCCACCGCGGCCCAGGTGTTTCATCTCCACGATCAGCAGCTGCAATGGCCACCGTCTGTCCAGCGATTTTTGCATAGGCCAACACAGGCAGCTTTCCAGTCCGAGGCAACTCATCGGTCATTGCGATATGAGCGCTTCCTGCCAGACGATGCAACTCTAGCTTATGCTGGAGCTCTAACTCATTGCTGGTTATCTCCTTCTTGGTTAGTACCAAGGTCGTAGGAACGTTGTGCTCCCGGAGCCGGGGCAAGGTCTTCGCAAGCGTCCAGTCGCTCAACTGCCAATCCTTCGCCGGGCCGTGCAGAAACACAATTAATTCTTGTAATTGGCCTGCGTTCTTTTGACGCTCAATCCAGTTGCACAGCGGCTGGCCTAGTATGCGAGTTTCTCCGCCAAATATTTGTAGTTCCAAAGGAACCACCAACAGCGCAAATATGTTTCGGGCCAGTTCTAACGCCCCAGGTCGATCTATCGCTCCGTCATCGAAATACATATCGGGCCGCAAAATACACGCCGGACAGCCGAATCGGCAATCCTCCCGGCAATACAAAACCTCGATCGCTTTTTCCAGACAAGCCTTGAATTCGTTGTATTCCCCCAGGCGTTCAACCAGGCCGCTGCCGCCGGCCATCCTGTCGTAGAGGAAGGTAGACACAGTTTGATTCCGAGCTTCGTCGCAACTTGGACCAACGGCAAGCCCGATCTCCCTCGCCTCAACTCCAAGTTTTTTGACGAGAGCTTCTCTTAGACCTGCGGCCAAGGCCAAACCTTGCGGCCTGCTCGCGGCCTGCGGTAACTGCAGCTCAAATACATCCGTGCGCATTTCATGGATGAGCCGTACATGCCGCCGGATCTTGTTGTTCAGGGTAAGCCCTCCCGGGCAGGCCCCCCGCACCAGCAGCTCGGTCCGAATCGGAGCTAAGGGCTTGTGGTCTTTCAAAATTCCGGGTGTGTCCAGATCGTCATTCTCTGACTCGGATCGCCCGCAGCTCATGCACACCGCGTAGCCACAGCCATCGGCTCCCGAGCTCCGGGTAATGACTTGCCCTTCACGGTCTGCCCGTATCCGGCCCAGGCCGCGATCCGGTAAAGCTTGCCAGGGTGTCCGAGCCGCCAGCTGAGGCATTTCGTAGGGTAGGTGGCCTAAGCTTTCGTAACTCGTGTGCGGTGCGCTTCGTCCCATGAATCCAGTCGGCCGCAGCGTGGACAGCGGTTTTTCGATTCTTGCCGCGCCACACTGCGCACAGGTTTCGGGAACGTCTTGAAAGCTCCTTACTAGGTCGTGGGCCCCGCAAAGCCGGCAACTCCACAAGACCTGCAAATCCTCTAGGCGGGATACATCCGCGGTTGCGGACCAGGCTGGCCTGATCCCCTCGCTTTGATACACCAAACCATCAATGACGATCTCGGCGCCGGGAGCATACTCGCGGATTGCAATGTCCAATGTGCGCGAGGCTCCTCCCTGATATTCGCCGTATCCATATCCTTGATATGAAACCCCCGAGCTTCTTTGATCGGCGATGTGATCGAAGCTGACCACGTCTACGGGAAAGCCGTAGGATGGGGTGAATCCGCGTCGCGCTAGTTCTGACAGTATGAACTCCCCGTGCATACGCCGGGCTCGATTCTCGAACGCGCGGCGTACATCGGATTCGCTTGCGCTCGCAGCTCGCTGCAAGAGCGTGCGGTACTCATTTCTCCAAATTTCTAGAAGGCGCTCAAAGCTCGTTGCCGTTTCGGCGCATAGAGCCTCATTGCCGCGGTCTTCCAATGCTGTTCCCCGCACCAGATTACGTAGCTGTTCGATGTTAGCGTCGAGGAACTCTCGTTCGCGGAGCTGCTCTAGGAAACTATCAGCCAGATTCCTCTCGGCAACAACAGCCTCGACCTGCTCCGTCCCTCCAAAAAACTCGCCGACAGACGTCTTGACGCTCATCCCTTGCAGCGTGCGAAGGAAAGAGCCCAGGAGCGCGGCGTGCACGTGCCGGGTGACGATCGGCACGCTGTTCATGCGCACCGCGGGCGCAGAGATAGACGCCGTCAGGTAGCCCACTGGATCCGCAAACGCCACTTGATCCCAGGGAAGATTGCGGCAAAAGGTCAAGCCGAAGGCCCATGGTTCTCCTCGCCGTCCTGCGCGTCCGACACGTTGGCGATAGTTGGATATTGAGGGCGGTACGTTTGAGTTCACCACCAGCGACACATTAGGAATATCCACGCCCATTTCCATCGTTGTCGAACAATTCAACAGGTTGATCTGCCCTTTACCAAAGAGCTCTTCATAGCGTTGTAGGACCGGGCGCTGAATTTGTGCCGAATGCTCCTGGGCACGGAGAAAAGGCGGATAGTTGGCGATCCGATCATGGAGATCCGTCCACAATCCCTTCGTCCGCAACTGGAACACTTCCATGTCCTTCCTGCACCAGCCATCAACTTCCAGACGCTGCCCTGTGCTTAAGCCACCAGCATTTGCGGTTGGCAGGCGCGGGAATTTTATTGGTGTGAGTGGACGGTTTTCGTCTGGGCCGTAGGGAGAGTAGCCTCCCGGATTGTATCCGAGAATGCGCCGTGTAATCGGGCACAGCCATCCTTGTTCTAGCCGCGCCACCGCGGCTCGAGAAAAATCAATGCGCCAGGCGCCTCGCCCCGCATCACGGGCTGCGGTTGCCGTGATCAGACTCCAGAGCCTGTCTAGAATTTCTTCCACGAGAGCCGCGTCCCCATTGTCTTCCGCATTACCTTTGATCAGGCTATATAGCAAGGTTTGAAATCTAGACAGCCTGCCAAGCGTTGACTTCGCGCGTGGCCAGAAGTTCGCGTTTTGCTCCTGGACTTCTTCAAAAGCCGTGCCCCGACGATAGACGGAACGCCTTCCCGGCCTTCGAGGATTAATCCAACGCGCCAGATAGTCATCTTGGATCCAGATGGCGAAGTTATCCCGGAAAATGAAGTCGACTGCTGTCTGCGCCAACCCGGCCCAGCCATCCGGAGTCACTCCCGCGTATTGCAAACCCCGCGGAACATCCATCCGCGCTCTTTTCTCCATTTCGGGGAAAGTCAGCCGTACCAGTCCCATAGTTTCCGCATTGTTCTGTACTCGAGGCCTGCGGAAAAGCTCACGGTACAGAAACATTTCCGCAAGCCTTTGCGGATCCCGCGCCATAACGTCTCCGCCCCAGGAGCGCTCCGCCCAAACTTGAGTACAGAAAGCTCGCAGCTCTGACTGCTCTGCAAGGCGTTGGATAAGACTTCCCCACATAACTGGCGCCGCACTTCCATCCAGTTTCTGGTTGATGTCTGCGATTTCATCGGCGTACTCTTGCGGATCGGAGGACAACAGTTTGAGTTTTTTCTCCAGCTTCAAACGCTCATCTGCCAATATTGTCTGCCCCTCCTGTACCGTGTGATACAGGAAAGAGCGAGTGAGTGTACGTTCGGCATCCTGCTGCAGCTTCGCCGCCAGACGCGCGACCCCCTGGCGGCTATCGGAGAAACTCAGAGCACGCCGACCCCCCATCGGAAGCCCCTGCTCACCCATTGGAGGACAGACCAGCTCCATAACATCTGGCAATGAGTTACCCATGAAAAATGGCGGCCCAAAGCGCAGATGTTGAAGTGAAGCCCGCGATCCTTCTGGGCAACAGGTCAGTCCATGATTGATTTCAGTAACCTCCAGCGCCATTGTGGGAACCCCTTCCGGCGCTCCATTGTCGAAGAGTTCTCCTGTCTTCACGCAGAGGTGCCTGTCTTGGCTGCTTTGGGTCGAAGGACGTATGCGAACCTTGTCGCTGATAACTCCTCCGTCGTTGTCTTCGGGATCTGGCTCCTGATCTATGACATAGTCATCGCCTTGAATCTCGCGCAGGGGACGGAGATGCGCCTTCGCGCCAGACTCTCTGCGGGCAACTAGATAGGGCGTGCCACACTCCGAACAGTAGTGAAGTTCGAAGACTGGAGCGCCGCATTCGCATCGATCTCGTTGCGTGAGCCAGACCCCCCCGAAATCCCAATCCGCATCCATGGCGGCGAGCTCTGGATCGCGATGCTGACAACTGGGATTCACACAAACCCATATGCCACCGAGCGCGCGGTGAAAGAGGTGGGCGCGCCAAGGCAACAGCAGCCTTCCTCCGTTTGGATCTCTCGCTCGGGCTGCCGCATCCAGGACAGCTTGCGCTTGCTCCGGATGCGAAGGCTTGTCATACAAAATCTGGCTGATCTCGGATAATTGCAGACTCGCCTTTTTGAGCTCCCGCCTCAAGTGGTGGATTCGTGGATGAGATGCCAGGCACTCCCAAAGCGCATTTTCCGATCCTTCATGCAGCAATTGGTGCTGCAGGGGAAAATCGTCCCCGACGGCAGGCAGCTCCGGCTCCTCCTCCTGCCCATGGATGACGCAGACTTTTGCTTCACTTGTGCCGGCGAGATCAGCCACAAACCGTTTGAGCTTGTCGTCGGTCTCTTGTGCCCCTCCATCGCTGATGGTCGCTGAAGTCGCGATTACCTGAACCTGTTCGGATTGCACGGCGAACGCTGCTCGCACGCGCCGCAGAAGAAGCGCCATTTCTGCAGCCTGGGCACCCACATAGCTATGTGCTTCGTCGAGTACGATCCAGCGCAACAGGCCCTGGGACCGCTCCAGAATTGGTTGATCCCTGGAGCGCAGCAGCAAATATTCCAGCATTGTTACGTTCGTGATAAGGATCGAGGGCGGATGCTCGCGAATGCTCTTACGATCCCCTAGCTCTGCGCGGCCTAGAACACTCTTAATCAGGCTTGGTTTTTCCGGAGTCAGGCCAGTGTAAAGCGCATAACGCATACGATCTTCCAAGCTTTGGGTCCAGGCGTCTAAACGTTCCCTCTGTGATTCGATCAGCGCGTTGAGCGGATAAATGATGATGGCCCGCACACCCGTCAGAAGTCCTAGGGCGGGATCTCGCAGCAGACTGTCGAGCATCGGAATCATAAAGCACTCGGTTTTGCCCGACCCCGTCCCAGATGTCACCATGCACGAGAGCCCGTTGGCGCTGGCCTGCCATGCTTCTAGCTGATGACGATATGGTTTCCTCTCGCGCGGCATGCGCTCGGCCAGCGCCTGATCCAGGGCATCCACCAATCGTGGAGCTAGCAAGTTTCCTGAAAGGTCTCCCAGAGTCTTATCGATTTGCCGCCATATGCGCGCGCTCTCATAGATCGGTGCAGTGAGCAACGCATCCTTCTCTCCGGCCGGCGCGGCCAAGCGCCGCCTCAACACGGAATTCAGAACCGGATGCGCGATCCGCGCTCTGGCGACAACCGCGGCGGCGGAACGGTCATACAAGTGATACATCGTTTCGGACAACATGGAACGGATCAAGAGGAGACCTCCCTCGCAAGAAGAGCGAGCGCAACCGGAAGTGCAGAGTCAAAATAGTGGGGATCGGCCATGCGAAGGACAATCAGCCGCAGCGCGGTACCCAGATTGCCTTGATCTGTTCGAAGTCCCGCGGCGATTTCCGCGGCCACCAGCGGAGCGTCAATTACCTTTTGGATATGAGAGTTGAACATCGGCATTCCGTGAGGCCGACGGCGCGCAACTAACCCTTCTACTCCACTTGGCACCCAGTCAAGACGGCGGGCCGCCTCGTGCGCCAGCTCGATCAGCCGTTCCGGTGTATCAATCACCGCAACCTTCTGCAAGAGCTCCGCGGGTGCCTGCGCAAAGAGTTCCGCTTCCATGAGAGCGATTCCGAAGTGTGCTGCGAGTTCCGGGTGCAATAGGAGAACCGCTTCAGTTCGTTTTGCGATTCTGTCCAGAGCTGAATCCCTGGCCTCGCTTCCGTTTTCAAAAACGGCGGCAAATTGCTCGACGAGGCTGGCATACTCGGCTTTCAGCGCCTCCACAAATGCGGCAGTCGGCAGCGTCGGCCAGAAGATGGGAGCGGCCGTGTCCAAGGCCAGGGCTTGGGGAAGATCCGCTTTGGAGACACTCAACAGGAGGCGCACCGCGGCGGTTGGAGTTTGTGCCAGTGCCTGTACCTGATCCAGGATTCCGGCGTCGCCGCCGTCCATAACGGCTTGCATGAGCTCCCATCGTTGACTCCATTCGGCGCGTTCGTGGCTGGCGGCCAATCGTCGCCAATCCTGGGCGTGCTCCCGGATACGCTGCGCACGGCTAGAGCGGGGCTGAGTTACCGGGAACCAAACTTTGGCTCGTTGCACCTGACCGTTGAGAAGCGGCTGTAAGATCCAAGCCTCCGCTCCTTCTGGTAAGACTGCCTTCAAGTCGATTACTACGGGTGACTCCATTCCTTCCAGCCGCAGCCGCTCGATTGTCTGTGGGTTTTGCAGATCTACCGCATGCAATGCAACGATGTTTTGAACCTCCTTCTCGGCCGACGCGGCGCGCACAGTCACTCGTCCCCCGGAATCGAGGCCCAGGAGAAGTTTTCCGCTCGGCGTACACTCTGATTCTTCCTGATATCGCCTAATATCTAGTCGCGGACTTTCCACGCTGTTGATCAGAAGGCTCAGCTTGACCACCGAATCAGGTCCGGCGTAAGCAAGCATGGAGCGAATGAGGGGGACAAAGGCGGTCAACGATGTTTCCCCATTCACCCGAACCGCAACCCACTGCCCTTCGAGCCGTAAGAATACTTCTCCGGGCCGGCCTTCTGGAACAACCGCGCTCCAGCCGCGCAGAGCTTCGGCCGAGAGCAGCGTATTCCGTTCCAGGCGACGGCTGTCCGGCCGCAAGAGAAATCCATTGCGCGCCGGCCAGGGCGCAACAAGCCTGATCTCCCCTCTGCCTGCGGAACTGATACGCAGCCATACGATTCCTGGGGGCGCTCCGGCGCTGCTCAAGGACATTCGTCCGGTTCCCCGCGTTAGACGCATGCGCTGCGTTGCCGAGCCGGCCTCCAAGACAAGTGCCCATTCCTCCTCCGCCGGGAAGCCTTCCGCCTGCAGGATCAAACAGCCGGCCGTCTCCTCACTCATGTGCAGACGGGCAGAGGCTGGCAAGGCAACGTAGCGCATGCGAGCCAGGCAGATCCCACGATCAAGCCATTCTGCAATTTCAGATAAGATTACGCGCGCGGGCCGAATCCGCAGTTCTCGCACGGAGATCGGCCGGAAGGAGCTGACATCGATCTGGCCATAGAAGACCGGGCGGCCAAGGTAGACCTGTCCTCCAGTCGTCGCTAAACGCCAAGAGGGCAGAACCTGCCCCTGCGCCAGCAGGCGGACCAGGGAAGAGTCCTGATCTGCCCCGGTGACGATCTGCCAGCTTTGCTCTTCCACACCTACGCTGCCCTTGCCTTGTAAAGGCCAGAGCCATCCGTTCTCTGCCTCTTGCCTTTCTCCGCAGAGGACCCCTGCTCCAGCCTTCGGGACTACGTTAAGGTTGGTGAAGAGCCAGATGTGCGGCAAGCGCGTTTTGAGTACCTCCCCCATTAGGAGCATTTCCGACGGTTCGGTGTCTGACTCGCCCAAGCCCGCGTCCTTCCAAAAGACCGACAGTTCGTCCTCTGACAAGAGGGCGGGTACGATTTCCACTTCACCGACTGGCCGCCCGTCTGCATAGCCTGCAAGCACCACGGGTTTACTTAAGTCAAACTTCAGGAGATCGGCTCCTCGGCCGAGACGCTGTATCTCCCATCCGTTCTCAATGGGAGAGGCGCTGTATACGATCACGCTTCCTCGATCTGTGATTTCGCCTACTAACTGAAACCGCAGTCGCAAGCCTTGAGCTGAGGCAGGCAACAAGGATGCGGACAGCACCCCCTTAGAGGCTAGGCGAACAACAGGCGTCCATCGCTTTGTCCGCTGGTCTCGGATGAGCACACGCTGAGCCAGGGGAGAAGCGGAAGAGTAGGACGCCCGCTCCTCACGCAGGGCGGGACGGATCAATCGATCGGCGGCCTCTCGCGATATCCGCAACGGTAAGCCAGTGGCCCAGTTCGGGTAATGCAGATCAAGCCAACGATCGATCGCTTCGGCCGGGACGTCCGGTGGGGGCAACTTGCGCAGTTTCACCAAGCTAAGCCCGAACTCTGCCAGCAGGCGCGTGATGTCTTCAGTGCGAAATGTCTGCGGAAGATCTTCAACCCGCTGCGCGGCAATCCGATAGGCTAACTCTTCCGGAATATCTCGGCCCTCAGCCTCGATATCCGCGAGCAGGCCTTTCACGACTCGCCCATAGAGTCCCTGTTGAATCAGCAAAGCCTGTGGAAGTCCGCCTTCCGCCATCAAGGTATAGAGATAAAGATGGAGGCGTGTTTCCGTGACGCGGACCGATCGATTCCACCACCTCAAGCCATGGTCGACCATAAGGTGCCCAATTTCCATGTTTCCCGGCAAACCAAGACCGCCAAAAACGAAGTCCCAGGTCAGTCTTCCACCCTGGAAGTTAGCCCGAATGTGCTCAGCGGCCCAAAGGACAAAATAGATAGCCGTCCTTTTGGTAACCTCCGCGCGTTTCACCTGCGGCATCAACCATGCACCAAGCTCCGTATGTTTTTCTCCGGTCAGCGGGACCGTACATAATGGACGGCCATCTCTTTGAAACGCTTCGAGTTCAATCGGAGTGGGCAAGTCCAGAGGCATAATTAGTGTTCTCTCAGTGCAGAGGGAGTTGCCTGAAGCGTCAACCGATACAGAAGCGCCTTGATTCGATATTCGTGTTCGGGATCACGATCGATTCCATGTCGGCTTTCTGACCAAAGGGAGAATTCGAATTAGAAGGTGTCGCAAAACTACCCACCCATGAAGAGTCTTTGCTGAAGTCGAGCTGCGCCGGAGTAGAATCGCTCCAACCGAGGCCGCCCCCTTTTTCGGGGACGGGCCCTTTCCTGGACGAAATAACTCAGTGAATAGTGACATAACGGTTGCGGATACTTGCCTGGAACCTCTCACTGACATCTTTTTACCCGAATCGGCACCCAAAAACGCGCTCTGGCGTCTACCCATATTCAACGTCTCCATTTCTGGCTATGCGAAGCACGGGTTCCACCAATTCGTACGTAGTGCCGGCGCGACTCAGTGCGTTGCGCCGGTCCTGGGAAAGTTCGTAACTCATCAAAGACATATCGGTGGTCTGATGCGCGCCTTCCGCGGAGAACCCTGCGTCAATCCGAATGCCTCCTCGATCTGTTAGTAGATAGCGCGCATGAAAGTCTTCGCCTCGCACTCTCTCTCTCCACCGGTACAGCGCGATGGTCATTCCTTCGGGAATCACGGTGCCAAACTTCACCCGCGCTTCCCGTTCGATTGCATCCATTTCCGGAGCGCCTTCGCGATCCCGATAATGAATCTCGCAAACGGCGTGAGGGTTTGCGGCGTGGACAATCCTCAGGCACTCTCGCAGCGTGTTTTGATAGCGCGTGTTGAATGGATCATAAAACGGGTCAACAATTCCGACGAAGTTGGCAGTTCTGAGCAACAGCTTCATCGCGTCCGCGAGCGCTAACGCATCTCTCTTTACTAACCAATCTTGCGAAGCGATCATCAGGGCTTGCTGCTCGTCCAGATCCGCTGCCTCGAGCACATGATTGTGCGCGCCAGGATTCTCCATCGCGATAATCGCGTGAAATGGCACAAGAGCATTCTGTACCAACGCATTCTGAAGCCAGTCGCCAATACTAGGGTCATAGAGGCGACCTGACTTGACGGTCTTGTTACGTTTCGCCAGGTTGAGTGCCTCGACGACTTTTTTCTTCTCGGCATCGGGCAGAGCATCGGTGGCCTCATAGACAAGACGAAACCACTTTCCCGGAAACTCGGAGATCAGGCGCCCACGGTCGAACCCAAATTTCTCAATGACGTATCGAAATGTTTGCCAACTTGAGCCGATCGCTCGCGGTTCTACCGCGTATTCCAAGAACATTAGAAAAGCTCCTCGCCGCGCTCCTCAAAGAAGCCACGCGGCCAACGATCGAGAAACTCTCCGGTCTGATCGACACGAAGCTGGCGAAACAGGACACCATGATCGCTCCCTTCAACGTAGATCACTGAAAGATCATCTGGCTTGAGCCCACTAATACCTGGCGGCAGTTCCTGTTCTCCCGTCTCCCTAATGCGTCGGAGCAAGCGAAGCATAATGTGCTCGCTATGCGTCTCTATGAGAACTGTCTTGCCAGGGTTCACTCTGTCCGGATCGAGGTGCACGGCGCGTATCAACAAGTCACCGATACCAACCTGGATGGCAGGATGAACGTGCAACTCTGGTTGTTCGATCGCGAGTAACCCTTCTTTGGAGCGCAAAGCACTGACTACTACAGGCACCATCTGTGATATGCCCACTCCAACGTCGCTTGGCGCAACCAGAATTCCTCTATCAAAATCACGGAGTGCGATCTCCGAACGTGTTTGGAGCGTATTGTAGAGTTCCTGCAGCTCACCTATGTCGTCTTCTGTTATGCCGCGGTCAAACATTTGATGAAAAAGACCGGGAACGGGAATTTCTTTAAAATCTACCCGTTCGAGTCGATAGCCGGTTTGTAATTTATCTTCGTCTGAAAGCCAGCTATTGACCTCCTGCATAAGGTCGACATTACGATCGGTATAGAGAAGATCCCAGGCAGCTAGACCATTTGCCCAGCGTGCCTCATCCGGAGAGACCTGTGGGCGGTAACTGCGGCTCGGGATCTCTCGAAGCGGTCCAATGTATGTCGTTGCACAGAGATGATCACGGACTAGGCGCAAAGGACCCAAGAACATCTCGCTGAGCAAGCGGCGCAGTCCAATCACTCGGGGGGTCTGCTGTTCCAGTTCAGCCGCTTTTGAATCCGGATCCCGAAGATCCAGGTCAAGTGCTCGATTGATGTCGGGAAACGCGCCTTTTGTGGTGGCGACTGCAATGCGAATCTGGTCATCCGGCGTATCCGCCATGGAGCGGTCCAAGACGGCCTCACGGGCGAGGCTCCAGACTTCGTTTTCCAACGGGGAGGATGGGGCAATTGCATTGAAGCTCTCGCCCTGTTCGCCGTCTGGGATCACAATCGGAAGCAGAAGCGGGTGAGCAAAATTGAAATCGGTTAATTGCGCTCGGCCTGTCTGGGGCGGTGAGACGATCGCCGCAAACGGCAAGTTGTCTAGGGCTATTCCAAGGCGGGATATATATGGCGCCCTCTCAAATTCGCTCCAGCCAATCTCTACGTCGAGTGCGACATGTTGGACAACAGCGCGTTCATGAGGTTCAAAGCTCTCTCCAAGGAGGTATCGAAGTTGAAGCTCTTGAAAGTCGGCCTCCGCTACACTTTGTCCCGAATTTAGCGGCAACTCCTCCACTCCCTTGTCTTCCGAAAGGTCAAGCCCGACGTTGATGCGTACCACCCGATTGAGGTCATGGTTATGCACAAGAGTTGCGAACCCACCCAAGTCGGTCAATCCACCGGCGATTGTTAGATCAGGATCAATGTTTTGGCGTTCCAAGATTTCCCGAAGATAGTGAATGGCCTGAAGAATTGTGCTCTTGCCTGCGCTGTTCGCGCCGAAAAGAAGCGTGATCGGCTTCAACTCGATCCTTTGGCGATTCCCGATTCCCTTAAAGTTCTCGATTTCGATGTGACTCAAACGCATGTCGCCCTCACGCTCCCGGGGCTCAAGCAAAATTGGGCAAGAGATGCAGCAAGCATTGTCTCTTCCTGTTTGACCGATTCAGAATAAGCGAGAAACGAAGAAAACTTCTGGACGACTGAAACAAATTGCCTTTGAGCCTGCCTAGTTGGCTCAATGATCGGTACGCTCCCCAACCGATCCAAATCGAAGCGCTTGGTCCCGTGGGCTGCAGTGTCAACCTTAGACAAGAGGCTAGCGTGCTGGACCTTCAGGCACCAAAGACCGAAGAGTGGATCTATTTTGGTGTCGAAAACAATCGCCTTCAAGTCTTGATTTATCGTCACTTCAACGCCCGTAATGCCGATCGGGACCGTGTGGGCGAGTATCATTCCGCGAACAACAATCAGAACTGTATTTCGGGGGATTTTCTTCAGGTTTGTCTCTGAGAATACAGATCCTGATACATGATCTTGCGCGTCATCAATAACAAGTTTTTTCATATCCTTGGGAGAGACCCATGGAAAACTGCCAACCCAATAGTCTTCCCTCGACTTGCTTGGTGTGGCGCCGGATACGAAAGTCGCAAGTTTAGAGAGTGGGTGGGTTGGCCAGCCGTATGGGTTAGCCACAGGATCTCCAAACATTTCAAGAAATGCCGACCCAATGAACTCGCCCGCCAACGTCAACATTTGATCGCGCTTCTGCTGGATGCTATCCGCTCTGTCGAGAATCGCAGCAAGCTTCTCTTGTTCTTTGTAACTGGGAAGGGGTATCTCGAAAGTACGCAAATAGCTTGCCGATAGATTCTTTTGCGTGACCCCGCGACCGTGCGCCTGCAGCTCATTAATTCTCGATTTCAGGAAGTGATAGAGGTATCGCAGGTATATGGTGTCTTCGCGTTTGGGCATAATCCCCAAAATTGCCTGATTTGCGGCTAACGCGGTCCCAGCAAACGCCATCTTGCCCAACGAGCCGTAAATCGCAAATAAAAGCGCCCCTTTGGGGAATAGGCGGCCACGAATTGCTTTCAGACCGGATTCCGAGATGTACTCTTCGGTGTGAATCAGTGGACCATGCGAGTGATCCAAGTCGGAAATCTTTGCCCAGGGGATTGTCCCTCCATAGAAAGCACCCTTCGATCGTGACGGGGTCCCACCGCTCTGTATGTCGCATATGTCGCCTAATTTGAATTGTTTGATCACCCGAGCATCACCTCAAGCTCAGAAATGTCGTCTGCGATCTTTTCATTAAGTGTCTTCATCCGATTCAGGATCACTTGAGGCGGTTCATATCTTACCTCCGCATGTACCGTTTCCTTATAGGTACTTATAGACAAGTCATAGTTAGCCTCTCGAATTGTGGCAACCGGAACACAAAAGAATTGCGCGGTTCGATCCGTGTCTCTGTGGGGACTGCGTTTTCTCCAGCGAACTAAACAATCCGGGAGGTCGTTTGCGCCGATAGGGTCGCGCTTGTCATCCAGCGAAAGGCCATCATTTTGCACATCGTAAAAGAAGACGCTGTCGCTCCGACCACCTTTCGTGAAAAGCAAAATGCCAGTAGACACCCCGGCATAGGGCTTGAACACACCACTGGGCAGAGAGATCACTCCTTCGAGCTGATTGTCATCGACTAGCAATTTGCGGAGAGCCTGGTGTGCACTCGAGGAGCTGAATAAGACACCCTCTGGAACGATCATCGCAGACCTACCGCCTTTTTTTAGCATTCTCAGAATAAGAGCGATGAACAGTAGCTCTGTCTTCCTTGTCTTGACCTGGCGCAACAATGAGGAGTGTACATCCTCAAAATCTAGACTCCCCTTGAATGGGGGATTCGCCAGAATCACGTCGAATCCTTCTGTCGCGGCAGCGGGAAAGCGATCAGTAAAATTAGTGCTTAGCGTGTCTTGGTATTGTATGTCGGGATCATCAACCCCATGCAGCATCAAGTTCATTGCTGAGATGCGAAGCATCGTTGCATCGAAGTCAAAACCGTGAAACATCTGGCTGCGGATGTGTTCGCGGTTACCTTCAAGAAGATCGCCCGTGTAAATTTGGTTGACCTGGCCTGTCTCCGGATCCTTCTCCTCAATGATGCCCTCCGCCGAGGTATATGTGCGTAAAAGGTATTCCATCGCTTGCACAAGGAAGCCGCCCGTTCCGCAAGCGGGGTCTCCAATTACTTCGGTAGGCTTCGGGTCTATCATTTCGACCATAAGACGGATGATGTGACGAGGCGTGCGGAACTGGCCGTTGATTCCTGCGGTCGTTAGCTTGCTCAGCAGATACTCGTATAGGTCTCCCTTTGTATCTCCCGCAGTGAGCGGCAGGTCGTTGATCATATTCACAGCCTTGACGAGTAGTCCCGGCTTCTGAATCATGAGCTGCGCGTCCTTCATGAACTCAGCGAAAGAAGTACCGCTAGCCGCTGCTGTCTTAAAGTGCGGAAACACTTTATCGCGCACCAAGGGGAGCATATCGTCGGCGCCCAAGTGCCGGAACCGTGACCAGCGAAGATTCTGTTCATCGTCCTTGAAGCGCTTCTGAAAGGATTTGCCGGTGCGCTTCTGACGGTTCTCGTCTCGTGTCTCGTTGATGTCAAGGAGACGCGCATACATTAGGAAGGTGACTTGTTCAATCACAGTTAACGGGTTGGTAATGCCACCTTGCCAGAACTCCGTCCAAAGGGCATCAATACGTCGCCTCAGTTCTCCGGTGATCATTTTTGTTCAAACCTTTCTCTCGAGTTCTCATAATCAGGCTGTCCAACGACGGTCGGCCCAAAGGTATTGATGACTTGGATAAGGTCTTTGACCTCATCCTCGCGTTCGAAGACACCGTCGAGGCCGTCGGCGTCGACAACAGTGAAAGGCTGTTCGTAAAGACGATCAACGGTGATAGAACCGTAGCGCGCGATATGATTCTGCAGGAGCCCCAGAAAACGTGTCTGTCTTGCCGTAAGAGCAGGATACTTGCGGGCGAACTCGGCGAACCTCTGCGCAACGACGGTAGGCTCAATGCCAATGATGGAGCGGATAACAAAATCAAGGGGCGGGGCAACTGAGCGAAAGAACTCACTCAAAACATCTCTGCTGGCGTTTGGACTTTGGGTCAGGATCATAGACACAAGCGCGCGAATGTCGGCTTCGGACACACTCTCGCCGGCACGGATCTTCTTCAGGGTCGGGTCGCTATCAAAATGCCTCTTCAGCTCTGCCTCGACAATTTGCTGATAGGCTTTCATGTCCACCGTGCGCAGGCTCGTAGAACGCCGACCGAATTGAAGGCCGACTTGATCCTCCGTGATATCCACGACCTTGCGGGGAAGCGGCTGACCACTGGGGCGCTCGCGGTGATGCATGATCTCCCTCAACGGTCCGCGAACTTCTTCGAGTGCTTGGACCGTCAGGGTCTCCCAGAACGAATCGGATTTCACTCGTTTGATCACGTCTGCCTTCTCGCGCACCGGGTTCAGGTGCATTTGCAGACTGGCAAGTCGGTCCATGAGATCGACCTTCAAGTCTGCAGTCTCCGCCGACCCGCGAAGGACCGCCACCTGCATTCGAGCAATCAGAAGATCCAGCGAATATGCATCCTTCAGCCCTCGGATGTTGCGCCATTGCATTAACGGGCCCATCTGCTGTCGAAGTGCGACGACCGTCGCCGGAGAAAAAGCCTTCAGCGTTGCCGGAATAGACAGAGTACGCTTCAACTTCCACTTCTCCCGCACGGCAATGGATTCCTCCGGAAGAGCTTCGATGTCAGCTGCGAGAAGCCCGATAGCAAGATCGAATATAGGCAGCTCGCTTTTTTGCAGGGCGCATTCCGCAAGGGTCAGCCGCTCCTCGAATACGAGTTGCATAGTCGACTTGGTATTCGTCGGCTCTGCTGGCCGGTAGCCTGTTTCGAAACGGTCAAAATTTCCCCAGTGATCGAATATCCGAAAAATTGTCTTGGGCTTTCCTGGCCCAAAGAGATCTTCCTTCAGTCGCGTTCCACGGCCGATCATCTGCCAGAACTTGACCGGAGATTTAATAGGCCTTGCGAAAACGAGATTCAAGATTTCGGGAATGTCGATCCCGGTATCCAGCATGTCCACTGAAATTGCAATCGTTAGGTCGTCGTTGGTTCCGTCGCCCTTGAAGTCATCGATCAACTGTTCGGCGCGGGGATCGTAGTTGTCGATAACCTGGCAGAACCTTCCCCCATATTGGGGATACATTTCATCAAAAAGCTGCCGTAAAAGGAGCGCATGCTGGTGATTTCGCGCGAAGATTATGGTTTTTCCGGGCAGCTGGCCCGTCGCATCACGCAACCCATTTTCCATCAGATTGCGAAGAATTGAACGGTTAGTGTCTTTGTTGTAGACGACCTTGTCGACTTGCTCGGAAGCGAAGTCGAATTGCGAGGGATCCTCCCCCTGCGCTTCTAGCTCCTCTATTTGCTCCTTCGTGAGCGTTTCTAAACTAATGCCTTCCCGAAGGAATTGGGTTGTATGTTCAAAAACCTCAAAAGGTGTCAGATAACCATCTGCGACGGCCTGCTCGAGGTCATAGTTCGCGGTGGGAAGCTGACCTTCGCAACCAAACAGTTTAAATGTGCTGCGTGTTAAAAAGTCAACAGGGGTGGCGGTCAGACCGACCTGATGGCAATCAAAATAATGAAAAATGTCACCATAAACGTTATAGATACTGCGATGTGATTCGTCGGCAATGATGAGATCGAAAAAACCGACATCGAACGATTGAAAGACCTTTTGCATCGCCGGATAAGTGGCCAGAAAGATTCTCTCGTTCGCATCACGCTTAATGCGTGATGTAACGATCCTAACTGGTTCAGACAAGAAATCGTTGAATGCGTTCTTGGCCTGCTTCCTAAGTTCACGACGGTCGCACAGAAAGAGGACCCGCTTAACCCAGCCCGCGCGGATCAGCAGGTCAGCAAGCGCGATGGCGACACGGGTCTTCCCCGTTCCGGTGGCCTGCACGACCAGGGCCTTCCTGTGCTTATTCGAAAACCGTTCGGATATTCTTTTGATCGCTTCGATTTGATAAAGACGATTCACGATCAATTCATTGATCTCGATCGTATCGAGTGGCTTGCGCCCTTTGCGTTGAAACGTGGAAAGATATTGAAGACTATCCTTCGAGTAAAAGCCAAACAGCTTACGAGGCGGAAAGCCCTGTGCATCGTCCCAAATCCAGATATCAAAGCCGTTAGTGTAAAAAATGACCGGCCGGTGCCCGTACCTTTTCTCTAGGCCATCCGCATAGAGCTTCGCTTGATGGCGACCGCGTTCCGGATCTACGGAAGTTTTCTTAGCCTCTATCACGGCCAGGGGATTTCCGTTATCGTCCCAGAGAATGTAGTCGGCATATCCCAATCCGGAGTCGGTCGGCTGGTTTTGTATTTCAATCTCTTTGCCGACCTCGAGTGTGCTTTCTTCCTTCGCCGCTACATTCCAGCCAGCGCTTGCCAGCAAGCTGTCGATGAGCCGCGTGCGGGTTGTCGCCTCATCGAATGCCAGCGCATTCGCCGAATTGCTGGCAGAGGCGGCCAGGGCCTGAACCTCTTCCACCTTTTTCTCCGCAGTGGTTACGGCCTTCCGCGCGATATCAAGTTCGCCCAGGAGCGCTTCCATTTGCGCTTCTTGAGCAGCTAGCCTCTCGAGAATTTTGCGGCGTTCCCGCCCATCGATGATCGTCCCGACTGCCGATTCAGCCAAAGGCTCCTGAAACGGTGGGATTAAATCCGTGCTGCCATTCCCATATTGGATGAATAACCATCTTGCAAGGTCATACGCCTCTCGCAACAGCCAGAAGGCCGTTCGCGGAGAAGCGTCATCGCCATGCGCTGCCTTATTCCCATGAATTCGGAGTGCGTGGAGTTTATCTAAAACAACCTTTGGCGTGATTGCAAAGAAAGACTGATTCTGAAGCAGGTCGACAAACGTCGATTGGTCAGGCTTTGGTAGGCGCAGATCGCGGTAGATATCCTTCGTCATGTTCTCGCCGAACAGACGAAGTTTCACCAGGGCACTCGCCGGGTCGTGTTGGGCGTACGCCTCGGCGAACCCACCGAGCGACGCGAGTTCCGGCCAGCGGTTGCGGAGTAGTTCGAAGTTTTCTGATTTCATGCCGCTACCTCCGCTAAGGCTGCATCAAAAGCTTCTTGATTACTGACGATCACGGGCGTTTCACGAAGGTTATCTAAAGTGCTCCCCACGTCGAGACGCAACCTTTTCCGGAAATAGTACAGAAGCGCTTTGCGCACCGGCACGATGACGCGCCTGTTGGTCATACTGTAGTCTTGCGCGATCACTTTTTGCTGCTCGTCGCTAAGCTTAGGATTGGGTTTGAGAACAACAGAAAAGACCTCATTCCAGTGGATATCTTGGTCACACGAAGCGCCTGCCTCAGCATCGTCTTTGGCGTCAAGGCAGCGTGACAAGATAAAGTCTTTGAAGGTCCCCCCAAGGTGGCAATACGCGCGCACGTGCCAACGTAATCCATCGTTGCCAAACGCGTGCGGACTGATCCATCGCCACGTGGGCTCCGGCCGTATAGCGTTCATCGACTGGTAGCGGATTTTAAGCGCGCGATTTTTTCTTGTGGCCTCCAAGATCGATCGCAGCACGTCTACATCGACGCGCCGATGAGGTATGGGGGTTGAGTCCACCATAGGCACGGCCGACAGCCATGTCTCCTGCGTTGTTACCGTGCGATCTGCGATAGTCCTCAGCTGCGTCAAATAGCCATCAGCGTCAGGCTTCAAAAAGACAGTTCGAAAGTTCTCTGATGCCAGGTAACGTTTTTCACTCTTGTCGTAGACGAGGTTGCCGGGCGCCTTTTTCTCGTACAGGCTGAGGTCCTTCGATGCTTGCGGGACAGAAACGCCGAACTGGCTTATGATATCGGCGCGATTGATCCCGCCCTCCCAATAGAGGCGGAACTCAATGAATTCCAGTCGCTGCTCGACCCCCCAACGCACCTTTAGCACTCCTTCATCATTCCCTTGCATATAGTTTCTAAAACCGGATAGAAACTATATGGGTATACTTTATATACCCTTAAGGTTTATGTCAAGACATTTTGGGGAGGCAGGGGAACAACGGCTGTCGCCATACCCTCAAGTTGGGGAGCGGGGGCAAGTTTTAACATCAATTCGGCGAGTTCCTGCTGGCGTTCTTGAGATGATCGCCCGAGGGAATTCAAAAAGTCTTCCTGATTGGGCTGCCCAAGTGCGAGGCGGTACAAGGTCCGTAGCATACGGAGCCGTTCGTAGCGCTCATGGTCGCGACTGAACTGCATAAGGAACACGTGACTACTGATCTTAGCCCCCGGCATGACCCACCACGGAGAGAGTCCACCGTCGTCGCTTGCTTCGCTCTCCGCACGTTGGAGGATAAACTCCCATGGAGACGGTGGGTGCGGCTTCCCAGAAGCCACGGTGAGGGCCTCCGCGCCGTATTTTGCAGCCAACTGCCTTCTGCCGCCGAGACCGAGATAACGCTGTATTCTCCCTTCCCGCTGTTCAAGATCCAACGGGCTCGAACAAAGATCCCAGTGAGCCACTTGGCTACACCAGGGGTGAAAATCCAGCCCTTCCTGTCCGACCGATGTGGTGGCAAGTAGAAACGGACGGAACGGAGAGTTGAACGCTACCCTCAACTCGTCGGAGCGCGAGGTTCTGGCTTCTGAAGTATCTGCATCATGCTCATTGCCTCCGAAGGGCACGGCGGCATGGCAGCTCACGCGGAAACTCTGGGGCCCAGCATTGGTCCCCACCGGGTAGAACGAGGCGGAACCTGCGTGCATTCGCAGCGACTGCTCTAGCAAAGCCGCGGGCGTTTGCCTGTTCGCGTCTGGCGCCCCCTGGGCGTAGGCAAGGTGTTCATCCAAAACCGACTCCAGACATCCCTCCCGAACCCACTCTCGTAGCTGCTGTTGTATGCCGCCCCGAGCTCCACCGGCGTTCAGGAACACAGGATCTCCAAGGTAACTGGCGAATCCGTGCCAGCACAGGCTGACAACCCCTGGGAGCTGCTCTGCCAATACCTCCCTGTCTTGCCGGAACAGGGCCCTTCCAGCCACAACGCCCGGTGCTTCCAAGGCCAGCAGGGTCAATGCCATTAACTCGCGCTTGCTCACTGCGCTTAAATCAGCCGCGTCCGATTGCCATCGGTCGACCGCCTGCCGAATGGAGAGCGATGCGTCTTCGTCCCCGCCTTGTGTCCTACTCGGCAGCGCGTTCCAAGCGGCTCGTATGGTCCGGTCCATGTGGCATAGTTTTTCCAGCCCTGCCACCACCTGCCATAAGTTTCTACGCTTCACGTTCGTAACCACCTTGACGCCGCTGGCACTCAATGCATTTCGTAATTGCGCCTGCACGCCCTTGATTACGTCTTTCCAGCTTCCGCCCGCGGCTCCCAAAGGATCGGCATTCCGAATCAGCCAAGGCGACGGGTGGAAGAGCGCAAAAGTGCCCATTGACTTTGCACTCGCCTTTAACGGTCGGCCCTTCTTTCGCGGTGCGCCATGCCCGTGAATCGCCGCCTCGACCGCAAGGCTGGTCAGGGCGGCGATGCTCTGCGGAGCAGCGCGAAAACGGCTGAAGAGCAATAGCTTTTCTGGCGGACCACTGGCCTCTTCTTGTTCCCTCTTGATCCAGGCTTTGCCGATTTCCCACCAGGGCAGCGACGGCGCCACCCAGGGGAGAGTGGAAGCGGCCGGAGGGTGGATGCGGCGCAGGTGTCTGAGCTTGGGGTGCGACCTTAATGCGAGGGCTTGGCCGACCGTACTGGCCTGCCGGAGCATCGGCCCAGGGGATATTTCACTGAGCATGCCCTGATCGAACGCCCACTTCCATGCTTTGTAGCCCTTGCCGAGTGCCTGCGCTGCAAGCGGGACCGATGACCAATAGGGCACAGCATCCAGACGGTATCTGCTTAGTGAGTTATTGGCTTCCTTGTTCGCGCCTAACACGCGCGCGATGTGCTGGAACGTAGCGACGTCCGCCGCCTCCAGCGGTTCACACACACCCTTATCACGGCCGAATGTGGAACCCACTTGCTGCTGCGGACGTTCCGTGCGACACAGGACTTGGCACAGGCTCTGCTCCAGGGCGGCTTTTAGCGTCTCGACTTCCAATCGAAGAGCGGGCGCGGCGTCCTCCTTAGCCGCAGCAAACCGTTGGAGCGAACCCCTGAATTTTGCAAATAGGTTCTCCGCTTTCTTTGCCAGCTCTTCTCCGCCCAAAAAGTCGAGAAGGTCGAACAGCTCCCGCGAGCCAGCCGGCTCCAGCGCCTCCCTCCATCGCTCAGCGTAAAGCCGGAACGGGGTCGCCGAGAGGAGCAGCACACGCGTTCGTCTGCCTCCCCGTCCGGTCAGGAGGGTTTGCATCATCTCCTGCTCTGCGGTGGGCGCAGCCTTGCCGAGCAACAGGTCGCGGTACTTCTGGAACTCGTCACAGATCAGCAGATCGGGAGGGTTTGCCCTGAGCTCGGCCTCTGCGAGCGCGCGCCGCAGCAACGCAAGCACCTTCACTCTTTTTTTCGCCGCATGCCCCAGAAGCCCAGGCAAAAGCGGCACTCCGTACCGCCGGGTCAACACTGCGGCGAAGCTCTTGCTCAGCTCTTCCGATGGGCGATTATTGCGCGCATACCGATTCCCTTCGTGCTTGAACTTCTCTTCGTTCATTGAGCCATGGAAAGAACACTCCCGCTCCAGCTGCCTGCATTCGGCACGAGTGAACTCCCGGCCGATCCGTGTGCGTAGGAGCGCTCGCAGGAATGCGCGCTCTTTCCAGGCTCCAGGTCCCCTTATCCGGAAAGAGGTTTCGGGCGTCAATGTAAATAATTGAAGGCCATTCCTGTGTATCCTGTTCTGCTGATGCATCATTCCCAGCCGGTCCACCGCCGACGGGCCGTTCTCGCCTTCCGGCTTCAGCCTCCCAGCGTTTTGGCTCCCAATCCTTCCACCGCTGGCCAGGTAGAACACGCGAAGCGAGCCTCGTCCTTCCTTGAGCAACGCCGCGATTACTCCGCGCGCTACCATAGTCTTGCCCAATCCAACTTCATCGGCCACGAGGAACCGACGGGGCCCCTGCTCGCGCTTCAACCCGGCAAGAGCAGCCCCCACCGTGTTCTTTTGGAACTGCTTCAATGCGGCACTCATTTGCTCTTACCCACGATCATTTGCCATAGACCGTGCATGTGGGCAAGTTCCTGAGCTGCTCCGTCCGACTCGCCGTTAGTCTTCTTCCAGTGCTCGATATAGCCAGCAATTTTTGCCCCTTCGCGCTTGAACACGGAAGGCGACTTCGCCCAGCCACGCAGCATATCTTCGAGCGTCAAACGATCTTCCGCCCGCTCGCCAACCCCTACCCCCGCGCCTAAGCTGTCAGGCGCGTCCCAGGGCTCGTCGTCGGCGCCAAACCCATTTTCGGTCTTCAGCGAAGCCTTCCACCACGCCAGCAGACTTCCTGGCCCGAGATACTCGCTTAACGCAGCCACGTCCCTTGCAACACCCAATTCGGGTTCACATGCACAACACATAAGCCATTCGAGTCTGCTCCCGTCGGCGTGACTCAGTTCCATGCGTACCAACCCGGTTTGCTCGGCAGAGGACGCTCTCGCCAGCAGTACCTCCGCACTACCACTGGGCCAAAGCTGCATCTCGCCGGTGGTGAACAGCCCAACACGCAGTCGCACCGCAGCGTCAACCGGCGACGGCTTGAACGAGTCTGCGACCAGCCGCGTGTGTTCGGCTTCGAAGTACAGACGACCCTTCCACTTCGCGGCCAGCCGCTTCCTTTCGTCTTCCAAGCGTTGCTGCGCGGCATCCTCAGTTGCTTCTGCGGCCAAGCCAGCCATGTCAACTAGACTCGCGCGCCCAACCCAGTTCTGTAGCCCCTCCCATAAGGTCCGATCAACCTCCATGCGCGCCACAATCTCTACGTTCATGCCATTCCAGCCCCGGTCTGTGGCGTTCGCGCTTCCCATCCAGAAAGTGTGCTGCCTGCCCTGGCGGATCGCGATTAGCTTTGCGTGCAGCCTCCGGTAGGGTGTGAACTCGCCGTCGCTCAGTGAGGCGGCGACGGATGCGCCGCCCTCGGTTGCTCCTGCATCGGTCGTCTCGGCAGTTTCCTGCTGTGGGCTTTGAAGCTCGAGCAAGCGGTCAAAGCGAGCCAGTGGAGCCCTGACACTTCGCGCTATCTCTGCCATGGCCAAGTGCGTCGAGACCAGGGTCCGCCTCGCGGATTCCCCTCCCCACTGGCTCAGTTGTCTTAGGGGTTCGACATTCAGAAAAGGACTGACCACAATCAGCTCGTCCACCCGCTCGCCCGGCATTGGAAGCCCTGAAACGGGACGGAACACCTCCATCGCCTTGCACCCCACAGGCAGAGCCCACCTAACAATGCCTAGGCTTTCGGCAAGCCTGCTGGCCTTGACAATCGCGTAACCAGCCCGGATCGCCAGCGCCCGAGTTACCTCGCTCAGACCCTTTACTACCGCGCCGTTGGCCGCACTCTCCATATATAGTCCCAGCTCTGCGTTCTCGGACGATGCAAGGTTGCGGCTGCCCATCCAGAAGCGCCAGTGATCCGATTCCTCGCCCACCTGCTCTTCTTCCGTGGTAAACCGCAGTAATGCCATCTTGGGGTGCCAACTACCCTCCTGTTCGTTCTGCTGCACCTGATATAAAAACTGGTCCAGCACGCCTGCAATCCTTGCACGTGTTCCCCCGCGGAGCCGCCCCGCCTGCACCGCGATGCGGACGTTCGCGCGACGCAGACTCTCGAGTGTCTGCACCATGGTCAGCTTTCCCGGGCCAACCCTGTCACCTGCTTCGCCGGAGTGACCAGCCATCGCCTGCAACGCCACTACCACCGCCGGCAGGTCGGCCGAGTAAGTCGTTAACAACGCTTCCCGTAGACGTTGGCCCGGCACCGGAGCAAGCGCGCGTTCAAAGCTGGTACTGGGCCACGCAACCTCCTTGCGCTGCTGAACAGGTGGCTCAGACGGCATCCGATCCTCCGTGCAGATCGGCCATAAGACGTTGTACGACGTTCCATCTGTAATGCAGAGGCTCAGCGTGTGTTCGTTCCCGGCCATCGTCCCCCGCGTTTTCGCTCTTCCAGTCCAAACGGCGCTTCTGTCCGTTCGGCGTCATGCGCAAGCAGGCACGCTCGCGCTTGCGAGCCCACTCGGCCTCCGTATACGCCTGCTTTAACTCGGCAATATCTGCGCTTCGCCTTCTCAGCCAGTCCTGCGTTGCGCTCAGTACCTGCAAAGTCTCGGCAGGGACATTGCGGACCTCTTCGGCCAACCGGACCACGTCGAGTTCCAACGCTCGGTCGCGATGCAGTTGCACCGCCCGATCTAGTGCATCCCGGTGCAACACTCCGGCGGCCGAACCGCTATCCCACGCGATAAGCGACTCCACCAGAGCCGCATACACTCCGCGGCCGATCGCGGCCATCGCTGCCGCGTTCCCTGCCCGAATCAGGCACTCCCGCTCCTCTTTTGCGACCGCCAGCATCGGCGCGTCCCAGCAATTCACGGCCTTCAGACACGCTGGCGCGGTTTCCGAACTCTCAATTTTGCGCACAAGCCGAGCCAGCAACGAGAGATCTCCAGTGCCGCCTCCACAAGGCAGGTCGCGCAACTTCTCACACAGATATACCTTTTCCGGCGGACGCAGGGCAAAGCTCAACGGCCCGGTTCTATCCTCCTCATGCATGGGTACTAAACGGTTCAAAGGGAGCAACTCCGGCTCTTCCACCAGCTCCAGGTCGTACGGCATCCGGGATTGTCCACCAACGGCTAGCCGAGCCATGCGGTGGCGGTTCGGCACCTTACCACCTTCTCTCCGCACAAACCCCCACGTAACCAGCGCGTTCCAGTAGACCATCGAAGGAGGCTGACCCATGCTCTTGCCTTGACTCAACCGGCCGATAATCCCGAACTGATAAGAATGGAACTGAAGGAGCCGTCGGCAAAGGTCACCTTCCATCTTCTGAACAGCCTGTTCCGGTGTCAGATTGACACGACTTTCCCGCAGAGCCTGGTACATCCAGGGTACAAAGAGCACATAACGCAGACGTGTATGCAGCACCGATGTGCCGGGGAACAATCGATCAGCGTAGTGCTGATGGATCAGCAGAAAACCGATTTCGTCCCTGACTCCCTGAGACTCGCCTGAAAGCTGAGCTTCAGCTTTGGCGAGCGCCATACGAGACAGGTAAGTCCAGCCAAATTCAGCCAAGATAACGTCACTCCCAATAATCCCTAAGTTATCAGTACAGCGATTTCACGCAGCAGTGCAGCAGTCCGAGCTCAGCCTCGCACGGATCACGGATATTAAGCGGCTAACCTGGAGATCATGGGCCTCCCCCACGGCAGCTTATGGATTGACGCTCTTCGAGCTTCGCAGTGTGAGAGCCACTGGGTCCCTTGTGTCCTCTTCGAAAGTCCGATGCGTGCATTCGTGTATGATGGCCATTTTAATGGCATGACCGGGGACCGGATCGACCGTGCCCTTGATGACAACTACCTATCCCGCGATGCCCGTACTTCAACGCGCGCTGCCTATATCCGAGGAAAATCGGAGAACGCGAGGAGATGGGCCGAGCGCTAACCATGTAGTGTCCCCTCAATATCAACTCCAGGCACAACATTGGCGGGGTTCTACAATCGTGGAGATGAGCCCGACCCCTGAGACTTTTTTGGTCGAAGACGATGGTTTGATTTGCCCGGTGGTCAGAAAGTGGGCTGAGAGTAAGTATCGCCTGCTGTTCCTTTACGACGAACTTTTCGCCACCGGAATGAAGTACAAATGGGATCGGCGAGTCTATATCGATTTGTATGCGGGCGCTGGGCATAGCAAGGTTCAAGGCACAGACAGAATCCTCAAGGGTTCGCCGGTCTTAGCTTTGACAGTCTCCCATCCTTTCGACAAATACATCTTTTGTGAAGAGGATAAAGAGCTGCTAGACGCCCTGAAGATTCGTGCAAAGCGAATCTCACCGCAAGCGGATGTGGCCTACATCCAGGGCAGTTGTGATGACCAGATTGATGAAATCTGCAAATCTGTCCCACAACCATCCTTCACCAACAAAGTCTTATGCCTTTGCCTGGTCGACCCTTTCGACTTTGGGATCAAGTTCGATACGATCCGGAGACTCTCCAAGTTTTTCACTGATTTCGTAGTTCTGCTTGCTATCGGGATGGATGCCAATCGAAATTACGACCATTATGTGGACGGCAACTCCACCAAAATCGATGAAGCTCTTGGCAATACCGAATGGCGACAGCGATGGAATGATCTTGGTGGCCGAAGGAGTGAATTCAGACAGTTTCTGGCTGCCGAGTTCTCCAAAAGCATGGAGGCTCTGGGGTATCTTCATCAGGAGCTAGACCAGATGAAGCTCGTCAGATCTGACGATAAGAATCTGCCTTTGTACTACCTTGCTATGTTTTCAAGACATACGACGGCCGGCAAATTTTGGCAAGATGTTCTAAAGTACGGAACCGATCAGTCAAGTTTTTCGTGGGGGTAACACCATGTCTTTGAATTCGAAAATCGAGTGGACTGACACGACTTGGAACCCCGTGCGGGGATGCACCAAGATCAGCGCAGGGTGTAAGCACTGCTACGCTGAACGCTTTGCAGAGCGGTTTCGCGGAGTCGAAGGGCATCCGTTTCAACAAGGCTTTGATATGCGTCTTGTCCCCGAAAAGCTTGGGGAGCCTCTGAGATGGGCCGATCCCCGCATGGTGTTCGTCAATTCGATGAGCGACCTTTTCCATAAGCGGGTGCCAGATAGCTATATAGCCAAGGTTGTCTTGACCATGCACATCGCGCGTTGGCACACGTACCAGGTGCTCACAAAGCGCTCCGGTCGTCTGAAGGGTTTACTCTCTGGCGCCTTGAGTGAAGCCGCCGCAGAAGCTCATATCTGGTGGGGGGTCTCCGTCGAAAACAAGAAACACGGTTTGCCACGAATCGCTGACCTACAGAATTCTCCAGCCGCAGTTCGCTTCCTTTCTGTCGAACCTCTCTTAGAGGACCTTGGGACGCTGCCTCTCGAAGGGATCGCCTGGGTAATAGTCGGTGGCGAGAGCGGCCCGGGGGCAAGACCTATGGAAGAGATCTGGGTACTCTCGATACAACAACAATGCGAAGATGCTGGCGTTCCGTTCTTCTTTAAGCAATGGGGAGGAGTCCGGAAAAAAATACACGGTCGAACCTTGCAGGGGAGAACCCACAGTGAATACCCCCACCGCGTGAGCCATCCGACGCTCCCAATGGTCGCTCGAAAGCAGTTCGCATTGGAAATCGAGGGCTCATCGCTGGTTCAGCTCACATAGACCCGTAGATGCTTCGTTCGGTGAGCATCATCATCACTGCAGCGAGCAAGATTAAAACTTCGAAGCGAGATGCCGACATCGGGAGAACTATGGAGAAGGCGAGGAGATGGGCCCAGCATTAGCATCGTCGCTTTGATGCGACGTGATGCACGCCCTTTAGTCGCCCAAGCGTATGCTTTTGCCGCGCGCTTCAACGTCCTTCATTATTTCGCCCAGCTTCTTTGTGCGACGGGCATTCGCAAGCTGCTCGCGTCCGGTGTTGCGGACCGGAATCGAGACGTTCTCGACAAGCACCGGACTGGTCGGATGGACGCTGAAACAGGCGGGCATCGCCGTTTCTCCGCCATCGCCGACGAAAAGCTGGAAGAAGACACCCGGAATGTAGAAGACGTAACGCTTGAATCCATCTTTGTCCGCCATGCGGTAGGGTTCATTCATGGATTGCAATGGCACGACGAGCGAATCGACGGTAATGCAAACCACCATGTTCTTCGGCAGAGCGGCTTTGCCGAGGAGGTAGAGCCGCAGCGCATCAACATCATCGGCCTCCATCGGCATATAGGGTTCGGACGAGTCACCGCGCCATGAGTGGACAGCAGCTTTGTAAAAGACACCGAGCGCGAAGTGCATGAGCTTCGCCGAGTCCATCTCCGGGTTTCCTACCGTTGGGAAGACTGCCATTGCCTCATCCCGATACAGTGGCGCTGCCTTCATCAGCCGATCTCGCAGCGGGAAGGGGCCGCTAACCGTAGGCAGAAGCGGACGCACCCAGTTCTCGCCATCACGGTTGAACCGTTCTTCGCAGTCTCCACAGAAAACGAAATCTTTTATCTGCTTCGACGTCGGATAGACCGAGTCGGGCGAGAATCGGATCGGCTCATTCTTGCCGTCCCGGAAGAGTGCATAGAACGAGCGCGGTAAGAAATGGCTGTCGCGGAGTTCCGCGCCCGGCGTGAGGCATAGCTTACAGGTCCCAGTCTCCATCAGAGATCCTTTGTGGGGGCATCCAAGATCTTCGCATTGATGACAGCATACTGCTCGGCGGAAGGCAGATAGATCATGTCTTTCTCGAATGCCCGTGTCGCTGTACCCAAGTCTCAGAGATTTTGGGTTGTTTCACATTTTTAGCAATGAACATACCATCCACGATGGTCATTTGAGCTACCGTCTGCGCTTCGTCGACCAGCCTGGTCGTCAAACATCTTCCTTTGAGTCGAACCGCAGCCGGGCAGCAGCGATCGCCTCCTGCAGCTTTCGCTGCAGCACCTCCCGCGGGGGAAAGACGGTAAGGTACTCCGCGACGTGTATCCCAGCCGCGTCCAACTCCAAGAGTTCAACTTGCCGGGCACTTGCCCCTGCGCAGAGGATGATGCCTACCGGCAAGGCTTCGTCCGCTTCTCGTTCGTACTTAGCAAGCCAGCGGAGGTAGAGCTCCATTTGGCCCTTGTACTCTGCGCGGAAGGCACCTTGCTTCAGCTCGACCACCACCAGTCGCTTCAACTTTCGGTTGTAGAAAAGGAGGTCGATGTAGAAGTCCTCTCCGTCAATCTGGATGCGCTTCTGACGGGCGACAAAGGAAAAGCCGGCCCCCAGCTCCAGCAGGAAAGATTCCAACTCGCGAAGGATCGCGTCTTCGAAGTCGCGCTCCAGGTAGTGATCTTTGATGTCAAGGAAATCCAGAATGTAGGGATCTTTGAGGACCAGAGCCGGCCCGACGTCGCCTCTGCTGTGCAGGGCAGCCAACTCCTGCTTCGCGAGTTCGTCCGGCTTTCTGGAGAGGGCCGTTCGTTCATAGAGCATGGAATCTATCCGACCCCGCAGGGTGCGGACGCTCCAGCCTTCCACTCGGGACATCTCGGCATAGAACTCACGTTGGAGGGGATGCTCGAGCGGCAGCAATTCCCGGAAGTGGGACCAGCTCAATTGTTGCGACAGTGACGCAACAATCTTCTCGTCTGGGAATGCCTCCGCAAACTTCATCATTCGCGTGAGATTCGTCACGTCGAAACCGCGGCCGAACTCGCCCACCAATTCCTGCGACAGCGTGGCAAGAATCCGCTCCCCATAGCCGGCACGCTCACTGCCTAGAATGCTCCGCCGGATTCGGTCGCCCACTCGCCAGTAAAGGAGGGTCAGAGCCACGTTGACCGTCGCGGCCGCTTGGCGTCTTGCCTCGGAGATCAGCTGGCGCAGTTCGGCGACGAGGTTCTCAGGGCTTTCCGGGGGTGCAAGCTGAGACATGTGCCATTCTCTAACAGTGGCCATCTAACTGCCACAACCTTCGATTCTAGTATCGTTTAGCCTCGGCTGCTGACCTCACTTCACTCCATCGCTTCGGACGACCGATTTCGATCCCCCTCCCACTCGTTTCTGTTTCTGCCCGCAATGCTGCCCTGATGCGATGAGAGCAAAGGCAACAGCAAAAGCCTCTAAGGGGAGCCCCTCGGGCCCGCAAGGGGTTTCCCCAGGCTTCCGCGCTTCGCTTGTGCAGCCCTCCGCTTCGCTCCGCCCTTTCCACTCCCGCTGTCGCTCCGTTCCAAGGGTGGGAGATCCCCCTCCCCTTGCACTTGCTACTCCCGCCTTCGCCAGGAGGCGTTCGGCATGTATGTACACACCACCGCCCCGATTTAAGAGCAAAGGCCAGTGCAACAGCCAAGGAGGAAGCACCCATGAACACCACCGGCACCACCGAACGCTCAAAGGAGAGCAACCATGGACACGAACACTGCTACCGAATACCGCAACCTTCCCCCCTCGCCGTCCTCGCCGAGTCTGCCACCAACCCGCGCCGTATCTTCGAAGATGCTGCGCTTAAGGAACTCGCTGCAAGCTGCAAGCATCCGCAGCCAGGGCGTTCTCTCTCCCTTGCGCGTGCGGCCCGCTTACCGACCAAAGCTTCGAGATTATCGCCGGAGCAAGAAGCTACCGCGCCGCGCGCAAATTGTGGAGGCTCGTACTGTACCCGTCCGGATCGTCAACCTTACCGACGCCGAGGCGCTTGGGGCGCAGCTAATCGAAAACCTGCAACGCCGGGACGTTCGCCCGTTGGAGGAGGCGGGGATTCAAAGCCTGCCCAACTTGAAAAATCCGAAGTACAGCATTGAGCAGATCGCAGGAAAGGTGGGCAAATCGCCGGCATACTGCGCGCCCCGCGTTCGCTTTATGGAGCTTTCCGCGCCAGTGATCGAGGCATTCTATGCCGAGGAGATTGGCGTAGGCCACCGTCGGCAAGCTGATCGTCGAAGCCGTCATCCTGCTCTCTGTCAGAACGCAGCCAGACGACAGCAAGACTCTCCGAGCCGCCGCCCAGACGTACGGCGTAGATACAGAGGCCATCGCTCCCAAACTCAAGCAGGATTGGCCGCAAGAGAAAAGGCTAGAAACGCGAGCAAACCAGAACCGAGGCCAGTCGCAAAGGCAAGAGGACTCGCCTGACTAAACGTACATCTCGGATCTGCCTTCGGGCAGGTCCTTCTTTGTGTTGCGCCGATCTCCTCCCAGATGGCCCGCGAAAGGCCGACAGGGGCTAATCAAAAATTTTGATTCTTGCCTTCCATACGCATGCCGGCTGCATCGCCGGGAAAAAAGATGTCAGCGAAGCGGCAAGCGCGGCATTTACCAACTGACGCCTGATTCCAGAGTTATATTGGTGCTATCAGAACCTCGCACAGATCGGATGAACCGATGAAAGCGAACCTCTCCGGCTTTGAAGCAGGGCTTTCCTCCAGCAAGAAGCAGTTCTTTCTAGGGACCCATCGTACAGCAAGCCCGCGCGAGACTCTGGAACGCATCACTCCTCACCTAAAAGCGTGCGGCATAACCCGTGTTGCGAACGTGACGGGCTTGGACTACATCGGAATCCCGGTAGTAATGGTGGTCAGGCCAAACTCGAGAGGGGTCTCCGTAGCACAGGGGAAGGGCGCCAGTCTCGATGCCGCGAAGGTGTCGGGGCTAATGGAAGCTATCGAAACCTTCCATGCGGAACGTATCCAGGAAAATTTGCGCTTTGGAACGCTTCGCGACCTCCAGAATGATCTCTGCATTGCAAAGGTCGCAGAACTTCCCCAGCGGCCGGGGTCACGCTTCCACCCTGATATTCCGATGCTGTGGATCGAGGGCAAACGACTCAAGGAGCAGTCTCCAGTTTGGGTGCCATACAACGTTGTTCATACAAATTACACGTTGCCGTCGCCCCCGGGAAGCGGCATCTTTGCAGAGACTTCAAATGGTCTCGCTTCTGGAAACCATCTTTACGAAGCCATCTGTCACGGGATATGTGAGCTCATAGAACGAGATGCCGTCTCTCTAAAATACCTTTCCTTTTCGGAAGGCGACGAGCCTGTTCAAAGATCAGAGTGCCGGGTGGACCTAAGCACTATCGATGATCCTTTGTGCCGTGACGTCCTGGAATGTTATTCGCGCGCCAGAATAGCCGTCGATGTCCTCGACTTCACCTCTGATATCGGAGTACCGGTCTTCGAATGTAATATTCGCGAGCAGAAAGGAAACCATTTTCGCTCGCTGTACCCAACGGTCGGATGGGGTTGTCATCCTTCCCGCCAAGTTGCGCTTATGAGAGCTTTGACTGAAGCAGCGCAGAGTCGGTTGACGCTGATTGCCGGGTCCCGAGACGACGCTCATAGAAACAACTACCGTCAATACGGTGTCAACTCGGAGTTTCCCAATAGTAAGACAAAAACAGGTCGTAATGAAACAGCTGGTGTCAGATTTGAGCAGATTTCCACAGTCAATAATGGTTCTCTGGAAGAAGAAATGCACCACCTTGAACGATCGCTCAGGATCGCCGGGCTCGACGAGATTATCGTTATCGATCTCACGAAGCAGGACTTGGCGATCCCCGTGGTCAGGGTGATCGTGCCCGGACTGGAAGGAATCGGACCCGGGACCGGCTTGATCGGGCTATATCGCAAGGGACGTCGTGCGCAATCCCTGCAGTCCCGAAAGCGAGTGCCCGCATGAGCATTAATCAGGCTGTGATCTTTGCCGGCCCCACCATATCGTTTGCCCATGCTTCGACGATTCTCGAAGCTGTGTATCTGCCTCCCGTCTCTCAAGGTGATATATATCGTCTTCGAACTCTCCATCCCGCTGCAATAGGAGTTATAGACGGCTATTTCGAAGGGCAGCCAGCTGTCTGGCACAAGGAGATCTTATGGGCGCTTTCGAATGGTATCTCCGTATTCGGCGCCTCAAGTATGGGCGCGCTTCGCGCCGTCGAACTCAAAGACTTTGGAATGAGAGGAGTCGGGCGCATCTATCGAGATTTCATAAGCGGCGTGCTCGAAGATGATGATGAAGTGACCGTTGTCCACGGAAGTGCCGAGTTCGGCTATCGCGCGGCATCTGATGCGATGGTGAACATCCGCTACACCTTGCAGGCCGCAGCTGATTCGGGCGTAATCGACACGCATCTGCGCGAGGAACTCTGTGAGGTGGCAAAAAAGACCTTCTACATAGATCGTTTCTTCCCTTTGTTGATTGACAAAGCTCTCTCGCTGGGACTGCCAGAGGGGCAACTGAGATGTCTTGCGGAGTGGTTACCTGCAAACTACGTTAATCAGAAGAGAGAGGACGCGGTTCAAATGCTGGTTGAGATTCGAGACCATATAGCTGGACATATCGCGGCTCCGCGCCCAAACTTCGTCCTTGAACCCACACTCTTATGGCAAGATCTCACCAAGACTGCCGGCGTATTCGTTCCAACCGTTGCAGGGGGACAGCACTCGGCAACAGCAGTTACGACCGATGACATCATCACCGAAATGCGTCTCTTGGATAGGCCATACCATAGCATCGCTTCCGATGCGTGGCTCAAACATCTCCTGATTCAAAGCGATCACCGACACGCAGTGACTGCATCTCCCGAAGGAGCCGCGGCGGTCGATTCCTTTCGAAAACAGATGCGGTTGGAAGATGACCAGGCATATGAAGGATGGCTTGTGGTGAACGATCTAGACAGTCACTCTGTCGAATCGATGCTCCTCGATGATGCTCTCGTGGCAAGCCGGTACTCAGAGCTTAAACGTCACATTCCACCACGAATGCTCGAAGAACTCAAATTGAGAGGCGAGTATGCGCGCTACCGAACGAGGGCTGCACTGAAGCTTAGGGTTCTGCAACTCACTGGGATCGACGACGCGTTCCCCGTCGATTGGAAGATCGGGGAGGAGGAACTGCTGAAGTGGCACTTCCAACGTCTCGGGCGCCCTCTACCTGACGATCTCCTGGCATACATCCGCGGATTGGATATCCCAGACAAGGAAGCCTTCTTACGCGCAATCGTTCGCGAACGCGCCTTTTTGGTGGCCCTCGAAGGCTCCGGAACGATTCCCGAGGCAAGCGAACCGCGAGATCAACTGGGACGCCCAGGTCACACTTCCGGGTAGAAGATTATTGAGCACAAGTGGCCCTCTTGATCTATACTTCGTGCGCAACTAACTTTCCGTATTAAAGAGACGGGAATCGGGACCGAGAGCCAATCAACCGAAAGGAGCAACGTCGTGAAACCAGAGGACAAAGAGATGCTGCTGAAATCCTTCAACTTAAAGGATCCGGCCTTCTTTCAAAGCCTGCCTCACAGGCTGGAGAGCGGGGATTTTGACAATCTTAGCGTAAGGGATCTTAAGGCGCGCATCGCGGAAGCCGGGACGGAGGTCCACTCCCGTGACCAAGCTGCTAGCTTTTGTTCCATCGCTTTCGCCATCGCGGCTATGTAGTGCCATAAACCCGTTGCGATCAGCTTGAGATTCGAGCAGAGTCCTGCTGCGAGCTTCTGCCTGTCTTTTCGTCCCTAGGAGCAGATTCGAGGGTGCCGCATGTCGCTGCCTAAAGTCGCTACTTCGCAGAGTAAAGAGCAACGAATTCTCCTCGTGCTGATGCCTTGGGCGCCTCCGCGCTTTCCCGGTCTCGGCCCCACTCTCCTGAGGACAATTCTGAACCGCGACGGCTTGCCGTGTGACATCTGCTACGGAAACCTCGTGTTCTCGAGTGTGGCGGCAGGTGACGCTATTGCCGAATCAGAACTGGAAAAGCTTCCCGTAGCAGAGCTGGTATTTACCCCTTTCTACTTCGACGTACCTCAGGAGCGGGTCGTAGCCCAGATACATCGTCACGTCTTAGCGACGGGGCCGGATGAAAGCGTCCACACGATCGACCGATACCGGCGAATTGTGTCAATGGCGGGCAAATATATCGATCAACTCTTTCGTAAGATCGATTGGGAGAGATACGACATCGTTGGCTTCTCCGTCATGATGGAACAGACAGTTCCGTCCCTAGCCCTCGCGAAACGGATCAAACAGAACTTTCCAGAGATCAAGATTATATTCGGAGGGCCCAATTGCTCTTTTCCGATGGGTGACGAAATCATTACGAGATTTTCCGAGGTCGACTACATTGTCGAAGGCGAGGCAGACGGGTGTATCTCGCCACTGGTTCGAGAGATACGGCAATCTCCGCACGGCCCATTCAGTGTGGGTGGGATTCGCTACAGGGATGAAGGCGGAACTGTAAGGCACAGTGGCCCATCAAAGCCTTTTGATGATCTGGACAGCCTTCCCGTTCCTGACTACTCATGTTATTTTGAGCAGTTGTCTGACCTACAATTACAGTGGTTCGAACCCGTGCTGCAGTTCGAGTGTGCCCGCGGATGCTGGTGGGGAGAAAAACATCACTGTACCTTCTGCAGTCTGGAAGACGAGCTCATGAGCTTCCGGGCAAAGAGCCCCAACCGGGTCCTCGCCGAGATCATGACTCTCTCGGCGACATATAGGAACACTGAGTTCTATTGCACCGACAGCATACTGAACCGTCAATTCCTAAAGACTTTGATGCCTGCTCTAGGCAGACTTCGTGAAGAGCAAAATTATGATTTCACCTTTTTTTTCGAAACAAAATCCAATCTCAAGCGATCCGATGTTCAAATGTTGCGTTGGTCCGGCGTAAGCTACATTCAACCCGGCATCGAAACCTTCAGTGATCATATCTTGGCCCTGATGGACAAGGGGAGTACTGCTGCACGACAACTGCAATGTCTCAAGCTCCTCGCAGAGTGCAACATTGATGTGTACTGGAACTTCATCATCAGAAATCCGAACGAGACCGTTACGGATTACGAAGAGATGATCGAGATGGTTCCTTTCATGCATCATCTACCGCCTATGCACAAAGCGGGTTTCGTAAAATTGCAATTCCTGAGGCATAGCCCCTACTTCTTGCATCCGGAGTTACACGGCATTACAAGCGTGGCGCCTATTCCGTACTACTACGACGTGTTTCCGCGTACAGACATCGATCTCAGTAGGCTTGTCTTCTATTTCACCTTCCACCACCCGGACCACGATGATCCATTATTGAAGGCAATGCATCAGAGATTGGCAGACGCGGTAAAGGAATGGAAGCGATGCTATGCCGCCGACTCGCTCATCCAGGTGCGTGGTGAAGGTTTTATCGAAATCTTTGACAAGCGCGCCATGGTAACTCCCGGCGGAAAAGAGTACAGGAAAAGTGAACGGATACTTATCGAGGGTTGCTGGGCCGAGGTATTCCTCAAGTGTGACCACGTGTGTGGTGAAGATGAAATCTACCGCACATTCCGGTCGCAAATCCGCGAAGAGGATCTCAAGAGCTTTCTTGATGAGATGGTGCGTCGTAGACTAATTTACCGATCGCCGTCGAAGCAGCTTATCGCAACACCTCTCTGGATCGAAGCCCGCAACGTATCGGCCGACTCGTTCCGGCCCGAGTTCCCCCAAGCCAGCCGCCAGCCGCCCAATGAACTAGTGGAGATAGCTTTACTCGGAAAGGCCGATCCTCGGTCGTTGGCCGCTTTTCCACGGAGCAACTAGAAACGGATGATCATGGGTGATCGGAATGATAGGGAGGACGGAGGCCAATCACCTCTCATGCTGATGTCCACTCAAGAAGATGTTCAGACTCCAGCTGTTTTCAATAGCGCACTGAGCCGTGCGACGGGTGATCGGCTTTCGAGTCTCATCGAAGAGATCGCCGCGTTTTCGACCACTCAGAGGCGAACGTTCCTTGACATTACCTCCGAAGGGTTATCCGTCGGGTCCTCCGAGGTGTTCCTCACGAAGCTATATGAGCTGAGGCGAACCAGAAAACTAGACCTCCGTTTCCGCCTAATGGTCCCATCCTCGCTGAGTAAGAGTACTGTGCTTCTCTTAAAGCGCGCCGGAGTCATAGAAGCCGTACTGCTCCCACAGGCATTGAGCGAAGCTCAAAATGGTGACCCACTTGGTATGAATCTTTCCCAGCTGGCCCGAGTGAAGTGGTTGCACGAGCATGACATCGCAGTACGCTGGCGCCTAGTCAGTGACGTCGGTGAAAACGCCGAAGCTCACGATTCTGAAACTGTCGAGATCTGTCGAGCGTTAACACACTTGCCTCCGCCGGATAGTATCTGGACGGGCCCGTGGTATACCTGGGGTCTCCAGACCGCCAAGCCGACCGCTTCGATCTTTCAACCTGATGGATCTCAGCCCCCACCGCTCGAACCTCGAGTGACTCTTAAGGATGCAGTCCTCGCCTGGCGGACTCAATACTCGCCTTGGACCATCACTCACTCGCGTGGGCCGGGCTTCATACGGATCTTCGACAGACGACGTGGTTATACAAATGCGCATTTCATCACCTTGACATCTGAACAGTGGCACCTCTTGGATTTTCTTGAGCTTCCACGAACAGTTGAAGCTACAACAACAGCATTTTCCAACATTCCCTTGCCTACCTTACTTTCTTTTTTGGAACGTCTTCTTGATCGGAAGCTCGTCGTGATGCCAGGTCGTCGGCTCTTCCAGACCTTCCTAGTTCGTCGCAGGCAGGAGGAGAAGTGGGCGTATGAGGTCAATTGAGTTTTCATGGCTCGTCTAATGCGGATCGCGAATGTCTGTAGCGAATCATTTCCTGCTGCGAATCGCAGGTGCGTCGTTTGAGACGGCAGCTCTCCTGCGACAAGAGCTTCCTTTAACTTTGTGGGGCTCTCTCGACGCCGCAGAGCGGGATCTTCAGTTAACCGCAGGTACTTTTTCTCAGAGCCTCTTCCACCAAATTGGCCACCAGACGAATCCGGAAACAAGACATGCATTGATTCGCATTCGGCGGAGCGTTTTTCGTCTACAGCATCCGCGGGCTGACGATGTCGGCGTGCTGCGGAAAACCCTGGAGACCCCAAACATGATCCACGCCGACCTGCAAAGCTGGATCAATCAGATTGCGGGTCTTGAGGAACTCCGGGCAAAAATTTCGCAAGCCGTGGTCGGTCTTCCGAATAACTGGGTCTTGGCGGTTAGGCAGATCGCGTTGTCGGACCGTTGTATGCGATCTTTGTGGCTGGCAAACTCTTTATTCTATCAAGATATCGTGCGCATCATTCAGGGCCCTACCCCCTCGCGCGGGCGCCTCTGGAAAGACTTCCTGACCTTAGGTTCGTATGTGAACAGGATGGCTTACAAGACCGTACCTTTCGGACTCTTCACGACGGTAGCATGCGGACGTTTTTCATGGAATTCTCCCAGCCAGGTCGGACTCCCACTTGTCACACGCGAGCGGATAGGTCTCAAGAATAGTCTCTGCGGAGAACTCGCTGACGCTGTGGTACGGTCCGCCATTTCCCCTAACGATTGGGCCGTGCTTCTGAATGACACGATCACAGAAGCTGGTGACGAACTTAGATTCCTCCCAGTGCATCCCATCGCCGCAGGAGCCTACGAGGAACATTGGCTTGCGATTCAGCGTGGACCTGCTCTGGAAGCCGTGGTTCGGGAGCTAACGTTATCCCCGAAGAACCCGTGCTCGCTTTTGCAACTGGTGGACCGTCTTGCTGAACAGATTGTGGAAACGAATGCTCGTCCAAAGATCAGAAAATATCTCTTGGACCTCATCGATCTCGATTTTCTTCGAATAGACACGGGTGTTCGTCGAAATAAATTCGATCCCGTTGCTGAGCTTCTCGGCAACCTAGAAACGAGTAACGCAGCGCAGACATTCGACGCCAAGTCAGATCTTTCAGAGCTTTACACCACGGTCTCCACCCTTGAGAGCGGATCGGAATTTGACTGGCCTCGCATCGAGACGAGGCTCACCACCAACCTGAACAAATTTGCATTTTCTGGTTCCTCGGATTCACATAAAATGACGCTCTCGGATGTCATTCACGCGAGGTGTCTTGCTGAGAAGCGCATCGATCTTGACACATCGCTGATCGCCCCTTTTGAGGAGAACCTGGGCGCAATAGCGAGGCTTGTGCCCCTTTTCAATTTGGAGCTTGGACGGACAATTGACGCGCGGGCATTCTCCCTCGAGAGATGCAAAGATCAACCACAGTCCTTTTTGCGGCTATATCTCGAATATCAGCGTCATTTGGAGCGAAGGAATCTGCTTGAGCCATTGAATCCGTTACATTCAGAGCAACGGGCTGTGCGGGACCGATTGGTGGAGCATCTGCGACAGTCGGCACAAGGTGATCTTCACACTGTCGAGGTTCCGAAGGCCATCATCAACTCCTACGGGGACCTCAGCGCTTCTTTCTCCATCCCGCCGGCTCCATCGAGTGTTGCCTTCCAGTGTCAACTGTGTTTCGGTCGCCAGCTGCCTATGTTGGTTGTCAATGATGTCGTGCCTGGATTTGGCGCTCTAGTCGCAACGTTTGCTGATGAGCAGCTGGGTTGGACAGCTTGGCTCTCTGCCAGCGTCAGGGAGGCAATCTCGAAAGAGATGTCGGGAGTGGAATGTGTGAACGTGGAAGCGGTACTCGGATTTGACGGGCAGGTTCATAGCTCTCCCTTCAAGCGCTCCATCGTCTTTCCCTCTGAATACACAGGAGGGGATTCTAGCGACATCTCCATTTCCCAGTTGTCTATTCGCAGTACCCCCGAAATCGGCTGGCCGACTTTGTTCGTTAACGGCGAAAGAGAACCTGTCATTCCGATCCTGTTCGGCTCCCTTTCTCCCCATCTATTACCACCTTTAGTTCGCTTCCTGGGCACGTTCGGCTGCTACCAAACCCCCTTTATGCGTTTGATCGACTGGTTCGAAGCGAAACCCGATAACGTAGAGAGCGGCACAACGCGTCACTATGCGCGAGTCACTTTTGACAATGTGATCCTCGAGCGCGAGACCTGGTGTGTGCATACGTCCAGAATCCCTGGTCTGCAGCAGCATCTTTCTCTTGAGGTTTATCGTGAACTGGTCCGATGGAAGGAGCATGAGTGTCTTCCGGATCGCGGATTTGTGAGAATCTTGGCAGACACGTCTTTATCCAGAAAGAATGGTCGCCGTAAGCCGTTCTATCTTGACTGGTCCGATGTGAGGTGTGTATCGCAGTTTCACCGATCGCTGCGACTTTCCCAGGGTGTCGTAGCCGTTGCCGAGCTTCTGCCCGACGAGGACAGCGCGCTGATACGGACCGAGTCCGGAAGGCATGCGGCCGAGTTCCATCTCGAACTCTACGGTGGTAGGGTCTTACGTGATGATGGCAAGTAGGACTCGGGTATGCCTACATATCTTCTACTGGGGAAATATCAATGACCTCATCACAGAGTGCGTTCAACCTGCGATGAGGACTGGGATGGAAGCAGGGAAGATCGAAACCTGGTTTTTCATTCGTTACTGGAATGGCGGGCCGCATATTCGACTTCGTGTTCTCACAACGGACGCATACGCAAAAAAGTTCAAGCGTGTAATCGAGGAGTTCATGAGCTTGCATCCCGGACTACCTTCGCCGCGGACGCAGTATGAGGTCGACGCACAGCGGACGATAAAGATAGGTGCATCCGTTCGAGGAAGAGCGGAGGCCACGGAGCCGTATCAAGAAGAGATCGAGCCCTTCCACGAACATAACTGCGCCGAGGAAAGATCCTACGTCTTCGACAGTGTCAGGTACGGCGGTCCCGAAGCTGAGGACATCGTGGAGCGACATTTCTACAGGGCGTCAGAGATCGCGGCGATTATCCTCACGCGGTATAGCCGGGAAGACATACTTTCGGTTGCCCTGGAGCTTCTTGTTGCGTGCATCTTCGGACCACCCAACGCTGGCCTAGGTGCTGATAAACTGATCGCAGCAGCTCTTCGCGCATATCCGTTGTTTTTCGGAGCAGAACCGTCGCTCGGAGGCACGGACCTCGAAACTGACGATCCCCAACTGCATGTTGAAGTCCGAACGCTCGTCAATCGATGGAAGAGCACAACAAGAAGTAAAGACGCGGAAGTCCCCGTTCTCGCGGGTGCCTGGGCAGACGAGATTGCGTTCGTATCTGCGCAGATGGAGAAGCATGGAATCATCCAGTTACGCGAACACTCGAAAGAGATGCTTATTTTGGAATTCCTGCACCTGATGTGGAACAGGCTTGGAGTAACGTTGGTTGAGGAGTGGTGTCTATATAGGCTTATAGGATCGGCAATCGCCGAAAGCACCCAGGGCAAAACAGAAGTACCTCCCGATCAGCCTGTCAGAGAAGGATAACCATGGCGCGATTCGTGATGGCCAACAGAATCAGCGGAAGGCGGTCACCCGCCGATACGGTTCGTTCTCGAGAGGCCCTCGATACCTTATGGGAGAAACATCTCCGCCCAGTCTCCAGCAAATTGGGGACAATGGAAGTCAGCGGTCCCCGTCAACGACGCGTGATCTCCTTTGAGACGGCTCTATTGGATCTGGACATCTGGAAATTGGGATTTTCAGGTGACGTCATCGTGGAGCCAGAGATCCTGCATCAGGCCAAGGATCCGATGCCTACCGCCGAAACAGCGGGTATCGGTACAGTTCATGTGAGCGTGCGTGTCCTTGATGACGGCAACCGACCGCTGGAGGGGGCCAAGGTTGTCCTGTTTATCAGGACGCATCAAGGACAAGTCCGCCAACTAACTTCGCCAACTACATCTTCTGGCCTTTGCACCTTCCATAATCAGGAACAGCAGTGGACTGCTCTCAGCGTGATTGTGTTCCCCACGGATGGCTACTGGTCGATGGGCGTTGTCCTGCAGTCCGATGTCGTTGAGGTACGCTGTCCACGCCTAGAGTTTGGAAGAATCAATTGGTGGCAAATGGTGGTAGGCGCGAGTAAAAATGGATTATCTGCAGGTCGTGGTATCCGCCTGGGTGTCATAGACAGCGGTGTTGGTCCTCACCCCTGTTTGTCTCATGTCAATGATTTGGGCTCGTTGATTAACGGTACTCATGACCCAAATGGAGGCAGGGACGTATCAACCCATGGCACACAGGTCTGTGGAGTTATTGGGAGCAGGCCTTTCGGTGCACGGCAGGTGGCAGGCGTGGCGCCGGGCGTCGAGATATTTTCGTTAAGGGTAGAAGATTCAAACGGTACGGCGAATCAGGGAGATGTTTCAGCTGCAATAGATCTTCTGGCACATCGTTATTCCGCCGACCTCATAAACCTGAGTCTTACCTCCGATCAACCATCAGAAATCGAGCATGATGCAATCATGAGTGCTTATGAGGTGGGAACCTTATGTCTCTGTGCTGCAGGAAATTCAGGAGGGCCAGTCGCATACCCAGCCGCCTTTCCGGAAGCTGTGGCAGTATCCGCCGTAGGCAAGGCGAATTGGGCACCGAATGGCACCCTAGCAGCCGCAATGACACCTCCAGGATCCGATAAAATCGGCGTCGATGGTTTCTTTTTGGCAAATTTCAGCTGTTTTGGTGTGGAGATATGCTGCATTGCGCCAGGCGTAGGCATCATTACGGCTGTGCCAGAAAAGCATAGCCACCATGCGCCATTTGCGGATTGCAGTGGAACATCGCTCGCCGCGCCGATAGCTACCGCAACATTAGCTGATCTTCTCAGCCGAAGTGAGGCATACAAGACGTCGCCGAGGAATGAAAAAAGAGCATTACTTGCACGCACGGCACTCGAACAGAGCTGCCGAGGCATTGGTCTACCGATACCATATCAGGGTAAGGGTCTGCCGCACCAGCCCTGATGCTCGGGAATGCTCCAGCAAAGAATACCTGCGCGGTGTGTTCGTTATTATCTGTCATCTGCTGCATATCGCCGATGATGAGACTTTATTCTTTGGTCGGCGCGATTTTGAACTGGAATTGGTACGAGAAATCGGCCTCTGGAGGTGTGGCAATGCCGGCTTGCTTACTTATAGCTGCCATCCGGACTCACGCAAAGAATCAGCTACTGCCTAAGCCTTGCGCATTGCAGCTTGCCCTCTACTTCAGCTTCGCGGTCTTAGTCTGATCCAAAGACGCCGGCCCTTTGAAGAAAAGCTGTCGTAGGAACGGCACAGATGCATCGCGATCGTAGTACCAATGCGCAGAAATCATGAACGAGTTGACCGTGATGCTCTGTCGTGTGACTTGGCTCTCGTACAAAAACGCGGTGTACGTTGGGGACAGTGACAGGTTGCGCAGAATCGGAAAGTTGATTGCGGTCGTGATCGGAAACGCATAACGCGTCTGAGTCGACAGACTGTTGCCAGGGGATCGCTGATAGAAGAAATCCCCCTTGGAATCCAGCGTCGCGCTGATTCCGTTTGTTCCGGACGTCGTGTCCTTGAATATTCCCTTTTGAATATGGACATCCCAATAAAGTCCGGACACATGCAATGTCTTAGTTATCACGTCCGTCGCAATTGTCGAACTGTTCACTAGGAACCGTTTGTTTCCGGCGACACATTGAGCAATGGACTGATTCGTACTCGCCGAGCAGAACTGAGATGAAGCATCGGTGACGAAACTGATCGATTGCAGAATGTTGTTCTGCACTCCAAGTTGAAATCCCCCCTCTCCGTACGTGCTACGGTCAAATTTCGTCCAGGTGCCTCCCCCCTCGTGACGAACGCCTAGCTTATCCACAAATCCAGTCACCCGGGGAAGATGATAGGTGTATTCCCCGTTTCCCGCAGAATAGAGGACGGACAGGAAGGCTCCCGTGATTTGTTGCTGATACTGGTGCGGAGTTAAAACTAGAAGTGTCCTGGGCAATGTGCGGCTTCCCCAGTCGCCATCAATCGTCTTTGCATCGCCGGGAAACGGAATACGATGCTGAAGGAATGCGTTGGCCGTGAAAGTGTTCAGGGCGTAGCTAGCGTTGATCGGCTTCCCTGTTAGGTTGCCTAAAACCGATCGATCGTATTCCGCATCCGACTGTATCCCGATTGACCATGACAACGGAACCTTTCCGACAACGTCAGAGCTTAAGCGGACGGCAGACTCGAGATCTAGTTCTTGCTGACTCGGCTGGCTGGCGCGGGTATCAGCGACCCCCTGAAATTCGCTTGCCGCCGCGTTCCCACCCTCAGGCTTTCGTACGTTGAATCCGGCTACTGCCTTCCCGTAATCCAGGTGAAACAGCGATCGATCCTGGTGCCCTTCCTGCGCGCACTCCATCGGCGTCTGAGAAGTCAATTTGTGATGCAGACATGTTTCAATCGGTTTAGTCAGCGCCGCCAGCCTTTTCGACGCCAATGTTCTTGTTAGTTCCGCAGTAAGAAACTTACTGGAATGCTCATGGTAGTCCTTTGGAAGCATCTTCAGTGAAGTGTAGAGCACAGAATCATGGGCGATGTGATCACTTGTCAGCACCATATAGGAGGCATCGTCCGCGATTACCGCGCCGTTGACACAATACGGGGTCTCCGACTTCGGCGCATTTACATCTCCAACACAGCCCCGATCCTGAGGCAAACCAAAGCGATCACCCTGCACCTCAAGCAGGGTAAGTTGGCTCGGAGTAGAGGTCGTGATACCGAAAGTTATCAGCCACTGGTCCACGGTGTCCCGCGCGGCCAGCGTCTGTTCATCGGTGGTCACACCTTGCGCCTTCTTCAGCATGTCTTTCAGGTCTTTGCCACTCACCATTACCCGTTCCAAGAAGTCACCCTTCCACAGCACGCGGTCGAGCGCGATCCACAGTTCGCACTTGTCCATCGCCTCTGCAGAAAGTCCAGTCGGGTTATGGTAAGCATCTTTGTGGTTGAACGTCCTACATACCTCATAGTCGGTATAGCCTCTCGGTAAAGCATCTAAATAAACGTCCCGCCGCTCTAACATGACCACGTCGGCGTGAGAGCTCTTCTGTAGTTCTGCCAAAAGAAACTCCTCCGCTTCGGCCTTCGCCGATTGCCTGTCCTTAATTGAAGGATTGTCCAGAATACCGCCGATATAGCCCTTTCTAAGTTGTGCGCTGAGCAGCTCTAGTGTCGTGGTGTCTTTCTCCGTGAAGACGTTATGCCGGATTTCGTTATGGATTCCAGCGTCATCTATCCTCACCGTTGAAATAGGACTAGCCAGACCCCCAATTGATCGGTCAAAAGCGGGGTAAGGAGTCAATATTGGTAATATCGCGCCATCAGTGTAGGTAACATCCGACGTTTGCGTGGCATGATCCGCTTGCGCCTCGCTCAGCATCAGAGTGACCGAGGTGCTTCCCCATTCGCCATGTTGAGAGAGCTCCGACCTCACATGCGCCCCCAGCTCTTCAGCTTCAGTGTGGGGCATCTGCGCCATCACGATCGTCCTGACAATCGCTTTCGTCGGATCAACTGCGGCTTCATCGTCAGCAGCCAGCTTCGTGGCGCGCAACAGAATAAGCAGCGTTCTACGGGGGTCAAGTACTGCGACATCTTTTAGTATCGTGATCGACGCCCTGTTCGCAGAAGTGTACGCGACCCGCTGCTTCTTAGAGCCACAAGTGAATGTTCCACACTGAAGATCACCCTCGACAGGAGCATCCGGTTTCTTCTCAGATGGTTCCTGTTGAGCCTCCACCTTGACCGACAAGTTCGTAGGAGAAATTGCCTTCATGGTCTCCACTCCCACCAACCCAATCAGCATAGTCCTTTCAATTGCACCATTGCTCCGCGGACGATCGGAGAAAGTGTACCCAATATTCTCCTGTTCCTTCGCAAACACTCGGAGTAGGGCGTCCCGGCCGGCTTTTCGCTCCTCATACTTCAATAGAAAATCGAACCTGACTTGATCGATTCTCGCTCCCCTTGGTTTACCGCATGAACCGGTGTTGTTGCAAATCGGTCTAAAGATGCGGCTCAACCCATTGGCAAAGATGCATACGTCATGCCGATCTCCCCGGGCTTTGGACGGTTGTTGGCAGAGTTCGGCCACATATGTCTGAAACGCCTCGTAAGCTTCCTTTCCGGATGATGGATCAGTATCCTGCTCAGCTCCCCGCGCTCGCTGGGTGTGCTGCCTGGGCTTGTCCGTCAAATGAACCTCTGCGCCTGAAATCGCGTAGCCCTCCGGTTTTGCTAATTGCCCAATACACTGCTCCAAGTGCTCGCAACCTGCCGGCATCAATCTTTCCGGGTCCATCGCCATGAATTGAGCGACCTGGTTTATCAAAAGCTGGCGGCGCACTTCGGCAGATGATTGCGCCTTACGATTAATTTGTATCGCCAGCGCCTGCCAATGGTCTGCATCTTCTTCATTGACAAATTCTCCCCCAACCCTCTCATCACTCGGACCGATGGTCAAGTCAAGTCGCTCCACCCAGTCCTGAACCTCGGAAACGCTTTCTCCTTGCGATGAAACGCAGACAGTTCCGGATTTCAGCGCGACAGGGTCCTTATCATTACTGCCCGCAAACAGCAAAGGACATAGCCTGTCTTTTCCACCACCTTGCGAGTTGTCGGCGCTTGCCTTTAGCCTGAGATTGGCTGCCAACATATGCAACTTATTTGCGTCGGGTATGCGATCGTCCTTGTGATTAGGCTGCCCATCGTCTTGTTGATTGGGGCCGCTGATCTTTTTCAAAGACCAGGCAATCTTACGCAACCACTCTGCGGAATAAAGAAAATCTTCGCGGCCCGGCACTACCGCACGATATTTTTCCTGTATTAAAAAATTCGCCACATTGTCGCAATCGCCACTCGGAGCATAGCGGTCGCTTTCCTTGTATAGGATTTCTGGCGGATACTGATTTCTAGCCTTTGTATTGAGACTTGTTTCACAATGTCCCATACCTACCAATTGAATGCTCGCCCCAAACTCCGGTGCAAAGTTATCGCCCATTCCCAGTAACAGACGGGATTCATGACCTGATCTGTTGTTGTTGAACTGGCGGATGGGCGAACCTTCTGGCTCATCTTTAACTTGCTTCGGGTCTTCAATCCGATAGTAGCCAAACAGCGCACCCGTATAATCCACACTGAAGTCGTCGGGTGACTGAGCCCAGGCTCTCGTCAAGAACAGCGACACCGTAAGAACGTTCAGCATCACCACTAGCACTCGATGCGTTAACTTTGCAAAAATCCTCGATTTTTGGGAGCACGACATAATCTCTCCATCGCCAACATTGGAGTGTGGCAGTCACTGGCAGCATCAAAGCGGACTCACACGCTCACAAACCTTTCTTACAAAACTAAGCAGCTATTTTGGACCCAGGATCGGGGACCGTGCTATCACAGAGGACGTGTCCGCACCGGAAAGGAACACGAGAACGAGAGCTATGAGAGGCGGCGTGACTGGAAGTAGAACAGAGCTCTCACTGAAGCGCAAGACGTTGTCGCCCGTCAGAACTGGGAAATGCGCGACTCGAAGACTAGATTGCAAGAGAAGCATCTGGACATCGATGGACACAAGAGCCGGATAATCAAAGGTGTCCTGCTTATGAAGACCCGTGCACCCTTAGGAGCACGCCCATGTCGCATTTCGTTGGCTTTTGAAACGCCTTCAGAACGCCGCAGAATTCCTTTTGCTCCAATTGGGTTCTCCGCTCAGTGAGTTGGATTTGAGGCATTCCGGCGGTGGCATTTGGGAACTAGCCATGACTCTCCACGGACTCGATCAGTCCCGCCCTATTGCCTGGGATACCATGCGACTTTCTTTGCAGCTAGATGAGCGTTCAAGTCTAGGAGTCTGCTTACTGAGAATGCCTAGCACTGGCTGATCCCAAGTTCGTTTTGTTCGGCACTGATGCTCCGGCTCAAAATCACCTCCATCAAAGGTCAGATGGATGGATCCTCCGGGTAGTCCGTGACAGCCCAACCGTACCGTCTCTTTCTACCAATTTTCGAACTGGGATCGTCGGAAATAGGCCACCTTTTCTCTTTAGATCCCGGACGACAGAATGGCCCTTCCTGCAGCTGTAAGTTCTGAAACCTAACATCGTCACTTCAGCCCCGGAGCCTGACAGCCAGAAGCGCAAACAGGGGTGCGATTGCCTCGGCTACGGAGAGCGGCGCCTATCCGAAGTTCGAATAGGGCTTGACCTCATTCGGGAACGAATGTAGTAGGATAGGGCGCATCTGGGGTTTTTACATGATCGCTGAGTCGTCGTTAGTCCGCATAAGGCGCTCCACCTTCGCTGCTCTAATTTTAGTACTCGCCGGTGCAGCCACCTGTTTGGGTCAACTGGAGATTGCGACAGATCCCACTATTATCAGCGTGATATCGCAAGGACCCATCATCGATCATGTCCATGGAACGCCTATGCCTTTTTCAAACCCCTACGGTCTGGCCATCGATCAGCAGGGAAATATACTGATTGCGTCAGCAAGCACTTCTATGGTGTGGGAGTGGTTTCCTGCGGTCAATCGCTTCAGGCGAGTGGCAGGGCAGGCACAGTTCGGGTTCGCCGGGGATGGTGGACCAGCCTACGACTCGGAAGTGAATTCCCCACGGGACGTCGCGGTTGATCCTGCAGGGAACATCTACATCGCTGATGCACAGAACATGCGCATACGCATGGTTGATGCGAACGGTGTGATCACTACGGTAGCGGGGGGCGCCGAGATAGGTAACGGATTCAACGGCGACAACAAAGCCGCGACCAGCCTCCTTCTATGTGGACCCGGAAGGATCGCGACCTCTTTCGACGGAACTTTATACATTTCGGAATCCTGCAATAACATAATACGGAAGCTGGTAGGCGGTGTTCTCAAGACAGTCGCCGGAACGCCTCCCGCCGCTCGGTTTCTCGAAGTGTTCGATCGTCCACACAATGCTGCGTACGATGGGGATGGTGGACCTGCGACAAAGGCCCACTTAAACAGCCCGGCAGGAATAGCCCTGGATGCTGCCGGCAATCTCTATATAGCGGATGCTGGGAACAATGTGGTGCGCAAAGTGGCAGCATCTACCGGGATCATTACCACCATTGCTGGCAATGGGACGGAAGGAGATGGCGGCGATGGCGGCCCTGCGAGGAATGCATCTCTGTCACTCGATGGGATAGCGGTTGATCAGGCAGGAAATCTCTTCCTAGCTGGCAGCAGGCGCGTCAGAGAGATCGACGTCCAGACCGGCTACATTAGTACGGTTGCCGGAACGAACACAAGAGGTTACAACGGTGACTACATTTCTGCTGCTAGCGCCGAACTCAGCCTTCCAATGGATGTTGCGGTCGACAAATCGGGAAACTTGTTCATTGCGGATAATAACAACTTGCGGATTCGAAAAGTTTTGTTTCAGGTGGTCGGTTTTGGTTCGGAAAAGATTGGAAGTCACAGCGCAAAGAAGACGATAAAGGTCGTGAATACCGGAGCTGCACCGATTCAGATTGATGGTGTCGGAATATCGGGGCCGAACGCTGCCGACTTCTCGATGGTCAACTCATGTGGCGCTGTCCTTGCATCCCATCAGACTTGTATGGTAGGTCTCACGTTCGTGCCGAGCCACGTTGGCGAAAGGAAATCATCTTTGGTGATTACGAACGGGGCGGAGCCCGTTCGGAAGTCAGTTGGTCTCATAGGCTTGGGAGTTCCCTAACGAACGCTGCGGCAACTCTATCCCATAATTTGAGCGCAAAGGTAGCATCGGTCCCGGAGATCGGCAACTCGGTCATTCGCCAGCAAAGCGGCGGCGGCCTGCCACTGGGCTGGATAGATTCAATGACAGCCAAAGCTTGTGTACCGCTTTCCTTACCTGTGATTCAGTTGGCAGCGAAGCATCACCTTCCAAAATCAAACGCAAGAAGTCACGTCGGCCTCACAAACTCCATCGATCATTGACGGCAACGGCGATTTCCTGCTCGGGACCAAGATAACGCTTGGTGGTTTGAATTGACGAATGCCACAGCAAGAACTTGCTCTGCTCGAGGTCCCCACCGTATTTGCGGAAAAGGTTGGCACAGGTGCGGTGGAGGTGAGGGGCCCAAAATCCTTGATCTCTGTCACCTGGGCACACTTTTCGACCACCGATCAAACTGACCGGTCTCCCTGGGCCGTTTCCCCGATCTTGCTCGATTTTGAGGCCGGCCGCAGCAGTGGCCCTTTAGTCTCACCTGCGGCCTCAGTCCACTGGTTGATGCTTGTGTTTGCCCCAGTAAGGGACGGCCACGGTCCGCAGCAGCCCTCCGGTCCCCACCAAGTCGACGTGAGGCGACGTCACGCTGGCGAGCCCCATCTCCCGCAGCAGATGGGGCACATCGTGGAACAGGACCTGGGGTCGTTCGACCACGGCGTGACAGGCGGGGCAGAGGGTCACCAGCAGATGACACCGGTGATGGATTCTTTGGAGACTTCTCGAGGCACGAACCGGGCTTTCCGGTCGGAAATCCCGAAAGGAGTCCCCTCAAGACGGTCAATCGCTGGCAAAATGTGGCCTGCTGCAGTGAAACAAGCGCAGCATACGATCGCCCTCAACAATTGATATTGTCCTTCTCTAATTTAAAGCCTAAATATAATGAAACGAACGACCTATACCTAAAGAGAGCCACACCTGAGCTGGGCTACTTAGACTATCGGTTAGGTCATCGATCACGTCTGCGATATGGGCGTCCGGGAGGCGTGGGAGATAGCATTCTCGCCAACGTTGCGAGCTAAACGCAAGACCTAGTCACTTTAGATACCGTTGTCGAGCCGTAGATGGGCCAAATCTATACAGTTCCCAACCCGCTAGGCCTTCTGTGACGAACCGACTGAATACTTAGAAAACTTCGCCACCCCTTTCCGCTGACCTATTTAAGCGTCTTAGGGCGACTGCGGGTTGCACACAAATCGCTGTATACTCCTGCGGTGGCCATAATCTTCGGGACCCGGGAGGACAATTCACCAGCAGATCCGGTGACGTGGTCAGGGGATAAGGCCGAGACATCCTTAGACAGGTCCAGCCAGCGTTTCGACGGTGTTAACAAGTAGTTTAGCCGCATCAGGAGATGCCCCTCGTGGCAGACTCGAAACCTACTGTTGTACATGAATGCGATCGTTGTCACGCCACTGTGACTCCCGCTGAATCCGGCCAAGGTGTCAACGTGAGCGGAGTCATTCAGTGCCGCGTGTGCGCACACTTGGGTCCGCTTCGCATCAAAGTGGTCATGGAAGATCGCCGTTGATTTTCACCCGGCCAGACTAAGGGGAGACTGCCTCTGCGGGCTGCTCGAACTCAGGCTGCGAACAAAGGCACGCACGAATTCGCTCACAACTCTAGCTTGATTGTCTGATCTACAAGCAAGCTTCGTTTCCAGCACAAGATCCTCATCCGCAAGAGGGCGAATTGTGATGCCTTCTCTAGCTATTCGCCAAGCGCCGGCCTGAGTTATAACGGCAACTCCCAGCCCACGAGACACGAATTGAGACGCCTCTTCGGCAGTGGTCACGTGATGTAGGGATGTCCCAGGAAGCGTCGCCGGCCTTGCGCGCTGCACCAGGTTGTCATAGAGATACGGGTGCACGTGCCGGTCGAACAAAACACAGGAACGTACCCTGAGCTGATCTGCTGTGATCTCGATTGACCGAGAGAGGTCGTCCTGCTCAAGCATAACGACGAAAAAGCGTTGCTTGGCCACTGACACAGAGCTGATCTGTGAGGTTTCAGGAATACCCGTGAGAAACGCCAAATCGAGCGTTCCGTTCAAAAGGTCGTGCGACAAATCGACGGCAAATTTGCTCGTTAACGTAACGCTTAGGTTTGGGAAGAACGGGAGCCTAAGCGACAGTACATTAGTGATGAGATAGGGATCTGTGTAAGGCGACTTGCCGACGTGCAATATGATTTCTGAATTCTGGTTAGCGGCTCTCGAATCAATTACCGCCCGTTCTGCATGAAGAAGTGATAGCTTGGCTTGGGCCGCATATACCTCACCCGCAGCCGTGGCCATGATATTTCGACCCTGGCGGACAAAGAGTTCGTAGCCAAGCTGGTCGTGAAGATGACCGATCTGCTTGCTTAATGCCGATTGGCCGATATTGAGCTTCGTAGCAGCACGAGAGAAGTTCAACTCCTCCATCAGCACAACCGCCGCGCGCAGGTACTTCGTGTCTGATCCAGACATGGCCGACCCCCTAATACGAGGAGCCTTCGTCCACTGTTTCTTTGAAGGATAACAGGTGTTCTACCGTTTTAAGCCAATCTTTCAATGCCACTCACAGTCAAATGCGTAAAGAAAGGTTGGGTTTCCTAGCTAAGAATGGAATGAACTATTCCGGCATGGAATACTTGCCGGACGAGATTTCATTGGACAAGCGGGAGCCCACCTCGCGAACCTGAACACAACACATGTGCGCACGAAGTCGGAGGCAATCATGGATGAGAGAATCCACGTCGAGAAGAAGCCGGCCGCCCGAACTCTGCCGGATTCGTACGATCGAATCCTTGTCGGCCGTCGAGAGGCAGCTCGAATGCTTTCGATCAGTCAACGCTCCCTCGATTATCTGGTCGCAAAGAGGCAACTCAACGTCCGTAGAATCGGAGCCAGGGTGCTCATCTCTATGAACGAACTCAAGCGGTACGCTCGGGCCGATCACCCCAGGCCGCTTGCCTAGTAAACCAACGAGATATTCGCCACTCTTTGTCAGCGCGCCGAGAAGAGTTGCTCACGCTTCCAGCCTGTCGACTGCGGCGTCAAGATGTGCACTCGACAAGTGCGCGTAGCGGGCGGTCATGCTGATTGTCTTGTGGCCCATCAGCGTTTGTGCGGTCTTCAGATCAACGCCGGACATAATCAATCTGGAACAGAATGTATGTCTCAGATCATGCCAAGTGAAGTTCGCGATCTTCGCTTCTGCTATCGCCAGCTCGAACCAAGTCCGAGGATCGTTGAGAGGCTCACCAAACTTTGAGTAAAAGATTCGACCGTTACCGGGCCGTTGCTTGCGAAGTGTGAGCAGAGCCTCCCTGCAGGACTTGCTCATCGGAATCTCCCGATCACTTCCGTTCTTTGTCTTGTTCAGGTAGATCCGATTGCGCTCAAATGACACTTCCGGCCACTCCAAGGAGAATTGCTCTCCCTTTCGCATCCCGGTCCTCAGTGCAACTGTGAGGGCAGGATCGTGATTCGGAAATCTGCGATCAATGACTTTCCGAAGCTGCAGCTCTTCATCGGGTAACAGGTAGCGAATGCGTCCTGCACTCTCGGTGCGTTGCTCCACCAGGCGCGCTGGATTGATGGCAACCTTACCCGCGGCCAAAGCGAGCTTGAAAGTTTTCGACAGAAGCGCCTTGTAGCGATTGCAGGTAGCAGGACTCCAGTCCTGCTTGGAAATCCAGAGGTCGATCCGCGCGGGGCTAATCTGATCGGCAGGTTGACTCCCAAACTCTTTAATCAACCGCTTCATACGATTCTTGACGGTGCGGATGTCTCTCTTCCCGTGACTGATGTACCAGTTCTCTGCCTCGGTGGCGATTTCCAAGAATGTGCTTCCCTTAGCTCGCAGGTTTGAAGGCAACTTCACCCCGGCCCGGAGTTCGGACTTCCGCTGCTGATATAAAGCGATCGCGTCGCTCTTGCGCCCAACCTTTTCACGCTTGAGTTTGCCTTCTGCTCTGTACCGAATCCACCAAACGCCGCTCCCTTGCTCCTTCTCCCAAACGCCGGTTGCTTTCGCTGTCGTTTTCCGAGGCATGGCATCCTCCTGCGGAAACAATATCAAAGTATCCCCATAAGTATCACCAGCACATGAAGGCGCAAAAAAACCTCTCGGGACGAGAGGCTTTGGTCTTTTTAACTTGTTGATTTAGGGATGCTTATCTTGGTGCCGGGAGGGGGGGTCGAACCCCCACGAGGTTGCCCTCGGCGGATTTTGAGTCCGCTGCGTCTGCCAGTTCCGCCATCCCGGCTGCTTGGGGGAGTACCACAGGTCGATCACGCGGCTCGGCTCGCTACCCCACAGGAGCAAGGCCAAATTTCAGTGATAACCCGGTAGCGCCAGCCTCGAAGCCTTACCAGTATCGCATAGTCGCGCCCAACTCCAGAGGCGCTGGCTGGAACCTGAGGTTCACGGACTGGAGTCTTCGGGTTCATACGCTCGGGCCTTGAGCTTCTTCCAACCATCGCGTTCATCCGGCGGCATTGCGGCAGCACATAAGTTACGTTCGAGCAGGTTTGAAGGACCAGGGATCGGCGCCAGCGAACGAAATTACCTGCCAGTTCACATGCTGCCGAGGCCACCCTGCCCGCTCTGAAGCATGGTTGGCAGAGAAACCGCGAGGCCGCCGCGGCCGCGATCGAGTTCGAGCGCAATCGACTTCGAGAGGGCCATGCGGGCGCACATATACAATTTCGGTTGGTGGATATGCCGGGCTATCGCCGTTCGCTCACGAAACGTTTGCGCTTGGTCGTCTGCGCATCCTTATTTCTCCGGTTCACGTCCGCTTGTCTGCTGGGGCAATCCACATTGACGATCGCGACCGTCAATAACGGCGACATGATCATCATGCAGCGATTGTCGAAGGAGTTTGCGAAGACCCATCCAGAGATTCGTCTCGACTGGGTCGTTCTGGAAGAAAAAATCCTTCGGGAAAAGACCACGACCGACGCCGCTACTCACGGGGGACAGTTCGACGTAGTCACGATCGGTCCGCTGGAATCGCCTATCTGGGGCCGGCGCGGCTGGCTGCTGCCGCTGCAGAACAAGCTCTCTCCCATCTACGACACCAGCGATCTATTAAAGCCGATTCGAGATGCCGCTTCCTCGGGCGGTAACCTTTATGCGCTGCCGTTTTACGCCGAGAGCTCTCTCACCTATTACCGGCGAGATCTCTTTGCGCAGGCTGGCCTCACTATGCCGGCGCAGCCAACCTATGACGACATCGCCCGCTTTGCGCAGAGACTCAACGATCCGGCGAAAGACGTTTATGGCATCTGCCTGCGCGGTAAACCCGGCTGGGGCGAGAACATGGCTTACATCTCGACCGTCGTCAATACGTTTGGCGGGCGCTGGTTCGATGAAACATGGAGACCTCAACTCGATTCGCCCGAATGGCGCAAGGCTGTTTCGTTCTATGTGGACATGCTGCATCGTTACGGACCGCCGGGCAGCAGCTCCAATGGCTTCAACGAGTCGCTGACCCTGTTTGAAAATGGACGCTGCGCGATGTGGATCGATGCGACGGTCGCCGCCGGAACGCTCTACGATTCCAGCCAGTCAAAGGTAGCGGCGACGGTTGGCTTTGCGCCGGCGCCGGTCGAGGTCACGGCGCGAGGAGCGCAATGGTTGTACTTCTGGGGGCTGGCCATTCCCGCATCGTCCAAGCATGCAGCCGCCGCGCTCGCGTTCATCGAGTGGGCCACTTCCAAGGATTACATTCGGCTCGTCGCCAGCACCAACGGGTGGGCAGCAGTGCCGCCGGGCACGCGCGAATCGACTTACAGGCAGCCGCAGTATCTTGCGACAGCTCCTTTTGCGAACTTAACCTACAAATCGATTATGGCCGCCGACCCACTGCATCCGACCGAAAAGCCCGTACCGTACACCGGCATTCAATGCATCGTCATTCCCTCTTTCCCCACCATCGGCAACCAGGTGGGGCAGTTGATTGCAGCCGCGCTGGTGGGCGATCTTTCAGTGGACGAGGCACTGCAGAAAGCCCAGGCGGCGACGGAACGAGTGCTCAACCGCAATGGCATACCAAAGTAGCGGCTGAGAAAGGAACGACCCAGTGGAAGCGAAGCCGATCAGCAGCAAGAGTTTCGAGGTTCCAGGTCGCGCGGCCTACGAGGAGCGTCGCGACGGCTTGTCGCGGTTGGCGCTGAAATCGCCTGCCATCCTCGCGCTGTTTGTGTGGTCCGTCATTCCGCTCCTGATGACGCTCTGGTTCTCTTTTCGCCGCTACAATCTTATGGAGCCTGACCGCACGGGCTTCGACGGGCTTGGCAATTATCGATATCTGTTGAGCGACCCCAGCCTCGCCCTGGCGATCTGGAACACGGTGCTGCTGGTCGGCTCCGTGCTGGCGATCACCATCGGCGCGGGTACTCTGCTCGCCGTTCTCTTCGACCAGGAGTTCTTTGGCAGGGGCATCGCCCGGGTTCTTGCCCTGGGGCCGTTTTTCGTCATGCCGACGGTCAGCGCGCTCATCTGGAAGAACATGATGATGCATCCCGATTACGGCTTTCTCGCCTTCCTCATGCGATCGATCGGCATGAAGCCGATCGACTGGTTTGCCATTGCCCCGCTCACCTCGATCATCATCATTGTCTCGTGGCAATGGCTGCCCTTTGCCCTGCTCACCCTACTGACCTCGGTACAGTCGCTCGATGCCGAGCAGAAGGAGGCAGCGCGAATGGATGGCGCCGGTCCGATCGCGATGTTCCGCTACATCATCTGGCCTCACCTGGGGCGAGCCATCGCCGCCACGACAATGATCGAGACGATCTTCCTTCTCGGCGTCTTCGCCGAAATCTATGTGACGACCTCCGGCGGCCCGGGCTTCGCCTCGACAAATCTTTCCTTCCTCATCTATCGCTATGCCTTGTTGGAATACGATATCGGCGGCGCTTCGGTGGCCGGCCTGGTCGCTATCGTTCTAGCCAATGTTCTCGCTCTCTTCCTTATGCGCTCCTTCGCACGCAACGTGGACGTGCAATGAAGCAGACAATGCCCGCCGGGAAACTTCGTCACAAGCTGATCCTCACGTTCGCCGGATGGGCGGTCGCGCTGCTTCTCTTTTTTCCTGTCTTCTGGATGATCCTGACCAGCTTCAAGACCGAGACCGAGGCGATCTCGCGGGTGCCCCATCTCTTTTTCCACCCGACGCTTGGCAACTATGCAGCCGTGCAGCAGCGCGCCAGCTACTTTCATTTTGCCTGCAATAGCGTCATCGTCTCTTTCGGCTCGACTCTGCTCTCCCTGCTGCTGGCCATCCCATGCGCCTATTCCATGGCCTTCTTTCCCACCAGATGGACCAGGGATACGCTGCTCTGGATGCTCTCGACTAAGATGATGCCTTCGGTCGGAGTGCTGGTGCCGGTCTATCTGATCTTTCGCGACATCGGGCTGCTCGATACCCGCACCGGGCTGCTCGGCATCGATGCTCTCGTCAATCTTCCGATCCTCGTCTGGATGCTCTATACCTTTTTCAAAGAGGTGCCCCGCGAAGTGCTCGAAGCTGCAAGAATGGACGGTGCCGGACCACTTCGGGAGCTCTACAACCTGCTGCTGCCTCTGTCCATGCCCGGCATCGTCTCGACCAGCCTGCTGGCCATCATCCTGTCGTGGAACGAAGCCTTCTGGAGCCTGACCTTGACCGCTGCAAAAGCGGCTCCGCTGACGGCGTTCATCGCGTCCTTTTCAAGTCCCGAAGGACTCTTCTACGCGAAGCTCTCGGCTGCCTCGACTATGGCGATCGCCCCCATTCTTATTCTCGGATGGCTGAGTCAGCGGCAGCTGGTTCGCGGGCTTACTTTTGGCGCGGTGAAATAGGAGCGGGAGCGCGATATGGCGACAGTTGAGCTGCGACAGATAAGGAAAAGCTACGACTCCTCTGAAATCATCAAAGGCGTCGATCTCACCATTCGCGATCGGGAGCTGACCGTCTTTGTCGGCCCTTCCGGCTGCGGCAAATCGACGCTCCTGCGGCTCATTGCCGGCCTCGAAGAGATCACCTCGGGCGACCTGCTGATCGACGGCAGCCGGGTTAACGATATCCCGCCCGCCCGTCGAGGTCTCGCCCTCGTCTTTCAGAGCTATGCGCTGTATCCGCACATGAGCGTCGCCGAAAATATGTCGTTCAGCCTCAAGCTGGCCGGTGTGCCCAGGCCGGAGCGGGAACAAAAGGTGATGGCAGCTGCCCGCATCCTGAACCTTGAAACCTATCTCGAACGCAAGCCGAAAGATCTCTCCGGCGGCCAGCGGCAGCGCGTCGCTATTGGGCGTGCGATCGTCCGCAACCCGAAGGTCTTTCTCTTTGACGAACCCTTATCGAATCTCGACGCCGCCCTGCGGGTACGCATGCGGCTCGAGCTGACCAAGCTGCATCGCCAGTTGCAGGCCACCATGATCTACGTTACCCATGACCAGGTAGAAGCGATGACCATGGCAGATCGCATCGTCGTGCTGCAGGCCGGCGTGATTGAGCAGGTGGGCTCGCCTATGGATCTCTACCGCTATCCCTGCAACCTCTTTGTCGCCGGCTTTATCGGATCGCCGAAAATGAACTTTCTTGCCGCCGAAGTGCAAACCATCGCGACGGGCGGAATGAGAGTCGCACTGCCGAGTGGTGCAGCGTTCGACTTCCCAACAGCGCCGGGCAGCGTTCGCGCCGGAGAGAAGGTCACGATCGGCATTCGTCCGGAGCACATCAACCTCGCCACGCAAGGCGGTATCGCCGCAACAGTGCAGGCGGTCGAGCATCTTGGCGGCGAGAGCTATCTCTATCTGCGCACACTCTCTGGTGAGCCCCTGACCGTCAAAGTAAACGGAGAGACCGAGGTCGCTCTCGATCAGCAGGTTCAGATACAACTCGACAGCCGATATCTGCACGCCTTCGATCACCAGGGCCACGCTCTGCGATCTGCTCCTTCAGACAGCCTCAAGCCGCTGCCGGTCTAAGCGAACCAACTCAGAATTGATTGACAGGAGATTGAATTCATGGGACTCGAGAGCGGAAGCATCAAGCTTGCCGATGCAACGGTAACCGGGCTGCGCGGCGAGGTCCGCACCCCCGCCTACGATCGTCGCCGGCTGCTGCAACACACCGTCCACATTGGTGTCGGCGGATTTCATCGCGCCCACCAGGCCGTCTATCTGGATGATCTGCTCGCCATGCATGGCACAGAACGATGGGGGGAATGTGGCATTGGCGTCTTGAAGAGCGATGATCGCATGCGCGATGCGCTCACCAGCCAGGACTGCCTCTATACCGTGGTCGAGCGCAGCGCCGCCGGGCAGTCGGCCCGGGTCATCGGCTCGTTGACCGATTACATCTACGCTCCCGAAGCTTGCGAGCGGGCCATCGAACGGATGGCCGCCGCCGAGACGCGCATCGTCTCGTTGACCATTACCGAGGGCGGATACTTCATCGACGAAGCGACAGGTGAGTTCATTGCCGATCATCCGGATATCCAGCACGACTTGCGCAATCCAACGGCGCCGGCATCCTCGATGGGCTTGATCGCCGAGGCGCTCGATCGGCGGCGCCAGCGAAAGCTGCCTCCCTTTACCGTCATGTCCTGCGACAACCTGCAGGGCAATGGCCACGTCGTCCAGAAAGTGCTGCTCGCCTACACCGCGCTCAGCAACCCGGCGCTCCGGCAATGGATCGCCGGCCATGTTGCCTTTCCCAACAGCATGGTCGACCGCATTACTCCGGCAACCAAGCCGGCTGACATCGCCGCTCTCGGCGAAAGCTTCGGCATCGACGATGCGTGGCCGGTGGTGACGGAACCCTTCCGTCAATGGGTGATCGAAGACACCTTCTGCAATGGGCGCCCCGAGTGGGAGAAGGTCGGCGCCCAGATGATCGCCGACGTCGCTCCCTACGAAATCATGAAAATGCGCCTGCTGAACGGAAGCCACTTGGCCATGGCTTACCTCGGAGCATTGAAAAGCATCGCTTACGTCCACGACGTGATGGCCGACCCGCTCTTCTTCTCATTCATCGAGAGCTTCATGGAAGAAGTCACCCCGGTGGTGCCCATCATTTCGGGCGCTTCTCTGCCCGGGTACAAGCAGACGCTCATGGAGCGCTTCTCCAATCCGACAATCAACGATCAGGTCACGCGCATCTGTTCGGAAGGTTCCGCCAAGCTCCCCAAATGGCTGCTGCCGTCGATCGCAGAGTTGCTTGAGCAGGGCGGGTCTGCCCGGCTGCTCAGCCTGGTCGTCGCCAGCTGGATCTACTACTTAGGGCAAGACGCGGATGAGGCCGGTCAACCGCTCGATATTATCGACGCACGCGCAGCCGAGCTGCGAGCGATCGCCAAATCCGCAGGAACTGATCCGCGCCCGATCCTGGCGGTGAAATCGATTTTCGGCGAAAAGCTCCCGGCAAACCAGAAATTCATACAGGCAGTCGAAGCCGGCATGCAGAGGCTCGCCAGTTCAGGGGTCGTCGCGACGATGCGAAACGCTCTTGCCTAGAGGCTGCCGGGCTTGGCTCGCGTTGCCCGGCTTTGTCGTTCGCGGTCGTGCGGTTCCCGGCTTTGCTGTTCTCGACAGGCCTCGGCGTAAACTGGATAGAGAAATGTCTACCCTCGCCGTCTCTCCGAATCCGGCCCTCGAAGCCAGGCAGAAGCTTGAAAACCATACCGCCTGCATCGGGATCATTGGCCTTGGCTATGTCGGCCTTCCCCTCGCGCTGCTTTTCAGCGAAGAAGGTTTCCCGGTCACGGGGTTCGACGTGGACGCCGCCAAGGTAGAAACCCTCAACAATGGCGGCTCTTATATCGTCCGCATCGAGCCTGAAGAGATACGCTCGGCGCAGCGTCGCGGCTTCACCGCGACTGCCGACTATTCGCAGATCGCGAGCATGGATGCAATTCTGATCTGCGTCCCTACGCCATTGAACGATTATCACGAACCGGACCTCAGCTACGTCACCCAGACCGCAAGCTCGATCGCGCCCTACCTGCGCGAGGGCCAGCTCGTTGTGCTCGAAAGCACGACCTATCCCGGCACCACGGAAGAGGTACTCGTTCCGCTGCTCGAGGCTGGAAACAAAGCTGCTCTCAAGGTTGCGAGAACTGCAGAGGAGCGCGGATTTTACGTCGCCTTTTCCCCGGAACGGGAAGACCCCGGCAATGACACCGTCGCTCGCCGCGACATCCCCAAAGTGATTGGTGGCGTGGGACCGCTGGCGCTCGAGTTCGCCTGCTCTGTCTACGAGACCATTTTCAACCGCACCGTCCCCGTCTCCTCGCCCGCCGCCGCGGAGATGACCAAGCTGCTCGAGAACATCTATCGCTGCGTCAACATCGCCCTGGTCAACGAGCTCAAACAGCTCTGCCAGCGCATGGGCATCGACCTTTTCGAGGTCATCGATGCGGCCAAGACTAAGCCCTTCGGCTTTCAGGCGTTCTATCCCGGCCCCGGCCTCGGCGGCCACTGTATTCCCATCGATCCGTTTTATCTTTCCTGGAAGGCCAAGCAGTTCGACTTCCGCACCCGCTTCATCGAGCTCGCCGGCGAAGTGAATATCGCCATGCCCTACTACGTCATCGACCGGACGATCTCGGCCTTGAATGAAAAGCGCAAGGCGCTGAATGGCTCAAAGATTCTCGTGCTGGGCGTGGCTTACAAACGAGACATCGACGACCTGAGAGAATCTCCGTCTCTGACCATTATCGAGTTACTGCGCGAGCGTGGCGCGAGCGTGGCTTACAACGACCCGTTCTTTCCGACCGTCGGGCGGGGCGCCATTACGATCTCAACATGACGTGCTCCCCGCTCCACGATCTGGACAGCTACGACGCCGTCATGATCGTGACCGACCACACGACGTATGACTATGCGCGGATCGTCCGGGAGTCGCAGCTCGTCATCGATACTCGGAATGCAACCAAAGGTATCGCCGCCGAGAACATCGTTCGCTGCTGAGCCGCCTCACTTCGCAATGAGCTGCGTAACGCTCTTCGTTGCGGCAACACTCTCGATGACCTTACTCGCGATCTCAGCAATGCTGGCGTCACTCAGATAAGGATGCATCGGCAGACTGACCACTCTTCGGGCCGCGTTCTCTGCGTACGGAAAGTCCCCCGCCCGATGGCCGCGGTACGCGAACGCCGGCTGAAGATGAAGCGCCTCCGGGTAATGCACAGTCGTCGGCACGCCACGAGCGCTCATCTCTTGCTGAAAGGCCTCGCGATCCTCGACCTCGATCGTGTATTGTGCATAGACGCTGGTATTTTGAACGGCGATCTGCGGCGTCTTGACTGACCCGCCGAGTAACTCGCTATATCGCGCGCCCACGTGTTCTCGCCGCTGCGCCTCTTCGTCGAAAACCTCGAGCTTCGCCAGCAGCACTGCCGCCTGGATCGTATCCATGCGCGCGTTCACGCCGATCACGGCATGATGATAGCGCCGGTCCTGCCCATGATTGCGGATCATCTGCATCTTCGCGGCAAGGCCGTCGTCACTGGTGAAACAGGCCCCACCGTCGCCATAACAGCCGAGCGGCTTCGACGGAAAAAAACTGGTGCAGCCAATCGGCGACAGGTTGCAGCTTTGCCTTCCCTTGTAGGTCGACCCGAAACTCTGCGCCGCATCTTCAATGACTGGAAGCTTGCCCGCAATATCGGCGATCGCATCCATCTCCGCGCACTGGCCGTAGAGAGAGACCGGCAGGATGGCCTTGGTGCGGCCCGAGATCGCGGATGCCAGTCGCCGCGAATCGAGATTGTAGGTGTCCGGATCGATGTCGACAAAGACCGGAGTCGCTCCGAGGAGCGCAAGCATCTCCCCCGTCGCGAAGAAGCTGAAAGGCGTCGTGACCACCTCATCGCCCACGCCGACGCCAAGCGCCATCATCGCCAGCAGCAAAGCATCGGTGCCGCTCGAACAGGCGATGCAGTGCTTCGCGCCAGTTCTCGCCGCAAGTGCTGCTTCCAGTTCTGAAATCTCCGGCCCCATCACATACTGCCCGTGATCGAGCACTGCCTGGATGCGGCGATCGACAGACGCCTTGATGCCCCGGTACTGGCTCTTGAGATCGATGAATTCCATCACGCCTCATTATTTCAGAGGGAGGGAATTGTTTCAGGCCGGCCCGGAAACGTCAGCCGTTCTTTACCAGCACGCCGGCCGAGCGATAGGTCGCGCCGTTCAGCGTGGTTTCCACGATCGGCAATTCGGCGGTCTCCGTCAGGCACTCGATTGTTCCATCGCGCAGCACCACCGTGTCTTCCACCTTGCCGCCGCGAATGCTTGGGTTCCATGCAAAGGCTTGCTTGTTTTCCACGGTTTCCTCGCCCGAGGGCGTGGCTAGCCATTCACGCTCGCCGTATCCGGCAGCGCCGCCCTGATGATGGAACTCTTCTTCTCCAGGAAAGCCTTCCGCGGCGTAAGCACTCTGAACCGTCTTGAACAACCCCGCGGAGGTCGCGCCCACCCGCGTCGCATCCAGCAGCGCCGCATTCACCCGGGCTGCCGCGGCAAAGCGCGCAGCCAGCTCACCCGGCAGCTCGCCGAAATGCACAAACCGCGTGATCGAGATCGCCAGGCCCCATTTGCGCGAGCAGAGATTCAACATCCCATACCGCTCCAGCCGCCGTCCCCGGGCAACTGCGTGTTTATAGTTCAGAATGCGGTCGTCGACCGCCATCAGCAGCACCGATGGCAGAATGCCCTCGACCAGCAAGCCGTCCGAAATCAGCGCTTCCATCTCGTACTCGGTGACGCCGGGCTCGAGCTCCTGCAGCACCGAAGCCGTTACCTCTGCCGTCTTCCGCCCAAGCCAGCGATATCGGTCGATCTCCGCATCGGTCAGGCTGGCGCGCAAAGGAGCGAGGTTGACATCGACCAGCCCCGGCGTTGGTACGTCGGTGCCGATCTCAATCGAGCCGGCGATCTTTTGCGCAACCGCCACGCTGTCGTCGGCATACCAGGGGTACAGCACCGGCTCGTAACCAAGCCCGGTGAACTCTTCCGCCGCCAGCCGCGGCCCTTCGTTCTTCGGCGCGAAGTAGAACTTTCTTCCGTCTCGCGTAATCAGCACCGAAGCCACCCAGGTCGGCGACGGAATCAGTACTCGCGCATCCACCTGGCCCCGGGTGATCCAGGCAATGTTCTCGCTGCGCCGCAGCAGCACGGCAGAGAGGCGTCGCTCTTCAAAGAGCTTCGCCAGTCGCGAGTTCTTCTCGTCCAGCTCTACCTGTAACGATTCCGCGGAGGCAATATCCTCCTCAACCGGATCAGACATCGATTAGTCCTCCAGTTCGGGATGGTAATGACTCTCGAAACCGAGATAGCGCACCGCAGCCTCGTGAATCGAAGGCGCCACGTGGGAGAAGTTTGCCGCCACATGATGCTCGAACGCTTCGCGGCAGATGTACTTCAACAGCTTTTGCAGCTTGGGAATCTCGACCACCCCGGCGCCGCCGAAGGTCTCGAGCGGATCGTCCGTGAAATGACCGTGGCCCGTATACCCGCGCACCACGCCGCGCCGGTCGTCAGTCGAGTAGCGGGCATAACTCATGGCGCCCGACTTCACGCGGCCAACGCAGGTGCCGAAGGTGTTCTCGATGCCGACCGTGCCGGCAATGATGGCCTGGTAATCCATCTTGACTTCGTTGAAGAAGTGCTTGGGCAGGTTGCTGCAGTGGAAGCAGACCGCCTTGTCCGGATCGTCGCCGTAGTTATTGTTCCAGTCCAGCAGCGCGCTCGGCGTACCCGAGGCGAGCGCCAGCATGTGCATGCTGAGTGTGCCGGGCACGTCGACTTCGCAGGCGCTTGGGATCAGGTCTTCGCTCATCATGCTCATGATCGTGCAGGGCACCACCCCGAAATATTCTTCAAGCGAGGTCCAGCACTGGATGGCGCTGATGGTGATATGGTTCTGCTTCATCCAGGTGTCGATCACCGCGCCCAGCTTCGACATCTTCAGCAGCGCCGCATCCGGAATGCCTCCGGTGGTCACATACTTCTTGATCGCGGCAAGCTTGGCCTGGCAGGCGTCGTCGTTATCGGGCATGCGATTGATTCTGCCCAGGATCTCCGACAAGTCGATCGGATCGACGGTGATTCCGTGCGACTCATAAATGCGCTCGCTGTAGCGAACTGTATTGAAGGCGGCCGGCCGTGCGCCGATCGCCCCGATGCGCAGGTTCTTGAGCCCGCGTACGATCCGGCAGACGGCGGCAAACCAGGCCAGGTCCGCCTGGAACTTGTCAGAAGCCGGATCGACCGTATGCAGCGTCGTCAACGAATAAGGCAGCTTGTACTGCATCAGGTTGTTGCACAACGACATCTTGCCGCAGAAGCTGTCCCGCCGGAAGGCGATCGTCATGTTCGCCGTGCGGTCGGGCGTCGCCTGCACCAGGATCGGCACATTCAGCCCGGAAAGCCGGATCGCATCGACAATGCCGCGCTCTTCGCCGAAGTTCGGCAGCGTCACGATGATGCCGTCAATACTCTCGCGATGGCGCTTGAAAAGTTCCGCGCAGTGCAGCGCCTCGTCATAGGTCTCGACCGCGCCATGCGTACTCTCTTCCGCCCCGAGAACGATCGCCTTGTGGCCGCCTTTTTCGATCGCTGCGATGATCTCTTCTCTGCCCGTCTTGGCAAGATGGTCCGGGAAGAATCCGCGGTTACCGACGATCACTCCGAATGTCACTGATTTGGGCGCTCCCATTATCTCTCCTCTGGTAATTGTTGCTTGTCTTGAAACTAAGTGCTTGTTAGCCCTTTTTGGGTGTGAAGCGAAGGCAATAGAAAGCGCCAAGCGCGAGCATGATCGCGCCCCACCACACCGGAGCATGGAGCTGCCAGAGAACAACGTTAGCGTGGGTTCCGCTGATCAACTCATAAATGCCGTAGCCGCAGATCAGAACCCCGTAGATCGAGAGCAGCACGCCAATGAAAAACCAGATCGAAATTCCCGAACCATGCATCATGCCACTCCTGAAATTCGCAGTCGCCTAACCGTTGTCACGCTCGTGTATCCGGTCGAGACAGACCCGGTGCAGCTTTTTCGCCAACCCCGGCGACCGGTCTTTGTCCCTGGGGTGGCAGAAAAGCCGCTCTTCAAATTTGCTCCGCTCCGGCACAGCATTGGCAAAACGGCCTAAAAGAAGACCAGGTTGAGAACGAAGAACAGCACGATCACGATCGATGCCCAGAACCAATGGTTCTGCACGAGTGGAACTGGCCCTTCATTCGGCAGCACCGTCGCGCCATAAACCAGTCCCTTGAGCTCGCTGTCAGGCCGCGCCGTCCCAAAATAGCTGACAATAATCGTCACCAGTACGCAGACTACCCACGACCAGAGCGCGCGATAGAGGTTCTCCGCCATGTCTTTCGCATCCGGCGAAAACGCCACAATCGAGAGCGCGGCATGGTCGAGCTTGACCCAGATGTAGAGCGAAACCGAGGTAGCCGTTCCCAGCAGCAGGCCCCAGAATCCGCCCGCTCCCGTCGCCCGCTTCCAGAACATGCCCAGCAGAATCGTCCCCAGCAGCGGAGCGATAAAGAAGCTGAAGAGCGCCTGGACGTAGTCCATTATGCCCTCCGCATGCATCACCAGGTAGGCCGTTCCGATGCTGACCACCACGCCCAGAATCGTCGACCAGCGCCCCACCGCGACATAATGCTTGTCGGTGGCCTTCTTGTTGATCAGCGGCTGATAAATGTCATAGGTCCAGACCGCGGAAAAAGCACTGACGTTGCCCGCCATGCCCGACATAAACCCGGCGATCAACGCCGTGATCCCCAGGCCCAGCAACCCGGGTCCGCAATACCGTACCAGCATCAGCGGCAGCACTTCGTTGTAGCTATGCGGATTCTGCAGGTTCACCTGGTTTTCCCCAACCAGGTGCATCAGCGTCCCGTCAGGATTATGCAAAATCACCAGTCCCAGCAGCCCCGGCAGAATCACGATAAACGGGACGGCCATTTTGAAGGCCGCCGCAATAATGGGCGCCATTTGCGCCGAGCGCAGGCTGTCCGCCGCCAGCACCCGCTGCACCACCAGGAAGTCGGTCGTCCAATAGCCGAACGAGATGACGAAGCCCAGGCCAAAGACGATCCCCGTCCAATGAACCCCCATAGGGTTCGACGAGAAATGCGCCAGCCCCCGCCACATGTGCGTGTAATCGAGACCGTTGTAATTCTTCAGGATCTGCGCCTGCAGGTTATGCCATCCGCCCGCCTCGATCAATCCCAGGATCGGCACCAGCAATGCGCCGCCCCAGATCAAGACAAACTGCAGCACTTCATTGAAAATCGCCGATCGCAACCCGCCCAGCGTCACATACACCGCGACCGCCAGCGAAGACATCAGGATGCTGAAAGTAATGTTCCACCCCAGCACGACCTTCATCACCACCGCCATGGCGAACATGTTCACGCCGCTCATCAGGATGGTCATGAAGCCGAACGACACCGCCGCCAACACCCGGCTCGGCTCGCCAAATCGCAGCTTCAGATACCCCGGCACCGAGTGCGTCTTCGAAACGTAGTAAAACGGCATCATGACCAGGCCGAGAAACAGCATGGCCGGAATCGCGCCGATCCAGTACCAATGGGCCGCGAGGATCCCGTATTGATACGCCGAGCCCGCCCAGCCCATCAACTCGAGCGATCCAAGGTTGGCCGAAACGAAGCTCAGGCCGGCGATCCACGCCGTCATCTCCCGGCCCGCCATGAAAAACTCTTCGCTGGTATTGGCCTTCTGCTTCAGGTAAAAGCCGATCCAGATGACCATCGCGAAGTAGACAGCGATGACAATCACATCCAGCACCGAAAGCTTGGCGAGTTCATGGTGAGCTTCGACAAACAAGCCAAGGCTCGAGGCCGAAGCCCGGGCCAGCGGCATACCCAGTAGACCAGCACTCATTCGCTACACCGCCCGGCATCACCGGCTGCACTCATTGTCATTCGTTCGCTCCTCGCCCCGCAGTCACTCACTTGCTTCCCATGCCTTCGCGCTTCCTGCTCAGTGTCCCTGCTTCTGCCCATAGGTCGCCTTCGGCCCATGTTTCCGCTCATAATGTTTGCGCAGCAGTCTAGTCGAAACTGTAGCAGCTTCCTTCTCGATTACGACAGTTCGGAAGGCCAGCTTCGCCACGTACTCCAGTACCACCGCGTTATATGCGGCCGCCGCTGGAGTCTTGCCCCACGCAAACGGGGCATGGTTCGCCACCAGCACTCCGGGCACCGCCAGGGGGTCGAGCTTTTGAAACCGGTTCGCGATCAGCACCCCGGTGTTGAACTCGTAATCGGCCTCGATCTCTTCATCGGTCAGCGGCCGCGTCACCGGCACCTCCCCATGGAAGTAGTCCGCATGGGTCGTGCCATAGCACGGAATCGCCTTTCCTGTCTGGGCCCAGCCCGTGGCAAATTCGGAGTGCGTATGGACGACCCCGCCAATCATCGGAAACTCTCGATAGAGCAGCAGGTGGGTCTTCAAATCGGAGGACGGATTTAATTTCCCCTCGACGATCTTGCCCTCCAGGTCCACCAGGACCAGGTCGTCGGCCTTGAGGAACTCATAGGCCACGCCGCTCGGCTTGATCGCCACCAGCCCCTGCTGGCGGTCGATGCCGCTGGCATTGCCAAAGGTGTAGAGCACCAGCCCTTTACGATCCAGTTCCAGGTTGGCATCGAGAACTTCTTCTCGCAGTTCAGGCAGCAGCATAGCGCTCGGGTTCCTTCAGTACACTAGAGTAAACGTTTGCTCGGCACGTAAGAGAGTCTACATAATTTTTTCGCTCCTGACTGCTCTCGTTGCAACCAGAATGCAATTCCGCCACAACCGACAGCCGCCACAACCACCCACACTCCTGCACCCGGTTCACGCGAAAAGCACCTCTTCAGTCCTTTGACACTCCCCAGCCTCAGCTATAGCTTGGTCGTGGCGCCAGTTTGCCTTTTTGACCAGTCTGCCTCTTGAATGGATGGGTTCCATGGAAACTCCCCGCACCGGTCGTACCGTTCCACCTGGAACGTTAGCGTGGGCCGCCGCCCTGAGAAGGCTGCTTACTCTTCACATCTTTCCGATCCTCGCCGCCCTGCTGCTTCTCCCTTTCTCCCAACACTCTCCCGCCCAGGCCACCGCCTACCCCTCGGCCCCCCCGCTTCTGCTCGGCGCAGCCTGGTACCCGGAACAATGGCCCGAAGCCCAATGGGACGACGACCTCGCCAAGATGGAAGCCGCCCACCTCCACCTGGTTCGCATCGGCGAGTTTGCCTGGAGCACCATGGAGCCCGAGGAAGGCAAGTACGACTTCACCTGGCTCGACCACGCGATCGCCAGGGCCGCCGCCCACCATCTGGTCGTTGTTCTCGGCACGCCGACCGCTGCCCCGCCCGCCTGGCTCACCACAAAATATCCCGAAACCCTGCTCATCGACGAAAAAGGCGTCCGCGCCGAACATGGCAACCGCCAGCAGTTCTCCTTTATCGACACCAAATACCGCCAGCTCGCGAAAGGCATCGCCGCCGAAATGGCAAAGCGTTACGGCCACAACCCGAATGTCGTCGGCTGGCAGCTCGACAATGAATACGCCAACGATTCCTTCGATCCTGAGGCCAAGGCACAATTCCACGCCTTTCTCAAGCAGAAGTACGGCGCCATTCAGAACCTGAATCAACAGTGGACGACCGCCTACTGGAGCGAAACCTACAACGACTTCGACCAGATCCCCGTGAAGTCGAAGGACGAGAATCCCGCCCTGCTGCTCGACTGGCGTCACTTCGTCAGCGAAGTCTGGAAGAGCTATTCCGTCAACCAGATCGAGGCCATTCGCCCGCTTGCCGACCCGCGTCAGTTCATTACGACCAATACCATGGGCTGGTTCGACAACTTTGACGAATATGTCGTCCACAGCGTCCTCGACATGGCCTCCTGGGACGACTACGTCGGCGCTCCCACCTACGATCCCTTCGACAACGGAGCCCGCCACGACCTCACCCGCGGCTACAAGCGCAAAAACTTCTGGGTCATGGAAACCGAGCCGGCCTTCGTCAACTGGCAGAAGACCAACAACCCGCTCGAAAAAGGACAGGTGCGCGACATGGCGTGGCAAGCCATCGGCCACGGCTCTGACGCCGTCGAATACTGGCAGTGGCGCTCCGACCTGAACGGACAGGAGCAATATCACGGCGTTATCGTCGGCGCGGATGGAAGTCCTGCTCCCGTTTACGACGAAATCAGCAGCATCGGCAGCGAATTCGACAAAGCCGGCCCCGCTCTCTCGGGAACGACGCCCCACGCCGAGGTCGCCATCCTCGAAAGCTACGACAGCCGCTGGGCAATCAAATTCCAGCGCCACAGCGCCGCCTTCGATCCGGTCGAGGAACTCGTCGCTTTTTACAAGCCGCTCAGCATCGCCGCCCAGACCGTCGACATCATTCCCCCCGACGCGCCGCTCAACCAGTACAAGTTGCTGGTCGCTCCCGCACTCAATGTCCTGTCAAAACAGACCGCTGCTCTGTTGATCGCCTACGTCCGGCAAGGCGGAAATCTCCTGCTCGGGCCACGCTCCGGCATGAAGAATGAATACGACGGACTCAACACCGAGCTCCAGCCCGGTCCGCTCGTCGATCTCCTCGGGGGCCGCGTCGAGCAGTTCTACGCCCTCGCGAGCGATGTCCCCGTCAGCGGAGAGATGGGCTCGGGGACAGCGAAAGTTTGGGCCGAGCAATTGTCGATCAGGAATCCGGAGACCCGCGCCCTGCTCACCTACGGCCCCAGCAATGGCTGGCTCGATAACCAGCCGGCCGCCATCACCCGCAAAGTCGGCAAGGGAAGCATCACCTATCTCGGCGCCTGGCTCGACGAGAGCCTGCTGGCCAAGCTCACCAACCTGCTCATCCGCCAAAGCGGAGTCCAGCCTTCCATCCCCAACGTTCCTGCCGGCGTCGAGGTCTGCATCCGCAGCAAAGGCGAACACGCCGTCGCCATCCTGATCAACCACACCACCACCGGACAACGCGTCGCGCTCCCTCACCCGGCCACCGACCTGCTGGCTCAAGGAACTCCTTCTGTCTCTACCGTCGACCTGCCGAAATACGGAGTCGCCGTCCTCGAACTACAGAAATAGCCCCGTATCAAAGGCGGTCGCCGCCGAGTCGTCGATTCCTGCTTACAAACGGCTCTCCCGCCATTGTGGCCCTCTTGGCCAAACCGCTACACTCGTTCTGTTGGGCATTGCTCGTTCTGTTGGGCATTGCTCGAGGAGGGAACCCCGCCGGTGCGCGTGTCGCTGTTCATCACCTGCTACAACGACACCCTCTTTCCAGAAACCGGCAAAGCCGTCGTCCGCGTACTCGAGCGCCTCGGCCACTCCATCGACTTTCCGCCCGATCAGACCTGCTGCGGCCAGATGCACTGGAACACCGGGTACCATCGCGAAGCCCTTCCCATCATCCGGCACTTCGTCGAGGTCTTTCGCCATGCCGAAGTGGTCTGCATTCCATCCTCTTCCTGCGTCGCCATGATTCGCGAACACTACCTCAAAGCCGCCATCGCCACCGGCGACCCCAGCTTCATCGCCGAAGTCGAGGCCCTGCTGCCCCGTGTTTACGAGTTCTCCGAATTCCTCGTCAACAAGCTCGGGGTCACCGATGTCGGCGCGACCTACCCGCATCGCGTCACCTACCACGCCAGCTGCCACTCGCTCCGCAGCCTCCATCTTGGCGACATTCCGTTTCGCCTGTTGCGCCAGGTCCGCGACATCCAACTTGTCGACCTGCCTGAGATCGACCAATGCTGCGGCTTTGGCGGCACCTTTGCCATCAAGAATGCGGAAGTATCCTCCGCCATGCTCGCCGACAAGGCACGCCACGTCCTCAACACCGGCGCCGAGGTCTGCACGGCAGTCGACAACTCCTGCCTGATGCACGTCTACGGCTCCCTCCACCGGCAGCGCACCTACGTCAAGACAGCCCACCTCGCCGAGATCCTCGCGACCGAGGCCGCGCGATGAGCGGGCCGGCGAGCGAATTCGTCCAGTTAAGTCCCGCCCCGGCGGCCTTGCCTGCAGAACCCAAAACCTGGCCCAAAGGGGACTTCCCCGCCGCCGCCCACCAGCTCCTTCAGGACTCGCAGCTCCGTAAGAACGTCCGCCACGCTACCAACGTCATCACCACCAAGCGCAACAAGGTCGTTGGAGAGATGCCCGACTGGCAGCAGCTGCGCGATGCCGGCAGCGCGATTCGTCAGCACGCCCTCGACCATCTCGACGAATACCTGCTGCAATTTGAAGCCGCCTGCACCGCCGCCGGAGGCCAGATCCACTGGGCGGCCGATGCCGCCGAAGCCAACCGCATCGCAGCAGCGATCGTCGACCGCTACTACGCCCGGCAAGCCGGTACGAAGGAAGTCATCAAGATCAAGTCGATGACCACCGAGGAGATCGAGCTCAACCACGCGCTCCAGGCCGTCGGCATCCGGGTCACCGAGACCGACCTCGCCGAACTCATCATTCAACTCGGCCGCGATAAGCCCTCGCACATCATCGTCCCCGCCCTGCACAAGAATCGCCAGCAGATACGCGAGCTCTTCCGCCGCGAAATGAATCTGCCCCATCTCGGCCACACTCCTGAAGACCTGGCCGACGCCGCTCGCCGCTATCTCCGCGAAAAGTTCCTCAACGTCAAGGTCGCCATCAGCGGCGTGAACTTCCTCGTCGCAGATACCGGAGGCGTCTGCATCGTTGAGTCCGAGGGCAACGGCCGCATGTGTCTCACCCTGCCCGATGTGCTCATCTCGATCGCCGGTATTGAAAAAGTGATTCCCCGATTTCGCGATCTCGAGGTGCTGCTGCAGACTCTGCCCCGCTCCGCCACCGGCGAGCGCATGAACCCCTACAACTCGCTCTGGACCGGCGTTCATCCCGGCGACGGCCCCCGCGAATTCCACGTCATCCTCCTCGATAACGGTCGCAGCCCCATCCTGCATGACCCCGAGGCAAAACAGACCCTCAAGTGCATCCGCTGCGCTGCCTGCCAGAACGCCTGCCCCGTGTACCGCCAGACCGGCGGCCATGCCTACGCCTCGGTCTACGCCGGCCCCATCGGCGCCATTCTCACCCCGCAGCTCCAGCAGCTCAAAGAGGCTGATTCTCTCCCCTACGCGTCCTCACTCTGCGGAGCCTGCTACGAAGTCTGCCCGGTGAAGATCAACATTCCCGAAGTGCTCATCCACCTGCGCAGCAAAGTCGTTGAACGCGACCAGGCGACCCTCGCCGGCAAATTCGGCCTTTGGAATATCGGCATGCAAACCGCTGCCGCAGTCTTTGAGAGCGGCGCCCGTCTCGAACTCGCCCAGAAGGCAGGCCGTCTCGGCCAGCTCCCCTTCGTCGCCGGCAGCGGCTTCATCGAACATCTGCCGCTGATGCTCGGCGGCTGGACCCAGACCCGCGATCTGCTGCCGCTGCCGAAGCAGTCTTTCCGCGAATGGTGGAACGAGAGGGACGAGAGGGACAAGACCAGAGCGGCGCAGCCGCCCTCACACGGGAGCCGCAAGCCGTGATCGACACCTCAGCCGCACGCCAGGCAATCCTCTCGCGCATCCGCAGCTCGCATCCCCAGGGCTCCCCGGCAAGCTCTGCGGCGAACTATGCCGGCATCGAACGCAGCTACAACCGCGTCGGCAAACTCGACGACGATCGGAAGCTCGACTTACTTGAGGAAAGACTGCTCGAGTACGATGCCCGCGTGCATCGGGTGAGCCACGCAACCCTCCCTGCAGTCATCGCCGCTTCCATTCGCGAACGCGGCGCGGCACGCATGGCAATACCGTTCGGACTTCCGCAGACCTGGCTTCCGGCGACGATCCCCTTTACCGAGGCCGGCCATCTCTCCGCCCTGGAGCTCAACGATTTCGACGGCTTTCTCTCCGGTTGCACCGTCGCCATCGCCCTCACTGGCACCATCGTGCTCCAGAACGCGGCTGCCCAGGCGCCCCGCAGGCTTTCCCTCATCCCCGACTATCATCTCTGCGTCGTCTTAGCCGAGCAGGTCGTCGAGACCGTCCCCGAGGCCTTGGACCGCCTCGCCGCGACAGCCACCCTGCCGACAACCTTTATCTCGGGTCCCTCGGCAACCGCCGATATTGAGATGACCCGCGTCAAGGGCGTTCATGGACCGCGCTTTTTGGATGTGCTGATCGTCTCTTGATTTCCTGGATTTCGATTCCCTGAAGATCGTTACCAAAGCGAGAGGCGCAGCCAATGGCCGCGCCTCTCCTCACAACAACAGCACTGCAGCAATTTATTTCGGGTGCTCTTCCGGATGAGTCTCAGCCGGATGCTGCTGCGGTGCAGGGTGGGCAGCCGCAGGATGCTGCTGCGGTGCGGGGTGCGCCTCAGGAGCAGGATGCTGCTGCGGTGCGGGGTGGGCCTCAGGAGCGGTACGCTGCTGCGGTGCCGGATGCGTAGCTGGCTGGCTGGCCTGCGGACGGGTCTGCTCCGCGGGACGATTCGGCTCCGGCCGTGCTTCCGGATGGGCGGCCTGCGGCGTAGGGTGATTTGCCTCCGTCCTGGGTTGTGCTCCAGGCGTCGGCCGCTGCTCGGGGTGCGCCTGCATCGTGTTGTTCGGATGAGCTTCCATGGTGTTGTTGGGGTGGGCTTCCATGGTGTTGTTCGGATGAGCTTCCATGGTGTTGTTGGGGTGGGCTTCCATGGTGTTGTTCGGACGCGGCTCCATCGCATTGCCCGGCCGCACAGTATTCGCCGCGGGCCGAAGCACTGGGGGCGGCTGGATGCCTCTCTCGGCTGCCAGCGGCTTCTCTGCAGCGAAAACCGCCGGCTTGCCATGGTTCACTGCCGCGAACTGTGCCCGGTTTGCCTGCGCAGCCTGCCGGTTTTGCAGCTGCGAAGCCATTGGCGGGTGGGTCGGCTGCCGGAATGCAGCGACTTCCGCTCGAGTCGGCCTGGCCGGAATACCTTGTGGGCCGCCGTTGTAACTCACGCGATTGTTATTGATGGTGGTGTTATTGATGATCGTATGATTGTAGACATTGGTGATGTGAACGTTGCTGATGTTATTCACCGACCGGTTGTAGTTGAAGTCGTTACCGTGCCAGTAACCGCCCTGGTAACCTCTTCCAACATAGCCAAATCCGTAATTTACGCCGCCATAGAAGCCCACATAGCGGCCCCAGTAACCATGGAAAAAACCATACCGGCCGCTATGGAAGCCCCAATAAGGAGGCGTCCACAAGGCGCCCTGATAGGGTGGCGCGCACCATGCGCCCGGCACCCAGTAATAACCTGCCGAAGCATAGCTCCAGTATCCTGGCGTCCAGAGATAGCCGGGCTCGGGGATGGGCGGCTGTTGGTATTCCGGCAGCGGAGGAGGCGGCTGCGGAGCATACTGCTCCGGGGTCGGGTTATACGACGCTTCGCTATACTCGTCCGACGACGGATAACCGGCAGCCGGAGCTGCGGCTTGTTCCGCAGGAGCTGCGGCTTGTTCTGCAGGAGCAGCCTGCTGCGCAGCCGGCGCTTCCTGGGAGCTGTCTGCTGGCGCACTACTCTGGCGTTGGCGTAAGGGGGCCGCAGCCGGGGTGGCCGGCTCCTCCACCGGAGCCATGTTTGCCGCTGCCGGATCGCCTTGGTCTTGCGCACTCTGGTCCGCGGATTGCTGCGCACTCTGGTCCTGGGCACTTTGATCCGGAGTCTTGTTACACCCGGCAATCCCTAAAGTAAGAGCGAGCGCGTAAACCGGCATAGCCGTATATCGATCAAAAAATTTCATAAATCTCTCTTCTCCACTTTCTACTTTTCTCAATACTTGAATCGTTACTTCACAGAGTTAGGTCTCTAGCAACATAGATACTAGACGATCTCCTGCAGAATCGATGTCCCGCCCGCATACTTACTTCTTCGAAAAGGGATGCTGCAGAGCTTGCTGCGGATGTCTGTGTGTGCTAAACGACAGTTCGCAGTTGCTTTCCGCCCGGCGTGAGTCCCCATGCAACACTCTCCATGCAAGTTGCTCGCGGTAGAGTTTGCCGGTCGGGCATTCTTGCCTCTCCGTCAATTCTGCCTGCTTCCCCTGCTAACACCCTTCACGCTTACAAGTTGCCGCCGCTGTCGATACGCGCTTCTGAGATACGCGGCTCTCTCTGCGCCATGGAACGAACCGGTGCGGATTCGCTATCGTGAGCGCGGGCAGGAGCGAGATGCGAGCAGCATCCTCGCCGCTCGTGCGGGCAACCGTCTTCCATGCGGCATTTGTTCAGCGCGGCTGCGCTTCGAGCAGGTCGATTTCTGCGATGACTTCAGCAGCCTCGTTTTCGAGCGCGGCGCGCTGGGCGACGTAGTCCTCTTCGGGATATTTGCCGGAGCGGTATTCGAAGTTGAGGTCGCGGAGGTTATCGTAGACAACCTGTTTGCGCTCGCCGAGAAATTCAATACGCGTCTTTTGCGGCTGGTGGGCGCTGTGGCGCTCCGGCCAGAAGACGAAGGCGAAGACAGTGATGAGGAGGAGGGTGCAGGCGAAAATAATCATGGCGTTGCTTTCTAACTCATTGGCCGGCAGAGTGACTCAGGAGCTAGAACTCCGTCTCCCGCCGGATGCGGTCGCGGATATCGCTGAACCGCGGCGTCGTTGAGGGTGGTGGCATAGGCACCGTGCGAAGCTTCCATTTGCGAATGAGCAAAGCCGTACCGCCGATGCCGAGAATGAGCACGGCGAATGGCATCACCCACGCGACGATGTTGAAGCCTTCACCGGTGGGCGCAGCGAGCGAAGTGGGACCGTATTTTTCGACGAAGGCGGCAAAGATTGTCTTGTCGCTATCTCCACGGTCAATCCCGGCCATGAGTTCTTGGCGCATGCCGCTCGAGTTGGGGCAGCCGACATGGTTGCATTCGAGCAGCAGTTCGTTGCAGCTGCAGCTGCACATGATCTCGTGGCCGAGCTTCTCGAAGCGAGGCGTTGGGTCGGCGGCGGCGGTAGTCAGCAGGATGGTGGCGGAGAGCAGGATCGTGGTGAACCCGCCTCTCAAAAGCGAGATATGCCTCGCCCGGCATAACCCATCGATCGGCGCGGATACGGATAGCCTGCGCATCAGTCCCCACTCCCGGCGATCGCCGCGTCCTGCGGAATAGCCACCTTCACGCGCCCGGCAGCCAGCGCGGTCTGCAGGTTCGGGGTCAGCGCCGTGCCGGTTCCGGCGATGACGATGAAAACGCCGATCCAGATCCAGGCGACCAGGGGATTCAAAAAGACCTTGATGATCGGCAGCCCGCTATCCGGATTCTTCCCTTCGTAGACCACGTAGAGGTCCCAGGCGAGTGTGGAATGATTGGCGACCATGGTCTGCGGAGTCTGGCTTGCCTGGTAAAAGCGCTTCTCGGGAGCGAGCTGGGTGATCTTGTTGCCCTTCCGGTAAACGTCCAGCAGCGAGTATTCGGTATCGTAGTTCGGGTTCGAATCCTGCGTAAAGCTCTGGGAGACGAGGCGGTACGGACCGATGTTGATCGTGTCCCCTACGCCCAGCTCTTTCTCCACGCTCTGATTGAAGGCCTGCCCGGCAAAGCCGATAAACATCACCACGATGCCGAGATGCACGATGTAGCCGCCATAACGGCGGGAGTTGCGGCGGGTCAGTTGCAGCATCGAGGCGAAGAGATTCTGGCCGGTGTGGCGCTGGATCACCGCGCACCCCCGCAGAAACTCGGACGAGATCGCGGTAATCACCAGCGCACCGAGCGAGTAGCAGACCAGCGAGTAAAAAGAGCCTTCGTCCTGCCAGGGTTTCACGCCGATGAGCATCAGGATCACGGCGGTCCCGAGGCCGGCGATGGTCGGGAGCACGAAATTCTTGCGAATGCTCTTGAAGGAGGTGCTGCGCCAGGCCAGTACCGGGCCAACCCCGGTAAGGAAGAGCAGAAACAGCCCGATCGGCACCGCAACCCGGTTATACCAGGGCGCGCCCATCGTGACCTTGTTCCCCTGCACGTATTCCGAGAGCACCGGGAAAAGCGTTCCCCAGAGAATGGTGAAGCAGGCGGCAAGCAGGACGAGATTGTTGAAGAGGAAGCTCGATTCGCGGGAGACCAGCGCTTCGAGCTTGTGCTCGGTCTTGAGGTGGTCGCGGTTCAAAACGAAGGTGAAAATGCAAATCGCGAGCACGATCACCATGAAGACCCAGAACCAGGTACCGATATTCGACTCCGCGAACGCGTGGACGCTGCTCACCAGGCCGGACCGGGTCAACAACGTACCCAGAATGGTGAGCAGGAAAGTCGAGAAGATCAGCCACACATTCCACGACTTCATCATGCCGCGCTTCTCCTGCATCATCACCGAGTGCAGAAATGCCGTACCCGTCAGCCACGGCATGAGCGAAGCGTTCTCGACCGGGTCCCAGCCCCAGTAGCCGCCCCAGCCCAGCACGGCATACGCCCAGTGCATGCCGAGCACGATGCCGCAGGTGAGGAAGAGCCAGGTGACCATCGTCCAGCGCCGCGTGATGTGGATCCACTTCTCGCCCGGGTAGCGCATCATCAAGGCGCCGAGAGCAAACGCGAAAGGCACGCTGAACCCGACATATCCCAGATAGAGCATCGGCGGATGAATGACCATCTCCGGATACTGCAGTAACGGATTCAGCCCGAACCCGTCCGCAGGAATCCTCCCCGAGACAAGCGAAAACGGAGTGGCGGCAAAATTCAGCAACAGGAGAAAAAAGAGCTGAATGCCCGCCAGAATGGTAGAGGCGAAGGCCGTCAGCCGGACATCCACCTTGTGCCGCAGCCGCAGAACCAGGCCATACGCGGCCAGCAACCACGCCCACAGCAACAGCGAGCCTTCCTGCCCGGACCAGAGCGCGGCAAATTTATACGGGCCGGGCAGAGCGCGATTCGAGTGGTGCAGAATGTAAGCGACCGAGAAATCGTTGGTAAACGCCGCCCAGAGCAACGCGAACGCGGCCACCGAGACGATGAAGAAGCTGGCGATCCCGGATCGGCGAGCGGTCTCGGCAAGCCGCTCCGGCGAAACGCGAGCCCTTGCTCCCGTCGCGGATGCCCTCGTCAATTGACGCAAAGCGATGGCGCCCGCCACAAGCGTGTATCCACTCAGAACGAGGGCGAGCAGAAGGGCGAAACTACCTAATTCCGGCATAATGTCCCCTGCTATCTTCGCAGAGCGCACTGCTTCGGAGCAATTCTTTTCAAAACGAAGATTTCACACCGTAGTTGCAAGCCCGGCTTCGTTCCCCGGCCGCTTGCTTGGCGCTTATGCGCTGCGGCGTTCCGCGGGAGAGAGAAGGTACTTCACCAGGGACAGCAGAGACTCGGGCGGGAATGGCTTCACACGGAAAGCTACATCCAGGTTTTCGTATTCATCCTCGGCGTCGGCAAAGCCGCTCAGCACGAGCACCGGTACCTGGGATCCTGAGTGACGCAGGCTTCTCACGAACTCGGGCCCGTTCATCCGTGGCATAAGATGATCTGTGAGCACCAGACTGAAGGCGCTTCCCCTGGGAGAGCGAAGCACTTCCAGAGCCTCCAGGCCATCGGCAGCAATCTGAACGACGTATCCGGCGCGGTCGAGAATAGCCTTTCGGGTCATCGCTTGCACAGGATCGTCGTCCACTAACAAGACGTGAATAGCCATTCTTGAAATCCAATCCTGGTCTCTTTGCCGCTGCTATCGCGTATTGCTAAAGATGCCTGGGATAAGACTGTCGGTTGCCCGACACTCGTCGACCATGTCAAATTATGGAATAGCATCTAAATTTTGCACCGCCTGCTCGGCGACGAATGGCACGATCCGGCGTGCGACAGACGACTTCCATGCGTCCGAACCTCGTGGACGGGGGTAGATGATGTTCGAACACAAGCACCAGAAGACTAGAAACCCCTGGCAGATCGGCTCCTCGGTTGCACTCCATGGTGCATTCCTCCTGCTGCTTCTCACCCATCTGCGGGCAGTGCGCGTCCGGCCGAGCGTTCCGGGCACATTGCAGGGAACGCGCATCGAACTGACCTACCTCCCTGGCGGAGCCGCCTCCGCCGAGGTCGCCCCCGTTCATCGCAAAGTCCCGGTCCCTCCCAAACAAAAGGCAGAAAAACAACCCCTTCCGGTGCCTGCGCCGATGCCGGTTCCGGCCGATGCCGCCCCCTCGAGCGGCAAGAGCGGCGCAGAGACAAACGACGCCCTGGGAACAGAAGATATTCAGATTGCCTTGACCACCTACTCGCCCAGTCCCCGGCCGGATCTGTCGCAGGTGCCTCACGGCGCCCAGGGGGATGTCGTGCTGGACATCACCATCGATCCCACCGGCAAGGTCGCCGATCTGCAGATCCTTCATGCGCTCGGCTACGGGGTCGAGGGCACGGTAGCCGATACCGTCCGGACGTGGACATTTCGGCCCGCGACCAAGGACGGTATCCCGGTGGCATCCATGCAGGAGCTGCACTTCCACTACGGCCCGGTCTAAGCGCCGGACCCCGCTCAAACCATCCAATTCCCATCTACCCCAGAGGAGTTCCCCGTGAGTAACCCTTACGCCAAGTACGTGGCCGGCCAGGATGCCGGGCTGTTGGTCAGGCAATTTCCACCCCGATTGGAGAGCTTGATCTCCCAGATCGGAGATGCTGGCATGGTCCGCAGCCTCAAGCCGGGCAAGTGGACGGTCAGCGAAATCCTGTGCCACCTGGCCGATACCGAGATCGCCTTCTCCTTTCGCTGGCGGCAGACCCTCGCCGAGGAGAATCACACCGTCCAGCCCTTCAATCAGGATCTCTGGGCGCCGCGCTATCCCTCGATCGACGGCCGGCAGGCGCTGCGGACCTTTCTTGCCCTGCGTGCCTGGAATGCGATCCTGCTGGAAAAGCTGCTGCCCGGCGATTGGGATCGGGCCGCGATTCATCCCGAATTGGGACAACTGAGCTTTAAAACATTGGTAGAGATCATGGCCGGGCACGATCTTCACCATTTGGCCCAGCTACAGGCGATTGCGGATGCGGCGCCGTCAAACCAGGCTGTTTCCGCCAGTTGACTGAACTATCTTCGCGCTGAGAAAATTCACCATCCCGTAAGCTCTTAGGGGTATCTAAAATTGCAGTGGCGCTTCCCGGCTCATCACGTGCTCCGCGAAGTGGAATTATGATTAAGCTCAGATTCCAGGTCATGGGTACGGAAGTTGCGCTGCATATCGCTGACACGCACCAGCCACGAGCCGAAGAAGCCGTCCCGTGGAGATCGTCTGGGCCGGGCCAGCCGGAGAGGACTACCTTGAGGTTCATGGACCGCGCCTGCCCGAAGTGCAGCTTTGACCGTCCCCGGCGGATGGCGCGAGAGAGCTGGATGGCCAGGCGCATCATGCATTATTTCGGTTGCTATCCGTGGGAGTGCCCCATGTGCCGGGTGCAGTTCTACCGGAAAAATCGCCTCGATCAGGAGCAGCGCCTGCTGACAACTCCCGCGCAGCTCGGCGCCCAGAACTTTGGCCCGCCTTCCTCGGCAGAACTTCAAGGCTGAAGCGAAAGCTTGCCTTCCCGTGCAGCCTGCAGGCTGCAGACGTTCCCCGGGCAGCCGAGAGGAACGATCGTAATCCGCGCCGTCAGCACAATCAGCACCGCCCAGAAAATATCTGCTCCCAGCAGGTGAACGATCTGCATCCACGTCGGCGCCCGCAGCAGGACATCTACGCCCCCCAGCGCAAACTGCAACACGAAGAGGCCCACCGCCCACTGGGCGAGCTTCCGGTTGGCGCCGGATCGCGCGCCGCTCACCGCGATCAGCCACACTAGGAACGCCCCGGCCAGGACACTCGACGCCGGGTGTACCCAGCGCAGCCGCAGAATCCACGGGCTCGATTGCGACCAGTCCTGGGCCACAGCCTGGGCAAAATTGGCCGCCGGAAAGAGCGTGTCGCCCAGGGCGGCGAGAGAGCCGGTCACCCCGACCGCAATGGTGGTGGCGAGCCCCAGGACGGCCAGCCCCAAGTACCGGTACTCGACGCTGCCGTTCATGAAACCCTGCTCCCGCGCCAGAAAATGGGCGGTCAGCCCCAGCGCAGCTAACAGCAGCAACGTGTTCGCCAGGTGGATCGGCAGCACGATAAACCGGCCGGGCGACTGGTTATGCACGACGTAGCCAAGCTTGACCAGCAGCGCTCCCAGGAAGGCCTCGTTCAGCAGCAGCAGGGTAGCAGCGATGGCGGTAATGCGGGCCAGGTGGCGGCTATGGGTCGCCCGGAAGGTCCAGATCAACAGCGCGAAGATGGTAAGCGTTGCCCCGCCCGTCATGGCGCGATGGGTGAACTCAATCAGGGTCGCGACCCGCGGAGATGTCGGGATCACTTCACCATTGCAGAGCGGCCAGTGATTGCCGCATCCGGCGCCCGAACCCGTGGCGCGCACGACGGCTCCCCAAAGAATGACAGCGATATTCCAGCCAAGCACAAACCAGGCGTACTGCCGGAGCCGGGGCCCGCTCGAAGCCGCCACCAGCGATGACGGGGCGGCAAATCCGGCGTTGGGAACGGGTTGGCTGGCGGCTGTGCTTTGCATCCCGGCGATCGCTACCAGCTTAGTGTACGGCTTCGCCATCCCGCGCGTGCAAAAGAGTGTTCGCCGCGGAAACAGGATCGCCGCTCACCAAACCTCGATCGCCGCTCACCAAACCTCGACTTCGCAGACGCTAATCGTTGCGCAGGGCAATCACAGGATTGATTCTGGAGGCTCTTCGGGCTGGAATATAGCCGGCGACGAGCGCTACCGAGACCAGGAGAAGGGAGATGACCAGGAAGGTGGCGGGATCGTTGGGCGCGGTGGCAAACAGCAGCGAGCCAATCAGCCCTGAGACCGCCAGCGACGTCACGGCTCCCAGAGCGATGCCCAGCAATGCCATGCGCAGGGTTCGAAAGAGCACGCCCAGCTGCACCCGGCCCCGGGTCGCGCCCAGGGCCATGCGGATACCGATCTCCTGGGTGCGCTGGGTGACCGAGTAGGAGATCACCCCGCAAATGCCGAGCGACGCGAGGCAAAGGCCGAGAGCGGCGAAGACGCCGACCAGCAGCGCGAAGAAGCGGCGCGGCGACACGGCATGGTCGACCAGTCCCTGGATGGGCTTGAATTCCGTCGCGGGCTGGCCCGGGTTGATCGAGCGCAGGGTGGCCATCACCGCAGGGGCGAGCGTCTCCGCGGGCAGTCTGGAGCGGACCACCAGCTCCGAACCCTCGGGATCGAACTGCGACGCAGGCAGGTACATCTGCCAGCCCGGGGTAGATTCCGCTCCGCTCTCGCGCACGTCGGCCACTACGCCGATCACCTGTGTATCCCCGTTCACTTCGGCGATCCGGCCGATGGGGTCCTGACCGGGCCAGAGCTTCCGGCCGACGGTCTGGTTGATGATGACCACCTTGGGCGACACCGGGCCGTCGCTCCAGCTGATGTCGCGCCCGGCCACCAGGCGCATGCCGATGGAATCGAGATAGCCCGGCGAGACGATGTAGACGAAGGTGCCTTTGAGTTCATCCGGGGCGTAGTCGTGGCCTTTGGCGCTGATGCCCCAGCTGCGGTTGCGGCTGAGCGGCAGATTGTCCGTGATTCCGGCATTCTCCACTCCAGGAATCGTCTCCACCCGGCGTATGACCTCCTGCCAGATGGCGGTGCGCCTCGCCGGATCGTGGCCATCGTCATCATCGACGCTGATCGCGGCCGCTCGATCCGGGCGGAAGCCAAGGTCCACATCGAGCACACGCAAAAAACTGCGTAACAGAAGGCCGGCGCCGACCAGCAGGACGCAGGCCAGGGCGATCTCGGAGATCACCAGCAGGGAACGCATCCGGTCCTGCTTCCTCCCGGAGCTGGTTCCATGGGCGGCGTCCTTCAGCACCTCCTGCAGGTTCCCGCCGGAGATGCGCAGCCCCGGCACCACGCCAAAGAAGAGCGCCGCGGTCACCGCGATGAGCACCGTCCAGCCAAGCGCCGGTCCGTCAATGCGAATGCTGTGGAGCAGCGGCAGGGCGAGCGAGCCCTGGTGGGCTAGCCAGGTCACCACGCCGAAGGCCATCGCCAGGCCCAGCACTGCGCCGGCGCCCGAGAGCACCAGGCTCTCGGTCAGCAACTGGCGCAGCAGGCGCCCTTTACCCGCGCCCAACGCGCTGCGCATGGCAAACTCCCTGCTGCGAGCGGCCGCGCGGGCCAGCAGCAGGTTCGAAAGGTTGACGCAGACGATCAGCAGGATCAGGCCGACGGCCGACCAGAGAACGATCAGAGAGCGCCGCAGCTGGCCGCTGACGTACTCCTTCAAATTGAAGAGCGTCGCCCTGTAGCCGGCATGCCACTCGGGATGCTTGAGGCTCGCCTGAAGCTTGGGAAAGAGCAGATCGGCTTCGCTCTGCGCCTGGCCCAGAGTCACGCCCGGTTTGAGGCGCCCGGCCAGGGCGAGAACATTGCCGTCATCCGCAAAATCGGCCGCGACAAATGGCGTAAAAATGTCAACCTTCGCACCAGGGGGAGAAGACAGAACCGAAATCGAAGCTCTCGGGAAGGACGCCGACAACGGTCACCGGCGTGTTATTGAGGCTGATGGGCTGGCCGAGCAGCTTCGGGTCGCCGCCGAGCTGCCGCTTCCAGAAGGCGTAGCTGAGCAGCACTGCCGCCCGGCTATGCGGCAGCGTTTCTTCCAGGGTAAACAGGCGGCCGAGCACCGGCTGCACGCCAAGGGTTGGGAAGAAATTTCCCATGACCAGGATGCCGGTGACCGGCAGAGGCACGGCGCGGCCGGTGAGCTTGTAGTTGTCGGGGCCGGTAAAGGCAAAGTAGCCCGTGACCGACGCGAAAGACTGGTTGCGCTGCTGGTATTCCTCGGTCGCGTTGGTCGTGTAAGTTGCGCACGACTCTCCGCACGCCGAGCTCTTGGTGCCGATGCGCACCAGCCTCTGTGATTCAGGGAATGGGAGCGGGCGCAGCAGGAGCGTATTCACCACGCTGAAGACCACGATATTGGCGCCAATTCCCAGGGCGAGGATAAGCACGGCGACGATGGTGAAGGCGCGGTCGCGCCGCAGCGTGCGCAGGCTGAAGCGGAGATCCTGCCCTAAAATGTCCAACCACGGCAGTCCACGGGTCTCGCGATGGTTTTCGGTAGCCTGCTGGACGCCGCCGAAGCGAAGCAGCGCCTGGCGGCGCGCTTCTCCGGGCGGCATCCCCCGCCGGAGATTCTCTTCAATGGCGAACTCCAGGTGCGAATTGAGCTCGGTTTCGAGCTCGGAATCGTGCGCTTTCTTGCTGAAAAATGCACCGATTCTGCCAGAAACTCGCCGAAACGCAGCCATCATTTCACCCCTTTCAGCGGCACAGCGAGCATCCGGCCCATCACTCCAGCCAGCCGATTCCAGTAGGCGGCATCTTCGGCCAACTGCTTCTCGCCGCTCCTGGTAAGCGAATAAAACTTGGCTTTGCGGTTGTTTTCCGAGATGCCCCACTCCCCGGCAATCCAGCCGCGCTGCTGCAGACGGACCAGGGCGGCATAGATGGTGCCCTGGTTGAGCAGGATTTCGTCCCCGCTGACCTGCTCGATCCGCCGGGCAATGCCGTAGCCGTGGAGAGAGCCAAGCGTGGCAAGCGTCTGCAGAACCATCAGGTCGAGTGTGCCCTGGAGTAGATCGAGTTTGGATTGCATCCTATGGCTCCTGTGTTCATACCACATCAGCATGACACAGTTGCTGTGGTTTGACCACAGGAGCTCATCTATTTCAAAGACGGGTGCGCCGAGACCCCGGCGCCGTGCATCGCGCTGCCTGGTTCTGCGAATAATTATCTCTATCCGGCGATCTCTTTGGAATGCCTGTCTCGAGCGAGGGTATAGTCGCTGTGAAGAAATAGTGATTCGCCCAGCTATCTGCCTAACTCGACATCCGGTTCAAAGTGAGCACGTAGGGCAGCATCACGTTGTGGATGTCGGGGTTTCCCCCGGTGGCGAGTGCCCTGCCCACCAGCTTTCCGTTTTGCGCCATCAGCTTGATCTTGAGGGTGTTCGCTCCCGTGCGCCTCGCATCGGGGGAGTCGATCAACCCCGTCGACACACCCGTGATGGCTGCTCCCTCCGATTGCATGTCGACGATCTTCTCCGCCGGCCGGGCGTTGAGCGCCAGGCTGCCCGAGTTAGGGGGTTGTATCTCCAGGCTGACTCGCATGGCCGCACTGTCATTCGCCAGTGTTCCCTGCCAGCGGCCGGCGAAAGTAGGGCTGAGATCGAAGGCGGTTGGCGCAGCTCCGCTGGTCTCCTCCTGCTGCTGCCATTCCGGTAAGTAGCTGCCGAGCACCTGGTTGCCCACGCGGTTGCACAGTTCTCTGCCGTCAGACCGGTTGGTCAGAACCAGGCATGCGAGGTTCTCCGATGGGAGCATCGAAAGCACCGTGGCAACACCCGGCTGTCCGCCGTACTTAAAGATCACCGGGGCTCCCGAGCGCAGATGGCCGAGAAACCAGCCGAAGGTCGTCGCCACCCCGGATGGCCCGATGAAGACCGGCTTGTGCAGTTCGTCGATCCATCGATCGTTCAGAATCTGCGCCTGGTCCCGGAGGCGATGCTTCATGTTGAAGATCGCGAAGCGCGCCAGGTCGTGAGCACTGGCGTAGAGCTCCCCCGATGCGGGGGTTGCCGTGGTGTAGTAGGGGATGGGCTTGTCCGCGGAGTCGTAGCGCGCGGCGCCCGTTGCCAGGCGCGCCGCACTGGTGTCGAAGAAGCTGTCATCGAGGCCAAGCGGGCTAAGAACCCTCTGCGTCATGAGAGTTCCGATCTCTGCCCCCGTCAGACTCGACGCAATGGCGGCCAGCCCGGCAAAACCGATATTGCTGTATTCGTAACAGGATCCCGGCGCGTAGGCCAGCCTCCCATAATTCCGGAGAAGCACGTTCGGGCTTGGAGCAAACCGGGCTTCTTCCTGATCGAAACCCTCGTACATCACCGGTAGACCGCTGGCATGGGAACCCAGGAGCCGGACGCTCGCGCCATCCGCATTTCCATTCGTCCCCACGATCCTGCTGTCCCCAAGGTATTTGTTTGCTGGGTCGTCCAGGGAGAGTCTGCCCTCCGCGGCAAGTGTCATGAGGGTCGTCGCGGTGAATGGCTTGGTAATCGATGCCAGCGTGAACGGTGTATGCGCGCTTGCCTTGACGCCTGACTCCCGATTGGCCCATCCAAAGCCTTCCTCCCAGACGATGCGTCCATGGTGGACGACGGCAACCGCGACTCCGGTAGCGGAGCCCTGTTGGATCGCTTCAAGAATCAGCTTCCGCGCAGGCTCAAAATCGTGCCGCTCACCATCCCCTTCCGAAGCCCAGGCGTGATTCCCGCCGGGTAGCGGCCCCGGCAGAACGCCGCCAATCGCCGCGAAGAAAAGCGCCTGTAAGACCTCACGGCGGGTCGACATAGGAACCATTGGTTTCCTCTCTGTTACTCCGAACGCAGCGCCTGCATCGGGTCGAGGCGCGAGGCGCGCCACGCAGGAATGGCGCAGGCGACGACCGCCACCGCCAGCAGCGTTGCGGCCACGACCAGGAAGACTGCCGGATCGAGGGCTTTTGTTCCATAAAGCATGGATTGGATGAGGCGGGTGACGCCGGCGCTGGCGATAAGCCCGAGCACTAATCCCAGCAATGCAGGCCGAAGGCCGTCCGAGAGCAATAGTTGCCAGACCTGGCCCCGCCTGGCTCCCAGGGCGATGCGGATGCCGATCTCCGTGGTGCGCTGGGCGACGATGTAGGAGAGAACGCCAAAGAGGCCGACCGCCGCGAGAACGAGCGAGAGAACGGCAAAGGCGACCAGCAAGGTAGCGTCGAAGCTGGCGTCCAGGGTCGACTTTCCGATGATCTCGTCCATGGTGAGGACGTCCGAGACGGGCAGCGTGGCATCGAGGCCGGCAATCGCCCGTTGGACAGGTAAAGCCAGTGTCGCGGGATCCTTGCCGGCCGCCGCCCGGACCGCCAGAACGATGCCCCGCCCCGTGCCCGCATAAAGCGGAAAGAAAATGGTCGGATACGGTGCATCCGAGACCTGTTCCAGGGTGTCGGCGGCGACGCCGATGATCTCCGGGCCTTCGCTCCCGGTGCCCAGATCGCCGGCGAGATCGTGGGTGATATGTTTCCCGATCGGGTCTTCGCCCTTGAGAAACTTCTGCACAAACGTCTCGTTCACCATCACCGTCTTCGCCCTCGCCAGCCGCTCGTCCGGCTGGAAGGTACGGCCCTGCAGCAGCGGAATCTGCATGGCTCGGAAGTAGCCCGGGGCGATGAAGATCGTGGAGGAGTCCAGGGTCTCCCCTTGAGGCAGTGGCGGATGTTCGCGAACATTGAAGACGTCGTCCTGTTGGTGGCCTTGTCCCGGCAGCAGGGTGGTGAACGTCGCATCCTCGACCCCGGGAAGCTGGCGGGTCCTGGCCAGCAGTTGCTCATAGAACGAGACGAGCTGTTCGGGCGTCTTGTAGCTGCCGCCTGGAAGCTTGACTTCCATGGTGAGCACATTGTGAGTGGCGCAACCCAGCTCGACGGAGCGCAGCCGGCTGTAAGTCTTGATCAGCAGGCCAGCGCCAGTCAACAAAACGACCGTCAGGCCGACCTGGAGCGTGAGCAAGGCGCGGCGGAGACGAACCCCTCCCTGGCCGGCGCTATAAGAGCGCGAAGATTCATGCAGGGTGCGAAGAATCTGTCTGTCATTCGAAGAGAGCGCTGGAATCAGCCCGGCGACCAGGCCACAGGCAAGGATGACTCCCGCGGCAAAGAGAAGGGTGAGCGCGTCGATGTGGATGGCGCCGGCGCGCGGAAGGTCCTGCCGGGTGTGGATCAGCCACTGTAAGGCTGCGCTGGCGAGAAGCAGCCCCAGGCCGCCGCCGGCAGCGGAGAGCACGAGGCTTTCGATCACCTGCTCACGAACGAGGTGCCCGCGGCTGCACCCAAGCGCGGTACGAATTGCTGTTTCTTTGCGGCGGGCGGCGGCGCGGGCCACGAGCAGGTTGGCTACGTTCAGGCAGGCAATCAGCAACAGGCAGCCGGTCGCGGCGAGCAGCGTGTAGAGCCCGGTCTTCAACCGGTAGACCTCGGCATCGAGGATCGGACGGATATTGGCGGCGTCATTGACCGGGCCGTCGGGGTTCTGCTGGCGCACCTGGCGCTGGATGGCATTCAGCTCGGCGCTGGCCTGCTGCATAGTGACCTCGGGTTTCAAGCGGGCGACGCCATCGAAATTGTGCGCGGTGTACATCTTCATGATCTGGGCCGACCGCTCGTGATAGAGCGGCGTCCAGAGTTGGATCGTGGGATCGGGATAAGTAAACCAGGCGGGCAGCACCCCGACGACGGTGTAGGCGTTGGCATCGAGCAGGATGGTCTTGCCGACCATCCCAGGGTCGCCGCCGTAGCGCCGCTTCCACAGTCCCCAGGTGAGCACGGCGGTGGCGTTTGCCTCACGAGTATCGTCGCTGGCGAGCAGCAGGCGCCCGAGAGCGGCATCGACGCCGAGAACTGGGAAGATCGTCCATGAGGCCATCTGGGCGTGAACCACTTCGGGCAGCTGGCCTCCGGCTCCGGTCAGGTTGTAGTCCCGCGACCTCTTAATCGCCATTGCTTCGAAACTGGTGGCGCGGGACTGCCAGGCGGCAAAGGTGCCACCGGCCAGAACGTTGTCCTGGAAGATACCCTGGGAGTTTGCCTCGAAGAGGCGCACGAGCCGGTCCTGGTCCTTAAACGGCAGCGGCTTCAGCAACACCGAGTGGACGACGGTAAAGAGAGCGACATTGGCGCCGATGCCCAGGCCCATCACGACAACGGCCAGAACAGAGAAACCCGGGGTCCGGGCGAGCGTGCGCACACCGTATTTCACATCCCGCACCAGGATCTCGAGCCACAGCCAGTTCCAGGTGTTGCGCGCCTGATCGCGCAGCGTGGTGAGGTTGCCGAAGGCGCGCAGAGCGGCGCGGCGGGCCTCTTCGGGAGCCATTCCGGCGGCCAGGTTCTCGGCAATCTGCTGGTCGAGGTGGAAGTTCAATTCGGCGTCGAGCTGAGCGCCGGCCAGGCGACGGCGCAAGAGCATTCGGCCCTGCATGAGGAGCTTGTGGCGGCGCATCGGGCTGCTCACCGCTCAGGCCTCCTGGATGACGAGGTTGATAGCCTCGGAAAGGCGGCTCCAGTTAGCGGTTTCAGCCTCGAGATGCTTGCGCCCGGCGGTAGTGAGGGAATAAAACTTGGCCTGGCGGCCGGTCTCGCTTTCCTCCCATTTGGCCTTGATCCAGCCCTGCTGCTCGAGCCGGTGGAGCGCGGGGTAGAGAGAGCCCTGCTGCACCTGCAGAACCTCGCCCGAGATCTGCTGGATGCGCTTGGCGATCGCCCAGCCGTGGCGTTCCTCGATCGACAGGGTTTTCAGGATGAGCAGATCGAGGGTTCCCTGGACGAGATCGCTTGGCTTTCCCATACTGTGATTATCTACACGACCCGATTGTAGATCGTCAAGGTGTCAGCCTCCCAGGCTTGCCAGGAAACGAACAAAAAGGCCCGCTCCGGAGAGCAGGCCTTTTTGCGTCTTGCAAATTCACTTACCGGTGACCGCCACCGCCACCGCCGTGGCCGCCGCCGCCAAATCCACCGCCGCCGCCGTGGAATCCTCCGCCGCCGCCAAATCCACCGCCGCCGCCATGGAAGCCCCCACCGCCGGACGAGCCATGGAAGGCCGATCCGCCAGCATTACCGTGGAAAGCAGAACCGCCGCCGTAAGCTGCGCGCCCTCCGCCGGCGTAGCTGCCGCCGCGATAGCCGCCGGCATAAGCTCCCCGTCCGCCGTTATAACCGGCCCGGTTCACACCCGCGTAGCCGTAACCGCCGCGTCCATACCCGGCATAACCGTAGCCGCCGCGTCCGTAGCCGTAACCACCCCGGCCGTAGCCGGCGCCGTAAAAGCCGTGGCCCCAACCGCCCCAGGGTCCATAGCCGTAGCCGCCGCGAAACCAGGGACCGGCCCCGATGAAGATGCCGCCGGAAAACCAGCTGGGCCCGTAGTAGCCGTAAGGCGCGCAGGCGTATGGATAATTCGGATAATAACCATAGCCGCACGATGGCGCCCCGTAGGCGTAACCATCGTCGTAGCCGTAAGCGACCGGCGAGACCACTGGCCCGATGCCGATGCCGACGGCCACCTGAGAGTGAGCGAACGCTGCCGGAATCGCGAGAAGACTGAGCAGCAGCAGTGAACGAAGAATACGCATTGTTGACCTCCTCGCCAAGTTCCCAGTTGCTCAAAATGACTGCAATCTCGGGAAGTCTGACGTGACTCCGGAGTGGCTGATCACTCTTACGAAGTCTGACTATATAAACATCAGATGCCGAGAAAAGTTGTGTTGGTTCAATACTGAGAGCTGCTGCTCCCTTTGCGCTCTCGCGACGGCCCGCTGTTAGAGTAAGTGCAGCTCACACTGCTTATGTTCGTAACCACGCAACGAGTTCATTTCATTGGTATTGGCGGAATCGGGATGAGCGGGATCGCAGAGATCCTGCTCAATCTGGGCTACGCGGTGTCGGGCTCCGACCTGCGCCGCTCCGGCGCCACGGAGCGGCTCATCCGGTTGGGCGCAATCGTCTTCGAAGGCCATCTCGCAGCCAACGTGGTCGGCTCCGGCGTCGTCGTGGCAAGCTCAGCGATCAACGAGCGCAATCCGGAGATCGTCGAAGCCCGCGCGCGCAAAATACCCGTCATTCAACGAGCGGAAATGCTTGCCGAGTTGATGCGCCTCAAGTACGGCATCGCAGTCGCCGGCATGCATGGCAAGACCACCACCACCTCCATGATCGCGACCGTGCTGGCCGCCGCCGGCCTGGACCCGACCGTCGTGGTCGGGGGCCGCGTCGATGCCCTGGGATCGAACGCCCGACTGGGCAAATCGCGGTACCTGGTAGCCGAGGCGGATGAGAGCGACCGGTCTTTCCTGAAGCTCTCGCCGATCCTCGCAGTGGTCACCAACCTCGATCGGGAACACATGGATTGCTACCGCGACATGGCTGACGTCGAAGACGCATTCGTCGAGTTCATGGAGAAGGTGCCCTTCTATGGAGCGACCACCGCCTGCCTGGATAATGAAATGCTCCAGGCGGTGCTGCCCCGGGTACGGCGGCGGGTGCTGACCTATGGCACCAGCCCCAGAGCCGACTTTGTGCTGCGCGCGCTGCCCGCGGTCGCGAACCAAGAGACTGCGGGAGATCGCGCCCTTGCCGGCCCGCCCGTGCGCTCCCGCTTTGAAGTGGCCTTCGGCGGCCAGGTGCTGGGCCCTTTCGAGTTGCGGGTGCCGGGACTTCACAATGTGCTGAACGCAACGGCGGCGGCGGCGATCGCGGTTCAGTTGGAGATCGCCCCGGAGCTGATCGCCCAGGGCCTTCGCGATTTCCGCGGGGTCGACCGCCGATTCGAGTTGAAGGGGTGTGTGCGCGGCGTGGCCGTAATCGACGACTACGGCCACCATCCGACAGAGATCGTCGCCACGCTCAAGGCCGCGCGCCAGTGCCATTATCAGAAACTGCACGTCATCTTCCAGCCCCACCGCTACTCGCGGACGCGCGACCTGCTGCCGGAGTTTTCCAGGGCCTTCGACGAGGCCGATTCCGTGCAGGTGCTCGAGATTTACGCAGCCGGCGAAGAGCCGATCGAGGGCGTGAGTGCTCAGGCCCTGGTCAAAGCCAGCGGCCGCGGCAGTGTCGAGTACGCGGCCTCCTTTGAGCAGGCCGCCGACCGGGCCGCTGCCCTGGCCGGCGAGGGCGATGCGGTCTTGACGCTCGGCGCAGGAAGTGTCTCCCAGGTGGCCGGCATGGTCTCTGAGCGGCTTCGGCGATAGCCTACCGCGGGTATTCCATCCGCGCCAATCCACTCTTCGGCGCAGACGTTCCATCCCGAGGGTCCGGGCGCTCGCAGGCGCCGGCAGTTCGTGAAGTCGACTCAGCCTGGTTGCCGCCGCCGCCTCGAGTTGTTCCTCCTCCCGCCGGCATCGCCGCTCACCGCCCGCTCTTGCCGCTCTTCTATCGATTCGTCGGCTTGCGGATGGCCTTTGCTCCCGGCGCAGTCAACAAATCGACGGCTTGAGGGCGGGGAATCCTTTCCCGGCAACTCCGACGCACTAGAATCGGAGAGTCATCATGAATCGGACTTTCAGCACTCCCCGCGCACTCACCCTTCTGGCTCTATTCACGCCTCTCGCCTCCCTCGCCGCCTCAATCACCGGCACCGTCACCGATAAAACCGTCAACAAACCCGCCGCCGGAGACCGCGTCGTTCTCATCCAGCTTCAAGGGGGAATGAAGGAGTCCAACAGCACCACCACCGATGCCAAGGGCAACTTCAAGCTCGATCTGCCGGACGCCGGGCCACACCTGATCCGCGTCGATCACGAAAAGGCCGGCTACTTTCACATTGCGCCGCCAGGCACGCAGTCCGTCGATATCGACGTCTTCGATGTGGCGGAGAAGGTCGAGGGCGTCTCGACCGAGGCCAACGTCATGCGCATCGAGACCGGCCAGCAAAGCCTGCACGTCATCGAGAACTACTTCGTCAAGAACGCCTCGACCCCGCCGCGCACCCAGTTGAGCACCCACGCCTACGAGATCTACCTGCCCGAGGGCGCGCAGGTCGAGGGCTCCGCCGCCATGGCGCCGGGCGGCATGCCGGTCGCCTCGTCGCCGGTACCGCTGGGCGACAAGGGCCATTTTGCCTTCGTCTTTCCCATTCGGCCCGGCGAAACGCGCTTCCAGGTAAGCTACCGGCTGCCCTATACAGGCAGCTACAAGTTCTCGCAGAAGCTCGCTCTCCCGGCGGAAAATGTCGCCATCATGTTGCCCAAGAGCATGACCTTTACTCCCGGCGTCTCGACTCCCTTCCAGCCGGTCAATGACGACGTCAACGCCCAGACCTTTCTCGCCAGGAACGTCTCCACCGCGCGGCCGATGGAGTTCACCGTCGCCGGCACAGGCGCAATGCCTCGCGATTCCCAGACCCAGGGATCCGACGCGCAAGGCGGACCGGCAGCCTCGGCCGGTACCACCCCGGGAACCGCCGTCCCCAGCGGTTCTACCGATGCGCAGGCTACCTCCGCAGAGGCCGGCTCGGCCGCCGCCGCCGCCGATACCCGCCCCGGCGGTGGACTCGGCAACCCGATCGATTCCCCCGACCCGCTTACAAAATATCGCTGGTGGATCCTCGGCAGCCTCTCTCTCCTGCTGGCCGCCGCCGCCGCGTTCTTTCTTCGCAATCAGCCCTCCGGGGCCACTGCGGCGCCCGCCGGTGCGCCCGCCGCTCCGTTCTTCCCAGAGGCTGCGGGAACGTTTGCCAATGCGGGAAGTCCGGCGCCCGCCAGCTACCCATCTGCAGCGCCGCTGGGCCAGCCGAGCCACCTCCTCGCCGCTCTGAAGGAGGAGCTCTTCGCCCTCGAAACCGAACGCCTCCAGGGGAAATTAACCCAGGAGGACTACCTTCAACTGAAGAGCGCCTTTGAAACCGTCCTGCGCCGCGCCCTCGTCCGCCAGAGCGCCTGACCGATGAAAATCGCCAGTTGGAATGTCAACTCCATTCGCGCCCGCCTGGCCATTCTTACGGAGTGGCTGGCGGCCAACCAACCCGACGTCCTGCTGCTGCAGGAACTCAAAGGCACCGATTTTCCGGCGCCGCTGCTGAAAGACCTGGGCTACGAGAGCGTCGCGGTCACGCAGAAGTCTTATAACGGCGTCGCCATCCTCTCGCGCCATCCAATTGAGACGGTGAACACCACCCTGGCCGGCGATGAGGAGGATTCCCACGCGCGCTTTCTGGAGACGAGGATCCAGGGCATCCGGATCGTGAATCTGTACCTGCCCAACGGAAACCCGGTAGGCACCGAAAAATTCACCTACAAACTCGCCTGGATGGACCGGCTGCACCGGCAGATGGCCGTGTGGATCGCAGCCGGCGAACCGGTGCTGCTGGGCGGGGATTTCAATGTCATTCCCGAGGACATCGATTGCCATAAGCCGTCTTCCTGGGTGCGGGACGCGCTCTTTCAGCCGGAGCCGCGCTCGCGCTACCGGGCATACCTCGCCTTGGGGTATACCGATGCCTTCCGCGCGCTGCATCCGGGCCAGACCGGCTGCTTTACGTTCTGGGACTACTTTCGTCAGTCCTTCGAACACAATCGCGGCATTCGGATCGACCACTTCCTGCTTTCGCCCGATCTGGCCGATCGTCTCGAGAGCTGTGAGATCGACAAAGGGCCGCGCGCGATGGAGAAGCCCTCCGATCACACCCCTATCGTCCTGCAACTGCGCTGATCGCGACCCCCGAACTGCCGCCGTCACCCGCCTCAGAGAAACTCGCGCAGGTTGGTCTTCGCCAGGTCCAGGATCTCGTCGCCGCGCCCGTTCAGCATCGCCTTGACCAGGTAAATGCCAAATCCCTTGGCTTGTTCGAAATCAATGGTCGGCGGCATCGAGAGCTCATGCCTGGCAACTTTCACGCTCACCAGTGCCGGCCCGTCGTGGTCGAGCGCGGCGCGCAGCGTCGCCTCCAGCTCTCCGGGATCTTCGACGTTGCGGCCAAAGATGCCGCACGCCGCGGCGACCTGGGCGAAGTCGGGATTCACCAGGTCGGTCCCAAAGCTGATGACCCCCACCGCCTTCATCTCCAGCTCCACGAAACTCAGCGCGTTGTTCTGGTAGACGATGACTTTCACCGGAACCTTGAGCTGCTTCAGAGTCAGCAACTCGCCCATCAGCATGGCCAGGCCGCCATCGCCCGATAGCGAGACAACCTGTCGCCCGGGATAGGTCGCCTGCGCCCCGATCGCCTGGGGCAAAGCATTTGCCATCGAGCCGTGATTGAAGGAACCGAGCAGGCGGCGCTTGCCATTCATGGTGAGGTACCGCGCCGCCCACACCGTCGGCGTACCTACGTCGCAGGTGAAAATGGCGTCTTCTGCGGCGAGCCGGTCGAGCACCGCCGTCAGGTACTGCGGATGGATCGGCAACTTACCCGGCTCTCCGTTCGCCAGGCCATCCAGCGCCTGGCGGGCCTTCTTGTAATGCGCCTGCGCCTCCTGAAGGTGGGTGCTGTCCTGCTTCGGCGCGAGCAGGGGAAGCAGGGCGCGCACGGTATCCCGCACCGACCCGACCAGCCCCAGATCGACCGCCGTCCTGCGGCCGATCTGCTCTCCCCGCAAATCCACCTGGATCACCTTCGCCTTGGACGGATAAAACTGCTGGTAAGGAAAGTCCGTGCCCAGCATCAGCAGCAGGTCGCAGTGCTCCATCGCATAGTAGCCGGAGGTGAAGCCCAGCAATCCTGTCATGCCCACGTCGTAAGGATTGTCATACTCGATAAATTCCTTGCCGCGAAGCGCATGGACGATGGGAGCTTTGAGCGCCTCCGCGATCTGCAACACTTCGCCATGGGCGCCCTCGCATCCGGCTCCGCCAAGAATCGTGACCCTCCCCGCCGCCTTGAACATGGCAGCCGCCCGTTCCAGCAGCGCAGGCTCCGGGCTGCTGACCGGCTGCATGCAGTCGATCGTCAGCTCCGCCCGCCGCAACGTCGCCTCCTGCAGCGCCGTGTCGCCGGAGATGATCAGGACTGAGACTCCTCGCCTGGCGACCGCCGTGCGAATCGCGATCTCGAGCGCTCTCGGCATCTGGCTGGGGTGCGAGACGAATTCGCAATAATAACTGCAGTCTCTGAAGATCTGGCCTGGCTTGGTCTCCTGAAAATATTCGCTGCCCACCTCCTTGGTGGGAATCTGCGCAGCGATCGCCAGCACCGGCACCCGGTTCCGCTGGCAATCGTAAAGGCCGTTCACCAGGTGCGTGTTGCCCGGTCCGCAGCTGCCGGCGCACACCGCCAGTTTGCCGGTCAGGTGGGCCTCGGCCCCGGCCGCAAAAGCGGCTGCCTCTTCATTGCGGGTATGCATCCAGTCGACCGATTTGTGGGTGCGGATGGCATCCGTGATTGCATTCAAAGAGTCTCCTGGCACGCCGTAGATCCGCTTGACGCCGATCGACCCCAGGGTGTCCACGATCATGTCTGCTATTCTCGCCGTCGCCATGTCCGTCTCTCTGCTTCTTTCATTCCATGGAATTTCGGCCCTTGAAGGCGTGCGGAAATCAATCCCGGCCGATGGTGGTGACCATACTACAGCCCGATGCGGGGGTCTCCACCCAGAAGTGTTGCCTGCCGGCGATTCACCAACTATGGTTGTCGCGGAGGCTCTACCATGCTGAATCGATGCTCCCTTATCGGCTTCATCCCGACAGTGGATGCACCACGTGCGCGCCAGTTCTATGTCGACACTTTGAAGTTGGAATTTGTCGAGGACGATCAGTTTGCGCTCGTCGTCAGGGCCAATGGATCGATGATCCGGATTGTGCGCCTCGACGCATTAACGCCGGCCGCCTACACCACGCTCGGCTGGGAAGTTCCCGACATCGCATCGGCCGTCAAGGAACTCACGGCCGCCGGAGTCTCGTTGGAGCGCTACCCCTATCTTGAGCAGGACGAGCTCGGCATCTGGACCACGCCCTCCGGCAGCCGCGTCGCCTGGTTTCGTGATCCCGACGGGAATGTCCTGTCGCTGTCGCAGCATTGACCATGGCCCGCGAGTCTCGCCGCCGGCAGGCTTGCCGGACGAGCTCTCTTTTTGAGGGCCGCCAATGCTGTGGTATCGTGGCACTGTGAACGTCGTTCCAAACCCGCTCTCGCAGTGTTGCCTGGTCCCCTCGGACGCGGCCCTCTGTTGTTGTCCGCAACAACTTTAGCGGCCGTTCACTACTATGTTCGCTGCTCTACTCTGGAAGCAGCTGTTTCCCTCCTCGCAACGAATCACCAGGACCTGCGCGTGAGCCTTCTTCGTCCCACCAAGAGATGCCTCGATCCAGTTTTGCCGCAGCCACGCCGCCCGCGTTGTTGTCGCCGCGCATCTCTGCCTCTCTGAGACGCTTCGTTCCGCCCGCAATCCCCCCTTCAGGAGTTTTCTTCATGCGTTCTGCCCAGCCTTTGCTTCGTCGTCGCCTGCTTTCCAGCCTCTTTGCCCTGGCATTGGCTTCCCCTTGCCTGCTGGCGCAAATGGTCGGCGGCACGATCGCCGGCGATGTCGTCGACCCCGCCAATAACCCCGTTGCCCAGGCCGAGGTGCTCATTCGCAATCAGGAGACAGGAGGCCAAAGGCGCTTCACCACCGGGGAGGGCGGCGCCTTTTCCGCGCCTTCGATCCCTGTCGGCGTTTATACGATCTCGGTCACTCGCGAAGGCTTTGCCCCGCTGCAACGGACCGGCGTGCGGCTGACCGTCGGCCAGAGTCTCTCTTTCCATCTCGCCCTTACCGTCGGCGATGTCCAGCAGACCATCTCGGTCGCCGATACGCCGCCCGTCGTCGAGACCTCCACGCTGCAGACGCAAGGCCTGGTCGATGAGCGCCAGATCAAAGAGCTGCCGCTCAATGGACGCAGCTTCGATCAACTGATCCAGTTGAACCCGGCCTCGGTGAGCTACACCACCCAGCGCTCGGGAGGCGTCGGCACCTCGAACTCCTCCGTCGGCAATATGTATTCGGTCTCTGGACGCCGGCCACAGGACAATCTCTTCTTACTGAATGGCATTGAATATACCGGCGCGTCGCTGATCAACGTCACTCCCGGCGGCACCAGCGGGCAGCTGCTGGGCGTCGACGCGGTCCGCGAGTTCAACGTGGTCAGCGATACCTACGGCGCGAACTACGGCAAAAGGACAGGCGCGCAGATTTCAATCATCACCGCTTCCGGTGGAAACAACATCCACGGCTCGGTCTACGAATTCATTCGCAACAGCGCGCTCGACGCGCGCAACTACTTCGACCAGGCCCATATTCCCGAGTTTCAGCGCAACAACTACGGCGTGGCGCTCGGCGGCCCTCTCCGCCGCGACAAGCTCTTTGCCTTTGGCAACTACGAAGGCTACCGGCAAAACCTGGGCGTGAGCGCGGTAAGCTTTGTGCCCGACGCCGCCTCGCGTGCCGCTGCGTCCCCGCTCGTCCAGCCGCTGCTAAGCCTGTGGCCGGTCGCCAATGGCCCGGAGCTGCTCAATACGAACGGGACTGGCAGCGGCATTGCAGAGGCGTTCGCAAATCCGCTGCAGCGCGTTCGTGAGGATTTCGGAACGACCAGGGTCGACGCCAATCTCACCGAGAACGACCTGCTCTTCGGCGTCTATACCGTCGACGACAGCGACGCGAACACTCCCTCGCAAAACCCTCTGTCGACGATCTACGAGCGGCTTCGGGAACAGGTGATCAGCGCCCAGGAGCAGCACGTCTTCTCGCCCAGCCTGCTCAACACCCTGCGCTTCGGCTACTCGCGCGCCGCCTACTACTTCACCGGCGAAGCTCCCGCTTCGGTGCCCGGCTGGATCGCCGGCAAACCGATCGGCGCAATCGTCATCTCCGGCAGCACTGCTTCCAACGGCGCATCGCAGGTCACCCTGGCGGGGGCAAATACCGGAAGCAACAACCAGGCCGTGCGCAATCTCTTTACGGTGGATGATCACATCTTCTGGACGCGCGGCAAGAACCAGCTCGAGGCCGGCGTCTGGCTGCAGCGGCTGCAATCGAACGATAACCTCGCCCAGAACCAGTACGGCCAGGCATCGTTCTCGACGCTCAGCACCTTTCTGCTCGGCGACGTGGCAACCTTCACCGTCGTTCCCGCGCCCACCGAGCTCGGCTGGCGGTCTCTGTTTGGCGCCGGGTACATTGAGGATGTCTGGAAGGCCACGCCCCGCCTGCAACTGCGCGCCGGCTTCCGCTCCGAGTCCTCAAACGGCTGGAATGAATCCCAAAACCGCGCCTCGAACTACGGCTTCACAAATGGCGTAATCGATACCAATCCCACCATCGGCGGCTCGGCCCTCTCTGACAATCGCGCCAGGTTCCTGCCCGAACCGCGCGTCGGCTTCGCCTACGACGTGTATGGCAATGGCAAGACCGCGGTGCGGGGCAGCTTCGGCATGCATCGGGCCTTGCTCGACACGCTCGACTATCGTCTCGACCAGACCGCGCCGTTCAACACCACGCTCTCCGTCAGCAACACCACCGTGGACAAGCTCCCCAGCCTGGCCAGCGGCGCCACGACCGGTGGAGGGCTCACCTCGCCGAGCAACGTGCAGCCCGATATCGCAACCCCCGCCGTGCTCGCCTGGACACTGAAGGTCGAACAGCAGATCGCTCCGTCAACCTCGCTGACCATCGGCTACGTGGGTTCCCATGGATACCACCAGATTCTCTCCGAAGACCAGAACACGCCCATTCCCGTCGTTTGCCCCTCGCCGTCGTGCCCGCCCGCGCTTGCGCCAGGCACCATCTTTTACGCAAGCACGGCCAAGGCCAATCCGAACCTGGCCAACACCACCTCCTGGGTCTCCGGCGGCGACAGCAGCTACAACGGGCTCGAAGTCGACGTGCGGAAACAGCTATCGCATGGGCTGCAGCTGCGCGGCGTCTATACCTGGTCGAGCAACCTCGATGACGGCTCGGCGTGGAACACCAGCGTCTCTGCCAATACGCCGGCCTTCGTCATGTACCCCGGCAATCCCAGGCTCGACTGGGGCCCTGCGGCAACGAATATCCGCCACGCCGCCGCCATCAACGGCACCTGGGAGCTGCCCTTCGGCGACACCGTCTTCGCCAATACGAAGCCGCTCGCCCGCCGGGCGATCAGTGGATGGTCCGCCAGCGGCATCGCCACCCTCCAGACCGGCTTTCCCCTCTCGCCTCAACTCGGCTACAACCCGACCGGCAATGGCGATACCCGCAACCCGGTGCGCCCTAACCTGAATCCGGACTTCAAGGGCGCGCTCTACCCCAAAGCCGTCAAGCAATGGTTCAATCCGGCCGCCTTTACCGCACCCTACCCGGGCGCCTTTGGCAACGCCGGCCGCGACACCCTTACCGGGCCCGGGCTGGCGGAGCTCGATATGTCGCTGGCCAAGAGCACCGTCATTCACGAGCACATTCGCGCCCAGTTTCGCGCCGAGTTCTTCAATGTCTTGAACCACGCCAACTTCACCACCCCCAATCCCGTCGTCTACAGCTCCGGCCCAACCCCCAAAGCGCCGACCGCCCCAGCCGTCCAGTCGCCCACCGGAGGCGTCATCAGCGCAACCTCAACCACATCGAGGCAGATCCAGTTTGGAATGAAAATCCTGTTCTAGCAGAAAGCCGCAGCGGCCCACAGGCAGTTTTTGATAGCTGTCTCTGCGCCGCAAGGGAAGTCGATGCCGGCCGCTCCGGCCGCGCTTGCTTCCCCGGCCCCTCCGCGCCGGCCTTGTTCCCGCTTGCCCGGTCTGCTAGCATGATTGCTGGATGCCTTGCGCCCGCCTAAGCCGCTCCTGTTGTTGCCTGTCGACCATCTTCGACGGGTTCTGTCGCAGTCTCTGATTCTTTCCTGGCTATCCAGCCATCTATCAGAAGACACACCCGTAGCTGACCGCCGGGTGTCGAACCACCCTCTCCCGGCTTTCACCAAAACTCTGAATGCAACGAGGTTCGATGCCGTTACTCGATACTCAACTCGCCACCGGCAAATCTCCAGCCCATGGCAAAGCCGCGGAACAACCAGGCGCGCGCCTGAGTCACCTTCGCCTCCTCGAGGCGGAGAGTATTCACATCCTGCGCGAGGTGGCGTCCGAGTTTGCCCGTCCGGTCATGCTCTACTCCATCGGCAAAGACTCCTCGGTAATGCTGCGGCTGGCCCAAAAGGCCTTCTACCCCGCGCCCATCCCTTTTCCGCTGCTGCATGTGGATACCGGTTTCAAGTTCGCGGAGATGATCGCCTTCCGCGATACGATGGCCCGGTCGATCGGCGCCGAGTTGCTCGTCTGGCGCAATGAGCCGGCCATCGCCGCCGGCGCCAACCCCATCGCTCTCGACACCAAGCGGTGTTGCGGACTGCTGAAGACCCAGGCCCTGCTCGACGCCCTCAAGCACTATGGCTTTGACGCCGCCTTTGGCGGGGCCCGCCGCGATGAAGAAAAAAGCCGCGCCAAGGAGCGCATCTACTCCTTTCGCGACGCCGCCGGCCAATGGGATCCCAAAAACCAGCGCCCCGAGCTCTGGAACCTCTACAATCCCCGCGTTCATCCCGGCGAGAGCATTCGCGTCTTTCCGCTTTCCAACTGGACCGAGATGGATGTCTGGCAGTACATCCATGAGGAAGAGATCCCCGTCGTCGATCTTTATTTTGCGAAGGAGCGGCCGATGTACGTGCGCGGCAACTCGCTCCTGCCCATCGAACAGGAATTCGTCGCGCGGCCCGGCGAGCAGCCGCAACTGGTCAAGTCCCGTCTTCGTTCGCTCGGCTGCAGTCCATGCACCGGGGCTATCCGCTCCGACGCCGAGACCATCCCCGCCATCATCGCCGAGCTGCTCTCCTTTCGCTCGTCGGAGCGCGCGGACCGCGTGATCGATCACGACCAGGACGGCTCGATGGAGATGAAGAAGCGTGAGGGCTACTTCTGATGCCGCCTGCCCTGCTTCCGGAAGCGCCGCCATTTTCAATCGAGGCATTCCTCGCGCTCGAGCGGGACAAGGACCTGCTGCGTTTCTCGACCGCCGGCAGCGTCGACGACGGCAAATCCACGCTCATCGGCCGCCTGCTCTACGACACGCAAAGCGTCTATGACGATCACGTGCTCGCCATTCAAGGGAAGGGCGCCACCGCGCCCGGACAGATTGATTTCGCCCTGCTCACCGACGGCCTGCGCGCCGAGCGCGAGCAAGGCATCACGATCGATGTCGCCTACCGGTACTTCTCGACGGCGAAGCGCAAATTCATCATCGCCGACACCCCCGGGCACGAGCAGTACACGCGCAATATGGCCACCGGCGCCTCGACCGCGGACGCAGCCGTGGTCCTCATCGATGCCCGCAAAGGCGTGTTGCCGCAATCCCGCCGCCACGCCTATATCGCCTCGCTGCTGGGGGTGCGCCACATCGTCGTAGCCGTCAACAAAATGGATCTCGTCGGCTACAGCCAGACCGCCTTCCGCGAGATCGAGAGCGACTTCAGCAAAGTGCTGGCCGCGATCGGCGCGGATACCGGCATGCCGGTCGCCCCGGTCTTTGTTCCCGTCAGCGCGCTCGCCGGCGACAACGTCGTTCACCGGTCAGGCGCAATGCCCTGGTATAGCGGCCCTTCGCTCCTGGCGATCCTCGAAGAGCTGCCGCCCTTGGTTGCATCCCGCAATGCGCCCTTTCGCTTTCCCGTCCAGCGCGTGCTGCGGCCCGACCAGAGCTTCCGCGGCTTCGCAGGGCAGATTGCTTCCGGAACAGTCCGCGTGGGCGATGCCCTGACCGTGCTCCCCTCCGGCCGGAACGCCTCGGTCACACGCATCGTGACTTACGACGGAGACCTGGAGGAAGCACCCGCGCCGCTCTCCGTCACACTGGTGCTTGACCACGAAGTCGATATCAGCCGTGGCGATCTGCTCGTCTCTGCCCAAGCTCCCGCGACCGTCGCCCAGGATTACCGGGCAGCGCTCGTCTGGATGGACCAGAGCCCGCTCGACTGCAGCCGCCGTTATCTGCTCAAGCAGACCAGCCAGACCGTGCCGGTCGTTATCGCCACCGTAGAATATCGCGCCAACATTACCACCCTCGTCCACGAAACCGTCGAAACCCTCGAGATGAACGGGATTGGCGTCGTCCCGCTCCGATTGCTGCGCCCCATCGCTCTGGAACGATATGCGGAGAACCGCGGCACCGGCGCCTTCATTCTCATCGACCCTGAAAGCAACGGCACCGTCGCCGCCGGCATGGTCCTCGAGATACTCGGCCCGGCCCGCGGAGATTCTTCAATCTCCGCCCCTTCGGGACCGGTGTCCGAAGAGGAAAGAATCTCCCGCTGGGGCCATCGTGGCGGCGTACTTGCCCTCAGCGGCCCGGCGCCGCTGATCGACAGCCTCGAGCGAAACCTCTTCGCAGCCGGCGGCGTCACAGTACGAAACTCCGCCTCGGAGCAACTGGAGCAGTTGCCGCTCCTCACGCAAGCAGGACTCTTGGTCCTCGATATCACCGCTGGCGACGCTGCTTCCCTGACGGCAAGCGCAAACGGAAGAACCATCACGGTCGACGCGACGCAGGCAGATGCCGCCATCGCCGCCATACGCGAACTGCTGCAGCACGCCGGAATTCTCATGGTTGCTGCACCGCATCCCGGAAAGGCACGCCCATGACAAACATGGAATTCAATCGGCAGACTGAGTCGAAACTGTCCGTCGTTCGCGCTACTCTCGCTCGGCAACTCTCCGCAGGCCACGACGCCTGTCTCACCTGCAGTTTCCAGGCCGAAGACGTGCTGTTGACCAAACTCGCGCTGGCAGTCGATCCGCAGATTCCAATTCTCTTCCTGGATACGGGCTACCACTTCAGCGAAACCTATGCCTACCGTGATCGCATCGCCGCCGAGTGGCAGCTGAATCTCATCAACCTGCTCCCCGAAAAGACCGTGGCGGAACAGGAGGCCGAGCATGGCCTGCTCTACCAGCTGGCGCCCGATCGGTGCTGCAAGCTGCGCAAGGTCGAGCCGCTCTTCAAAGCGGTGGGCAACTATCGCGTCTGGCTCACCGGGTTGCGCCGCGAGCAGGCCAGGAGCCGGGCGGCTCTCGAAGAATCGGCCCTCTTCACCCTGCCCGACGGCCGCAAGGTGCTGAAGCTCGCCCCGCTCGCCGAGTGGTCGACACGCGAGGTCTGGCAGGCCTGCGAAGAGCTCTCGATTCCGCTCCTCCCCCTGTACGAGCGCGGCTACTCCTCGATCGGCTGTGAGCCATGTACCACGCTCCCCCTCGATCCCAACGATCCGCGCTCCGGCCGCTGGGCCGGCCGTAAGGTCGAGTGCGGCATTCACATTGAAGCAGCGCCAACGATATAGAGGGATGCACCCTCGAACGACGAGAGGCACTCGATGCAGTACACCATCGGATTCATCATCGCCCTCTTCATCGCGCTCACCGGCGTCGGCGCCGGCACGATCACCGTCCCGGTGCTGGTGCTCTTCCTGCATGTGCCCGCGCCGACCGCCGTAGCCATCGGCTTGATGTTTTCGACGGCCATCAAACTGGTCCTCGTCCCGGCGCAGGTCCTCCGCCGCCAGGTAGCTTGGCGCACTCTCGGCTATATGCTGCTCGGTGGCGCGCCCGGCGTCCTGATCGGCTCCCTTGCGCTGCGCCATCTCGCCACCGCCGGGTCCCAGAATCTCGTCAATGCGCTGCTCGGCGCCATCCTGGTATGCACGGCGAGCTGGCAGATCTTCTACTCCTTCCGCCCCATGCAACCGGGGCCGCAGGCGCCCGATCGCAGCCGCTGGCTGACGCTGCTGATGCTGCCCGTGGGCGCGGAGGTGGGCTTCTCTTCGGCTGGCGCCGGCGCGCTCGGCAGTGCCGCGCTCCTGGCCCTCACGCCCTTGCTGCCGGCCCAGGTCGTCGGTACCGACATTGCCTTCGGCTTCCTGGTCTCTCTACTCGGCAGCGGGGCCCACTGGTTCGCTCATGCTTCCGACCCCCAGCTGCTCATGCGGTTGATCGCCGGCGGCGTCTTCGGCGCCGTCTCCGGAACACTGCTCAGCGGGGCCATCCCCCGCCGCCCCCTGCGCTTCGCCCTCTGGGTCTGGCTGCTGGTTCTGGGCGGCCAGTTCCTTCTTCACAGCTATCAGGTATTAGCCGCAGCGCGCTGATCTGCGCATCCTGGGAATAGGCAAAAGATCGCATCCGCACCGGGGCTGCTCCGAAACCTCTTTCCTCCTGCCGCCGCTCCAGCCTTGCCTTGCCAAAGCAGACCAGGACTCTCACCAGAAACGGGAAGTCGCCAGGTAGCGCCGCCAGGTCCAGGTTTCCAAAGCTAACCAACCCGGAAAAGGGATTCATTCATCTCCTTGTTATCCTCTGCTGTTTGACGTAGGCTTGCTCCCATGAAATCTGCCGAACCCAAGGCTTTGTTCGGCAGTGGCGGCGGCTCTCACCCGCTGGGCCGGTTCACCGACCAGCGCGAAACCTACGGTCCTCACGTTGTCGAGGAGCTCGTGCAAGAGATGACCGGGCTTAAGATCGTGGTCGACCTCGGAGCGGGAGGAGGGCGCGATTTAGCGATCGTGCGACGCCTGCATCCGGAGGCTACCCTGATCGCCGTCGAAGCGGGAAGCGAATACGCCAAAAACCTGGCCGGAAAAGCCGACTACATCTATATCGCAAATATCGAACGCGATCCGCTGCCCCTGAAAGACGAACAGGCGGATCTGATCATGGCCAACCAGGTGCTGGAGCATACCAAGGAGATTTTTTGGATCTTCCACCAGGTCTCCCGGTCCCTTAGAGTCGGCGGCAGCTTCTTGTTCGGCGTTCCCAACATCTGCTCGCTCCATAATCGTTTTCTCTTGCTGCTCGGCAGCCAGCCTACGCAGCACAAAGTCTGCTCGGCGCATGTAAGGCCGTTTTCCAGGAACGACACGTTGGCCTTCTTGAACGCCTGCTTCCCCGGCGGCTACGAACTGACTGCCTTTCGCGGCGCCCAGTTCTACCCGTTCCCCGCCCGCGCCTCGCGTCTTCTCGCCAACGCATTTCCCACCTTCGCCTTTACCATCTTCTTTCGCATACGCAAGGTGAGAGAGTATCGAGACGAGTTCATCACTTACCCGGGACGAGCTGGCCTGGAGACAAACTTCTGGACAGGGGATATCTCGACGACTTCTCAATATTGGCTTTCTCAGCCAGCGGCGAAAAACCACCTCGACCTCTGAGACTTCGCGGCAGGTGGGCCCCGGCAGGGAAGCGTATCCTCACTCGCGGCCGTGCGCTTCCCGAAGCGGCAAATGGAATCTGCAGCGCGACTACTCCGGAACCTCTTCCCCTTGCGCCTGCTCCGGCCTCAACTTGTCAAAGTAGACCAGGAATGTCAGAAAAAAGAAGAGGAAGTTGACCGGGAAGACCAGAAAAAGTGGCAGGTTCAGGTTGGCCACGACGAAGTAAATGGAAAACAGCAGGATGCCCCCGAAAACCGCCCTGCGTTGTACGCTGCGGGCGCGGCGAAAAGCACGGCTGGTTGCCACCAGCAGCGTCGCCACGACGGCGAAGTTTAACAGGTACCAGGGCACGCCGAAGTTCACCAGCGATCCAACCCACCATGACTCATACGGCGTATAAGCCGGTGTCCCGAAAACCCAGCCCAGGCCCATACTCGCCCGGGCGGTCGTGAACTGCGACAAATGGTCGCTCACGCTGCCGCTTCTTACTTCCAGGATGGCCGCCACGATTCCGCTCGCCACCGACCAGACGGTAGCCGCAGCCGCTCCGCAGAAGACCGCGACGCCGGCGATCAGCAGCGGCCTCGGGTTCTTGATCATGTATCTGGCAAACATCCAGATCCCCAGCAGCAGCAGGAACACAAACGCGGTCAACGACTGGGTCAGTAAGAGGCAGAAGACGAGGGCCGCCTCGATCAAAATTCGCTTGCCGCCCGAAAATCGATAATAGGTCCAACCCATGAGCAGGTACCAGATCGCGGCAAATCCGTTGGGATCGTCGAGAAATGCCCCGAACCGCACCGCGATCGAGGCGTTATACGCAAGCGCAGGAAGCCGGCCGAAAGCCACGAAGAGGAACAACTCGACCGCCGTACTTGCCAGGCCGAGGAAGAAGAGAAATTTGAAATAGCGGTCGAGCGCACCAACGCGGATCGAGCGAATGCACAGGGCCAGCACCAGGGCAGCGACCGGCCAGAAGGCCGCATTGATGTAGGCAGTATTGCCCGACTCCGCGACGACCGCCTTGAACATGGCGTAGCTCGAGAGGCAGCCCACCAGCACCGCAAAGGCCCAGTTCCTGAAGGTAAGCAGCCGGCGCGGAACATAACCGGCAGCGACCATGCAGAAGAGGGAAGCAATGATAAACTTCGCGACCTGAAGCGAGGCAGGGGTGTCGGAGTACGTCGGGCTGGTGATCGTCGAGTTGATCTTGAACGGGTAGCGATAAGACTCATACAAGGTGCAGAAGATGAGGGCTCCCCACATGCACCGCTCTGAAAGAGTTGTGGTCGATGAGGTTTTCATGCCCGCACGGTCCTGATTCGAAGCCTCACTCATTCCCCTTCAACCAACCCCCTCAAACAGCCCTCGCCCTCTCCAGACGCTGAAGCTTCCACCACCCCGCAAGCAGCCCCCTTTGCCGATTCCGGGAAACCCTGTCTCCCTCCTCCAGCCGCGGAAGAAATGCATACGATATGATGACGGGGAGGGCTCTGTCGCTAGCTGCCGGAGCTGTTGCCAAGGATCAAGCAAAGTGCTCAGCGATATCGGAACCACGAGGATTTCAATATCGACGGCGGCGGTCGAAGACAAGATTTCCCTGCTGGATGTCGTCATTGTCCTTGTTCAGCGGGCCCGCCTTATTGGAACCGTCACACTCGTGATGGCCTTCATTGGCCTCTTCGTCTCCATGGCGCTTCCTAAACTCTACACCGCCTCGACATCGATTCTGCCTCCGCAGCAGGGTAGCTCGGCCGGAGCGGCGCTCATGGCGCAGCTTGGCAATCTCGGCTCCGTTGCTTCCTTGGCCGGTGGGGGGCTCGGCCTCAAGAACCCCAACGATCTCCAGGTCGCCATCCTGAAGAGCGAAACGGTCGAAGATGCGATGCTCGATCGCTTTCACCTGGTAGACCTCTACAAGGCAAAAAGCAGAACGCAGGCACGCTACAAGTTCGAAGCAGCCGTCGATATCGAAAATGGCATGAAAGACGGCTTGATTCGAATCTTTGTCACCGACCGCGACCCGCAGCGCGCCGCGGCCCTGGCCAACGGCTACGTTGAGGAGTTTCGAAAGGCTTCCGCCAACCTCGCCGTCACCGAGGCATCCCAGCGCCGCTTGTTCTTTGAGCAGCAGCTCGGACAGGCGAAAGACAACCTGGCCAAGGCTGAGGAGGACCTCAAAGATACGCAGCAAACCACCGGCCTCCTCCAGGTGGACAGTCAAACCCGGGCGGTCATCGAATCCGTGGCCCAGTTGCGCGCGCAGATCGCCGCGAAAGAGGTCCAGATTGGCGCGATGCGCTCTTTCGCAACCGGCGAAAATCCGTCCCTGCAAATAGCCGAAGGAGAGCTGGCCAGCCTGCGCGCCCAGGAGCAGAAAATGGGCGGCAAAGCCGATGACGACGGCAACGAACTGCTCCTCTCGAAGGGGCACATGCAACAAGCCGGTTTGGAATACGTCCGCAAATTACGCGATGTCAAGTACTTCGAAACCATCTTCGATCTGCTCGCACGCCAGTATGAAGTGGCCAAGGTGGATGAAGCCCGGCAAGGCGCCCTGGTCCAGGTTGTCGACCGGGCCCTCGTGCCGGAGGGCCGTTCCTCCCCCAAACGCGTCCGCATCGTGCTCGCCGCTACCGTCCTTGGCCTCTTTTGCGGCGTCGTCTGGGCTTTGGCGGCGGAGGCGATCGGCCGTCTGCTGAGCGATCCGGAGGAGCAGTCCAAGATTGAAAAATTGAAATACCTGGTCTCTCGGTCCGGCAGCGCCAAGGGCCTGCCGGCAACCGGACGCCCGGGCAGCCCGGTTTAAACAACGCCCGCGTCACGGCTTGACCCTGGCCGCCAACGTCCTCGCTCCATTCGCTGTAACAATCATGGCATGCGTCTCGCCAGGAAAAGTGGAACCGCTGCAAGTCAAGTCTATCGACCATCCTCAACATCCCGTTGCCATGAATCGGACTCGCTGAATGAGGCCGCATGCCGGCGATCCCGGTCGACCAAGCGGCGTTGTCCTTCCCCTGTCCGCCGCGTCATCGATCTCCGATCGAAACCCCGCCGGCTGGCTGGATTCTTTGCTAAGCGCGCTGACTCATAAAGCCGGCATGCAGCTACCCGCCGTCAAGCTACGGAATACTCCCGGCCGGAGCCGCGACCAGCTCTCTCAGAGGTCCTGGCCTCGGTGGTTCGAGACCGCCTCCAACTGGTACTTCTATGGCGTCCTGGCCGTCTACCTGCTTGCCGTGCTGCTGAGCCACCACGCCCCCTCGCTGCAGGACTACCCCATCTGGGTCTATGAGGGAGTGGCGCTCTCTCACGCCATCGCAGGGCACCCCGATGCGCAATTCACGATCAAACGCTTCACCGTGCCGAATGTCCTCTCCGACGTCGGTCTCGGCGTTCTCTCTTCCGTCTTTCCATGGCAGATAGCAGCAAAGCTCTGGATCGGCCTCTATCTGGTTGTCTCTGCCTTTACTTATAAGTACTTCTTTCAGAAAGCGCGCCTTCCCATCGCCCAGGCGAATTGGGTCGCTCCGACGCTCTCGATCGTGAACCTTTGTTTCTGGTGGGGGTTTATCAACTTTCAGTTCGGCCTCACGCTGATGGTGCTGTTTTGCGCCTTGCTCTTTCGCGAGAGAGTCCAGGGCGTAGCGATCGCCATCCTGCTAAGCATCGTCTTTCTTAGCCACGCTATTCCTTTCGCCGTCTGCAGCATCGTTCTTATGCTCTACATCCTCTCGAGAAGGACCTACGCGCTCCTGCTGGCTTACCTGCCTGTCTGCCTCATGGGAATGTGGTACCTCTACGGAAGGTTTATCCTGACCGGCAATCGGGATAGTACACAGCTCTCTGACCCTCATATTCCCTACCTGTCAGGGTCATTTCTGCTCTACAAAATCAATGGGGTGCTCAAATCCTTCGGCTATGTGCGCCCGCAGGTGAACCGGCAGCTATGGTCCCCGCTGCCCCATATGGCTGCGCTCCATTGGTTCCTGTTCGCCGTTGTCGCGCTGGTGGGTGCCGGCTTTCTCTACCTGGCCGCCGTCAGCTGCCTGCTGGCCTTCAGGGCGGCATCGCCCGAGCGATTTCTATGGATCGCCAGTATCGTCACCTTCCTCGCTGGGCTGGCGTGCCCGTCGGAAGCTCTCGGAATCTCCGACCCGGGTTCCCGCTTTCTGGCTTGCTCGATGGTGCTCGCGCTTCTCTGCAGCCGCGCCTTCCTGCCGGTCTCCTACGTGGTGTGTTGGGGCTCCGTTCTCTTTGGTATCTCCGGCGCCTTGATGTTCGTGAACTTGTCGGCGCGTCCCTATGACTCAGCAACCGCCCCGCCATCGGCAAGCCACTCCCGGCACTTTGCCCACGTCAACCCCGAGTCTCATACCCTCTACTACGACGCGCTCGAGCAGGGCAGCATGAGGCTGCCGGTCTTTGACACTGCCGTCTTCCTGAATCGAACCGTCCCTGCGGCTCCAGCCCGGTAACCCGGCGCCCATCGATCTGCCGAGCAAAGCAAAGCAGGGCCCATACGCTGCTCGCGCATGGGCCCCTCTCTTGTCTCCGCTTCAGCCCCGTTACTTCAGCCCCGTTAGCTGCAGCCGCTCGTGCTCCCGCAGCTCATGCAGCGGTAGCAGCTTCCGTTGCGGACCATGATGGCTCCGCAGGTTTGGCAGCTGGGAGCATCGCCCATGTCGTACATCCCGCGCATGGCATCGGCAGGATGCACGAGACCGCGGTCTGCCACCGTAGAAGCATCGCCGGCGTGGCTGTGTGACGAAGCTTTGCCGTAGCCGGCTTCGGGCGCCATCGCTCCCTTCGGAGCCTCGGTCGCTCCCATCCCCCGAGTGGCCTGGTGCTGATCGGCCGGGATGCCGCCGTTGAGACCGGTGCGTCCATCGAGTTGCCTCGGCTCCGCATCTCCCTCGCCCGGCAGACCACGCTCTTGCGCCGGCGGCATAGCCGCCGCCTGCAAAGGCGTACCCAGCCCGGAGAACAATGATAGTTGCTGGCCGGAGAGGAACCGCAGCTGGAGCCACCGGAAGATGTAGTCCATGATCGACTTCGCGTACCCGATATGCTCATTGCCCGTCCAGCCGGAGGGCTCGAAGCGGGTATGCGCGAACTTCTCGCACAGCACCTTCAGCGGAACGCCGTGCTGCAGCGAGAGCGAGATTGCCGTAGCGAAGCTATCCATCAACCCGGAGACGGTCGAGCCTTCCTTCGCCATCTTGATGAAGATCTCACCCGGCTCCCCCGACGGATAAAGGCCAACCGTGATGTAGCCCTCATGCCCGCCCAGCGAAAACTTGTGCGTCAGCGAAGCCCGTTCTTCCGGCAGGCGATGCCGGACGGCGCGTGGCGGAGAGTTCGGGTCCTGGTTCGGCGCGGACGGAAGAACGCTCGGAGCGCTCGGGGTCTCACGCAGCACCGCCGGGCTCTGCAGCGCCGCCGAAAACGCATTCGCAGCCTCGAGAATGCTGCGCGACGTCACCTCCAGCCGGTCAGAGACCTTGGCCTCGAGCGTCCTGATGTCCGCCTCGGCGCTCGGCCTGCCCTGCACCAGCGAGGCCAGCACGCGATCCGCGGCCTGGCTGAGAACGTTGACCTCCTCCGCCTTTCCATTGGCGTTCTTGATCTCCTTCGCGCCTTTGCCGTCTGAAACATTGAGCGGCTGCGCTCCCTTCGATCCATCGCGATAGACGGCGACAGCCTTCAACCCAAGACGCCAGGAATCGAGATACGCCTCGGCGATATCGTCGATCGAGCAATCGTGCGGCAGGTTCACCGTCTTCGAGATCGCGCCTGACAGAAATGGCTGCGTCGCGGCCATCATCTTCACGTGACCCGTGTAGTGGATCGAGCGAGTGCCCTTCGACGGCTTGAATGAGCAATCGAAGCAGGCCAGGTGCTCCGCCTTGATCCCCGGCGCGCCCTCGATGGTCCCGGTCGCGTCGATGTAGCTGACGATCGCATCCACCTGGTCGTTGCTATAACCCAGCTTGAACAACGCGCCGGGCACCGTGTTGTTCACGATCTTGATCATGCCGCCGCCGACCAGCTTCTTGTACTTGACCAGCGCCAGGTCCGGCTCGATGCCGGTCGTGTCGCAGTCCATCATGAAGCCGATCGTGCCCGTCGGCGCAAGCACCGTCACCTGCGAGTTGCGATAGCCATGCTTCTCCCCGTGCGCCAGCGCCAGGTCCCAGCAATCGCGGCTCGCCGCGATCAACGCATCCAGCTGCGGAACCACGAAGTTTTCCGTCGCCACGCGGCCATTCAAGTCGCGCGACTCCGCGCTCCCGCGATTGCCGCTCATGATTACGGCCTTGTTGGTCTTGCCGATATTGTTGACCTCGGCGCGATGCATGCGGATCACATCCAGAAACGGCTCGCGATTCACATAGAAGCCCGGGCACGCGCCTCCCGTGATCTCGCCATTGGCCGTCAGCGGCGTCGTTGAGGCCAGCGGCGGGCACTTCTCGGCAAGCTTCGAAGATTGCAGGTACGCCTCGCCGCACATGATCGCCGTCAGCGTCGCCGCAAAGTCGCGCCCCGCGTCCGAGTCATACGGCAGCCCGAAGCTCATCAGCAGCGCGCCAAGATTGGCATAGCCGAGACCCAGCGGCCGATAGTCGTGAGAGTTGCGCCCGATCCACTCCGTCGGGTAGCCGGAGTTGTCGACCAGGATATCCATCGCCGTAATCAGGATCCCGATCGCATGCCGATACGCCGCGATGTCGAAGTTTCCCGCAGCATCCACAAACTTCAACAGGTTGAACGACGCCAGGTTGCATGCCGAGTTGTCCAGGAACATGTACTCCGAGCAGGGGTTCGACGCATTGATGCGGCCGGAGTTCTTCGATGTGTGCCACTTGTTGATCGTCGTGTCGTACTGCATCCCCGGGTCGCCGCACTGCCATGTCGCCTCGGCAATCTTCTTCATGATCTCGCGGGCCTTGTAGGTCTTGACCGGAATGTGGTCCTTCACCGTGTACACGGTAAAGTCCCCATCGCGCTCCACCGCCTGCATGAACTCGTCCGTCACCCGCACGGAGTTATTGGCATTCTGGAAGAAGATCGACGAATACGCCTCGGAGTCCGGCCCCGACCCGTCGTAGCCGGCCTGCATCAGCGTCCACGCCTTCGCCTCTTCCTTCGACTTGCACTCGATAAAATCGATGATGTCCGGATGGTCCACATTCAGAATGACCATCTTCGCCGCGCGCCGCGTCTTGCCGCCCGACTTGATCACCCCGGCAAACGCATCGAACCCGCGCATGAAACTCAGCGGCCCGGAAGCCGTCCCGCCGCCCGAGAGCAGCTCCATCGATCCCCGGATCGGCGACAGGTTCGACCCCGTCCCCGATCCCCACTTGAAGAGCATGCCTTCGGTCTTCGCCAGCGTCAGAATCGAATCCAGCGAATCGTTCACCTCATTGATGAAGCAGGCCGAGCACTGCGGATTCCTGTAGCCGCTCGCCGAGAACTCGACCGCGCAGCTGTGCGCGTTGTAGTGCCAGTTCTGCCCGTCCGAGTTCGGCTCGAGGCGATCGCAGCCCACGTTAAACCACACCGGCGAGTTGAACGCCACCTTCTGCGTCACCAGCAAATGCACCAGCTCGTCATGGAAGAGCGCGGCATCCTCCGGCGTAGCAAAATACTCGTCCTTGATACCCCAATCGCGGATCGTCTCGGCGACCCGGCTCACCAGCTGCCGAACCCCCGTCTCCCGCCCCCTGGTCTCCCCCTCGGCCGTGTCCATCTGGCCATGCAGGTATTTGCTCGCCACGATATTGGTCGCCGTCATCGACCAGTCGATCGGCACCTCGACATCCTTCTGCGCAAAGATCGGCTTGCCCGTAAAATCGGTGATCGCCGCATCCCGGCGCTCCCATTGCACCTCGTCATAGGGCGAAACGCCGGCCTTCGAAAAGGCGCGCTTGAAGCGCAGACCTTCCGTCTTCTTGGACTTCCGGGCGACGTTCTGGGACAAGGATTGAGACGAATCGGCGACGGCGGCTGCGCCGTTGCTGGAAGTCGTGCGTGTGGTGGCCTCTGCCATGCATGCTCCTTCAGGAGGGACTACAAAAGTGAGATTCCCGGCGTGCCGGGGCGGTGGTCCAGGTAATCGATTTCAATCGCTCGGGGAAGAGCAACAACGCAGCAACTTCACAACCAGAATCGGTACCTAAAAGTCGTTAATAGATGGCTAGTATGCGCTCTCTATTGTGCAAGTCAAGCGAGAACCACTACATCTTGTATTTTATCAGGATTCGCGAACCAAAACAGCCCCCACTTCCAAGCCGCTGTGGAGAACTTTTCCACCCCCTGCCGGCCCGAGCAAGCGCCGCCGCATCGATCGCCGGCGCCCGTCGCCAAACCCCGTCAGACCATCTGTCGAGACTATGCCGGGGGCGACCCGGCCACAAGGCGCAGGAGTGGTGCATTTGCGGTGGATAGGTGTGGAAGCGGTGGATAAACAACAATGAGCTCGACCCACCAGGGCGAGGCTCCATCGAAGCCGCCCCTGCCTCGCGAGGACGGTAAAGTCTTCCGTCGGCTACATAGGCTTCAGACGAAGGTCTGCGCGTAGCTCGAATCTGCAGGCCCGGCAAAGAGAACCAGATTGCCGTCGAGATCCCTCACAATGAACGTCGTAGCTCCCCAGGGTTCTTTCCTCAAAGCCTGGTGAAAAACCACGTCGGCAGCCTGGTAGTGGACAGCGAGCTGCCGCATCTCCTCCGCGCTCCCCAGCGTGATCGATGCGGAGAGCAGGTCCTCCCGTTCGCGGATATCTCCGGCAAAGACAGGCTCATCCACGGAACGAAGCGCCAGTCGCGCATTGTCCCGGCGAACCTCCCCATAAAATGGCGGATCGCCATAGACAAAGTCCACAGTGAAGCCGAGCTTCGCGGTAAAGAATTCGGCGGATGCTCGAAGGTCGCGAACGTACAAGTGCGCGGCCACCGAGGTCAGAATCGGTTTAGCCGTCTGTGACATCGCGGTATGAGCTCCTGTTCTCACGGCCCCTTCTCAGGTGAATGCTGGATAGTAGGTTTTGGGAGCTCCCGCCAATCCCTGGGAACCGCATCAACCAACCCGCAGCAAACTCCGATTCAAGACCGCTAATGGTTGAAGTTATAAGCAATCTCAAACCCCTTGCCATTCGCCGTCCGGATCGACGACAGCGAAACCCCGCCCATCCCCGAAGCCCGCCGGTGCAGCACCAATCCGCCAATCAGATATCCCAGAGTGCTGCCAACAATCACGTCGGAAGGAAAGTGCTGCCGCGCCAGCACACGCGAAAAGGAGACAGTCGTCGCCATCGAGTAGACGATCGCCTGGGTGCGCCATCCCGGATACTCCCCCGCGACCACCCGCGCAAACGACCAGACATTGATTGCGTGCTCCGATGGCATCGACGTACCGTTCGGCCAGCCCTTTAGGCCATGCGGCCAGAACCTGCCCGTCTGGCTGCCCTGCTTCGGGTCCTGCCGGTTGATCGCGTACTCCAGGCCCGTATTGAGAATCAGCGAATCGACGCCCGCCTCCGTCACCAGCAGGCTCGTCTCGCGCAGATGATCGTTGTGCTCGATCGAACCGGCAACAAAGCCCACCGCGGAATAAGCTGCCGGAGCATAGATCCCGGCCACATTCGACACCGTGTTGAATTGCTTCTCCCGGCTCGGGTTCGATCCCAGATCCTGCATGATTCCGGCATCCTGGGTCAGCGTATAGCCGGTACCGGCCGCAAGAGGAGCAAGCCAGAGCAGGTCGTTCCGGTCGAGACGAAACGGACTCGTGACGATGCGGGCCTCATCCTGCAGCACATGCAGGGCGCAAATTTGAATGGCATCCAGGCCGCAGTCTTTCGCCGGACCCGCGGCGGCAGGTACCGCCTGCGCCTGGGCGGCAACGGAGGCGAAAAGGAGAAATCCAAGGGCAAAGACACGCGAGATCATCGGTGCATTCTAAGCCTGTCAACCTTAGGGCCACCTTAAGGTCCTTCGCGCGAGTCTGCCTTCCGCTATTCTGCCTTCATGCATAAATCTCTTGGGAGGCAAAGATGAACTGCGCAGTTTTGGGGGCCCTGGGTATCGCGACGGCGTTGGCGACAGTCTCTTGCCTCGCCGAAAATGCACAACCGCAACCGCTCGTCAGCCGCGCCGCAGCCGGCAAGTGGGCGATCGTCATGCACGGCGGCGCCGGCGTCATCGAGCGCTCTTCGATGAAACCGGAAACCGAAAAGCTCTACCGCGCCGGACTCGACGCCGCCATCCACGCCGCAGCCGCTGTCCTCGACCGGGGCGGCAAGCCGCTCGACGCCGTCGAAGCCGCCATCGAAATCCTCGAAGAAAACCCGCTCTTCAACGCCGGCCACGGAGCCGTCTTCGCCGCCGACGGCACCAACCAGCTCGACGCCGCCGTCATGGATGGCGCCACCATGAAAGCCGGGGCCGTCGCTGACGTCACCACCACCCGTCACCCGATCTCACTCGCCCGCGCCGTCATGGAGCAAAGCCCTGACGTCATGCTGATCGGCCACGGCGCCGACGACTTCGCGAAAAGCGTCGGCCTCGAGCAGGTCCCGAACAGCTTCTTCTTCACCGAGCGCCGCTGGCAAAGCCTGGTCAAGCAGCTCAAGCAGGAGGGCAGGCCCATTCCGCCCCGGCCCGCAGGCGCTCCGCCCGAGCCTCCGGCCCCGCTCGCGGAGATTGAAACCCCCGAAGCGCACAAATACGGCACCGTCGGCATCGTCGTCCGCGCCCGCAACGGCGATATCGCCGCCGGCACCTCCACCGGAGGCGTCCAGGCCAAGCTCTGGAACCGCGTCGGCGACACCCCCATCATCGGGGCAGGCACCTACGCCTCCAACCAGTCCTGCGCGGTCTCGGCGACCGGTACCGGCGAATACTTCATCCGCCTCACCGTGGCTCGCACCATCTGTGCCCTGGTCGAATACAAAGGTATGCCCCTGCAGGCCGCCGTGGACGACGTCATCCAGAAACAACTGACAGCCATCCACGGCGACGGCGGCGTCATCGCCCTCACCCCCGATGGTCAGCTCGCCTGGGGCTTCAACACCCCCGGCATGTTCCGCGCCCGGATGGTCGAAGGCGGCCCCGTGCAGTCGGGCATCTACCGCGACGAGCCCTGATGGGCCAGTTCCGGCGCAGCTGTCGACTCAGCCGCAGCTTCGGCTCCAAACGATGCAGCCGCTTCCCCCGCCGCCTCAAGAATGAAGGCAGCGACCTCTTGCGGATGCGACAGCATCGCCACATGGCTGCTCGCCAGCGTCAACGTCTTCGCCTTCATCCGCTTGGCCGTGCTGATCTCCTGTTCCGGCGAAATCGCCCGATCGTTCGAAGCAATCACAAACCAGCTCGGCTTGCTATGCCAGGCCGCTTTGGCAATCGGCGTGGAAAGCACCGCGCCCTGCGTCGCTGCCTGGGTCGCGACCATCGTCTTCCTCTCCGCCTCGGAAAGATCCTGCGCAAAACTCTCGTGAACGCCTTTTTCCGTCAGCAATAGGAAACCGTCCTCGATCGGTCGAAGCTCGCTGAAAAGCGGCGGCGTCGGATAGCTGCTCGCCAGTCCACCCAGCGTCTCGCCCTCATCTGGAGCAAACGCCGCAACATAGACCAGCCCCGCAACTTTAGGGTGAACTCCCGCCTCCGTGATCACCGCCCCGCCGTACGAGTGCCCCGCCAGCAGCACCGGCCCATCCTGCGCATTGATTATCCGTACCGTCGCAGCAACATCGTCGGCGACCGAGGTGAGAGGAATCTGCACCGCGACCACATTCAGGCCGTTCGCCTGCAAAGTTGGAATAAGTTTCGACCAGCTGGACCCGTCCGCCCACGCTCCGTGAACCAGCACGATGTTCTTGATACCCTGCATAAGTTTTTCTCCTGCTATACAGATTCCGCGGAGAGAGCAGTCGGTATCAAAAAAACTGCCTGGCGCCTGACAGCTTGGCATCCGGCCGCGACGAGCTCGAAATGGACTATCGACGGCGCTTTCACTGGACGATCAGGCCTGCGCGGCTGCTGATCGGCTTAGATTTCCCATTGGCAATATCCAGGAACTGCTGGCGAACTGCATCGTAGGCAGGCTGTCCCACCAGAAAACCATAGGTGGAGTGGGTTTGGGTCTTCTGGCCGCTGCCGTTCACTCCCGTATCCTGGTAGCCGTCGAGCGAAAACCGGCGCAATCCGGCAGCAGCTTCCTTGGGGTATTGCTTTGCAAATCCTGGCTGATCGAAGTCGCCGCTCTCCAGCGTTAACTGCATCACCAGTTTGCCTTGTTCGTCCAGTACTCGCGCCCTGCTGTAAACCTGGTAGGAGCTATAGGGTTCAAGCGACGTAAAAATCTGCACGCTCCCCCGTTGAGACGCGGTCTGCTCCACAAAATATTCCTTCATCGCCGGTGGAGTCACGCCGTCCTTATGCAGCATGGCCATCTGGATCATCGCCGCATTGCGACAGTTCTTATCGTCGGCCTGCGCACACGCTCGCGCCAGCAGAACTGCTGCTTGCCAGTCTTCCAGGTTATTCAGCACCACCGGCTTCAGGGTGTCGCGGGCGTAGGCATTGTCCCCCGCATGGATCGCCACCTGGCCCGCGTACTTCGAGAGCTCCGGGTCGCCCGGCAGCTCCTGCAGCAGCGCTTTCATTCTCTTCAGCGCCTCGGGGTATTTTTGCCCTTTGGCGTCTTCCATGGCCTCTTCGAACTGCGCCTTTTGCGCCGGCGTCAGACGAGCGGCGAGCCTTGGCGCAGGAGCAGCCGCTGCAGCAGGCGCCGTCTGTGCCGCGGCGCCGCTCGAAACGAAAACGATCAGCGCGCCGCACACAACAGCAGCTTCTCGCAGAGTCAAAGGAGCCCCCCCGGAACAGAAGAACTGGAACAGAACTGGACCAAAATTGGAACAGAACTGGAAATGGGCCGCACAACTGATCAGGAGTATAGGCCCGGCGAAGCATCTTTTCATGCCATCTTCGGTCGGCTTCTTCAAAGAGCAGCGACGTGGCAGCCTCGCCAGGAACGCCTTTCAGGACGTTGCAATACCTGCCCATCGAGAAGCATCGTCGTCCTGAGCATCGCGAAGGATCTGCGGTCCCAGCAATCCATTAACCAGCAATCCACAAACCGCGATCCATAAGCGATCGGCATCGCTTGACACAGAAGCCAACTGCGCGACGCCGCACTGGCCCCTCTCCGCAGCAGAGACTAAAACCTGCCCAAGCTCCTCGCCAGCGCCTCATCTCCGGCAGCCCCCGCCGCGACGACTTTCGGCTTCTCGATGCGGTGATCGATCTTCGGCTGCAAACTCTTTTGCCCCCAGTAAGCCAACAGCTCGTCTGCCCTCATCGGGCTGCTGAAAAACCAGCCCTGCAGCTGCAAAGCCTTTCCCGTAGTTTCAAGGTAGTCCCGCTGAAACTCATTCTCGACCCCTTCCACGATGATCTGCACCCCCAGAGACTCCATCATCGCGAGGATCTGCGGCAAAATCGACGCAGTGACGGCGCCCGTGCCGATCGTCCGCGTAAAAGCGCGGTCGATCTTGATTGCGTTGACCGCAAGCTGGTCAAGATACGAGAGACTGGAATACCCCGTGCCAAAGTCGTCGATGTGGACCTTATACCCCTTGGAGCGAAAGCGCCGGATGGCGCTGCTCATCGCCGCAGCGTCGACCGTCGAGCGCTCCGTCACCTCCAGGGCGATCTGCCGGGGATCGATGCCGGCTTGCTCCACATGTTCGCGCAGCAGCGCGGCCAGCGTGTCGCCGCTCATGTCCGATGCCGCAATATTGATGCTCAGCGTCATCTCCGGGCATTGCCGCAGCCGCGCTCCCAGTTCCTCCGTCGTCCGGCGCACCACAAACGCCGTCAGCTCGCCAATAAATCCTCTCTCCTCCGCCAGTCGCACAAAAACGTCCGGGGCGACCGCAACCCCATCCTCATCGCTCCAGCGCACCAGTGCTTCCGCCCCCACGCAGCGCCGCGAATGCATGTCGACAATCGGTTCGTACACCATTCGCAGCGATTCGGAATGGCTGCGAAGGGCGCGCAGCAGCTGCGAGTACACCGTCGTGGTCTGCCGGTACAACAGGCCGATTGCCAGCCCCAGGCTGAAACCCGCCAGGCCGCCCAGCGTCGAATACGCCGTCTGCATCGCCCGCGACCAGCCCCAGATATCGGTCATGCTCTCCGCCGTCATCGCACACACCGGGTTCTGCTCCGAACAAACCACGCGATAGGCGACGCCTGAGACGATTTTGATCCTCTGCGACAAAACCATCGCCGCATCGAAAGGCAACGGCGACCCGGCAATCGGCACCCCGCGGCCGGTCGCCCGGTCGATCCCAACGATCGCATAGCGGACGTGCGGCCTGTTCCAGTGGTCGAATGCATTTGGACTGAGGACGACGTCCACGCCTCCTGACTCCACCACCGTGGCGCGGTCTCCATCGTCGGAGGCCAGCACCACAGCCACACCCGTATACACGTGCATTCCGTCGGGCAACACGAGAGCCGGAGCACCCTCGGCATACGGCTCGGCCAGACGGCCGAGAAAGGCCGAACAATACAGCTTTCCATCCCGCGTGCGGCCAATGTCCTTCAACTCGGAAGAATGGAAGGTCTGCGCCTGCAGCGCTACGAGTTCCTGGTCTGAGCAGTAACCAAAAGGCGAGTCATGGAACGTGCGGAAAATGCCATTCATTTCTCCGCTGATTTCGTCCGCGCGATGGGTCAGCACGCGCGCATACTCCGCCAGCTCCGCCTTGGCGGCCCGCAGCAGCATCGCCCGGCCCAGCCAATACCCGGCCAAAGCTCCAATCGCAGCTCCCACCAGCGTCAGGCACAGGATCCCCACGTGCCGCCGCCGCACGATTCGCATAGGCCGCCCCGGCCTCCAAGGTCGTTCATCGGTCACCCCGCGTAGAACTTGACTCGCAAGAACTTGACTCGCGAGAACTTGACTCGCTCAGGCAAAGCAGCCACGCCACCATGAACCGCTCTCTCTCTCTGCCTTCCCGTCGCCCCGCTCTGCCTTCCCGTCGCCCCGGCCCAAGCCCTCCCACTCTGCCGGTTGATACTATGGAGTCCGCTATCAGAGATCTTCCCCAGGGGCTCTATGATCCGTTCCTTCCGCAGCCGCGCTTTCCAGTTCTCTGCACTTCTCTTGTTGTCTCTGGCCCCCGTCGCCAATCAAGCCACTGCTCAGGCGGCAGGCCAGCCGGCCGCGCCCCGGCCATGGATGGACACCAACCTGGCGCCCGATGCCCGCGCCGCCATGGTCCTCAAAGAACTGACCCTCGACGAGAAAATCCTGCTCATCCACGGCGCCGGCATGGAAGGCATGGGACCCGTCAGCCCCACCCGCGTCTACTCCAACGGCGGCGTCGGTTTCACCATGGGCATCCCGCGCCTCGGCATCCCCGGCATCGACATGAGCGACGCCGCTTATGGCGTCCGCTCCAGCGGCGAGAACGGCCGCTACTCCACCGCCCTCCCCGCCAACGTCGCCGCCGCCGCCAGCTGGGACCCCGAAGCCGCCTATGCATACGGCGCGCTCATCGGCCGCGAACTCCGCGCCCAGGGCTTCAACATGTCCCTCGGCGGAGGCACCAATCTCACCCGCGAACCCCGCGACGGCCGCACCTTCGAATACCTCGGCGAAGACCCGATCCTCGCCGGCACCCTCGTCTCCAAGCTCATCCAGGGAACCCAGTCCCAGTACGTCATCGGCGACATCAAGCACTACGCCTTCAACGACCAGGAGAGCGGCCGCAACTCCGTCAACATCCACATCGACGAGCGCGCCGGCCGCGAGAGCGACCTGCTCGCCTTTGAGATCGGCGTCGCCCAGGGCAAACCCGCCGCCGTCATGTGCTCCTACAACCGCATCAACGGCGACTTCGCCTGCGAAAACAAATACCTCCTGACCGCCCTCCTCAAAAAAGACTGGCAATTTCCCGGCTTCGTCCTCTCCGACTGGGGCGGCACCCACAGCACCGAAAAAGCCTCCACCGCCGGCCTCGACATGGAGCAGCCCGGTGAATTCTTCTACGGCGACAAGTACAAAGCCGCCGTCGAGTCCGGCAAAATCTCGACCGCCGAGCTCGACGATCACGTGCAGCGCATCCTGCGCTCGATGTTCGCCGCCGGCGTCATCGATCATCCCCGCGAACGCAGCGTCGTCGATCCCTTCGCCGGACTCGAAACCGCACGCAAGATCGAGGAAGGCAGCATCGTCCTGCTGAAAAACAGCCATGGCGTCCTGCCCCTCGACCCGGCCAGGGTGCGCAGCATCGCCGTCATCGGCGCCCACTCCGATGTCGGCATGATCTCGGGCGGCGGCTCCGCCCAGGTCGACCCCCCCGGCGGTAACGCCATCATGCCCCCCGGCCAGGGCGCAACCCACTGGCAGGAGCAGATCTGGTTCCCCACGTCGCCCCTCAAAGCCATCCAGGCCCGCGCCCCCGAGGCCAGCGTGAAATTTGATCCCGGAGCCGATCCTTCCGCCGCCGCCGCAGCCGCCAAGGGCGCCGATGTCGCCATCGTCTTCGCCTACGTCTGGGAAAGCGAAGGCATGGACCTTCCCGACCTCTCGCTGACCGGCAATCAGGACGCCGTGGTCGCCGCCGTCGCCGCCGCCAATCCCCACACCGTCGTCGTGCTCGAGACCGGCAGCCCCGTCACCATGCCCTGGGTCGACGCCCCCGCCGCCATCCTCGAGGCCTGGTACGCCGGCAGCGACGGAGCCAATGCCCTCGGCAACGTCCTCTTCGGTTCCGTCAACCCCAGCGGCAAGCTGCCCAATACCTTCCCCAAAAGTGTCGCCGACCTGCCCCACCCCACGATCGTCAAGCCGCCGCCGGAGTCCGACCACTTCAGCGGCCCCGCCTCACCGGAAAAGTGGGCCGCTGGCCTGCCCCCCTTCCAGGCCACCTACGACGAAGGTCTCAAGGTCGGCTATAAGTGGTACGACGCCGAGAACAAGCCCGTCCTCTTCCCCTTCGGCTATGGGCTCTCGTACACCACCTACGAGTACTCCGGCCTCACCGTCACTCCCGGCCAGAACGTCGAAGTCACCTTCACCGTCGCGAATACCGGGCCTCGCAACGGCGCCGAGATCGCCGAGGTCTACGCCGCCCTGCCCGCCGCCGCCGCCGAACCGCCCAAGCGCCTGGTCGGCTTCAGCAAGGTGAAGATCGACTCCGGAGACAGGCAGACCGTCACCATCGAAGTCGATCCCAAGTACCTCTCCATCTTCGACGTGAAGAAACATGGATGGACGCTCGTTCCCGGCGACTACACCTTCATGGCTGGCGGCTCGTCCCAAAACCTGCCCCTCAAAACCGTAGTCACTCTGAAATAGCACTTCCTGCGAAACCCTGTCCGCCCCCGTCACCATCCGCCCCTGTCACCACCAAGGGTGCCCCATCCTTCCGCGCCCTTCGCGGAAGGGTGGGCGAATCGAATCCCCCGTCCTCACTCTTCAAACCTCTAAAAGAAGAATCCCCCGAATCTTGTCAACCCCCCTATCCCACCCCGGACCCACCCAAAATCTTCATTCCAAACGCCGAAATAAATCTGAAAACTTGGCATAGTCAACCCGCTCGACTTGATAAAATAAAGAGAGCAACCAAGACAGACAACGAGGAATCCCCGGGCGGCGAAAGCCGCCTTTTCTATTGCCATTCACTTAGGAGCAGATACATGGTCCCGGAATGCCGTCACATCAAGACCTCGGGCGGAAAGTGCGGCTCTCCCGCCCTCCGCAGCCAGCCCTACTGCTACTTCCATACCCGCCACCGGGAGCGCGTCGCGCAGCAGCCCAGCTTCCTCCCCGACGCGCTCGCCAATCTTGAAGATCGCAGCGCCATCCAGCACGCCATAACCCAAGTAGCCGTCGCGCTCGCCGATCATCGGCTCGATACCAAGCGGGCCAGCATCCTGCTCTACGCCCTCCAGATCGCCTCCGGCAACGCCAAAGACTCCGGGCAGATCGTCTCGAGCAGCGCCATTGAAGAATTCACCCGCACCGATCAGGGCGAAGAGCTGGCGCCGGAAGGAGCGACCGCCGGCCCACCCCCGGAGGAAACCCTCGCAAGTCTTCTATTTAAAGAAGTTATGAAGAGGCGCCAGCAGAATCAAGAACTTAGCTCGGATCAGCCGCCCGATCCCACTGAAAACAAGGAACTAAGCGATAAATCTGAGGGGGAGGGGGAGGGCTGGGTGGCATAGAACTTTTCTTGCAGGCAGGCATCGAGCAGCCAGCGAGGGAGAAGCGCAGTCTAGTGCTCCTCCCTCGCTTTTTTGGCGGAAAAAAAGGAGGGCTCCCCAATGCCCATGACCACTCTCACGAAGCCGGAAATACTGGCCCAGTTCCACAGCCTCCAGCACACCGGCTTTGACACCAGGCTCGAGCAGCGCGCGGCCGGGCACGGTCTGCCTGCGGCCCTTCTCTACGCCATCGCCAGTCGCGAGACCAACTGCTTAAACACGCTCGGCGACTTTCAGGCGGGTGAGGCGCACGGAATCGGTATTCTCCAGATCGACATACAGAACCCCATCGCCCGGCAGGCGCGCGACAGCGGCAGCTGGAAGACCGATCCCGATCCACTCCTCGAATTCGGCGCCAGGCTCCTCCAGGACAACCTCGCGTCCTTGAAGAGAGAGCATCCGCTCTTCAGCGGCCGGCAGCTCCTCAAAGTTGCCGCGAGCGCCTATAACTGCGGTCCAAAAAATGCCCTGACCGGTCTGAAGAACGGCGACAGCGACCACCTCACCACCGGGCACAACTACGGCCGCGACGTCATGACCCGCATGGCGATCTTTGAAGAGATCCTCGAAGAACGCCTGATCCCCCCAGCCTGAAACAACTAAAAAAATCAGGCCATCCCGGGCGCCCTCCCGCCAGCTGTCATCCCGGCATACTCTCGCCACATGTCATCCTGAGCGAAGCGCGCCTCATCCTGAGCGAAGCGCGCCCGGACCCATGGGATTCTGGGCGGTAAATCGAAGGATCTGCGTTTCCAGCGATCTCGCCACCACCTCGTCCTTCAATGCTCACAAACCCGAAGACTCACCCTGCCGCCTCGTAGGAAAACGCTTTTCACTTGCGGTTCTCTCCCCGTCTGTGATCAATAGAGGGCATGCGTCTCAGGCTTCTCCTCGCATCGCGAACCGGGCGGTACCTCGCATTCAGCCTTCTGGCTCTGCCGTCCGCCCCGCTCTTCGCCAAGACCGTCACCCTGGGCCCGGTCGACAACCAGACCTCCATCTGCCTCGTCGCAGGAGACACGCTGGTCGTCACCCTGCCCTCGCCCATCGCAGCAACCTATCGCTGGCACTCCCAGCTCACGAAGTCCTCACCGCTCTCCGCTCTCCAAAGCACCGCGACGCCCGGCACCGCAAAAGCAGCCGCCACGCAGACCTTCCGCTTCAACGCCGCCGCGGCCGGCCAGGCGAAGCTCGTGTTTTCTTTCGAAAGGCAGCAGCCGGGCGCGGGGCCCGGCGCCACGCAGACATTCTCCGTAGAGGTCAGCATCGCGTCGGGCGAACCCGCCTCCGCCGTCTTGATTGGCTCCTACCAGGGCGCTCTGCCTTGCGCCGACTGCACCGGCGTCCAGACCGAACTGCGGCTCTACGCCAAAGGGAAATTCGACTTCACCCGGGCCACCTACCTCAACACTCGAACCTACCTGGGCGGCCGCAGCGGCGATCAGAGCTTCACCGATCGCGGCGAATGGGCAGTAATGAAGGGCGATGCCGCCGACGCGAATGCCACCGTCTATGCCCTCGACCCCGGCCAGCCGGAAAAGACGCAATATCTGCTGCTCCAGCCGGACGGCGCAAGCCTCGCCCCACTCGATCGGCAAATGCGCCCGGTCGAGGCGCCCCCCACCATGAGCCTGACGCTGCACCAGGTGAAGTGAACAGCAACAGGCATGCGGAGCCTTCAAGCACCGGGCCTCAGCCCACGCCGAAGACCTGGCCCGGAAAGACCGGCATCGATAGGCTGCCTCCGTGAGGAAATTCGGAGACTCAATCGCATCCAGGTAGGCTGGAGTTTGTTTTTTTTGGAGGAGCGCCTTGGCAGCAGAGAATTGGCGTGCAGCGGTCGTGGCCTATATCCGGCGCGAAGCCCGGCCGGTCGACAAGTACGGCCACCAGCCCCGGCTCTATGCCCTGACCCGCAAGGTGGGCGAAGGGCAGATCTATGACGATGACGTGGTCTTCGCGGCGGCGTGGCTCCACGATCTTGGCGTCTTCGTCGGGCACCGCCCGGAAGAGCCGGAGGCGCTCGCCGCCTGGGACAACGTCGCGTATGCGATCGAGCGCTCGCCGGAACTGCTGGTTGCGTTTCACTTTCCGCCGGAGAAGGTTCCGGCAGTGCTCGAGGCGATCCGTACCCACCAGCCGCACCGGGATCCGCGCGCGATCGAGGCTGTGATCCTGCGCGATGCAGACATTCTCGAGCAGCTTGGCGGGATAGGCCTCCTGCGAGCGGTGGCCAAAGTGGGGCGGGATACCCGCTATGCGACGTTCTCTGCGGTGCTGCCTGTTTTGCAGCAGGCGCTGCAGGCGTTGCCGGAGCAGCTGCGGCTGCCCTCGGCCAAGAGGCTTGCCGGGCCGCGGGTACGGGCGCTGCAAGACATTCTGGCCGCGATCCAGTCGGAGGCGGAAAATGAGCTTCATTAAAGCCATCCGCATCCGCTTCGTGAGCTGTCCTTCAGCGGCTCCTGAAGGCCTTACAATCAGAAAGTGGCAGTGCGAAAGACGACGTTGAAAAAGGCATCGGCGAAACAGGCAGCAGCGAAACCCGCGCCGGTAGAAGCAAACCCGTTCTTCAGCCAGGATTCCCTGAAGTTCCTCCGCGCCCTCAAGCGCAACAATCGCCGCGATTGGTTCGACCCGCGCAAGCCGCTCTTCGAGGCGGTCTTGAGAGCGCCCATGTTGCGAGTGATCGAGGGCGTCACCGCCGCCATGCTCGACTTCGCACCCGGCCACGTGCGCCCCGCGCAGAAGTGCATGATGCGCATCTATCGCGACACGCGCTTCTCCAACGACAAGACGCCTTACAAGCGCAACGTCGCTGCCTGGTGGTCGCGCCACGGCCTGGAAAAGACCTCGGGAGGCGGCTTTTACCTGCACCTCACCGCCGAGGAGCTGGTCATCGCCGCAGGCGTCTACATGCCCGAACGCGAACAGTTGATGGCCGTTCGCAGCTTCCTGCTTGAGCATCATGAACAACTGCGGAGTCTTCTCGATGAGAAGAAGCTGCGGCGCTACTTCGAACTCGATCACGGCGAGATGCTCTCGCGGCCGCCGAAAGGCTTCCCCAAAGATCACCCCGCGATGGACTTGCTGAAGTGCCGCCAATGGGGCGTCATTGCGAAACTGCCGTCAGAGGCAGCGCTCGATCCAGGATTGGTGAAGACCGTTGTAGCTCATTTTCGCGCCGCTGCGCCAGTCGTCGCGCTGCTGAATGAGCCGCTCGTGTCGACTTCCCGGGAAAAAAGCAAAACTCTTTTTGGCCTGTATTGACGGGCTCTTTCGCGGTTCCAAAGCGGGAAACCGGCCGTTCGAAGCGGCAAAAAGCAGAAAAACCTGAAAAACCCGAGTAAAACCGATAAAAACCGAAGTTTAACCATTGACAAAGCCTGCGCAACGTCGCATCGTTAAGCGCGTAGGCTCTCGAAAAGCAGCGTAAACAAAGGGCTTTGTAAGAAAATCATCGCGCCACTCAGGTAAAATCGTGACGCAACGTCTTTCAGAAAACGTGGCAAGATACAGGAGGAATTACGCATGGCAACTACACTCACCAAGACAGCGCTGGTGCGCCAGATGGCGGAGAAGCTCGAATTGACCAACAAGCAGTCGGCAGCTTTCTTCGATCTGCTCGCGGATACCGCGGTCAAGGAAACGAAAAAGAACGGCGTCTTTGTTATCCCCGGACTCGGGCGGTTGGTCAAGGCAGAACGCAAGGCGCGCATCGGCCGCAATCCTCAGACCGGCGAGCAGATCAAGATCAAGGCCAAGACCGTGGTGAAATTTCGCGTCGCCAAGGCCGCCAAAGACGTCATCGCTCCGCCGAAAAAGTAAGCTCCTCGGGCCACGCACATGAGTATGGGACCGGCGGCTCGGTAGCTCGAAGCTTGAACAAACAACGGAGGCGCCGCTAACCGGCTTGAGACCGGGACCCGGAACGAAAAGATTGCCTGGAGGAGAAGGACTTGCAGCCTTCTCCTCCATTTTCTTTGCCCGCTCGGCGCGAGAGCAATCCCGGCCCGCTCGAGCCGCTTTATACCAGCTGGGCGTCGAGGGTGATTTCGGCATTCCCTTTGAACAGCTTCGAAATAGGGCAGCCTTCCTTGGCATTCTTCGCCGCTGTATCGAAGGCAGCCTTATCCGCACCGGGGACCTTGGCCTTGGTGACCAGGTGAATCGCAGTGATGGCGAAGCCTTCGTCCTTCTTTTCCAGCTTGACCGAAGCCGTGGTCTCGAGCGATTCCGGCGGCAGATTGGCGCCGGACAATTGCGCGCTCAATGCCATCGTGAAACAGCCCGCGTGGGCCGCCGCGATCAATTCTTCGGGGTTGGTGCCGACGCCGTTTTCAAACCGCGTGCTGAACGAATACTGCGTGTCTTTGAGCGTGGTGCTCTGGGTCGTGATACTGCCCTTGCCGTCTTTCAATCCGCCATGCCAGATGGCGCTTGCTGTGCGTTCCATGAGAACTCCTTATCTTTCTTTGTCAATCGTACGCAACGTGTTCCTGGGTGATAATAAACGCCGCTATCATACGATGCGTTACGGCAGCAGAAGAGTACACCGGGATTTTCCCGGGCGCGTCCGCTTTAGTGTTGCGCCGCCAGCTTGAGGCTGATCGTCCGGCGCTGCGAGGTCTGCCTGGTGTCGTCGTGCGCGAGCAATTCGCCGGTCATCAGGTAAAACCCATCCTGTGCGCGGCTCGCGCCGGGGCCGCGCACGATCTTGCCTTCAAACGAATACGAGAGCCCATGCACTGCCTTGGTCGTGAAGCTGAAGTCGCCGTCTCCCCCTTCCACCCGGCTGAAGAAGTAAGCGACAATCGGCGATTTTCCCTTGTCTGAAGAGGACTTGATCGTGAGATACCCGGTCACGTCGCCAAACTGTTCATCGATCTGAACACCTTCCGCGATGATTGCTTCCTGGTTGCCGAAGCGATAAAGCCCCGACGCATCTTCCGGCAACACGCGGGTTGCGTGGTTGCGCAGCACCACGGTCGGGTGTTCGTCCGCCGGACTGCCGGTGCGAGGCTGCAGCAAAGGAGGACCCTGCTGCGGCGATCCGGCCAGCAGAGCCGCCAGCAGCAAAACTGGGATCATGGTCTTGTTCCTCCTGGAATCCTTACCGGGTGAATCCTTACCGAGCGAATCCTCACTGGGCGCCGCTGCGCTTCCGCGCCGCCTCAAACTCGTCGCCTGGCTGCCAGCTCACCACGGCCGGCAACGCCGAAGCCTGCCATCCTAGAATGAACCCGAAACGCGCCAGTTTGGCATTGCCGCGGAAGTCCATCGACTCATGATATTCGTCGGAGGGCTGATGGTAATGGTGCGCCACAAAGTCCTGGAACTGCGCCTTGCCCCACTCCGGAGTCTGCCCCTCGAAGAGCGTGCCTTGCTCGACGGAGAAGGCAGGAATCCCGACCCGGGCGAAGCTGAAGTGATCTGAACGGTAGTAGTGGCCGGCCATCGGCTGCTGGTCCGCCTGGATGGTAAAGCCGAAGGCCTTTGCCGTCGCTTCCACCGTCGGATAGAAGCTGGTGCGCTCCGACCCCGCGGCGCCAATGGCCGTCGGAATCCCCACCGGCAGCAGCATGTCGAAGTTGAGGTCAAGGCTGATCTGCGAGGCAGGGACCGGCGGATGCATGCCGAGATACTGGGAACCGAGCAGCCCCTGCTCTTCGGCGGTAACTGCGGCGAAGTAGACGGAGTGCGGCGGCTTCACCATCGTCCAGGCCCGCGCCAGTTCCAGCAGGATGCCGCAACCGGTGCCGTTGTCCGCGGCGCCGTTGTAAATGCCGTCCCCCTTGGCAGCCGGGTCGATGCCGAGATGATCGTAATGAGCGGAGTAGAGGACCGCCTCATCATGGCCGGGTGTCGTCGCCTCGCCGGGCACCATGGCGATCACGTTGTCTGACTCATAGCGCCGCACTTGACTGACCACGTGCGCTTTTAAGCGGACAGGAAGTTCGACGGCCTTGAAGCCGGGTTTGCCTGCGGCAGCGATGGCCTGGTCTGCAGTCATTCCAGCCGCGGCCAGCAGCTTGTCGGCGACGTCATGCTGGATCCAGCTGGCCGCTTTGAGCGTCGCCGCCGGGTCGCCCTGCAGGTAAGACTTCTCAATAGCCTGCGAATTGCGAACGACCTCCCACGGGTAACTGGCCAGGTCGGCCCGATGGATGATCAGCACACCGACCGCCCCCAGGCGCGCCGCCTGCTCGTACTTATACGTCCAGCGGCCATAATAGGTGAGCGCCTCGGCCTTGAAAAACTTCGGGTCAGTCGATGGTGGCTCGTTCACCACAACCAGCAAAACTTTGCCCTTCACATCGATCCCCGCGTAATCGTTCCAGTGATATTCGGGTGCATCGATGCCGTAACCGGCGAAGACGATCGGCGCATCGATGTCCGCCGTCGACTCGCCGGTCGTGTCCTTCGTGACGACATCCTGGCCGTATTTGAGCGGGATCGCCGTACCGCCCTTGGGCTCAAGGCTGAAGGTGGTCTGGTCCTCGACAGTGTGAACGGCATAGAGCGGTACCTTTTGAAAATACGTGCCGTTCTCGCCGCCCGGCTTGAGGCCTTCCACGGCGAACTGCGAGGCGATATATTTCGCGGCGATTTCGGCGCCGCGTTTGCCGGGGCCACGGCCTTCCAACAGGTCGTCGGCCAGGAACTTCACGTGGGCACGGATGTTCTCCGGGTTGATGCTCTCCGCCGCCTGTTGGGCCGCGGCGGGAACGCCGGGGATCGAAGGGACATTCGCGTTTTGCGCGTGAAGTGAGGCGAAGCTGCAGAGGATGGCCAGCGGAAGAGGGAGGATCTGCGGAAAACGGGTCATTCAGGCTCCAAGTTTCTAGTATCTTACGGCTGGGCGGTAAATGGCGTGCCGATATACTGGAGAGAGAGTCGATATGCACCTGGAACTGATCCTGGCAGAGACGCGGAGAGCCGTCGAAGCGCGCAAACGCGTAGCGCATCTTGCCGCGCTTGAGGCGCGGGCGGCGGATCACCACCCGCGTGGGTTTGCCGCGGCGCTGCGGCGCACATCGGAGTCCGGCCCGGCGATCATTGCGGAATTGAAGAAAGCTTCGCCGTCGAAGGGATTGATCCGTCCGGAGTTTCCTGTACCGTTCCTGGCCCGGTCCCTGGAGCGGGGCGGCGCGAGTTGCCTGTCGGTATTGACGGAAGAGAGGTTCTTCCAGGGCAGCCTTCTGAACCTGGAAGCGGCTTCGGTGGCGACCGGGATTCCGTGTCTGCGCAAAGACTTCATCGTCGACGAGTTTCAGATCCTGGAGGCGCGGGCGCATCGGGCCGACGCGATCCTGCTGATTGCGGCGGCTTTAAACGACGCTGAACTTCGCCGGTTCAACGACGCCGCTCACCGGCTGGGCCTGGACGTACTCTGCGAGGTGCATACCGCCGAAGAACTCGATCGAGTCGCCGGGCTGGGCTGCGACGCTTACGGCGTGAACAATCGCGACCTGGTCTCTTTCAACGTTCGCCTGGAAGTCTCGTTAGAACTGGCGGCGAAGCTGCCGAAGGGCGCTGTGCATGTGGCGGAGAGCGGGATTCACTCTGCGGACGATCTAGAACTGCTGCGCAGCGCAGGTTTTCACGCTTTTTTGGTGGGCGAGTCGCTGATGCGGCAGGAAGACCCCGGAGCAGCCTTGGAGCGGCTGCTGGCCGGTTCTGAAGCACGGAAACCGGCAGCTGCGATCGGGCGGAGCTGAGATGTGGATTAAGATTTGCGGCAATACCAGCCTCGGAGATGCGCGACTCGCGGTCGAAGCGGGGGCAAACGCAGTAGGCTTCGTTTTCGCTGCAAGCCCGCGCCAGGTGACGCGAGAACAGGTGCGGGAGATTACGCCGCATCTGCCAAGCAATATCGAGAAATACGGCGTCTTCGTCGATCCCAGCTTTGAAGAAGTAGTAGCGACCGTGCTCCAAAGCGGCTTGACCGGAGTACAGCTGCACACCGCCTCCGATCCGGGGCTGGCGCTGCAACTGCGGGAGCACTTCGCGAAGACCCCTGCACGCGGCAGGCTGGGAATTTTGCGCGTGATGCATTACGCCTCCGATTTCGACGCACAGCTGGAAGAGCTTAGGCGCGATCACTCCGTCGATGCGGTGCTGATCGATTCCCGGACCGCCAAGGCGGTCGGCGGCACCGGAGTGGCCTTCGATTGGCGCGCTGCGCAGAACAGCTTTCTGCGCAGCGCCCCCCATCTGCGGCTGATTGTCGCGGGAGGTTTGCGCCCGGAGAACGTTGCCGACGCGCTCTACACCTTGCAGCCATGGGGGGTGGATGTGGCCAGCGGGGTGGAAGCGGCACCGGGACGGAAGGATGCAGTGAAAGTCAAAGCATTTGTGGATGCCGTGCGCCAGGCGTCGCTCGATCGAGAGAAGTCCAGGCAGCCAGCCCAGGCGTAGAGGTTATCCTGAAAGAGACGTAAGGGCAGAACTGAAAAAGACGCAGGCAGGAACCAGGGCAGGAAAAGGAGCAGCCATGAGCACAGCGACGTTGCCGACTGAAACCAAGCAAATTCCCGGGCGATTTGGCGCATACGGCGGCCGTTATGTTCCCGAGACGCTGATGGCGGCTCTCGAAGAGCTGGAATCGGCCTACGCCGCCGCGCAGACCGATTCAGCCTTCCACCTTGAGCTCGACTCGCTGCTCAAAGACTATGCCGGCCGCCCGACCCCGCTTTATCTCGCCGAACGGCTGACCGAGCAGCTTGGCGGGGCGAAGATTTACCTCAAACGCGAAGACCTGCTGCATACCGGCGCACACAAGATTAACAACTGCATCGGTCAGGGTTTGCTGGCGCGGCGAATGGGCAAGAAGCGCATCATCGCCGAGACTGGCGCCGGCCAGCATGGCGTGGCAACGGCGACCGTATGCGCCTTGTTCGGCATGGAATGCGTCGTTTACATGGGCGAAGAGGACATGCGCCGGCAGGAACTGAACGTCTACCGCATGCGCTTGCTGGGGGCGGAGGTGCGCGGCGTCAGTTCCGGATCAAGGACGTTGAAGGATGCCATCAATGAGGCGATGCGCGACTGGGTCACCAATGTCCGCACTACCCATTACCTGCTCGGCAGCGTGCTCGGCGCCCATCCTTACCCGACGATGGTGCGCGACTTTCACCGCGTGATCGGCAAAGAATTGCGTGGGCAGATCCTCGAAAAAGAAGGCCGTCTGCCGACTGCCGTCATCGCCTGCGTCGGCGGCGGCTCAAACGCCATCGGCGCCTTCTACGAGTTTCTCCCCGACCAGAATGTGCGCCTCATCGGCGTGGAAGCAGGCGGCCGCGGCAGAACGCTGGGTGCTCACGCGGTGCGCTTCAATGGCGGTGGTTCGCCGGGAGTTTTGCAGGGCACCTTCTCCTATGTTCTGCAGGACGAGGCCGGTCAGATCGCGTTGACCCACTCCGTTTCTGCCGGGCTCGATTATGCCTCGGTCGGCCCGGAACATGCCGCGCTCTACGACTCGGGCCGCGCGGAATATGTCTCTGCCTCCGATGACGAAGCATTGGACGCAACCGTGCGCCTGGCGCGGACCGAAGGTATTATTCCCGCTCTCGAAAGCGCCCACGCGGTCGCGGAAGCGTTGAAGCTCGCCCCGAAACTGGCTCGCCGTGAAATACTGGTGGTCAATCTTTCCGGACGCGGCGATAAGGACATTGGCATTCTCTCGCGCGAACTGAAGCTGCAAGGCGCGTAGAAGGAAGCTCGAAAGGGTTGAACAAGCAAGATGCCGATCAACTTTGCCAGCAAGCCCGGACTCATCGCCTATCTCACTGCCGGCGACCCTGACCTCGCAACCACTCGCGAAATCGCGCTGGCTGCGATCGATGCCGGCGCCGACGTTCTCGAACTCGGCGTTCCCTTCAGCGACCCCCTCGCCGACGGACCCGTCATCCAGCGGGCCAGCGAGCGGGCCGTTGCAGGTGGTACGCGGCTGGTCGATGTCCTGGGCCTGGCCGCGGGGTTGCGCGCCGCTCGTCCTCAAGCCGGGCTGGTCATCTTCTCCTACTACAATCCCGTCCTTCGGTTCGGCATCGAAAAATTCTGCGAAACCGCCGAGAAGGCGGGTGTCGACGGCGTTCTCATCACCGATATGATCGTCGAAGAGGCTGACGAATACCTGGTTCACCTGCGCAATCACCATCTGGCGCCGGTCTTTCTTGCCGCCCCGACAAGCACCGATGAGCGCCTTCGCAAAATCTCTGCAGTCTGTGGCGGCTTTGTTTACGCCATCTCCCGCACTGGTATTACCGGCGCGAGAGAGACCATGACCAATGATGCCGGGCAACTGGTCAAGCGTCTGCGCCATTACACCAGCCTTCCGATCGCCGTGGGGTTCGGTATATCGACTGCTGAGCAGGTCACGGCGGTCGGTGAGTTTGCCGATGCCGCCGTGGTCGGCAGCGCCCTCGTCGCGCTCATCGAGAAATCGTCGCGCGAAGAAGCGCCCAGTTCCATCGCTCGATTTATCAAGGGTCTGCGCGAAAGCCCGGCTCTTCGAGAGACAGGCGCGCTGACCCACTAAGGTACTCTCGCAATCTCCTGTCAACTCTGACGAAGGCCGTATTGTCCTTTCTTTCAGGAAAGGCCAGTCGAGCGATTTTTCCGGTTGCGGCGGATTGCGAAAGTACCATCGCTCCTTCCTCGCGGCCCTCGTGCCGCGTATCCTGATCACGAAGTTTTCGAAGGCTGAAACGCATGCCGGCGCCATTGCAGGTTGAAGTGCGCGGTGTTGCAGGGAAGAGGAATAGCGTGGATATCGAAGGTTGGCGACACAAGATAGACGAACTCGACCGCCAGATCGTGGCGCTCATCAGTGAGCGGGCCCGTGCGGCGCAGGCGATCGGGAAATTGAAGCGGGTCGATGCGCAGCCGGTATATGAACCGAACCGCGAGAAAGTGATCTTCGCAAACGTACGTGCGGCAAATCGTGGGCCTCTGCCGGACATTGAGTTGACTCACATTTACGAACGCATCATCGATGTGATGCGCGCGACCCAGAGGAACGAACTTGCCTCGCAGACGCCCACCACGGTTGACGCCACTCACAGTCAGGACAGCGCGACACCGCGCGAGATGGAGACGAAAGCATGATTGTCGCAATGCAGGAACGAGCTACCGAGGAGCAGATACAGGAGATCATCTCCAGGCTTACCGACCTCGGCTTTAATGTGCATCGCACCACCGGCGCGGTACAGACCATTCTTGCTGGCGTGGGCACTCCGGCCGTCTTCGATGTCAAGGATTTCGAACTGCTTGGCGGAGTCGCCGAGGCGCACCGCATCTCTTCGCCGTACAAACTGGCCGGGCGCGGCTTCCGCCCTGAAGGCACCATCGTCAGATTCTCCAATGGAGTGACCGTCGGCGGCGATGAAGTGGTCATCATGGGTGGTCCCTGCTCGGTCGAGTCGCGGGACCAGATCTTCCTGAGCGCCGCGCAGGTCAAAGCGGCGGGCGGCCAGTTCCTTCGCGGAGGCGCTTTCAAACCGCGCAGCTCTCCATACTCCTTCCAGGGCATGGGCCTCGAGGGTCTCAAGCTGCTGCGTGAGGTCGGCGATGCCACCGGCCTGCTCATTATCAGCGAAGTCATGGAGATCTCGCAGATCGAACTCATGCTGCCGTATGTCGATGTCTTCCAGGTCGGCGCGCGCAACATGCAGAACTTCAACCTGCTGCGCGAGCTTGGCCAGGTACGCAAGGCCATCGTGCTCAAGCGCGGTATGGCCGCAACCATCGAGGAACTGCTGCTCTCGGCTGAATACATCCTCGCCGGCGGCAACTATGACCTGATGCTCTGCGAGCGCGGAATTCGCACCTTCGAGACCTACACCCGCAACACCATGGACATCTCGGCAATTCCGGTCATTCACAAACTCTCGCATCTTCCCATCCTTGGCGATCCGTCGCATGGAGTCGGCCGGCGCGACACCGTCCCTCCCATGGCCAAGGCAGCACTGGCCGCCGGAGCCGATGGATTGCTGATGGAGATGCACCCCAATCCGGACAAAGCCATGTCGGATGGGGCCCAGTCGCTCTTTCCCGAGCAGTTCGAAAAGCTGGTCGAGGAGCTTCGCGTCATTGCCCCGGCGATTGGCAGAAGGATCGCCGCGCCGGTGATGGCGGCGGAGCAGGTGTCGATCTAGTTCATGGGAAAGCAGACGCAACGGATGGAGCGCCTCACCATCCTGGGAACGGGGCTGATCGGATCGTCGGTCGGCCTCGCTCTGCGTGAGCAGGAGTTTGCCGGTATCATCTCGGGCTGGGACAAAGACCCTGCCGAACTCGCCATCGCGCTGAGTCGCGGCGCAATCGATCAAGCCGTTGAAGACCCGGTGGCCGCGGCCGTCGGAAGCGACGTGATCCTGCTAGCCGGGCCGGTCTTCAGCATCCTGGAGTGGACCGGCCAACTGGGGCCGCTGCTTAGCGCGCATCAACTCGTCACCGATGTGGGAAGCGTCAAAGGCGCAGTGAGCGATCGCGCCTTACTCTCCTTCGGCGGCCCTGGCCGACCGGCACTTCTTCCTGGCCACCCCATGGCCGGCAAAGAGGTCCATGGGGCGGCGCATGCCGAGGCCGCGCTCTTTCAGGGCGCAGTCTGGCTCTTCACGCCTTTACCTGCCGTGTCGAGTACACCGGAGCTCGAAGCAGAGTGGCGGGACTGGGTGGTCAAGTTCGGCTGCCGTACGCTCGACCTCGATGCTGCCCGGCACGATGAGCTTTGCGCCTGGGTCAGCCACCTGCCGCAGTTCGTTTCGACTGCGATGAGCGCGATGCTGGAGGACAAGTTCGCCGGGGATGAAGACATGCGCGCGATCGGCGGCCGTGCCCTGCGCGAGATGACGCGCCTCGGCGCCAGTCCCTACTCGATGTGGCGCGACGTCGCTCATACCAACACGGAGGCTGTCGCCGCAACCCTGCTGGCGCTCGAACAGCGGCTGACTCACCTTCGCGAACATCTGAGGACCCCGGAGTTGCGCGAGGAGTTCGAGCTGGCCAATCGTTTCAGACTGAACCCGCCTCCGTAATCCGAAAGCCGCATCCTGCGAGACCTCCGGCCGGATCGGAAGTATGATCAGTCGCATGCCCTCCCTGACCTTTTCTGCCCGCCTGTCGCGCCTCGGATTCCTCTTTCTCGCGGTCTTCGCGCCCGCTCAGGCTGTCATGGCAGAGAGCGCTCCGCCCCCCTCGCAACCGCCAACCTTGCTGGTGGACATCGATCACCGCGCCTCGGTCAGCCTGGATGGCGCGTGGCACTTCATCGTCGATCCTTACAGGAATGGATGGGGCGACAATGCCGAGAAGCCGAACCTGAACGGCTTTGCCAAAAATGCCCAGTACGACGGGACAAGTCTGCTCGAATATGATTTCGCGACCTCCGGTGTGTTGCAGGTGCCCGGCGACTGGAACTCCCAGCGCGAAAACCTCCTCTTCTACGAAGGGCTGCTCTGGTATGAGAAAGACTTTACCTATGACTCCAAGCCCGGCATGCGCACCTTCATGCACTTCGGCGCAGCCAACCAGCGTGCGTCTGTCTTTGTGAATGATGTGCATGTCTGCGATCACGAGGGCGGCTTCACTCCCTTCGATTGCGATGTAAGCGCGGCGCTCACGCCCGGCAAGAACTTCGTCGTCGTCGCGGTCGATAACTCCCGGCGCTCCGACACCATCCCCGCCCTGAAAACCGACTGGTGGAACTATGGCGGCCTGACGCGCCAGGTCTATCTCGTCGACGTGCCTAGTAGCTACATTGATGACTATTCGCTGCAACTGAAACGGGGCGCGGGGGAGCAGGTCGATGGTTACGTGCATGTGGTCGATGCCAGTGCCGGTGCGCAGGTGACGGTGCGGATTCCCGAGCTCAGTCTCAACCAGGAAGCGCAGGTCGGCCCTGACGGTAACGCGAAGTTCTCATTTGCCGCGCCAAACCTGCTGCGCTGGTCGCCGCAACACCCCAAGCTCTATCGCGTCCAGATGAAAGCCGGGGAGGACCATCTCGACGACGACATCGGCTTCCGCACGATTGAGGTGCAGGGCGACCAGATCCTGCTGAACGGGAAATCCATCTTCCTGCGCGGCATCAACGTCCACGCCGAAGCGCCTTACCGCGGCGGCCGCGCCTGGTCTGAGCAGGACGCGAATACCCTGCTCGGCTGGGTGCATGAGCTGCATGGAAACTTCGTCCGGCTGGCCCACTATCCTCACGATGAACACATGACCCGCGTCGCCGACAAACTCGGCATCCTGGTCTGGTCGGAGGTTCCGGTCTATTGGTCCATCGATTGGAGGAATGAGCATGCCCTCGAATCCGCCAGGCAGCAGCTCTATGAGAATATCCGGCGCGATCGCAATAAGGCCTCGGTGATTCTGTGGTCGGTCTCGAATGAGACACCGAAAAGCCCCGAGCGCCTCGCCTTTCTCAAGGCACTGATCGACCAGGCGCACCAGCAGGATCCAACCAGGCTCGTCACTTCAGCCATGCTCACCCGTTTCGAAGGCAAGACGGCGATCCTCGACGATCCGCTGGGCCAGTACCTCGATGTGCTCGGCTCGAATGAGTACCTCGGCTGGTACCAGGGCAAGCCGGAAGAAGCCCCGCTCTACTCCTGGCAAGACCCTTTGAACAAGCCGTTGATTATGAGCGAATGGGGCGGCGCGGCCAGGTCCGGCCTGCACGGCGAGACAACCGCCTGGTACAGCGAAGAAAAGCAGGCGGAGATTTACAAACAACAGATCGCCATGCAGAAACAGATTCCGTTCCTTCGCGGCACGACACCGTGGTTGTTGATGGACTTTCGCTCCCCAGTACGGCAACTCCCCAATGTCCAGGACTATTACAACCGCAAAGGCCTCATTTCGAACAAGGGAATCAAGAAGAAGGCCTTCTTCGTCCTGCAGGACTACTACGCAAAACTACCGCAGTAGGAGATGCTGCTTTACTCGGCGATCTGGTAAGGGAACGTGAAGCGGCCAATCTGCATGACAGATTTTTCATTTGGCGGCCACACGCGAAAGGACTCCACCCTGGTGATCGAGGCATTGCGCGTGGCCTCGACGGAACCGAGCGGCCGGCCCGAGGCTGCCTCGTAAAACTTTACCGTCAGGGAATCTTCGTTATGTATCCAGCCGAAGACATACTGGCCCGGCGCGAGCGCGATCTCTCCTACCCTGATCGGCGCCTGCACGATCAGGAAGTGAGAGTACTTCCCTTCGGCCGAATAACCCGCCGTGATCAGCACGACTCCCGCGATCAACCGGTGCTTGCCGTCCGTGATGCCGGAGGCCGTACGAAATTCCGTCTCGATACGCTCTTTCTCGACCGGCGCTCGCGCGGGGATCAACGATTTCAATTCAGCCGTCGTTGCCGTGTGCCAGGCGGATTTCTCCTCAGCCAGACCGCACGCCATCCACAACAGCAGCAGCAGGCCTAAGGCCAGCGTGCGCTTTCCCGGGCGATCGCCCGTGTTCCTCAGCCATCGATTAGTCAAAGTGAACGAGTCCGCGCTGCAGGGCGGTGGTTGCGGCCTGTGTGCGATCGGTGACGCCCATCTTGCCCAGCAGGCTGTTGATGTGGGTCTTGACCGTCGCCTCCGAAATAAAGAGGAACGACGCAATCTCCTTATTACTCTTGCCGGCCACGATTTGCTTGAGTACCTCGGTCTCGCGATTGGTGAGGTCCTGGCCGCCCATGCGGCCGGCAAGCCTCTGCGCGACCGGAGCGGGGATGCGCGTCTTTCCGCCATGCACAATCCGAATCGCCTCGATGAGTTCATCGGCATCCATCCCCTTCAGCAGGTAGCCGCGGGCGCCCGCCTGCAGAGCACGATAGATATCTTCGTCGCCGTCAAAGGTAGTGAGCACGATGATGCGGGCAGCCGGGAACTCCCTGCGGATGGCAGTGATCGCGTCCACGCCGCCGAGGTTCGGCAGGCGCAAGTCCATCAGCGTGATGTCCGGCTGGTGCAGGCGAAATTGCGCGATCGCTTCTCGCCCGTCGGGCGCCTCGGCGACCACGGCAAGCCCCGGGACTGTCTTGATCAACGCCATGAGTCCCTGCCGTACGACGTGATGGTCTTCGACCACCAGAATGCGGATTGGTTCAGTCATCTTTGCGGCTCGTTCCTATCTGATCGGGTGGAGAAAGCCTGCTCCGGAATTTTTGTCCCCTGATGAAAAAGCATCTTCCACTCACCGGAGCGATAGAGCCAGAGAGAACTCCTCAGCGCCTTGACGGTGCCTGCGGCCGGCTCTTCTTTGCTCGTCGTGTAAGTAACTAACGCCACGCTTTCCGCGATCAGTTCCGCCCGGAAGTCTTCCATAAGGACCTGCCGCGGGCTTTCCGCCTGCAGAGAAGCGATCATTTCCGGTTTGGAGAAGACCCGGCCCGAGCTCCCAAACTCGCGGAAGTCATCGCAGAGCATGGACGAGACCGCGTCAGCACTCTTTCTGACGGAGTAATTCAGAAGCTTCTCTTCGTACTCTCGCAACGTTGCAGCTATGTCCATCGCTTACTCGCCTGTTCATTATGTCAGCCCCGATTACTTCCCGTCGATAGGCAGCTGCAGGGAGATCGCGGTGCCGCTGCCGGGGGTGCTCTGCACCGTCAGCCTTCCCCCGATCCCTTCGGCGCGCTCTCTCATCCCGGTCAAGCCGAAGTGTCCCTCAGGCCCGGACGATTGGGAGTGACTTTGCCCGTCGAAGCCACAGCCATTGTCCCGGATCATCATCAACAGTTCGCGAAGGCTGAATCGAAGCTCAATGACGATGAGCGAGGGTTGGCCATGGCGCACAGCGTTGGTGACGGCCTCCTGCGCAATCTTCAGCAGCTCGCCCTCCGTCCGCTGGGAGAGTTGCCGATAGATGCCCGAAGCCTTCGACTTCACCTCGATTGCCGGAATGGTGCGTCCCGTCATCGCAGTGGCCATCCGCGCAATCCTGGTCGCCAGATCTTCGGTCTCCCCGGATTGCGAGCGCAGCTCCCAGATCGAACTCCGCGCTTCGGTCAAGCTCTCCCTCACCAGAGCGCGCGCCTGGTCCAGTTGGGCCCTTGCGTTCTCGATCGAAGAGGCAAGCAGCCGGTTCACTACTTCCAACTGCACCGAGATGCCAACCAGCCCCTGTGCCAGGGTGTCATGGATCTCTCGCGCGATCCGCCCCCGCTCGGAGAGCACGGCGTCGAAGCGCAGCTGTGCCTGCTGCAACCGCCAACGGTACCCCTGGTAAGCCAGCAACGCTGCCCCCGCCAGCAGCAGCAGGTAGAACCAATACGTCTGGTAGTAGCGAGGCTGCAATCGAAAATCGAGTGAAGCGCCGGTCTCGTTCCACACCCCGTCGTTATTGCATGCCAGCACGTGAAATCGATACCTGCCAGGAGAAAGGTTGGTGTAGTAGGCGGTACGCCGTACGCCCGCGTCAACCCAGCCATGATCGAAGCCGTCAAGCTTGTAGCGAAAGCGAACCTTCTGCGGCGCGATGAAGCTCAGGCCGGCGTAGTGGAACTCGAAGCGGCTTCTTCCCGGATCAACCGTCAGCGCTCCACCGCTCGTGACAGGTTGATCGTCCACCAGCACTTGATCGATCACCACGGGCGGCGGCACGGTGTTCAGCGCGAGATGTTCCGGGTCGACCGTCGCGACCCCTTTGAGCGTCGCGAACCACATCGTTCCGTCAGCTGATTTCCATGCGGCGGGATGCCCTCCGCTGCTGCACTCGCTGATCTTCATTCCATCGGCGACGCCATAGACTGTGGAGATCACCAGGTTGCTTTTTTTCTCAGCAAATCTCTGCAGTTCGCGCCTGGCGACGCGGTAGATGCCCGTCTTCGAGCTGAGCCACAGATTGGCGCCGCCATCTTCAAGAATTCCATAAACACTCTCGGGCAGATGCGTCTGCCCGGGCGGATAGGCGGTGATCTTTCCATCGCGCAGCTGGTTGAGACCGCCCTCATTCGTGCCGATCCACAACGAGCCGTCGCGGTCCTGATAGAGAGCCGTGATCACGTTGCTGGTGAGCCCGTCGCGCGTGGTAAGCGTGGTGAACTTGCCATGCGCAAAGTGCGACAGGCCGCCGAGCGTGCCGATCCACAGACTATGCTCCGGGCCTTCGATCATTGCGCCTACCAGGTCGCTGCCAAGGCCGTCCATTCTGGAGTAATTTGTAAATCGGCCATTTTGCAGGTGGGAGAGCCCGCGCCGCGTACCTACCCACAAGGAGCCATCCGAAGCGGCGTAGAGCGACCGGACGAAATCGTCCGCGAGTCCATCGGCCGAGGTAAGGATGATGCCGACCTTGCCGTTGTGGATCCGGTTCAGTCCATCGGGGGTGCCGGCCCACAGATCGCCGTTCCCGTCCCTGCCCAGGGCAAACACGATATTGCTCGACAGGCCATTCGCCGTCGTGATCGCGGTGAAACGTCCATGGTCGAATCGGTTCAGTCCGCCGCCGTTGGTGCCCACCCAGATGACGCCGTCACGGTCCTCGAAGATCGAGCGCACCACATCGCCGGTCATACCCTGCGCGGTCGTATACGAGTTGAACTTTTGATCATGCACCATCTCGAGTCCGCCGGACTCCGTCCCCAGCCACAGGCTGCCTTCACGGTCTTCGAAGCTGGTCAGCACCAGGCTTCCGGCCAGGGCGTCGGGAGAAGCAAAAGCTTCGACGCGACCGTCGAAGATCCTGGCTATCCCCCGGCTGGTAGCCGCCCATTGCGCTCCCTCGCGGTCCTCCCAGATTGACTCGATCCGCTCGGAGAGCAAACTCTGCCTGAAGACATGAGTCCCGCTAACCAGACCTTGGGCGACACCGTTCTGGTACACGGCAATACCCTTCGCCGTCCCGATCCAAAGACTTCCATCCCGGGCAGCGGCGAGCGTCGTAACTTCATCGGAAGGTAGTCCCAGAACAGGGCTAAGACGGCCTGGCTGATCCTGCGGGAACCAGGAGAGCCCAGCCGCCGTGCCGACCCAGACTCGTCCATCCTCGGTCGCGGCGACCGCCTGGATCTCGACGCCCGGCAACACTGGAGTGCCCTTCAGAAGAACGCCATCAGCATCGAAGTGCAGGAGACCGTCCCGTGTACCCACCCAGACCGACCCATCCTTGGACCAGGAAACGCTCTTGGCATTGGCCACGCCCTGCCCAATCGCAACGGAGGAAAACCGTCCATTGCGGTAATGGGCGATACCGTCCGGCGTCACAACCCAGAACGCGTTTCCGTGATCCCCTTTGCCCAGGTGGTCGCTACCCTCGTCCTTTAAGACGGACCAGATGGTGTTCGAGGGTAGGCCGTCCGTCGTGCTGAAGGTGGTGAACTCTTCTCCCCGGCGGCGCACCAACCCATCGTCGGTGCCGATCCAGAGATCGCCCGTCTCGTCTGCCTGGAAGAGAGTGCTAATACTGGAATTGCGCAGCCGTGCCGGCGCTTCCTTGTCGTAGAGCACAAAGCTCACGCCATCGAAGCGAACCAGCCCTGCCTCAGTCCCGATCCAGAGATAACCGTCCCGGGTCTGCGTCACTGCGCGTACCGTGTTCTGGGGCAGGCCGGTGTCGGTCTGCCACGAACGGCGGCCAAATTGACCGATGCTTGTATGAGGATCAAGACCGAAAGAGGAAGTGGCAGATAAGGCGAGGAGCAGAACGAGAATTGTCGCGCTCGTGGAACGGCCAATCAATCCTCGTACCCGCATCCGCAAAGAATATCAACCCCGCCGCAGTTCATCTCAGGGACACTGTGGACTGGACACCGGCGAGGGTCGCGTTTGGTACCTTTCCAGATCAGGCCTTGCCGATCACCCGGGCGAGCGTCTCGCCGATGGCCGCAGGCGATTGCACCACGTGAATGCCCGCTGCAGTCAGCGCCTTCATCTTGTCGGCCGCCGTGCCCTGGCCGCCCGAAATGATCGCGCCTGCATGGCCCATGCGCCGGCCAGGCGGTGCGGTTTGCCCGGCAATGAAACCGATCACGGGCTTCTTGACAAACTCCTTCACATAAGCGGCGGCCGCCTCTTCGGCAGTGCCCCCGATCTCGCCAATCAGGATGATGGACTCGGTGCCGGAATCTTCATTGAGCAGCTTGAGCGCATCGATGTGGTTGGTGCCGATGATCGGGTCGCCGCCGATGCCGATCGCCGTCGATTGGCCGATGCCGCGCTGCGTGAGCTGGTAGACAGCCTCGTAGGTCAGCGTGCCGGACCGGGAAACGATGCCGACGGTGCCTTCCTTATGAATGCGGCCCGGCATAATGCCGATTTTTGCCTTACCGGGGGAAATGACGCCCGGGCAGTTAGGGCCGATCAGCCGCGATTTCGAATCCTTCAGAACACTCCAAACCTTGACCATGTCGATCGTCGGAATGCCTTCGGTGATGCAGACGATCAGGGGCAGCCCTGCGTCTTCGGCCTCGAGAATCGCATCGGCGGCGAATGGCGGTGGCACGAAGATGACCGTCGCATTCGCGCCGGTCTCCTTCACCGCATCGGCGACGGTATCGAATACCGGCCAGCCCTCGTGCGTGGTGCCGCCTTTGCCGGGCGTCACTCCGCCGACAACCTTGGTGCCGTATTCAGCGCAGCCTTTCGCGTGAAAGGTTCCCTCTTTGCCGGTGATGCCTTGCACGATCAGACGTGTATTTTCGTTTACTAGAACAGCCATGCTGGAGTCCTCAGTCTCAGTTGTCAGTCTTCAGTTTCTCAGCGATCGACTGCGAGAGGCCATTCAGCATCTTTGCTGACCTCTCGCGATAGTCCGTTCGCCTTCAATAACTGTCCCTGGCTTGCCATCTTGAGTCTGAATGAAAGAAGTAACTGTGTCTGCGACTCACAATTCGATCCTCTGGCCATACTCAAGAATTGTCTAAATTCCTTCTTGCTATTTCTGCCTGCGCCTTCCGCTATATTGCTCGCTACCGAAACTGCCGCCCGGCGCATTTGAAACGTCAGCCCATAAGTCTCAGGCTTGGGGAAATCGCAGTCAGTTCATAGACGGAATCTGTTGGATCCATTGCTCCTTGCCTGACTAGAAGGTCTCGGAATGAGTGTCCCATAGTGCCTCACCCTTCTTTCGGAGGTATCTACTGAGGACTGACGACTAATCACTGGCAACTATCCCTTCGCCGCCGCAACCACCTTCTCCGCCGCATCCTGCATGGTTTCGCCGACAATAAAGTTCAGGCCTGAATCCTTCAAAATCTTTCTTCCCTCTTCAACATTGGTTCCTTCAAGCCGCAGCACGATAGGCACCTTCACGCTGAGATTCTTGGCCGCCTGCACCACGCCATTCGCCAGCACGTCAACACGCAAAATGCCGCCGAAGATATTGATGAAGATCGCCTTTACATTAGGATCTGAGAGCAGGATAGCGAACGCCTGTTCGATCTGCTGCTGGTTGGCGCCGCCGCCGACATCGAGGAAGTTGGCCGGCGAGCCGCCCGCATACTGGATGATGTCCATCGTCGCCATTGCCAGCCCCGCGCCGTTGACCATGCAGGCGATGTTGCCGTCGAGCTTGATGTAGTTCAACGCAAATTTTGACGCCTCGACCTCGAGCGGGTCTTCTTCGGCGATGTCGCGCAGTTCCTTCAGCTCCTTGTGGCGGAAGATCGCATTGTCATCGAAGTTGATCTTGCAATCGAGGGCGAAGAGCTTATCGTCCTTGGTCGTAATGAACGGGTTGATCTCGAGCAGCGACGAGTCCGTCTCGACGAAAGCCTTATAGAGGCCCTGCATGAACTTGACCGCTTCGTTGATCTGCGTCGGCTTCAGCCCGAGAGCAAAGGCGAGCTTGCGCGCCTGGTACGGCTGAAAGCCAACCGCCGGGTCGATGTAGGCCTTGACGATCGCATCCGGGTCTTTGGCCGCGACCTCTTCGATCTCCATACCGCCGGCCTTTGATGCCATAAAGACCAGCTTCGCGGCAGCGCGATCGAGCACGATGCCCAGGTAGAGCTCGCGATCGATGGCTGCCGTCTCTTCGACCAGCAGGCGCTGGACCTTCTGACCCTCCGGCCCCGTCTGATGGGTAATCAGCTGCATGCCGAGGATGTTCTTCGCAAATTCCTCTGCCTGGTCGATGGTCTTCGCGACCTTGACGCCGCCGCCCTTGCCGCGCCCTCCGGCATGGATTTGTGCTTTGACCACCAGCCCGGTCGCGCCATTCGCCAGCAGCCTCTTGCCTACGTCGATCGCTTCGTCAAGGGTGTTGGCGACCTCGCCTCGCGGGACGGGTACGCCATACTTCGCGAGAATATCTTTTGCCTGGTACTCGTGAATTTTCATAGTCAGTCAATCTGCCGACATCCGTAAAAAGGCAGAAAGATCATACTAGCCGACACGCTTGGAAAAGGAAACGAAGCGGGCGTCTCCGGCGGCCGCCGCCGGCAGCCTCGGCACACCGGCCGGGGTTGACACGCTATGCTTCGTTAGGCTGGTTGGAGCAGGCAATGACCGACTTTTCTCAGTTCGTGGAGCAGGTACGGCATGGAGCGGCATCGCTCTCTCGCGAAGATGCCGGAGCGGCCCTGCGGGCGATGTTGACGGGTGACGCCGCCGACGAAGACATTGCCGCCCTGCTCACCGCCATGGCCCGGCGCGGCGAAACCGTCGAGGAACTGACCGGCTTCGCAGAAGCCATGCGCTCTCTGTCGGTGCCGCTGCCTTTCAGCGACCAGGAGCGCGCCGCCTTGGTCGACACCTGTGGCACGGGCGGGGATGGCCAGGGAACGTTCAACATCTCCACTGCGGCTGCTTTGATTGCGGCTGCGGCTGGCGCAAAGGTCGCAAAACACGGCAACCGGGCGGTGACCTCGAAGTGCGGCTCGGCAGATGTACTCGAGGCCCTGGGCATCGCCGTGACCTTGCCGGTTGATGCCGCGGCCGAATGCCTGCGCGCCACGGGTTTCACCTTCCTTTACGCTCCGCTGCTGCACCCTTCCATGAAACGGGTGCAGCCGGTCCGTAAGGCGTTGGGGTTTCGCACCATCTTCAACCTGGCCGGACCGCTCTCCAACCCGGCGCGCGCTCAGGCCCAGGTAATGGGCGTCTTTGCCGCGGATCGCGTCGGGCTGGTCGCCGAATCGTTAGCCAATCTTGGCGTCCGCCACGCTCTTGTCGTGCATGGTCTGGATGGCCTGGACGAGTTGACGCTCTCCGGCGAAACCCTGGTCGCCCAGATTCAGAGTCCCGGTCCGCAAGGGTCCGCAACTTCAGGGCAGGTTCGTCATTTCCGGGTGGCCCCGGAAGAAGCTGGACTGGCCGCCGCTCCAATCAGTTCACTGCAAGGCGGCACAACCGCGGCTGAGAACGCAGCCATTCTCGAACGAATCCTCGTCGGAGCGCCGGGCCCGAAACGCGATGTCGTGCTGCTCAACGCCGCGGCGGCGCTCATGGTCTCTGGCGTCGCCAGGGACCTGCGCCAGGGCGTCGAGCGCGCCGCGGAGGCGATCGACTCAGGCGCCGCCGGCAGGACGCTGGCGGCGCTCCGCGATTTCAGTAAGATGGCTGCGGCAGGAATGTAAGCCCCTGCATCTTCCTTTGGAGCTGGATCGATGAAGAAGAAGTTTTTTCCGAATATAGGCGCGATGGTGCTCTTCGCGGCCGTCGTGGCGAGTTCGCAGGCGCAGCAGATCGACGTGAACAAGAACAACCGCACCATCGCGGTCACGGCAACCGATAAGGCCACCGCCGATGCCGAGGTCGCGACCGTTCACATCGGATTTCAGATCTACGCCGCCGATTCGCAGGCAGCCTACGCGCTCGGGTCGAAGACCTCGAACACCATCGTGGACGCTCTGAAAAAGTCAGGGGTCGCGGAGAGCGCAATCCAGAGTGAAGCGCAGAGTGTCGCCCCGGTCCAGCCCTTTGAGCTGCAGAATCTGCCGGAAAGTCAGAAGCCGCAGCACCAGTTTCAGGTGCAGCAGAGCTGGTCGGTCAAGACCTCGGCCAAGAGCGCCGCTGCCGTGCTCGATACGGCCGTGCAGGCGGGCGCGAACCAGAGCGGCCAGATCGAGTGGAACGTTGCCGATGAAGACGCGCTCGAAGCGCAGGCGGCAGCCAGCGCCTTGAAACGCGCCAGCCAGATTGCTGGGCAGATGGCCAAAGGCCTCGGGGCCACGTTGGGCTCGCTGGTCTACGCCAGCAACCAGGTCGCGGAACGGCCCATGCCGATGATGTCCATGGTTCAGAACGGCCCCATGGTTTTCAAGGCCGCGGCAGCGATCGCGCCACTGGCGATCCCTTCGCAGAAGGTCACGCGCTCGGCGACCGTTTATGCCGTCTTCGCCATCGAATGAAGCCGCATCCGCTGCCGCCTTCGAGCATCTCAAAGCTGACGGCGTATGCTGACGTTGAGGCGTACCGCCGATTTCCGCGGCCCCCAGGACGACAGAATGCCCGTTTATCCCTACCGTGATCTGCACCCGACCGCCGAGGCGGAAGAGGTCTACCGCCGGTGGTTGAAATACCTCGACGAAGAGTTGACCCGGCACAAGGAACCGGCGCTCCGGGCGGAGCTCGTGCGCGACAACTTGTATCAACTTATGCTTGGAAAACCGCATGGCGGCAAGTTGAACTTTACCCTGACCTCGGAGCTTCCCGGCAATGTCCTGCAGCTTTCGCTCGATCCAGCCAACATCACCCTCGAACCAGAGTATTACGGCGACATCGACGTTGAAAAATACGCCGAGCGCAAGCCGTTGATTTACTTCTGGCAGATGTTCGACAAGTCGCCGGTCGGCTTGAATCACTGGTTGGGTTTCCGCTTCCGCTGCATGCTCGGCAGGCACATCTTCAAAAGCATCGGGAAGGGAGTGAAGATCTTCCACGGCGTCGAGTTCAGCTTCGGCTACAACCTCACCATCGAAGACAATGTCGTCATCCACAAGCACGTCATGCTCGATGATCGGGGCGAAATCATCCTCCGCAAGGGCGCGTCGCTCTCTGACTACGCCGCCGTGTACTCTCATTCCCACGATCCCATCGATTCCTCCGATGTCACCAACAAAACGACCGAGATCGGTCCAGGGGCACGCGTGACCTATCACGCCTCGATCATGGCCGGGCAAAAGGTCGGCGAAGACTCCATTGTCGGCGCGCATGGCGTCGTCACCCACGAGGTCGAGGCCCATTCCATCGTTGGCGGCGTGCCGGCAAAGCCCATCAAGAACAAGAGCGACGTTCAGAAACAGGAAGCACCCGGGCAGTCCTGAGCGTGGCCTTGGCCGAGGCCCGGCATTCGCGCCCGGCAGGTGCATCCGAGACGCGCGCCCTAAGATTCCCGGGCGTCAGAGTCATCGTTCCTCGGGCCTCGATCTCCTCCTTACCCGGTGAAAGCAGACACCTGCGGCCCAGGGTCCGGGGCCTTTCTTTCCTGCTACGATTGACTCCAGTGCCTTCATGAACGAGCAAACCGTCGTCCTCAAGTTGTTTGAATATGCCATTCTGCTCTTTGCGTTGAGCTTCCATGAGGCGTCGCACGCCTGGATGGCTTCGCGGCTGGGAGATCAGACGGCGAGGATGCTGGGCCGCGTGACCCTGAATCCCATCAAGCATATCGATCCGCTCGGCACCGTGATCATCCCGCTGGCGATGCTCTTCCTGCCCGGGTTTGGCCGGTTTCTGATCGGGTGGGCCAAGCCCACGCCCGTCACCACCCGCAACTTTCAGAACATCAAGCGCGATGACATCCTGACCACCCTCGCTGGCCCGGCGAGCAATCTTCTGATTGCGATTGTGTCCTTGATCGGTCTCCTCATCCTGGAAGGCACCGGGGCTCAGGGCAAGCTGGCCGTCGTAGCCGCCGTCTTCACTGCCAATCACGTGCAGGTGCCGATGGAAGGCGCGCTCCCGGCGATGTTCCCGGTGGCGCTCCTCTTCTATCTCGGCGTGTGGCTCAATCTCATCCTCGCCGTCTTCAACCTCTTGCCGCTGCCGCCGCTCGATGGCAGCCATATCCTGCGCAACATGTTGCCTTACAACTGGGTGCAGTATTATGACCGCCTCGGCATGTTCAGCCTCATCCTGATGGTGGTTGTCGGCGGCTGGGTGGTCAATCTCTTTGTCGGGCCGGCGCTCTCTGTCGTGAACCGCATCCTGCTGCCATCGATGTAGCTCCGGGATTCCGTACAATGAAGCCAGGCTCGCCGGCGGCGGCTGACCCTGCCGCTTCATCGGGCAGACCTGGCTGCGCTTCTGGGCCGCCAATTACTTGTTCAAATAAGGACCTGAGTGACGACCCCTCCTACCGCCACCGAGAAACAGCGCGTGCTCAGCGGCATGCGCCCCACGGGCAAGCTGCACCTTGGCAACTACATGGGCGCTCTGCATAACTGGGTCGGCATGCAGGACCGGTACGAGTGCTATTTCTTCATCGCCGACTACCATGCGCTGACGACCGACTACGCCGACCCATCGAGCGTCCGGCAGAACACGCTCGAAGTCGGCATGGACTTCCTCGCCGCCGGCCTCGATCCCGAGAAGTCCGCGCTCTTCATCCAGAGCCACGTCGTGCAGCATGCCGAGCTCCACCTGCTGCTCTCGATGATCACCTCGCTCGGCTGGCTCGAGCGCGTTCCGTCCTACAAAGATCAGCAGGAAAACATCGTCGGCAAAGACCTGACGACCTATGGATTTCTCGGCTATCCGCTCCTGCAATCGGCCGATATCCTCGTCTACCAGGCGCACTTTGTGCCCGTCGGACAGGACCAGGCGGCCCACGTGGAACTCACGCGGGAAGTCGCGAGAAGGTTTAACCAGCTCTATAAGTGCTACAAACTTCCGGTAAAGCTTCTCGCAGATGCCATAGGACGAGAGCCGCACCACCAAGTCGCAGAGGTTCTGCCCGAACCACAAGCTCTCCTAACTCCCTCACCCAAACTCCCCGGCACCGACGGCCGCAAGATGTCCAAGAGCTACGGAAATTTCATCTTGCTCACCGACCCCGAGGCCGAGATCCGCAAGAAGCTGAAGACGATGGTCACGGACCCGGCCCGCGTCCGCCGCAGTGATCCCGGCAGCCCGGATAAGTGCCCGGTCGGCGACCTGCACAAAGTCTTTTCGAGCGCAGAGACGCTCGCCAGGGTCTACGACGGCTGCACCACGGCCAGTATCGGCTGCATCGAGTGCAAGGGTTGGGCCGCCGACTCGATCGTTGCCGCCGTCGCTCCCATCCAGGAGCGTCGCCGTCCCTACGAAGCCGACCCCGCTCTTGTCTGGGAGATACTCGAAGACGGCGGCGTCAAAGCGAGAAGACGCGCCGAGCAGACCATGCTCGAGGTTCGCGAGGTCATGGGCCTCGCCCCGCGCAGACGAGGCTCGATCGGCGGATGACGGAGCAGCACAACGACGACACGCCGGCCCCGGCGCCCCGGCCGCCCGCCAGGCCGCCCTACGAAAAGACTGCCTCTGACCTTAAGAAAGAGGCGGCCAATGTCTCGCCCTTTTCAGTAAGCGTCGGCCACGTCTACGACGGTCCGCTCGACCTGCTGCTCGACCTCATTCGCAAGCAGGATATCGACATCTACGACATCCCCATCGCCAGGATTACCGCGCAGTTTCTCGCCTACGTCGAGGGCCTGAAGCATACCGATATCGATGTCGCGGGCGAGTTCATCTACACGGCCTCGCTGCTGATCCACATCAAGAGCAGGATGCTGCTGCCGCGGCTGCCTTCCGAAGCCGGCGAAACCGAAAACGAAGATCCCCGCCGCGAACTCGTCGAGCGCCTGCTCGAGCATGAACGATTCAAGAACGCCGCGCAGATGCTCGCGCAGAAGCAGCAGATTGAAAACGCGACCTGGAGCAATCCCCGGATGCGTGACTTCCGCAACGCCGAGGGGACCGAGCAGGAGATCGCCGCCGACACCGTCGACCTGGTTCGCGTCTTTCGCGAGATCCTGGAGCGCGCCCGAACCCGGCCCGTCCTCGATGTCGAGGAAGATTCCGTGACCGTCGGGCAGATGATCGATTTCGTGCGCCGCCGCCTGGTGATGGAAGACAAACCGGTATTATTGCGGCGTCTGCTGGCCAACACCCGCTCCGAGCGGGCCCTGATCTGCATGTTCCTGGCCTTACTCGAACTGGTCCGCCTGCAGGCGGTGCTGCTGCGCCAGGAAGGCAACTTCAACGACATCCTGATCAAGAAGCACGCCGATTTCGAAAGCGTCTTGAATGCGCGCATGAACTCCGCGCGGGACGACTGGAGTTAAAGCAGCTTACAGCGTAAGCCCCAGGTAGTTCTTCGCGTTCCCGAAGCAGATCGCCTTCACCATTCCGCCAACCAGCTCAAAATCATCCGGCAGTTCGCCGCGATCCATATCTTCGCCGACCAGGTTCGAGAGCACCCGGCGGAAGTATTCATGCCGGGGATAAGACATGAAGGACCGCGAGTCGGTGAGCATCCCTACGAAGCGCGAGAGCAGGCCATTGTTCGAGAGCGCATTCATCTGCCACTCCATCGCCTCCTTCTGATCGAGAAACCACCATCCGCTCCCCAGCTGGATCTTTCCCGCCACCGGCCCAGCCTGGAAGTTGCCCGCCATCGTCGCGATCGCATAGTTGTCAGCCGGATTCAGGGCATAAATGATCATTCTAGGCAGCGCATTTTCTTCGTCGAGGCGATCCAGGTACCGGCCCAGTGCATCGGTCTGCGGCCAGTCTCCGATCGAGTCGAAGCCGGTGTCGGGCCCCAGCTGCTGCAGACGCTTCGTATTGGCATTCCTCCGAGCCCCGAGGTGCAGTTGCTTCGTCCAGCCTTTCTCCGCGTCCAGGTGGCCGAAGTAAAGCATCAGCATCGAGGCAAACTGTTCATGCTCGGCCGGTGTCGCTGCCAGGCCGCTGCGCGCTGTGTCGAAAATGCGCGCCGCCACTGCCTCCGAAGGAAAATCCGCAAAGCAGTGACTGATGCCATGATCGGAAAGCCGACAGCCGTGCTGATGAAAGACATCGTGCCGCTGCCGCAGCGCGTCTAGAAACTTTGCGAAGCTCTCAGTGGCAATGCCGCTCACCCTCGCCAGCCGGTCGACCCAGGCATTGAAGATCTCGGGCAGGTGAACGTTCAGTGCCTTGTCTGGCCGAAATGTCGGATACACCCTGGTCGACACTCCCGCCGCCGCAATCGCCGCGTGATAGCTCAGGTCATCGGTCGGATCGTCGGTCGTACAAAGCGCCTTCACGTGGAATTTCTTCAGAATGCCCCAGGTGCTCAACTCCCGGGTGGCGAGCCGCTCGTTGGCCTCATCCCATATAGCCGCCGCGGTGTTCTCATTGAGCAAGGTGTCGATGCCGAAGTAGCGCCTCAGTTCCAGGTGGGTCCAGTGATAGAGAGGGTTCCGTAGGGTCGACGGAACCGTGCGCGCCCAGGCCAGGAACTTCTCCCGCGGCGAAGCGTCGCCCGTGCAGAAACGCTCCTCGATGCCATTCGCCCGCATCGCCCGCCACTTATAGTGGTCCCCGGCTAGCCAGATCTCAAAAAGATCGTGGAACTGCCGGTCTTCGGCAATATCTTTCGGCGAGAGGTGGCAATGGTAGTCCAGGATAGGCTCATCCGCCGCGTACTCGTGAAACAGCCTGCGCGCCGCTTCGCCCTGCAACAGGAAGTCGTCTCCTAAAAAGGTGCTGCGGCTGACACTCTCGTCGATCAAGGGACTCATAAAAACTCCATGGCTCCGGCTCGGTGGGTTACATCTGTTCTTCTATGATGAGCCAGTCGCGAAAGCCTCGTCCAGCGGCTCGCCCCGCTGTTAGGATGGGGGCGCGTCTAAAACCAAGCGACGGGGATTCGCGTTGCCTCCAGAAGTTGCCAAGCTCGCTGAGTTCTCCGGACAGGTCAACTCTTCTGAGTCTCCGCTGGGCCGCTATCGCTGGGGCATCTGCGCGCTGCTCTTCTTCGCCACAACCATCAATTACATGGATCGCCAGGTGCTCGGCCTGCTGGCGCCCGTACTGCAGCATGACATCGGCTGGAACGAGATCCAGTACAGCAACATCGTCGCCGCGTTCACCACCGCGTATGCGATAGGCCTGCTGCTGGTCGGCAGGCTCATCGATCGTATCGGCACGCGGATCGGCTATGCTCTCGCGATCGGCCTGTGGAGCGTGGCCTCGATGGCTCACGCGCTCGCTCATTCGGTCTCCGGTTTCGGCGTTGCGCGCTTCGCTCTCGGCCTCGGCGAATCGGGCAACTTCCCCGCCGCCATCAAGACCGTCGCCGAGTGGTTTCCCCGCAAGGAACGTGCCTACGCCACGGGACTCTTCAACTCCGGCAGCAATGTCGGCGCGATCGTGGCCCCACTCTTTGTGCCCTGGATCACCATCCATTACGGATGGCGGCTGGCCTTCATCCTGACCGGCATCTGCGGCCTGCCTTGGATGATCCTCTGGCTCAGAATGTACCGCCCCCCTCGCGAGCACCAGCGTCTCAGCCCAAAGGAGCTCGCCTACATCGAGAGCGACCCGCCCGATAAACAGCAGCAGATTCCCTGGCTGAAGCTCCTGCCGCATCGCCAGACCTGGGCAGTCATGTTCGCGAAATTCCTGACAGACCCGGTCTGGTGGTTTTTCCTTTATTGGCTGCCCAAGTTTCTGAACACTCAGCATGGCCTCACCATCGACAAGCTGGGACTGCCGCTGGTCGTGATCTACCTCTTTTCGGATGGAGGCAGTATCTTCGGCGGCTGGTTTTCCTCGTTTCTCATCCGCCGCGGTATGAGCGTCAATCGCGCCCGCAAGACCGCCCTGCTGCTCTTCGCGTTGACCGTCACGCCTATTGTCTTCGCCTCCAAGGTTGACTCGCTCTGGGGCGCGGTGGCCCTGGTCTGCATGGCGACAGCCAGCCATCAGGCCTGGTCCGCCAACGTCTATACGCTGATCTCCGATATGTTCCCGCGTGGGGTCGTCGCCTCGGTCACTGGCATGGCAGGCTTCAGCGGAGCCATAGGCGGACTGTTGCTCGCCAAGACCGCAGGGTACGTGCTGCAGTTCACCCACAGCTACTTCCCCATGTTTCTCATTGCCGGCTCGAGTTACCTGGTCGCCTTCCTGCTCGTGCAGGCGCTCGCGCCGAGGCTCGAACCCGTCGTAGCCTTTCACCCACCCGCCTGAGCGAAACGACTACCGGTTTCCTCTTCCCGTGTGGTGCAATGAGGAGATGGAAGAAAGCACCGAGAGCCACCATCAAACCGGCATCCTGACGCGCACTCCCTTGATGGCGCTGGCAGTCGCCGCGTTCGGCATCGGCACTTCTGAGTTCATCATCATGGGGCTGCTGCCGAATCTCGCCGAGAGCTTTCAGGTCAGCATCCCCAAGGCCGGCGCGCTGGTCACCGGCTATGCCTTGAGCGTCACCGTCGGCGCTCCGCTCGTGGCGATCGCCACCGCAAAGCTCGAGCGCAAGCTGGCCTTGCTGCTGCTCATGGGCGTCTTTACCCTGGGGAATCTCGCTTGCGCTGTCGCTCCTTCCTACTCCCTGCTCCTGATGGCCCGAGTGCTGACCGCGCTTTGTCATGGCGCGTTCTTCGGTATCGGCAGTGTCGTCGCTGCCAATCTGGTCCCGCGAAACCAGCGGGCGCAGGCCATCGCTCTCATGTTCTCGGGGCTGACGCTGGCCAACGTCTTGGGCGTTCCCGCGGGCACAGCCCTGGGGCAGGCCTTCGGCTGGCGAGCGGCTTTCTGGGCTATCGTGCCGATTGGTATCACCGCCGCCACGGCCGTCTTCTTTCTGGTGCCTGCCCAGTCGCCCGGTTCCAGCCGGCTGGTGCATGAGTTCCGGGTGCTCCGCAATCCCAGGGTCTTGCTCGTCCTCGCGATGAGCGCGCTTGGCTCCGCGTCGCTCTTCTGCGTTTTCACCTACATCGCGCCCACTCTCGAAACCATCACCGGCGTCTCGCCTCATGGCGTCACCCTTGTCCTGCTGCTGTTTGGCGTCGGCATCACCGTCGGCAATCTTCTCGGAGGAGCCTTGAGCGATTGGCGGCCCATGCAATTCCTGGTAGGCGCGCTCCTCACCCTGCTGCTCTCGCTGGCTTGTCTCTACTATGCCGAACCCTTCGTCATTCCCATGGTGGCGTCGGTGCTGGTGTGGGGTGGACTGCAGTTTGCCGCGGGAGCTCCGCTGCAATCGCGCATCGTCGACCAGGCGGCGGCCGCGCCCAATCTCGCCTCGACCCTGAACCAGGGCGCCTTTAACCTCGGCAACGCCGGCGGAGCCACCCTCGGCGGCATGCTGTTGACCGCTGGCTTCGGCTATCGCCAGCTTCCTATCGCCAGCGGCGTCGTCACCCTTGCCACCCTGGCCCTGGCGCTGTTATCCGCCCACCTCGACCGCAAGCATCGCTTCATTCGCGAAGCCGAAGAAATCATCGCCGGCTAAAAACCCGGATCTCCCGACCCGCGCAACCCTCATTCACCGAAATGAACCGACGGGCCTTGGAACTACGACTATGTGTCGTATATTGCAAGTGGCAGGTGGAGCTTGTTTCTGGCCTCGCTCGATCCGGCTGAGGAACGAACCTCGCTGCCTGCTGTAACGACGATGTGAGCGACACCGGCCCTCGCGGGGACTCTTGGCGGAGAACCGCGACGGCCTGGCAACCCAGAAGCATACAACGCGGGCTCCTCCCAGCGGGGAAGACGCTCGCCACGACACTCTGACCGGGAATCTTGATCCGGCCCGAGAGCGATCTGTCACGAAGAGTGAGGCAAGCCCAGTGAACCGCAAGACCTTCCGCTCCGTTCCGAGCGTGCATCAACAACTGTTTTCCCAGATCGTCCTTTTCCTGGCCTGCGCCGCCTTCCTGCCCTTGGCAGCCATGACGGCCATGGCGCAGCGCACGCACCCGGGCCGAGGCGCAATCTCTTCGCAGGATCTGGCCAAAATGGCTGCAATGCAGGTGGAAACCACGGCAGTTGCCGGGGCCGACCCGGCAGACCTGATTTGCGCCCGCTTCGCTCCCGGCTCCGCGACCACGGCCCCGGCCGAGCTGCACAGCGTGAACGGAACCCTCGAGGTCACCCTCAAATTTCTGACCGCCACCGACGCCCAGGGCCTGCAACGCTACTGCTACGTCACCCCCACCGGCACGCAGGCCCCCACGCTGCGCGTCAATCCCGGCGACCATCTCATCATCCACTTTCAAAATGCCCTGCCGTCAATTGCCTCCGCGAGCGCCAACATGGCCGGCATGAAGATGACGCTCTCTTCCGACGACGCCGGCAGCAGCAATCCCTGCACCGGCGCCATGTCGGCTGACGCCAGCAACATCCACTTCCACGGCTTGAACGTGCCGCCGGTCTGCGGCCAGGATGAAGTGGTGCATACCCTCGTCCAGCCCGGCCAGAGCTTTGACTATAACGTGCAGATCCCGGCTAACGAACCACCCGGGCTCTATTGGTACCACCCTCACCCTCATGGCTACAGCGAAGCCCAGGTACAGGGTGGCGCGACCGGGGCGCTGATCGTCGAGGGCCTGCAGAATGTCGATCCCGCGCTCGCCGGCCTGCCCGAACGCACGCTCGTCGTCCGCGACCAGGCGCTGCCGGCCTTCGAGGCGAACGATGCCAACATTCCCGCCTGGGACCTCTCCATCAACTTCACCCCCGTGACCTACCCGAACTACACACCGGCCGTCATCCAGACCACCGCCGGGCAGCAGGAGCTCTGGCGCGTCGCCAACACCGCCGCCGATACCATCCTTGATTTGCAGTATGTAGTGAATGGAACCGCTCAGGCCGTGCAGGTTGTGGCCATCGACGGCTACCCTATCGCGGCGGGCGGCAGCGGGCAGCCATCGACAAGCGAAACCACCATCCTGGTGCCCCCCGGAGCCCGTGCGGAGTTTGTGATCGCCACTCCCAACGTCGGCGACAAAGCGCAGTTAGTGACCCAATACTGGAACACCGGCCCGGACGGCGATTTCGATCCCACCCGCACCCTCGCCGATGTCGTCAGCACCAGCAGCACCGCCACTTCCCTCGCTGCCCAAACTGCGGCGACCGGCAAACTGCCTGCCCATGTGACGCCGGCCAAGGTCACCCGCTTTGCGGCCCTCGCCAGCGCCACGCCGGTCGCACAGCGCAATCTCTACTTTTCCGAGGTCCTTCAGGACCCCACCAATCCGAATAGTCCCACCAGCTTCTTCATTACCCAACAAGGGAGCACGCCTGCTGTCTTCACCATGGGCCAGGCGCCCAACATTGTCGTCCATTCCGGCACCGTCGAAGACTGGGTCATCGAAAACCATGCCGGTGAAGACCATATCTTCCACATCCACCAGATTCACTTCCAGGTACTCGAGCAGAATGGCCAGCCCGTCAACGATCCCGCCGTCCGCGACACCGTCGATCTCCCCTACTGGAGCGGTGCCGGCGCCTACCCTAGCGTCAAAGTTCGGATGGACTTCCGCGACCCGAATATCGCCGGCGCCTTTGTCTATCACTGCCATATCCTGCAGCATGAAGACTCAGGCATGATGGGCGAGATCCAGGTATTGCCCTCCGGCCTCGCCTCTGCCGTAACCGCGACTGCTTCTGCGGCGAGCATCGCTCCTAACGGGAGCATCACCTTGACCGCCAACGTCGTCGATGGCGCGACCGGGGCTGCCCTCCCGACCGGGTCAGTGCAGTTCGAGGTGAACGGCGCCGCCGTCGGCAATCCTGTGGCCCTCGCCAACGGCGAGGCGACTCTAACTACGCCGATCAACGGCGCAGTCGGCGCGAATAGCGTGACCGCCTTCTACATGGGAGACTCGACTTACACCGAGTCCGTTTCAGCGGCGATCCCCCTTAGTATTTCGAACTTTGCTCTGACCTCTCCCGGCGTAACCGCGGCCCTCGGAGCTGCCGCCATCGCCAAGGTCACGGTCAATGTCGCGAATGGATACACCGCTCCCATCAACCTGACCTGCGCGCTGCCGGCAAAAATCGCCGAAGCCGCCTGTTTCGTCGATCCGAAGTCGATCACCGGCACCGGGCAGGTCTCGCTCACCGTCAACACCACGCCGGTGCATCCGCTCAGCAGCCAGCGCCGCAGCAGCGCAAACTGGTTCACGGCAAGCGGCGGCACGACCCTTGCCTGTGTCCTGCTCCTCGTTTTTCCGCGACGCTGGCGCGGGAAAACCGCACTGGTCGTCATCCTGGCGGCAGCAAGCGTCACCCTCCTCGGCTGCGGCGGCGCGGCCAAGTCCGATGCCGGCACCGCCACCGGGAACTACACCGTCATTGTCACCGGAATGGCAGGAAGCGGTTCAACGCAATACCAGACCACGGTCGAGGTACCGATCACCATCCAGTGACGTTTCGCTCTCGACGGCGTGAGGTCGGGGCAAGCGGCCTCACACCACCACCGTCTCCTGGTATTCCCCAAAGACCGCCCGCAGGGCAGTCGCTATCTCGCCGACCGTAGCATAGCTTTCCACCGCTTCGAGAATTACCGGCATCAGGTTTCCTCCATCGCGGGCCGTGGCAGTCACGGCTCGGAGCGCCGCTTGCCAGCGCCCCGGTTCGCGGCGAATCCTTAGCGCCTGGACGCGCTCCACCTGGCTCCGTTCGAGGGCCTCGTCAATGCGCTGGGTCGGGATCGCCGCCCCTTCTTCCTGGAGAAAGCGGTTCACGCCCACCACCACGGCCTCTCCGGAATCGACCTGTCGCTGCTGCCGGTACGCGGCGTTCTGGATCTGTTGCTGCACCCAGCCTTGTTCGATCGCTCGCAGCATTCCCCCCATCGCGTCGATCTTCGTGAAGTAGCCGCGCGCCTCCGCTTCGAGCTCGTTAGTCAGGGATTCGAGGTAGTACGACCCTGCCAGCGGGTCGATCGCCTCCGTCACTCCCGACTCGTGAGCGAGGATCTGCTGCGTGCGCAGCGCGATGCGCGCAGCCTGCTCGGTCGGCAGCGCCAGCGCTTCGTCATAACCATTGGTGTGCAGCGACTGCGTCCCGCCCAGCACCGCCGCGAGCGCCTGCAGCGTGGTGCGCACGATGTTGTTCTCCGGTTGCTGCGCCGTCAGCGTCGAGCCAGCCGTCTGGGTGTGAAAGCGCAGCATCCACGAGCGCGGCTTCTTTGCCCCGAAGTGGTCCCGCATCGTGTACGCCCACATCCGCCGCGCCGCCCGGAACTTGGCAACCTCTTCCAGAAAATTACTGTGAGCATTGAAGAAGAACGAGAGCCGCGGCGCGAAGTTGTCGATCTCGAGCCCGGCATCGAGCGCCGCCTGCACATAGGCCATTCCATTTTTCAGCGTGAAGGCGATCTCCTGGGCGGCCGTCGAGCCGGCTTCGCGCATGTGGTACCCGGAGATCGAAATTGCATTCCACTCCGGCATATTCGCAGCCGTCCAGGCGAACATGTCGGTCACAATTCGCAGCGCGTGCCCTACCGGGTAGATGTAGGTGCCGCGAGCGATGTATTCCTTCAGCACGTCATTTTGTACAGTGCCGGAGAGTTGTTGAGGAGGAATTCCGTGTCGTTTCGCAACCGCAACGTACAGGGCAAGCAGGATGCTCGCCGTCGAATTGATGGTCATCGAGGTGGAGATTTTGTCGAGCGGAAGATCCGCGAAGAGCCGCTCCATGTCTTCGATGGAATCGATGGCGACCCCGACTTTGCCGACTTCGCCGAGCGACATCGGATCATCGGAGTCATACCCGATCTGGGTGGGGAGATCGAATGCCACCGATAACCCGGCCGTCCCATTCGCCAGCAGAAATTTGTAGCGCCGGTTGCTCTCCTCGGCGTCCCCCATGCCGGCATATTGCCGCATCGTCCACACCCGCCCCCGGTACATGGTCGGCTGGATGCCCCGCGTAAAAGGGAACTGGCCCGGTTCGCCCAGGTCTCTTTTTGCTTCAAAGCCTGACTCGGCCAGGTCGACCTGCGTAAAAAACGGCCTGTCTTTCATCAATCCCCGCCCGATATAGAACAACAGCGAGGGTACAGGATTTTGAGATCGGCCACGACCCGGCTCTCAGCGCCTTACGGCGGCACGCCGTGCGCGGTTTCTTCTTTCCTTCCGCCTCGCCTGGTAAAAATTGCTGACCGCAAACCAGGCGAAGATCAGCGTAAACATCGAATAGACCACGAAATGGGTATGTTCGGGGCCGCTCCGGTAGGCAGACCTCATCCGGTAGAGGTTTTGACCGAAAAAAAGCGTGAAAAGGCCAAAGAAGAGTCCCGAAATTTCAAGCGAGAGTACGCTGCCGGTGTGCGCCATGGGGCCCCAGATCGCCTGCCCGAAGCGCTTCGCGCCTCGCCCCACTCCCTGGGCCAGCGTCGGCGCTTTCACCGCGGTCCGCACCGCATCCGTGGCCGCCTGGGCCAGCGTTCCCTGATATCGGTACGCGGCGGGGGAGCCTCCCGGCGAGCTCTGACTTTGACCGGCAGTTCGCGCAACCGATGGCTGCGTGACACGCTGCTGGATCGCCTTTGTGGCCAGACGCAGTCCAATACCCAGCTTTCGTCCCACCGATTCCGCTGCCATACGCAAATTTTAGCAGCGGGATCGAAAGTTTTCGGTACTGGCTTGATTCGGATTGCGGTGCTCGAACATCAGAAGTAAGGTAGTGGAAATACGTGTCTGCCGGCAGCAAGCAGCCGGCAGGCGGAAAATGGGGTCGGCCATTGAATAAACGCCTGCGGAGCTTGATCCAGAAACTGGGAGAGGCGATTCATGAAACCGTCTCCGAGTCGGAAGACATCGCCAGCGTGGTCCAGGATATCCGCAAACAGGGATTCGACGTGCTCCTGATGCTCGAAGCCACGATCGGTCTCAACGAAGTCGAGCAGCAGCCAGGAACCTCCGCCTCGGCCCAGAAGCGCCTGAGTGCCGGCAGCACGACGCCGCCGGAGTCGGGAGATGAGGACGGGATTGGCGAGGCCGTCGACGGTTTCACGCCCCAGGATGTCAATTTCCTGCGCTCTTTGCGAATCGCGGTCGAGGGCGATGCGGGCAGTTCTCCATCTGAATCTATCAACGAGCCCGGCTGAACCGGATCTCCTTGCAAGAGTGTGTCCTCCCGCGCGTGAAGCCGCTGCGGGTCGTGTGCTACACTCGCTCGTTCGAACGTGAAACAAAACATTTGCGGTCGCAAGCCGAACCGCGGTGGCGACAACTTCGCAGGGGCGTGGCAACGGCATGAAAGATACGCTTGGTGTATTGCTGGCTGGCGGAGCCGGCGAACGACTTTTTCCGCTCACCCGCGATCGCGCGAAGCCTGCCGTCCCTTTTGGCGGACACTATCGCATCATCGACATCACTCTCTCCAACTGCATCAACTCCGGCCTCAGGCGCGTCTACATTCTCACCCAGTACAAGGCCCTCTCGCTGAACCGCCATATCCGCGAGGGCTGGACCGGCATTGTTGCCCAGGATCTGGGCGAGTTCATCGAGATCCTGCCGCCCATGCAGCGCGTCAGCGCGAACTGGTACATGGGCACCGCCGATGCGGTCTACCAGAATATCTATTCGATCGGCGCCGAGCAGCCCAAGCATGTCCTCATCCTCTCGGGTGATCACATCTACAAGATGAACTACGGCAAGATGCTCGATCACCACAAGCAGACCGGCGCCGACGTGACCTTGGCGACGCTGCCCATCCTGCCGGAAGATGTTAAGCGTTTTGGCGTCGTCGAAGTCAGCGATACCGGCGAGGTCGTTGGCTTTCTGGAAAAGCCGGACAGCACCGAGCTTCGCTCGCCATTCAATCCCGACATGGTCGATGCCTCGATGGGCATCTACATCTTCAATACCGATGTCCTGCTTCCTGCGCTGATCAAAGACTCCGAAGATCCGGACTCCAAGCACGACTTCGGGCACAACATCTTGCCCGCCATTCTCGGCCATTACAAGATGCACGCTTACAATTTTGTCGACGAAAACAAGAAAGAAACCCTCTATTGGCGGGATGTCGGCACGCTCGACGCCTACTATGACGCGAATATGGATGTCTCCTCGGTCTCGCCGATGTTCAACCTGTACGACGCCAGCTGGCCGATGCGCACCCGGGTGCGGCAGTACCCGCCCGCCAAGTTCGTCTTTGGGGAGCCCGGCCGTACCGGTATGGCGATCAATTCCACTATCTCGGCCGGTTGCATCGTCTCTGGGGCCGTGGTCCGCAACAGCGTGCTCTCGCAGGATGTCCGCATCAACTCCTACTCCGAGGTCGACTCGAGCATCATCTTCTCCCACGTCGATATCGGCCGTCACTGCCGCATCAAGCGCGCAATCATCGACCGCGACGTTCATATCCCCGAGGGCACCGTCATCGGCTACGACCAGAATGAAGACCGCCGCAATTACTTCGTCACGCCCTCTGGTTTAACGGTTGTCGCGCGGGATTATTCCCTCTACGAGAGCCCGGTCTCCCCGGAGTTCATGCGCCAGGGTTAGCCATTCCTCCCGGCAGGCTGAAAGCAGCCAACTTCAGCCTGCCCTCCAAATCCTCGAACACCCAAAAGAGTGTCGCCTTCCGCCGCTGACAATGAAAAAATGACAGCGCCGCCGCTCGGCGCGGCCGGATTCCATTCTTGCCAATAGGAGGCAACAACCATGCCGCTTCCCACCGATGAAAAGCTCCTGGCGCTGAGCCATGGCTTGATCCAGCAGTTTGACAAGATCTTTGGCGAGCATCCGGGCTTTCGTCCCGCCCATGCCAAAGGCGCGCTCTTCACCGGCGCCTTCGTCCCCTCGCCGGCCGCAGCCTCGCTCACCAGGGCGCCCCACCTCAACCGCGAATCAACCCCGGTGACGGTGCGCTTCTCCAATTCGACCGGCATTCCCCTTATTCCCGACAACGACCCGAATGCCAACCCGCGCGGTCTCGCCATACGCTTCAACCTGGCCGAGCATGTGCATACCGATATCGTGAGTCATTCCACGGACGGCTTTCCCACCCGTACCGGGCAGGAGTTTCTGGAATTCCTGGCAGCTCTCGCCTCGAGCGACCTGTCGAATATTCCCGCCTCTCCGCTGGGCGCGTTTCTCGCTTCTCATCCAGCTGCCCTGGCCTTTGTGCAGGCTCCCAAGCCGGCGCCGGTGAGCTTTGCCACCGAGGCCTATTTTGGAGTGACGGCCTTCCACTTCATCAACGCCGAAGGCAAAGGCCGCTTCGGCCGCTACAGGATTGCTCCCGAAGCCGGGGTGGCGCACCTCGACGACGCGGCCACCGTTGCCAGGCCCGCGAATTACCTCTTCGACGATATTGCGCAGCGTATCAGCCAGGGGCCGGTCCGCTACAAGCTCCTCGTACAGCTCGCCGATGACGGAGATATCGTCGATGACGCGACCATCCACTGGCCGGAGCAGCGCACTCTGCTGGAGTTGGGAACGATCGATCTGACCGCTCCCGTCGCCGAAGATGCCCAACAGCAGAAGCAGATCATCTTCGATCCGATCCCGCGAGTGGATGGCATCGCGCCTTCCGAAGATCCGCTACTCGAGCTGCGCGCGGCCATCTACCTGATCAGCGGAAGGCGCCGCAGGTCCGCTCCGGCCGGCTAGGCTATGGCTCGAGGCCTCAAGCCGTATAGCTCCGGCCCAGGCCCCGGGCCGCTAAACCCTTCCGATAGGTAATTGAGCTCCGGTCGGCGGGGAAATGCGCCTCGGCGTGCAGATCGATTGGCAGGTCTTCCGGAAACTGGTTCTCGACGACTGCCTTATCTTCGGCAAAGACCTGGTGGTTAAAGTCAAGCGTCGCCTGCATGGGCGCGTCGCGGTCGAAATTCCGGCAGATCGGCACAAACACCCGCGTCTTGCGTGCCGAGATCGGCGATGCGGCGTTCAGGATGCTTAGCCGCCCCTCATCCGGAAAATAAACCGTCAGCTTCGCCGTAAACGGAAACGTCACCTGGAAGCGTCGCCGCCACAGGAAGCCCGGCGGGTTGAGGTGCTTGAAGCCGTGCGAATAATTGCTCACCGTGCTGATGTAATCGGCGACGAAACCGTCCGCCCGCTTCTCGATAGGATAGTCGGGCACCACGGCGTTATCTGCTTCGCCAAAGCTGCTGGTGTGGATGAAAGCGAAGTGCGCAACATCGAGAAAGCCTTCCACCTGGCGGCCGGCGGCCGCGTTCAGCGAGACGCTCTCGGGCAGCACTTGCACGAAGTCAGGGTCGTCCCACTCCCGGAAATCCGGAAAATTGTCTTCACCATCGTTAGCCAGCCTCACCCAGACGAGCCCATAGGCCTCGCGCGCTCCATAGGTCGTCAGGTGCAGGCGCGGCGAAATCGCCCCGCCCGGATGCGCCGGGATGCAGACACACTGCCCGCTGCGATCGTAACGCAGCCCATGGTACTTGCAGATGATCTCGTCACCCTCCACATGCCCCATGCTTAGCGGCACGCCGCGATGCAGGCAGATATCCCGCGCCGCCAAGACCTTGCCATCGCTCAGCCGGTAAAGCACCACGCGCTCATCGAGCAGCTTCACCGCATGCGGCTGGTCGCCGACTTCGTGAGAGAAGGCCACCGGGTGCCAATACGGCGCCAGCGCTCTCCAGTCCGATTCGGAGAAGGTACACCCCCGGGGCAGCGCGGCGGTCGCGGATGGCAGCACAGTGAGGGTTGCGGTCGAGTCAGCCATAATGAATGTGTCCTGGTGGGTAAGTCTTTCGTTCGCTTAGGTGAAGTAGTATTGGTTGCCAGTAGCTTGCCGAACCGCCGGGCTTTCGCTTTACTCCAGGATGACAATCCTTCTTGCTGCGTGATGGATTAATCCCGCTCTTCGCTTATGATCGCCCTAGTCGCAACCTGGAGCAACAACAATTCCCGCCAATATCGCCCGCAACCCCGGCCCGCTCACCCCTGAAGAGATGCTCGCCGTCGCGATCCACGAAGCCCGCCTCGGCTACGCCGAGGGCGGCATCCCCATCGGCGCCGCAATCTTTCATGCCGATGGGCGCCTGCTCGGCGCCGGGCACAACCGTCGCGTGCAGCATGGCGACCCCTCCGCCCACGGCGAGACGGACGCTTTCCGCGGAGCCGGCCGTCAGGCTTCCTATCGCGACACCATCATGGTCACGACTCTTGCCCCTTGCTGGTACTGCAGCGGGCTCGTCCGCCAGTTCAACATCGGCGCCTTGATCGTCGGCGAAAGCAGAAACTTCGCCGGAGGCGTCGCCTGGCTCCGCGACGCCGGCGTCACCGTGATCGACCTCGACAACCAGGAGTGCGCCAGTCTCCTCGCCGAATACATCCGCGACCATCCTGCCATCTGGAACGAAGATATCGGCGAGCGATAAACCTCACGCCCGCAGTCTCGCCGCCTTGATCCGTCGCGAAGCCGCGAACCACACCAGCCCAAACCCCAGGTACGCGAGATAGAGGTACGGCAGCCAGTTGTACGGCGCAGCCGGCACCGGGTAGAGCGTCCCGATTAGCGCCAGCACCATCGCCGCCGTCCCCGCAATCGAGAGCAGCAGCAGCGGCGTCGTCAGGTGGTTTTTGAGACGCAGATAAAAGGGTAGCGCCAGCGTGATCTGCCCATAAACGATAATGAAGCCGTAAGTCGCCAGCGAACCCATCCAGCCATAAATATCCGAGCCGCTCACCCCTCGCGCCGCCAGCGCCGCGGTCGGTATCAGAGTCAGCATGCCGATCAGCAGCACGGCGCTGCCTGGCGTCGCGTTCCGCTTGTGCGTCCGCGCCAGGCGTTTGTGGGCAAGCCCGTGATGCGCCATCAGCAGCAGCACCCTGGCTGACGCCGTAATGCACGCCAGCGTACAGGCGAACATGCTCACGATTGCGCCGACATCGATCAAAGGTCCCAAAAAGCCGACCCCCACCTGCGCAGCCAGGAAGCGCAGCGGCGCCGGGCTATCGCCAAAGCTCTGCGGCGACGAATGGAAGCCAAGCACCTCGGTGTAGGTGCAGATAAGAAAAAACAATCCGCAGAGCACCGCACTCTGGATCAACGCCCGGGGAATCGTCCGCAAGGGCTCGCGCGCCTCCGATCCGAGGCTCGTCGCGCTCTCGAAGCCGACAAAACTGAAGATCGCCAGCACCACGCCGAGCCGCACGCCCGAGGCCGAAGCGCCTCTCATTGTCCACTGGTCCCGATCGAGATGCAGGCCGTGCTTCCAGAAGATCAGCCCTACGACGATGAGGATCATGGTCACCGAAATCGTCTCGACCCACAGCATGAACTGCGCCGAAACCTTCACATCGCGATAGGCAATCGAGGTCGCGCCGAGAATAGCGATCGCCGCCAGCAGCGGAGCCGAAGCCCTGTGCCCGGTCATCGAAAACAGCAGTACATTCGAGTAGTTGATGAAGCCGCCCGTCACCGAAGCCCCGGTCGCAATATAAGCGAAGAGCAGCGACCACGCCGAGACCAGACCCCACCAGGTCGACCGCGGCTCGGCCGTGCTGGTGCGAAAGGCCGAAGCCGCAAAAGCGTAAAGCGAGCCCGGCGACGATGAGTACCTCGCAAAGCGGCTGATGCACAGCCCGACCAACACCACTCCGCACGTCGCGAAAAGATACGAAAGCCAGCTGCCATTCCCCGCCAGCGCAAACACCAGGGGAATCGTCATGGTCGGCGAGGTGGTCGGCGCCATCGTTGAGATGGATTGCGCCAGGGTCTCGAGCGGTGACAGGCTGTGCTGCCTCAGGCCATACGAAGGGGACGCCGCAACCGGTTCGTCCCCGGTATCTACAGATAGAGCCTGGCCCATCAGAGTTTTGCTCTCCTCTCGCCGCTGCTTGCTTGTCTTGTCGTTGGAACTAATACTTTACTTGAATCTGGCTGGCGACCCACGCGTCGAAGTGCTTGACTGCTTCCGGCAGATGCAGACGCGTCATCTTCAGGCTGCGGCGCTCCGGGTGAAATCCGACTTCGTCGTAGATGAATGCATCGTCGAACCCGGCGTCTGCTGCGTGAACTCGTGTATTCGCATAATAGACTGCCGCGGGCCTCGCCCAGTACATCGCCCCCAGGCACATCGGGCAAGGCTCGCAGCTGGTGTAGATTTCGCAGCCGTCCAGCTGGAACGTCCCCAGCGCCTGGCACGCCTTGCGAATGGCCACGATCTCCGCATGCGCCGTCGGGTCGTTGGTCGCCGTTACGCTGTTGGCGGCAGCTGCAATCACCTTGCCATCCTTCGCGACAACTGCGCCAAACGGGCCGCCCGCCCCCGTCTCCACGTTCTCCATCGCCAGCGCGATCGCCAGTTCCATGAAAGAGTAGTCTGCTGCCATCGGGGAACTCCCTCGCGCATATATAAGTTTGACTAAAGGCTTGGAACGAGGTCTTCTGTCTTCAGAGTAAGGAATTGTTGATGGTTCGCCAAGCATTTCTTTCAGCTCGCGCCGTTCTTCCCGAGGGCATCGGCCCGGCCACCGTGCTGGTCGCCGATGGCGTCATTGAATCGGCGACCCACGGCTACGCGGTGCCCGAGGGCTACACGGTGCGGGACCTTGGCGCCGATTGCCTCCTGCCCGGCCTCGTCGATCCCCACGTTCACATCAATGAACCTGGCCGCACCGAGTGGGAGGGTTTCTCGACTGCAACCCGCGCCGCTGCTGCCGGCGGCTACACCACACTGATCGACATGCCGCTCAACTGCCTGCCCGAGACCACCACCGTCGCCGCGCTCCATGCCAAACGGGCCGCCGCCGCCGGCCAATGCTGGGTCGACTGGGCCGCCTGGGGCGGTGTCGTCCGCGACAACCAGCTGCACATCGCGCCACTCGCCGCCGCCGGCGTCCCGGGGTACAAATGCTTTCTCATCTATCCCGGCATCGATGGCTTCGCCATGATCGACGAGGCCCAATTGCGGCAGGCTCTGCCCCAAGTGGCCAAAAGCGGCCTGCCCCTGCTCGTTCACGCCGAGCTCGCGGAGCCGATCCAGCAAGCCGCCGCAGACCTCGCCCACGCCGACTGGACCCGCTACGCAACCTACCTCGCCTCCCGGCCCGACGAAGCCGAGATCGGCGCCATCCGGTTGATGATCGACCTCTGCCGCGAGTTCCGCTGCCCCATCCACATCGTGCACCTCTCCTCTGCCAAAGCTCTCGCCATGCTCGGCAACGCTCGCAGCGAGGGCCTTCCGATGACCGTCGAGACCTGCCCTCACTATCTCCACTTTGCGGCGGAAGAGATTCCCGATAAGGCGACACTCTTCAAATGCGCGCCGCCGATCCGCGACAAGGTCAACCAGAACTGCCTGTGGGAAGGCCTGCTCTCCGGCGTCATCGACATGATCGCCAGCGACCACTCGCCTTGCCCGCCCGCGATGAAGCGGATCGAGAGCGGCAGCTTCCAGCAGGCCTGGGGCGGCATCGCTGGACTCTCTCTGAGTCTCCCCGTCCTCTGGACCGAACTTCGCCACCGTGGCCTGCCCCTCACTTACATCGCCCAATGGATGGCGTCCGCTCCAGCCAGGCTCGCCGGCCTGGGCCATCGCAAGGGAAGCATCCTGGCCGGTCTCGATGCCGATTTCGTAGTCTTCGATCCGGAAACAGCGTTTACCGTGACCCCCGATCGGCTGCATTACCGGCACGCCATCTCGCCCTACCTCGGGGAAACCTTGCGCGGGGTCGTGAAGTCCACCGTTCTTCGCGGAACCGAGGTCTTTTCCGCAGGTACTTTCAAGGGCGAACCACTCGGCATGGAACTACGCCGGTGAGTCTTCCAACATCGGCGCAGGCCGAAAGCGTTATCCAGGCCTGTCGCGTCATCGCTGCCTTCACTGAAACGGAAGGCAGCACCACCCGCACCTACCTTTCGCCTCCCACCCGCCAGGTCCATCAATTCCTTCGCGCCTGGATGAAGCGGCTCGGCCTGGCCTCCCGCGTGGACGCCATCGGCAACCTCCGTGGCATTTACGCCGCAACTGGAGCCGACGTTCCCCGGCTCGCGCACCGATTACTGATCGCCTCGCATATCGATACCGTTCCCAACGCAGGCGCCTTCGATGGGGTCCTTGGCGTGCTCATCGCGCTTGCCCTGGTCGAGGCGCTCGCCGGCCAGCGGCTGCCCTATGACATCGAAGTCGTCGCCTTTGCTGAAGAAGAAGGCGTTCGCTTCGGAATCCCTTTTCTCGGTAGTCGCGCCCTCGTTGGCGACATCGATGAAGAGCTCTTGCAAAAGAAAGATCCCTCCGGAATCTCAATCGCCGAGGCCGTCGAGCACTATGGCCTCTCGTTGGCGGAGATGCCTGCAGCAGCGCTCCACCCCGGTACCTTCGCCTACCTTGAGTTCCATATCGAGCAGGGTCCAGTGCTGGAGGACCTCGGAGCCAGCCTTGGCATCGTCCAAGCCATCGCCGGACAGAGCCGCTATCGGCTCACCTTCCACGGTCAAGCCAACCACGCCGGCACCACCCCGATGCGTCTGCGCCACGATGCGCTCAGCGCGGCAGCGGAGTGGGTCCTCGCCGTCGAGCGCGAGGCCTCTGCAACGCCCGGGCTGGTCGCAACCGTCGGCCAGATCGAAGCGATACCGGGCGCGTCCAACGTGATCCCCGGCGAGGTGCGCCTCAGCCTTGACGTACGCCACTCTGCCGATCCGGTACGGAACAATGCCGTCGCAGCACTTCTGCGCCACGCGAGCGCGATCGCCGCAAAACGCGGCATAACCGTGCGACCGCACCAGGCTCTCGACCAGCCGGCAACACCCATGCACCCCGCCCTTGCCACGGCCCTCGAAACAGCAGCGCATGCCACCGGATCGCGCTCTCATCGCATCGTCAGCGGGGCCGGGCACGACGCCATGGTGCTCGCCGAAAAAATCCCCGCCGCAATGCTCTTCCTCCGCAGCCCCGGCGGCATCAGTCATCATCCCAGCGAGTCTGTCCTGCTCCGGGACGTACAGGCAGCCCTCGACGCTGGCATATACTTTCTCCAAAACCTGGATGGGGAGCTGCTCCGCACGCTTACGTCCTGATAACGGCATTTACCCTCATAACGACATTTACCCTCGAAAGGGTCCTCGTGCAGCAACTCGGTTCCACTCGCAGCGTGGCCAAAACCACCCATCTCCTGCACACTCCCGACACCTTCGTCCGCATCCGGCTGCCCGGCATGGACCGATCGATGGCGATCGTCCACGCCTCACCCGCGATCGGCGCGCGCTTCGCCCAGTACACCGCAGAGATGGAAGAGCAAGGCAGCCTCCGCCCAACGGACGCTCAGAGATTCGTCTACGTCCTAAATGGATCGATCACGATTACAAATTCGCAGGAAGAGCGCTCGCTCGAATCAGGAGGCTTCGCGTACCTGCCCCCGGGCAGCAATCATTGCATCGTCGCCGCTTCCGTCTCCCGCATCGCCGTCATCGAGAAAGCCTATCTCGCGTTGCCCGGCCGGCAACCTCCGACCCTGATCGTCGGCAGGGAGCGAGACGCAGCGCCGCAGCCGCTCATGGGCGACCCTGCCCTGCAGGTCCGTTCCTTGCTGCCGGATGCGCCAGCCTTCGATTTCGCCGTCAACACCATGGAATATCAGCCTGGCGCCGCCCTCGCCATGGTCGAAATGCATGTCATGGAGCACGGACTGCTCATGCTCGAGGGAGGCGGCATCTACCGCCTGGCCGACGACTGGCATCCCGTAACTGCGGGCGACTTCATCTGGATGGCGCCCTACTGCCCGCAATGGTTTGGGGCGCTCGGCAAAACACCCGCCAAATACCTGATCTACAAAGACTGGAACCGGAGCCCGCTCGCCTGACCATGAATCTTGAAATAGATCGACAGCAGTTAGAGAAACAAATCGACACCCTGGCTGGCTACTCTTCAGAAGAGCCGCCGGTGGTGACGCGCGTCGTCTTCTCTCCTGCCGACCGGCAGGCCCGCGCATATGTGAAAGAACTCTTCGCCGCGGCCGGCCTCGCCGTGCGGGAAGATGCAGTGGGCAATACCTTCGCCCGCTGGGCAGGCAGCCAACCCCATCTCCCCGCCATCGGCACCGGCTCCCACATCGACGCTATCCCCAATGCCGGCAGGTACGACGGCACGGTGGGGGTGCTGGGCGCGCTCGAAGCCGTTCGTGCCCTGCAGCGCAGCGGCTTCGCGCCACAACGATCGATCGAGATCCTCCTGTTTACCTCGGAAGAACCCACTCGCTTCGGCCTGGGCTGCTTGGGCAGCCGTATGCTTTGCGGCATCCTCACCGCCGAGCAGGCCGGCAAGCTGCGCGATCCGGACGAAGCATCCCTCGAGCATCTGCGCGGCAACGCAGGCTTTCAGGGTTCGCTTGAGGGCGTCGAACTCCCGCGCGGATATTACGCACACTTTGTCGAGCTCCACATCGAGCAGGGGCCGCTGCTCGAGCGCGAAAATCTCTCGATCGGGATCGTCGAGAGTATCGCCGCGCCAACCGGCTTGAACATTCTCATCGCAGGCGAGGGCGGCCACGCCGGCACAGTGCTGATGCACGATCGCAAAGACGCCTTCATGGCCGCAGCGGAGCTCGCGCTGGCGATCGAAGCCGCCGCCAAGGCCGTTGGCGGCGTGGATACCGTCGCAACCGTCGGCAAATGCGATGTATTTCCCGGCGCGGTAAACAGCGTTCCCAGCCGCGTCAAACTGACTCTCGATCTTCGGGATACCGACGCCGCCCGCCGCGACCGTGTGCTCGCAAGCATCTCTCAATCCATCGACGAGGTAGCCCGGCGTCGAAGCGTCAACATTACATCCGAGGTCGTCAACAGCGATCCCCCGGCCCAGTGCAGCCCGCGCATCATCGACGCCGTGCGGCATTCCTGTGAACGCCACAACATCTCCTTTCGTACCATGGTGAGCCGCGCCTACCATGACTCGCTCTTCGTCTCGCGCATCGCGCCTACTGGGATGATCTTCATCCCCTGCCGAGCCGGCGTGAGTCATCGGCCCGATGAATATTCCTCGCCGCAGCAGATCGCGACCGGCGCGCTGGTGCTGGCCGAGACGCTCGCCAGCTTGTCGATGGAAGCGGAAACAGCCCAGTGAACCCGCTCGCCGCCTGGAACGAATCGCCGCCGCTCGAAGCAAGGTACCCCGTGCTCGCCTGCTGCGGCTCCTCCCGCTTCGCGCGCGAGCTCGCCGATGCGCGGCCGTTCGCCGACGTAAACTCGCTCGAGGCAAAAGCCGATGCCATCTGGTGGTCGCTCGCCGAACAGGATTGGCTTGAGGCCTTCGCCTGTCACCCACGCATCGGCGAATCGGCAAAGCATGGCTCGCAACAGTTCGCCGCATGGTCTGCCGAGGAGCAGTCGAAAGCTCAGTCGGGCGGCGACGCCGCGCTGAGTTCTATCGCGGCGAGGAATCGCGAGTATGAAGACCGTCACGGATTTCTTTATATCGTCTGCGCCAGCGGGCGATCGGCCGGCGACTTGCTCGCGCTCCTCGAGCAGCGCATCGGCAATACTCGAGAGGCAGAGCTGCGCGAAGCAGCTGAGCAGCAGCGCCAGATCACTCACATCCGGTTCAGAAAGTGGCTTACTCCATGAGCGGCATTTCCACCCACGTCCTCGATCTCACTCTCGGCAAACCCGCCTTCAATGTGCCCGTTAAACTGCAGCGGCTGGAGTTCGGCGCCTGGACCGAAGTCGCATCGAGAGAGACAAATGTCGACGGCAGGTCCGATGAAATCCTGCCGCCGAATGATGTCAGCCCGGGAAATTATCGCCTGGTCTTCAACACCGCCGCCTATCAGCACGCCGGCCTCTATCCCGAGGTCATCATCTCCTTCACCGTGACGGTGGGAAGCGCAAACTATCATTTGCCCCTGCTGCTGGCCGCGCACGGCTACACTACCTACCGGGGATCTTAAAAGGGAGCGTGAATATGGCTGTGCTTGCAGAGAACAGATACGGCAAGTCGCGAGTGCGGCTGGTGAAGGTCACGCGCGATCGAGCCGTCCATACCGTTCGCGAGTGGAGCGTCAACCTGCTCATCCAGGGAGACTACGAAAGTTGCTTTCGCTCCGGCGACAACAGTGGCGTACTCCCTACCGACACCATGAAGAACACCGTCTACTCGTGCGCCCGCGAATCCTTCTCGACCTGCATCGAAGACTTCGCCCGGGAGCTCGTCGCGCACTTCCTCACCAACTATGCCCAGGCACAGGCCGTCACCATCGAGATCAAAGAGAAGCTCTGGGAACATCTCAAGACCGATGGGCATCCCCATCCCACCAGCTTCCAGCAGCGCAGCAGTGAACTGCAGACAACCTCCATCACCGCAACCCGCGGCGGTGAGCTCAGCGTAACTTCGGGCTTGAGCGGCCTGGTCATTCTCAAGACCGCCGGCTCCGCCTTCGAGGGCTACATCAAAGACCGCCTCACCACGCTGCGCGAGAGTAGCGATCGCCTCTTTGGCACCGATGTCTCCGCCACCTGGACCTACGCGACCGGCGATCTGCCCTTCGAGCCGCTTCGCGCCCAGGTCCGCGATGCCCTGCTCGCCGCGTTCTCCCGCCACCAAAGCCTTTCCGTGCAACACACCCTCTTCGCCATGGCCGAGTCCGCGCTGGCAAAGGTGAGCAGCCTCGCCGGGATCACCCTCACCATGCCCAACAAGCACTGCCTGCTCGTCGATCTGACCCCATTCCATCAGGACAACCCCAGCGAGATCTTCGTCCCGATAGACGAGCCTCATGGGTACATCGAAGCCACAGTGACGCGGAGCTAAAGGCACATAGAGCTCCGGGCGTCCTACTTCCGCCTTCTAGTCCCGTCCGGCATCTCTCCTTCCAGGCTCCCGCGGACCGTCCCTTCCTGCGCCGTCTCGCCGCGCAGAATGCTCTAAACTGAAAGCAGTGAGCAAGCGAGTCGTGTCGAGCCCGGAGATGACGCTGGTCGATCTCGCCGCCTGCTCGGTCCACGGCCGCAACGGCGATCCGTTGATCGAGCGGGTCTATCCGGAGAATGCGCACGCCTACCGCACCGCCTTTGAGCGTGATCGCGGACGGGTCACTCACGCCCGTTCCTTCCGCAGAATGGCCGGCAAGACCCAGGTTTTTTCAAACCGCTCTTCCGATCACTTCCGCAGCCGCCTCACTCATACTCTTGAGGTCTCGACCATCGCGCGCACCGTCGCCGGCGCTCTCCGCCTCAACCCTGAGCTGACCGAGACCCTGGCGCTCGTCCACGATATCGGTCACCCCCCATTCGGCCACGCCGGCGAACGCGCCCTCGACGCAGCCATGCGCGAGCACGGCCTGCGCTTCGATCACAACCTGCACGCGCTGCGCATCGTCGAGCATTTCGAGCAGCGCTACGCCGCTCATCCCGGTCTCAACCTGACCCTCGGCGTCAGGGAAGGCATCGTCAAGCACTCCCGCGACTACAAGTCGACAGACCATCCCGAGCTCGCCGAATACTTCCTCGACCGGCGTCCTCCGCTGGAGGCGCAACTGATCGACCTCGCGGATGAAATTGCCTATCTCACCGCAGACATCGACGACGGTCTCGAAGCCTGCATCCTCGATCTGCAGGATGTCCGCAATCACGTCGCCATCTTCGACCGCACCTACTCCCGCATGGAGCACCAGCATCCGCACGCCGCCGGCAAGCTGCTGCTCGCCGGCGCACTCACTCGCATGCTCAACGACTTTACGGGGGACCTCATCCGTGAGACCGCCAAGCGGGCGCGGCAGGTCGGCGTCGACTCTCTAGCCGAGGTGCGCCAATACCCGCAGCGGCTGGCCGCTCTCTCCGACGAGAAAGAAGCGGAGCGGCGCCAGGCCAAGAGCTACCTGCACGCCCGCCTCTACATCTCCGAAGAGATCCAGCGAAATCATCAACAGGCCGAAGAGGTCGTCGGCAGTCTGTTTCGCGAATGGGTCCGCAATCCGGAGCTATTGCCGGCCGCGCATCTCGCCCGCGTCGATCGCGATGGAGCGCCGCGGGTCGTCGCCGACTACATCGCCGGCATGACCGACAGTTTCATCCTCGAGCACTGGCGCGAACGCTGAGCCCGCCAGTCACTCGCAGAGTACGGCGATGACGCGCTTGAGGATATCGACGCATCGATATAACTCCGCCCTGGGCACAAACTCTCTCGGGCTATGCGCCGACAGCATCGAACCCGGACCAAAGACCACCGCCTCCGCGCCCAGCCGGCGCAGCCATGGCGCCTCCGTGCCAAACGCTACCGAGCCGGCGTCATGTCCGCTCGCCGTAATCAGCGCCCGCAGCACTTCGCTTTGCCTCTCTGTAGCGAAGCCCTCCTGCTGGCGACTCAATTTCACCTCCGCCTCGAAGTTTGCGTCTGCAAGCCGCAGCTCGGCAATACACTCCCTGACCATCTGTGCGACGAGGTCAGCGTCCTGTCCCGGGATCGGCCGCCACTCCAGAAGAAACCGGCACGAGGCCGCAACAATATTCTTCGCCACCCCACCTTGAATCTCTCCGATATTGAGAGTCGTCCATGGTGGCGTGAACGCCTCATCGCGCAAGTCTTTCAGGCGCTCAGCAATCTTCTTAATCTCCACAATCAGTCGCGCCGCGCCCATGATCGCAGAGACGCCGTCTTCCGGGAAGGCGCTGTGTGCTTCGCGGCCGCTGACCGTGATCTCCGCAAGGCAGTACCCTTTACCTGCCCGCATCGGCCGCAGAGACGTTGGTTCGCCCACGATCGCATATCTGGCCGTGAGTACCCGCTTTTCCACGAGATGGCGCGCTCCTACGCAGCCGATCTCTTCATCGGCGGTCAGCACCACACAGGGCGGCTTGCTCAGGCGCGCCGCGTCGATCTCTTCAGCAGTCGCCAGCAGGCAGGCCAGGAATCCCTTTACATCGCAGGCGCCGCATCCCTTCAGTCCGTCACCCTCCGGGGTCAACGTCGTCGCGCCGGTCCACGCCGCGGCATAGGGCACCGTGTCCGTATGGCAGACAAGCGCCAGGTGAAACTTGCGCTCGGCCGGTGGCAGATCGACTGGCCATGCCACCAGGTTTACCTTCTCCACGCTGTCAGCGTCGACGTAGGCATGTTCCTCAAACATCCAACCCGACCGGGCAAGATGCCTCTGCGCAAAGTCGATCACCTCCCGGTTCGACTCTCTTGAGATAGAGGAGATCGAGACCAGCTCTCGCAGCAATCCAACCACATCGTTCATGCGGCCGCTTCGCCTCTACGCAGCAGCGAGGTGTAGTCCCGAATGATCTGCTCCTGCGCGCCGTGACGCCCCTCGCGAATAATCAACCGCCCGTTGACCGAAACGCCGCGAATGGCTGTCTTCGACAGTCCAAAAACAAGGCTCGCCAGCAACTCGTGCGGACGGCTGCCGGCAATCGAAGCATCGTTCAGGTCCACGGTGAAAAAGTCGGCATCGCAGCCCGGTTCAAGCCGTCCCCCCTTCGAGCCCAGCGAAGCCGCTCCATTCTCCGTCGCACAGGCAAACAGTCGTTGCGGCAATCCAAGTCCATCCACCGTGTCCAGCACCGCGCGCTCCAGCTTCTTCAGGCGAAGGTTATATTCAAGCTCTCGCGCGTTTTCGAGAGGGTCAATCTGCGTCAGGCTGTCCGAGCCGAAAGCAATCCTTGCGCCGGCCCGCATCAACTCATCCGCCGGCAAAATCCCGTCGCCCAGGTTCCGTTCCGTCGTCGGGCAGGCGCCGACGATCACCCTCGCCCTGCCCACCGCGGCAATCTCCGCAGGGCTTAAATGAATGCCGTGAATCGCCGTGAATCGCTCATCCAGTATGCCCTCGCGCTCGAGCAGGGCAAAGGGCGTACAGCCATACTCCTCCAAGCAGGCAGCGTTCTCTGCCGGCTGCTCCGCCACATGCATATGCACCGGCAGCCGCTCCGCTTGCGCCCATCGCGTCACCGTGCGCAGGTATTCGAGCGGTACCGCGCGGATGCTATGCGGCGCGACCCCGGCCCACGCCAGCCCCCCGCTGTGCGCCAGGCCTTTTCGCAAGGCGATAGTATTTCTAAGGAACTCTTCCGCATCCGCTTCCACAAATCTTCGCTGGCCAGGGTCGGCAGCCTTGTTGTATCCCGCGCGAACATAAGCTACCCGCAGCAGCGCAATCCGTATCCCCACATCCTTCGCCGCCTGCACAATCTGCAAGCCAATCTCATTCGGATTTTCATACGCCGCGCCGTTCTGGTTGCGATGCAGGTAGTGAAACTCGCCTACCGTCGTAATACCGGCAAGCGCCATCTCGAGAAAGGCCATCCGCGCGATGGTCGCAAGCTCGTCGGGAGCAAACCGGTTCGCCGCCCGGTACATCGCATCTCGCCACGACCAGAAATCCGGACCGGCCGCCTGCCGAGATTCGACCGTCCCCCGGATCGTCCTCTGAAAGCTGTGCGAATGCACATCCATCATCCCCGGCAACATCGCCTCTCCCGGCAGCCGAACGATTCCGTCATCGCTGCCCCTCTCGACCGAAACATCCTCAATCCCGGCGATGACGCCTTCCTGTGAAACCACAAGCTGCTTGCCTGCTTTGAAGCTCCCGCCCATGTAGAGCAGTTCAGGCTGGTAGACAATCGTCATTGCGTCATCCTCTCACGACTTTCACGGGCCGTGCGCCGCGCCCGCAATCTCTTCAAAGGCATTCCCCCCATGAGCCCCGGCCGCATGATTCCTTCTGCGATCCGAACGCGACGTTATATACATGGTGCTATGAAATTCCCGCCGCTCCTCGCCATCGTCTTCGCCGCCGCGCTTCCCGTGCCCGCCCAAGGCCCTGCCCAAAGCCCTGCGCCGCGCTTCAGCGTCACCTTCCCTCAGGCGCAGAGCACCGCTGCTCTCGATGGCCGGCTTCTCCTGGTGCTCTCGACCGATCCCTCCGACGAACCCCGCATGCAGATCGACGACACGCCCAATTCGCAGATCGTTTTCGGGAGGAATGTAGACGGACTCAAACCCGGCGAGCCGGCCATCGTCGACGACACCGCCTCCGGCTACCCGGTGAAAAAACTGAGCGATCTCCAGCCGGGAGATTATTACGTACAGGCAGTGCTGCACCTCTACGAAACCTTTCACCTGGCCAACGGCAAGACCGTCAAGCTGCCGATGGATCACGGCGAAGGCCAGCACTGGAATATCACTCCCGGTAACCTCTACAGCCGTCCGCAAAAACTCCATGTCAGCGCCGGCGGCAGCTACTCCATCGCCCTCGACCAGAAGATTCCGCCTATCGAGCCAAAACCGGACACGAAGTACATCCGCCACGTCACCATCCAGAGCCAATTGCTGACAAAGTTCTGGGGGCGTCCCATGACGCTGAGCGCCATCATCCTCGTGCCGGAAGGGTTCGACGCCCACACCGAGGCGCATTACCCGCTGGCCATCTTCCACGACCACTTCGTCGACGATTTCAGCGACTTCCGCACCACGCCTCCCGACCCCAACCTCAAGCCCGTGTATAGCGAACGCTTTCACCTCGCCAACTACAACCACATCCAGCAGGAAGAGGCTTACAAGTTCTACCGGCAATGGTCAGGACCGAACTTTCCCCGCCTGCTCATCGTCAAGATCCAACACGCAAATCCTTACTACGACGACTCCTACGCGGTAAACTCCGCCAACCTCGGTCCCTACGGCGATGCCATCGAGACCGAGCTTATCCCCTACATCGAACAGCACTTCCGCGGCATCGGCCAGGGCTGGGCGCGCTTCCTGTATGGCGGCTCGACCGGCGGATGGGAATCGCTCGCCGTGCAGATCTTCTATCCCGACCACTACAACGGCGCCTTTGCCGCCTGTCCCGACCCCATCGACTTCAGCGAATACACCAACATCGATCTCTACAAAGATAAAAACGCCTTCTTTATCGACGGCGCACATAAACGCGTGGCGCAGCCCTCGATGCGCGATTATCTCGGCCACACCTTTATCACCACCGAAGAGATCAACCAGTATGAGCTGGCGCTCGGCGACAAGGGCCGCTCCGGGGAGCAGTTCGACATCTGGCAGGCCGTCTACTCCCCGGTCGGCGACGACGGCTATCCTCGGCCCATCTTTAACAAGGTCACCGGCGACATCGATCCTGGGACGGCGGCTTACTGGCGCGACCACTACGATCTGCGTGCCATCCTCGCCCGCGACTGGCCCACGCTCGGCCCCAGGCTGCAGGGCAAGATTCACATCTACGTCGGCAGCGCCGACACTTACTTCCTCAACAACGCCGTCTACAAAATGGAAGACTTTCTCAAAACCGCCAGTCCGCCTTACGACGGAGAAGTGAAGTACGGCGACCGGGCCGAACACTGCTGGAATGGCGACCCAAACCTGCCCAACGCCCTCTCGCGCCTGCACTACAACACAATGTACCTGCCGATGATCCTCGAACGCATCGCCAAAACCGCCCCGCCCGGGGCCGATCTGAAGAGCTGGAGGTATTAGGGCATTTCCGTATAGGTGTAGACCGACGAGACACGCTCGGCTGGCCTTTTCCTTAAGAAAAGGCCAACGTGGCATCTGCTAGAAAATTCACACTGATACGGAAGCTGCTCTAGCCTCCCAGCGACCCAAGAGCGACCCGCGCGGCATGGTACCCGCACATTCCGTGAACGCCGCCGCCCGGCGGCGTCGAGGACGAGCACAGGTAGATATCGCGGGCCGACGTCCGATAGGCGCGCCGGGTCGGCCGGAACACGAACTGCGAAAGGTCCATCGCGCCGCCGTTGATGTCGCCCCCCACTAGGTTCGCATCCATCGATTCGAGCCGCCCCGGCGACAGCGTCGAACGCGCCAGCACGCAATCCCGAAACCCCGGGGCAAAGCGCTCGATCTGCCCTTCGATCAACTCCGTCGCATCGACGCTGGATCCCTGAGGCAGGTGGCAATACGCCCAGGCAATATGCTTGCCGGCCGGCGCGCGTCCCGGATCGAAGAGCGTCGGCTGCGCCAGCAGCACAAACGGCCGCTCGGCCACTCGACCCGCGCTCATCGCCGCCTCTGAAGCCGCGACCTCCGCCATGCTCCCGCCCAGGTGCAACGTTCCCGCCTGGCGGCAAGCGGCAGCCCTCCACGGAATCGGCTCCGACAAGGCATAGTCAATCTTGAAACTCGCCGGCCCATACCGGTACTCCTCCAGCCTCCGCCGGTATCCCGGCGCAAGCCGCCTTCCCGCCATCGCAACCAGCTGCCGCGGCGTCACATCGCACAACGTCAGTTCGGCCGCCGGCAGATCGTCGAGGCTTGCGACCCGCCGGGAAAGATGCAGCACTCCGCCCAGCGACTGCAGGTGCCCGACCAGCGCATTCGTGATCGCCTGCGATCCGCCGCGAGGGATCGGCCAACCCACCGCGTGTCCCATCGTCCCCAGCACCAGCCCAAAGGAGGCCGAAAGCGGTGCATCTAGCGACAGAAATGAGTGCGCCGCCATCCCCGCAAAGAGCGCTCTCGCCCGCTCTTCACGAAATGCCCTCCCCGCCAGCATCGTCGCCGGCAAAAACGCCCGAGCTCCAAACTGCGCCATCAGCAGCGGATGTTGCGGCAGCCGCAACAGCGGTCGCAGGATATCCTCCGCCAGCGCCGGCCAATCTCGCACGAAGCGCCCAAACATCCGCTCCCAGGCCGCTCCATCCCTGCCCAGGGCTTCCGTTTGCTTACCCAGCTCCCGTTCCAGCGTCGCCGCCGTGCCGTCGTCGAAGGGGTGAGCGAGCGGTATGGGCGGTTGCATCCATTCCAACCCGTATTTTCCCAGCGGCAGGGAAAGGAAGAAGGGCGATCCCGCGCCCATCGGGTGGACCGCCGATCCGAAATCATGATGAAAACCGGGCAGTGTCAGCTCCAGCGTGCGCGCCGCGCCTCCGGCAATCGCCTCCGCCTCGTAAACGGCGACCTCCAGCCCCGCCTGGGCCAGCACAATCGCCGCAGCCAGCCCGTTCGGACCCGCGCCGATGACATTCGCCCGTTCGCTGCCGCCCATGAGGCCAGTCTACGGGATGCTCTGCACCGGGCAGTTCTCTCGCCGGATCACCCCGCCCGGTTTATTCATCTCAAACTTGAAATTGCATTGCAGAGACGAGTTGCCGGCCATCGCCCCGCGATAGACATACACCGTTCTGGTCGACGGCTGGTAAACCAGCAGGGAGCTGCTCTCGTTGACTCCCTGCAGTTCAAATTGCACGTCGTCGCCTGACGCCTTCACCGGCCGGGCGCTGCCCAGCCAATAACCCAGCGCCAGTATGCCCGCAATCGCAAGCAGGTTGCGCAGCCAGTCTGCGGCCGTTTCGAGCTTCTCTATCGTCATTGTCTTTGCCTCCCGGAGCGGGATTTCTGCAAGCTAGAGACGCCGTGACCAGCCCGTCCGCTTGGTTTCCCGCTGAACTCAGTCCCGCGAAATTCCTTAGTCACCGCTTCGAGCCTTCGTATGCATCCGGCTTGGCCGGAAACCATCTAAACTAACAACATGGCCGATCAGCTGTATCTCAGTCTGTGGTTCCCTAATTTTCGGCTCGCCGGCCTCGCTCCCGCGCTCGTCTCCGTCATCCGCCAGTTTGGCAAGATCGGCGGCTCGTCGCGCGTCGCCGCAGCCACCGCCTACCCTATCTCTCGCACCGAGGCGCCGGCCTACCAGCGCATCTACTCGGAAAATGAGATGGAAGACGCCATTCCCGAGCTGGCCGTCGCCGCAGCCACCGAGCTGCTCCATGATGATTTCGATTACGAGTTCGACCTCGTCTGGGAACTCTGGTCGCCCGAGATCGGCGGCGGACTCGACCCCGTCTGGAGAAAAGAACCCGCCCGCGTTACCATCATCGGCTTCGGGCCAGAGTTCGAGGATGGCGCCTACGAGCAGAACGGCCACATCCGCATCGATTTCGGCATCGATACCCCTTTCCTCCACGAAGGCATCGACCTGGACCGCCAGGCGATCTCGAGAGTCAAAGAAAATGTACAGATGCTGGTCGACTTCACCAATGCCGTCCAGGAACACTGTGGCATTTCCAGCCGTTTGCTCTGGTCGGAGTCAGGCGAAAGCCTCGCCCAGAAACTGGTGGAACGCCTCCAGCGCGTCAATTGATCTCGTGAATGGATCGACGAATGAGCAAGTAGCAAGTAAAAGGATGAGCAAACGGAACTTGGCCGGACCAGGGCCCGTTACCACCATGATCGCCCGCGCGAACCCGTACTCCCGCGCACGGAACCCATGCGCATAACCGTTGCGGCGCTGCGTCTCTGGATCGTCGCCCTGACAGTGCTCTTGCTCCTGGGGCTCGCGGGCGTCTTTCTCTATGCGCGTTATAAAACTCGCCTTTTCTTGGCCGACATTCCCGGCAAGCTCGACGGCACGATCATCCGCCAGTCTCACCACTTCACCTACTCGCAATCGGTCAAGGGCCATACCGCCTTCACGATTCAAGCCGCGGATCTGGTCCAGTTCACCGGCGGTACGAGTGCCAACCTGAAAGACGTCGTCATCACCCTCTATGGGGCCCAGGGCGACCGCAATGACCGCATCCAGGGCAGCGACTTCACCTACGACCAGAAGGCCGGCATCGTGACCGCGAAGGGAGAGGTGCAGATCGACCTGCACAGCGCCGCGTCCGCGCCCGGTGCTTCAGGAACTCCCGTTCCGGCGTCAAAAGATGCCGCAGGCAGCAAGCCTGCCGTGCAGCCGGAAAATATTCACATCAAAACCAGCAACCTCGTCTTCAACCAGAACACCCAGGTCGCCACCACCTCGCAATACGTCGAGTTCAACACCCCCAAAGGCGACGGCCACTCGACCGGCGCTACCTACGACGTGCAGAAGGGCCTGCTTGTGCTCGACTCCGCCGTCCAGCTCAACTCCGATCGCGACGGTAAGCCGATCCTCGTCCATGCCTCGCATACGGAGTTTCTGCGCGGCACCATGCAGGCGTTTCTGCTCCACCCCGTCACCGACTATCAGGCCGAACATACCTCGTCAGACCAGGCGATCGTCTACTTTCGCCCGGATGGCTCCGCCGAACACATCGATGCTCAGGGGAACGTCCATCTGAGAACCGACCAAAACCAGGAAATGACCGCCGGATCGGCCAGGATCCTGCTCGATCAGCGCAGCCAGCCCCAGCGTGCTGACGCGAAAGGCGGCCTGAACTTCGTCTCGAACGGTGACCCCCACCAGATGCACGGCAACGCTGTCGAGGGCACCCTGACTTTTTCTCCCGGCGGAACGCTCAGCCATGCCCAGGCGCGGGATGCGGTCAGCTTCGTCGACCAGCAGCACGGCCTCCAGGACGATCCGCAAGGCTCCTCTACCCGCGAACTGCGCGCCTCCCAGGTGGACATCGACTTCCTCCCCGATGCGCAGGGCCACGCCGTCGCCGACAAGGTGCTCGCCGTAGGCCAGGCCGCCGCGACCCTGCATACTATCCGCAGCAAGGGACCCGCGCAGAACACCACCATTAAAGGCGACCAGCTGCTCGCAAATCTCGAGAACGGCCGCGCCATCCGTACCCTGCACGGCGCCGGCCATACCAGCGTGCTCGATCTCTCCCCCACTGGCGCGAGCAGCCTCACCTCCGGCGACACGCTGCAGGTAAACTTCGTCCCATCCCCGGCTGCAGCCCGCGCGCCCCGTCATCCCCGGCAGACCGTTGCCGCGGCTGGTGTCGCCACCGAGACCGCGCAAATCGAGTCCGTCCTGCAGGAAGGCCACGTCGTCATCGTCCAGACACCGGCTCCGGCAGCCCCGGGCGCCGCTCAGGCTGCTGCGTCGCCCACCCACGCCACCGCCCAGCGCGCCGACTACACGGCTTCCAGCCAGCAACTGCGGCTGACCGGCTCTCCGCGCGTCAACGATGGAGAGACCGACCTCAGCGCCGACGTCATCGACTATAACCGCGACACCCATCGCGCCGATGCCAGCGGCAGCGTGAAAGTCACCTATCTGCAGCCCCATCCCACCTTGCAGCCTCATGCCACCCCGGCGCAGGCGTCCCCGGCCGGCTTCGGCGGCGAGGGCCCGACCCATGTCATCGCCGCCGCCGCCGTTCTCGACCAGGCCCGCGGGGTCGCCACCTTCCGGGGACAGGCCCGCTTGTGGCAGGGAGCGAACTCGGTCGCCGCTCCGATCATTGAGCTCTCCCGCAACCCGCAGATTCTAAAAGCCTATGGCGAACCCTCTGCGGCTGGCAGTGTCACCACCATTCTCGCCGCCGAATCCTCCCCGGCAAAACCGCAAAATCACCAACCGCCGCAGGCCGCTCAACCACCCGCAGGCGTCTATCGCGTTCATAGCCGGCAGCTGCTCTATCTCGAGTCCGATCGCAAGGCGACCTTTACCGGCGCGGTCGCCGCCGAAGACCCCTACGGCATCGTCCACGCCGATACCGTCGAGGTCTTCCTGCTCGCGGCCAATCCGCCCATCACCCCTTCCGCAGCCCCTGCGCCGGCCACCGCAGGTCGCATCGAGCGCGTCCTCGCCACCGGCCATGTCGTCCTGCAGCAGACCGGCCGCCGCGGCGTCGGCGAAAAGCTCCTCTATACCGCGCAGAACGGAAAGTTCGTCCTCACCGGAACCGCCGCCGTCCCGCCGCGTATGTACGATCAGGCCCACGGCACCGTCTCAGGAGAAGCTTTGATTTTCAATAGTCAGGATGATAGCGTCAGTGTCACCGGGGGCCAATCCAGGGCCGTCACCGACACCCGCACGGCCAGGTAAATGAGAAAGCTCTCCACCGACGAAATTGGCAAGTCCTACAAAGGGCGCCAAGTAGTGCGCGGCGTCAGCCTCGACGTCTCCCAGGGCGAAGTGGTCGGCCTTCTCGGGCCTAATGGCGCCGGAAAAACCACCAGCTTTTACATGATCGTTGGCCTCATCCAGCCGGACGCCGGACGCATCCTCGCCGACACCGCCGATATTACCCGTGTCCCCATGTACATGCGCGCCCGCGAATTCGGCATCAGCTACCTGCCCCAGGAACCATCCGTCTTTCGCAAACTCACGGTCGAAGAGAACATGCTCGCCGTCCTTGAATCGCAATCCGTCTCGGCGTCCACCCGCCGCGCCCGCACCGAAAAACTGATCGACCAGCTGAACTTGGGCCACATCCGCAAAACCCGCGGATATGCGCTCTCGGGCGGCGAACGCCGGAGGGTCGAAATCGCCCGCTGCCTCTGCATTCAGCCTTCGTTCATTCTGCTGGATGAGCCCTTTTCGGGAATCGATCCCATCGCGGTATCCGATCTCCAGGAAATTATCTTCGACCTCAAGGCCAGCGGTATAGGAGTATTGATTACCGACCATAATGTCCGCGAGACATTGTCGGTCACCGATCGCGCCTACATCATCAATGAGGGCCGCATCTTCCGGGCAGGGACCCCGGATCAGCTCGGCCGCGACCCTGAGGTGCGGCGCGTCTATCTCGGCGGCGGCTTCTCTCTTGACTGACAGGCTCATCCCCGGCTCCGGCCGCCATGACTTGTGTTCCACCCGACTCTCGAAAGGTACACTGAACTGAACAGCCGGCAACGGCTCGGCACTCGCTTATGGCCCTCCTCCAACCACGACTGAGCCTCAAGGTCTCGCAGCGGCAGATCCTCACCCCTGGCCTTATGCAGATGGTGAGTGTGCTCGCCTTGAACAAGCTCGAGTTGAAGGAAATGATCAATACCGAGATCGTCGAAAATCCCGTTCTCGAAGAACTCGAAGAAAACGTTCCCCTGCTCGATGACGTCGCCGGACAGGAAGCGGAGCGCGAACGCCCCGCCGAAGAAATCGTCGCCGATGCCCAGCGGGAAAAAGCCGATCCTTTCGAAGAGATCGACTTCGGCTCGTACTTCCAGGAATACCTCGACCCCGGCTTTCGCTCTCCCAACAACTACGAGCTCAACGAGAAGCCCTCTTTCGAGAACTTTCTCTCTCAGCCCAGCTCGCTCACCGACCATCTCTTCTGGCAGCTCGGCTCGCTCAACCTCACCCCGGAAATCCGCGACGCGGCCGAATACATCATCGGAAACATCGACGAATGCGGCTACCTTCTCGCTTCCGATGAAGAACTGCTGGAAGGCTATCTCCGCGAGCGCGGCGTCGCCCCCCTCGAGCGCTCCGTGCTTCCGTTCACCATCGCCGGCGACCCCCCGGCGGCAGCCGCCACGCGGACGGACGACGATCCCCGCAGCTCCGAGCGCCCGGATGCCCAGCCCCAGGCGCCGCAGCCTCCATCGCCGGCCGGCTTCGGCCGCGACCGTAAAGGCGCCGCCCTCGCCGCAGCCCTGAAAACCGTCCAGCATCTGGATCCGCTCGGCGTCGCCACCCGCGACCTTCGCGAATGCCTCACCGTACAAATCCGGGCACACCGCCGCGAACTGACGCTCGCCGCGGCTCGGCAGGCCAGGCTTCTTCAGGATCTCCTGTCAGAGGCAGCCGCTTCCGCCGAAGAAGAAGAAGCTCCCATGCTCCCGGAAATAGAAGCGCAGGATTCACAGCCGCAAAGCTCCGAGGCGCGCTTCGCTTCTTCAGTCGAAACCGAAGTGGCGGCTCTTCAGGATCCCGCGATCGAGATAGCCGATACCGCCGCGCTCATCATCGAGAAACATCTCCAACTACTGCAAAAGCGCGACCTGCGGGAGCTCGCCAAGGTTGTCGGGCAATCCGTCGAGCATACCCAGCAGGCCTTCGACCTGATCCGCACCCTCGACCCGCGCCCCGGGCAGCGCTATAACCGCTCCGAAGCCCGCCTCATTGAACCCGATGTCGCCTTCGTCAAGCGCGATAACGAGTACCACGTCGTCATGAACGAAGACGATCTGCCCACCCTCCGCCTAAACCAGGGCTACCGCCGCATGCTCAAGCAGGACGGCACCGAAAAAGACGTCAAGGAATACGTGAAAGAGCGTTACCGCTCCGCGCTCCAGCTGATCCGCAATATCGAGCAGCGTAAAAACACCATCCTGCGCACCTGCGAGTCCATCGTCCGCCGCCAAGGCGAGTTCCTTGAGCACGGCGTCGAGTACATGAAGCCGATGATGATCAAAGAGGTCGCCGAAGAGATCGGCGTCCATCCCTCGACCGTCAGTCGCGCCGTCTCCAATAAATACGTTCATACCGCGCAAGGCGTCTTCGAGCTTCGCTTCTTCTTCTCCGAGGGGGTCAACGGTCCCGAGGGTGCCGGAACTCCCCTCATGCTGCTGAAGCGCAAAGTCAAAAAGCTGATCGAAGAGGAAGACGCCCGCAAACCCCTCACCGACGACCAGCTCGCTCACGTCCTCCAGACTCAGGGCATCAATGTCACCCGCCGCACCGTCGCCAAGTACCGCGAAGATCTCCGGATCCCCAGTACCCATCAGCGCCGGAAGCGCGATTGAGGCACGCCCCCGAAAGGTATAAGATCGTGGTTTCCTGAAGAGGGGGAAAGTCCCTCGGAAGAGGTAAACAAACGATGCAGATTGAATACACTGGAAGGCAAGTCTCCGTCACCAAGACTCACCATGCCATCGGCGACGAAGGTATCGAACGAATCGGAAAAATCCTAGGCAAAATCACCACCGCTCACATCGTCCTGACCTCCGAAAAATACCGCCACACCGCTGAAGTCACCATCAACACCAGGCTCCAGAGCATCGTCGGCCTGTGCGAGTCGACCAGCATGGAAACCGCTCTCCGCGAAGCCATCGCCAAGGCCGAAACCCAGGCCGTCAAGCATAAAGACAAGATCCGCGCCAAAAAGCGTAAGGCGAAGGAAGAGAAAAGTCCGGAAGACTCCCAGCTCGCCCGCACCCATCGCACCGGTCGCGCGGTCGCCCTCGAAGCGGGCGCCGTCGAACAAGCCGCCAACGGCCGCATCACCAACGGCCACGCCCGGCCGGCAGTGCCGGTCACCGTGCATTCCTTCCCGGCAAAAAAACCCATCGCCGAGCCTCATGTCGTCCGTTCCATCGACTCCCTCGCCATGCGTCCCATGTCGCTCGAAGAAGCCGTCAAGGAAGCCGAGTTTCGCGATCGCGAGGTCTTCGTCTTCCGCGACAATGAAGGCGGCCTGAAGGTCCTGCACCGCAAGCGCGACGGCAAAATGGAACTGATCGAAGTTCCCTAGGACAACGAAAAAGGATGTCCCTTCACGTCATCCGCAGACATGGGTATCCCGTAGTTCCGGGAGCCCATGTCGGGCTCCTCAAAGCATGAGTGCAGCGCAGGCTGCCGCTTCTCGCCTTCACTGCCATTTTATGCAGTGCTAGCATGAGCCATGCCTCGGAAAAGTAAGCTTCCCCAAGCTGAGTCGGCCCGGTCGCGACCTTCCACAAAGACCCACCGGGCCACGCCGGCCGCGGGCACCGTCTCAGAAAAAAGCGGCAGTAAGCCCGCTTCGGCCCGGGCCAGCGAACTCGTCATTCTCACCGGCCTTTCCGGCTCCGGCAAAGCCTCAGCGCTCAAGGCGTTTGAAGACCTCGGCTTCTACTCGGTAGACAACCTGCCTCTGGAGCTGTTGCCGCGCTTCGCCGACCTGGTCCGCCAGTCCGCCGAGATCGGCCGCGCCGCGCTGGTCGTCGACGTGCGGGAAGGCCCGGCACTCGAACGCTTCCCCGCCATCCTGCAACAGATCAAGAAATCCCTCGCCACCACTGTCATTTTCCTCGATGCCACCGACGCCGCGCTTCTCCGCCGCTACTCCGAGACCCGCCGCCCCCACCCGCTCGCACGCTCCGGCATGGTGCGCCATGCACTGGTTTCCGAGCGCACCCTCCTCGACCCCGTCCGCAACGTCGCCGACATGATCCTCGATACCTCGAACTTCAACGTCCACGAACTCCGGGCCTATCTGCAGACGAAGTTCGAGACCGAGAACACCGGCAAAAACCTGCTCATCTCCGCTATCAGCTTCGGCTACAAAAATGGCGTGCCGCTCGAGGCCGACCTCGTCTTCGACGTCCGCTTTCTCCCCAATCCTCATTTCATCCCTGAGTTCCGCAAACTCACCGGCAGGCACTCCCGGGTCGCCGCCTACGTTCGCAACTTCCCCCAGACGCAGGAGTTCCTCGATCGCGTCACGGCGATGTTGTTATTCCTGCTGCCTCATTACATTCAGGAAGGCAAGAGCTATCTCACCGTCGCCTTCGGCTGCACCGGCGGCCAGCATCGCTCCGTCGCCATCGCCGAAGAGATCAAGAAGCGCTTGGAAAAACACGCCTACCGCGTCAAAACGGCCCACCGCGACATGCCCCGCTCCACCAGGGGATGAGAATTGCTTTATTGGCACTCCGCAGCCGAAACCGCGCTCGCCCGATGCCAGATCTCCGTCTTGCCGAACCAGGAGATACCCACATAGCCGCGCAGCCTCACCTCGTCGCCGTTCGAGACAGCTGATCCGGCATAAGTCTTGCCCGTGACAGGATCATAGAGATGGCCATCCACCAGGTGATCGGCGTCGGCCTGGTGAAAACCCGTGCCGATGTCCAATCCGCACAGCTTGCGCCCGCGCAGGCTCGCGTCGGGGTTCTTCGTGTCCAGCTTGCGCGTGGAAGCCGGCGATAATCTCACGATCGTCGCGCATACCTCGCTCCCGCAGGGATGAAAGCGAAGTACAGCCTTACTCGGGCGCTCCCAGTCGCCCAGCACTCCATTCCCAACCCTCGCCGCCTCGCCAGGCATCGGCGATCCGTGAAGCAGCAACGACACGATCAACGAAATAAGCAGCATAGTCTTCTCCAGTACGTCGAGCGTCACTCTCGCGCCTGAGCTCCGGCCATCCACACCGCGGCCTTGGAAACGCCTTCGTCAACAGAACGAGCCGGGTTCGCCGCCAGAAGGGGAAAATTGAACTTTATTTCCACTGGATCACTGGGCTCTCCGCAGAAGTGGCCTGGAAATTACGCTCCCATCTCTACAGAAACGGCACGAAAACGTCGATCCCCAACTCCCCTAACTCACACCCCGCGCCACCTGTCTGCCCCATTCTGAGCCAAAAGGGTGACGTAAGCCGTCCAAACAGGTGGATACAATAGCGAAATGAAGGCACTGCCAGCATCGGCCCGGCGATCACGGGCGGCTACCCTGCGAGAAACTGGATCGAACAGGTGACCAGAATCCTTCGCCTGCTCCGCTACGTTCGCCCCTACACGTTGCAGGCGCTGCTCTCCGTTATCCTCATGGCCGCCGTCGGCCTCCTCGAGGCCTTCCGGCTGGTTCTGATCAAGCCAATCTTCGACCGCGTCCTTGACCCCGCCGCCCCCAACGGCCGCATTGAACTCTTTCAGATTCCCGGCACTCATTACGAGCTCGACCTCCGCCACTTCGTCCCGGCATACTTCCATAACGACTGGAACGTCGTCGCCTTTGCCCTCGTCGTCTCGACCCTCATCAAGGGCCTCTGCGACTACGGCGGCACTTACCTGGTGAACTACGCCGGCTTCGGCATGATCACCGACCTGCGCGACGATCTCTACGAAGCCATTCTGCGCCGCTCCGTCTCCTTCTTCCAGAAGCATGCTACCGGCACCATCCTCTCCACCCTGATCAACGATGTCGAGCGCATTCAATACGCAATGTCGGCGGTCCTGTCGGAGTTCCTCCAGCAGGCCTTTACCCTGCTCTTCACCATCGTCGTCGTCATCGGCTACGGCGGCAAGCTCGCCTGGATCCTGCTGATCTTTCTGCCCGTCGTTATCGCTTCGGCACGGAAGATCGGGAAAAAGGTGCGGCTCACTACCCGCCGCGGCCAGGACAAGCTCGCCGAGATCCAGAACATCCTGCACGAGACCGTCACCGGCAATCGCATCGTCAAAGCCTTCAACATGGAGCTCTGGGAGACGCTCCGCTTCAAAAAGGCAGCCCGACGCCTCTTTCGCGCCAATCTGCGTTCGGTCGGCGCCCAGGCCATCAGCTCGCCGCTCATGGACTCGATCGGTGCCATCGCCATCGCCCTCCTGCTCTGGGTCGGCCGCATCCAGATCAAGCACGGAAGCATGACCGAGGGCACCTTCTTCGCCTTCATCATCGCCGTCTTCAAGCTCTACGATCCAGTGCGGAAATTTGCCCTCTTCTACAACAACTTTCAGCAGGCCCTCGGCGCGTCCTCAGAGATCTTCAACTTCATGGACGCCCAGGATGACGTTCGCGAGAACCCTCGGCCGGTACCCCTCAAAGGCTTCCACCTGAGCATCCGCTTCGAGAACGTCGGCTTCGCCTATAGCGATGAAGAGGGCGAAAAAGCCGTCCTCCACAACATCGATCTTGAAATTAAGTGCGGCGAGGTCGTCGCCCTCGTCGGGCCGAGCGGCGCCGGCAAGTCCACCATCGTGAACCTCGTCCCGCGCTTCTTCGACGTCACCACCGGCCGCATCCTCATCGACGGGCACGATCTGCGCGAGGTCAGCCTGCGCTCGCTGCGCGAACAGATCGGCAAAGTCACGCAGGAGACCATCCTCTTTAACGACACCGTTCGCAACAACATCGCTTACGGCCAACCCGATATCTCGCTCGAACGCGTCATGGATGCAGCCCGGGCAGCGCTCGCCCATGGCTTCATCCTCAACCTCCCTGACGGCTACGACACCGTCATCGGCGAGAAAGGTTTTCGCCTCTCTGGCGGAGAGCGCCAGCGACTCGCCATTGCCCGCGCCTTGCTCAAGAACGCGCCCCTGCTCATCCTCGACGAAGCTACCTCCGCCCTCGACTCCGAAAGCGAATCGCTCGTGCAGGCCGCGCTCGCGAATCTCATGGCGAAACGCACCTCCATCGTCATCGCCCACCGTCTCTCCACCGTTCGCCGGGCCACCCGCATCGCCGTCATCGAGGGCGGCCGCATCACCGCCATCGGCTCCCATGAAGAACTCCTCCGCATCTCCCCCACCTACCAGCGCCTGAACCGGCTCCAGTTCTCAACCGGCCCCGATCTCTCCGTCGAAGAGCCGGAGCTCGCCACCATCGACGGCGGAATCTCCAATCCCGGAAGCTCCAACTCGTGACCACCAGAACCCCACCTCAGGCAGCAAGCATTGCGGACCCGCCACCGGCGCCTCCTGTTCCGTCCCTTCCCATCTATTCCATGACCGGCTTCGCCCGCATCTCCGCTCGCATCTCTGACACCTTGAGCTTCTCGATGAGCGCGAAGAGCGTCAACCATCGCTTCCTCGACCCACAGCTGCGCATGCCCTCCGGGACCGAGTCCATCGAGATGCGCGTCCGCCGCGCTCTCAAAGAGAAGCTCATCCGCGGCCACATCGACTTCACCCTCACACTTGAGCGCAGCACCGAACGCGCCTCCCAGTACAACAGCGCACTCGTCGCCTCGTACGTCGCCGCCTTCCACGCAGCAGCCCGCGAACACGGCCTCGCCCAGCAGCCCGACCTCAACGCCATCCTGCGCCTTCCCGGTATCCTCGCCGCCGAGACTTTCTCGCTGAAAGACGAACTGGCCCCGCTCGAAGCAGCCGTCGTCGCGCAACTCGATCCGCTTATCGCTGCCCTCAACGTCATGCGCGCCCAGGAGGGCGCTGCGCTCGCCGCCGAGCTGGCCGCCTGCCTCCATCGCCTCACCGTCTTGGTCGACCAGGTCGCGAAGCTCCGGCAATCCATCCAGGCAGCCTACTTCGAACGCGTCAGGCAGCGAGTGGCCGCACTGCTCGACAGCGTCGAGCCCGCACTCGACCATGCCCGCATCCTTCAGGAAGTCGCACTGCTCGTCGAGCGCAGCGATGTCGAGGAAGAGATCGCCCGTCTCCGCACCCATATCGAACATTTCCATTCGCTGCTCAAAGCCGGCGGCGAGATTGGGAAAAAAACTGACTTCCTCCTTCAGGAGATGAATCGCGAAGCCAACACCCTGCTCTCGAAGACCGGTGGCATTGCCGGAAAGGCGGCCCACATCACCGAACTCGGCCTCGGCATGAAGGCCGAAATCGAAAAGGCCCGCGAACAAGTTCAGAATCTCGAATAAACTGGAACGAGCTCGAAACAATGAACTGTGCTTGCAACTTGCGCTGGGCTATGGTGCCTGCAAAGAAGCTGTCAGGAAGATAGATTGGCTGGCATTCTCTTCATCATTTCGGCGCCATCCGGCTCGGGCAAATCGACGCTCGTCAACCAGCTGCGTTCGCTCGTCGACAATCTCGAATTCTCCATCTCCTTCACCACCCGCAGCCCCCGCGGCTCCGAGCAGCAGGGCCGCGAGTATCACTTCACCGACCGCACGACCTTCGAGACGATGGTCAAGGCAGACGAGTTCCTGGAGCACGCCGAGGTCTTTGGCAACTACTACGGCACCGCCGTCCAGTCACTGGCCGACGCAAAGGCGCAGGGCAAAGATCTCTTACTCGACATCGACGTGCAGGGCGCCGCGCAGGTTCGCCGGAAAAGCCCCGACGCCGTCAGCATCTTCGTCATGCCGCCCACGAAAGAAGTTCTCGGCACCAGGCTGCGGAATCGCAGCCGCGCCGAAGGCAGCGTCACCGCGGAAACCGAAAAAATCATCGACCGCCGCCTCGCCCAGGCGCGTAGCGAGATTGTGAATTATCGCCAATATGGATATATTTTGGTCAACGACGTCCTCGACCACGCGGTAGAAGAACTGGCGGCTATTGTTTCGTCCGAGCGCATCCGGCGAACTGGCCGGGATCTTAATCCAGAGGAGCAACGCTTACTCGACTTGGCCGAAAGCTGCCGTCAAAGCAGCGCAATGTCGCGGCTGCAGCCGGTGCTCAGTTCTTTCGGCTTGTACGACCATGAAACAGTGACCACCTGACAGACACTATAAGCCTGTACTGAAAGGGCAAGATGACAACTTTGTGGAGGAGACAGACATGGACATGGAAAATGGAGTCAATAGTCATTTTGGTTATGTAATGGTCGCTGCCCGCCGGGCGCGGCAACTGCAGAACGGTTCCCAACCCCTCATCGCCACCAGCTCCCGCAAGGCCTGCCGCGTCGCTCAGGACGAGATCGCCGCCGGCATGGTCGGTCACGTCAAACCCAGTAAGCCCCTCTATAAACCAGAAGTCGAAGCTCCCATTATCCCTAAGTTCGTCAGCTGAACGGCCCTTTGCGAGGACTGGAATTCCACTTTTCCGGCCGGTTTTGCGCAGAACTGCGGCTGATTTCTGCGTCCCGGCCGGGCGTACAATCGTGGTATGAAGGTCACCGTAGGCGTCTCCGGCGGCATCGCGGCTTATAAAGCCGCCGAACTCGTTCGCGCTCTTCAGCGGCAGGCATTCGACGTGCATGTCCTCATGACCGAAGCGGCCACCCAGTTTATTCAGCCTCTCACCTTTGCCTCGCTCACCGGCCACCCGGTCATTACAAGCATGTGGGCCGATTCAGAAGAGCCCGGCGAGACCTCCGCGATCCAGCACATCGATGCCGCCCAGACCACCGACCTGCTCATCGTCGCCCCGGCAACCGCCAATATCCTTGCGAAGTTCGCCCATGGCATCGCCGACGACTTTCTCACCACCCTTTATCTCGCCACCAAGGCCCCGGTGATCGTCGCCCCGGCGATGAACGTCCATATGTGGGAGCATCCCGCCACCCGGGCCAACCTCCAGACCCTCGATCATCGCGGCGTCCGCATCGTCTCGCCCGGCGACGGCTATCTCGCTTGCGGCATGATCGGCAGCGGCCGCCTGGCCGAAAATGACGAGATCGTTCGCGCCGCTCTCGAATTCCTCAACCATACCAACGACCTCGTCGGCGAAACCGTGCTCGTTACCGCCGGTGGCACCCGCGAAGCCGTCGACCCCGTCCGCTTCCTTGGCAATCGCTCCAGCGGCAAGATGGGCTATGCCATCGCCGATGCCGCCCAGCGCCGCGGGGCCCGCGTCCTTCTCATCACGGCGCCGACCCTGCTTCCTCCTCCGCCCAATTGTGAGGTCATCAACGTCATCACTACCGCCGAAATGCGCTCCGCCGTCATGCGCCGCCTGCCCGAGGTCAGCATCGTGATCAAGGCCGCCGCCGTCGCCGACTACCGCCCGCTCTCGATGGCCGATCAGAAGCTCAAGCGCTCCGGCCCGCTCACCCTCGAACTCGAGCCAACCGAAGACATCCTCGCCGAGGTCGCCGCCATGCGGAACCCCGGAACCCTGGTCATCGGCTTCGCCGCCGAAACCGAAAATCACGTCCTCCACGGACGCGACAAGCTCCTCCGCAAAGGGGCCGACGCCATCGTGCTCAATGACGTATCCCGCGACGGCGTCGGCTTCGACTCCGATCGCAATGCAGCGACCTTCCTCACAAAACAGACTTCGATCGAAATGCCGGAAATGTCCAAGCGCGACCTCGCCGGCCGCATACTCGGCGAAGCCATCACCCTGCGCCGCCCTCAATCCGTCATTGACGAAACCTCCTCAAGCAAGTCTTTGCTGAGGCACTAACGAGTGGCGCTCGATCCGGAGTTGCAGCAAGCCATCGCCGGCCGGCTCCGCTACTTCCGCGACCTCGGCATCTACGACCTCTATCGCCGCGGCGAACCGCTCCTCGAGGCCGGCTCACCCGCTCACGCCGCAACCGTTCCCGCTGCCCCTGCCGCGTTGCCGCAATACGTAACCGCCGCAGATACAGATGCTGCGCCTGCCGAAACACCTGCCGCCAAGACACCCTCCCTGGAGACGACCCCGGAAATGCCCAGAGCTGTCCCCGTTCTTCCCATCATTCCTCAAACCCGGCCCATCGCTCCAAAGCTCCGCGCCGAGGCGCTCCTGGCCATCCGCGAAGAGATCGGCGACTGCACCCGCTGCCCGCTCTCCCTCACCCGGAACAAGATCGTCTTCGGCGATGGCGACCCGAACGCCCGGCTCATGTTTGTCGGCGAAGGCCCCGGCGCCGACGAAGATGCGCAGGGCCTTCCCTTCGTCGGCCGCGGCGGCCAGCTGCTCAACAACATGATCAACGCCATGGGCCTCAAGCGCGAAGAGGTCTACATCGCCAACATCGTGAAGTGCCGCCCGCCCCAGAACCGAGTCCCCGAGCCGGTCGAAGCGAATACCTGTACACCGTTTCTCTTCCAGCAGATCGGCGTCGTTCGCCCGCAAGTCATCGTCGCCCTCGGCGCAACCGCTGCCACTTACCTGCTCGGCAGAAAGAGTCCGCTCAGCGCATTGCGTGGCCGCTTTCACGAAGCGCTCAATGCCAAACTCCTCATTACCTACCATCCTGCCTATCTGCTCCGCGATCCCGGCCAGAAAAAAGAGGCATGGAAAGACCTGCAGATGGCGATGGCCGAGTTGGGGCTGAAAGCCAAACGCGCCGAATCATAGAAGGCCTCCGTCATGAGTCCTCAGCGATCGGTCTTCCGTTGTCAGAATGAAGTGGGCAGAATCCTTCCACTTCCATGCTCAATCGCCGGAATAAGTGAGAACTCATGACTGGGGATTAAGAACGAAAACTGACGACTAACACTGAAGACTGACAACTAATAACTAATATGTCCTCCTACTGCGATGTCGCGCTGCCCGTCCCGCTCAACCGGGTCTTCACCTACAGCGTGAACGGCTCAGAGGTCGCGCCCGCTATCGGCGCCCGCGTCCTCGTTCCCTTTCGCAATGAAAAGCTCACCGGCATCGTCACCCGTCTTCATACAGACGCGCCGCCGGTCGAAGCCAAGCCCCTCCTCGCCGTCCTCGACGCCGAGCCGCTGCTCGCGCCCGACCTCATGGAACTTGCCGCCTGGATCGGCAACTACTACATCGCTCCGCTTGGCGAGGTCTTTCGCGGCATGCTGCCGCTGATGGCCGAGGTCAAGCACCAGACCCTCTACCGCATCGCCGACAAGGGCCGCGAAGCTCTTTACGCCGGCGCCAACCAGGGCTCCTCGCGCCGCAGCCGCAAGTCTGCGGAAGACCAGGACCTCGAATACAACGTGCTCAACTATCTTCAAGCGGGCGAGGCCACTCGCGTCTCGAAACTCCGCTCCGCCACCGGGGCAAGCCGCGATCTGCTGCTTGGCATGCTGCGCAAGAAGTGGATCGCCCGCGAAACCTCCGCCGTCCAGCGCGATGCACGCCGCACGTTGCGGTACATCGTGCTCGTTTGCGACGTGCGCATCCCCAGGCTCAACGCCAATCAACAGAGCCTCCTTGCAGAACTCGCAGGGACCGGCGGCGAGATGGCGCACACCGAGCTCCGCCGCCTCGATCGTCCCGACTCCACGCTTGGCACCCTCGTTCGCCGCGGACTCGTCCGCATCGAAGAGCGGCCCGCTGACTTTCATCTCTCGTCCATGCAGGTTTCGGGCAGCACCATCGCGCATACCCTTAATCCCGCGCAGCAGGCCGCCCTCCAGGCCATCACGGCATCGCTAGGCGCGGCAGCCTTCCAACCCATGCTCCTGCATGGAGTCACCGGTTCCGGCAAGACCGCCGTCTACCTCGCCGCCATGCAGACCGCGCTCGATGCTGGCTACTCCGCGATTCTTCTCGTTCCTGAGATCGGTCTCACCCCTGCCATGGCCGCGCAGCTCTACACTGCTTTTGGCAGCAACGTCGCGCTGCTTCATTCCGCGCTCACTCCAGAGGAGCGGGCGGAGCAATGGCACCGCATCCGCACCGGCGAGGCTCGCGTCGTCGTCGGCACCCGCTCCGCGGTCTTCGCCCCCGTCGCAAAACTCGGCCTGCTCATCGTCGACGAAGAACACGACACTTCGTATAAACAAGAAGAAAATCCGCGCTATCACGCCCGCGATGTCGCCGTCATGCGCGCCAAGCTCAACTCCGCGACCATCGTCCTCGGCTCCGCCACTCCTTCGCTCGAGTCGTGGCGCAACACCATGCCCGGAAAAGACGGCACGGCCAAGTACGCGCTCATCGAAATGAACCAGCGGGTCGCCGGCCGCCCGCTGCCCGTCGTCGAACTCGTCGACATGCGCAAGGAATTCCAGCAGACCGGCCAGGAGCAACTCTTCTCTCGTCAACTGGTCGCTGAAACCCAGTCGACCCTCGACCGTGGCGAGCAGGCCATCATCCTGCTCAATCGGCGCGGCTACTCCTTTGTCGTCATGTGCCGCGCCTGCGGAGAAAAGCTGCAGTGCGAGAACTGCGCCATCTCCCTAACCTTGCACCGTCCCCTCGCCAGCGAGGAAGACCACTCCCCCACCGGCCAGCGTTTGCAATGCCATTACTGCGGCTTCAAGCGGACCGTCCCTGCAGTCTGCCCGCAGTGCGAGAGCGAACACCTCCACTTCCTCGGCGCCGGTTCGCAACAGGGCGAAGAGCGCCTGCAGCAGATCTTCCCCCATGCCCGCATCGGCCGCATGGATCGCGACACTGTCCGTGGCCGCTACGACATGGAGCGACTGCTCACACGCCTCCATTCCGGGGAAATCAACCTGCTCGTCGGAACCCAGATGATCGCCAAAGGACACGACATCCACGGAGTGACCCTGGTCGGCGTCGTCGGCGCGGACTTTGCCCTCGGCCTGCCCAACTTTCGCGCCGCCGAACGCGTCTTTCAACTCCTCACCCAGGTCTCCGGCCGCGCCGGCCGCGGCGAGCTTCCCGGCAAAGTCCTCGTCCAGACCTACCACTCCGATCACTACGCCATCCGCTTCGCCGCAGCCCATGACTTTCAAGGCTTCGCCGAAAAAGAATTACAGTTCCGCCGCTGGATGCATTACCCCCCTTTCGCCGTGCTCGCCAACCTCGTCATCCAAAGCCCCCGCCTCGAAGAAGCGGCAGCCTGGGCGGCCGCACTTGGTAAGTGGTTCCAGAACACACAGTTCGACGGAGTAAGAATCCTCGGTCCCGCGACCGCCCCCCTCAGCCGGCTCAAGCGCATCTACCGCTTCCACTTCGTCGTCAAGGCAGACCGGCGCAACGCCCTGGCCCGAACGCTCCGCGCCGCCCTCACGCAGGCAGTTCTCTTGAAAATTCCCGCGCGCAGCCTGGTCGTCGACGTCGATGCCGTCAACCTCATGTAACACCGCTCAACCACGACTTCGAGAATGCCCGGCGCCCAACAGCCTTGACCTATGCGTCGCAGCCGACAGCACCCACCCACGCAGACTTGAAGGGCTTCGAATGAAGAGAGAGCGGTCACATTCATCCACTCTTTGCTCTTGCAATCTGCAAGATCAAAAACCCAAGCTCGCCATCGCGCGGAATATCACTCACTCTTCCACACCCAAAATTCAAGCGCTGCCTATCGCAGATAATCGAGCAGGCTTGCGCCCGCAAAAGGAGCCGGCAAGAAGGTCAGCGTCAACATGAGCACCCCCATCCACCCGTACCATTGCCGTCTTCCGCTCAATGCCGGAACCTCCGGCACATAGGAATGGCGCATCGCCGGAACCAGCAGGATCGCACCCCAGAGCAGCCATCCCATCCACAGCGTAACGCCGGCCACCAGCAGCACCACCGGCACGCAAATCGACAGCCACCGCTGCCACCTTCGCGACACCGCATAAAGAATGTGACCGCCATCTAACTGTCCTGCCGGAATCAGGTTCAGCGAAGTAATGAACAGCCCTACCCAGGCCGCAATCAGCACCGGGTGCCAGAGCAAATCCTCGATCGGCGGAAAGCTCGGCACCGCCATCCTGAGCGGCGCGTACAAAAGCCGCATCGCCAGCGGCGCATTCAGCCGGATCAGCACCGGCTCGACCGGCCCCGTCGTTGCTTTGGAGAGGAGCAGCCCCATGATCGTTGCAGGAATCGCCGCTACGAAGCCGGCAATCGGCCCGGCGATACCCACGTCCATCAGAGCATCGAGCGAGGGAATCCCGAACCGTATCCGAATCACCGCGCCCGCCGTTCCACTGAGCGTCGGGGCGGGCAGCAGGTACGGCCACGAAGCCGTGATGCGATGCCGCGCACACAATACCCAATGCCCAAACTCATGCGCCAGCAGGATGCTCAGCAGCGTCAACGAAAACGGCCATCCCGCCAGAAGCTCCCCGGGATGCTCGAAGATCCAGACAAACGGAACGAAATCCCCAACTGTCGCGAAGGCCGGCAGACCCTGCCGGAAGTTCCACATGTAAAGAGCGCCGGTGCTGGTCGTCGTCACAACGGTGACGGCCAAAAGGGAAAGAGACAATACGGCCTGCCGCCCGGAGACCGGGGCAGGATCGAGCCTGGAAAATAGCTCTCGTAGACCCGGCAATTTAGCGCAACGCCCTAAGACTCGTCGTCCGCTTCCTCTTCCGGCCCGTCCTCGGTATTGCTGACCGGGGCGTCCGCAAGATGCAGCTCCTTGCCTGGCTTGAAGCGAACCGCTTTTCCGGGGGCGATCGTCACCTCGGCGCCGGTTCGCGGATTGCGACCGATTCCAGTCTTTCGTGGACGAACGTTGAAGACGCCGAAGCCCCGCAATTCGATCCGGTCCCCGCCGGCTAGCGCCTTTTTCAAGCTTTCAAACACCGTATCGACTGCCGCCTCCGCCTTGTTTCGCGGCAGACCCGTTCTCTCGATGACATTGTGGATAATGTCCTGCTTGATCACGTGCTCACCTCGGAAATCGGCGGGTTCCTTACCAGAGCCTAAGCCGATGCTAGAGAGCTTCCCTTCCAATGTCAACGCAGACCGTCTCTCGTAATATGCTGATTTCAGACATAGATTGATACGATTACGGTACGCCGGAACAAGCTGCGGCCCCACCCAATTCCAGGCAGCCGGCAAGGAGTGAGAATGTCCATCAAGAGTGACCGTTGGATCCGCGAGCAAGCTCTGCAACACGCCATGATCGAACCGTTCAGCGAAAAGCAGGTCCGCGAAGGAGTCATTTCCTACGGCCTCTCCTCCTACGGCTATGATCTCAGGGTCGCCGACGAGTTCAAGATCTTCACCAACGTGAACAGCGCTGTCATCGATCCCAAGAACTTCGACGAACGCTCCTTTGTCGCCGTCCAATCCCCCTCCATTCTCGTGCCTCCCAACTCCTTTGCCCTGGCGCGCTCCATCGAGTACTTCCGCATTCCCCGCGATGTCCTCACCATCTGCGTCGGCAAGTCTACCTACGCCCGCTGCGGCATCATCGTCAACGTCACTCCCTTCGAGCCCGAGTGGGAAGGTTTCGTCACTCTCGAGATCTCCAACACCACTCCACTCCCCGCTCGCGTCTATGCCAACGAAGGCTTATGCCAGATCCTCTTCTTTCAATCCGACGAGATCTGTGAGGTCAGCTACGCCGATCGCAAAGGTAAGTACCAGAAACAAAAGGGCATCGTCCTTCCCAAGTTATGAAGGCGCTCATTTCGACCTTGACCCAAAATGGAATCCGCTGACGAAATTCATGTAATTGTTACTTTAGTGCCGTTGCGGTAACCGCATTTTTGCCCCATATTGTTACTAGAAACAACGCAGATCTGGGGAACGGGGTAGGCAGGGCGGAAACGTCTTAACTACCCCGTATTTTTTTGTTCCCCCTTTCGCGAGATTTTCCCAATCCGTCTGTCGGCACCCGGCATCCCTATATGTGAAACTTGCTTATCTGCAGTTGGCGCCTGATGTTAAAGTTTCAAATGGTTTACCTCCCAGGGTGTTACCCCCTCGGGAAAATATAGGGAAAGATAGAAAGATAGGGGAAAGCAATGAAGAAGGTTTTAGCAGGACTTTGCCTCGCTGCGGTCATGACATTCGCCGCGAACGCCGATAGCGACCGGGCTACGCTCGACAGCCGGATCAATGCGGCAACCAGCACGATCCGGCAGATCATGTCCGTTCCGGACAACGCCATTCCCGACAAGATCGCTCAGCAGGCAACCTGCATCGGCGTGATTCCAGGGCTCAAGAAAGGTGCATTCATCTTCGGCGCAGAGTACGGCCGAGGCGTCGTCACCTGCCGCACCGGTCACGGCTGGAGCGCTCCCGTCTTCATCACGCTCGGCGGCGGTTCCTTCGGTCTCCAGCTCGGTGGACAATCGACCGACGTCGTCCTGGTTGCCGTCAACGACAGGGGCTTTCAGGACCTGCTCAAGTCCAAGTTCAAAATCGGTGGCGATGCCGCCGCCTCCGCCGGTCCGGTCGGACGCAACTCTCAGGCCTCCACCGACATTCTGTTGAAGTCTGAGCTGCTCACCTACTCCCGCAGCAAGGGCCTCTTCGCCGGCATCGATCTCAACGGAGCCTCCGTCAGCCAGAGCATGGATGACACCAAGGGATACTACGGCGACGGACACAGCTACGAAGACATCCTCAAGGGCAATGTCCCGGTACCCGACGATGCGAAACCCTTCGTCCGCATGGTGGCCAAGTACTTCCACTCCGTTCAGCAGTAGCCGAATCGGAAGCAGTCGAGCCTCTATGACACAGAAGGCGGCCTTCGGGCCGCCTTCTGTGTTGGTCTCTCGTCTTTGCTGGTCTCTTTTGTCGATCGCGCCTGGCCTGACTGTCGCTCCACGCCTTCCCGGTCGCGGCGAACTCTACGCTCCGTGCCCAAATGCTCTACACTCGGCCTTGAACTCATGCGCAGAAAGCTTGAATTCCTCGCCGTCCTGGCGCTGACCCGCCTGGTTGGTCTCTTGCCGCGTCCCGCCGCCCGCCTCGCCGGCCAGGCGATCGGCGCTCTGGCCTTTTTCCTGCTGCCAAGGCTGCGCCGCGTTGGCTATCGCAACCTCAGCATCGCCTTCCCCGCGCTCTCCCGCCGCCAGCACATCGCCATCCTCCGCACCGAGTACCGCAGTCTCGGTTGGCTCCTCGCCGAGTTCTGCCAGATGCGGAAATATACCCCCGAGAACACCCGAAGCTTCATCGCCTACGACGGCCTCGACCGCTACCTCGCCGCCCGCGACCGGCAGAAGGGCGTTCTCATCCTCACCGGCCATCTCGGCGCCTGGGAGCTCTCCAGCTTCTATCACTCGCTCATGGGCTACCCGATGAGCCTCGTCATTCGCCGCCTCGACAACCCGCTCGTCGACCGCCTCGTCAACCAGATCCGCTGCCTGCACGGCAATAGGGTCGTCCACAAAGACGATTTCGCGCGGGGGCTGCTCTCGGCCATGCGCCAGGGCGAAACCGTCGGCATCCTCATGGATACCAATATGACCCCGCCCCAGGGCGTCTTCGTCGACTTCTTCGACATCCCCGCCTGCAGCGCCTCCGGCATGGCCCGCGTGGCTCTTAAGACCGGCGCCGCCGTTCTTCCCGGCTTCCTCCTCTGGCAAGACAGCACGCAAGCATACGTCCTTCACTTCGGGCAGCAGCTCGAACTGGTCCGCACCGGCAATCACGAAGCCGACATCCAGGCCAATACCGCGCTCTTCACCCAGGTCCTCGAAGGCTACATCCGCCAGTACCCCAGCCAGTGGCTCTGGCTCCATCGCCGCTGGAAGACCCGCCCCTCGGGCGAACCACCCGTCTACGGTTAAGGGTCAAGCAACCCCACACTCTTTGAGCGGGAGCGATCTCGCGGGATATGATGTCCCGCAGATGCTCACCCTGGAAAGACTCGCCGAGGCACTCGGCATCCCGCTCGCAGGCAGCTCCGCCGGCATCCGGATTTCACGCGTCTCGAGCCTCTCCGCAGCCGATCCCGGGTCGCTCGTCTTCGCCACCGACGAAGTGTCGGTTCGAGCAGCCATCGGTTCCGCCGCCTCCGCCATTATTCTTCCCGCCGGCTTCGCTCTCGTACCCGCCGCCACGGCAACGCCGCGGCTCCTCAGTCAAAACCCGCGCCTCGACTTCGCCCGCGCCGCGCAACTGCTCCGCCACCAGGAACCCCATACCGGCATCCATGCCGCCGCCATCGTCGATCCCGCAGCCCGCGTGGCTCCCACTGCGTCCGTGGCGGCGCTCGCCGTCATCGCTGCCGGCGCCGCCATCGGCGAACGCACCATCATCGGCGAAGGCGCGGTCATTGGCGAGGCCGTGTTGATCGGCAGCGACTGCCGCATCTACCCCCGCGCTGTCCTATATTCCGGAACTACCCTCGGAGACCGGGTCATCGTTCATGCCGGGGCTGTCCTCGGCGCAGATGGCTTCGGTTACGTCCGCGACCCCGCTACCGGCGCCTATACTCAGTTCCCTCAACAGGGCACGCTCGTTCTCGAAGACGATGTCGAGATCGGCGCCAATACCACCATCGATCGCGGAGCCCTCGAAGACACCCGCATCGGCCAGGGTTCAAAGATCGACAACCTCGTCCACCTTGGCCACAACGTCCACATCGGCCGTGACACCGTCATCGCCGCCCAGACCGGGATCTCCGGCTCGACCACCGTCGGCGACCAGGTCATGCTCGGCGGCCAGGTCGGCATCGGCGATCATGCCCATATCGGCGACGGCGTCATCCTCGGCGGCCAGGGCGGCGTGCTGCCCGGAAAGAAACTGAACGGCCCCGGCCTCGTCTTCTGGGGGACGCCGGCCAAACCCGTCAAAGCCTTCCTCCGGGAACTGGCCACGCTCACCCGACTGGCGCGTAGCAAGGCTCCCCGCTCCGAATAACTGCGCCCCCTGAACTTCCGCCCTCCATCCAGCCTTCTCCGCGAGCCCTCCCGGCGGCAAGCAGCGCTACTACCAACCAACTTAGGAAGTGAAGGCTGACTCGGCGAAAAAGAGTAATGATTCTGCGCAGGGAATCTGGTATACAGGCAGCAATCATGTACAAACCCTTGCTCGTCTTTGCAGTTTTTTCTGCTTCTCTGCCTGGTCTCACCCAAACGTCCACGCCGGCGCCGGACGCCAGGACCGTCCCCATCACCGTCAGCTACGCCGGCGAGGCCGTCGTCGTCGAGCGCGATGACGTCGTCTATCGCTACGCCGCCGACGGCGCCGGCAGCAAGCTCGAGACCAGCATCCTCCGGGTGCAATCCAATGCCGCCCTGCAGAGCCTTGCTGTACTCAACTTTCCCTACGCCAGCGGCAATCAGCGCCTCGACATTGTGTATGCGCGCGTCCGCAAACCCGACGGCATCGTCGTCGAAACCCCCACGGCCGACAGCCAGGACCAGCCCGCCCAGGTCACCCAGCTCGCCCCCACGTACAGCGATCTTCATTCGAAGCAGCTCCCGGTTCGCTCCCTCTCGGTCGGCGATACCCTCGAGTTTCAGGTGCGCGTCACCCGGCTCCAGGCCGATATCCCCGGCGAGTTTTGGGGGCAGGAGAACTTCGGCGCCGGCATTATCTTCCTCGAACGCGGTATCGAATTGAGGGTGCCCCGGCAGAAACAGCTCACCGTCTACAGCCCCGGCCACGAGCCGGAGATCACCGAGTCGGGCGACGAGCGCGTCTACCGCTGGACAGGTTCGCAACTCCGCTCTCCGTCCGCCAAGGTCGACGCCGAGGCCGTCGCCGATACCACGCCACCCATCGCCTGGACCACCTTCCCCAGCTGGGAGGCCGTCGGCCTCTGGTACCGCGGAGTCATTCTCGGTCGCGACGCCGTCACCCCCGCCATCCAGGCCAGGGCCGACGAACTCACCGCCCAGTCCAAGACCGACGTCGAAAAAGTTCAGGCTCTCTATAACTACGTCTCCACCCACAACCACTACATCGGCGTCGACTTCGGCATAGGGCGCTATCAGCCGCACCTCGCCTCCGAGGTCATGACCAATCAATATGGCGATTGCAAGGACAAGCACACGCTGCTCGCAGCGCTGCTTCGCGCCAAGGGCTTCCAGGCTTCCGCTGTCCTGATCGGGGAGGGCATTGCCATCAACGACAAGGTCCCCATGCCGGCCGCGTTCAATCACGTCATCACGCTGGTGGATGTAGGCGGCGAAAAGGTCTGGCTCGACGCCACCACCGAGGTCGCTCCGTATCGCGTCCTGCTGCCGGTATTGCGTGATAAAGAGGCGCTCGTCGTGCCTGCCGCCGGTACGCCGCAACTCATCAAGACCCCGGCGCTGCTGCCCTTCCCGGCCCTCACCAGCTATGAGGCGAAATACCAGCTCGATACCTCCGGCGCCTTCAAGGGCCACGTCGAAATTTCTCTGCGCGGCGATGACGAAGTCCTTATGCGCCTCGCCGCCCGCCAGGCTACCGCTGCTCAATGGGACCAGATGAGTCAGGCCTACTCCAACGGCTCAGGCTTGAGCGGAACCACCAGCCTCACCAGCCTCGACCCGGCTGACGATCTTTCCGGACCCTGGCGGCTGCGCTACGACTATACGCAGACCGCCTTCAGTGAATGGGGCAGCTACCGCATCGGTGCTCTTCTGCCGAATCTTCAGCTTCCCACCGTTGATGAAAAAAATCCTCCGAAAAATCCGATCGAGCTGTCGGGGCCGCACATCCAGCTCGCCGGCAGCACCATCACCCTGCCTGCAGGCTATAGTGCGGATCTCCCCGATGCCATTCACCTCAAGACCCCCTTCGCCAGCTACGACAGAACCTACGCTGTTAACAATGGCAAGCTCGTCACGCAAATCAGGCTCGAAACGCTCATCGCCAAACTTCCAGCCTCCGAGTGGAAGAGCTACAAAAAATTTGTCGACGACATCGGCGTCGAACCATGGATCCAGCTCACCGGCAAAGGCAGCGTCGCCGGTGAAAAAGCGCCGCCGCTCCCCGGCGAAAACAATCGCGCCGCCGCCGAGTTGGTCCGCCAGGTCCATGACGCCATTGTCGCCAGAGACTTCGATCTGGCGAAGCAAAAATCCGACCAGGCCCTGGCCATCAACGAAAGGCAGTCCTATCTATGGAGCCAGCGGGGCTTTCTCGCCGGCCGCAGGAACGACAACCAGGAAGCTGCTGCGGACTTCGAGAGGGAAATCGCGCAGCACCCGGAAAACCTCGATCAATATAGCGGCCTGATCTACGCGGAACAAAGGGCAGGCCACAAAGACAAGGAACACCAGTACCTGCTCGCCTACGCAAAGGCCGCCCCCGATAAGGAGCCGGTTGTCCTCTATGTAGGCGGCCATCTGCGCGCCTCCAACAATCTGAAAGACGCCATCGCAGTCTATCGCTCAGGCGTCCAGGCAACTCCCGAAAACAAAACCATCCAGGTCGAACTCGGCAGCACCCTGCTCCAGAACGGCGACTCCGGCGAAGGCGTCATGCTGATCAAAGCCGCTATGGCAGACACCACCGATCCCGGCATCCTGAATAGCGGCTCCTACGCCCTTGCCGAGCACCAGGCAGAGCTTCCCCTGGCCGAGACTAGCGCTCGCAAAGCAGTCGACCTGCTCGAGACAGAATCCCGCCAGACCGTGCTCGATGGCGTGAATGCTCATTCCTTCCAGCGCGCCAATCTCCTGCTCGCCTCCTGGGATACACTCGGCTGGATCTACTACATCGAAGGCAAACTCAACCTCGCCGGGCAATACATCCTCGCCGCCTGGCAGAGCGGCGCCCAGGCCGAAGTCGGCCTTCACTGGGGACAAGTCCTCGAAAAGCGCGGCGACCGCACACCGGCCATGCGCATCTATGAATTGGCTCTCAGCCAGGCCAGGGGAGACGCTACCAGTCCCGTCACCCTCGAGCTCCACGCCAGGGTCGACGCCCTCAAAAAGGACGGCGTCCCCGCGCCGAATGCAAATGCAGTGAAGACACTCCAGGACAAACGCACCTTCCACACCCGGCGACCCTCGGATCTCAAAGGTTCAGCCATCTTCGTGGCCCAGGTCTCCGCCGGCAGGACCGAGAATGTCAGCTTCCTCAGCGGCGACGAGCCCCTCCGCGGCGAAACCGCAACGCTCGCGCATCTCGACCTCAGGCTCGACCTGCCCACCGACTCCCACGCCCTGCTGCTGCGCAGCGGTATCCTCTTTTGTTCCACGCAGCCCGAGTGCGACTTTGTTCTCACTCCGCCCGAATCGGCTTATGTGAAGTAAGCAACACGCAGAAGTCCCGGTCCGCCTACTTCGACGGAAACGGCTCTGCCCGCATCGAGCCGTCGCGCTCTTTCATCAGGATCTGTACCTTGCCTTCGGCCGCGTCCAGTTCCTGCTTGCACGACGCCGAGAGCCGCACACCCTCCTCGAAGATACGGATCGAGTCTTCGAGCGGCAGGTCGCCGTGCTCCAATTGGTCCACGATCTTTTCCAGCTGCTTCAGCGACTCTTCAAACTTTGCCAACTCGTAACCCCTCCACCTTCATCTCTTCAGAAATCGGCTGCGCCGTTGCCACCGTCCGCGCCGCCGGAAGCACCTCCGCAATCACCTCGGCCGCCGCCGTATACCGGCCGAACGGAGCGCTCACCTGCACGCCCTGGATACCGCCATAGCCCATCGAACGCGCCGCACTCAGCATCTCCTGCGCGATCCGGATCCCCTCCACCCGCGCCAGCTCCGGAGTATCCGCCTGCTGCATCCGCAGCAGGATCTGGTCCGGCACACTCACCCGCAGATCGTTCTTCATGAACTCCGCATTCCGCAGGCTGGTCAACGGCCAGATGCCCGCAATCACCGGAATCCGGAATCCCTCGATCCGCTTTAAAAAGGCCTCCAGCACATGCAAATCAAAGACCGGCTGCGTAATCGCGTACTCCGCGCCCGCCTCCACCTTGTAGGCAAACCGGCGAATCTCATTGTCCAGGTCGGGCACCCCGGGGTTCGCCGCCACGGCAATCGTAAATCCCGTCGAGGCGCCGATCCCGTTGCCCCCTATATCCAGCCCATGGTTCAGCCGGTTGACGATATTGACCAGCCCGATTGCATCCACGTCAAAAACCGCCGTCGCATCGGGATAGTTCCCCAGCTTCGGCGGATCGCCCGTCAGGCACAGAATATTCTTCAACCCGATCGACGAAGCACCCAGCAGGTCGCTTTGGATGCTCAAAACATTCCGGTCCCGGCAGGTATAGTGCAGCACCGTCTCAATCCCGGTCTGCTGCTGGATCTGGATACAAAGACTCTGCGCGCTCATCCGCGCCGACGCCCGCGGCGAGTCCGGCACATTAATCGCATGCACCCCCAGGTCCGCCAGCAGCTTCGCTCCCGCCAGTTCCTTCGCCGCCGAGATGCCTCGCGGCGAGACGATCTCGACCAGCGTCACAAATTCGCCCTCTGCCACCAGGCGCCCGATCAGCGACCGCGTCGCCAGCGGGGCCGGCGGCGTCTCCGTCAAAATCGGCTCTTTCGACCCGCCCTTCGCCACGCTCTTCTGCGCCTGCACCGCGCGCATCGCCGACTTCATCGCCCGGATGTGGTTCGGCGTCGTCCCGCAGCAGCCGCCCAGAAACTGCACCCCGGTCTTCAAAAATTTCTTCGAAAAGTTCGCCATGTACTCCGGCGAACAAAGATAAATGTTCCGCCCCTCGATCGCTCGCGGCATGCCGGCATTCGGCATCACCACCAGCGGCAGCGAGCTCGCCGCCGACATCCGCTCGATAGCCGTCAGCACCGTCGCCGGGCCGGCGCTGCAGTTCACGCCGATCGCGTCCGCCCCCCAGGCCGTCAGCTTCGCCGCCGCGCTCTCGCACGAGGCGCCGTCCAGGCAATTCGCCTCATCGTCCACCGTCACCAGCGCCAGCACCGGCAGATGAGGAGCGACCTGCTTCGCGGCCAGCATCGCCTGCTCCGCTTCGTTCAGCGCCGAAATAGTCTCGATCACCAGCAGGTCCACGCCGCCCGCGACCAGCCCTTCGATCTGCGCTACAAAAGCGGCTCGCGCCTCTTCGAGCGAAACCTTGCTGAGCGGCTCCAGCAGCACGCCTAGCGGCCCGATCGATCCGGCTACCCACGCGCTGCCCGCCTGCTTGTCGGCTAGCTGCTCCACCGCCTGCCGGGCCAGCTTCGCCCCCGCCTCGTTGATCGCGAAGACCTTGTCCTGCAAACCGTGGCGCAGCAGACGAAAAGCGTTGGCGCCAAAGGTATTCGACTCGATAATCTCCGCCCCGGCCTGCAGATACTCCTCATGCACCGACCTCACCAGCTCCGGTTGCGACAGGTTCAGCTCGTCGTAGCAGCGATTGATAAAAACGCCGCGTTCATAGAGCATCGTGCCCATCGCCCCGTCAAACAGAACGGTGCGTTCGCCAAAAATCTCCCGCAGACGGCCCATCTCTCCCCAACTCTCTAGCTCTAGATATGCTAAGCCCAGCCGCCAGCCCCGCGCCACCCGCAACCCTGTTTGTTATACTTTGGGTTCCGGCAAGTTCGTCCGCATTGGAACGGTGAGGGGTTGGTTTGAACACGAGAAGTTTGCTGCGCCTGTTGTCTTTTACGATCGCTCTTTCCACCGTTTTTCTGGCAGGTTGCGGTAAGAACTTCTATTTCGCCGGCCGTAATCTGCCGCCCAGCGGTCTTACCAATCGCGTCCTCATCGCCATCCAGAATCCCAGCGCCCTCACTAAGGGCACCATCACGTTCGTCGATGCCTATTACGACATTCGTCACGCCTACAACAATCAGAATGCAACGTTCTCGATCAGCGGCGCCTCCGCCAGTGAGCCTCTGACCATCCAGAACATGCCCGAAGAGCAAGCCGGCGCCGTCTACAATTCGGGCGACGGCAGCGTCTCGCTGATCAACTACGGCACCGAAAAACAATCCAGCAGCGTGGCCGGCTCTCCGTCGTCCAGCATCTTCATCAGCCGCAGTCAGGAATATCTCATCGGCGCAGACCAGAGCGCCCATTACCTCGTCGTCAACGATCGGGTCCTCGGCCGCACCATCCCGCTCAACCTGCCCGGCGTCTACAAGGTTTCTCTTAACGCCGGCGCCTCGATCGGCGTCGCCTTCGTCCAGAATTCGAACACCGCCTACAGCGTCGTGCATCTCACCGGCCCCCAGCAGTCCAGCTTCCAGGCCTACTTCGCCGCCAATGGCAAGTGGCCGCCCAACGCGCTCGGACTTCCCGCCCAGGATTGCGAACCCCAGAACCTGCCCATCTACTGCGCCTTCCCCATCAGTCCCGGCGCCGCCAGCTTTGACCGGCCCGTCAAGGCCGTCTTCTCTTCAGATGGTTCAACCATCTACGTCCTCAACTGCGGTCCCGAATGCGGAGGCGTCGCATCCAGCATCACCACCATCCCCGTGACCACGTCCACCATCAACCTGGGCGGCATCGGCCCCAGCGGCATCAACCTCCAGGCCACCGCCAACTACCTCATCCCCGGCGGAGCCACCAATGCCATCAGCAACGGAACCGCGCTCTATGTCGCGGGCCAATCCGTTCAGCCGGATGGACTGCTCTCCGGCAACCTGACCGCCTTTAGCCTCACGAGCAATACGATCTCCGGCACCTACCCGATCAGTGACGGCACCCACAACAAGATGCTCTTCGCCGATGACAATACCTTGTTTGTCGGCTCGGTCCAGTGCCAATCGGGCGAGCGCTACCACTTGGATCCAACCTCGACCGCCGGCTGCCTCGCGCTTTTGAATCTCGCTACCAATGCCGTCACCCTCGACACCTTCAAAGGCGATCTCACCGGCATCGCCGATGTCGAGGGACTGCACAAGATCTATGTCGCCGAGGGTGGTCAGATCTACATCTATCGCACCACCGACTTTTCCGAGCTCGACAACTCCAACGTCACCGTCGTCGGCACCGCTTCCGATGTCGCTTACATGGACGGCTCCACCGACTACAACAACACCACCTACTGACCCCTCGTGACGCCTGCCCTTGACGTCCTCGCCATCGCCGCCCACCGCGACGACGTCGAACAGACCTGCGGTGGCACCCTCTTGCGCATGAAGTCGCTGCAATTGCGGACAGGCATCCTCGATCTGACCCAGGGCGAAGCAGGCACTCGAGGCTCGGCGGAAGAGCGCGCCGCCGAGGCCGCCGCCGCTGGGCTCATCCTCAAAGTCGACTCCCGCGAAGCTCTCGACCTGCCCGATGGCCGCGTCGAAAACAGCTATGAGAACCGGGTCAAGATCGCCCGCGTCCTCCGCCGCCTGCGTCCCCGCGTCGTCATTCTGCCTTATTGGACCGGCCGCCATCCGGACCACTACACCAGCTCTACCCTTGGCTATGAGGCCTGCTTTCTCGCCGGTCTCGCCAGGCTCGACACCGGCGAGCCCCCGCACCGCCCCTTCAAGATCGTCTATGCCAGTCTCTATGCGGATGTCCGCCCCAGCTTCGTCGTCGATATCGGCGACTACATCGAGACCCGCTTGGACGCGCTCATGGCCTACCGCTCCCAATACGCCACCCAGGCGGCCGGCGACGCCCTCTTCGTGCCCGAAGCAGACATTCGCGAGCGCACCTTCGCCATGGCTCGCCACTACGGCCTGCTTGGCGGCGTTCGCTACGCCGAGCCATTTGTTCAAAAAGAGGTAGGTCTGGTCGACGACCTCACCCTCCTCCCCGTCCAGTCCATCTAGAGCTTCTTCGCAACAGGTGTCGGCCGAAGGAACACCCGCGGCTGGCCTTTTCCTCAAAAAACGGCCAGCATGGCAGTCGCTGGAAAGTCACAGTCCTTACAAAACTGCTCTAAACTGGTTGGCTATGGCGGCCGCGAAGCCTTCGCAGCAATATCTCGCCCTGCTCCGGGGCATCAACGTCGGCGGCAGGAATCTTCTGCCCATGAAGGCCTTGGCCGAACTCTTTGAAGAAGCCGCCTGCGCCGACGTTTCCACCTATACCCAGAGCGGCAATGTTCTCTTCACCAGCCGCCAAGCCGAAGCGCCGCTGGCCGGCGAGCTCAGCCTCAGGATCGAAGCGCGTTTCGGCTACCGAATCCCCGTCGTTCTCAGGACGCCCGCAGAACTGTCCCTGGCGGTCTTGCGAAACCCCTACCTCACCCCGGCAGCAGACGAAAAGCTCCTGAACGTCTATTTCCTCAAAGACCTTCCAGCCAAAGACCTGGTCGCCACACTCGATCCCGGCCGCTCCCTGCCCGACACCTTCACCGTGCTCGGCCGCGAAATCTACCTGCACCTGCCCAATGGCATGGCCAGAAGCAAGCTGACCAACGCCTACTTCGACGCAAAACTCCAGACCGTCAGCACCGCACGCAACTGGAACACCGTCCAGAAGCTGCTGGCCCTCGTCAAAGGTTGACCCTTCGAGCGTTTCGTTCGCAGAGACCCGCCGGCAATGGTACCTTTTTTGTATGGTCAGGCCCTGCTTCCTCGTGATCGACCGGGAGTTTCCCGGCAGCATATCCACCCGCAAGCTGGTGATCGAAACCGCGAAGTTCAACGTGGTGACCAGCTACTCTGCCCAGGAGGCCCTCGATACCCTTGAAGCCTTCCCCGCCCTTCACGGTATCGTTCTCGACACCGACATCAGCGATATACACTGCGAGATTTTGGTCAAAGGATTAAAGAAAATCAAGCCCGGCATCCCGGTCGTCGCCATCTCCGGGCCTCGTCTCAACACGTGTCCGGGAGCCGATTACCACCTCGAAAGCTTCGACCCCCGCAAGCTCCTCGAGATCCTGCGCAGCCTTCAGCCGGAAGCGGTGGAAAAAATCGAACTCCACGAGGAAGAGCTGAATCGGGAAGTATCCTGAGCAGCAGCTACCGGCAGCGCCTCTGCAGGCCGGTCTACGCTTTACCCATGTACACAAACCGCAGCAGGAACAGGATTGCCAGCACATACAGCAGCCAGTCCTCCTTGTGAAAGTGGCCGCGGATCAGCCGCAGGCCCGCATAGGCGATCATCCCGAAACCCAGCCCGCTCGCAATCGAATACGTCAACGGAATCATGATCAGCGTCAGGAACGCCGGAAACGCGACCAGCGGATCATGCCACGGAATTTCGCTGATCGTCGACAGCATCAGCGAGCCGACCACGATCAACGCCGGCGCCGTCGCTGCCGACGGCAGCACTCCCAGAAACGGCGCAACGAAAAGCGCCACCAGGAAGAGCAGCCCCGTCACGATCGCCGCCACACCCGATCGGCCGCCCGCCGCCACCCCGGCCGCGCTCTCGACATAGCTCGTCACCGTGCTCGTCCCCACCAGCGATCCGCAGATCGTCGCGATCGCATCCGAGAGCAGGATTCGGTCCACCCGCGGAATCTCGTGGTCGTCCTGGATCAATCCCGCCTTCTTGGTGACCGCCACCAGCGTCCCGAGATTGTCGAACAGGTCAACGAACAGGAAGACAAACACAATCTCGAACAGGCCGAAGTGCAGCGCTCCCCGCAAATCCAGCTGGAAAGCGGTCGCGGTAATCGCCGACAGGTTATAAGGCGTCGGATGCCAATGCACCAGCCCCAGCGTCCACCCGCTCAGCGCCGTCCCGACGATGCCGATCAGCATCCCTCCCCGCACCTGCCACACCTGCAACGCGGCCACCAGCAGGATGCCAAAGAGCGCAAGCGCCGTCTCCGGACTGCGCACATTTCCCAGGCTGATCATCGTCGACGAGTTCGCCACCACGATCCCGGCATTCTTCAGCCCGACAAAGGCGATAAACAGTCCGATCCCGCCCGCAACCGCCGGGTAAAGCTCATGCGGAATGCTGCGCAGGATCTTCTGCCGCAACCCCGTCACCGTCAGCAGCACAAACACCACGCCCGAGATAAACACCGCGCCCAGCGCCGTCTGCCACGGAACCCCCAGCCCTTTCACCACCGAATAGGTGAAATAAGCGTTCAGCCCCATGCCCGGCGCAAGCGCAATCGGGTACCGCGCCAGTGCGCCCATCAGGATGCTGCCGATCGCCGCCGACAGGCACGTCGCCGCCGTCACCGCCGCCAGCGGCATTCCCGTCTCGTGCAGAATCGAAGGATTCACCACCACGATATACGCCATGGTGATGAACGTCGTGAAGCCCGCCAGCACCTCCGTGCGCCAGTTCGTGCCCAACGCCCCGAACTCGAAATATCTCTCCAGTTTCGCCACCAGCGAAATCTGTGTGGGCGGAGTCAGAGTGGCCAAGCACCTGCACCTCGGGGTTGAATTTTCAATGCGGAAGACTGTGCATTCCCTGCGCGCTTCAACTTCACTGGGTCTTCGGACGGGTTAGAACGAAAATACATGATTGCTCGGTATCATGATAGGAGTTCCTTCCGCGCCGCTCTCGCGGCAAAGCCTCTGCCATGCCTCTGCCGACCACGCCCAATCCGCCGCCCGCCGCCCGCCTGGCCACCCCTGAAACTCCGCCCGCACCCCCTTCCGGCCGCCATACCACCGGCTTCGAACCGCTCCAGTCCCCGCTCTTTCGCAATCTCTGGATCGCCGCCACCATCTCCAACCTCGGCGGCTGGATGCAGGACACCGCCGGCACCTGGCTGATGACCGTCCTCACCACCTCGCCCCTGCTCATCGCCCTCATGCAGACCGCCGCCAGTCTGCCCGTCGTCCTGCTCGGGCTGCTCGCCGGCGCGACCGCCGACATCTTCGATCGCCGCCGCCTGCTCCTCTTCTGGCAGGCCTGGATGCTCGGCGCCGTCGCCCTGCTCAGCGTTCTTACCTTCTTCAACATCATCTCGCCCTGGGTGCTGCTCACCCTCACCTTCTTGCTCAACATCGGCACCGCGATGAACTCGCCCGCCTGGCAGGCGATCATGCCCGAGCTGGTGCCGCGCGAGCAGCTCCCCGAGGCCGTCTCCCTCAACAGCGCCGGCTTCAACCTCGCCCGCGCCCTCGGCCCCGCGCTCGGCGGCCTGGCCATCGCCGCCTTCGTCCATGCCGATACCGGCGCCGCCTGGACCTTCCTGCTGAACTCCCTCTCCTTCGTCGGCGTCATCTTCGTTCTCTACCAGTGGCGCCGCAAGCCGCTCTTCAAAAGCGCCCTGCCCTCCGAACGCATCCGCGGCTCCATGCGCGCCGGCCTGCGCTACATCCAGTACGCGCCGCCTTTAAAAGCGGCCCTCGGACGCGCCTTTATCTTCACCATCTTTGTCAGTGCCGTCTGGTCGCTGCTCGCCGTCGTCGCCGCCCGCGATCTCCACCAGGGAGCGCTCGGCTACGGCATCCTCAACGGCAGCATGGGCCTCGGCGCAGTCGTCGGCGCGACCAACCTGCCCCGCGTCCGCCGCAAGTTCTCTGCCGACTCCATCATCGCCATCTCGACCGGCGTCTTCGTTGCCACCCTGCTCATCCTGGCCTTCGTCCATTACCCCGCCGTCATCATCCCCGTGCTGCTGCTCGCCGGCTTTGCCTGGACCAGCACCATGTCCACCCTCAATCTCGCCGTCCAGATCTCCGCCCCCAATTGGGTCCAGGCCCGCGTTCTCGGCGTCTACCAGATGGTCTTCTCCGGAGGCATGGCCATCGGCAGCGTCATCTGGGGCCTCCTCGCCGACCGTCTCTCGACGCCTATCTCGCTCGCCGCCGCCGCCGCCGGCCTGCTCCTCACCCTCCCCTTCAGCCTCCGCCTCCATGTCCTGCGCGGCGAGCAGCCAGATCTCAGCCCCTTCCGCTCAAAATTCCTCGTCCCCCAGCTCGCCATCGCCCCGGAGATGTCCGACGGACCCGTTCGCGTCCTCATCGACTACCTTGTCGAACCGGAAGATTACAACGCCTTCGTTCATGCCATCCACGAGCTCAAAGACGTGCGCCTGCGCGACGGCGCCATGCGCTGGGGCATCTTTCAGGACGCCAACGACCCCCGCCATCTCAACGAGACCTTCCTCATGGAGTCCTGGATCGACTACCTCCGCCAGCGCGAACGCTTCACCGCCTCCGACCGCACCATCCGCGACCGCGTCGTCAGCTTCCATCGCGGCGACGAACCGCCCCGCATTACCCATACCATCTACGCCAAGGAACGCACCGGCAGCCCACCCGCAAACCGAAGCGCAGAACCCCACCCCGCCAGAGACATCCTTTAGGTAAGAGAAACCCCTGAAAGCACCAACAGGGACTGAAGCACCACACATATCGGGCACGCTCAGCGAAGCACCAACCAAATTGTCATCACTAAGGGAAGCACCGCACTAAAAATTGTCATCCTGAGCGCAGCGCAGTCGAAGGATCTTAATCCCTCGTCCTCCGCAAAATTCAACCCACCCGAGCCAAGCCGAAAATCCACCCCGGCACGAAGCTCCGCCTACCGCCCCGGTTCTTCCAACCATTTATCCACGAACGGCACCGCATAGCTCTTCAGCCGGTCCAGCAGCCGCGCCGGGTCTTCGTCCGATAACAGCAGCTCGCGATGCACGCTGCGCAGGAATTTCTCCCGCACCGCCAGGTCCGCCATCGCCAGCAGCGGCTCATAGTAGCCATTGATGTTCAGCAGGGCGCACGGTTTGCGTTGAATGCCCAGCTGCGACCAGGTCAGCACCTCGCAGAACTCTTCCCACGTGCCAAACCCGCCCGGCAGGGCGATAAAGGCGTCCGATAGGTCGGCCATCATCGCCTTGCGCTCATGCATCGAGTCCACCACCCGCAGCTCCGTCACCCCGGTGTGGGCAATCTCCTTGGCGAAGAGCGCCTTCGGCATCACCCCGATCACCCGCCCCCCCTCCCGCAGGCATGCATCGGCGATCGCCCCCATCAGCCCCACCTTGGCGCCCCCATACACCAGCTCGATACCGCGCTCGCCCAGCAGCCGTCCCAGCGTCCGCGCCGCCTGCTCATACACCTTGCCCGAACCCAGGTTTGAGCCGCAAAAAACGCAGACGCGCGTCAGCTTCGTCGCCTCGTAAGACAAGGAGTGTGTCAGCATCGCGCCTCTTCAACCCTTACATCGGAAGAATCATGATCGAGCATAAACTTCACACGCGGTACATTGGCAATATGCCCATCTCAGGAAGATTCACCACGCAGAGCACCCTCGGTGCCGTGTTGGTATGCCTCACCGGGCTCGCCACCCCCCTCAAGGCCCAACTGGCCGCCGACCTGGTTCTCGTCCACGGGAAAATCTGGACCGAAAACCCCCGGCAGCCCGAGGCGGAGGCCGTCGCCATCTACGGCAACCGCATCGCCAGTATCGGCGCCTCGGCCGACATCCTCAAGCTCGCCGGCCCCGCCACCAGGGTCGTCGACCTTGCCGGAAGACGCGTCCTTCCCGGCTTCAACGATGCTCACGTCCACCTCCTCGCCGGTGGCGCCTCGCTCGCCAGCGTCCAGCTCGGCGACACCCGCAGCGAGGCCCAGTTCCGCGACCGCATCGCCGCCTTCGCCAGCACCCAGCCCAAAGGGGCCTGGCTGCTCGAGGGCGAGTGGGACCACGAACGATGGACGCCCGCTCAACTGCCCACCCACCAATCCATCGATGACGTCACCCCGGATAACCCCGTCTTTGTCTTCCGCCTCGACCATCACATGGCCCTGGCCAATGCCCTCGCCATGCGGCTCGCCGGCGTTGATCGCAATACCAAAGACCTTCCCGGCGGCGTCATCGTACGCGACTCCGACGGCAATCCCACCGGCATCTTCAAGGATGCAGCGACCGCCTTGATCCTCAAAGCGGTCCCGTCCCCCAGCCAGCCACAGATCCAGGCAGCCATTGAAGCCGCCCAGCAGTATGCCACCGAAAATGGCGTCACCAGCGTGCAGGATATGACCACCACCCCCGACACCCTGCGCGTCTACCAGACCCTCCTTCATGAGGGCAGGCTGCAGGTGCGCATCGCCGCCCGCGAGCCCCTGCTCATCTGGCAGCGCCTCGCCGCTCCCGGCATCCAGGACGGCTTCGGCAATGACATGCTGCACATCGGCGGTCTCAAGGGCTTCGCCGACGGCTCCCTCGGCTCGACGACCGCCTGGCTCTTCGAGCCCTACTCCGATGCTCCCCAAACCAGCGGCATCGCCAGCGACGAACTCTCCAGGCCCGACGAAATGTACGCTCACATCCGCGACGCCGACAAGGCCGGCCTCCAGATCGCCATTCACGCCATCGGCGACCGCGCCAACAACAGCATCCTGAACTTCTACCAGCGCGCGGAGCAGGAAAACGGCCCGTCGCCCGCACGCCGTTTCCGCATCGAACACGCCCAGCACCTGCTCGCTTCCGACATTCCCCGCTTCGCCAGCCTGCACGTCATCGCCTCCATGCAGCCCTATCAATGCATCGACGATGGCCGGTGGGCCGAGAAGCGGGTCGGTGCCGCGCGCCTCAAAACCACCCACGCCTACCGCTCCCTGCTCGATGCCGGCGCCGTACTCGCCTTCGGCTCCGACTGGCCGGTCGCCCCCATGGTTCCCTTGATGGGCATCTACGGCGCGGTCACCCGCCGCACCCTCGACGGCAAGAACCCCGGCGGATGGATCCCCGAGCAGAAAATCTCCGTCGCCGAGGCCGTCCACGCCTATACTGTCGCCGCCGCCTACGCCGAGAGTGAAGAGACCGTCAAAGGATCGCTCGAGCCAGGCAAACTCGCCGACCTCGTCGTCCTCTCCGAAGACATCTTCCACATCGACCCGGTCGAGATCCAGAACACCCGCGTCCAAATGACCGTCTTCAACGGCAAGATCGTCTACGAACCTTCCACCCGCCGATAGCTCGGCTCAGGCAGCGAGCCGAAGGACCTGCGGTTCACCCAGAAGCCGCACCAGAAGCGCACCACCGCAAAATCCCGAACGCACCATCGCAAAAGTCGTCATCCTGAGCGCAGCGCAGTCGAAAGATCTCAATCCCCGTCCCAGAGAAACCCTTCCCATCCCAATAATTCGCAAACGACTGATGAGTAAAACCCAAACATTCAGCCCGGCTTGCCATGGTGAAAAGGGGTCGACTTGGTGGGCCAGGAATATGACTGCAGGACTTTACCCCTAAGTCGTTTGTAGGAAGAGGCTAGCACCAACCCTTACCTCTAACCTCTATGAAATGATATTGTTAACCGAAAAGACCAGGGGCCGGGGAGCCCCCTCAGGAAATCCATTTCAGCAGCCGGATCACACCCATCGCCGCCGGCTTTGAATGCGCGGAAACATCCTGCCGCGTATGGATCTCCTCCCGCTGCATCGCGTAGTAGCGGTAGGCGCGGACCAGCATCTCCTCATTGGTCAGCGTCGGCCGCCAGCCCAGCTTCGCCTTGATCTTTGTCGTATCGAAGAGGAAATCCTCGGCAATCATCTGGTAGTGGTACGGCCCCAGGGGGGAGATTTTCAGCCGGTGCGCCAGCTTCATCGCCGCAATCGCCGGCCCCTTGGGCAGCGAAGCCACCCGCGACCCGCTCTTCGCCTCCGCGATCACCGCGTCATAAACCGCGCGCAGGGACTTCACCTCGTCCGAACCGATGTGAAAGGTCTCGGAGTGCGGATACTGCATCGCCAGCAGGCAGGCAGCCGCGAGATCCTGCGCATAGATGAACTGGTACCGGTTGGCGCCCCCGCCCACCACCCAGACCTTCTTTCCGTCCTGGATGAATTCGAAAAGAATCGCCAGCAGCCCCAGCCTGCCGCTGTCGATAATCGTCGGGCAACGCAGGATGATGACATGCAACTGCTCTTTGTATTCGGCCAGCACCTCTTCGGCTGCCAGCTTCGAGCGGCCATAAATCTCGATCGGCGCCGGCCTCTCGTCCTCGGCGATCGCATGGCCGGCATTGCTCGCCCAGAGGCAATTGGTCGAGGTAAAGACCAGCGTGGCGACTCCAGATTCCCGGCACGCCTCGGCCACATTGCGAGTCCCGTCCACGTTCGAGCTCCACAGCAGTCCGTCTTCCATGGCGCCGTGAGCCAGCATCGCCGCGCAATGGAAAACCGCCACAAACTTGTGGGTCGAAAAAGTCTTCGCCACCAGCTCCCGGTCGCGAAGATCGCCCTGAACGCTCTCCAGCTTGTCATCCCGGTCCGCGTCGGCAACCAGGTCGATGTTGACGCAGCGGTAGCCCTCGGCCAGCAATCGCCGCTTCAACACCCCACCGAAGAAACCGGAACCTCCGGTGATCAGAACCTCAGGCATCTCTGAAGTCTAAATTCGTCGCCTGGCGGTCGCAACCGATGGCCACTCTGCTGACTGAAAGAGATAGACCGTGAAGATCGCAACCAACGGCTCCAGCGGGTGCCGGAACCGGGCCTGCACCGTGATGAAGTAGTACGTCAGCGGCAGCAGCAAAAAAGCCCAGGCGAAGAGTCCCGCTGCTGGAACCCGCCGTTTCAGCGCAAGAGCTAGCCCCAGCAGTCCGGTCACGCTGAAGAGGCAATAGTTCAGCTCGCGGAAGTACTCGACCCACGGCGCGCGGTCGAGCGGATGAGGAACGCCCGCCCAGAAGAAGTAAAAGCGCTTCACCGACAGCTCCCAGAACCGCTTCGGATGAGCGGCAATGTAGGCCTTCGCCATCTCGCCCTGGCGCTTCACATACTGCACCTCGCCCAACTGGGCATAGCTGCGCAGGTCATGTTCCGAGGTCACCGAGGTTCCCCACGGCATGCCGATCGACTCTGGAGCGTTGCCCAGGTACAGCTCCGCCCCGAAGTTGCCGCGAATGGGAATAAAGGCGTGAAAAACGGTCCAGTTTCGCCACGCCCACGGAGTCAGGCACGCCACAAACACCACGCCGGCGAGAACGGCCTTGCCAAAGACGCGAGACCTTTGCCTCGCACCAAGCAGCATCCAGATACCGCAGACCGGCAAAAACAGGAGCAACGACGGATTGGAAAGCGCGATCAACCCCCACAACAAGCCAAAGGCCAGCCATCGAGCCGTGGTCTGGGTCTCCCTGGTCCGGGTCTCTATTGTCCGGCTCTCAACGTTGGCCTCAATTCCCACCACTCCACGCACTCGCAGGGCAATCACCAGCGCCCAACTGAAGAGCATCGCGGTCAGAGACATCTCCCAGACCCAGCGCACCGCGAACTGCATCGCAGCAGGATAGAGCGCCCAGATCCACCCCGACCAGAGCGCTACCTTCCGGTTGAAGACACGTGCGGCAATCTCGTAGACCATCAGCGCGGTCACGGCGGAGAACACGCTGTTCAGAGCCAGCAGCACCCAGGCAGACAGCGGAGTGTAGACCCCGAAGAGCTTGAACGCCGCCGCGATCAGCAGCGTGTAAGCCGGCGGCAGCCACGCCGTCGGCCCGGTATGCCCGGTAATGAAAGGGTCGGCATAGCCGTACCCATTGACCAGTGCGCGGGCGATGCGGGCCATCTCCCAGCCGAAATCGAAGTGATCTTCGTAGGGACGAATCCTGTAGGTATGGGCCAGTGTCATGTAGAGCACACGCACCAGCAACGCCGCCCAGAAGAGCGCCCGATTGGATGGGCCGCACAGATCGGCTTGATCGGACGGACCGGATTGACCGGATTGATACCTGCGCCTCTCACTGGACCGGCCAAACAACAAGGCTACGCCCGGCGACGGTTCCCTCTGCATGTGTCTACTGTATGGCCTGGACGGCATCGGAGCGAGCAGATACGCAGCCTCAGCGCTGGGGAAGAACAATTACCGGGATCCCTTACTTTCCTGTTGCGTCTTCCATCAGGTGGTAGTTGACCTTGGCAACGTACATGTGACGGTCGGCTACCTTCAGCAGCCTCTCTGCAGTTTCGCCATCCCGCGGAAAGAGCGAGACTCCCGCGCTTGCATATGGGTACAAGCGATTCCCGCATAAGTCATATTCCCGGCCGAGGCGATGCTGCAGCCGTTGTACGATTTCGGCGACCTCTCTCTCGCCGGGTACCGACTCCAGCAAGACGTTGAAGTCGTCGCCGCCGAGCCTGGCAACCAGGCTCTGCCCCACCCGTGTATCCCGTTTCAGCCGTTCGCCGGCCGCGCAGAGCAGCTTATCCCCGGCCTCGTGGCCGAACCGGTCGTTGACCTGCTTCAAGTTGTCCAGATTAAAAAAAACCACGGCAAGTAGCGAATCGCTCCGCCTGGCGCGAAAGATCGACTGCTCCAGCCGTTCCATCATCGACGCATGGTTTGCCAGTCCGGTCAACGGATCATGGTTCGCCTGATGCTGGATCTGCAGGGCAGACTCGACCCGCGAAGTGACGTCATTCTGGAATCCGGCGAACTGCTTTAACTTCCCCTCCAGATCGAAGATCGGAGAGATATAAAGCTCATTCCAAAAGGCAGTTCCGTCTTTCCGCGCGCAGCAATGCTCGCTCCTCTTCGTCTTTCAGGAGCAGCGCCACCGCCTTCGAAAAGTACATGTATCTCTCTTCGGCTGGAGCGGCAAAGAGTTGATCGGCTGCCTCCGGTCGCAGCCTGGGACAACCGGAGCGGAGGCAATCCTGGCATCTGGAAACGGAATGCCCGCCGCCTCCGCCCATGCTGCAATCGGCCTGTAATATGAATGAAAGAGACTACTGTATCAATGGACATAAGCGAAGGGCGTTGGGTTCTACTGATTGCCAGTGACGCCGGCAATACTGATTCTGTTTCCGATCGCGCCATGGAGCGCTTGATCGAGGCGATCAGCAAAGAGGGTTACGAGGTGGTGCGGACCTCGACTCCGGATGACGGGCTTTCTCTCGTCAAGAGCGATCCGTCCCATTCCGCCATCCTGCTGGATTGGGACCTGCCGGAAGATCACCAATTCGACGAGCGCGCCGCACTGAAGATCATTCGGGCGGTCCGGCGGCGCAACAAGAAAATTCCTATTTTTCTCATCGCCGACCGAACGCTGGTCGACGAGTTGCCCCTCGAGGTCGTGAAAGAAGTTCACGAATATATTCACCTCTTTGGCGACACGCCGGCTTTCATCGCCAACCGGGTCGATTTCGCCGTCGAGCGTTACCACGAGCGGCTATTGCCGCCCTATTTTCGCGAGCTGAAGAAATATAACGACCAGGGAGCCTACTCCTGGGACGCACCGGGGCACATGGGAGGTGTCGCGTTTCTCAAGCACCCCGTCGGCATGGAGTTTCACCGCTTCTTCGGCGAGAACCTGATGCGCTCGGACCTTGGCATCTCGACCGCGCCACTGGGGTCGTGGCTTGACCATATCGGCCCTCCGGGAGAGTCGGAGCGCAATGCCGCTCGCATCTTTGGCGCAGACTGGACGTTTTATGTCCTGGGCGGCTCGTCGACCTCCAATCAGATCGTCGGCCACGGCGTCATCGGCAAAGACGACCTCGTCCTCGCCGACTCGAACTGCCATAAATCCATCTGCTATGCGCTGACCATCACCGGCGCGCGCCCTGTTTACTTCAAGCCAACCCGCAATGGCTACGGCATGATCGGCCTGGTGCCCCCGTATCGCTTCAGCCCGGAGTACATCCGCGACCTGATCCAGAAAAGTCCGTTCTCTGCGGGTGCTATGTCACAGCAGCCTACCTATGCTGCGGTGACGAACTCCACCTATGACGGCCTCTGCTACGATGTCGATCGCGTCGTCACAGAGCTCGCCAAGAGCGTGCCGCGCATTCATTTTGACGAGGCCTGGTACGCTTACGCAAAGTTCCACCCTATCTACCGCGGGCGCTTTGCCATGGATGTTTCTGACTCCATGCCCGATCGTCCCACCCTCTTTGCGGTGCAGTCGACGCACAAGATGCTGGCGGCGTTCTCGATGGCTTCGATGATCCACATCAAGTTAAGTGACCGCGCACCCCTCGAGTATGACCAGTTCAACGAATCGTTCATGATGCACGGCACGACCTCGCCGTTTTATCCCATGATCGCCTCGCTCGACGTCGCCGCGGCGATGATGGATGATCCCGCCGGCCCGACCCTGATGAGCGACACCATTGAAGACGCGATCAACTTCCGCAAAGCCATGTCTTCCATTGCTCACCGCCTTCGGCAGGCAGAGGATGGCTGGTTCTTCAAGCTCTATCAGCCCGAGCAGGTCACCGATCCGGAAGATGGCGAGGTTTATCTCTTTGAGGAAGCCCCGGATGCTCTGCTCTCGGAAACTTCGGTTTGCTGGACGCTCAAGCCGGGAGAAGAATGGCACGGATTCCAGGAAGAGGACGTTCGGGATAATTACTGCATGCTCGACCCGGCGAAGGTGACCATCCTGACGCCGGGAATCAGTTCCCGTGGACAGCTTGATTCCTCAGGAATACCCGCCGCGATCCTGACCGAGTTTCTCGATGCACGCCGCGTCGAAATCGCCCGTACCGGTGACTATACCGTCCTGGTACTTTTTGCGATCGGCACCAGCAAAGGAAAGTGGGGCAGCCTGCTTGAGAATCTCTTCGAGTTCAAGCGCCTTTATGACACCGAAGCTCCTCTCGAGGAGGCGTTGCCCGAACTGGTTGCAAAATATCCCAAGCGCTACGGCCCGCTTACGCTGAGAGACCTGAGCGACGAAATGCACGCCGCCATGATCGAGTTGAACCTCACCGGCCTGCTGCACGAGGCCTGCGATGTGGATCCTGACCCCGTCCTCACTCCTTCGGACACTTACCAGAAGCTTCTAAGGAACGGGACCGAAAAGGTTAAATTCTCCCAGGCGGCGGGGCGGGTGACTGGGGTGATGTTGGTACCCTATCCTCCTGGCATTCCCGTGAGGATGCCGGGCGAACGTCTTGGCGGCCCAGATAGTCCAACCATTCGACTCATCCTCGCGCTGCAGGAGTTCGGGAAGCGCTTTCCCGGGTTTGAACGCGAGGTCCATGGTATTGAGATCGATGCCAATGGAGATTACTGGGTGAGAGTGGTCCTTGATTCGCCTGGAGATTCCTCCCGTCCCGCTCGCGGGAACGGGAATAAGGAAAAGCCTCCGACGTCCGCTCCTCCGGTGCAGAAAAGGCGGGTTCGCAGCGAAAAACCGCTGAAGCACCCGATGCCGCCCGGGGGCACAGTGACTCGATAGGGCAGGACTGGGGCGGCGCAACTTAGTTGCGGTGTCATACGTCCGGGTCTTAGCTTGGATGGAACCGATCGAGAGAGGTCTAACCATGAATGTTTTGCGCGGTATTGCTTGTGCGGCCGGTGTTTGCGCGGCTTTTGCTTTGACTCATGCTCAAACCGCCGCTCCGCGGCCACCCATCGTCAGCATCTCGCACATCAGCGTCTATAGTTCGGATAGCGCCAAGAGCGATCACTTCTATGTGCATGATCTCGGCGCAAGTAAAAGGGCAGATCCGGAGAACAGCGCGGGAGTTCGTTACTATTTCAATCCTGTCCAATTTGTGGAGGTCTTGCCTCTGCCCGCCGGGCAAACCTCGATCAATCGCCTTGACCATGTCGCCTTCAACACTCCGGATGCTGTGGGTCTGAGGCAATATCTCATCTCGCATGGCAGCACAACAGCGACTCAACTCGGGAACGGCAGCGACGGCAGCCTCTGGTTTCGGGTAGATGATCCGGAGGGGAACAAGGTTGAGTTCGTCCAAGCACCCGCGAAGCCGGCGCCGGTCGCCTCGAATCCTTTGAGCGTTCACATCATCCATGTCGGGTATATGGTGCATAATCCGGCGACTGAAAATGTGTTTTTCCGGCAGCTTCTGGGCTTTCGGCCTTACTGGTATGGCGGCAGGAATAACAAGACGGAGTGGATTTCGCAGCAGGTGCCGGACGGCACCGATTGGCTGGAGTATATGACCCACGATGATCCCGACACAAAGGGAATTCCGCCGGGAATGTCGGCCAATGCGCTCGGGAGCGACGACCATTTTTCACTCGGTGTCGTCAACATGGAGAAGACGGTCAACCTGCTTTATTCCGAAGACCGCTTGACCGCCCGACACAGTCCGCCGCAGATCGGCCTGGATGGGAAATGGCAGCTTAACCTCTACGATCCGGACGGTACGCGCGCCGAGATCATGGAGTTTCAACCAGCCGTCAAACCCTGCTGCTCAGAGTTCACGGCTTCCAGTCCTACCCAGTGATCCTGCGCTATCTTCGCCTTTGGCGAGCGGCGACATGGTACGTAATTTGAGGCTTCGATGCCCAGGATACTTTCAGGAGAATAGTTCGTGAAGCTCTATCGCACACCTGAGGGCTCCTATGTGGAGCAAGAGAACAGGTTCTTCCGGGTTCCTGAAAAGAGCTGGGACGCCCTGGTGACTCACAGCGACCTGCATGGATATCTTTCTGCCCTCGTCAAGACAGGCCATTCAGTCGCGAACTTCCCCGCGGAGGAGATCTCTGCGCCGATCGAGAACCAGGAGGTTTGGGCCGCCGGCGTGACGTACTACCGCAGTCGAGACGCCCGCATCGAGGAATCGAAAGATGCCGGAGGCGGCGACTTTTACGATCGCGTGTATTCGGCGGAACGTCCTGAACTCTTCTTCAAAGCAACAGCGGGGAGAGTTGCCGGCCATCGCGGACTTGTTCGCATTCGGAAGGATGCTTCCTGGTCAGTCCCGGAACCGGAACTGACCTTGCTACTGAACTCGCGCGGCGTACTCATCGGCTACACGGTGGGAAATGACATGAGCTCGCGCGACATCGAAGGCGAGAACCCTCTCTACCTCCCGCAAGCAAAAGTGTATGACCGTAGTTGCGCCCTCGGTCCCTGCATCCTCGTGAGTTCCGATCCGCTTCCAGCGACGACGCCGATCGATCTTGAAATCCTCCGCAATGGCGAACCGCAATTTCGCGGCTCGACGACACTCGCAGAGTTGAAGCGCGATCCGGCTCTCCTTGCCGAGTATCTCTTCCGCGACAACAGTTTTCCCTTCGGAACATTTCTGATGACGGGAACCGGGATCGTTCCACCCGATACCTTCACGCTCGAAGCGGGCGACGAGATCCGCATCGAGATCCAACCTGTCGGCACCCTCGTCAACACCGTCGCTCGCCAGGGCGAAGCGAGCTCCGTCAGGTAAAAAGCCCGCTGCCTCGACTCTGAAACTTAGCCGATCGAGTCCTTGCTGAGGACGCCATTCACCATGCGAGTGATTCTCATGGGATTCGCATTCTGTAGTTCCAGCGGTAATGCGGAATCTGGAAAATCCTGATAACAGAATGGGCGGACAAAGCGAAAGATCGCCTGCGTCCCGACTGAAGTCGATCGACCATCGGACGTCGCCGGGTAAGGGCCGCCGTGAACCATGGCGTGGCACACTTCAACCCCGGTCGGGTATCCGTTGAAGAGTAGTCTTCCCACCTTCGATTCGAGCAGGGCAACTAGGTCGCGATGTTGAGCCAGATCCTCTTCTGTCCCGTGAATCGTCGCCGTGAGATGCCCGTCCAGAGCGGCCGCTGCCGCCATCATCTCTTCGCGCCCTGTGTAGGTGACGAGCAGCGTGGTCGGACCAAAAAGCTCCTCCGCGAGGGTAGGGTCGCTCAAAAACGAAGGCACATCGGAGGCATAGAGCGCCACTGGCTGCGAGCTGCCGCCAGACGCCTCAGCGGAGGCGGATGTAGCCGCGAGAGCTGGCTTGTTTCGCCCCGCCCGCTCTTCTAACGCTCCGGCGTACTTCCCCGCAATGTTCGCGGCCAGCATGGTCTGCGGCTGCATGCTCTGCACGCCGGCTTGCAAGGTCGCGGCAAATGTCTCGCTTTCCGATGTCTTGGGAATGAAGACTAAGCCGGGCTTGGTGCAGAACTGGCCCGAGCCGAGGGTAAAAGAGCCCTGCAGGCCTGCCGCAATGGCGCTCGTGCGCGTGCGCATGGCGCCGGGCAAAATGAACAACGGGTTGACACTGCCCATCTCCGCATAACAGGGGATCGGTACGGGTCTTGAGGCAGCCAGCTTCATCAATGCTTTTCCTGCTCCAGCAGACCCAGTGAATCCGACCGCTTTGATCTGCGAATGGCCCACCAGTTGAGTTCCCACTTCGATGCCCGCATCGAAGAGCAGCGAGAAAACACCTTCCGGCAAATTAGCGGCGCGGACGCTCTCCCGAATTACCTGGCCAACCAGTTCGCCGGTTCCCGGATGCGCCGGGTGGGCCTTGACGATCACTGGATTGCCTGCAGCGAGCGCCGAAACCGTGTCTCCGCCAGCCACTGAAAAGGCGAGAGGAAAGTTGCTGGCGCCAAAAACAGCGACAGGCCCGAGCGGTTTCAAAATTGACCGGATGTCGGCGCGCGGAAGCGGCTTGCGCTCCGGTTCGGCTGGATCGATCCTCGCATTGAGCCAGGAACCCTCTTCCACCACTGTTGCGAAGAGACGCAGCTGATTGGTGGTGCGTGCAAGTTCACCTCGAAGACGTGCCTCTGTCAGACCCGTTTCCCGACGGGCTCGCTCAACAATTTCGGTTCCGATTGCCTCGAGGCCCAACGCGATCGCTCGTAGAAACTCCGCCCGTGCCGCTGCCGGGCTGCTGCTGTAAACGGGAAAAGCCTCGACGGCCAGCTTAGCCGCCTGGTCTATCTCGCTGCTGCTGGCGGTCGAGAAACCAGGCTCGAGTACTTCGCCGGTCACCGGATCGCAGCCGGAAAACATGACGCCTTGCGAAACACCGTTCCTTGATCCGATGAGCGAGAGACCTTGAAGCGACAAACTGAACCTCTTTTCGAAAGTGACCTTCAATGCGCGACCAGCGAAAACGCGAGTTCCCGGTTGTGAACTAACGTCCATTCAAGTCCGCAAGCAATCCTTATCATGGTAAAGCATCACTGAGGACTGTTGCCTCTCGCGCTCACTCTCTCGCAGACCGGTCAAGTGCATACCTTCAGAAGAAGGCGTAGCTCACGGCGCGAAGCGGCGCCATTTGTCAGCTGTCGGCTTGTCCGCCAGCATCTTGATGTACACACCTCCCACAACCGACCGCGCCTGGAAGCCGACCATCTTGCCTGTCTTCGTGTCGTACCAGTCCGTCAGCGGCACACGTGAGGGAGTCTCGTTGATCCACTTGCCGATCGGGGTCATGAAAGCGTCGAACTGCGAGCGGTTCCCGGCGAGGGTTGCCGTCCACAGTTGCCAGTCCAGCTTGGTGTAGTCGGCGCGATTGTCGAGGGGCACTCCGTACTCATTCATGTGCTGAAGATAAAACGCGAGCTCAGAGTTTCGAACCGCCGCCGGAAATAGATGCAGATCCAGGATCTGGTCCCACACTAGGTTGTATTTCTGACTCCAGGTGCCTGGCTTGTCGAAGGCCAGCTTGTAGTGGTCCCCATCTTTGGCGATCGACTGCCACTGCACGGCCATCTTGACCGACGTGCCGGCAAATTTTTCGGCTATCGCCGCCTTCCCCAGGCCCTTTGCCATTTGCGCATATGCAGCTATGCCTTCAATGGCCTTGATCGATAAGTTGGCGTTATGCGCCAGATGGCCGGCAAAATCGTCCGTGCTGAGTTGATTTTCCGGATCGAGGCCTCTCGCTTCGAGATACTCCGCCCACTTGGTCAGTTGAGGCCAGTACTGCTCGGCAAGGTGCCAGTTACCCTGCTCCCGGCTGAGAGTGTCCATCAGGATCAGCATGTTGCCGGTTTCCTCGACGGGCATCTGGTTCTCTTCCGTGCGCTCCCCGCCGCCATACACCTGCCCGTTGGCTAACGGATAGGTTCCAAGGTCGTGCGGAGCGAACGGCCACTTCCAGCGTGGCAGTGCGGAGTACTCCAAAACCGGTTTCAATTGTGCTTCAAGCAAATTGGGATTGAAGAGCAGGAAAAACGGAGCCGACGGATAGAGCACGTCCACCGTCGAGATGCAGCCATTGCTGAAGTTTTCCTTCGGAAACAACAACGCTGTTCCATCCACATCGGCCGCAAACCCATGCGCAGCAAGCGTCTGCCGGTAGGCCAGCGCGCCAAGTTGCGCGTAGGCTTTGCCGCCTGCCTCTTCGAGATCGGCGGCGAGCGTCGCATCGAAGCGCTTCCCGCGCTCCTCCAGGTTGTCGTATTGATCTTCTGCAGCGGCCAGCATTTCGCCCGTGGTCTGGCCATTGCGCTGCCAGTAGGGGCGAAGCTTGCGCCCAAGATACTCGATGGCATAGGTCTCGGAGTAGGCCAGCAGCACATGCCGCCGCACCGCCTCGGTCGCCGTCACGTCCGCTCGAAGAGCGACGGCAAGATGGGCCGCACCCTCGCGAGGCTGCCTGGGCATCTCCATGTCATCGCTCTTTGGCAGCTCGCCCGATTGCACAAAGCTGGCCATCGCTCCCTCCGAAGCGCCAAGCGAGGCCTCTTCGCTCCTGGGCGCAGCCAGATAGAAATAACCCCAGTCAATGCGAAGGTTATCTCCCGCACGATGCAGCGCCTGCTGATCGCGGGAGCCTACACTCAACACTTGCAGGCCAGGCGCGTTCAATCGCCCCCAGGTCACCTCCTGGTCGTCAGAGTTAACGGCCACCCGGGGGCTCACATCGAGTAACAACTCTACGGCGTGCGGCCGTCCATCCGTTGCATTGACCTGCCAGGAAAGATAGGTCACCGGCCGCGCAAGCACGTCCAGGTCCCGCGGAAGAGAGGGCGTGAAGAAGGTCAACAACAGGCGCACGCCGGCCTCTTCAAAGACATAGCTGGTGTGCAGCGCGGTGACCTGCAGCGAGACTTGCGGCATCGCCGGCAATTCGCGCGGCTCTTTGCCCATGTACCGGTAGGCGTGACCATCGATACGGATGAGCCCAGCCAGGGGTTGTTCCGTCCCGGTCCAATGGCGGGTGTTGGTATCGGTCAGCTTGTCCGACATGGACCAGATGCTAAAGTAAGGATCGTAAGCCACCAGCGGCACTGCGGGCGGCCGGTCCTGGGCCTTTGCACTTATAGCTCCAGCGATGAGAATCGAAAAAAGAGTGACGGCAAGACGAAAGCTTGCTCGAAGATTCATTGTCCAGCGATTTCTCAAAGCGTTCGACCTCGCACAATGCGCAATAGTAAATGCCATCGCCGCATTTAGAGAAGTTGAGCCGGCCAAAACCGCGCCGCACCAAAACTTGTCATCCTGAGCAAAGCGCAGCGCCGTCGAAAGGATCGCCATTCTTCGTCCTCCGCAAAATCCTTCTCCTCCCAACCAAACCGCACCACAACACCCAAAAGAGTTGCCGATCTCAGCAATCTAAGCCATCTGCCTGTCTTGAATGGATCGCCACCCGCACCTTCATCGGAACACCCTCAGAAGAGGCGAAACCGCAGTCCGGAACTGATGCCCAGCGCAGAGAGAGAGCCGTAGGTGAACTGCGGAGATCGCTGGTATTCGAGGTCGACCAGGCGCAGGCGAATGCGGTGGCTGATCCGATAGTCCACTCCTCCCCCGGGCGACAGCACAAAGTATTCGCCGCTCGCGTAGCCATAGGGATAGCGGAACTGCTCAATGCCAATCAGAAATTTGGCATACGGCCGAAACTTTTTGCGGTCGTCTCCCAGGCCGTTGAACGAGTAGCGCGGTCCAGCCAGGTATGTTGATTCGCGAACGCCTTCACGCTGATGGAGCCACAGCCAATGTCCTTCGGCTTCTACCCCGTAATGCTGGTTGTAATCGACATCGACATAGGCCCCCGCCCCAAGCAGCAGCCGGTTGCCGTACTGAACCTTGGAAGCGGAGAATGTGCCGCCGAACGTGACCATCTCCAGACCTCCCACCTGCGCTGGAGAAGCCTGCGAGAAACCGGGCCGGCTTGTTCCCGCAGAGAACGCCAGGCCGAGCAGCCAGATGCATCGTTTCGGCGCCTTTCCGGAGAAAGAAAACCCGCGAACTGGTTTGCGCGCAGAGCTCCAAAGTCTCATGACTTGCTCACCTGGTGATGTTGACAGTCAGGGAGACTGTCCGGGTGATGCCGGTGTGAACGCCGGCTCCCACAACCTGGATAACATAGCTGCCCGGCGCCGCGCTCTTCTGGCTGATTGCGCCGCAGCTCAAGAGCAGGCCGGCAATGCCACAAAACGGGAGAAGCCACAACCCTTTCCGGCTGCCGGGCTCCCGTCGACGAACCGGCGACAGAATCCAGAATGACAGGGCGGCCATCGGCAGCAGCAGGCCAGAGCTTCTCAAGCTCCTGTCCGCCAGGCGAGAGGCCGGAGCTCGAGAATGATCCGCCACACTGCCGCCGCTCAATGGCGAGTCGGTATCGATCGTAAGCTGAACCGTCTCCTGGCTGCCGGACGAGAGCGGAACGCTGTCGCTCGAGAAATGACAGGTGACGAGCGGCGGAAGAGAGGCGCAGCCCAATCCCATCTCGTCAGTAAAGCCGGCATTCGATGACAGAGACAGCGTTACCTGGGCGTTCTCCTTAGTCGCCAGAGTGATGACGCTTGGGGTCACGGTGATGTCGAATCCGGTGGGAACGGAAGAGATCATGATGGGCGCCGACGTCGAGGAACCATGAAGGAGGTCCCCCGGATAGCTCGCGACAACGTCAGAACCGGCCAAGGTTGAACTTACATTGACCGTCGCCACTCCGGCCATATTGAGCACGGCGGCCGCCAGGATCGTAGCGCCTGACTGAAAGCTCACCGTCCCCGTCGGCCCCGGGCCTGATGCACTGATGACTGTGGCGGTCAGCACGGTTTGGCCGCCCGGCCCGGATGCAGGAGCGGCAGCCAGGCCGGTGGTCGTGGGAATCGGCTGCACAACCAGCATGACGGGAGAAGAAGTGGCGGGTGCGTAATTCTGATTGCCCGCATAACTTACCGTGACCACGTGCTGCCCGATACCCAGAGAAGCTATCGAGGACGAGGCGGAGCCCGTCGCACCCAGGGATTGGCTGTCGATCGAGACCCCGTCGACGAGGAAAAGAATAGAGCCGCCGGGCGTCCCAATGCTCGCCTTCACCTTCGCAGTGAGGATCACCTTGCTTTGAACGAGAGAAGGATCAGGAGCGGCCTCGACCGTAATCGAAGGTGTCGCAAGTTGTACGGTCTCGATCAAAGCAGACGTGCCGGCTTGAGTGTCGGCGCTGCCCGGATAAACAGCGCTGACGGCGTGAAGACCCGCTGCTAATGTTGAGGTCGCAAAGATGGCAGTCGACACCGTCCCCGATTCCGCGGAACTAGCGAGCGGTGTGCTCCCGAGCAGGGTCGTTCCGTCGAAGAAGTTGACCGCGCCGGAGGCGGCGGCTGGTCCGGCTACACTGACCGACGCGCTGAACGTGACCGCTTCCCCGTAACTCGAAGGATTAAGCGTAGAGCCTAGTCCGACAACGCTTGCCGCCTGGATATCCTGACGCACCGGGGTCGACGTGCTGCCGAGAACATGGCTCGACGGAACTCCGCCATAGGCGGCGGTGATTGCGTGCGGCCCCGGCGGAAGGCTGCTCGTCGTGAAAGCAGCCACTCCCTGTGAATCGAGAGCCCCCGATCCTAGCAGGAGCGCTCCATCCAGAAAGCTCACCGGTCCGGTGGGTAGCTGTCCTCCGCCGAGCGAAGCGACCGTCGCCGTAAGAGCGACCGCCGCATGTGCCGGAGCAGGGTTGGTCGACGACATCAGCGTAGTTGCCGTTGCTTCGTCGATCGTGAGCGCTAGCGAGCTTGAGGTGTCGGGCAGGTGTTGCGCGTCGCCGCTGTAGGCCGCCGTGATTGCCTCCAGCCCCGCCGTGGCCGCGGTAAAGATGTAGCTGGCGTTGGCCGAGCCATCGAGGACAACCGGGATCCCGAGGGGAGTGCCGGCCTGCAGGAACGTGATCGTGCCCGTAGGCAGGCCGACACCTGTTGAAACGCCGGCCGACAAAGTCACCGGTTGCCCATAGGTCGCGGGATTGGGAGTCGCGAAGAGGGTGACTTCCGTAGAATTTAAACTGAGCCCCGGGCCGATGGCCTCGATATCGAGCGGCGCATTGATAAAGCTGCCGTCCAGCCTCACATTGCCCGTCACCGCCGCTCCGCTCTCGGATGGCGCAAACTCGACACCCAAAACGCACGTCGCGCCGGAACCAAGCGGAGTCGCCGTCGAGCAGGTAGTCGAGACATGGTCAAGTCCGGCATTTGCGTCCGGGGTAATCGCGCTGAAACTTAGAGCGGCGTTGCCATCGTTCTCTACCATCTGCGGCTGCGGGGCCGAGGTCTGCCCAATGCGCACGGCAGTCTTGAAAGCGAGAACCCCCGTGCCACTGGAGACTTCCCGGATCCGATGGTCGAAATAATCCGCGATAAAGAGATCGCCAGCCGGATCGACGATGACGCAATAGGGGCCGAACAGTCCCGCCGTCGTCGCGCTGCTTTCGTCGCCCCCATACATGCCGGCGCCATAGCCGGCTATCGTCGTGATAATTTGCGTCGACGCGCTTACCTTGCGGATGCGGTTGTTCTGCGCGTCGGCTATATAAAGATTCCCGGCGGCATCGAACGCCACGCTCGCCGGCAAATCAAGATTCGCATTCAAGGCCACGCCGCCATCGCCTGAGACGCCCTGGTGACCGCTCCCAACGATCGTATGGATCGACCCGTCACTGGCATCGACCATGCGCACCCGGTTATTCGCCGAGTCCGGAATGTACATATTGCCCAGGGCGTCGAACGTGACTGCGTAAGGAAAGTTCAAGCCGGCCACCACCGCCGGGCCGCCATCGCCGGAGTACGTTCCTCCGCCTACAGAGTTCGTGACTCCATTGCCCGCTACGGTGGTGATTTGACCGGTGTACGGATCCACTTCGCGAATCCGGTGATTGGCCGTGTCCGCTATATACACCGTGCCGGAATTGTCCACAATGATACCAGCAGGCGAATTCAGGCGGGCCGAGCCGGCCGGCCCACCGTCGCCGGAGTATCCCGCAATTCCGTTCCCTGCCACGGTCGTAATCAGGCCATCGGCAGCGCCGATCTTACGAATGACGTTGTTGCCGGTGTCGGCGATGTAGATATTTCCGGCGCCATCGATGGTAAGGGCAAATGGACGGCTCAGGGCTGCATGGGCGGCAACGCCGTTGTCCCCGGAATACCCGGCCTCGCCATCGCCGGCAATCGTGCTAACGATGGTTGTCGCCGCATCCACTTCCCTGATGCGATTATGCATACTGTCGGCGATATAGAGGTTACCGGCCCCATCGAGGGCGACACTCGATGGCAGAAAAAACTCGGCTGAGACGGCAGGACTCCCGTCGTCGACCGAGGTCCATTGCCCATCCCCCGCGGCTGTCGTCATTTCGCCCGGTACCAGGACACCCAGCGGCCCGAGCCCTCTCCCGCTGAGATACTCGGTCGCCAGGCTTGCACCGGTGGTACCCGCCAAAACGATCGCGCCGGATCGCCCGCCAGGAAACCTTGGAGAGAACACCACAGCAACCGTGCAGGCCTGCCCGGCAACATACGAGAGCCCCGGCATGCAAGTAGTTCCTGCCGAAGAAATCGCAAAGTCCAGATTCTGAACACCCAACGTGTCTACCACGACCGCGCCCAGGGTTCCCGCATTCTGCACCGTCACCGCGACCACTTGTGTCACATCCTGGCCGATAGGCGCGCTCCCCATGTTGGTCTGCCCAATTGCGCCTATGCTTCGATAGATCACCAACAAGAAGACGAGGCCAGGCAGGAAGCATCCTCTTCCCTGCACAGCCCCGGAACGCGCCGTGTGGTTGCGCTGAGCGCGGAACAGGAACTGCACTTGTCGCGCAATCTTCAAGGGGTATTTCACCGACCAACTCACCAGTCTCTCGGCCAAAGCTTGCCTCGGCTCGACTCTCACAGACCGAATGCCGAAACTACTAACGACACGCAGTCAGGAAGAGAAACTCCCGTCGAGGCGTTTGTGTGCGGCTTCCCGCCATGACCTTCAGCTTCTATCCTCCTACCAGCCGCATCGGGCCGCACTGCGTAAACATGGAAAAGAGTTTGGTGCGAGCCAAGGCGGGAAGATAACTCCTCATTTAGGAATTGCCCTCAGAACGTATATCCAAAAGTTTTTATACGGAGACGATGCGATCACGTCAGCCTCGATCATGGTGGCCTATGAAGCCGATTCAACCGAAACATAGCACCACATAGAAGAAGTTATTAAATTCCTTTTTCCCGCCGATTAGATCTTCACAGTGAACAAGCTCCCTTATCTGCGCCGCATCGTTGTTCTGCTTCCGGCCGTCACACCTTGCCGAATAACATTGGGCCTGCTGCTGGCTGTCGCCTATGGGCCATGGCTTGTTTCTGCGCAGGATTTTTTTCACGGCGGCGTCTCAGCCGAGACCGCGGCCCATTCGGGTATTTACACCGCGAGCTCCAGCGATGTCTTCGACGCGATTACGCTGAACCCTGCCGGTTTGAGCGCGCTCGCTGCGCCGACAGCCGAGACCGACATGCTCGCCGGGCTCGTCCACGGCCAATTTCTGAATGCCGCCAACGAGGAATCGAGCAACGGGTCGCTACTCCGCTTGCATCCCGAACTTGGCCTTTTCGGAGCGGTCGGCCTGCCTCTCGGCCGCAGCCGCTGGAGTGTTGGATTCGGGATCACTCCTGACTTCTTCAGTTCTGTGAACTGGCACTATGCCGACTCGCCCGGAACCGGCGGCGCCGACTACGGGAACCAGGAGGAGAGATCAGCCATCGAGGTCTTTCGTGGAGCAGGCGGCCTCGCACTCGCCCTCACCCCAAAGCTTGCTCTCGGGACGACCGTCGGACTTGTCTACAACCAGAACATCTTGATCGCCCCCTTCATCTTCCAGAGCAATCCAGACCTGAAGGGGTTGAAGACCCTGCTTGACCTGCATACCCGCGGCCTCGGTTGGGGTGGCAGCTTCGGTGTGATCGATCGATCGATTCCCAGACTTGCCCTGAGCGCCGCCTACAGTTCTCCTTTCACGATCAATAGCCACGGCAATGCCTCGGGAAACATGGGAGAACAGTTCGACGTGCTTGGCATTCCTTTTCAGCCGGACTTCACTTACCGGGCCAGGGTGCGGGTCAAGCTGCCACAATCGGTAATCGCCGGCGGCCGCTGGCAGCTCACGCCATCGGTCGGAGTCAGTCTCCAGGCAGATTGGGCGAACTTCCGGAGCGCCTTTGACAAGCTGCCCGTCCACCTCACGGACGGCAGCAATGCAGACATCGACAACTTCCTTCACTCGAGTTCGATTCAGGATGAGATTCCGCTGAAATGGAGCGACCAGTTTACCGGGCGGCTGGCCGTTGACTACAAGCTTGGCGAGCATTACCAGTTAGCCGGGGGCCTTCTCTGCCGCAGCAACCTCGTGCCCAAAGCGACGCTGACACCGCTGACGGGGGCAATCATGAGAGACTCCGTCTCAACCGGAATAGCCTACGAGCGTCACCGGCTCCTCTTTGGCGCAGCCTACGCACTCAATTGGAACCAGGCAGAGAGAGTCGAGACCAGCGCTCTGCTGGCTGGGGAATATGACAACAGCCGCCTGACGATCGGCGCCCAGGCAGTGACCATGAGCGCCTCGTTCCGCTTGAAGTAGCCGGGCTCCTCCGGGCCGCCGCGTCACCATCCAGGTCAGAGACCGGTATTGCAGGCCGGCAATCGCTTGTAATCTTGCTTCCGGCCTCTTGAAATACATTCCACCGATCAGGAAAGTACTTCGCCGCGACCGGCAACCGCCCGGACCGACTGCGGCGTTGCCTTCGCAAGACCGCCTAGGTATCCCAGAAGAGCGTCGAAGCACTCGCCATCCAGCTTGCCCGGAATGTCCTTACCCATAATAGAGACGATCTCGGTCAGGTCGAGCCCCTCGCGATAGGGGCGATTTTCCGAGAGCGCCCCATACACATCCGCAACCGCGATCACACGCGCTTCAAGCGAGAGGCTTCCCGACGTCAGAGAGTTTGGGTACCCGCTTCCGTCGAGTTTTTCATGGTGCTCGCCGGCGACCACGGCCATCTCCTGAAAGGCGCTGATTTTCTCCAGAATGCGCCGCGTAACAATGGGATGGCCGCGAACCGCCATCCATTCTCCGGCATCCAGTTTGCTCGATTTGTCGAGAATCGAGTTGGAGACGTTCAGCTTTCCAATATCGTGCAGCAGCGCCGTGCGGCGAATAAAGCGGACCCGCTCCTCCGACATGCCCATCGTCTGCGCAATGCCGAGGGCCGCGGCTGCTACTCCCTTGGAGTGGCGGAAGGTAAACGGAGATTTTGCATCAACGACCTCAGCAAAGGCTTCGCAGATCTGATCGATCCCGTCCGCCCCAACGCTCACCCTCCGGCCAGGATCGATATCGAGGACCGCACAACGGCTCTCCTCCGCGCTGGTGTCCCGGAGACAGTGCCCCCATAACGATCGCCCGCGGTGAAGAGCGACGGCAACACTCACGACCCGAGGATCGAACCAGGCGCCGCTACGCTCGACCAGAACATCGATCGCCGCCTCCGGGCTGCGCTCGGTGGAAAATACATCCAGATGCTGCGCGACCAGCATGATGCGGGAAAGCAGCGGTATTCGAGAGCCGAAGCGGCGTTCGGGATATCCGGTGCCATCCCAATGTTCGTCCAGGCACCGGACCCCTTCTGCGATCGATTCTCCCAACCCCAGCTTCCGGACGATGCTCGCGCCGCGGTCGCAGCGAAGAGTGATAAGCTCCTCATTGTTCTTATGCTGGGTCAGCCCAATCTGCACGATCCGCGCGACGCGGTCCGCTGCGCTTGCCTCGGGCAGCACATTCTTCCACAGCATCTTGAGAGTGGAGAGCTTTGGCCTGCTCGGCTTGGTCCAATCCTCGAGCTTGGCATCCGCCTTCATCGTGATGTCATCGCCGCCCACGATCTGACACATGCGAGCGGCGTTACTGCTGCACCCGATGTCCTTTAACAGGAGCGCATAGTAGAGATCATGGGTCTCCAGGCTCTCCAGCCGCAGCGCGGCCGCAATGCGCATGCCAATCAGGCAGCTTCGCAGTGCGTGCCCTTTCACTGCCCCCTCCGTAAGATCAAGGGCAAGCGAAAGCGCGGAGATGATTTCGGAAAGGCACAGCAGACCGGTCGCGTCCTGGTCCTGGGATTTCGTGGAGTCCGAAATGGTCGCAGACGTGGTCGTCATGGTAAGTCGCTTCAAGAGCTACCTGTCATCTATCGGCAGCCGAGCGTCGGCCACCAGCTATCTCTGAACTCCCCCTCCCAGTCATTCCCTTGCGCCGCCGAAGCAATTTAGCGGAAACAAGAAGGCGTTGGGCCCTTAAGATGTCACCCCTGCTGCCGATACGAGGAAGGAGAGCCTGTCACAGATAGCGTCGTACCCCTCGCGGGATGGAACCTTTTGATGAAACCTGACAAACCTAAGAAAGGCGGACCCAAGAAAGAGTCCAAAGCCAAGCTCCCGCAGGACGAGCGTCGCAAACATGCGCGCCTCGAGGTCGACGGCTTTGCGGAGGTGATCGCCGCCGACGCCAGCATTATGTTCCGGGGCAGAATACGCGACCTTAGCCCCACCGGTTGTTACATCGAGACCCGCGCCCGCATCAATCTCAGCATCGGCGCCGCCGTCGAACTGTGCTTCACCGTCAATGAACGCTCCTTTACGGCAGTTGCAGAAATCAAAGGCTTTCGAGTTGGCGAGGGGGTCGGCTTCGAAATTCACCAGCTCACCGCCGACAAGCGCGCCCCTGACGACCTGCTCGCCCTCATTCACAAGTTAGAGTCTCCGCTGAGTACCTGACAGCTCACTGCCGCCAGCAACACCATCCCGCCTCACGAGTGAATACATTTCGCTACCGTCGATTCCTTTGTCTTCACCACACACGGGTCTACGCATTGCCTTCACACAACATGAAAGTACCCCTCTGAGCGTCTGCCGATCCATTTCATGAGCCTGTTCTCCCAGATCAGTAGCGCCACGCAGGCAAAATAGGGAATCAGTTCCCCGAAGATGCGCACCTCCAGGTAGATACCGTAATAAAACATGAACAAAAGCCACCAGGGAACGACCCAGAGCCACGCGCGAAGCACCGGGTCGGAGATGTCTCTGCGAAACCACAGCACGAGCGGCCAGAGATAGCCGAACGCCCCGAAGATCTGTGGCCACGCCACCGGCAGCAACAGCAGTGCGCTATTCAGATAAATGCGGGAAAGCGACTCTGACGGGTTCCCGGCAAATCGGTGAACCACATACGCGTGCCAGCCTAGCCAGAACACAGAGAGAGGAACCACGACCCTCAATGTCGCAAATGTATACAGCTTGCGAAGGTTGAACCCCGTAGCTGTCACGCACTGCGTAAGAACAAAGACGAGCAGCAGGAAGAACGTCGTTTCACGATTGATCGTGGCGATGCAGAACAACATACCAAACCACGCTTCATGCCGGAAGTAAATAAAATAGAGCCCGATCGCAAAGAATGCAAGACTTGGTATGTCATAAATGAAACGCAACAGGTGCATATTTAAGATGCAGTAAGTGCCGACAAACATAACTAAGGTCAATGGGTAGACAACCGCAGTGAGCAGCCCGGTCCTCGAGCTTGCCTGGTAAAGCCGCCTCGCGACCAAACCGGTGATCGCTATACTCACCAGGTCGATAGGGGCTTGCACGATTCCCTCGGCGCGCACACCATTTGGAAACCACCCAGGGAGCGCATTCAGGGTGTGAGCCAGCCGGTTCACGGCCGGCGAGCTGTGCGCCCAGCGCATCGGGTACACCATGAGCATTCGATATTGAAAAGGGATCCGTTCCTGTCCTTGTTCGTAGGCATACAGCTTGATATGCGGCGGTACGCGATTGATGTAAAACCAGGTCACCTGGATGGTAGCCATCAGATTCAGAAACGCGACTCCAAGGGACACAAGGAACGATCCGGAAGAGCGCTCGGCGCACGAGGAGTCTGCCGAAACCCTATCGTCCTCTAAGGTCGTTTGCAAGGCGCGGGCTCCCTGTCCCGGATCGTTCCAGGACGGTCGTGGTCACATCCTGATAGTCGATCTTCCATCCCGATGTATGCTCGAGAAAATAGACCAGCGGCGTATCGCTTTGGAAAATTACATAGCGAATGTTGTATTTATCGAGGAGCGCAAGGGTACCCTTCAATCGAATCGCATCGAGATAGTCTCGAAACACTCCCCGGTATTCGAAGATGTCGATGCGGGAGTCAATCAGGACAGGGATCTGGGGGGTATGCCAGATCAGGAATCCTCCCCAGAGAAAATCGTTGAAAACTTTTCCCTGCGGCTGAAAATCGCTGAGATAGCGACTCGCCTGCATCGGGAATGCTCCTCCGGAGGTTTCAATCCTGCGCGTATCTGGAAGATGCCGCGCGACCAGAGCAGAGAGAAAGAAAAGCATTGCCGCATTCAACCACGGCCGCCCGCCTCTTGCCTGCTCCTCGATGTCCGGTAAAGGCGCCTTTACAAGCAAAGCAGCCGTCAAAGGAAGCACCAGGAGCCCTGCAAGAAACAGAAAGCGCGAATAGTTGACGGCAGCATAAACGCCGATCGCAAGAAAGCCCAGATCGCAAAGAGTCCACATCTGCCTGCGCAGCAGTTGCGCAACGAAGACAACGGCCAGACAGCAAAGCAAAATCCGGCCGCGCGGAGAGTGGAAGTCGAGCGTCTTCCACTCCTCGACGTTCTCGATGTTGAGTTTTTGCGCATAAGCCAGGTTGAAAGGATAGGCAAGAAGCCGCCATCCGTAGGGATTGAGGAAAAGACACCCAAAACTTAGCAGCCCCGAAACCAGCAATCTCTTCCTTTGTGAAGGATCGAAGGCCTTGTTTTTTATCGAACCGACAGACACCTCGACTAAGCCGCCAAGGCTGAAGACAAGAAATACAACCATGCCGATGAGCCAGGAACCGTGCAGGTTAATCCATAAAGCAAAGAGGGGCGGCAGCAGAAAAATGAGGCGGGGATGGCTTGAGACGTGTTCCAGCAGCAGGAGTTCCACGACCAGGCACAGCCAGCCGAAGAGCAGGGTCCGAGGGCCGAAAGACACGGTAGCGAGCAGGGCCGCCACCAGCGAGACACATAACGACGCTGTCCAGGATCGTGACCTATGCCAGGAAAGGTAAAGCACTCCAAGGAAAATTGCCTCAATAGCAGTTACGGTCACCGCATAAAGGCCGGTCGGCCCACCCAGGCGCCAGCCGACATAGAACGGGATTTCGGCCAGCCACTCATGGTCGATCCAGGGCGCGCCGCGGGCAGTAAAAGAATAGCTGTCCGCCCGGATAAAAGACTGGCTGTGAAGCTGGTCTTGCGCGTTGCGCAAATGCCACCAGATATCCGGGTCCGCAATCGATTGCGGTATGAGGAAATACACCAGGACACACAGAACGCCGGCAATGCAGGCCGGGAAGCCAAAGGCCTTCGCCAGCCAAGAGGAGAGGCGTAGCCGCAGGAGCTCCGTCGAAGGAATCAGGCTTGCCGGCATGCCGGCTTCAAGCGGAGGTTGCATGGGCGTCGCCATATTCTCTGCTCTTATCGACCCTAAAGTAATACCCTTCAGAGGCCGATCAGTTCTATGTAGCTGTCCTGTTATCGCCCGCTTCACATCGGTCGGTTCTTCTCCAGAATCCAAATGCAGAACTCGGGTTATCGGGAGCATGGAACGCAATTCCAGGGCTCTTCTAAGCAATCTCCGCCATGATTCCTTTCTTTGCAGTCGCGATGCCCGTCGTCATTCTCTTTTGCGGTCTCTCGCTGGACGTCGGGCTGCTCGAACTCAAGCGCCTGCAGATGCAAAGTGCCGCGGATGCCGCCGCAATCGGGGCAGAACTCGAATGGGAGCGGAACACCGGCCAGTGGGTGAGCGCCGGGCAGAAAGACGCCGCCGTCAACGGATTTACCAACGGCGCCAATGGGGTTACTGTCTCCGTCATCCAGGTCCCGTCCTCGGGTCCGTATTCTGGAGACTTTGACGCCCTCCAGGTCACCATCACCCAAAGCGTGAAGACCATTTTTATGGGAACCCTCAACGGAGGCTCTCAGACCGTGAGCGCCCAGGCCCTCTCGCTCTTTCCCCCGTGCGGTGTCTTCACCGGGCTCTCCGCACTCACGACGATCACGGTTAACCTCAACCTTTCAAACGTCAACGCGAACTGCCCGCTCTATATCGGGAGGAATGGGAGTGCCAATCTCGGCTCAACCCTCACTGCCGTCGCCGAGAACGTGACCGGCTCGGCACTCCAGTCAGGGGCGTTACTGGGAACGGTGACCGTGGCGCCGCGGTTCAACGCCGCCACCATGACTGATCCCCTGGCCTCGATCGCTTCTCCTGCTTTCACCGCCTGCGGCCACACCGGTTTCACAGCGACTTTGACCACCGCCACCATCAGCCCAGGCACTTACTGCAACGGCATCACCATCACCACCAGCACCGTCACGTTCAGTCCCGGTCTTTACATCATTACCGGGGGAGCCCACTGGGCGGGCGCAACCGTCAAAGGCTCGGGCGTCACGCTCTTTTTCACCAAGGGAGGGGGCGCCAACTATGGACAACTGCTCATCGGCACCGGATCGACGGTCACCCTGTCCGCGCCCACCGACAGCTCCAACGGCGGTATCCCCGGAATCCTGGTCTTCGGCGACCGCAACTGGGTCGCGACCGCTCCGCAGGATTTTCAATGCGGCTCGTCCTCGATTACCGGGGACGGCATCTGGTATACGACCAGCACCGGGCTGCTCTTCACTGGCTGCCCCATCAGCGGAACCAACTATCTCGCCTTCGACACCGACAACATCTCGACGATCGGCTTTCCCGGCGTGACGCTCTCAAGCAACTTCTCTTACGTCTCCGGCGGCAATCCCTTCCGTAACCAGTCGGTACTGGTGCAATGAGCCTTCTTCATTCCGACGACGGCGTTGCGCTCGTTGAGTTCAGCCTCTTCCTGCCCTTGCTCACGTTCCTGTTCGTCGGCATTGTGGATTACGCCATGGAGATCCAGCAGACGCTTCAGATTCAGGAAGCGGCGACAGCTGGCGCAATGTATGGCGCCATTCCCGGCAATCAAAAGAGCCTCACCGGGATGCAGGCAGCGGCCCAGAGTGCGGCCGCCGGCGTGCATGGTTTCAGCGCGACCGCCTCCGATATTTTTACCTGCACGCCCGGCGGAGCCGCCGTGACCAGCGCGACCATTTGCAGCGGTTATGGGACGCCGATCGAATACGTTCAGGTAAACACGACGGCAACCATCCCCGTCTACCTCGCCTATCCCGGCATGCCCGCGAACCTCGTCCTCCAGGGCGGGGCTACCTTCCGAGTGCCATGGACAGAATGAGATATGAGGCCTGCCAGGACCCGGAACCCGTACTCGCAACGGTGCGCCTCTCGGGAAAATTCCGAGCCGGCAGCCGGCTCGATACCCCCGTGCCCCATGCTCCGGCCTGCGGGGAGCTCGGCGCGACAGCGATCGAGACGGCCTTGGTCCTCCCGACATTCTTTCTGCTGCTCTTCGGAATCTTTAACTTCGCCATCGTCCTCTTCGGTTACTGCAATGCCACCTATGCCAGCCGGGCGGCGGCCCGCTACGCGAGCCTGCATAGCTCGACCAGCCTGGCGCCTTCGACGACCGCCTCGGTGCAAAGCGTCGTCACCCCGTTTGTCTTGGCAACTCAGGCCGGCGCCACGACGGTGACCACGGTATGGACACCCTCGAATACCGTTGGAAGTACCGTGACGGTGTCGGTAACTATCGCGTACACGCTGGGTATCCCATTCTCAACGCTCAGGAATGTCTCCGTCGGAAGTTCCATGCAAAGGACGATCACTCGCTGAATATCAGCCATCGATCTGCCTCCCCATGCGATCCATCACGATCGTCGCCGTCCCGAAACGGGATGTTGCCATGGAAATTTTGTCGACCCACCCCAAGGGAAGACCCTTCGCATAATCATGTTCAGTAACAAAGCGACGATAAACAGGTCAGTGATTCTTCTCACAAGTGTTTCGTAACAAGACGGAACTTACACAACGAGACGACGGAGGCAAGATCGAAATGATGAACATCAAGCAGGTAATACTTCATTTGATAAAGGACGAGTCGGGGCAGGATCTGATCGAGTATGCCTTGGTCGCGGGACTGATCGGTTTGGGAACAGTGGCCGCCATGACTAGTCTCTCTACCAAAATCGGGACTGCCTTCAGCTCGATCGGCAGTATTCTGACCAGCGCGGTCTAACGAGTACCTCGGGGCTGTTCAGAGCCAATTGACCTGGGGCGAAAAGCCTCGAGCGCGCAGTGCGCCTTTACGGCCTGCTTGCCTTCTACTCCTGTGGCTCTTCTCAGGTAGATTCGCACGCGGCCTCGTTCGCTCTCACAGGGGCGTACTCCCGTCCTCAGGACGACGTGATAACCGCGGTGATGCCTGGTGCTCCCCATGTTGACCATCCCTGAACAGACGATCTACTCCGCCGGGGCCCTGCTTTGCGCATCGGTCGCCGCGGCGTTTGACATCAGGGAACGCCGCATCCCCAACCTGCTGTGCGGACCGTCGATCGTCCTCGGCATCCTGCTCCATGGCGTGCTGGGCGGCTGGGGGCAGGCCGCTTCGTCGGTCCTCGCCGGGGTCCTCGCGGGCAGCGCGTTCACCCTCTTCTACTTTGCCGGCGGCATGGGGGCCGGCGACGTCAAACTGATCACTGCCGTCGGCTGCTGGATAGGGCTCGCTCCGCTTGGGCTTACTCTGCTGGCAACGGCAACCGTCGGGTCCCTGCTGGCACTCGGCCTCGCCATTCGGCGAAAGCAGCTGCATCAAACCTTCGCAAACCTCGGGTCCATCCTGGCACACCATAGCCAGGAGGGGCTGAAACCCCATCCGGAGCTCAATCTGAACAATCCCCAGGCGCTCCGGCTGCCCTTTGCCGTACCGATCGCCACCGGTTGTCTGATCGCAGGCTGCGCGGTTCTGTGGAGAGGTTGAGGATGAAACATCGGCCCATGACGACAGCGCTCTTGTTGGCCTTGCTGATCTCCGGCTCTTGTACCTATTTCCTCAGCCGCAAGATCGTCAGCCATGCGCAGGCCCAGAGAGCCCTGGAGAACCGGTACCTCACGCCATCCAGGCCGCTGCAGGCAGGCGAGGTCCTCAAACCGGAAAACATGGAGCTGCTTGCATGGCCGGCCAGCGATCCGGTCCTTGGAGCCTTTACGAAGATGGCTGACCTCTCCGGGCGGGTCGTGCTGTACCCCATGGAAAAGGGTGAGCCGATCCTCGAGCGGGAGCTCGCTGCGCCTGGCTCCGCGTTCGGGCTCGCCGCCAAGATCCCTGACGGCATGCGAGCGATCGCCCTGCGTTCTGACGAAGTGGTCGGCGTCGCTGGCTTCCTCATTCCCGGCTCGCACCTGGATGTCCTGGTCTCCTATCACACTGACAAAAGTCCGGAAGCGGTGACCGCAACGGTGCTCCAGGATGCCGTCGTCCTGGCCGCCGGCCAGCAGATCGAACCGGACCCAACCGGCAAGCCGGCGGCGACCACCGTGGTCACCCTCCTGCTCACGCCCGAGGAATCCGAACGGGCGCTTCTCGCCAGCAATCAGGGCGCAATCCATTTCGTGCTGAGAAACGGAGGAGATGCAGCCCGCGACAAGGTGGAACCGGTCTTTCTTTCCCAATTATCCGGTGATCGCCCGGCCGCTCCGGCGCTCGCCGTCCCGGCCGCGAAACCAACTGTCCTCCGTCTCCCGCCCAAAGCCGTGGGCATCGAGACCATCCTTGGAGACGGCAGTTCGTCGGCCAAGGCTGACGGGGGGAACTAGCCGTGGGGACCTTGGACGGCGGACTGAAGCGTCTGCCAATGATGCTTCTGCCACTCATTTGCCTCGCGCCTCCTCATGGGTCGTCAGGACAGTTGCTCGTTCGACCGCGGCTCGCGTCTGCTCCGCTGCTTCACGGCGACGGCGCTGCGATAGAAGATGCGGGAGAACCCAGTGGCGCCGGGAAAGCCGGAGCGGTCGCGGGCCGGGAAGCCGCCCAACTTCCGGCGGCCAACGAAATCATTCACCTGATCGTCGGCCGCTCCACCGTTCTCACATCGCCGAACCCGCTGCGCCGCATTTACGTCGGCAACCCCGCCGTTCTGCAGACCTTTACCTCCGGGCAAACGGAAATAATTTTGACTTCCAAGGCGGTCGGCACAAGCAGCCTGATCTTATGGGAAGTCGCGGGCGGCCGTCGCCTTTACACGGTCTCCGCAGATATCGACCCGGCAAGTCTCCGCTCCTCTCTTCGCGACGCCTTCCCGGCCAGTGAGATCACGGTAGAGACCCGCGATGGCAAAATCTCCCTCTCGGGCACCGTCCCCTCCGAAGCGATCTCCGATGCAGCGCTCAAGCTGGCTTTGCTCTACGACAAAGACATCGTCAACTCTCTCCGCGTCGTCCCGGCGCGAGTCAAGCAGGTCGAACTGAAGCTGCGCATTATCGAGGTCGACCGCACCAAACTCAGCCAGTTCGGGATCAATATCTTTGGCGGCGGCAACAACGCCATCAGCACCTCGACGCAGCAGTTTCCCAGCACTCCCACCGGTGTCGGGAGCTCTGCCTTTACCGCCGCCGACCCCTTGAACCTGCTCTTCTATAACTTCGCAAATGCGATCGGCGCGAGCGTGAAAGACCTTGAGCAGAAGAACGTTCTCGAGGTGCTGGCCGAGCCGACCCTGGTCACGATCAGCGGAGTTCCAGCCCGCTTCCTGTCCGGCGGAGAGTTTCCCGTACCGGTCGTGCAAGGCGGCACGGGCAATTCGACCGCGATCACCATCATCTATCGCCCTTATGGCGTGAAGGTCGACTTTACCCCAACAGTAGGCGAAGAGGGGTCGATCCGCCTCAAGATCAGCCCGGAAGTGAGTACGCTGGACTACACCAATGCGGTGACGATCTCCGGCTTCACCATTCCCGCCCTCTCTACCCGTCGAGCTGAAACCGAGGTCGTTATCCGCGATGGGCAGAGCTTCGTCATCTCCGGGTTACTCGATCACCGCACGACAGACATTCTCTCGAGGCTTCCCGGTATCGCCAACGTACCCATCCTCGGCCAGCTCTTCCGGTCCAAAAATCTGAATCATTCGGTGACAGAGTTAGCGCTGATCGTTACGGCGAAAATTGTCGATCCTCTTAGCAGCACGGCCACCCCGGTAGAACCGGTACTGGCCGCTCCCGTGATGGAGACGAAAACCTTCGACGACGATGCCAAGGGACTGAGTAAAACCAAACCGGCCCTCTCGGGACAATCTGGGCCGGGGACGGACAAGCCATGATCGTCGATCCCGAAGAGGGCCAGCGCAACGCCATCCAGGCGGTCTTCTCCGTCTGCGCCGACGAGCAGGTGGTTCAGGCCGCCACGGCCGCCTCGCTCCAGGTTCCCGGCGCCCTCTTTGCGGGCGAGTTTCACGACTACATCACCCCCGACCGCCGTCCCCAATTCTCGGCTTTCCTCAAAAGCGCGCCCTCCTGCGTGGCCCTGATCGATTTCGATAAGGATCCCGCCCTCGCCCTCAAGACCTGCGAACGGCTGCAGGAGATTTTTCTCAAAAAGATCAGCATCGCCGCGGTCGCGTCTGGCCTGGACAGCGATTTTCTGGTCCGCACGATGCGCTCGGGTTGCCGGGAGTACCTGACCAAGCCAGTCAATCAGGGTGAACTCGCCGCTGCCTTGATGCGCTTTCGAGAGATCATGGCGCCCGACCCGCTGTCCTTGAAAGGCTTCGGCCGGGTCATCGTCTTCTTTGGAGCGAAAGGCGGCGTCGGCACCACCACGCTCGCCGTCCATCTGGCCAGCCACCTGGTGCGGCAGCGCGGCAAGAAGACCTTGCTGATCGATCACAAACATCAGCTCGGTCATGTCGCCCTCTATCTCGGGCTCAAAGACACTCTGTACCACTTCGACGAACTGCTGCTGAACTCCGACCGCCTCGATGCCCAACTCCTCAACGGTTTCGTCATCCGTCATCTCAGCGGGCTCGAGGTGATCGCCTCTCCCGAAACCGCTCAGGGCCATCACAAAACCAAGCGCGACGAGTTGGATCGGGTCATCAGTTTTCTTCGCCGCGAATACGACTTCATCCTGCTCGACTCCTCGCTGGCCTACCAGGATTCTGCTCCGTGGCTGCTCGACCAGGCCGACGAAATTTATCTGATCTCCACCCCCGATGTCGCTTCGCTGCGCGATCTCGCCAGGCTGGTCGAGAGCATGCACCTCAATGAGCCGGGTAAGCTCCGGCTGGTCGTCAACCGCTCGACCGCCGACGATTCGATTACCGGCGACCAGATCGAAAAAGCGGTCCGGTTCCCCATCGCGGTTTCGATCCCCAACAATTACTTCGAACTGCTGGCGGCGATCAACGCCGGCGAGCCGATTGCCCCGCAACGCCGGTCGGAGTTCAATTCGAAGCTCGCCCAATGGTCGAACCAGATTGTGCATGGCGGCGTCGGCAGCACGCCCGCGGCCCCGAAAAAGAAAGGCTTTTCGCTATGGCGTGGGTGACCCGTATGATCCATAGCCGCCACGATGGGCTTTCGCATGGATGAAGTCCCGCTCTTCATGACATCGCCGGAAGGGGCGCCGGAGGAGCCGGTCGTGCGCACCGTCACGGTTTCGAGCGACACCAATCGCCACGCGCTGAAGTCCGCCGTCCATAACGCGCTGATCAAGCGAATGGACCTGGAGAAACTGGCAGAGATCCAATCCGATGGAATCGGCGGCCGGCAACGGCTGCTCGCCGTCATTCTTCAACTGGTCGGAGAGCAGAGCGTCCGTCTCACCGCCTCCGATCGGGAAAGCCTCGCGCACGAGGTGTTGGACGAGGTCTTCGGCCTGGGACCGCTCGAACCTCTGCTGCATGACCCGACCGTCAACGACATCCTGGTGAATACCCACACCACCGTCTATGTAGAACGTCGCGGCGTGATCGAGAAGACCGACGTCGTCTTCAAAGACAACGCTCACCTGATGCACATCATCGACAAGATTGTCTCCGCGGTAGGGCGGCGCATCGACGAGTCGACGCCGATGGTCGATGCCCGGCTGCTCGACGGGTCGAGAGTCAACATCGTGATCCCTCCCCTGGCCGTCGATGGCCCGCTGCTTTCCATCCGGCGCTTCGGCAGCACTCCGCTGACCGGCGAGGACCTCCTGCGTTTCCGCGCCATGACCCCGCAGATGCTTGAAATTCTCATGAGCGCCGTACGGGCGAGATTGAACATCGTCATCTCGGGAGGCACCGGCTCGGGCAAAACGACCTTGCTCAACGTTCTCTCCGGTTTCATCTCGGGGGCCGAGCGAATCGTCACCATCGAAGACTCTGCCGAACTGCAGATCAAGCAGGAGCACGTCGTCCGGCTGGAGTGCCGCACCCCCAATCTCGAAGGAAAAGGCGGCATCCGGCAGCGAGAGCTGGTGATTAATGCTTTGAGAATGAGGCCCGACCGCATCATCCTCGGAGAGGTCCGTGGCGAAGAGGCGATCGATATGCTACAGGCGATGAATACCGGCCACGACGGCTCGCTCACCACCGTCCATGCAAATAATCCGCGCGACGCCATCGCCCGCATCGAGACCATGGCGATGATGGGCAATATCGCCCTGCCCGAGAAAGCCATCCGCACCCAGATTGCCTCGGCCGTCGATCTCATCGTCCAGGTGTCGCGGATGAGCGATGGCAGCCGGCGCGTGACCCACATCACCGAAATTACCGGCACCATCGGAGAGATCGTCAGCCTGCAGGATATTTATATCTTCGAGAAGGGCGGCCTGGGCTCCAATGGCAAGGTGAAAGGCCGCTTCCTCGGCACCGGCATCGTTCCCCGGTTCACCGAGCGGCTGAAGGCGGCCGGCATCCCGATCTCGCCCAGCATCCTCGAACACTCGGTTGAAATTTAAAGCACTCGATAGACCCTCTTCCCGGGGGCCGGAGCTGGAGGTCGACCCGATCATGATTGTTCTCGGATGCACGTTTCTCTTCTTGTTGGCCGTCAGCTTCACCATCCTGGCGTTCTTCCTGCGCCCGTCGTCGGCGGGCAAGACGCTGGTGAAACGAATGACGGTGATCCATGTCGCCGAGACAGAGAAGGCGGATGGCGGCTTATCCGAGCTCGAAAAATCGGTGAAGCAGGACAAGGCTGCGAAGCTGGGCCGCTACATGCAACGTTTCTCCTTCACCGTCAGCCTGGAAGAATTGCTGATGCATGCCGATAGCCCCATGACGACCGGAGTTGCAGTGCTGGCCAGCGCAGGCAGCGCCCTTGCGGCGGCCTTGTCCTGCCTGCTGCTGCTGCCGGTGGCGCTGCTTGTCTTTCTCTCCTTTGTCCTCGGCGCCGCGGTCCCTTACGGTCTGTTGCGATGGAAGCTGGCCCGCCGGCTGAAGGCCTTTAACAAGGAATTGCCCGAGGCACTCGACTTGATGGCGCGAGCGCTGCGGGCCGGCCACTCCATGAGTTCGGCCATCGAGCTCATCGGTCATCAGTCGCCGGCCCCGCTCGGTCCCGAGTTTACCAACGTCTTCCAGCAACAGAAGTTCGGCGTGCGCTTTCGCGATGCCCTGATGGACATGGGCAACCGGGTTCCCTCGAAAGACCTTCATTTCCTCATTACCGCGATCCTGGTCCAGCGCGAGACCGGCGGAGATATCACCGAAATTCTCGATCGCACGACCTATGTCATTCGCGAGCGCGCCCGCATCGATGGCGAGGTGAGGACGCGGACGGCTCAGGGCAAGCTGACCGGATGGATCCTCGGGACCTTGCCCGTGGTCATGCTGGTGCTGATCAATATCATCAGCCCGGGCTACTCGCGCATACTCTTTCATGACCCGGTCGGGCAAAAACTTCTCTACGCCGGCGCAGCGATGATTGTGGCCGGGGGGCTGACCATCCGCAAGATCGTCAACGTACAGGTCTAGGCCATCATGCAGCCCTTGCTTTCCTCCACTACCGCCCTGACGATATTTTCAGCCGCCGCGCTGCTCGTCTTCTTTCTCGCCTCCGGAACTCAACGGAGCGCCCTCCGCCGTCTGCGCGAGGTGACCCACGCCAAAGGCGAGGCCAAGGGGCAGGCTGGGCGCTTGAACGAAGCGGCCAAACGGCGCCTTTTCCTGATGATGCATTGGGTACACATTCATGTCGGCTTGTCCGAAGATCTCGCCCTCAAGCCGCGGCTCATTCAGGCAGGATATCGAGGCAGTGGTCCGGCTGACCTCTACATGGCCACCCGCGTCCTGGCGCCTCTGGCCGCCCTCGTGCTCGGATCGTTAATCCCGTTCAACCGCATGTTCTTCATGATGGCGTTGCCCGGCGTCGGCTATCTGCTGCCGGATATCATCCTGCAGCGGCTGGTCTTGAGTCGCCGGGAAAAGATCCGGCGCAGCATTCCGGACGCCGTCGATCTCCTCGTGATCTGTGTCGATGCCGGGCTCGGCGTCGACCAGGCCCTGCTCCGCGTCGGCCAGGAACTGGGCGTCAGTCACCCGCAGATTACAGGGGAGTTCCTGCAGATCAACCGCGAACAACGCGCCGGCAAGCCGCGCATCGACGCATGGGTGGATATGGCGGAGCGAAGCGGCCTTCCCGAGATCTCCGCCCTCGCCAATATGTTGATGCAGACGGAGCGCTTCGGCACTCCTGTCGCCAAGGCCCTGCGCACCTTTTCCGAAGGCATCCGCCAGCGACGGCGCCAGGCCGCAGAAGAGATGGCCTCAAAAACCACCGTCAAGATCATCTTCCCCCTGGTCATCTTTATCTTCCCCAGCATCTTTATCGTCCTGCTCGGCCCCGCCGCGCTGAGCATTATGCGGACCATTTCGGGCGTCACCCAGTAAGTCTGCTGCGCGGGCCGGCAATCGCTAAGAAAAAATCCCCAAGCGCCGATGAGATGAGTGTTGGTTCCTTCAGATCCTGGGCCTTTGGCGAGCAAGCGTCTCCATCCCCCGGATGAGCAGCCGTGAGCCACGGGAAGAGGTCGGTTATGCACGCAATGACAATGCTCTATTTGACGACGGCCACGCTTGTTTGCCTCACCTACGGCTGGTTGTGTTGCGGGGGGTTCGGGGGAGATCGCTAAGCGGCCGGCCTGCCGCCATTCCAGGCGCTTGCTGGGCGGCAGCAAAGCTGAAGTCTACTCACGCGGCAGAATGCAATGTATCAGACCGCTCGAAAAGCGGGAAAGGAGGCTTCAATGGATACAGCCCTCATCATTCGCGCAGTTGCGGGGGTCTTGTTTTTCCTCGTACTGTCGATCATCGTGCTTCGCCGCCGAAGGAAGAGCTCCGCCTCCCTCCATTAGCGCGGCCCTCGTCCTGTTGCTGGCCTGCTCGCGGCTGGCCCGATCGCTGCCGATCGCTCGTCCGAATGGCTGAGACCCTTCGCGAGGCCGTCCCGGCAGGGATGCGAACGCCACGCCGTGCCTTCTTCTTCGATTGCCTCGTATCCAATTTCCTTGAGGTCCAGCCCCACCCGCTCGTGAAGACACAAGCATCGTCCCTGGAAGAGGAGACCGCATGGCACGGAAGTTTTACTGCGTCGCCAATCTGGCCTGTGGAACCACCGTTTGTCATCGGGCACAAGTCGCCGATACAACTTTGACCCGGCTCTTCGGACTGCTTGGAAGCAAGGCGCTTGCCATCGGCGAGGGCCTCCTGATCGAGCCCTCTTCCGGCGTCCATACCTGGGGCATGTCCTTTCCAATCGACATCGTGGCGCTCGACCGCAATCTTCGCGTGATCCGCCTCTCGCCGAATACCGGTCCTTGGAAAATAAGAGGCGTCAGCCTGTGCACTCGCTCCGTCCTCGAACTGCCGGCCGGGCAGATCGAACGCACGCGCCTTGCGGTGGGAGATACGCTGCACATCACTCGAGCTTCCTGAGACAACAGGCCGGCTCTCCTGCTGACGTTTTCAGCGCCCGAGACAGAATCTCCGGAATTGCCGGAACCCCCCGCATCCTTAAGACCTGGAAGACAGCGCTCAAAGATACGAATCGGCCCTTGGCCCTTTCGTCGATCAACTTAGCGCGAGACAGGCTCTTCCAGCTCGCGCCGGGAGCGGTTCTCCGCGACCACTTGCCTCACCGAGGCTGCGGGAAGCGGCTGAGAAAAGAGGTAGCCCTGGAAGAAGTCGCATCCTAAGTTTCTCAACAGGGTGAACTGGCGGCTGCTCTCTACACCTTCCGCCACCACTTCCAATCCCAGGCTTTTCGCCATCTGTACCACGGCCGAGATGATCGTCGAATTGCCGGCCGTCTTATCCAGGCTGTTCACAAAGGTGCGGTCGACCTTAAGCGTCTTGATCGGAAGTTCGCACAGACGCGACAGCGACGAATAGCCCGTACCGAAGTCATCGATGGCAAAGGTCAGGCCCGCCGCCGCGAGGTGAGCTACCGTTTCTGCCACCGACCCAAGTTCGGTCATGATCGTCGTCTCGGTGAGCTCCAGCTCCAGCAGCTCCGGGGCGATGTGGAAGGTCTCGAGCATCTGAAGAGTCTCCTCCGCAAACCCTTTACGTGTGAGCTGCCTTCCCGATATATTCACGGCGACTCGGAAGTGGCCGAGCTCCAGCGTCTGCCACTCGGCAATTTGCCTGCAGGTCTCCTCGAGAACCCAGCGTCCGAGCGGAATGATCAGGCCACTCTCTTCGGCGACGCGAATAAACTCAGAAGGTCCGAGTTGCGCCAACCTCTCGTCCGAGGTCCTGAGCAGCGCCTCAAATCGGCAGATCGCGCCGCTCCTGTCGCAGATCGGCTGATAGTAGAGTGCGAACTTGTCCGATCGCAAGCCCTCCCGCAACGCGGCCTCGATCGTAGAGGTCAACTCCGTCGAATCGGAGAGCTCTTTCGTGGCAAAGACCGAGCGGTTGCGCCCTGTTCTCTTCGCCTCGTAGAGCGCCTGGTCCGATCTTTTCCGCAGGGTCTCTGAATCGACGCCATCGTCCGGAAACAGCGCTGCTCCAATACTGACCGTCACCTTGATCTCATGGTCCGACAACCTGACCGGATCCAGGAATAGATCGAGGATGCTCGAGGTGACGCGTCGCGCACCCTCTGCGTCCTGCAACCCGCCTAGAACGATGGTGAACTCTTCCCCTCCCGTTCGGGCGATAATATCTGTCTTTCTAACTCCGCTCAGCAGGCGGGTGGCGACAATCTTGAGAATCTGGTCGCCGATCGGATGGCCATAGTTATCGTTGATGTGCTTGAACCGGTCGATATCGGCGGTCAAGACCACCGCCGCCAGTCCGGCGCTCTTGCATCCCGCCAGGCACTCTGCGATCTTTTCTTCCAGCATCAGGCGGTTTGCGAGTCCCGTCAGAGCGTCGTGTTCCGCAAGATGCCGAAAACGCCCCTCACTCGCGCGAATGATCCGCGTCTGCTGCTCCACGCGGGATTTCAATACCAGCACCCAGAGGCTGATCACGATGGTGACCCCTGCAAGCGTGGCGAGCGAAGAAAGGGCCCGGAAAGGGGTCCACCACGGGCCTCTTCCTGAGACGGCTATATCTCTCGGGCTGCGCAGCAGAACGCTGAAAGAGAGCGCATTGTCGTCTGCGTCGACATTGACAGTACAGATTCCGGTCACCAGAAGCGTGCTTCCCAGGCCCGCCTGTTGTATCCCGCCCGTACTCGCAACCGGAACGTGCGCCTCAAAGGCGACGCCATCCTGCATCAGGATCCAAACTCGGTCGCCGCTCCGAATGTACGACTCGACCAGCTTTCCCTGGAGCTGGACGAGTTGCTCGTCGTAGGAGACATGATAAAACCCGGCTTTCTGAACGATGACATCCCGGGCCTTGATGGGCAGGGGGGGAACGATTGAAGAACTCCCGCTGACTCGGATGAGCGCGTCCTGAAGTATAGGTGCATAGCCCGCTGCTACCGGAAAGCCGACAGCTTCCACCCGGGCGCCGGGTTTGATGACCTCGGTCGAAGAAGTTTGAATGCGGATCCCGTCGTTTCCATCCTGGAGATAAAGCACGTGACCCGGAACCTGGTACGTCGCCACTCCGATGACCTTCACTCGGTGCGATCCCTCGCCGAACTGGAGAATGCCGTTCACTGGTGTGGTAGTAATGGCAAACTTGTCCGCATTCGCTGGCTGCAACACCTCGATATCGTTGCGATTCGGGACCAGAAGCCCCACCCCGACAAGCTGCCTCTTGTCGTTGAAATCCGTGTAACAGACACCCCGGATACGCACCTTGGCGTCGATCAGGCTTTCGGAGTCGAAACCAGCAACGTCTTCTAATTGAATATTGACCGACCGGTCGTCGACCTGCAAATCGAGCACTAGAATTTGATGATCGAAGAGATAGCTTTTCCTGCTGGAGTGGACGATCCCCTCGACCTCGATCCATTGGCTGTCCTGCGCCCCTTTCGCGATGTCGCGGTAGGTCATGCCTTTCGCGGCCGGCACCGGTCCGTGCCCAATCACCCTGACCTTGTTGGCCTGTACGACCGGCGCAAACAGTCCCGGGCCGCTCACCCCTTCGATTTGCACACGATCGCCCACCCGTAGTTCGACGTCATCGGTACACTCGATCGAGATGCCGGCAGAAGAGTCCTGCAGGAAGAAGGCAGAACCGTAATCCGACTTGGCGGTGACCACGCCCTCAAGCGCGACCGGTAGAGAACTCCGCGCCTGGTCCACCGTGAGTGCCCGGATCTGGCTTACACGCGTGAGCGTTCCCGATTTTTTGCTCGCGGGCGAAATGACAGCACTCTGGGCATTTGCCGCCATCTCCGGATTTCGAACCATCGCCGTGCCGCCCTGCGAAAAAAGGACAGACGGCGCGACCCACCCATCGACCTTGCCGAGGACATCGCTTCGACTGTTGGTCGTCGAGGAAAACCGGGCAGCCGAGCGATCGTCCGCCCGCGCGCACATCCAGCCGCAGCAGGCGACAGCCACCCCGAAAAGGCACCCGATGTTGGGAAGAAAGCGCGACGTGCGTAGGACGGCGAATCGTCTCAAGTCGTTCTCCCTGACCACGCGCTCCGCTGGAGTGCCGAGGTTGAAAGTGCGAAGGCCGGAATGCTGGAAGCATCCCCTCGGTATGCGCGAATACCCGCGCCAGGCTCTTTATCCTCTAAGCAGTGATCGGCAGTCTTGAGCGAATCCGACAGTTTCCTGCTTGCCTGCCTGGGAACCTGGTGGGAAGAAAGCAGGTGGCAAGCGGCCCGTTGACGGCCCGGCCAACAGCAGTCACTTCTTCCAGTTCATCTCGCAATCAAGGGCACTGGCAATCAAAAGGCGCTAGCAATCATTTCGGCCCGATCGGCAATCCGGCCGCCTGCGCCGCAAACGCGACCTGGTTGCGTCCATTCTTTTTCGCGGCATAGAGGCTGCGGTCCGACGCCTGCAGTAAATCCTCGATCGTTCGCCCATCGTCCGGATACATCGCGACTCCAATCGACACGGTCACCGGCCCTAAGGTCTGGCCCTGGTCCGAAACGCGCAGGTCGCCGATCGCCTGGCGGATCTCCTGCGCCCGCTCGGCCGCCTTCTCCGCGAAAATATCTGGCAGAATGATGACAAACTCCTCGCCCCCGTAGCGGCAAACGATATCTTCGCTCCGCACGGATGAGAGAAATCGATCGGCGATCGCTCGCAGGATCGTATCTCCTGCTTTATGGCCGAAGGTGTCGTTGAACTGCTTGAAATTGTCGGCATCGAGCATGAATATCGCCATCGAACTCTTACGCCGGGTCGCCCTCCGGATCTCGCGTTCCAAAGTGATTTCCATGAAATGGCGATTAAACAGCCCGGTCAGGCTGTCGCGAATCGACTGGTTCTCGAGTTTGCTTCGCAGATTGATGGCCGCGACCGTCATAGACGCAAGCTGCAAAAGATCGCGGAGAGGGGTCAGCTGGCGTTCTACCGCTTCAACAACCTCGGCGCTGGCGCACTCGATGTAAAGAACCCCCAGCGTGTCGCCATGGGCGACTAGGGGAAGGCACACATACCGCTCTGGTGGAGGACCGGCAAAATGTTCACAATGCAGTACTGAACTTTCAGGATTCCGCCATCGCGCGTGGCCACTCCGCATGCCGCAGCACCCGTCGAGAGGAAAAGATTCCGCGATGCTCGAGACGCTTCCCCATGAGGACCGCAGCTCGATCATCTGCCGGGAGTTGTTGATCATCGAAAGCGCACCCATCGATGTCGGCAACAGCGTAGAGACAAAGTGGGACGTCATCTCATGCGCGTCCTTTGCCGAAGCGCACATCTGCAGCTGATCGCGCGCCGCGTCGAGCAGCTTCATCTCCCTCGCCCGGTCCTCCATCGCCTGAATGGTTGTGGCGAGCCGGCTGTTCGAGGCCGCCAATTGCTCGTTGATACTGGCCGCCTGCTGTTGAGCAAGCCGGCGGAAAAGCGCGTCCCGAACCAGCACGCCGAACAAGACAATCACGACGAGAATGGAGAAACAGGCCAGCGAAAGCCCTACCGCTAGCAGGGAGACTTTGCTGCTTACCACCTTCTTGCTTCGCGAATCGGCCAGAACCCGCTCCTGCTCCTGCATCAGCGAAATGATTTCCCGGCAGGATAATTGCGTATCGGTGAGCCGTGCAGGAGTCGACCCATCGAGCGACCGGGCAGACTCAATCAGGTTGCTGGCGCACCGGCTAAGCCGCTGGACATTGTCATCTTGTGTCCTGTTATCTGACACCAGGGTTCCCACATGACGGGCGCTTGATTCTATGACTACGCTTAGATTCTGGGTCTCCCGCAGTGTGCTCGGCGCATGGTCCACCAGATAGAGGTGCGCGATTGCGTTGAACCGGTCAAGCCGGACCTGCATGATCTGAAGGATGGACTGCACTTCCAGAGAATGTTCCGACCAGTCTTGTGTTTCGATCAGGTTATTGATCCTGAAATCAAGCAGCCCGCCGGCGCACAGAGTCAAAAGAATGGCACATGAGGCGGCGAGGACCAACTTCGGAATCGCATTGTCCGAATGGCTCGACGGCAACCATTCCAACTGATTGCGGCCCCCGCTTTGTTCCGTTTGAACCAATTGCGTCCCCTGTGACTTCAGCCGAACTGGAAAAGCGCGAAAGTAAAGGCATTCCGACAGGATGCCGGAAGACCGTCTGAGCAATGTATCGTCAACTTGCCATACCACTTCAGTGCGGCAGCCCGGCAGCCCTCCCGGCTTGGTAGTCTTAGACGAAGAGGCAATGCTCCTCTATCCCTCTTGAGACAGGAACGGGAATGAAGCTTGAACTGCCAACCGGACCCTTCGCGGCTTATCTTTTCGATTGCGACGGCACCATTGCCGATTCCATGCCGCTTCACTATCTAGCCTGGAGCAAGGTACTTTCCGAATGGAATTGCACCTTCGACGAAGGGCTGTTCTACCAGTGGGGGGGCATGCCGGTGGCGGAGATTATCTCCACCCTGAACGAAAAGCACTCCTTGTCTATGCCGGTCGAGGACGTCTCCCGGCGGAAGGAAGAACACTATTTCGAAATCCTTCCCCAGTTAAAAGCCGTCCCCGAGGTGCTGGAGCAGATTGAGCTCTCTTACGGACGGATTCCGTTTGCCGTCGTCTCCGGCAGCACCCGCGACTCCGTGGTCGCCTCGCTCCAAACCCTCAACATCCTCGACCGCTTCGACACCCTCGTCTGTGCGGGAGATTACCGGAAGAGCAAGCCTGATCCGGAGCCCTTTCTGATTGCCGCCCAAAGGCTGGGCGTGCCGCCCGCGCAGTGCCTGGTCTTTGAAGATACCGAGATGGGCATCCAGGCCGCCACGGCCGCGGGCATGGCTTCGGTCAAGATCCTTCAACCCTGGGAAAGAGCGGCTGCCCTCTAGCCTTGGCCTCTACAGGTTTTCAGCAGCAGGACTGGAGCACCCAATGAGTGTCGTAAAGACGGTAGACCAGGATATGGTCGTTGCAATGAAGGCCCGGGACGCGGAGCGGTTATTGACCATTCGCATGATGAAAACTGCCTTCAAGAACAAGGAAATTGAAAAACGCGAGCCATTGACCGACGCCGAGGCTTACCAGATTCTGACCACCATGATCAAGCAGCGCCGCGATTCCATCGATCAGTTCACCCGCGGAAATCGTCCTGAACTCGCCGCCAAAGAAGCTGCCGAAATCGTGCTGATCGAGCACTACATGCCAAAATCGGCCAGCGAGGAGGAGATTCGCAACCTGGTCGCCGCCACCATTGCGGAGCTTGCCGTGAGCGGCTTCGATCCCACCCCGAAAGACATGGGCATGGTCATGAAAGCCGTTCAACAGAAGATCAAGGAAACGGGCATCCGGGCCGACGGCAAGTTCGTAAGCGAGGCCGTAAAAATGCGGTTGAGTCAGTAGGCGGAGCCGCCAGTTCGCTGCTCGGAACCAACTGCCGCTCCGGCCGTTTCAGCCTCTTTCCGGAGTCACTCGAACGAAAATCCCCTCCGGGAGCTCTCCTTCGAGCATTTGGACGACACCGCCCTTGACAAGTCCGCGCAGCGATTTGGGCGCCGGCGCTGCGGCTGGATTCGGCGCCGGCGCTGTGGCCGGAGCGGCGGATCGCCCCGACGCCGCCTTCACCGCCGCGCGGAAATCGAGGGTACGAGCCGGCGCCTGCGTGGCCGTCTGCTCCCGGGCCCCGCCGGCGCCGCGATCCATCGCAAGGTTCGCCAGGCGGTCCGCGTTCTTGTTCTTGTCCCGCAGCACATGCTGCACCTGAAATTGACCCAGCCGCGCAATCCGCCGCTTGGCTTCCTCGTAGAGAGGCTTCAGGTCGGGACTGTTGACCCGGTATTGGCCCTTGATCTGCTTGACCATCAACTCTGAATCCGAGACCACCCGCAGCCGGGAATGCCCCTGCTCGATAGCAAAATTCAACGCCGCCAGCAGTCCGGAGTATTCCGCAAAGTTATTTGTCTTCCTGCCCAGGAACTCGCTCAATTCCGCCAGCGCCGTGCCCTTTTCATCCTGGATGTAAACGCCAAAACCCGAGGGACCGGGGTTCCCACGCGAGCCGCCATCGCAAAAAGCCGTAATCCACTCGCCCGCCGGCTCCCCCGCCTTACCCATCCGGCTAAACAGCCCGCCGGAATCCTTTTCTGTCGCCTGCTGAACCATTTCCCCAGTTTAGAACGAAGACCGCCCGGCCTCGCCTCGCCGCTTCCTTCCGCCTGTGCATATCCGGATTGCCCCGGGTAGCAGTTGTGACCACAACTATTCCTGCAGAAAGCGGTTTGTACTTTTATCCCCGGTCATAATTCCGCGCTCTCATGCTAACCAACTCACAACCGGCCCGTCCCTTAAAGACACAGGAGCACGACCGCATGGCTACTGACGTACTTCGCCTTCCCGCGCAGGTTGCAACCAAGCCGCGGAGGATACAATCCTCTTCAAGCATGGCGATCGATGCCCGGGCGCGCGAAAACGAACAGGACCTGATTCGCGAGGCGCAGCAGGGTTCTCGGCAGGCCTTTGACACCTTGGTCCGGCAGTACGACCACGCCGTACTGCGCCTGGCCATGCACTTGACCGGCTCCGAGCAGGATGCCCAGGATGTTCACCAGGAGGCTTTTCTCAAAGCCTACCGGTATATCGGGAATTTCCGCTTCGAATGCTCCTTCTATACCTGGCTTTATCGCATCGTGACGAACCTGTGTCTCGACCACCTGCGCCGGCGCAAGTCGCGTCGGGAAGACCAGGCCGTGATGATTGATTCCTCTGGCGAGCAGATTGATTTACTGAGCAACGTGTCGGACGACCGCTCGATGGCCAACCCGGATAAAGAATTGGAACGCAAATTCCTGGGTGAAAAAATCAAGGCCGCGCTCGACGTCCTCACCCCCCGCGAACGCATGGTGTTTGAACTCAAGCACTATCAGGGCCTGAAATTAAGAACGATTGGTGAAATGTTGAACACCACGGAAGAGACCGCCAAAAATACGCTCTTCCGGGCGACTAAAAAACTTAGATCAAATCTGGCGACTTTACGTTGAGGCAGGATGCATATGAAGACCACGAAGAACGAATCGACCCGGGAGATTTCCAAGGGCTGCGAGGCCGCGCAACTGGATATTGCCCTGGCCGTCTACGGGGAGCTCCCTGACGACGCCACCCACCGCCTGGAACATCATTTAACCGAGTGCGGCTACTGCCGTAAAGAGATGGAAGCCGTCCAGGGATTGCGGCAGGCGATGTCGCTTTACCCGATGGAAGATCCCTCTCCCAATTTTCTTACCCGAACCCGGCTTCGGCTGGAAGATGCGCTCGATGCAGTCCCTCGTTCCGGGTGGATTACCAGGATCGTCGACCGGCTTTTTAATGGCATCGCCCGTGTCCAGTCCGCTCCGGTGATGGCCTCGACGCTGCTGATTCTCGGACTGAGCGCCGGCGGCTTCGCCGGATATCGCACCGGCCAGGTCCATTCCCAGCCGCGAGTGCCGCAGCCAGTCGTGCAGGCCGCTCCTGCAGAAGGCATCAAGATTGCCAGTATCGAGAGCATCGAGCAGCAGCCTGGCTCCGAAAATGTAAAAATCACCTACGATCGCTTTTCTCCAGAGACGATGACCGGCTCGCTCGACAGTCCTGAAATACGCCGCCTCTTGCTGGCGGGCGCGCAAAGCCACCTCGACCCCGGAGTTCGCGCCGATTCCGTCGAACTCCTCGCCGGGGAATGCCGCGCCGGCCATCAATGCCAGGGCGGTCCGGTCCGCGACGCGCTGATGGTCGCCCTGCGCCATGACAAAGATCCCGTCGTCCGTCTGAAGGCCCTTGAGGGCTTGCAGCCATACGTCGGAGAAGATACCAATGTACGGAATGTCGTTCTGAGCGCCCTGCTTAAGGATTCCGACTCGAAGGTCAGAATCAAGGCCGTCGACCTGCTGCAACCGGTCGATAGCGACAGCAGTGTGCGCCAGGCCCTGCACAGCGTCGCCGATACCGATGAGAATCCTTACCTGCGCACCGTTTCCCGTAAGGTTTTGAACGGTCTGCCGGAGATCCAGTAGATCCATCAGGCTCAAGGACCGGGCGCCTTTACCCAGCGCATAGACTGCCCTCCACCCGGGCCGGGCAGCAGGAGACAGAACGATGAATCATCTTTCCAGGCTGGGAACGCTGACCTTACTCGCGGGCGGCGTCCTCTCCGCCTCATGCGTCTACGCCGCGGCAGCCAATCTGCTGGCCCGAGCCAATCCATCCAGCCTGCTGCTTTCGAGTTCTTCCCAGGGATACCTGGGCGTCGGGGTGATGGATGTCGATAGCGACCGCGCCTCCACCCTGAAGCTGAAAGAAGCTCGCGGCGCGGAGATCATTACCATCGACCAGGACGCTCCCGCCGCCAAGGCCGGCCTCCGCGTCCACGATGTGGTCACCCAGATGAACGGCCAGAGGGTCGAAGGTGTCGAGCAGTTTCGCCGCATGCTGCGCGAGACGCCTCCCGGCCGAACCGTCTCCCTGGTCGCTATACGTGACGGACAGGCCGTCAACCTGAGTGCGCAACTCGCCGATCGCGCTGCAATCGCCAAAGGTATCATCGTCGGCCTGGGCGATCTCCCCTCGGTCCCGGATGGAAGCATAGCCGACGCGACAACGCAGGATCTGCCTTCGTCCGGAAATTCAGGAAAAAAATCACACAGCCGCGCCAGCAGCTTCCTCGAACCCTTCAGCCGCAATCGCTATTACGTGGGGGTAGACGTGCAGCCGCTGCCTACCGGATTAGCCGAATACTTCGGCGTTCGCGGGGGCTCCGGCCTTCTGGTTGGAAACGTATTTCCCCACAGCCCCGGCGCGGCTGCCGGCCTGAAGGCGGCTGACGTCATTCAGAAGGTCAACGGCCAGCCCATCGTCAGCCTCTCCGATTGGGAGCGGGCCATTCGCGCCAATCGCGGCAAACAGGTGCAGGTTACCGTGATCCGCGACAAAAAAGAGCAAACGTTGAGCATGGTCGCTGGCGAGGCGAAAAACAGCAGCGAACTCAAATGGCCCACACTCGGCCCTCTGGACCCATCCATGATTGCCCAACCCGAGAGCGGCATCCGTTCCTATATGATGGAATAGATAAAGGAATGGCAGCAGCTCACACACCCTCGCTCTCGCGCCGCCTGCACGCGGCTACCCGTAAGGCTCGAGAAATTGGCACCGTCGCTCATGCCCTCGCCTCGACCGATCATGTCGTCATGGCGCAAATCGTGCCCATGCGTTTCTGCAATCTCTCCTGCGCCTATTGCAACGAATACGACAAGGTCTCTGACCCGGTGCCGCTCGACGAGATGCTCCGCCGTATCGACCATCTTGCCCGCCTTGGTACCAGCATTATCACCATCTCCGGCGGCGAGCCCCTCACCCATCCTGACCTCGACGCGATTATCGCTCGCATCCGGCATCACGGCCGCATGGCCGGCATGATCACCAACGGCTACTTCCTCATGCCCGATCGCATCGAGCGCCTCAACAAGGCTGGACTCGATCACATGCAGATCTCGATCGACAATGTCCAGCCTGACGAGATCTCCAAAAAAAGCCTGAAGGTCCTCGACAAAAAGCTCCAGTTCCTGTCGGAGTACGCCGACTTCCATGTGAATATCAACTCCGTCGTCGGCGGCGGCATCAAGTACCCGCAGGACGCGCTCACCATCGGCCATCGCGCGCTGGAACTCGGCTTCACCTCCACCATCGGCATCATTCATGACGGGGATGGTCAACTCAAGCCACTCCAGGACGAGGAGCGCCGCGTCTACTTCGAAATGCGCGGCTTGAAGAAGAAGAACTACTCCCGCTTCAATCACTTTCAGGAAGCGATTGCCAATGGCCAGCCGAATGACTGGCGCTGCCGCGCCGGCTCCCGCTATCTCTATATCTGCGAAGAGGGCCTCGTCCATTACTGCTCTCAACAGCGAGGTTACCCCGGAGTACCGCTCGCCGAGTACACGCACACCGACCTCAAGCGCGAGTTCCTTACCGAAAAAACCTGTGCCCCCCATTGCACAGTTTCCTGCGTCCACCAGATCTCTTATATCGATCACTGGCGCGCTCCGCAGAACCGGCAGATCACCCCGGGCAGCGTCGAGGGTATCGCGGAGTTGGTCAATATCCAGCTTTAGATCGCGTCGAGCCCCCGGGCAGCAGAGGCAAGTTGACCTCGGCAGGCAGGCCCGGGTCTTAGAATTTTCTGGACACTCATCATGCCGAGCAATTATCATTCGTCTAGACGTTACTTTCTTGACAAGGCGAAGAGGTTTCGAGCCGTCGATCCTGACAGTCTCTCTCACTCGCCGCAATCGTTCTGGTTAGGGGTCCGATGACAGCGACCCGTTTATATCTGGAATCTGCGCAGGAACACTCGCAAGCTGCTCACCGATGTCCTGCTTTCAGCTGCGATCACGTTGGAATCGTACGCTCAACCAAGACCGGTCTTCCCGGGTTTGTATATGTCAACTCCAGAACTGGTAGCGCTCGCGCACTTTCGCCGGGGCGTTCGTCGTCCGCGAATCACTGAATGATTTTAGCTCCGGCTCGATGTATCTTGCCGTGCTGGAGCAATCCTATTGGGACAGGTATCTCGACCTATGACACAACAAGTAATGGAAGTCGTTTCCGCCGCTCCGACTCTCAAGGAACTGCTCAAGGCCGGCGATCCTTCGTTTGCTCCTCTGTTGAAAGTCAAAACACAGGAAGCGCAGCAGTTCGGCGAGCTTCTTGCCCTCAACAACATGAGGAAGCGGGCACAACAGACCGGACTCTGGCCGGCATCGAAAACCAAGCTTCGCCTCGCCGTAGTTGGCGGATCCAGTCTACGCCCGCTCGCCGATCTCATCGAGCATTGCACCACCATTCTCGGCGGCGTCGATGTCCAGCTCTGGACCGGCGATTTCGACAATTACAACTCCGAGATCATGGATGAGGAGAGCGATCTCTACCAATTCAAACCGGATTTGGTCTTCGTTCTGCCATCGGAAAAGCGCTGCCGGTACTCCGGCCGGTTCACCGACCCGCTCGCCATGCAGGAAGACGAAGCAAACCAGGCGGTTGCCGATTTGCTCGATTTAGCTGCAAGAGTCCACGACAAGTCCGGCGCGGAAGTCATCCTCGGCAACTTCCGCCTCTCTCCCTATTTCGACCCGGGCCCCATGCGGAACTCTGGCCTCACTTCGGACTACGCCTTCCGCAAATACGTCAACCTGCAGCTTGGGTTGAAGCTGCCCGCCTACGTGCATATCTGCGATATCGAGTTCCTGTCCAACCGCCTCGGCACCTTGCGCTCGACAGACGAACGCACCTGGTTTGAGAGCAAGCAGCCCTTCTCCACCGATCTCATGGTGGAGGTCGCCAGGGAATTTGCCGTCTTGGCCAGCAGTCTCAAGCGCGCTGCCAAAAAAGTCATCGTGCTCGATCTCGACAACACCCTCTGGGGCGGTGTCATCGGAGACGACGGCCTCGAAGGCATCGAAATCGGAACCACCTCTCCGCGTGGCGAAGCATACCGCGAGTTTCAGCAGACACTGCTCGAATTCTCCAAGCGCGGCATTCTGCTCGCCGTGTGCAGCAAAAACGATCACGATAAGGCCATCGAGCCTTTCTTAAAGCATCCCGAGATGGTGCTCCGGCTGGGCAATATCGTCAATTTCAAAGCCAACTGGGATCCGAAGTCAGAGAACATTCGCCAGATGGCGACCGAGTTGAGCCTTGGTTTAGACAGCTTCGTCTTTCTCGACGACAATCCGGCCGAGATCGACATCGTTCGCCAGTTTGTTCCTGAAGTGAATGCGATCTGGCTCGGTGAGGATCCTTCCACCTACGCCGCCACTCTCAAAGACTGCCGCCACTTCGAAATACGCTCCGTCACGAAAGAAGATCTGGAACGCGGCCAACTCTATCAGCAGGAAGCCAAGCGTCAGGAGCTGAAGAGCACCACGACGGATATGGGCGCCTACCTCGCTTCGCTCGAAATGACGGCTACCATCTCTGAGTTCACCTCGATCGATGTCCCCCGCATCACGCAGCTGATCAATAAGAGCAACCAGTTCAATCTCACCACCCGCCGGCGCACCGAGGTCGAGGTGCAGACACTCGTCTCCAGCCGTGATCACGCCAGCTTTACGGTTCGCCTCTCCGACCGCTTCGGCGACCACGGTTTGATCGCGATCGTCGTAACTCGCGTCGAAGGCGCAGACTTGCATGTTGACACCTGGCTGATGAGTTGCCGAGTCCTCAAGCGCCAAGTCGAGGAACTGACGCTGAACGAGATCGTCCGCATCGCCCGCGAGATGGGCTGCAAGAGGGTGATTGGCGTCTATAAGCCCACGGCGAAGAACAGCATGGTTCGCGAGCTTTATCCTCAACTGGGATTCGCGGCTGGCGAAGCCACCGAAGAAGCGTCAAGCTATGTGCTGGACGCAGACGCTTTCGTCCCCAAGGAAACCAAAATCCTGGTTGCGGAGCGGGCTCTTGCCGCAGTCTGAAGTACAGATCGAGCGACAGCAACGCATGCATGAATCTTTCATGCATGCGTTGCTGTAAGCCGCACCTGCAACAGCAAACCTAAGTTCCATCTGATGAGCGACAGTTCAGCGGACGGCAACAAGCACCCTTGCAACAATCACCCTTGGCCCTTGCAACAAGCACCCTTGGTCAGATGAGCGCTCAACCGCTCATCTTGGCCCAAGGGTGTTTCTCTTTGCTCGAGGAATAGGCGCAGCCTGGCCTTCGAGCCTTCGCCCCGCTCAGCAGTCCGCTCCAACCGTTTGCGCCCTGCCGTCCCGCCAGCTCTTGTAAGCTGCGTCGAAAACTCTATGGTGATGGAGACCTTCGGTGGATGCGACGAGATCGTTGCCCCTACCCTCTATTTCCGAGGCAAAGGAATTTGCGCGTCCGAAATCGCGCTGCCACAGTCCGGCAAGTCTAAGCCGGTTGCAAGCGGCAAAGGCGGGAACGATGCATCTCGCGTATGGCGATCAAAGCCCGGAAATAGCGGAGCGAATCACATGCCAGCGAATCGGGCCTACTGCGCCCCATTCTTGAAGATCTCTTCTGCATAGTAGTTTTCGACATGCGCCTGGTCGCGAAGCATCTCGATATATGCATTCTTGAGAAGCTGGGACCGCTCGTTCCGCAGTTCAGCGCGGATAGTCTGTTGCACGCGCGGGTCATTCAGCTCCCGCTGCCCGGCCACTTCCCGGTCGATCAGTTTGAAAATGTAGTAGATGCCGATCCGGTTCGATCCGGGTCCCGCCGGGATCGCCAGCACCGGGGTGATCTGGCCAGGCTTCAGCTTTCCTATCGCGTCAAAGACCTCCGGCTGCCGGCGCAGCGCTGACTCCATGATCCCACCCAGATCGCCGCCATTGGTTGAGGTGTTCGGGTCTTCCGAAAAATTCGCCGCCAGGGTGCCGAAATCTTCACCGCTCTCAAGCCGCGCGTGCAGCCCATCGATCTTCTTCTTGGCATCCACATCCGTGGTCGCTTTGCTGTTCTGGATGTTGATCGGTTGCTGCTGCTGCTGGGCTGGGGCGGGTTGCGGGGTCACCGCAATCTCGGCCAGGTGATACCGCGGCTCCACCAGGTTGAAATCTGCCTTATGCGTGTTGTAGTAGTCGGTAATGTCCGCGTCCGTGATGTTGACCTTCGAATTCACTTCCTTGTTCAGCAGCTTCTCTAACGTCCGGTTCTTCCGGATCTCTCTCTTCAGATCGTCCAGCGTCAGGTGCTGGCTCTTCAGCTTCTGGTCGAACTCTTCCTGCGTATAGGGCGCCTTGAACTCTGCAAGTTTGGTCTCGACTTCGTCATCGCTCGCCGTCAGGTTCAACTTGGCGGCCCGCTGATCGACGATCTCCTCATCGATCTGCTCGCGGACCACGCTTAACCGCAGATTGTCTGCCTGCGCCTTCGGCGGTTCCTGCTTTGAGTCTCCCAGCTGAGTGCGATACGCGGTCTCGACTTGCGCCCGGGTAACCGGTTTTCCGTTGACGAGCGCTAACACATCCGGCCCATGCTCCCGTTTGCATCCTGAGACGCCGGCCGACAGCAACAGCAAGCCCGCAACGATGTACAGGTTATTCTTCGCTACAGCTGGATAATGATTCAAAGCCCAAAAACCCCATGTACCGGTACCGCCACATCGATCCTGCAAGTCCTTCTCCTCGGCATCTAGTCTCCGGTTGGCACTTTGCCCGCGTTTGTCGTCAATGCACTCGGGGCCGCCGCCGGGGGCTTCAATCCCTCTGCGAGAAGCGCGCGGTCGATCGCAGCCCACACCTCCTCCAGCGGTTGAGCGCCGGAGACCCGCTCCCCGTTGACGAAGAGCGTCGGTGTGCCATCGATGTTCAAATGCTCCGCCTCTTTCATCGATGCCAGAACAGCGCCAGTGTCCTGTTTCTGAATGCACCCGTCGAGCGTGGCGGCGTTCACTTTTTGCCGCGCCCCCTGATCCCGGGCGATCCGGTCCAGCGCAATATTTGCCTTGGACGGATCGCGGTCCGGCCCGCTGATCTCGTCCCCATGGCTATGCACGTAGTCGACATACGTCCAATACGCCGCGCCGCTTTGGTCCGCAAGACAGTTCGCATCGACAGACGCATGCATTGCCCAGGGGTGTATCTCCACCAGAGGGTCGTCTTTATAGACGATCTTGACCAGCCCCTTGTAATGCTCCAGCGTCTGCGGGAAGAGCTCCTGGTGCATCTTCGCGCAATAAGGACATTCCAGATCGTCGAAGTTCACGATAGTCACTTTGGCGGCGTCCGTCCCGCGTACCGGTCGATTCGCCAACTCGGCGATGTCGGCAGGGTCCTTCGTCAGATCGAACTTCTGCAGCCGCGCCAGGGTAGTTCCATCCTGAGACAGAAGAAAGTCGACCGTCGACGGCTTCGAGCCAGGCTTCGACGGCAGCGCAAACGTGACCGGAACCGTCTCATATCCAGTAAAGGCGCTCTTGGTCCGCGGCCCGACTGTCACCACGTATTCCGGAGGAACCTGCATCTGCGACCGCACCAGGATCTCGATGCGCCGATCCAGCTTTGCGTCCTTCGCGGCGATAGGTGGAGCACTCTGGGCCTGGCAGCCTGAGGCCATTACGGCAAACACGCAGCAGAGCATAAATCTACGACCAAACACACAAACCACCTTTCAAGCCGCCTTGGAAGGCACTGTCTTCATTATCGCATTCCGTGTCGCGGAGCCTCTCTCGCCGGGAACCTTCTGCTCAGGCCGGGGAAGCCGGTCCGCCCGGCGATATACTAGAAAATCTTGACCGCCCGGCGAAGATTTCCGGCCTGGCCGACCCCCGCAAGCGTAAAGCTGAAAAGATACTGGTTTTCATTACGCACCGAACCCAGCGCATATCTCCGGTATTCGGCGCTGATTCCGCAGCAATCCCAGTTGTAGTTCGTCTCGATGCCGCCAAACTGTATCGCGCTTTGGACAAAGTCGTAGCCCGCGTTGGCCCCCGCGCTGAAACCGCGGTGCGTCGGGCTTCCGTATGTCATAAGGAGACGAAGCTGGTTATAGTTTGTAACCGCAGCCGTGACGTTTTCTGCCGACGTGACCGGCGGCGCCGGCGTTGAGAGGGTTGCGCCCTCCAGTGCGTTCAGTTTGAACTCGCCGACCCCGATGTTGATGTTGTCATGGTGATAGGTGGCGAAAATATTCGTGGAGTTCATTCGTCCGGTCTTGGTGTCGTAATCCAGGTCCCACTCCAGGTCCGTCGACGAGGTCGTGCGAAGCCGCAGCCGTGAGATCACCGGGGAGTAATAACGCGGGCCGTCCAGAAATGCCGTCCCCGTCAGATCCAGCGTCGTCGTCAACACATTCCGCTCCCCGGGTATGACAGCACCCCCGAAATTAGGATTGAAAAAGTATTTTTGCGCTACCCTCCACGTCAGCCAGTCCACCGTTCCCCCGCCGCATAGCCCGCTTGCGGTTTGCGCTTCGTCGTCTTTGCAAGGGTGCCTCTTCTCGTGTCGCACAAAGAGCCGCTGTGTCAGCCCATACTCGATCTCATGAGTATTGCTGACCACATCCACCTGGTCGAAGCGCAGCACGGAATTGAAATTGTTGACGCCGGTCACATACCGATACTGGATCTCCGGTTCGATCGTGTGCCGCAGGTCGCCACCCAGCAGCTTTTCCAGCCAGGGCGCGGAGAAATCCCGCTGGACCGTCGGTGGCCTCACATCCACGCCGGCCTCGAACTCAGATCGATTCAGGCTGCCGGGAAGCAGGGTCGGCGAAGTACTCCCACTCAGTGGCGCCGGCAGCTGCTCCGACTTCGAGTAGAAAGTCTCCCGCGCCGAAACCTCCGGCCTGAAATTCCAGCCGGCCAGCGAAAACGGCGCCGTCAGGTGCGGATACAAATCGAAACGAAAGGTGTTTCGCGCATGAAAGAGCGGTTCCGATCGAGTCAAAACATCTGCCGAGCTGGCAAAACCCCACAGCAACGGAGTCCCGCCAATCGAGTGGTCAACCGCCTCCGCCTGCAGCGACGGCAGGTGCAGAATGCGGATCTCATCTCCCGGCGTATCGCTCTGGAAGCTCTGGTACCTTCCCAGGAATAGGCTCTCCGCCAGGCCCCGATCCTCGTGCTGCAGAAAAGCCGCCGATTTCACCTCCGAACTGGTCGCCACTGAAAAATTCTCCGCAAACGCCTGCCGATACACATAGGAGCTCAAATACTCGATGCCCGAGACAGCCCGAGTCTCCGCGCTGAAATCGTGCCGCCCATCCACGATCGCATCTTCTCCGCCCTGGTTCACATTCCCCGGCTCCAGTCCCCGGTCGAGCAGCGCGTGGAAATTGACCGTCAGGAAATCCAGCCCGCGCCCGCGGTAGCGAAACTGCGCTCGCGGCGCAAAGCCGCGTTTCGAGTAATATTCAGAGCCGAAGGTGAGGTCCGCACTCCGGTTCACCACCCAGTAAATCTCTTCGCCCAGAATGAATCCCTTCGTCGACGAGGTTCCAAACGTCGGGATGAGGAAGCCCGTCTGCCGGCTCTCCGCATTCACCGCATGCGTCACGTAAGGCAGAAAGAACAGCGGCACGCGAAGCAGCGTGAACCAGGTATTCCTCGCTGTGGCTTTCCCATCGACCACATTGATCTTTCGCGAGAGCAGCTCCCAGTCCGGCTTCGGCAGCCGGCACGACGTCATCGAGCCCTCGAGCACGCGGTAGTGTTCCGGCGCGTCTTTAAAGACCTCCCGCCCCGTAAACAGAAACGGATTGTTGGTCGTGTACATCTTGGCGCCTGTCGCGGGTATCTCGCGCACGCCGATCGAGCCTGAGACTTCGAAGAAATCGCCGGTCTCCCGCTCCAGGTTCATCGTGCCGCGGCTGGCGTCGATCTGCTCGTTATCCGGGCCGCCTTCGAGGTGCAGATGTCCCATCGCCTCGACCTCGCCGCTCACTGCGTTATAGGTCACCTTGTCGGCCCGCACCACATAATCGCGATAGTGAATTTCCACTTCACCATCCAGCGTGTAAATGTCGCCGCGTTTGTCCTGTTCCTTCGCCGAGATCTCGACCGGCGTTCCCTGTTCGATCGAGGGCACCACCTGCGCAGTCGGAATATCCGCCTGCAACGGCTCGTCGCCCGCAACCGTCCCAACACTCGGCGCGATAGACGGCAGCCCCGCCGCGGCCGGGGGAAGCTCCTTCGTCAACGTCTGCGCCCAAAGCTGCGGATGACACAGCAGGGACAGCGTGATACACAAACAAAAGCGGGCTGTCATTATCTATTGAGAACGACTTCAGAATAGCAAAGCCTCATACTGAAGAAGGTAAGAGCCTCACATCGAAGACGCAGAGGGTTCCAAGTGAGTTCTTCATCGTCGGGCGCTGAACTGAATCGACCCCCGAATCCATCCGGCGATTTGCCTCTGCCCGCCTCGCTGGCGTGGAAGCAGGAGGCCAATCATCGCCTGGCCGCCCATCGCGCCCGGCGCAGCGGGCGTGACACCCAGCAGTCGGCTCTTCCCGGCATGGAGGAAAAAGCCTCCGGCAGCCACTCCTCCACGCAGCGCCCCGGCAGCAGTGTCGCCGATCGTGTCGCAGCCCGCTACGAAAAAGCGCCCACCTACAGTGAAATGCTTGCCGCTGAGGCGCGCAACGCCGCTCGCGCCGCCGAAGCAGCCGCCGTGGCCGCCGGCGCAGCCCGCGACGCCGCCAATGCAATCCTCATCGGCCTCGATGTCGAGCTTCAAGCAGCATCGCAGCCCGGCGCTCCATCCACGCCGCCGTCAACCAATCGCGTAAGCGCCGATCGTCAGCCCGCCCAATCTTCTTATGGGCCGGCAATCTCCTCCAAAATCGAGCCGGCCGAGCCGTTCGCCCCGATCGAAGAACCCGCTCCCATCGCGCAGCCCTTGCCGGCAAAGCTCCTTGAGTTCCCACGCGAACTGATCGCCGCCCGCAAGGCGCGCCCCCGCCTCGCCGAGGGGCCGCTGCGGGAGGAGTTCGATCGCGACGCCGCCCAGTCTCAATTGAGGATCTTCGAAGTCGAGCAGGAAAGGATCTCGACCGAGCCCACCGTCGAACCCGCGCGAGCGGAATGGTCCTCCATTCGCCTCGATCCAGCCCCCAGTCTGCACGAAGCGGGCCTCCGCGGACGCGACCCCTTCCAGGAAAGGCAGGTGTCGCTCGACAATCTGGCCAGGTCCGCTGCCGGCTTGGCGGCGCGCGAAACCCCCAAACAATTCGAACTTCCCCTCCAGTCCGCATCCATCGAAGACCGCCTGATGGCCGCCATCGTCGATGCCGCCCTGATCATGGGAGCTTTTCTCACCTTCGCCCTTGTCTTTGCCTCCTGCACCACGCGCCTGCCTTGGGGCATGCCCATGCTCGTGGGCGCCGTTTCGGCGCTCTGCGCCTTCGCCGTCCTCTATCTGCTGCTCTTCTTCAGCTTCGGCCACGACACCCCGGGCATGCGCTACGCCAGGATCGCCCTGTGCACCTTCGACGACGCCAACCCCACCCGCCACGCCGCGCGCCGCCGCCTCGGAGCGCTCCTGCTCTCGGCCAGCCCCCTGGGCATCGGCGTTCTATGGGCCCTCTTCGACGACGACCGCCTCGGCTGGCACGACCGCATCAGCAGAACTTACCAGCGCAGCTATCGCTAGGGCACTAACATGCTTCACTCAGCAGCTTCCCGCAGCATTTCAGGGGCTAGCCCGCCGCAGTCCAACCAATCGGTAATCCATGAGCCAGCAGAATAACCGCCGCCTCAGACCGTTCCCCGCGACCACCGCAAACCACCCCAAAAAAACCGCACCCCAAAAGATATGAGCCATAGTGGGCGCGATTATAGCTATTGGATTGCATGCCGAAATACTCCAGAGAAATCAGAGCCCGCGTTACAGCGAAGAAAGGGCGAAATGCTGTATATTTTAATGATACAGAGCGCACGTATCACAAAACTCTGGAATTCGGTACCGCCTTGTCCACCATTTAATTGACAAAAGTGTGGAAAAGACCCTACCGATCTGCTACGTTGCGTCTAAAGGGTTAGTAGTGGGCTACGAGAGGATAGAGAATATGGCAATCCAGGCGTTAGAGATCGCCAGATACATCATCACCAAGTCTTCTGACATCGGTAAGCCCGTTTCAAACCTAAAGCTTCAGAAGCTTCTGTATTACGTCCAGGGATGGTATCTGGGACTGGAGGGCGTACCTGTATTTACCGACAATATTCAGGCTTGGGTACATGGCCCGGTAGTGCCAACAGTCTTTTTTTGTTACAAGGCCTTTAAGTGGAATCCTATTAGCGAGAACACGCGACCGGGGGATGTAGAAGTTTCCTTCACCGATCATATTGATGCCGTCTTGGCGGCCTATGATCACATGACTGCCGCTCAGCTAGAAAAGCTTTCTCACGAAGAATCTCCCTGGCGAGAAGCGAGAGGATCATTACCTCCTACTGAAAGCTCCAAGGCGGTGATCAGTCACGAATCAATGAAGGAGTACTTTAGAAATCTAGCGAATGAGTCGGACAAGGAAGAGCATCCAACGGCGTACGCCGCAGCGAGATGATCGCTGTCTTGAGTTTTCCTTTCGTTACCTCCAAGACGACCATGGCAAGTTTCATATAGACGCTTGTCCACCACCGTTTATGGTTGCGTTGCTTCGGGAAATTAAACGCCATAGTGGCATGACGGTAGAACGGTTCTGCGACGAAATGGTTAGTCACCGACATCAGATATCGTGGGCTGAAACATCAGAAACCGAAGGCTTTCCAGGTATAGACCCGAGCGAAGACGAAGATCTTTGGACGGATTCCGCCTGGCAGTTTGCGCTTTCGGAAGAGTGGAAGGAGCCAGAATGCAATTGGCGTGTTCATGGCTTTCTTAATCAGCAAGTTTTTTATGTGGTATGGCTCGACCCAGACCACAGGTTGTATGGCAGCAACTAGGGTTGTTAGTTAAGTCAGCGAGGTACACGGATGGCTAAAGTTTGGATAGATCCGGTCAAGCAAAAACAACCAAGGCCATCTACGCTCGCCATTGAAGGCGATTTCGGCAAGTTTACTGAATTCATGAAAAAACTTGTAGCGGTCAAGCCTAGCCAGAAGAAGGCTTCCTCCGACCCCGGCCCTGCCGCTTCTTAGGCAACTCCTTGAACTCGGCCCGTCAGCTCCGCATGCTTGAGGCGTTTGCCTACGACCTGCGAGAGAACCTTGACGAACCTTGCTCCATCGTTCATGTCCTTGCGCTTGTTGTAGCGGAAGACCTGCTCTGCCACATACGCCTGAAGGTGGAAGGGTTCGACTGCGATATACGTTCCCGTCAATCCCCGCTTCAGTAGTGTCCAGAAGTTCTCTATGCCATTCGTGTGGATGTGGCCGCGAACGTACTCATCAGCGTGATTGATAACTTCGTGTACAAGCTCAGTTTTGTTGCAGGCGGCGAGTTCATCGGTGATGAGGGTGGCGGATTCGTCGATGTGCTTCTTGATCAAGTCCTGAAGGATATGGGTAGCGCGTTCGGCCACAACTTCTGCCTTCACCCGTCCATTGCGCTCCAGCATTCCCACTACTACGGTCTTTGCCATGCCACCCGTTGCTTTACCAGTGAAACCCGTTCCGATGGGCTTCTTGGACTTGTGCATGTTCTTGACCTTGCCCCCGATAAATGTCTCATCCATTTCCACGCGACCGTTGAGCTAACCGCCTTCTTCAGTCATTGCATGACGTAGACGGTGGATCATGTGCCATGCGGACTTCTGAGTGATTCCGAGCGCCCTGGCGACCTCATACGAGGAAATGCCGTTCTTGCAGTTGGAAATGAGCCATGCAGCGGGAAGCCACTTCTCAAGAGCAATGGGGGAATCCTCGAAGATGGTTCCTACCTTTAGGGAGAATTTGAGCTTCTCATGCTTTGCCTTGCAGTGGTACTGCTTGGCATTCGGCATGTAGGAAACATCATCAGACCCGCAGCGGGGGCAGCGGACAATTCCATCTTCCCATCGGACGGCAATCATGAACTGACGGCAGTTCTCAGAGTCCTGAAAGAAGTTGATGGCTTCGAGTAGTGTCTTTGGCGTTTCCATGTATTAAGAGCACAAAGAAGCAGGCATTCCGTCAAGTATATTACAACCCTCCCTGCTAACTCCCCACCGCAACGGATTGAATCGCTTCTCATCCTTGAAGCCGATCCACCTCGGACCGCCCACCGGAACCACCCCAAAAACCTGTCAAGTACCTTTCTGCGAGGATTATATACTTGACAAAAGTTAGGCGCACGGATATCCTTGTCTCATGGTTGAGCTAATCACTTCGTCTTCAATGGTTTACGGGGAGAAGCGGACGCTTTCATCGTTTTGCGGATGTCCTGTTTTATCGCCGAAAGAAGCTTGCGGGTCGGCACCTTTTGAAGCTCTCGTTTTTTGTCCTGCTCATCCATACCTGGAGACCTCCCTGTGACCATTATCGAGCTTTGCACGACCTTCGGGAGTGACGACCTTTGCCGCGAATTGCTTGAGCGCCTTCGGTGGCCTAATGGCCCGATCTGCCCCCGGTGCGACAATCCGAACCCGGCACGGCTTGCGAACAGTACAAAGCTCGTTTACTGCAAGGCGTGTGACTACCAGTTCACCGTCACAGCAAACACTATCTTCCACGACTCCCACCTTCCGCTCATCAAGTGGTTTACGGCAACGTACCTCATCTGCGAGTCGCGTAAGGGAATGAGCGCGAACCAGATTAAGCGGACGTTGGGAGTGTCCTATAAAACCGCATGGTACCTTTGCCATCGCATCCGGGCCGCTATGGCAAGCGCCGAAAAATCCGCGATGATGAACGGCGTAATCGAGATGGATGAAACCTACGTGGGAGGTCGCGCTACTGGACGTGGACGCGGTGAAGCGGCGCAAGAAAACAAGCAAGTCGTCATCGGCATCAAGCAGCGCAATGGTGCTCTTCGGTTCTTCCACGCTGCCGACGCTAGCTCTGGGACGTTGGCTCAGTACGTGAAAGATAACATCAGCGAAGACGTTGAAGTGCTCATCACCGATAGTTTCCCCGGCTACAACAAGAACGTCGTTGCTGGCAGGGATCATGAGATCGTCAACCACAGGCGCAAGGAGTACGTGCGATACGAAAATGGATTCTGCATTACGACCAATGGGATCGAGTCTGCGTTTAGCTTGCTGAAGCGCGGCATCATTGGGTCGTGGCATAAAGTCTCTGCGAAGCATTTGCAAGCCTACCTCGAGGAAATGACATTTCGGTTCAATCGGCGCAACTCTAAGACTCTATTCCTTGAAACGCTTCAACATATGATTACTGCTGATCCGTTGAGCTATGAGAAGCTAATTGCTTAGATTTACTCCTTTTCAATGATCTTTGTATTTTCGAAGGAGAATTTTTAAGCGCCCTTTCGAAGCCCTCCTTTGTCTTAAGCTCATTCAAGGAAATTAACAGCTGTCGTGTCTTTTCGATTAGTGCTGGTGGTGCTTTAGGTGGAGTGCCCGGCTTGAAGTGTGCCAGTGGATAAGAGAGACACTGGACAAGGAGAGGGCATATGGGACGAGGCAAGAAGTACCAACCTGAACAGGTGGTGAACCTGCTGCGGCAGATCGAAGTGGCCATAGCGAATGGGAAGACGACTGCTCTGGCGTGTAAGGAAGCCGGGATCGTGGAGCAGACGTACTTCCGCTGGCGCAAGGAGTAGGGCGGGTTGCAGGTAGACCAGGCGAAGCGGCTGAAGGAGTTGGAGCAGGAGAACTCGAAGCTGAAGCGGTTGGTGGCGAATCTGAGCCTGGACAACCTTGTGTTGAAAGACTTCGCCTCGGGAAACTTCTAAGCCCTGAGCGACGACGGATCGCAGCAGATCATGCGCAAGAGCAGCATGGGATGACGGAGCGCAGGGCGTGCCGGTTGGCCAACCAGCCGCGCGGCACGCAGCGCTACCGTGCGATCCGGCGGGAAGACGAAGATGCACTCACACAGGCGATCGTTCAGCTTGCCAGCCAGTACGGCCGTTATGGGTATCGCCGGATCACGGCGTTGCTGAAGCGGGCCGGCTGGCGAGTAGGCAAGGATCGCGTGGAGCGTATCTGGCGTCGCGAGGGGCTAAAGGTTCCACAGAAGCAGAAGCCACGGGGCAGGTTGTGGCTTAACGATGGATCGTGCGTGCGGATCAGACCGGAGCGGCGGAACCATGTCTGGAGCTATGACTTCGTCAGCGCACGGACGCATGATGGCCGCAGCGTGCGCCTGCTGAACCTGATCGATGAGCACACGCGTGAGAGCTTGCTGGTGCGTGCGGAACGCCGTTGGTCCAGCTCCAGGGTCATCTCTGCGCTGGCCGATGTGATGGTGATGAAGGGAGTGCCGGAGCATCTTCGCTCGGACAATGGGCCCGAGTTCGTCGCCAAAGACTTACGTCAATGGCTTGCAAAGACAGGAGCGAAGACCTTGTACATAGAGCCCGGTTCACCGTGGGAGAACGGCTACTGCGAGAGCTTCAACTCGAAACTCAGAGATGAGTTCCTCAACGGGGAGATCTTCTACTCGATCAAAGAACTGCGCGTGCTGGCCGAACGCTGGCGTGTCCACTACAACACCGTCAGGCCGCACTCCTCGCTGGGATACCGATCACCAGCACCTGAGGCTTGGCTGGCATCCACTGCTTGGCCGCAAGGGGAGCCAGTCGCTTCGCTCCCGGCTCCCCTTGCGGCCATATCCTGCATCGATCTGACCTCAGAAATCGGTGCGCTACACTAACTCTTCCAATGGCACAAAAGATCGGGCACTCCATAGGGGCCCCGTGCTTCTTCCATTGTTCTCTTATCGTATCCATCCCTAAAAGAGGAGAAATATGTTTAGCATCTCCTTCTTTTCCGACTACCGCAACAAAAGTTTTATTTCCAACATTAATCGCCGACTCCGCCATAAACTTAGCGGCTATAACGTGGTAAGCCACTTCTTCAACATTGCGGTACTTGCTCAGGCTCAGATGGTCACAGCTATGGCATAGTGATCCTAAGGCGGCATTTGCCCCTGATCCAATCGCGCAAAATCCGACTGAGTCATAGTCTCTGGGGGGGGTAGATGAATCAGTCCACCTGATGTGAGCTCTTCCATCCTCGTCGAAACCAGATAACAAAAACTCGATGGGCATTGTGACTCGCTCCATCTTTGAGCAAATGTCAAAATACACAGTTTCAGTACAGATTCTTTTGCCTTGTTTTTTGAAGACGTCCATAGTGAATCCATATTTAGCGAGTACCTGAGACTCAACTAGCTTCTCGCGCTCTTTTTTGATTTCATCGTGGATCACGTCGGCGATTTCGTCGGCGCTTACGATGCGACCTTGTTGGCAGCGGCGTCTAGCGCGAGCGATGATTGGGCCTGCAGGGCCAATGTCGTCACCTGAAACCATCACAGTCCAATGAGCTATAAATGGAGTATTTTTTGTGGCTAAACCATCTGCCGAAAAATCTCCAAATCCAACTTTTTGATCTGCAACCAAAACGAGCTGACGCTCATTATCTGCCATCATCGCAATGCAAACTGTCACGCCAAAATTCCTCCATCTTTCGGGCCTTGGACGCGATTCATTGGGCAATCTCTTCAGCCTAGGCGCAATCATCTCGCACTCCCTGAACTTTTGTCAAAGGGATAATCCTGCTTTCTGCTAACTCCCTACCCTAACTCCAACAATCGAAACGCTAAATTCCTGCCAGACAGTTGGCATGGTGAACCACTCCCGCTTGGTATACTGGAACTACCACCAAACAATTATCCCTCCGCAACCAACGCGGAAACCGTAACTCCTAATAATGAGGGGGCTTACCCATAAGCCCTTTGCTTGCAATAGTTTAGCCAGCCTACTCCGGCTAAGCCCATTGCTCGCAATAATTTAGCCAAAAAGGCAGGGGGAGGGGGGTACCGCCCCGGCACCCTCCAACAGCGGAAACAGCTGCACTGCTAGGCTCAGCCCCGCCACGATCTCGAGGGAGCCGCCATCCTAGTGCTTGACGGACGCAGTCGTCGCATGGGCCGGGAGCGGCTTGGTAGAGGCCAACGCCTGGTCGATGATGTCGTAGAGCTTCGTCCGATCCACGACCTCAACGAACGGAGGCGCGTTGCCGGATTTGTTCGTCACCACCCAGATCGTCGGGGTGTGCTCAATGCCGATGCGCTGCCCCATTGCGTAATCGGCTTTGACATCCGCAGCCAGCTTACCCTGGGGGTCCACGACGAAGGGAAATGCGACCTTGTGGTCGTTCGAAAATTTCTCGGTAAAGGTGCGCAGATCGTCCAGGCTCGCGATGCTCGGCTGGCTGGCAAAGACCGCGTCCCGGTAGTCGTCGCCCAGCTTCTTTGACTTGGTGTCAAACCACCGCGCATTGACCGCCGCCTGGAAGCTCCAGGCATGAAACGGCAGGGGGAAGTCGTGCCGCACCCACGGAATGTTGTATTTTGCAGCAGCTTCTTTTAGCAGCGGGTTGGCCCGGGCGCAGTCCGGACATTCCAGGTCCTCAAACTCAAAGATGGCGACCCGCGCCCCCGGCGGCGGTCGCAGCAGCGAGCTATCGGCCACTTGGGTAGTACTGGTCTGCGCGCGCCCGTCTGACGAAAAATTGGAAAAAAGAGCGATGCCCAGGACGGCGAGCGGAAGAATGCCGCAAATGCGTTGCGATACAGACATAAATGTTAGACTCAGCCCTCGATAGAATTGTATCGAATTGATTTTCTTTCCAGAAATCGGCGCTTTCGATCGCGACTCGCCCAACGATCTTGAGGAGGTACTCGAATCCTACGATGCGCTATCTCAAAGTCCTGATCTGGACCGTGATTTGCGTCGTCTTACTGACCGTCGCCCAATTTGGCTGTGTGCGCCTGCTGAACGCCCGGCCTGCATCCTGGCTCTTCGAGATGTCCCTTGACCTTGCGCCGCCCCTGCTCTTCGCAGGCGACATGGCCGAACTTCATTTCAACGATGGTTCCCAGGCCGCGCTTCGAGATCAGCTTCAGGCTGTCGGGGTCGGCATGCTGGTCAATATCGCCATATACTCCGCCACAGCTGTCCTGGTCACCTGGCTCTTCTTCCCGCCTCGGGCGGCTCCGCCGGCCCTCACCGCAGAGAGGCAAAAGAGATGATCGCGCCTCCTGCGACGATCAACGCCCCACCCATCCAGATGGCGCTGGTCGGCCGCTGATGGAAGAAGATCCATCCAATCAACTGGGCCACCACAAAAAAGAACACCACATAAACACCCAGCAGTTTGCCGAAATCCCACGGCGGCGTATTCACCACGTATCCGTAGCCAAAAAGAACGAGCGCCCCGCACACAAAGAGAAGTACCCTCGCTCCCACTGCATGGGCGTGAAGGCCCGCCCGAACGAGAGCGTCGCCGCCCGCCTCCAGCACAGCTGCAGCCAGCAGTACGCCTAACGCAAACTTCATGCTCATGGTTTTGATCCTAAATGGCGGGCATTGACGAACGCTGGACGGCCGCCGGGCCGGCTGTCGGCGCAAAGTCGCAGGCCGCATCGCAATTTGCAATCTTTTGGCAACCTCAGACCCTCTATCCGATCTAAAGAACAGGATTAAGGTATTTTGAGAGAGATGAAGCTCGGGAAATCAGGACTCCTCAGAGGTTTAGTCGCGCTCAGTCTGAGCGCGATTGGGCTCGTGCAGGCGCAGGTAACCAATCAAAGCTCGGCCACAAATAACTACTACGGCAGCGTAAGCGCGGTCCCTCCTGTAGATCAGGTCGTCTCTGTGTCGCTGGATGACGCGATCCGGCTCGGATTAGACAATAATCTCGCCCTGACACTGATTCGCGACCAGCAGAAGACCGCCAGCGGCCAGCGATTGCAGGCGCTCAATCCACTACTGCCCAACGTAAATCTGCAGGGCCAGACGGGAGTCCATCAGTACAATCTGGCTGCAGAAGGCTTCCGAGGCGGCTTGATTTCGCAGTTTCCCGGCATTCCAGCTGGAACGACGTTCAATCTGGTGCCAAGTGTCGACGTCAGTCAGGGACAGATGAACCTCAGCCAGACGCTCTTTAATCTTTCGACTCTGGACCAGTTTCGCGCGTCCAAGGCTGGTGAGTCTGCGGCGTTTTACAACATGCAATCCTCCCGGGGCCTTGTCGTGCTCAATGTCGCGACGGCCTACCTGCAAGCACTCTCGGCAAGTTCGCTGCTGGATTATGCTCGCGCCTTACTAAAGACTGACGAAGTCACTTTAAATCAGGCAGTCGCGGAGCACGAAGCCGGGACTGCAGCGCACCTCGATGACTTACGCGCTCGCGTCCAGTATCAGACGCAACAACAGACAGTCATCTCGGAGGAAAATGACTTCGAGAAGGCAAAGATCAACTTGGAGCGGGAAATTGGCGTCCCCGCAGGGCAGAGGATCCAACTGACGGATACCTCTCCCTATGCCGAACTCGAAGCGACCTCTGTCGAACAGGCCAAGAAGGAAGCGTACGCCAGCCGCCAGGACTATCAATCGATGCTGAAGCAGCTCCGCCAGGCCGACTTATCGCTTGGATCTGCAAAATATGAACGCCTGCCCAGCCTGAACTTCGACGGCTTCTACGGCGTACAGGGTATCTCTGGCGGCGTATATCACGGCGTTTTTGTCGCCCAGGGTACGCTGGAGATACCACTCTTCCATGAAGCGAAATTCCGCGGAGATAAGCAGACTGCCGACGCACGGCTGGCAGGCCTGACGTCGCAGATGGCAGACCTCAAGGGCAGGATCGACCAGCAGGTGAGGGACAGCCTGTTCGACGTGGCAAGTCAGTCTCAACTGGTGAAGGTAGCAAAAAGTAACCTGGACCTTGCAACCAGCGAATTGGATCAGTCGACGCAACGCTACCGGGCGGGGATTGACGACAACCTTCCTCTCGTGGAGGCTCAGTCAACCTTGGCAAATGCAGAGACGCAGTACGTCAACACCATCTATCAGTACAACCAGGCCAAAATCGGACTTGCCCGCAACCTTGGCATCATCGATACGCAATATCAGGCATACCTGAAGGGAACTCCCCCTTCCACGAACAAGCAGCCTAACCCTCCGACTCCCTAGACTTGAACCTGGGGCTGCCGAGCTTCAGCTCCGGCGCTGCAAACTTCCACCCGGTTGAATGTCGAGGGCGAATTTCCACCCTCCGAAGCCGAATTCCTGGAATTTGAGTGCGATTTTGCGGCCGGAAAGCTGAAAGGGCTTTTGGCTCGTCTACCCTAATCAAAGGCATGGCCGAGAAGACAGCGATGACCGGAACCGCCGCCTTTCTTTCGCGCGACTTCCGGCTGTACCAAATGGCCAGGGCGACCGTCATCATCGGTGCCGAGGCACAGTCGCTCGCGGTGGCGTGGCAGGTCTATCAGATCACCCATCGGGCCTTGGACCTGGGCTTTACAGGCCTGGCGCTCTTCCTTCCAGGAGTGCTGTTCATCCTGCCGTCTGGTCACGTCGCTGACCGCTATGACCGCCGGCTCGTCATTCTGATCTGCTATACCCTCCAGATGTTCTGCACTACCGCGCTTTTCGCGTTCGCGTGGCGCGGAATGCACAGCGTGTGGCCAATCTACGGTACGCTTGCGCTCATCGGGACTGGGCGATCGTTCAGCGGGCCAGCCAGTTCCGCACTCGTCCCCCACTTGGTGCCGAAGGAACATTTCGTCAACGCCGTCGCCTGGGGATCAACAATCTTTCAGATCGCCAATATCGCGGGGCCGGCCGTCGGCGGCCTCATCTTCACGCTTCCTCTACACACCAGCATTCGAGGGGCGGCGGCGGTTTTTCTTTTCACTCTTGCCATGCTGGTCTGCTATCTCGTGCTCGTGTCGATGATTTCGGTTCGCCCGGGAAGGATGGAGAAGAAGGCCACCTCAATTGACGTCGTCCTGGCTGGCTTTCATTACGTCTGGAAACGGAAGATCCTACTGGGCTCGATCTCCCTCGATCTCTTTGCGGTGCTGCTGGGGGGGTCGGTTGCCCTGCTGCCTATCTTCGCTCAGGACATTCTGCACGCCGGTCCACGCGGGTTGGGTATCCTCCGCGCCGCACCCGCGCTGGGCGCTCTTGGCATTTCTATTTTGATAGCGTTCCGCCCGATCCGGCATGGCGCCGGCCGGAAGATGCTCACCTGTGTTGCACTGTTCGGCGTAGGAACGATTGCCTTCGGTCTTTCTCGCAGCATTCCTCTCTCGGTCTTAGCGCTCATGCTGGTGGGGGGCGCGGACATGGTGAGCGTCGTCATCCGCTCGTCCTTGCTGCAGCTTGCTACGCCGCCCGAGATGCGCGGACGGGTCAGCGCAGTCAATTCACTCTTCTTAGGCGCATCCAACGAACTGGGAGAATTTGAAAGCGGCCTGACGGCACAGTGGTGGGGAGCGGTAAGGGCAGTCGTAATCGGCGGCATAGGATCATTGATCGTGACCGGTCTCTGGAGCGCCTTCTTCCCGTCGCTCCGAAATGCCGATACGCTGACTGCCGAGTCCCTGCTCACCGACGAACAGGGCAGCCCCACATCGGCTGTTTCAGGCAAGGAACAATCGATCAGACAGCCAATGGCTTAAGCCGCTTTATCGTCAGAATAATGATCTTCGGTAAATTGTCTCAGGGAGAATGGATTGAAACTCTGGCAGCGACTCGCACTTGTGACATTGTTCGTTCTGCTGGTTGCAGGCGTTCGGATTTATTTCGTCTGGCGAGAACGGAATGCGGACATCGCAACAAAACCACAGCAACAAAGGAAACTCTTGACGGCAGATGATGTCGTCCAGCCACGAAAGCTTTTCATCGACGATCTTAAGTCGGCTCATGAGTTAGCCGGTAAACCAGTATGGGTCGCTGCCGGCTATCAGCTCGACTACTATCCTTACGCTGCCCGGCACATCGACTTTGCTCACCGCGCGGGTTTACTGCCGACTGCAGAACAGTTGCAGATCGAGGATGTGCTCACGGAAATCACTCCCGCCAAGCTTGCCACGCGCATTCCTCATGGGAACCAGCAGGTCTTTGTCGTATTTCGGCTACCAAAGGACGTCAGAGAATACGCGACTGCGATCGGTTATCTAGAGGATTCGGATTCGAAATTCTATTGCGACGATATCTTCTACTATGACGATCCCCATCAGATGTATAAGCACTGGCCGGCCGACGTTTGGCAGGCGATTGATCAGCACCAGCCAAAACCAGGGATGAACGAACTGCAGGCGTCCATGGCGCTTGGCCAGGTACAGACTTCCGATTCCTCGAATTACGGCAACCGTACCGTCCACTACGATGTGGCCGGTACGGATTGGACAGTCACCTTCGACCACAATCACGCCACCGGGATCATCGCGCCGCAATGATCCCGGGTTCGTCGAGCGAACTCTAAGCGATGCAAACTCTCTCCAGCTACCGGATCGAGAGGAGAGCAGATTCACCGCGGCCTGGTCGAAAGCGGTGAAAACACTGCAGACCAAACCGGCGCAGGATTCCGGGTATCGCAGAAAGTCCCGGGGGCGGAGGAGTAAGGGCCTGCTGGTCGCGCAACTTCGCCAGGGCTAGCTCCACCTGATCGCGTAGATCATCGACCCCCATTGCGCATTGTCGCAGGTACGCTGAAACAGACAAATTGGCGTGAGCCGCGCAGGCTTGGATACGTGCTTGTTCCTCGTCAGATACCCGCAAGGTAAGAGAGGCGGCCTTCGTGGTTTCCATACTGGTTCCGTTAGACTGGTCGACGCCTCCCAGGGAATGAGTGCCTCTTAGCACGTCGCGGAAGGATGGACGGGTCCGCTTCCCCTCTGAGGAGTTGCAGGGAGGCGCCGCGTCAGGTGCAGCCACAAATTCAGGTGGGACTGGAGGTTCTGCGGCAGCTCTCACCGTCACCCTTCTTGTCGACTTCAGCATTCGCGCCTCAGAATAGATCTTCTTTTCGTCTGCTCCCGCTTCGGTGCGCTGGACCGTCATCGGAGCGTCTCGGGGGCTGGTTGCAGACGGGCGCAGCTGCACTTTGGCCGCTCGTCCCTTCTGCCCTCTTGTCGAGGTGTTGAGCGCCGCTGACTTCGCCGATTTTAGGGCTTGAGCTGGTTCAACAGGCGGCGAGACACCCTTTCTTTCTGCCGACGCCGCACCGGCAGTCGAAGCGGTGCGCACCCGCGTCGATGGTTGAGCCTCAGCGGCGCGCTCGGAAGCTTTCTTCTCCGGCGCCTTTACGGATTCCTGCTCTTGTCGTGCAACCTCGACGGGCGGCACATCGGCCGGTCGCCGGTAGCTGCTGGCCCGCAACGCCTGCTCATAGGAGACTTCGCGAGCCTCGCCGGGGAGTCTCTCGCCACCCGAACGAGCTGCTGCAGGCTTCAACCTCTCGCTTGCAGAGCGCCTCGATGCCTGCGTTTTAGCCCAGTCTTGGAACCGCCCCATAACGATGGTGAGATCTTCGCTGTTGGATCCGGAGCTATTTGTCTCTGTCCCCACGCCATTCATGCAACGAGCATACCGTCGCAAGTCGCGTGTGGGTTATGGATGCAAGCAATCTCTTGTCTGCGGGTTTCATAACGGGAGGGGGAAACCCGCAAGTTGTCATTTCAGGAATTCACCCGGTATTTCTAAGCCCTGCGGCGATACCGTTGATCGTGCCCGCTATCGCACGGTTCACCTCCGGTGTATCCTCGCCGCCGCGCTTGCGTCGGAGCAGGTCGACCTGGATCAAACTCATCGGATCGACATACGGGTTGCGCAGGCGAATCGATCGCAACAGCACCTGATTGGTTTCCAACAGCTCTCGCTGGCCGGTCACCATCAGCACCGCTTCAAGTGTTCGGTGAAATTCCGCCTCTATCTTCGAGAAAACCCGATCTCGAATTCCAGCATCCGGAGCAAGTTCGGCATACAGCCGTGCGATGCCCAGGTCGGCTTTAGCAAGAGCAGTCTCGACGTTCCGGATCACATCGATGAAGAGCGGAAACTCTTTCATCATGGCGCGCAGCAACTCCGCGCCGGCCGGCTTTTGCGAATAGAGACCGATCGCGTGGCCAACTCCAAACCATCCCGGGACAAGCAGCCGGCTCTGCGTCCAGCCGAAGACCCACGGTATTGCCCGCAAATTGCTGAAGTCGAGCGCACCTTTGCGACGGGCCGGCCTGGAGCCGATCTTCGCATTCTCCAATTCGCCGACGGGCGTTGCGGCCTCAAAATACTGCAGCACCTCGGGATCATCGATAATGTTCTGCCGGTAGAAAGTGAAAGCTGTTGCAGAAAGCTCATCGAAGGCCGCCTCCCACTCAGGCAGCAGGATCCCGGTCCGGTGCCCGTGGGGGGCCTTAGCATTTGGCCGTGCAAGCGCATCGAGACATGCGGCAATCATCAACTCCAAGTTGCGCTCCGCCAGCACTACGTCGGAGTATTTCCAGTTTAAGACCTCGCCCTGTTCAGTAATCCGGATTTCGCCCTCGAAGGCGCCAAAGGGCTGGGCGAAAATGGCGCGGTGGGTCGGGCCGCCGCCGCGACCTACGGTGCCGCCGCGGCCGTGAAAGAGCCGCAAGTTCACGCCACATTCCCGGGCTACCTCGTGCAATGCACGGTGGGCGCGAAAGATCTCCCAGGTGCTGGTCAACATGCCCCCGTCTTTATTCGAATCGGAGTAGCCTAGCATGACCTCCTGGCGCCCGTTCCACGAGGCGATCAATCGCTTGTACTCTTCGCCGTTCCAGAGTTCGCGACAGATAGCAGGGGCATTCTGCAGGTCTTCAATCGATTCGAATAACGGCACCGGCATCAGGCCGGGATCGTCTGCCGTTCCCTCAACGCGAACTCCAGCCAGCCTTGCCAGCCACACCACATTGACAATGTCTTCTACGCTGGTTGCGCCACTGATGACGCCGAAACGAATACTTTCCGGCGTACCTTGCGCCTTGATCGCTGCCACCGTACGAAAGGTCTCGATAATATCGGCCGAGGGACTGCTCAATGCTTTCGGAAGCTCGCCTTGGCTCGCGGATTTGGAGCTCCACGCAGCGACTTCCTGAAGCGCCGCCGCTTGCAGCTTGGCATGCTGGCGAATATCCAGGGTATGCAAGTGGAAACCGAAAGTACGAGCGAGTAGCAGGAGCGGATCGACCAGCGCTCGCGCCAGCCGCAAACCGCAGTTGTCTTTCAGGCTTGTCCGCACGAGCTGCAGGTCCGCGACAAATTCCGCCGCCGAGTCATATGCAGGCAGTCCTGCCAAAGCATCGTTCTCATCGCTTACTTCACCCCTTAGCGAGAGCGTCTTCTCCAGCCGTGCAAGGACACACGCCAGAATGCGCCGGTACGACTCGAACTCAAACTGTGCTCCGAAGACTGACTCCTCGGATACATGCAGCTCCGCGACATAGCCCGTCAGGCGCTCTCTCAAGCCTTCACTCACCGGCACCTGCTGCGATGAAGCCGTAAGAAGGTCGATCACCAGCTGGATTTGACGCCGGTACTCCGCCAGGAGGTGGGTTCGGGCAAGCTGGATCGCGTCGCGAGTGATCTGCGGAGTGACAAACGGATTGCCGTCGCGGTCTCCTCCGATCCAGGAGCCGAACCCGAGTAGTTTCGGCAATGCTGAGACTTCAACTTCCAGGGTATACTCGCTCGCCAGCGCATCCGAAATCTCCTGATAAAGGGGAGCCAACGTGGCGAAGAGAGAGGAATCGTAAAAATCCAACCCCATCTGGATCTCGTCGTAAACGGTGGGCTTTCGGCTGCGTACCTCGTCGGTCTGCCACAAGGCGGTGATCTCAGCCGTCAGCTGCTGCTGCAAGTGATCGAGCTCTTCGTCCGAAATCGGAATCTGGTCAAGTTGTTCCAATAAGGCGCCGATACGCCGTCGCTTAAACATTACCGAACGCCTGGCCACCTCGGTAGGATGGGCGGTAAAGACCGGAACAATGAAAATCCGTCCAAGCCATTCCAGCGCTTCCTTGCTCGAGACTCCGGCCTGCTTCATCGCGCGCAGCGTTCCGCGGAGGGTTCCGCGCTGCGAAGAAGTACCGCCCGTCACCTGGCTCGAACGACGACGACGCTTCCTGTGGTTGGTTTCCGCAAGATTAATCAGTTCGAAATAGAAACCGAACGCGCGACCCATTTGGTAAGCCTGCTCTACGGAGAAGCCGCTGATATCGTAGACGGCTTTCTGCATTAGCGTCTCGGCTTCGTCGATCGCCCCGTCACCTTGCAGTTCGCGGCGCCGTATCGCGCTTTGTCTCAGCTCTTCTACTTTTGTGTAGAGGTCGCCGCCGGCCTGCTCACGCAGCACTTCGCCTAACAGTGTTCCCAGCGAGCGAACGTCGCGCCGTAAGGGAGCTTCTTTCAGATCGCCGGATCGAGCTTCCAGTTCGGCCAGGCGAGAGGACCAGTTCTCAGGTTTCCATAGCGGAGGCATGAATCTGATTATGCCTGAGAGAACCGGCAGGAGTGTCGGTCACCCCGCTATCGGGCATCTGCCATCGCCCAGCCGTTAATCGTCAGCTGCATCTTGGCTGTGTCTTGCGCGGCAGGGGATGCAGACTTTGCCAATGCCGGAAAAGCAGCTCGCATGGCATCTGTATCCGCCCACACCGGCATGTCGCCAAGCCGGTAGTTATAAGTCACCGTCGTTACCTGCTGACCGTTTACCGTAACCGGCGGAGTAAAGCTGGGAACGGACGTGATCTCCCGATGGCCATAGCAAAAGCGGCCACCTACCCGCTCACCAGCGGGTGTCAACGTGTAACGATTCACGCCTACCAGCTTAGCCTCCTGCCGCTTCATTAGATCCGAAGCAGTAAGCGCATCCATCCCCTTGCTGCCCGGGCCCGTTTGGTCCTTGATCGCCGTCTCGTAAGGAAAGCTCAACGTGTTGGTAAAAAGGCATTCATCGTGGTGCGAGTAATAGGCGTTGAGCCCGGCCATGAAGTTCTTTTCATTCGGCTGCTTGAAATTGGAACAGCCGAGTACGAGCGCCAACAATCCAAAGGCAGCAATAACCTGGCGAGTCTTCGCTCTTTCCACCACTGTTCCTCCGTTGCCTGAGTCGAACACTTAGAAGCCGGGTTGGCGCAACTAGCAGTCTGACGGTTCCTTATTGAGACAATCCTGCGCCGCCAAGGTTAAATTTGCTGTCCCTTCACCGTAAAAGGCGATGCGGCATCGAGGCGTGTCTTCACCTCGGCGAGATTGCGTACGTAGATCAAGTTGTTCGGCTCCTTCGTCCGCGTGTTCATCAAGGTCAGTTTGCGTTCCCGCGGCGAGTACGCCGCGAGCGCGAATCCATACTCTAGCAGCTGTTTGTGCGCCTGGTCCGAAGCGAAACCGTACTCTACGCATTCTTCGCTGTTCTCGAGAATCAGCGCCAACAACTCGGGCCGGCGCAGAACCTCATCGGCCCCGGCCAGCACGTCGTTTTCAAAGCCCTCGACATCGATCTTAATCAAGACCGGGGTCGCATCCATGAAACTATTGTTCAGAGTGACGATCGGCGACTCAAAAATCCGAGCGTTTCTCTCGCTTTCGACCACAACCCGGGTCTGGGTGCCGTTTGCCTCAAAGCGCAAAACACCCGGCTTGAGTCCCACCCCTGCTCTACAGGCCTGCACTCGATCCCCCATGGAGTTTCCTGCGATATTGGCAACAAGATCTGCAAAAGTCTCTGGGTTTGGCTCGAAGGCGACAGAACGCGCACCAACCGCGCGAGAGGCGAGCACAGTATAAGACCCAACGTTTGCCCCTACATCCACAAAGAGATCCGTCGGACGCAGGAGGTGAAGTAGAAACCCCATATCCTTGAAGTCTGCTAAGCCACAATAAAGATTCAAGGTAGCGCCATGCATCCCGCGCCGCGTTATAAGGACAGAGTCATTCACGAAGGGCACGGCGACCGGGCCGGGGAGCAATCGGCTACCGACCTGCCATGAGAGATAGTCGCACAGGGCGCCGAGACCTCGTCCGCGATTGATCGGATGCGTAAGGATGTGGCGCACCAAGCCGAGCTGGCTCACATCACCGCCGACTGTTCTTCCAGTTGGACCATTAACTCCTCCCATTCGCCGGTCAGCGCGCCGTGCGCCAATCGAAGACTGTCGAGTTCCCGGCTCAGCCGCTGGGTTTCCTCTGCGTTGCTGAAGCTGCCGAGCGACGCCTCGATGGTGGCGATCGAGCTTTCAAGCTTCGGGATTTCCTCCTCGAGAAACCAGAAGCGGTCCTGCATCTGCTTCAGCTTGATCGGATTGACTCGCTTGACGTCCTTCAGCTCTTTCGGGGGCTCGGGAACAAGTTCCGGAACCACGACCGAGACTGGCTTGTGGCCATTCGAGGAAGGGATGGCGCCGCTGACGGTCTGGCCGTTTTCCTTGCGATAGAGGTAATCCTCGTAATTGCCGGGGTAGACGTGCATGTGTCCACCCTCGACCTCGAAGACGCGGGTGGCAACGCGATCAATGAAATAGCGATCGTGGGAGACGAAGATGACGGTACCGGTAAAGGAGCTTACGGCTTCGAGCAGAACGTCTTTGGCGCGAAGATCGAGGTGGTTAGTGGGCTCATCGAGCAGCAGGAAATTTGCGGGGCTGACCAGAATCTTGGCCAGCGCGTAGCGATTGCGTTCGCCGCCAGAGAGGACACCTAGCTTCTTGAAGGCGTCATCGCCGGAGAAGAGGAAGCAGCCGAGCAGGCTGCGCAGCTCCGTCTGGGCGATTTTCGGCGCGGTGTTGCTGATGTCATCGAGCATGCGGGCGTCGGGATTGAGGACCTTGTACTGGTCCTGGGCGAAATATTCCGCGAGCACATTGTGGCCCAGCTTCATGGTGCCGCTGGTTGCTCCCTCCTGCGCGGAGAGCATACGAATCAGGGTCGACTTTCCTGCGCCGTTTGCGCCGACGAGGGCGATGCGATCGCCCCGATCGATGGTGAAGCTGACATCCTGCAGGACATGCTTCGGCCCATAGTCCTTATAAACGTGGTTGACTTCGACGACCGTCCGGCCGGAGGGAGGCGGCTGCGGAAAGGTGAAGTGAATGACCGGTTCCTCTTCAGGGATAACGATCCGCTCGATCTTTTCGAGCTCCTTGATGCGGCTCTGTACCTGCTTGGCCTTGGTGGCCTGGGCGCGAAAGCGGTTGATGAAGGACTCGAGGTGCTCGATCTGGTCTTTCTGGTTTTTGTAAGCCCCTTCCAGCTGCGCGCGCCGCTCGGCTTTCTGGGTCAGGTACTTCTCATAGTTGCCGTGATAGACGTGGATGTTCTTGTTCCAGATCTCGATGATCTTGTTGACGGTCACATCGAGGAAGTAGCGGTCGTGCGAAATCAGGATGAATCCCTTGGGGTAGGTGCGGAGGTAATCCTCAAGCCAGTTGCGAGTTTCGAGATCGAGATGGTTGGTCGGTTCGTCGAGTAACAGGAGATCGGGCTTTTGCAGCAGCAGCTTGGCGAGCGCGATGCGCATCTGCCAACCGCCGGAAAACTCCTCGGTGCGGCGCTGCCAGTCTTCCTTGCTGAAACCGAGGCCACTGAGCACGGTGCCGACTTTTACATCGAGCGCGTAGCCATCGTTGGCGCTGAAGAGAGCGTCAATCTCGGAGAAACGGTCGGCGGCGACTTGATATTCGGGACTCTCGGCATCGAGCTCAGAGAGGGCGACGTAAAGCCCCTCAAGCTCGGTTTCCATCGCGCGGAGTTCATCGAAGACCGACAGGCACTCGTCGAAAACAGTGCGGCCGGAGAGCGAAAGGCCATCCTGCGGCAGGTAGCCGATCGACATTCCCTTGGTGATATGCATGACGCCGTAGTCGAGACCCCCCTCGTGGGAGTCATTGCCGGCGAGGATTTTCATCAGCGTGGATTTGCCGGTGCCATTGGCGCCGACCAGGGCAGTACGCTCATCCGGCGTGATCAGCCAGTTGACGTTTTCAAAGAGTAATTTGGTGCCAAAGCGCTTACCGGCGCCGGAAAGTTGCAGCATCGTTCTATTTTAGCGGGAAGTCGTTTGCCGCTGACTTCTTAACGCAAATGGTCTTGGGTTCTACGATTACACTAGAACTAGCGTCGTTGTTCCTTTCTGACGCGACTCCTCTAGAAAAACCGGGAAGTTCTTTGCAGCAATTACTGAACAAACTGAACCCGCAGCAGCGGGAGGCGGTCGAAGCCGTCGATGGGCCGGTGCTGATCCTGGCCGGGGCCGGGTCGGGCAAGACGCGTGTCATTACCCACCGCATCGCTTACCTGATCGAGGAGCGGGGCGCGGCTCCGGACTCGATCCTGGCGGTGACTTTCACCAACAAGGCCGCGGCCGAGATGGCGGAGCGCGTCGACAAGCTGCTCGGCCACGGATCGCTTGCCAAGCCGCTGCTTTCGACCTTCCACTCCTTCTGCGTACGGTTGCTGCGGCGCGATGTCGAGGCGCTGCGGGTAGGCGGCGAGGGGCTGACGCGCACCTTTGCCATCTACGACGAGTCTGACCAGCAATCGCTGGTCAAGCAGGTCATGCGTCGGATGGGGCTCGACGATAAACAGTTGACGCCGCGCATCGTGCTGTCGCGCATCTCCTGGGCGAAGAACCACATGCTCGATCCGCAGGAATATTACTTGCAATCCACCGACCCGACCGGCGAACGGGTGGCGCACATCTTCGAGGCCTATCGCAAGGAGCTGCGCAAGGCCAACGCGATGGACTTCGATGACCTGCTGCTCGAGGCAGTGCGCGTGCTCGCGTCTTCAGCCGAGGTGCGGGAGCGCTACAACCGGCGTTATCGCTACCTGCTGATCGACGAATACCAGGACACGAATCGTCCGCAATATGAGCTGATGAAGCTGCTTGCCGGCCCAGCGAAGAATGTCTGCGTGGTCGGCGATGAGGACCAGAGCATCTATTCGTGGCGCGGCGCCGACATCAAGAACATCCTGGAATTCGAGAAGGATTTCCCCGATGTGAAGACGGTTCGCCTGGAGCAGAACTACCGCTCGACGCAGATGATCCTGGAAGCGGCGGGCGCGGTCGTTTCGCGCAATGCGCAGCGCAAAGGCAAGCATCTTTGGACGGCGCGCGAGGGCGGATCGAAGATCGGCTACTACGAGGCTCCCGATGGAGAGAACGAAGCGCTTTTCATCGCCGACCAGGTCAACAAATATCTCCGCAAAGCGGGACAGGAGACCGATACCGGGGAAACGCCGCGCGCGGCTGTGCTCTACCGCACCAATTCGCAGTCGCGGCTGGTGGAAGAGGCGCTGCGCCGCTACGGGATCAGTTACACGATGGTGGGCGGCTTCTCGTTCTATGACCGTTCTGAGATCAAGGACCTGCTCGGCTACATGAAACTGGTGCAGAACCTGGATGACTCGATCGCGCTGCAGCGGGTGGTCAATACACCGCCGCGGGGGATCGGCAAGACCACGATGGAGACGATCGAGCGGCTGGCGCTCGAGACGGGTTCCAGCCTGTGGACGGCGACGGGACGGGCGGTAAAGGAGCGGCTTATGCCGCAGCGGGCGGTGATCGCGCTCGAGAACTTCCGGCAGTTGATTCTCGATGCGCGGGCGATGCTGGCTCCTGGATTTGACGAGAAGCTGACTGCCGATTTAGCTGGAAACGATGCTCGCGATGCCTCCGAAGTGGGGTTGCCGATGGAGGTTCTCGAGGCCTCGGAGCCCGTAGCGGAGGAAGCCGACACCAGCTTCGACTTCGCGGATTTCGATGAGGATGGCCAGGGCTTTCTCGGCCTTGGGCCGATGGGCGACGACGCTGTGGAAGAGCTGAAGGTCGATGCCACGGAGTTCAATCCTTTCCTTGAAGTGCTGCCGGCGGCCGCGAAAGGCCCGACGCCGCTCGAGCAGGCATCACTCGCCCGGGCCGCCGCCCGGAAGCTGGTCGATGTTGCCATGGCCCAGGATTCCGCTGAGACCGCCGGCGAGCGGCCGGCTTTTCGCAAACCCGGCGATGCGGCAACTCTGCCCGAACTCATTCGCTTCCTGATCGACCGGTCCGGGTATATCCGGTCGCTCGAGGCTGAGGGCACTCCTGAATCGCTGTCGCGGATCGAAAACCTGAAGGAGCTGGCCAATGCCGCCCAGGACGCGACGGCGCGGGGGGAGACGCTGCACGAGTTCCTCGACCATGCAGCGCTAGTGAGCGATGTCGACAAGTACGACCCGAGCTCGCGGGTGACGCTGATGACCCTGCACGCGGCGAAGGGACTGGAGTTCCCACTGGTGCTGCTGGCGGGGATGGAAGAGGGCTTGTTCCCTCATTCGCGCACCTTGAATGCTCCGAACGAACTCGAAGAAGAGCGCCGGCTCTGCTACGTCGGCATGACGCGCGCGATGGATACGCTGATCGTCTCGCGCGCCCGGTACCGGCGGCGGTATGGCAACGACATGCCGGAGGCGAGTTTGCCTTCGCGCTTCCTCGAAGAGATCCCGGCGGAGCTGATTGAGGACCTGAACCCGGTGCGGCCGCGGACTACCGGCTGGAGCGGCAATGGACGCTCCGCAGGGCGGTCCGCATATAGCGACGACGATATGGAGTCGGCCCGCCACTACAGCTATGAGGACGAAGACCAGAGCGCGCGGAGCTCGGCGTCAGCCTCCTCGGGATCGCGGTACGGCAACGGCTTTGCGGCGAAACCGGCGGGGCGGCCGGGAACGCCGGCGCCGGGATCGTTGGACAATATTGCGCAGTTCTTTTCGGTGAAGGGCAAAACGGGCTACACGCCCCGGCCGAAGCTCGAGGTGGCCGCCGAGGGCGCGACCGGCTTCAAGAGCGGCGAGCGGGTGCGGCATCCGAAGTATGGCGATGGCGTGGTCTTCCGCCGGGAAGGCGATGGCGAGACGGCCAAGGTTACAGTGCAGTTCGCGAAGTTCGGGGTCAAGAAGCTGGTGGAGAAGTTTGCCAACCTGGTGAAGGTTTGAGGAAATCCGGCTTAGAAAGGCGATTTGACACGCAACCGTCATCTCGTTCCAGGTTGGTCTCTCGCCGTCGCTGGCCAAGACTGCCGCCGGAACCAGGATCGCGTACCAACTGCTGCTTGCACGCATCCGCCAAGTACCTGGTGTGCAAGCCGCCGACCTCACGAATATTGTTCCGCTGTCGGGTAGCGACAACGCCGGTCCTTTTTGGATTGCCCGGATTCGAGCGTATGCCGGAAAAAGCTGGTGTCCGGGGTAGGGCGGCGAGGGTCGGTGCGATTCCCGGCGGATATCCGGAGCTTTGGTTTAGTCTTAGGAAGACTTTCGAAAACACAAGAAGACGCGGGTTTTTCCTGCGAGAGGGTAATGATGGCAGATACCAGGAAGATAGAAGACGTATTGGAACGGAAGAAGATCAAGCGCGCAGCGCGCAAGAAGGCCGCTCCGAAGGCGGCGCGCACCGGCGCCCGCGGCGAGAACAAGCAGAAGTTGAAGAAGGCGAGCAAGGGTTCGAGCAAGCGGTAGGTTGGGAAGGGTGCGCCTGCGGCGCGATTTTTGAAGTGAACCGCAGATCCTTCGCTTCGCTCAGGATGCCATCCGTTTTATTTGGCGCTTCGTTCCGGATGGCATTCACTCCATGGTATTTCGTTCCGGGTCAGTCTTCGCGTGGTGCCTGGCTCGGGTTGACATTCTTTTGTGGCGCGCCTACCCCGGACGACAATGCGTTTGTATGGGGTGCCTGGTGCTTCGCTCGGACCGGAGAGCCTGGTTAAAGAATTGACTCCGTGGGGCTGAAGCCCCACGCTTCCACCGGAATGAGGGCTATGAGGTAAGCAGTTTCGGGACGGCAGGTTGAGGCTTTGGTCTTATGATTCTCCGCCCGAGCGAGGTAAGCAGTTTCGGGACGGGCACTGGCGTTGAGGCTTCATACTTCGATTGCAGGAGCAACGCAGCTGGCGAACCAACTCTTCGCGACCAAGTCGATCGATAAACTGATCAGCGATTCGGAATTGCCCGAGCATTGCCTGAAGAAGACGTTGGGGCCGGTTTCGCTGACCGCGCTAGGCGTGGGGGCGGTGATCGGCTCGGGCATTTTCACGGTGATCGGGACGGCAATTGCCGGGGAAAAGTTCGATACTTCCTCGATCATCAACACGCCGCTGCTGGATTACCTGTTGCATCACACCGCATTGAGCGGACGGCCGGGCGCGGGACCGGCGATTGCGGTTTCGATCGTGATGGTGGCGGTGGTGTGCGCCTTGACCGGGCTTTGCTATGCGGAGCTGGCATCGATGATTCCGATCGCGGGCTCGGCATACACCTATACCTATGCGACGCTGGGCGAACTGGTGGCGTGGGTGATCGGGTGGGACCTGATCCTCGAATATGCGGGCAGCAACATGACGGTGAGCGTGGGTTTTGCGGCGCACATGGTGGATTTGCTGGACTGGTTTGGGCTGCATCCGCCGGCGACGTGGATTTCGCCGGCCTATCTGCCGACCGGGTTGCAGGACCTGCAGGGGCATGCGATCTATAACCCGGGGTGGCATTTCGGATTCAATATTCCGGCGTTCCTGATCGTGATGCTGATCACGGTGGTGCTGGTGCGGGGCATTCGGGAATCGGCGAAGGCCAACAACATCATGGTGCTGCTGAAGATTGTGGCCATCCTGGCGTTTGTGATCGCCGGGGCGCAGTTTATCAAGCCGACGCACTACCATCCTTATTACCCGAACGGGTGGTCGGGCGTGCTGACGGGCGGCAGTATTATCTTCTTCACGTACATCGGGTTCGACTCGGTGTCGACGGCGGCGGAGGAGTGCAAGCGGCCGCAGCGGGACCTGCCGATCGGGATTATTGCGACGCTGATTGTCTGTACCGTTCTGTACGTGGCGGTGGCGGTGGTGCTGACCGGGCTGGTGCCGTGGCAGTCGATGGTGGATGATGCGGCGCCGGTGGTGAATGCGCTGAAGAAGCTGTCGCTCGGGCCGGGCGGGCATAGCCTGCACTGGGTGCGGCTGGTGGTGCTGCTTGGGGCGATGCTGGGGATGATTTCGTCGATCCTGGTCTTCCAGATGGGGCAGTCGCGGGTGTGGTTTGCGATGTCGCGGGACAAGCTGCTGCCGGATGTCTTCGGCAAGGTGCATCCGGTCTTCCGGACGCCGGCGATAGCGACGTGGGTGGCCGGATTTGTGGTGGGGATACCGGGCGGGTTGTTCGACATCGGAACGCTGGCGGACCTGTCGAATATTGGGACGCTGTTTGCCTTTGTGCTGGTCTCGATCGGAGTGGTGATTCTTCGTTATCGAGACCCGGGGCGGAAGCGCGGCTTCCGGGTGCCGGGCGGCCCGCTGATCCCGGTGCTGAGTATTGCCTTTTGCGGGTTGCTTATGGCGGGGCTGCCGATCATTACCTGGGCGCGCTTCCTGATCTGGCTGGTGATCGGGCTGGTGATTTACTTCAGCTATAGCCGGCATCGGAGCGAATTTTCGGTGCGCAATGCGGCTGCGGACGCTGCCGGGCATGGGAAATAAATGAGCAGCAGCACGGCACCGGGTGGAGTGGGGCAGGTATCGCGGGCGTGGCTGCGGCGTCTGCCGAAGGCGGAGCTGCATCTGCACCTGGAGGGGACGGTGAGCCCGGAGACGCTGGTGGAGTTGAGCCGGCGGTCGGCCTCGGGCGCGGCGGCTTCGGGAATGGCGGGCGCGGCCGGGGCGCTGAGTTCTGAGGCGGCTGAGGCGCTCTACCGGTACACCGATTTCAGCGGATTCATGCTGGCCTTCAAGGCAGTGACCGGGCATCTGCGGACGGGGGGAGATTTCGAGCTGATCACCTACCGGATGATGGCGCAGCTGGCGGCGCAGGGGGTGGTGCATGCCGAGGTGTATGTCTCGGTCGGGGTGATTTACTACTGGCGGAAGGCGGAGATGGAGGCTGATCCGGCGGGATTCGATCATATTTTTGGCGGGATCTTTCGCGGCATGGAGGCTGGGCGGCTGCGGGGCGAGCGCGACTTCGGGGTGAGCGTTTACTGGATCTTCGACGCGGTGCGGCATTTCGGGGTGGACGAGGCGGCGCGGGTCTTTCGCAAGGCGGCAGAGCTGCGGGCGGAGTTTCCCTCGATTGTGGGGATTGGGATCGGCGGGGACGAGCGGCGCATGGGCGCCGAGCCATTCCTGGATTTGTATGCGGAGGCGCGAAAGGCCGGCCTGCGGCTGACGGCGCATGCGGGGGAGACGCTGGGGCCGGAGAGCATCTGGGCGGCGCTGAATATTGGCGCGGAGCGGATTGGGCATGGGCTGACGGCGATCGAAGACCCGGAGTTGATGGAGGTTCTGGCGGAGCGGCAGATTCCGGTCGAGGTTTGTATTTCGTCCAACCTGCGGACGGGCTGCTGTGTTCCGATCAGTTTGCACCCGGTGCGGAATTACTTCGACGCAGGGCTGATGATCACGCTGAATTCGGACGACCCGGCGATGTTTGAGAGCGATTTGGAAGGGGAATACCTGCTGGCGCAGCGGGAGTTCGGTTTCAGCCGGGAGCACCTGCGGGAGCTGGCCGCCAATTCGTTTGAGGCGAGCTTTTTGCCGGCGGAAGAGAAGGTCAAGTACCTGCACCAGCTGGATGCGCTTCCCTGATAGGGAAGGTCTCTGGCGGTGTTCCCGGGATGAAACTTAAGAGATGTGGGCGGTGGCCGTGCCTAGGCCAGCTTCGCCCAAGCTGCGGTATCATGACGGTATGAAGCGCCAGGGACTTCGCCGTTTGTGCTGGCTGAGAAAGAAGGCTGCTATGTCGTTACCCGAAACTTTTCCTCTCGTAAAAAAAGAGGGTTTTCTGCCGTTCAGGACTATCGGACTTGCCTCGGTTGCGCTCGGTGCGGCTGCTTTGGGGCTGTACCTGGGCCGGGAATTTCGTTCCCGGTACAAGTTTAAGCGGCGTACGCCGTACGACCGGTTTGCGCACGCCGGGGACGAAGCGGCGGTGGGTGAGTTCGGGATGGGGATCTAGAGGTTTTCGGCAGCCCGGCGGTGTTCCGCTGAAGTGACACTGGCCATGTCTTGCTGTTTTATTCATTGGGCTTGATTGGGCCGAGGATACCTTATGGAGCTCGGGTCAGGATCCATCCCAACGACGTATTCGTTCAGCATCTATCCGCGGAGCTTGACTTGAGGCGTTTTGCCCGGCCGTTCGCAGTGTGCCAGATTGCTGATGGTGTGGGAGTCTCGCTTCTTTCGACAGACTGCTAAGCGTCCAGGCGCAGTCCGCGAATCTTCTCCCGGTCGGTCATTCTTCTCCCCCGTCGGTCGCGAGGCGTTGTTCGACTCCCACGGTGGGCGGCGACGCGCAGGGTATTGGGCTGCCGTTATTTCTTTTCGAGTCCAGCGAATAAATGCCGTCAAATCTTCTGCCAGGCACTCTTTACCTGTGAGGTTCCATCGTCCTTGCTCCGCCGGAGTGGGACGAAGCCGTTGACTGTGTCGAGCGGGCAGATCTCTTCGGTGCAGCGGCCGCTGACGATAAATGTGCCGTGAAAGAGGACCACAATGAAAATGGTTGCCAGTGAGATTCCCGCATATACCTATGGAACGGCGGCGGTCGCTACCTCAGACGTGTCACTCGGGGAGCTGGAAAGGTTGAAGGTTTCGGCCGGCTTCACCCTCGAAGACGAGCGCTTTCTGCGCATGGCGGGGGGCGTGCTGGACGGGCAGACGAAGCAGATCGTCGATCATTGGCGAAGCGGCATCATTGCGAGCATTCCCAACCTGGCGAGGCACTCGAGAACGCCGGAGGGGAGGCCGATTCCCGAGTACCTGGCCCGTAGCAACCTGCGGTTCGAGCAATGGATATTGGATACATGCCTGCGCCCCTATGACCAGGATTGGCTGAACTACCAGCGGGAGATCGCTTTGCGGCATACGGGCCTCAAGAAGAACCAGGCCGATGGCGCGCGGTCGACGCCGCATGTTCCGTTCCGGGATATTGTCGCGTTTGTGGCGGTGCTGAACGACACCATCCGGCCCTATCTGGTGAGCAAAGGGCACAGCCGGGAGGACGTGGAGGGCATGCACCGCGCCTGGACGAGATCTTTGCAGATGCAGATGGCGCTGTGGGCCAAGCCTTATATGGATCTCTCGAAGACGAGTGAGGAGTGGTAGCGTGGGTGCATTTGCCGGGCATTTCGAGAGACGCGGAGTGACTTTCAGTTTAGGGAAGCCGCCAGGGTGTTCCGGTTGAATCGTTCCATTGCGTGCTTCCCAAGGAGGAAATTATGACAACGCCCGCAGGGCTACCACCGGATGCCATTGTTGCCGAAGAGTACGACCTGGTCGTGCTGGGGAGCGGCGAAGGATCGAAGTTTCTCGCCTGGACGCTCGCCCGCCAGGGACAGCGGGTGGCGGTGGTGGAGCACAAATGGATTGGCGGCTCGTGCCCGAACATTGCATGCCTGCCGAGCAAAAACATCATTCACAGCGCGAAGGTCGCTTCATACTTTGCGCGAGCGGCTGAGTTCGGGATTGACAGCTCGGGTTACATGGTGAACATGGCTGCGGTGACCGAGCGCAAGCGGAAGATGGTCAAGGGGCTGGTGGATATCCACGTTCGCAATTTCGAGACGAGTGGCGTCGAGCTCATTCTCGGCCACGGCTCCTTCGTAGGGCCGAGACTGCTGCAGGTCGAGCTGCCGGATGGCGCCACGCGCCTGGTGCGGGGCAACAAGGTGGTGATCGGCACCGGCACACGAGCAACGCTGGGGACGGTCCCCGGCTTGGCCGCGGCCAAGCCCCTCACGCATATCGAAGCGTTGGAGCTGGAGACGCTGCCTGGGCATCTGGTGGTCATCGGCGGCGGCTACATCGGCCTGGAATTTGCGCAGGCGATGCGCCGGTTGGGCAGCCGGGTTTCGATCCTCGAACGGAGCGGCACGCTGCTGCACCGGGAAGACGCCGATGTCAGCACCGGCCTGGAGAACCTATTCCAGGATGAAGGGATCGCCGTCCTCCTGAATGCGAAGGTCGAAGCAGTTTCGGGTATTTCGGGGCGGTCGGTCAGCGTTACCTACCAGCAAGATGGGCAGGTGAAAAGCATTGAGGCGACGCACCTGCTGGCGGCTACGGGGCGGACGCCCAACACCGATGGCATCGGCCTCGAGCTGGCCGGAGTCGCAGTGACGGATGGCGGCTACATCCAGGTGAACGAGCGGCTTGAAACGACCGCGGAGGGCGTGTGGGCCAATGGCGAAGCCGCCGGCAGCCCGCAGTTCACGCATATTGCCTTCGACGACTTCCGCATTCTCCGCGACAACATGGCGGGCGGAAACCGGGTGACGACGGGGCGGCAGGCGCCGTTCTCGCTGTTTGTCGATCCGGAGCTGGCGCGGGTCGGGTTGAGTGAGACGGAGGCCAAGGCGCAAGGGGTCTCGTATCGCCTGTTCAAGATACCGATGGCTTCGGTATTGCGTACGCGAACGTTGTCGGAGACGCGCGGTTTCATGAAGGCGCTGGTGTCGGAGGACGATCGGATTCTCGGCATCACGGTCTTTGGCGTCGATGGCGGGGAGATCATGTCGGCGGTGCAGATTGCCATGATCGCCGGGATGCCGTATACGGCGCTGCGCGAGGCCATTCTGACACATCCAACGCTGATGGAAGGCTTGGTGGTGTTGTTCTCTTCTGCGCCGGTGGCCGTGCCGGCGAGCTGAGCTGGTGACGCGCTGTTTCTCGACTGCTGCAGACCTGCGGCGGACATGCGGCGGACATGCGATGGAGCATTTCGCTGCACTGCCTGGTGTGGCGAGGAGAGGCTCTTTGGAGTCGGCACACTTTCCCCCTTTTTGGAGAGGACGGAATCACTGGCTGGCGCAACGAGTGGCGGCTGTAGCGCGAAGAGCGTCTAGCGAGGCCACGGGCCGGCCGGCATGGCCTCTGCGGGGATGGAACGGCGCAGCAGTACGGGCAGAGTAAGACCCTGGACGAGTATGGAGAAGACCACGACCAGGAATGTCGAGACCAGCAGCAGACTGCGATCGAACTGCCGCGCCTGGGGCAGAGAGAGGGCCAGGGCGACGGCCAGCCCCCCGCGCAAGCCGCCCCAGGTCAGCACGGGGATTGACCCAGGCATGCGCTTGTGAAAGAGACCCAGCAACCCCACGCATGGAGCAACGCTGAGGAACCGCGCCAGGAGCACCACGGGGATGGCCAAGAGCCCGGCGGTGAGAGAGGTCAGGGTGAACGGCAGCACCAGGATCTGCAGCCCCAGCATCAGGAACAGGACGACGTTGAGTGCATCGTCGACCAACTCCCAGAAGCGATCGAGGTGCTCCCGCGTCAACGCCGACATGGCGAGCCGTCGCGCGCGCCCACTGACGAGCAGCCCGGCCGCGACCACCTCAAGCGGGGCCGAAAGCTGGAGCGCGTCGGCGAGCGCGTATCCGCCCATGGCGAGCGCCAAGGTCAGCATGACCTCCACGCGGTAGTTCTCGACCAGCCGCAGGAGGCGATAGACCAGGTACCCGAGTGCGAGGCCAAGGGCCACGCCGCCGCCGGCTTTGACCAGCAGCAGCCATCCGAAGACGCTGAGCGAAGGGAAGGCATTGCCCACGGAAGCGCCGAGGAGCGCCAGGAAGATCACGGCGCCGACCCCGTCGTTGAAGAGGGATTCGCCGGCCAGCTGCACCTCGAGTACCGGCGGCGCCCCCGCGCGGCGCAACATGTCCAGTACGGCGATGGGGTCGGTTGGGGAGATGAGCGCTCCGAAAAGCAGCGCGGCGGAGACGCCGATTGCAATGCCGGCCAGCCGAAGGGCGCCATAAAACATTGCGGCCACCAGCACCGTGGACAGCGCCGTGCTGACAACGGATAAGGCAATGACCGGCAGACGCTGTTGGGACAGGCCCTCCAGATCAAGCTGTAAGGCGCCGGCAAAGAGCAGGAAGGCGAGCAGCCCGTGCAGCACGACCTGGTTGAAATCGATTTGTCCCACGATGCGCGCGGCCATGGCATGCAGCACCGGTTCGCGCTGCCCCACGCCGATCAGCACGGCGGCGGCCGCGAGGGAGAGAACCATGGCGCCGACCGTGGCCGGCAACCGGAGAACGCGGACGCTCAACAGGCTGAAGAGAGCGCCAAGAGTCACCAGGATGCTGAGCAAGGCAAAGGTCGAGGTCATCGAAGATTCGATGCAGCGGCCGTGCGCGGGAACGGCATGGAGAGGACGATTGCGGGAATCCAGAAACGAATCAGCCCCCAGCCGGGCGGAAATCTTCTGTAGGGCATCTATCGGGCGTGCCAGACTACTTCTGGAAAGGCTTCCCGCGGAGTTGCCGAAATGCGATGGGGTGCGGAAGTTCGCGAACACCTGATTTAAGGGAGCTATGCTCTCTATGTCAGAAAGACGCGGTTTCGCGCAGTGCAAATTCAGAGCGAAGCGGGGAACGCTATTTTCGGAAATGGTTGGTGGCTATGCGCAGGGTCAAGCGGATTGCAATCGGTTTCTTGGTGTGGTTTGTGGTCCTGCTGGGCGTGGCGGGAGGCCTGGCCGCCTTCTGTCATCCGGATGCGCCAAAGGCCCTGGCATCCGTTACGGAACCATTTGCCAGAATGGATCTTTCCGGGTTGCCTAGCCGGGTAAGCTACCGCGCGCGGGACGGGGCGAACCTTACCTATCGCGTCTACCCGGGTCTGGGAGACCAAGTGGTGGTGCTCATCCATGGCTCTGCAGGGAGCAGCCAAGACATGCACCGCATGGCGCTGGCGCTTGAGGAAGAGAGCGGATCGACGGTCCTGGTTCCGGACTTGCGTGGTCACGGAGCGAATCGGCCGCATGGCGACGTGGCGTATGTGGGGCAGCTCGACGATGACATGGAAGACTTCATGCAGGCCATGCGGCCGGCATATCCGGGCAAGAAGTGGACTTTGCTGGGCTTCTCCTCCGGCGCGGGCTTCGCGCTGCGGATCAGCGGCGACCCGCAGGGAAAGGAGTTCGACCGATACATTTTGCTCTCGCCATTTCTGCGCTATAACGCGCCGACGGCACGCCAGGACGCAGCCAAGCCGAACGATGATGCGCATTGGTACAGCGTCTCCATCGGACGAATCATCGGTCTTTCTATCCTGGGGACCTTCGGGATTCATCACTTCGACGGGCTGCCGGTGCTGTCTTTCCCGGTGCCCGATACTCTCGAGTCCGTGACGGCGAGCTACTCGTTGCGCATGCAGGAGAACTTCGAGCCTCATAAGGATTACCGGGCTGATATCCGGAAGAGTCAACGGCCGATGCTGGTGTTCGTCGGAAGTGCCGACGAGCTGTTCTTTCCGGACCGGTTCGCCAAGGTGTTCGACTCGGAACGGCCCGATATCCCGGTGACTGTCCTTCCCGGGATGACTCATTCGGACATGATCACCAAACCGCTGGCGATTCAGGCGGCTGTGCAGGCAGTGCGGCAATTTGACTGACGCGTTCGAAGAACGCGGGACACAGGATCCCGGCTTCCCGTGGAACAACGTCAGTTCTTGGGCGCCAGCTGACGCAGGACGTACTGCAGGATGCCCTCGTTTTCGTAGTAGAGGATTTCCGGCCGGGTATCGGTTCTTACGTGGTTTGGAAGTGCTTCCTGGTTCTCATCGCAGCAGCGTTTGCGCTCATCGACTTGGACAATACCGTTTACGTCTCGGCCGCGAGTGAGTGGGAAATCGCCACGCAATACCGGTTCGGCAAGCTTCGCGAGGCCGAGCCTTTCGTCCACAGCCTCTGCGAGAGCATCGAGAAGCAGGGATTCAAGGGCCTCAGCGCCTCGCTGCGGCACGCCCAGCGCGCGAGGGCTATCGGCATGCGTGGGCCGATAACCCCGTCTCGGCCAGGACGCAGTGACTAGCTAGTTCTTGGCCGCCAGCTGCCGGAGCACGTATTGCAGGATGCCTCCGTTTTCGTAGTAGAGGATTTCCTGGGGGGTGTCGATTCTTACTGTGGTTTGGAAGTGATTCTTGGTTCCGTCGGGCGCGGTTGTTTCTACGGTCAGGATTTTGCCGTTGGCGAATTTGGCTTCGAGCAGATCGCTCAGACCGGCGAACTCGTAGGTCTCTTCTCCCGTGAGCTTGAGAGTTTCAACGTTCTGGCCTTCGGCGAATTGCAGCGGCAGAATGCCCATGCCGACCAGGTTCGAGCGATGGATGCGTTCGTAGCTTTCGGCGATGACGGCGCGTACTCCTAAGAGCTTAGGTCCTTTGGCCGCCCAGTCGCGGGACGATCCAGAACCGTATTCCTTGCCGGCGAGGATGACGAGCGGCACGCCGCGCTCAGCGTATTTGACGCTGGCGTCGAAGATGCTCATGCCTTCGCCCTCGGGGAGCAGGCGGGTGACTCCGCCTTCGGTGCCGGGGGCGAGCTTGTTTTTGAGCCGGACGTTGGCGAAGGTGCCGCGGACCATGACTTCGTGATTGCCGCGGCGGGAGCCGTAGCTGTTGAAGTCGGCGGGTTTGACGCCGTGTTCGGTGAGGTATTTGCCGGCCGGGCCGTTGAGCTTGATCGAGCCGGCGGGGGAGATGTGGTCGGTGGTGACGCTGTCGCCGAGGACGGCGAGGACGCGGGCAGCGTGGATGTCTTCGACCGATGCGGGTGTCGCCTTCATGCCGTCGAAGTAGGGAGCTTTGCGGATGTACGTGGAGTCCGGCTCCCACTCGTAGACTTCACTTTTGGGGAACTTGAGCGCCTGCCAGTTGGAGTCGCCGTCGGAGACGGTCGCGTATTCCTTCGTGTAAAGCTCGGGATTCATGACGCTCGCAATGACGTCCGAGACCTCCTGCAGGGTGGGCCAGATGTCTTTCAGGTAGACATCGTCGCCGGTGTGGCCTTTACCGAGCGCGTCGTTGTCGAAGTCATGATCGATGCGGCCGGCGAGGGCGTAGGCGACGACCAAGGGCGGCGACATGAGGTAGTTGGCGCGAACGTCGGAGCTGATGCGGCCCTCGAAGTTGCGATTGCCGCTGAGCACGGAGACGGCGACGAGGCCGTGATCGTCGATCGACTGGGTGACGTCAGTCGGCAGCGGGCCGGAGTTGCCGATGCAGGTGGTGCAGCCGTAGCCGACGACGTTGAAACGGAGCTTGTCGAGGTAGGGCATGAGTCCGGCGTTTTGGTAGTAGTCTGTGACGACGCGGGAGCCGGGGGCGAGCGACGTCTTGACCCAGGGCGGCACGGAGAGGCCTTTTTCGACAGCCTTCTTGGCCAGGATTCCAGCTGCAACCATGACGGAAGGATTGGACGTGTTGGTGCAACTGGTGATCGCGGCGATGACGATCGAGCCGTGGTCAAGATACTGGTCGACGTTGACGTTGAAGCGTTCTTTTACTGTAGTGATGGGGCCGCCTGTGGGAGCGGGCGAGCCTTCGGTGCTCTCGATGTTGCCGTTGAGCGAGGGGTGGCCGCCCTCACTCTCCCAGCGGATCACCTGGCGATCGCCGCTCTTGTTAGCGGTGGGACCGAGCAGGTTGGGCAGCTGCTGTTTGAAGCTGGCTGCGGTATCTTTGAGCAGAACGCGGTCCTGCGGGCGCTTGGGGCCGGCGACACTGGGCTGGACGGTTGCGAGATCGAGAGCGATGGTCTGGGAATATTCGGCTTCTTCGGCGTCGGGTGCGTGGAAGAGGCCTTGTTCCTTGTAGTAGGCCTCGGTGAGGGCGATGAGGTCTTCGCTGCGGCCGGTGAGGCGCATGTAGCGGAGGGTCTCGGCGTCGACGGGGAAGATGCCGCAGGTCGCGCCGTATTCGGGGGCCATGTTGCCGATGGTGGCGCGATCGGCGAGGGAGAGTTCGCTGATACCTGCGCCGTAGAACTCGACGAACTTGCCGACGACGCCGAGTTTGCGGAGCATCTCGGTGACGGTGAGGACGAGGTCGGTCGCGGTTGCGCCTTCTTTGAGTTTGCCGTTGAGCTTCAAGCCGACGACCTGGGGCAGCAGCATGGAGACGGGCTGGCCGAGCATGGCGGCCTCGGCCTCGATGCCGCCAACGCCCCAGCCGAGGACGCCGAGCCCGTTGATCATGGTGGTGTGGGAGTCGGTGCCGACGAGGGTGTCAGGATAGGCGAGCAGCTTGCCGTCGGTCTCGGTGGTGAAGACGACGCGAGCGAGGTATTCGAGATTGACCTGGTGGCAGATGCCCATGCCGGGCGGAACGGCGGAGAAGTTGCGGAAGGCCGACTGGCCCCACTTGAGGAAGGCGTAGCGTTCGCGGTTGCGCTGGAACTCAAGAGCGGCATTGATATCGTAGGAGCCGGTTGTGCCGTATTCATCGACCTGGACGGAGTGGTCGATGACGAGCTCGGCGGGCTGGAGGGGGTTGATTCTTTCGGGATTGCCGCCGAGCTGCTTCATGGCGTCGCGCATGGCGGCGAGGTCGACGATGGCTGGGACGCCGGTGAAGTCCTGCATGAGGACGCGGGCAGGCATGTAGGCGATCTCACGGGAGGGCGTTGCTTTCGGGTCCCAGTTGGCGAGGAAGGTGATGTCGTCGGCGGTGACGGATTTGCCGTCCTCGTGGCGGAGAAGGTTCTCGAGCAGGATGCGGAGGCTGTAGGGAAGGCGGCCGAGTTTCACGCCTTTTGCGGCGAGGGCGTCAAGGCGGAAGATTTCGTAGGATTTGTCGCCGGATTTGAGTTCAGACTGACTGCCGAAGCTGTTCATTTCATCCATCCTTTGCGGACGTGACTCCGCGTCTATGGTGTGGCCGTTGTAAAGGAGAGGCGCACGCTGAAGGCGCCGGAAGCTGAGGGAAAGACTCCGGAGGCGGGCGATCCTGGCAACGATGCTAGCTTAGTGAGTTGGAGAGGAAACGTCCATGACCGGGACGGCCGCGATCGGGACGGCCGCGGCGGAATCGCCGGAGACAAATGACGCGGCAGTAGCCGGTGTTCAGCGGTTCGATGCAGGCGGGTTGGCAGTCCCGGCGATTCATGGCCTGCCTTCATTCTAACTCCGTGGCCTAACTCCGTGGCGAGGATGAGCGTGTTCTCAAGCGCCTGCCGATGCCTGGCAAGCGGCAATGCAGCTGACGGACCGCCAGCAGTTTCGAGATGAAGTTTTCGCCATGCGCCATAGAATGGCTGTATCGGTGATTACCATGATTCCTCGTTCTTTCAGGCCTCCATTGGCCATGTTCCTTTTCGTGGCTACGTTCGGCCTGCCGGGGGCAGCGCAAATCGCTTCAGTACCGGTACGGCCGCTGAGCGCAATTCCTTACACGCCAAGCCTGGATGTGAGCAGCCTGGATCGCTCGGCTGACCCTTGCGTCGATTTTTACCAGTACACGTGTGGCGGATGGATGAAGAACAATCCGATTCCGGCGGACCAGGCGAGTTGGAGCGTGTATGGCAAGCTGGCGAATGAGAACAGCCAGTTTCTTTGGGGGGTCCTGGAGGAAGATGCGAAGCTGGCAAAGCGGACACCGGCGCAGCAGAAGATCGGCGACTACTATGCGGCGTGCATGGATACCGCAGCGATCGACAAGCTGGGGCTGAAGCCGCTCGAGGCGGAGCTGGATGGCATTGCGGCGATTCGCGACCGGAAGGGTCTGGCGAAGTTTTTGCGCGAGGGCGCTGACCGGCGCGGGCTCTATTTCTATGGCGCGGGATCGGACCAGGACGCGAGGAATGCGGAGATGGTGATTATCCGCATAGGGGCCGGCGGCCTGGGGCTGCCGGACCGCGACTACTACACGAAGACGGACGCGAAGAGTGAAGAGATCCGCAAGCGGTATGTGGCCTACCTGGCGCAGCTGCTGGTGCTGGCGGGCGAGCCGCAGGCACAGGCCGGCACGGACGCCGCGGCGACGATGAAGATTGAGACGGCGCTGGCGACGGCTTCGCTGACGCGCGTGGAGCGGCGCGACCCTTACAAGAGCTATCACGCGATGACGCTCGCGGATGCCGAGAAGATCGCGCCGTCGCTCGAGCTTGGCGCGTACCTGCGCGGCGAGAGCCTGCCGGAGAGCTCGTTCGCCAAGATCAATGTGAGCCAGCCGAAGTTTATCGAAGCGCTCGAAGGGCAGCTGGCGAACGAGCCGCTGGAGAGTCTGAAGGCGTATTTGCGGACGCATGCTTCGAACGATGCGGCGGCCAGCCTGTCGAGCAGTTTCGAGAATGCGCAGTTCGATTTCAACAGCAAGTTTCTGCGCGGCGTGCCGGAGATGCAGCCGCGGTGGAAGCGCTGCGAGCGGCAGGTGGACCGGAACCTGGGCGAGGCGCTAGGTCAGGAGTTTGTGGCGCGGACGTTTTCCGCCGATACCAAGGCAAAGGTGGTGACGATGACCGACCAGATCGAGGCGGCAATGCAGGAAGAGATCGAGCACCTGGACTGGATGAGCGAAGGGACGAAAAAGCAAGCCATCGCGAAGCTGCATGCGGTGCGGAACAAGATCGGGTATCCGGAGAAGTGGCGGGACTACTCGGCGCTGACGGTCGAGCCGGACGATTCTTTCGGCAACGTGCTGCGGGCGCACGCCTTCAATGAAAAGCGCGACTGGACGAAGGTAGGCAAGCCGGTTGATCGGGGAGAGTGGGACATGACTCCGGCGACGGTGAACGCGTATTACAACGACCAGATGAACGACATCAACTTTCCGGCGGGCGTGCTGCAGCCGCCGCTCTACGACCCGAAAGAGGACGATGCGCCGAACTATGGCAATACCGGCGGCACGATCGGCCATGAGCTGACGCATGGCTTCGACGATGAGGGGCGGCAGTTTGACGCGCAGGGCAATTTGAAGGACTGGTGGACGGCCGCGGACGCGAAGGGGTTTGAAGACCGGATCGATTGCCAGCGCGATCAGTATGCCGGCTACACGGTGGTCGACGACATCCATATCAATTCGAAGCTGACCAGCGGAGAAGATGTGGCCGACTTGGGCGGCACGCTGCTGGCCTACATTGCGTGGAAGAAGCAGACGGCGTGGGAGCGACTGGAGTCGAAGGAGGGGTTCACGCCGGACCAGCGGTTTTTTATCGGCTACGCGCAGTGGGCTTGCGAGAACACGCGGCCGGAGAACCTGCGGGTGAACGCGATGACGGACCCGCATTCGCCGGGAAGCGCGCGGGTGAATGGGATTGTGACGAACCTACCGCAGTTTGCGGCGGCGTTCGGGTGCAAGGCGGGACAGCCGATGGTGAAGGCTCCGATTTGCAAAGTTTGGTAGGGGCGGTCGGGTGAGAAAAACCTGACGAAAGAGGACCGGCGAGCGCATGGCGAAAACATTAGGAAGCCGGTCGAAAAGGCCAGACGGCTGAATTTTTGGAGCGAGTTTTCTCCTTCGGTTCGACCTAAGGGTCCGGCAGGGTCAATCCTCGTGCCGGGGAAACAATCAACAATCCTTAACTCACTTCTCAGGTAAGGTGTGCGGCGCTGCGGGCAGGCTCGATGCGTTCGGCTGGATTTTGAGGATGAGCAGGGTCATGTCGTCGTGCTGGGGGGCGCCGGCGGCGAACGCATCGGCGGCCTCGATGAGGTGCTGGGCGAGCGAGGCGGCGGGTTGTTCGGGGCAGCAGGCGAGTAGGGCGATGAGGCGGTCTTCGCTCCACTCTTCGCCTTCGACGGTCATGGCTTCGCTGATGCCGTCGGTGAAGGCGAGCAGGATGTCGCCGGGCTCGAGGATCAGGCTGGATTGCTCGTAGCCGGAGTCTTCGATCAGGCCGATGACCGGGCCGCCGGCGGTGAGGCGGAGGATCTCCGGCTGGCTGGAATGGCGGCCGCCGTGGCGAACGAGCGCGGGGGCGTTATGGCCGGCGTTGACATAGGTGAGGCGGCGGGTGACGGGGTCGAGCTGGGCAAAGAAGAAGGTGGCGTAGCGGTTGCTGGCTGAGGCCTCGTAGACGAGGTGATTGATCTCGCGCATCATGCTGGCGAGGTCGCCGTCGCTGCGGCGGGTAAGGCCGCGGAGCGAGGCGCGCAGGCTGGCCATGAGGAGCGCGGCGGAGATTCCTTTGCCGGAGACGTCGCCGATGGCGATGCCGAGGGAAGGCGCTCCGTTGGCGGCTGGGCCGACCGCCTTCATTTCGATGAAGTCGTAGTAATCGCCGCCGACGCCCTGCGCGGCGCGGTAGGCTCCGGCGAGTTCGACGCCGGGAATGGCGGGGTAAGACTGCGGCAGGAATCGCTCCTGGACTTCGCGGGCGACCTCGATCTCGCGATGGATGCGCTCCCGCTGCCCTGCTTCGATGGCGAGCGAGTGAATGAGCTCGCTGTTTTCGATGGAAAGGCCGGTGTGGGTGGCGACCGATTGCAGCAGGCCGCGATCGGTTCTGGAGTACGGCTCCTCGCTGCGCTTGGGCCCGAGCGCCATGACGCCGAGCAGACGGTTGCGCCCGCGGAGGGGGAGGAGCATTTCGGCGCCGAGAGCGCGAAGCGCTTTGCGTTCCGCATCGGTCGCGGCGAGCAGCCAGGCATCGGGATTGTCAAGGTAGACGGTGGCTGGGCTGCGGACCAGGTCGAGGTTGGCGATGGTTTTGGAGTTAGTGTTGAGCAGAATTTCGCTGCCGAGATCAAGGCCGACCGCATATTGCAGGCGGAAGGTGTCGCCCGAGCGCAGCAGGACGGCGATGCGGTCGACGTGCAGAGCGCCGGCGATGCAGTCGGAGACGGTCCTCACGAGCGGCGGTACGTCGGTGAAGGCCTGGGCCTGGGTCGCGAGATCGTTCAAAACCTGATCGGCGGAGTAGGCTTCGCGAAAGAACCTGCGGTCGATCCAGAGCGAAATGACCTTGGTGGTGCGATAGCGGACGAGGAGCAGGAGAGCGCCGAGCAGGATGACGAGGGACAGATCCTGAAAGCCTATCGGCCGGTGCTTGAGCGCGTGGGTGAGGGCTACGGCGAAGAGCAGTCCGGCGAAGGCGCGGAGGAACCAGAGCGAAGAGCGGGCGAGAGCGTACCTGGTTCCCTGGCGGAGGATGATGCGAAGATCCATGGCGCGATGGACGACTACGACATAGGCCAGCGAGCCGGGAAACAGGGTGAAGAAGAAGATCGCGGTGATGACGAGATAGGCGGGAACACCGCCGCCAAAATCCTGACCGGTGAAGAGCGAGTACAGAACAAGCAGGAAGCCTGGGCCGTTGCCAGCGGTCGAGCCGATGTAGAGGATGCGCAGACGCCGCCGGATGTCGGGCGATTTTGCGGTTCCCGTCTTTTCGCCAAGGCAGAGGAAATAGAGAGAGAAGGCGATCATCGCCAGGATGGTGAGCGTGCGAAAGACGGGGCCCATGACGGGTGCGAGCCAGGCAATGGAGGAGAAGGAGTAGACGAAGCCATAGCTGTAGAGCGATGCGAGAAAGAGCAGGATCGCGAAGGCGGCGATCAGCGCCCACTTGATCCAGGGCAACGAGATGTCGTAGCGGGAGCGCTCCGGGAAGTAGATGCCGAAGAGCATGATGCATAACGGGCCGACGGCCATGCCAACGGCATTCCAGATGCTGGTGAAGGCGAAAAGGGCGCCGGGCCAGAACTGGTTGGCAGCAAAGATGAGGACGAAGTATTCGAGGATGCCGAGCAGAAACCAGGCATTCTTATCGCGGGGCCTGGCGGCGACGACCCAGAAACCGAGCAGCAGACAGGCGAGGGGAAAAAGAATATTGAGGAAGTAGACCTGGCTGATGAGCTCGAGTGTGCCGGGACGCGAGGGATAGACCGGAGCCAGGCGAATGGAGACGGTGTGCGAGGAAGCGGCGCCGGGTGATTGGATGTTCAGCCGCATCTGGCCGCCGGCGTGGGAGTGTTTCAACTCCTCAAGTAAGACGGTGTAACCGGTAAACGGCCGGCCGTCGATCGCGGTGACCACGTCGCCCAAGTGGACTCCGGCCTGCTCGGCCTCGGGATGCATGCCGGTTACGGTCTGGAGCTTCAGACCGTGAAAAGTGGGGTTGCGGGGCACGCGGTCGCCATAGACCGCGAAGAGGGCGGCGGAGACGGAAGCCGCGTAATACGTAAGAGAGCAGGCCGCGACGAGCGCGAGGAGGACGAGTTGTGGGCGGGCCGATCGCATCTGCTGGCAGGCTCCCGGGTGGATGGTAGCAGAAATCGCAGTCGATTTTGCGGGTGTCGATCTTTGCGGACTCTGCGGCGCGGACTCTGCGGCTGGGTTGGTGAGGCGCTGTGCGCTTTCGGCTATGGCTTGCTGACGTCGATCATGTTGTCGTCCGGGATGCGATCGATGAGCTTGTTGTAGGGATCGATGCCGGCGCGGGTCGGCATCTGGTCGACGACGATTTCGAAGGTCTGTGCTTCCTGGGTGATCTTTTCTTTCTTGAGCGACAGCGGCCGCTCGTGATCTTTTTTGCCGGTGAAGACGCCGATGTCGATGTAGTCGGTGAGCGGCATCGGGGTTTCGGTGCCGAGGCCGTCGGCCATGAATTTCTTCGCGTCGACAACCAGAGTGACTTTGTACTTCTTATCTGGGGTGGGGGTGACGGTCGCGGTCACCGCCTTGTTGTCATAGAGGACGATCGATTCGAAGGCATCGGTGATGTAGTACTGCAACTCGGGCGGGGTCTGGTCGCGCAGCGCCTGGACGAATTGCCGGGTGTCGGGATAAGGGCCGCTCTCAGAATCGGTCGCATTGGCATAGCGATATTGCATGAGGAAGTTGTGCAGGGCGAGATTGAGCTTGTCTTCGCCGATGTAATCGGAGAGCGCGTAGAGAACGAGGGAGCCTTTCTGATACCAGACATAGGATTCGCGCTGGACGAGATCGAGCGGGGTTTCCTTGCGGCTCTCTCCGGAGCGGCCGCGCAGGTAGCCGTCGAGCTCGTGCTTGAGGAACTTGTGCATCTGGTAGTCGCCGTACTTCTTCTGCATGACGCGTAGGGCGGAGTATTCGGCGAGCGACTCAGCCATCATGTTCGAGCCCGCGACGCGGGCGCCGATGAGTTGATGGCCCCACCATTGGTGGGCGAGTTCGTGGGCGGTAGCGAAGTAGGTGAAGTCGATGTCGTCGGGGTTGGCGACACGGGCGATGAAGCCGAGGTCTTCGGAAAACGGAACGGTATTTGGAAAGGACTGCGCGAACTGGCGATAGCGGGGAAACTCCAGGATGCGGTACTGGCGGAACTGATAAGGGCTGAAGTTTTTCTCGTAGTAGGCGAGGCCTGACTTCGAGGCAGCGATCATGTCGTCGACGTCATAGGGGTGGGCGGCGTCGTGATAGACCTCGATGTTCACATTGCCGTTCACGCCCGGAAAGACGTCACGCTTGACGTCGTAGCGGGCGGAGACATAGGCGTAGAAGTCGAGCGTCTTGACATCGCCCATGTTGTATTCGTAGTAATGGCGGCCGTTCCGATGCCAGTCGCGCTGCAGGTAGCCGGGGGCGAGAGCGATCTGATCGTCGGAGGTGCTGATGGTGGTGCGATAGCTGATCCAGTCCGATTGCGGAGTGAAGAGGTTGGTGACGCTGCCGACCGGGTCGCCTCGTTTGGGCAGGTCTTCCACGGGCGGCAGGTGCTCGTCGCGGCGGCGGCGGGGATCGGTGAGTTCGTTGTCAATGTTGTAGCCGATGACGGGGAAATAGCCGGAATCGAAGAAGGTCCCGCTATAGGCCAACTCCGGGCGCTCGTTGCCGTCGGTGAAGCCGTGGGTGGCGTAGCCGACGTTGAAGTTCATGTTCATCTTTTCGCCGGGAGCGATGGGCTGGTCGAGAGCGTAGATCGTATAAAGCGCGCGCGGGCTCGACGAGACCACGTGAAAAGGCCGATCGAACTGGACGTTCGAGATGGACTGCTGGCTGTTGACGATGTGGATTTGGGAGATCGGCGCGGCCGTCTTGTTCTGGAGGACAAAATGTCCGGCGCCGGAAAAGGCGCGGCGCTCGGGGTAGATGTCGATGTTGGCGTCGACGGCGATGATCTTCGGCTGAGGCAGGCCTTCGTACTTTTTGAAGCTGCGCTCGTAGTCGGCCTGGATGTCGCGGCGGCCCTTGGCGTTGAGATATTCGTTGAGGACGTGGGCGTTGTAGTAATACCAGGCGCCGCTGCCGATGGCGATCAGCAGGAACAAAACTCCGGCCGGGGCGAGGCGGGGAAGACGATGGCGGGCGAGTCGCAGGCGGGCCTTCCACGAATCGTCGGAGCCGCGGAGGGCGAAGAGGATCGAGAGCACGCCGAGAAAGGCGGAGATGGCAAGCCAGTAGGTGAAGGACCACAAGAGCGCGGGCACGAAGGGACGGTAGCCGTTCATGTCGGAGTAGGTATACGGCGGGTTGTAACCGAAGAGGTAGAGGGTGTTTTCCCAGCCGAAGTTGAACAGGACGATGCTGAGCACGAAGACGCCGATCACGACGCCGTGGGCGACGAACTTGTTGCTCAGAACGGTCTGGAGAAAGAGCGCCAGCAGCACATACATGAGCACGCCGGGGAAGGCGATGAGATAGAGCTCTTTGAAGTACTGAAGCAACTCGTAGTGGTAGTAACCGGCGATGGTCTGCATGATCACGCCACAGAGCAGAATACTGGTGAGAAGAATCAGTTCGACGACTATCAGAGCGGCGAGTTTCGCGAGCCAGTCGGTGGTTTCGCGCATGGGCAGCGCGTCGTGGATGCCGTCGAAGTGAGTATCGCGCTCGCGCCAGATGAGCTCGCCGGCGTAGAGCGTGGCGATGATCAGGAAGAAGAGGATGGCATTGCCCTCGACGGCCTGCACCATGAGAAAGGTGACGGGATAGACATTGGTGTCGTTGATGTGGCCGGCGAAGTGGCCGTTGATGAGCGCGAAAGCGATCATCACGGCGAGGATAGCCCAGAAAGGGAGCTCACGAAGGATATTTGAGATGCGCAGCCGGGTAAGAGAGAGGAACTGGAGCCAGGTGGTGCGCGGTCCGAAGAGCTGGTGGACGGTGGGCAATCTGCCGGCGACGCGGGATCGGGTGGGGCGCGCGTCGCCGGGTTCGTTTTCGCGGGCCCTGGCGGCGCGGCGACCCTGGGAGACGGCGGTAAGCGCCTCGACGGAGAGTGGGAAGAAGGCGTAAACGGCGCCGAGGGCAAGCAGGCCGGCTCCAGACCAGAGCAGGCGGTTGTAGAGGAAGACGCCGTGCCACTCGAGCAGGAGAGAGTTCTTTTCAAAGACTGTCCAGTAGCGGGTGACTCCGTCGAAGAGCCGGAGGCCGACCGGGTCGAAGATGGCAGACCAGAAGTGTTCGAGCGAGCGGGTCGCCTGGAAGACGGCGGTGGCGATCAGGTAGGCCATGAAGACGACCACGCCCTGGAGGTAGACAATGAAGAGCTTGCGGGTGAGGGCGGCGATGCAGAAGAAGAGCGAGCCGAGAAAGAAGATCTGGACGACGGTGATCGAAAGAAAGGGCTGCAGATACCACCAGAGATGACCGCTGCCGATGCGGGTGTGGTCGGCCCAGGGGGCGAGGGTTCCGGCGGCCTCGCCAAACACCAGGCCGCTGAAACAGAAGCATGTGGTGACGAAGGAGCCGGCCCAACGGCCGCCGAGATAGGCGAACTTGTTGATCGGCTTGGTGAAGAGGATCTGGTAAGTGTCGCGCTGGAAATCGCGGAGGATGGATGTGCCGAAGATTGCGCCAATGACAATGATGCCGAAGAGGCTGAAGAGAATCTGGAGGATGGTGTTGGAGTAGGGGCCGTTAAGCAGGATCTTATCGTTGCCGACGCTGATGAAGTCTTCGGCGGCGATCGACAGGAAGCTCAGAAAGAACCATAGACCGAAGTAGACATAAGTCGAGGGACTCTTCAGCCGGAACTTGAGCTCGAATTGGAAGAACTCCCAAAACTGTGTCATTGCGGTCCTTTCACGGTCACCACGCTTGAGCTGCCTCGTCACGCGAACGCGCCAGGTCAGTTTCTGGACTGGCGCCCGAGATTGAGGAAGTAGACGTCTTCGAGCCCGGAGTCGACCGGCGTAAAGCCGTCGGCGGGGAGAGCTTCGGAATAGACGCGGACCTCGTGCTGGCCGCCGACGAGATGGGTAGAGATGACCTGCAGGGCTTTTTCCAGCTCGACAAACTCGGCGTCTGTGGCGACGATCTTTCTCCAGATGCGGCCGTTGAGGGCTTCGAGCGACTCGGCCGGAGAACCCTCGAGCAGCACTTCGCCCTTGCTGACGATGGCCATGCGGGGGCAGAGTTCGCGGACGTCGTCGACGATGTGGGTGGAAAGGATGACGGTGACATTGCTGGCGATCGAGCTGAGCAGGTTGAGGAAGCGGTTACGCTCGGCGGGATCGAGGCCGGCGGTCGGCTCATCGACGATGATCAGCCGGGGATTGGCGATCAACGCCTGGGCGATGCCGAAGCGCTGCTTCATGCCGCCGGAGTAGGTGCTGAGGGCTTTTTTGCGGGCGTCCCACAGATTGGTCTGGCGGAGCAGCGCGTCGACGATATCGCTGCGCTCGGCTTTGCTGGTGATGCCCTTGAGGACGGCGAGGTGGAGGAGCATGTCCATGGCAGAGAGCTTGGGGTAAACGCCGAACTCCTGCGGAAGGTAACCGAGCATCCTGCGGACGGCGTTCTTCTCTTTCAAGACGTCGATACCGTCGAGGAAGATGGTGCCGCTGTCGGGGTCCTGCAGGGTGGCGACGGTGCGCATGAGGGTGGACTTGCCGGCGCCGTTAGGGCCGAGCAGGCCAAACATGTTGTTGCCGATGGTAAGGGAGAGGTTTTTCAGCGCCTGCACCCCGTTGGGATAGGTCTTCGAAAGTCCGGTAATTGTGAGCGCCAAGTGGAATTACCTCCGGCGGAGCGGTTTGCAATGGATGGATAGACGTACAGGTGGCCGAGAAGTTGGCGCGTCACCGATTTACCGTTCAGTTTTCGTGTCGCGCCCGTCTTTCCGAGGCATTTGCCCCCCGGGCGCCGCATCGCGGAAGATACGCGCGGCCCCCGGGCTTAGTTCCCACGCGAGTATGAGATCTGCCGCGGAAGCAGAGAAGACGGTCAGGCCGAGCCGTGGCACTTGCTACGCGGATGGAAAGCCTCGTATTATCCGGCGAGAGCCTTATGACAGAGAAAACTGCAGTTGCGAAGCCACTTTTGCGAGAAAAGTGCCGGTTGATGTCGGCCTCAGAGATTGAACGCACGCTGGTGCGGCTGGCCCACGAGATCATTGAAAAGAACAATGGCGGCCAGAATGTGGGGCTTGTCGGCATCAAGCGCCGGGGTGTGCCGCTGGCCGAGCGGCTGGCCAAGATCATCAGCAAGATCGAAAAGAACCCTGCCGATCACGGGGTGCTGGATATCAGCTTTTATCGCGACGACCTTTCGACCCACGACGTTCGCCCGGTGGTCAGCCCAGGAGCAATCGGCTTCGATGTGAATGGCCGCGATATCGTGCTGATTGACGACGTGCTGTACACGGGCCGTACGATTCGCGCCGCGCTGGACGCGCTCTTCGATCATGGGCGGCCCAAGCGAGTGCAATTGCTGGTATTGATCGACCGGGGACATCGCGAGCTTCCGATCGAGGCGACCTTTGTCGGGCGTACCGTGCAGACGACGCAGCGGGAGATCGTCGAGGTCAAACTGCAGGAGATCGACCACGACGAGCAGGTGCTGCTGGTCGAGCGCACCGATTAGGTTTATAAGAGAAGAGGCCTGAGTCGTCTGCTGGACGGCAGAAAAGCGGGCCGGTCTCCGCGATACCAACAAACGCTTGTATGCCGCGCAGTGAATGTTGCTGTTCCGCCGAAGTGTGACTACTGAATGCCAGCCAGAAAAGCCGCCGAACACATGCTGCCGCCCTCCAGCACGAGGAGCGCTCTTCCCCCGAAGAGTGTTCGTCCTGCTGGCTCTTTGATTTCGATTCTGGATCTTCCGGTGGAAGAGATCGGCGCGGTGCTGGCGCTGGCGACGTCGCTTGAAAACGAAGATCCGCTGGTGCGGATGAAGCGGCTGCTGAAGCGCCGGGTCGCGCTCTTGTTCTATGAGTCGAGCACCCGGACGCGGACTTCGTTTGAACTTGCAGCGAAGAGCCTGGGCGCGGATACTGCGCTGATCAGTTCTCAATCCTCAAGCATTGAAAAGGGCGAATCGCTCAAGGACACGGGTATCACCTTAAAGGCGCTCGGCGCGGAGTGCATCATTCTGCGTCATCTTTCGTCGGGCGCGCCTTACCTGCTGGAGCAGGCCACGGGGCTGCCGGTGTTAAACGGCGGCGACGGGACGCATGAGCATCCTTCGCAGGCGCTGCTCGATCTGCGGACGATACTCGCGCACCTGAGGAATGGCGAAACGAAGCTGTCGGCGACGACGCTTGAAGGCGTTACGATCGCGATCGTCGGCGACATTCTGCATAGCCGGGTGGCCAGGTCGAATGCGCTGCTGCTGCCGCGACTTGGCGCCAAGGTGATCCTGTGCGGGCCGACGGCGCTGCTGCCGGAGATCGCGGCGCAGGTGGGACCGGGCCTTACGATCGACCGAGATTTCGAGAGGGCGCTGGCCGCGTCGCAGGCGGTGATGATGCTGCGCATTCAGGCCGAGCGGCTGACCGGGATGCACCTGGATCTTGAGGACTACAAGCAGCGGTACCAGGCGAATGCGGAGCGGATGGTGCGGTATGCACCGCAAGCGCTCTTGATGCATCCCGGACCGATCATTCGCGGGTTGGAGTTGACCAGCGAGGTCGCGGATGGGCCGCAGTCGGTCATTGCCGAGCAGGTGCGGCACGGGGTTGCGGTGCGCATGGCGCTGGTGGCGCGAGCTCTGGGCGCGAGGGCGGAGGTACAAGCGACGGAGCCGTCGGCGAAGACTCCGCAAGCAGCGAAGAAAGCGAGGCGGCCTTGACTTCCATCCTGATTCGCGGAGGACGGCTGGTCGATCCTGCTGCCGGGATCGATGCGGAGCGTGATTTGCTACTGCGCGGCGGCCGCGTGGCCGCGGTCGAGATGCCGGGGAAGTTGAAAGCGGCGGCCAAGCAGGAGGCAGCCGAAACTCTGGACGCGACGGGCTTGATTGTGGCGCCGGGACTGGTGGATATTCACGTTCATCTCAGGGAACCGGGCCAGGGTTACAAGGAGACGATCGCGACCGGAACGGCGGCGGCGGCGGCGGGCGGGTTTACCAGCGTCTGCGCGATGCCGAATACCCTTCCGGTCAATGACTCGCCGGAGACGACGCGGTGGATGCAGAGCCCGGAACGCGGTGCGAAGATACGGGTGTTTCCGATAGCGGCGGCGACGCTGGGCAGCATGGGCGAGAAGCTTACAGAGTACGGCTCGCTCAAGGCGGCGGGCGCCGTGGGCGTGACCGACGATGGCAAGCCGATCCTGAGCGAGGCGATCATGCACCAGGCGCTGACCGCGGCGGCGCGGGCGGGATTGCCGGTGATCCAGCATGCGGAAGACACGCGGATGACCGGCGGCTGCTCGATGAATGCAGGAGCGATGGCGTTTCGCATGGGGCTGCGAGGCATGCCGATCGAAGCGGAATCGGGCCTGGTAGAGCGCGACCTGCGTCTGCTGGCGGATCTCAAAGGCGCGAGGGCGCATCTGCATGTGGCGCATTTATCGACGGCAGCGGCGCTCGAGGCAGTTCGCAAGGCGAGGCGTAATGGACTGCATGTGACCTGCGAGGTCGCCCCGCACCATTTTCTGCTGAACGAAGAGGCGGTGGGCAACTACGACACGAACGCGAAGATGAACCCCCCGCTGCGCGCAGAGGCGGACCGCGAAGCGATGCTGCAGGGCATTCTCGATGGCGTCGTCGACTGCATTGCCACCGACCATGCGCCTCACGCGGCCCATGAAAAAGAGCAGGAGTTTGAACGCGCGCCGAACGGGATCACAGGACTGGAGACGGCTTTAGGCCTGTCGTTGGCGCTCTTTCATCGAGGGCATCGCCTGCCGATCGGCCGGGTGATCAACCTGCTGAGCACGCAACCGGCGGCGGTGCTGGCTCTTCGCGGGCGCGGGACGCTGGCGGTGGGCTCCTTCGCCGACGTAGTGGTCTTCGATGTGATGAAGGAGTGGACCTTTCGGGCGGCAGACTCCAGGTCGAAGGCAAAGAATACGCCGTTCGATGGATGGACGATGCTGGGCGAGGTGCGGTGGACGATCAGCGAAGGGCGGATTGCTTATGAGCGGGACCGGAGTGGGGCGGAGTCTGCCGAGGCGAGCGCACGGGCCTGAATCTCGTGGTCCGCTTGCCGGAAGGCGGCGGAACGCTTCTCGATATCTTCAGGCGGAGAAGGGGCCGAACGAAGTGACCCAGACGCGCCGGATGACTTCGGTGAGCTTGCCTTCGGTGATGTCGCTTTCTTCGATCCAGGCCAGCGCCGCCGTAATACACTCGGCCTCATGAGAGTATTCGTCATCTGGAGTACCAAGTTGAATGAGTCCTTCGATGTCTCCGACGTTCAGGGTCTCCTGAGCATTGCGCTGCGAAATGTTCATGGCTTCCCCCGGATGACGAACGCTGTCACTATCTGACCCCCATTGACGCCGGCGCTTTCTATGATCACGCGCAATCGTAGGCCGTGTAGACGGTTTGCGGTGTTCCATACTCGCCAATCTTGGAAACGACATTCCGGAGCGCTTCGCTGCTTGGACGGCCGCCTGCGCCTGTTCGAGAGCGATGCCTCGTTCGGCTAGACGTTCCGCGCCGTGCCGTGTCAGCTTCACCCTTCAACGCTACAGCAGGATCAGGTAGGAAGGGACAGCCTAGCCGACCCCTCATGAGTCGAGAAGACCGCTCCCACCGCCAATCCGAGGCTTGCTCCGATGAGTAACCGTGGCAGTGGCATATTCCCGTGGAGGCCGATGGATTCGGCGGCAACGTCGGCGGCATTGAGCAGCAAGGCCGCGGCGAGACAGCGGAGGGCGAGCGGCTGTAATGTTCGCAGCAAGGTGCCGAGAGCTGCTCCCGCATAGATGCCGAGGCAGCGCATGCAGACCGCTGCGGGAGCGCCGAGAACCACAAGGCTGCGAGCCGGCTGCTGATGACAGAGCTTGCTGAAAAAGGCGAAGAGCGCGAGCGTTGCGAGACCGCTGCCGTGCGTGGTGAGCCAGAGCGGGGCTAGCGCGGCGATCAGCAACGACGCAGCGACGAGGAATGCGGCGCCCGGAGCAGCAAGGCGGATCCTTGGCCGCATGGAGGGCAGTGCCACTCTCAGCCTGCGGCGACGGCCTGCGGTTCGCGCAGCCAGCCGTAAAGGGGAAACTGCTCGGCTAACTCGAGCACCTGGCTGCGAATGCGCCGGAGAGCTTGCGGATTGCCGCGCTCCGCGAGCGCCTCGGCGATCCAGCGGGCGATGGTGCGCATCTCGGCCTCTTTCATCCCGCGCGTGGTGAGGGCGGGAGTGCCGATGCGGATGCCGCTTGGCTTCATCGGCGGGTTGAGGTCGAAGGGGATGGCATTTTTATTGACGGTGATACCGGCGTCGTGAAGAGCGGTTTCGGCTTCGCTGCCGAAGATGCCCTTGGCGAAGACATCGATCAGCATGACGTGGGTGTCGGTGCCGCCGCTGATGACATGGAAGCCCTCGTGGATGAGCGCCGCGGCGAGGACCTTGGCGTTAATGACGATCTGCCGGGCATATTCGCGGAAGTCGGGCCGCAGGGCTTCGCGGAAGGCGACGGCCTTGGCGGCGATGATGTGAACGAGCGGGCCGCCCTGCTGGCCGGGGAAGACGCACCGGTCAATGGCTGCGGCGAATTGTTGCTGCGAGAGAATGAGTCCGGCGCGGGGTCCGCGAAGCGTTTTATGAGTGGTAGTGGTGACGATGTGGGCGTGGGGTATGGGCGAGGGGTGCGCGCCGCCGGCGACGAGGCCGGAGAAGTGGGCCATATCGATGAGGAGTATCGCGCCGACTTTGTCGGCGATCTGGCGCATACGGGCGAAGTCGAAGATGCGCGGATATGCGCTGCCGCCGCCGATGATCAATTTAGGCCGTTCGCGTTCGGCGGTGCGCTCGAGTTCGTCGTAATCGATGACCTCGGTGGTGCGGTCGACGCCATAGGAAGCGACCTTGTAGAGTTTGCCGGAGAAGTTGAGCTTGTGGCCGTGAGTGAGGTGGCCGCCGTGGGCGAGGTCTAAACCGAGGATGGTGTCACCGGGCGTGAGCACGGCCATGTACGCTGCGGCGTTGGCCTGGGAGCCGGAGTGGGGCTGCACGTTGGCGTGATCGGCGCCGAAGAGTTCCTTGGCGCGATCGCGGGCGAGATTCTCGACGACGTCGGCGTATTCGCAGCCGCCGTAATAGCGCTTGCCGGGGTAGCCCTCCGCATATTTATTAGTGAAGACCGATCCAGCCGCTTCGAGCACCGCGCGGCTGACGAAGTTCTCAGAAGCAATCATCTCGAGGCCCTCATGCTGGCGGCGAACCTCCTGGTCGATAGCTTCGGCGATGGCGGGGTCGGATTCGGCGAGCGGCAGGGTCAGGCGGTCGGTCATGAGCAATAGTTTAGACGTTTTGGGGATTCTTTTCTTCGACTTTCCGGGGGGCCGGGCAGAGCGAGTGGCCGCGGTCGATCGTGCCGATGCGCGAGTCATTTGTCCAAGGCCTGTTCCGGCGAGGAATTTCCCATTACGCTCGTCCCTTTCCATAACAGGAATTCGCTAGCCGGCCTCTGTTTTATTCGACGGGATAGCCTTGCGCGTGACCCTGCGATGGTTTCGGATGGTCATGCAATCCCCAGCCCGAAGCCTTTCCGGCGGTTTGAAACAGTTATCGAGGCGGTTCCGCGGCCCTGGAGCTCCGGAGATGGGGCGGGAGTGAAGCCAACCTGCCCGAGCCAGGAGAGATGATGCGAGTGTCCAGAGTGAGTGCCGTATGCGTTGGACTGCTGGCGGCGGTGCTTGCCGGCTGCGGCGGCGGTAAGAGCACATCGAGCGGTCCGGCGACGCTCACGATCACGACGACGTCGCCGCTGCCCGGCGGCGTGACGGGCAGCGCTTACAGCGCCACCCTGACTGCGAGCGGGGGCACCGCCCCGTATACCTGGAGCGCGACAGGAACTCTTCCCACGGGGTTGGTGCTGAGCAGCGCGGGCGAGATTACCGGAACGCCGAGTATCGCGGGATCGAGCACCTTCAGCGTCCTGGTGACGGATTCGGCAGCGACGCCGCAGACCGCGACGCTGGCCGCCACGCTGGTGATTGCGGCGGCGCCAGCGGAGTTGGCCATCACGACGACCTCGCCGCTGGCCGCGGGAACCGTTCAAGCCGCCTATACCCTCACTCTCGGGGCCAGCGGCGGTACTGCACCCTATTCCTGGAGCATCGCCAGCGGGACGCTTCCGGCGGGTCTGGCTTTAAATGCGGCGACCGGGGTTCTTTCGGGGACGCCGACCGCAGCCGGGGTGAGCACGTTTACGATCCAGGTGACGGACGCGGAAGCGACTCCGCAGAAAGCTGCCCTGCGAGCGACCCTGGCCATCAGCGGCGGTACGGTCACGGTGACGACGGCTGCACTGCCGGCCGGAACCCTGAAGACGGCCTACATTGCCGTGCTTGCGGCGACCGGCGGCACGGGGCCCTACACCTGGAGCGTGGCTGGCGGCAGTCTGCCCACAGGCATCTTTCTTACTCCTACGGGGCTGCTGTCGGGTACGCCGGCGATCCCGGGGGCCAGCGCATTCACGGTCGAGGCGAGCGACTCAGAGGCAACCCCGGCGACGGATTTGCCGTGTTGACGCTGCAGATCAATGTTGGAGTCTTGGTGGTCGCGACCAGCTCGTTACCCAGCGGCAACCAGGGGACGGCTTACGTTTCACAGCTTTCTGCCACAGGCGGGGTTCCGCCTTACAACTGGGCCGTCGGGTCGAGCACCCCGCTGCCGGCGGGGTTGACGCTCAGCTCTTCCGGGCTGCTCTCGGGTACGCCGGGTGCGGCCAGCAGCGCGACCTATGGTTTCACGGTGACGGACTCGGCTAAAAATACCGCGACCGCCGGTCTGAAGCTGGTCGTCAACCCCGCGACGGGCACGGTTCCGGATGGTCAATACTCCTTCGTTTTTGCCGGGACAGCCCCCGAGGGCACGCCGGTTTCTCCTAACGCGGTTGCCATCAACGGGACCTTTGCGATCACGAGCGGAGTGGTGACGAGCGGCTTCTTTGACGAAAACACCAATACCAATCCGGCGCTGGTGGAGCAGCCGATTACCGGGGGATCCCTCTCTGACGGAGCCAATCGCCTTGGCCAACTGGTCCTGACCACCCCGAGCGGCACCATGACCTTTGCCCTGGCGGCGCCAGCCTCCTTTGCCGCGGGGGGTGCGATCCGAATGATCGAGTTTGACGATGCCACCGGCGCTGGTTCCCGCGGAGCGGGCGTACTTAAAGGCGCCCTGGCCAATGCGGCGGCAGCGGCGATCGGCGGCAATTTCGCGTTTCTGCTGAGCGGGACCGATATCCGGCAGAGGCAACAGGCGCTGATCTGTTCGTTCCAGACAAACGGGGCCGGCGCAATCACGAACGGCAACGCAAACTCCAACCAGGAAGGCACGCCGGAGGTTTTCAATTCCCTCACCGGCAGCTATGCGGTGGATGCCAATGGACGCGGGGTGCTCAAGGTCAGGCTTGGAGGAGTCACTTTCAGCTTCAGCTTTTACCAGGTCTCCCCGGGCGAGTGGCTGACCATCTCGCTCGATCCGGCGACTTTGAATTCGCCGTTAGTGAGCGGCCGTGTGCTGCAACAAACCGGTGCCCCGTTCAGCACCGCGTCGCTGCCAACAACGGGTGTGGTCGAACTGAGCGGGCTGGCGCCGACGAGTACCGGGACGACTCCCGACATCACTGTAGGGCTTGAAACCTCCGATGGCCACGGCAACGTGGCTTTCACCTTCGATAACTTCACGGGCAGCCTGACCAGCGGCGAGAGCGCGTCCGCTGTCTTCGCTGTCGATTCGGTCACCGGGCGTGCGCTTGCGAGTTCTTCTTCGAACGCGGCGTTCGCGCCCATTGTCTACATCATTGACAGCAGCAGGGCATTTGTTCTCGATTCAGACACAGCCGCGAGCTCGGGGCTTGTCGAGCTGCAATCGGGATCTCCGTTTACCAATGCAAGCTTCTCAGGAAGCTATCTTGGGGGGAGTCTGCCGCTGGTGGACACGTCCGTTCTGAATGAAGCCGGACTGGTCGTTGCGGATGGCGGAGGGAATCTCGAACTGACGACGGACCGCAGCACGCCAGATGGGCTGCAACTCTACTACACGGTGACCGGCACGTATGCCGTGGACAGCCGCGGACGAGCGGTGGTCACGGCTGCGGATGGCGTCTCCCGGATCTTCTACCTGGTCTCGCCAGACAAGATCGCCTACCTGAGCGGTGACGGAGGCGGATACCTGGGCAGCTTTGAACAATAACCGGTCCGCCAACGAGAGCTGGCCCCCGAACGAACTGGCCGTCAAGCAGCACCGGCAATGCGGATCGGACGTTCGCTGACCTGCTGTCGCACGGGAGATCGAGCGGCTAAGCCGGAAAGCACAGTCTCCCAAATCAGCTTCTCATGCGCTTCCGGGACCCTGGCGACAGAAATGAGAGGAGAAAGACGAGGGAAATCAGAAGAGTACGCGCCTATTCGGCAACGAGCTGAGGAGCTTCCGACCGCTGTCTGGCCGCCGGCCGCTGTGGTTTGTTGGCGAGCTGTTTGAAAGCCGAGTAGACGAACGACCCCAGGTACCATCCGTCGATGAACTTGTAGGGAGCTTCCCCGGTGGTGTAGTGGCCGCAGGGAAGCACCTTGGAGACGAAATCGAGTCCTGCCTTGCGGAAGTTCTCCACTACCTGCAAGGAAAACTCTTCGCGGAAGGTCAGATCGTAGGTTGCGTAGACGACGAGCACACGCTTCGGATTTGCGGCAAACTTGTCCATGTACGAGATCGGGCTAATGCACCGCCAGAGATCAGCCAATCCGTGCTGGGTCATGACGGGTTCAAGCGCCTCCCGGATATGGCGGGTGCTTTGTCCAGTCCAGACAACATCGCCGAAGTTCATGGAAGCATGGTTGAAGGCGTTGACGCGGATGCGGCGATCGTGGGCGCTGGCGATGAAGGCGTAGCAGGACCCCAGGCTTGTTCCAAGCACGCCGAACTGCTCATATCCCTGGGCCTCGAGCCAATCGAGGCAGCAGCGAATGTCGATGACCGCCTGCCGGCAGGCGGAGATGGTGCGGCCGATGTTGGCGCTGACGGCGTAGTCGGAACGCTCCAGTTCGGCCGGGCGGCGAATGTCATGATAGGGCTTGCTCAGGCGCAGCGCAGAGATGCCGAAGCGGTTGAAGAGCGAACACAGCGCATTATGGCTGAAGGCATCCGCGTTCCATTGCGGCATAACGATGATCGCCTGCTTCGGTTTGGCTGCCTGGTTTTCGGCTGGCGCCGGATACCACCGTGCATTGACCTGATCGTTTTCAGGGTGGATGGTGCGTACCGGCGAGGTGAAGCGCAGGAATTCTGCCTTGGGGAGTTTGCCTGCCGCTGCACGCTCGCGAAAATCGGCGTCCTGCCTCAGTGTCTCCGGGCGAACATTCGTGGGGAAGAGCTGCGGATGGCGCTCTTCGAGGCGGTAGTCATCGGGCGGTCGATAGCCAAAGAATTCGTCGCTGTTCTGGGCGATATCGTCTCCCAGGCGAAGCATGGCCTGCTGGGCCTGGTGATCGTTGGCCGGGGCAATGGCCGCCGGGCCAAAGATCTTCGTTTCGATTCTGCGGGCCTGGATGTAGTCCTCGAGCCAGTCGAAGCCCCATTCCAGGGGCCGGACGATGCGATTCTCATCGCGGGTGGTCAAGGCCGTTTCCCAGCGATACATCCAGTTTGCGTAAAGCTTGCCGAGCATTCTTCCAGTTTAGTCGACCAGCACGCGGGGTACGCGGCTGGCGATGGCGCAGAGCACCTCGTACGGAATGGTGTGGGTCAGATCGGCGAGGTCGCAGGCGGTAATAGCTTCGGTCGCCTGTGTGCCGAGGACGACGACCTCATCGCCGATCCTCACTTCAGGATGGCCGGTGATGTCGACGATCGTCTGATCCATCGAGACCCTGCCGGCGATGGGCATACGACTGCCCCGGATGAGGACGCTCCCGCGATTGGAGAGCAGCCGGTTGAGCCCATCGGCATAGCCCATCGGCAGGAGCGCCAGTTGAGTCGAGCGCGTGGCGCGAAAGGTGGAGTTATAGCCAGCCGACTCTCCCGCTTCGATGTTGCGGATCGAGGTGACGCGGGTCTTCCAGGCCAGCACCGGAGACAGCTTTGCGGCCAGGTCGCCGGGGTATGGCATTGTTTCCCCGGCGTTGCAGAGGCGCGGGGCGTATCCATAGAGCGAGAGACCCGGCCGCAGCATCAGCCTGGCGCCGATGGCACTTGCCGCCTGCCGCAGGGGGCCGAGCTGCTCTCCGCGGAGGAGGGTCGTCGAGTTGCCGGCGTGAATCCAACGCGGCCGATGGCCGTGCGAAAGAATCCGGTTGATCGCACCCTCGAAACGGAGGCGCTGCTGATCGGTTTCGCTGCTATCAAGCTCCTCCGGAGCACTGAAATGTGTGGCGACGCCATCGAGGCGGAGCGGAGACTGTGGATGAAATTGCTGGAGCAGGGGAACGAGCGCGTTTTCTTTCCACTGCACGCCCTGCCGCGACATTCCCGTATCGATCTCCAGGTGAACGGGAAGAGACTGCGGGGCCAAAGCAGAGCGCTGCGCTGCGGCCTCGAGCAGATCGAGGTGGGCGCGTTGCCAGACGAAGGAGGTCAGACGGTGGTCGATGACTGCGTCGGCTTCACCGTGCCATAGACCTGACATGACAAGCACATGTGCCCCGGGACAGGCGGCGCGGGCCTCGACGCCTTCCTCGACGGAAGTAACGCCGATCCACTGCGCGCCCGCGCCGGCGAGGAGGCGCGCGCAATCGCGCATGCCGTGTCCGTAGGCATTTGCCTTGACGACGGCGAGAAGTGTTGTCTCCTGGCCTGGGACTTCCGGCGCCAGCAACTCCTGCGTGGCCCTGCCGAGCTCGACATAGTTGGAGACCAGCTTGCGGCGTGAGATTTCAACCCAGACGGGACGAGTGTGCATGATGCGGTGACGGTGACGTTCCTTCCATCGTAACCTGCGACACCGCTACGCGGCCCAGAGTGAAGATCCTGGGTGAACGACGAGGCGGACGCCAGCGATACCAAAGTAGATTCGGTGGCCGTCTTCAAACTGGGAGGTCGCGGAAAGGTTGTCGCAGGAGACACGACGATCGCAGGCGTCGCGGCAAAAAAACGGCTACGCGGGCGGCCGAAGAGTATCTCGCAGCTGCTTGTTGATGACGGTGGCTTTCTGTACGCCGTCATCGAGAAGCTGATGCCACTGCTTTCCGTTTTCGCCGAGGTCAAGGGTCCCAAGCAGGAAGCTGGTCTGCATGACGACCTCAAGGGCATTACTCAGATCGTGAGCGAGGGTTCTGATTGTCGTAAGCAATTCAATAACCGAAGGCGAATCCTGTGTTTCCATAAACCCTGCCAATTCATGAAGACTCTTGCCGTTTCTGCGATCGATGGGATGCGGCGGAATGGCATGGAGATGCGCGGTCCGCGTGTGATGCTGGTTCGTTCCATCGAGCTTGGCAACTACCATGAGACGACGTGGTGCCGATCGGGACTACACGAAGCCTTCAATTTCTCAGGAAACGTGCATCCAACTGGAAAGCAACTGGGAATCTGGTGGTTTGCTAGACTCACGGCTGCTACCCCGAGCAGGTCCACAGTTCGGCCTCGTCAGTAGCAAATCACAGCATTCCTCAGCGGGAAACAACACAAGCTCAAAGAAAGAGAACGGGAAAACACTATGGCAATTCAGATGCATGAAGGCGTTCCGAACCCCCGGGGTGCCACGTGGGACGGCAAAGGAACAAACTTTTCGGTGTTTTCCGAGCACGCAACCAAGGTAGAAGTGTGTTTTTTCGACGAAAGCGGCGAGAAGGAAGTGGACCGGCAGGAACTGCCGGAATACACCAACCAGATCTGGCATGGCTATATTCCCAATGTCCGGCCCGGAACCCGCTATGGGCTGCGCGTTTACGGGCCGTATGACCCTGAGAATGGCCACCGCTTCAACCCCAACAAACTGCTGCTCGATCCTTACGCCTGCGCCCATGTTGGCGAGTTGAAGTGGGACCCGGCGATCTTCGGCTACCAGATGGAGTCGGGCGACGATACGACTTTTGACGAGCGCGACAGCGCGCCATTCGTGCCGAAATGTATTGTCGTCGACCCGGATTTTGACTGGCATGGGCAGAACCGGCTGGGAAAATTCCGGGTGCCGTTTGACGACACCGTCATTTACGAGATGCATGTGAAAGGATTTACCAAGCAGCACCCTGCGGTCGCGGAGCATGAGCGGGGAACGTACGCGGGGCTTTGCAATCCCGAGGTGATTGAGTACATTACCTCCCTCGGGGTGACCTCGATCGAGCTATTGCCGATTCACACGTTTGTGAATGACAGTAATCTGCTGGAGAAGGGCCTAACGAACTACTGGGGCTATAACACGATCGGATTTTTCGCACCCGATCCCCGGTATGCGGCCAATCGCGCCGATGCGCTGAAGGAGTTCAAAGAGGCCGTTGCGGCCCTGCATGATGCGGGGTTGGGCGTGATACTCGACGTGGTGTACAACCACACCGCAGAGGGGAACGAACTGGGCCCGACGCTGTCGTTTAAAGGCATCGACAACTCCAGCTACTATCGCCTGATCCCCGATAAGAAGCGCTACTACGTCAACGACACGGGAACCGGCAACACGCTGAATATCAGCCATCCGCGGGTGATCCAGATGGTGACGGACAGCCTGCGGTACTGGGTCGAGCAGACGCGCGTGGACGGCTTTCGCTTCGATCTGGGGACGATCCTGGCGCGCGAGGCAAACGGCTTTGACAACCAGAGCGGTTTTTTGAAGGCGATCAGCCAGGATCCGTGCCTGTCGGCGGTGAAGCTGATCGCCGAGCCGTGGGATTGCGGGCCGGGCGGCTACCAGGTGGGCGCTTTCCCACCCGGCTGGGCGGAATGGAATGACAAGTTCCGCGATACCGTGCGCGAGTACTGGAAGGGCGGCTCGTCTGCCTCCGACCTGACCAAGCGGCTGTGCGCGTCGGGTGAGATCTTCAACTACCAGGGACGGCGGCCATGGTCGTCGATCAACTTCATTACTGCGCACGACGGATTCACGCTGAACGACATTGTGACCTACAACGAAAAGCACAATGAGGCCAACGGCGAGGACAACAAGGACGGCAGTTCTGACAATCATTCCTGGAACTGCGGAGTGGAGGGGCCGACCGATAATGAAGAGGTCAACATGTTGCGGAGCCGGCAGATCCGCAACATGTTGGCGACCCTGCTGCTCTCGCAAGGGACCCCGATGATGCTGGCGGGCGATGAATTTGGCCGCACGCAGAACGGCAATAACAATGCTTACTGCCAGGATGACGAAATCAGCTGGCTGAATTGGGAGCTAAAGGAAAAGGGACAGCACCTGGTGGAATACACCCGGCGGCTGACAGGCTATCGGCATAAGTACCCGATTCTGCGACGCAATCTCTTTCTGACGGGCGATTACAACGAAGAACTGGGAGTCAAGGACGTTACCTGGATCAACGCCAATGGCCGGGAGATGGAAGACCATAACTGGGGCGACAAGGGAATGCGCTGTTTCGGCATGCTCATCGACGGCCGCGCCCAGGCAACCGGCGTGCGGCAGCGGGGCAAGGAAGCGACCCTGCTGATCGTGATCAACGATCACAGCGACCTGGTGAACTTTACCCTCCCCGAGGCGGTAGGCGGCTCACACTGGTCGCTGCTGATCGATACGAACGTGGAAGACAACAGCGAAGAGGGAAGTTTCAAAGTCGGCCATGTTTACGGAGTGACGGCGCGCTCACTGCTGTTATTCCTGCTGGAGGCCGATACTACCGCCTGAGGGAAGATAGACTGCGGAATGAGTATCGGGCGAAGAAGCTCACTTCTTCGCCCGATACTTTTTGCGTAATTTCTGTTTTCTGTGGACGCGCTCTCCCGGCGCGTTCACAATTGCGAATATGCGACCCAGCGCTCTATTGGCTGCCCTGGCGCTGAGTTGCGCAATTTTTGCGGCGCGGGCCCAGCAGCTTCCGGTAGCAATCGATCTTCCCGCAGGAATCAATCAAGATCCGCCCGCAGACCAGAAGTATCCTGCGGCGATGGATACTTTTCTGCTGCCCAGCCACGGGTCCGCGTTGAACGCAATCGTGTATGTCGCCCCGGGAAAAGGCCAACATCCGGTCGTGGTGTTGCTGCACGGATTTCCTGGAAACGAGAAGAACCTCGATCTGGCGCAGGCGATCCGTCGTGCCGGCTGGGACGTGCTTTTTTTTAACTATCGCGGTTCGTGGGGTTCGCCGGGCGATTTCTCTTTCACTCACGGTACGGAGGATGTCGCTGCAGCGCTTGCATATTTGCGCGAGCCGGCAAATGCCATAAAGCTGCGAGAAGATGCGAAGCGGGTTGTGCTGATTGGGCACAGCATGGGCGGCTTTATGGCAGCCTACGGCGGAGCCCATGACCCGGCGGTGGTTGGTATCGGGATGATCTCGGCTGCAGACTTTGGCGCCATGGCGTTGTCGTCGCTTCCGGCCCATGCGGCCGCCTCCGGGCAGGCAGAATCGACGGCCGTGGCGAAGATCGCTCCAGACCTTGCCGCCGAGGGGATGGCTCCGCTCAGCGGGTGTACTCCGGAAAGCCTCGCCCGCGATATGCTGGCGCACCGGGTGGAGTGGGATTTTACGAAGTATGCTCCCTTGATGGGAAAGCGGCCGGTTCTACTGGTGACCTCGAACGATGGGCTGGCGCCGGCGTCTGATGCTCTTGGCAGGGAGTTGATTGAGGAAGGAAACCAGCAGGTGACCGCCGTCCACTTCGCGACCGACCACTCGTACTCAGACAAACGGATCGCCTTGGAAGCAGCCGTGCTGCGCTGGCTGGCGGGGCTGCCGTAGCTGCCGTGATCGATGGGCACTGCCAGCAGGTTTGACATCGCACGAGCGGTTTGTGAGACTAGGAGATGCTGCGTACCCGATTTCTTCGCCGGGTATCACAATGCATTGCCGAAGTGGTGGAATTGGCAGACGCGCATGGTTCAGGTCCATGTACTCGCAAGGGTGTGGGGGTTCGAGTCCCCCCTTCGGCACCAAATACCCAGCTTTCAAGTGAATAACTTGCGGATGCGAAATCCGTTTGTGCCCGATGCGTGCCCAAATTCGGCATGCTCTTCTGTCTGAATGGCCAAGGGAGCGATTCTGGCGTGTCCCACGAAACAAGGACATTTTCTTTACAACGTAGAACTGAAATACAGCGAGGGCAAGTCCCTCACCGGTCAGCCGGACCATACCGACGATGGAGGCCGATGGAACTTCGCTCCGCCAGTGAAGGGCCGCTCTCCCCGCCGGCTCTCGATGAGCTCCATCTATAGGCCTGTCAACAGCACAGGTGGCAGCGACGCTCGAGAAGTACAAGATACGGCTGTAGTGCCACAGACGGTGCGGAGTTGCATATTCAAGGTTGCAGCAGCAGAAGTTCGCAGTTCAGCGGTATGCCTTCCTACCCCTGCGACAGCGCCAGATGCTATCACCGACTCGAACGCGAAGAGCAAAGGAGGAGTCAGCCTTATTAAATGGAACTTGGCTGCCCTCCCCTCGACTGTTCCCCCACTAACCGGAAATGAGCTCTCTCACTTCGAGCAGCGAGGGAGGGGACTAATAGACATCGATTGCCTTGATCTCCAATACTGACGACGGTATCGTGGCGAAATTCAGGACGTTGGTATCGCCCGGCCGATTGAGCTTCACCTGGATCCAGACCGAGGCCTCTGCCGGGCCGGCGGGTGGAAATGCGACTCGAGTTCCCGTTTCTCCATTGACATAAAGATCAGTAACCTGAGTGTTATGCGCAGTATTGGTGAAGGCGATCTTCACCTGAGCGAAGGGCGATGAGACTTGAGAGACGTGGGCGAAAACTGTCTCCGGACCGGCGGTGGCTTTCTGCTCGGCGGTCAGAGACGATGCAGAGGCAGGGTTGTAGTGAGCAAAGTCGCCTTCGCTTCCGCGAACAATCAGCAGGAGGCCGGCCTGTGCGGGAACGGTGGCTGCGAATGGCCCCTTGACCGGGCCCAGGTCTTTACCGGCCCAAACGTCGCGAATCGAGGAGGAGTTGCCCTTCAAACCCAGATCCGCCCAATCCAAAGACATCGGCGCCGGGAAATAGGTGCGGTTTAAAAGCAACACTGCCCGGGAGCCCGGCTCGGATAAGAACTTGGACCAGATTTCAAGGCCGGCCGATAGTTCTTTCGCCTTGACGCCCTGCAAGCCGAGTGGATCCTGATCGATAGCGATGGCGTCTGAATTATTCAGAATGGCCGATGTATCCGCATCGAGCCGGGTCAGGTCAGCTCCGATGATGAGGGGGGCGGCGGAGATCGCCCACAAAGACATGTGCAGCCGATTCTGCGCGGCATTGAGCCCGGGCATGCCAAGGACCATCATGTCGGGATCGTTGTAGTAGCCGGTATGCTGCGCCTCAGGATGTACGCCCTGATCGAAGTTGCGCAGCATCTTGTCGAAAGCGACTTTGCGACCGGTATTGGGACCGGCAGCGACGACGGGGGCGACGATGTCGTCGCTCACACGCCAGATATCCTGCGGCGAACCGCCGACGCCCGGTCCCCAGGTCCAGGGGCTTTGCTTGCCCCAGTTGCAAATGGAGTAATAGAGGCGTTTGCCGGTGATCTGCTGAGCCCGCGCAATGGCGCGGGCCACCTCACTGTATTGCACATCGGCGCTCAGATTGTCCTTTTCGCCGCCGCACCAATCGACCTTGACATAGTCGAACCCCCATTGGGCAAACTGCAGGAAGTCCTGCTCGTAGTGGCCCTGGCTCCCGACATGAAAGTAGGCGGGACCGATATCGGGAAACATCGAGCAACCCTCTTTGCCGGCGTCGGTATAAATGCCGGCTTTGAGGCCGAGTGAGTGGATGTAGCGAACGATGTTCGCCATATCGCCGGGCTTGTCACCAGGAGCAATCGCCGGCCATCTTTTAGCATCAATGATGAAGCGGCCGTTCGCGTCACGATCGCCCAGCCACCACCCCTCATCAATGTTGACATATTCATAGCCTGCTTTATGCAAGCCCGTGGAGAGGAGGGCTTTGGCCTGCTGCATGGTTATGTCGGAATCGATCAGGTTGGAGAAGCTGTTCCAGGAGGACCATGCGAGGGGCGGCAACGGCGAGCTAGCCAATCGCGGTGTTGCGGTTTGGGCCGGAAGTTTGAACGCGGATACAAGCATGACGGTGAGCGCTACGGACAGAGACCTGGTAAACGTTTTCGCAAGCAGGCGGTGCATTTTCATCCTCGTCTTCCTCAAAGGTTGCCCAGAAAGCCCCCCTACTCACCCGCCGGCAGCGGAGTGCCGCAGGCCTGAGTAGAATCGCCCTGACCGAGTCGCCATCATCCTACTTGCTCATTTCGTACTTTGTCGATAGCCCGCGCCCCCTCGGGGCGCAACAAATTTCGCGCAACCCCAGAACTGCTCTCGTCCATAGCTGCCGCCCGGTCCCGCTTCATGCGACCTGCCGTGCCGGCGCCGTCGGAACCTCGGGTCGAAGTTGGTTTGGCCGCCGATGATGCCATCTTTTAAAGCCTCCTGAGTTTTTCCGGAGTCGCTCCGTACGGCACGGCTTTCACGATAGTCCCACCGTAGGCGACGACGATCAGGTGACCGGCGGCGACATCAGTCAAGGTATCCTGGTGCCCGTCGGGCCAGCGAATCGACACCTTATCCGCCTTGTCAGCGGCGCCTAATCCAAAACGCAGGCGCAGGTCACTCTGCGAAAGATAGCTTCCTCCGCTTCGCACTTCATTCATCATGTGAATAGTTTGTGTCGCGACCGTGACCCGGGCCCCAATCCCAAACGGATCAGGTGGCCTGCCCTGCAGTTGGATCGTCAGTGCCGAGCCTGCCGGCCTCATGACATTGCGCAACAGAGTGGGCGGTTCATTCACATTGCTGATCAAGATGTCGGTCTGACCGGTATTGAAGATATCGCCGAAGGCCACTCCGCGCGAGGAATGTTTGAGCATGATGCCCGGCCCTCCCCGCGCGGAAACATCTTCGAAGCTTCCATTGCCACGATTGCGATAAAGGATCTTGCGCTGCTTGTAGGAGGTGTCAGGGAGGCCCTTATCGACCTCTGGATAGACGTGGCCGTTGGCCATGAAGAGATCGGGCCAGCCGTCATTATCGAAGTCGAGAAAGCCCGTCCCCCAGCCTACAAAGCTGGTATTCACGCCGAGGCCGCTGCGAAAGGTCACGTCGTCAAAGGTGCCGTCGCGCATGTTGCGATAGAGCGTGCTGGTGTCCTGCTCGAAGTTGGTCTTCACCAGATCGAGAAAGCCATCGCCGTCATAGTCGGCGGCGTCGGTGCCCATACCGCTTTGTTCGCGGCCGTCTTCGTTATAAGCGACGCCTGTGAGTGAGCCGGCTTCCGTGAAGGTGCCATTGCGGTTGTTATGATAGAGAAGACTGGCCGTGGAGTCATTGGCCACATAGATATCGGGCCAACCATCGTTGTCATAGTCGAGAACCAGGGGCGTAAAGCCGTAATGTTCCCCGGCCAGTACGCCTGCCTTTTCGGAGACATCTTCAAAGCGACCGTCGCCGCGATTGCGATAGAGTGTGTTCTTTGCGCCTTTCAATCCGCGAGGGCCGCACATGACGGGAACGCCGCGCCACTTACAAGCATCGCCATGCGCGGTGTCATGACTTGTTGCCTCGGCGTAGTCAAGGTAATGAGTGACGAAGAGATCGAGTCGCCCATCGCGATCGTAGTCGAGAAAAGCGGCCCCAGTGCTGTAGGCATCGCTGTCAGTGACCAGGCCGCTCTCTTCTGTGACGTCGGTGAAGGTGGCATTGCCGTTGTTTCGATAAAGAACATTCTTGCCGTAATAGGTGACGAAGATATCTAACCAGCCGTCGCCGTTATAGTCGCCGACGCAGACGCCTTGTCCCCATCCGTGACGAACCAATCCTGCTTTCGCAGTAACATCGGTAAAGCTTCCGTCACGATTGTTCTTATACAGTTTGTTCGTCGAAGGCTCCCCTCTCGAGGGAACGAGGGTTGTGCCGTTCACCAGAAAAATGTCGAGCCAACCATCATTGTCATAGTCGAAGAGCGCGACGCCCCCGCCGGTGGTCTCGAGGATATAGCGTTTCTCGTGGGTGCCTCCGATCGTGGTGGGCGAGGTAAGCCCGGCGATGGAGGCGATATCAACGAAATCGGCTACCGGCTGCCCCACGGGCGGAGCGACCTGGGGCCGCGGGTGAGCCGACGCCATCTGAGCAAGAGTCCGCTTGGGCCCCACGACTGCGCCCCCGGCGCGAAGCAGGAGCGTAAGTGCCTGGCGGCGTGAGAGCCTCATCGCACGCGGGCTCCTTGTTTTTGAATGCCTGAGATCACGGCTCGCGCTTTTCTTCGCTTGACATTGGTGCTCCCTGTAAAAGCGTCGAGGAAGGAATGGATACTGCTTTCTTGTTTGCCGCCTCGGCCTGGGCGTGTTTCTGTTTCAGCTCCGTGAACTTTGTATTCCATTCGGCGGCCTGTGCCGCATCGCCGGCCTGCATATAGGTTCGAGCCAGCAGGTAGTAAGACTCGTCTAAGTCAGGACTGAGTTGGATGGCTTTTTTTAACTCGGCGATTGCATCCTCTTTGCGCGCGGATTGAACGAGTAGTTTCGCCATCAGATAGTGGTCGTCGCCATTTGCCGTAGGAAGAGCGACTGCTCTCTTGGCATAGATCGTGGCCTGATCGATATCGTTGGCTCGCTCGAAAGCAACGGCTGCATCGTGAGCGAAAATTAAGACAGCTGGATTCAACTCCGAGGCCTTCCCGTAGGATGCTGCCGCCTCCGCGTAGTCGCCCTGCTGGAAAAAACAGAAGCCGAGGATATTATGCGACAAAGCGGGGTTGGGGCTCTCGGCAACTGCGCGCTTGAGCACTGGTAGCGCCTGTTGCGCGCCAGTTGTACTTATCATTGCGATTCCGAGCAGCAGATCGCGTTCGCCGGCCGCGGGCCCTTCCGGGTGGACGTGCTGAAGCGCCGCGAGCGCTTCGGCGGCCTTATCCTGCTGAAGAAGTACGCGGACGAGCATCAGGGCGTAGGCCTCGTTGCCGGGTTCAAGGCGGACTGCTTCGCGTAGATATCGAAGCGCGTTGGCCTGCGCCCCGGGAGCGGCCAACTCCATGAGCCCAAGATGATAGAGCGCGGGTGCGTTGCGGGGGTTTGCGTGGACTGCGTCCTGGAAGGCCGCTCTTGCCTCGGCCGCGTTGCCGGCCCCCGATTGGGCAAGCCCGAGCAGATAGGAAGTTTCTCCCGTGGCGTCGCCAGCCATTCCATTCAGCAGGGCGATGGCCTGCTCGTAGCCACTGGCGCCAATGTAAGCACGTGCCAAGAGAAGATCCAGTTTGCGATCTGGGGTGGCACGTGCGCGTATTCCTTCGAGGAGAAGAACGGCCGGTTGAAACTGCCCGGCTTCGAGCAGGGCCGTCGCTACCTGCTGCTGCGCCTGATCGGAAGCTCCGGCCTGCAGCGCCTGTAAAAGCGGCTGTGCCTCAGACACCCTGCCGAGCAGCATCAGGTCGACGAGCAGATGCTGCTCGATGCCTATATCATTCGGCTGGGATGGATAGGCCGCTTGGAGATGGTCAACAGCTTGGGCGGTTGCCTTCTTCTCTTCGAAAAGAAGAGCGAGATTGTATTCCGGCTCCACGACGCCCGGATGAGATTTCACCACGATTTGAAGCTGCTCAATCGCGGCGTCGAGTTTGCCGAGGCGTATGAAGCTGAGCCCCAGGTTGTAATGAGCTGACATTTCGTCGGCGTTGATACGAAGCGCTGCCTGAAAATCGCGAACCGCTTCGGTGTATTGTTTCAGCTGATTTTCAGCAATGCCTCGCCAAGTAAAGGCATCGGCGGAATGGGGATCAGCCCTCACCCCCGCACTGAATTGCAGCCGGGCAGCGGCTGCATTGTGCGCGCGATAGAGAGCAATGCCGCTCGCAATATAGGCATCTGCGCTGGTGGAGGCCGTACCTGTCTGAGCGGCAAGAAAGCTGTGAGGGACGACCATCAAGAGCGACGCGAGCGCAAGCGCAATCCATAGAGACAGCGAGATGCCGCTCGTCGGATGAATGCTGCTTGCTGATCTCTGGCTTTGCATGAAATAGACCTAGGCGCGGTATTTCAGCGTCGTGAGCTTCCCTTCTTCCCGCACCTGAAGGAACCGATCGACCGGAAGATTCCGGAACTGATCGATCGCTCCGCTTGGCCATTGAATCTCGATCAGGTCGATAATTTTCTTATCGCCGAGGCCGAAGTGAAGCCGCAGATCACTCTGGGACATATAGCTGCCGCCGCTGCGCACCTCGTCTATCTGAGATAGAGATCCCGCTATGCACTTGACCCGCGCGCCGATTGCGCTCCGGTTAGACCTGGTACCCACAAGCTTCAAGGTGATCCAGTGATTACCATTTTGGCTCGTGATCTTTAAAAGGGAAGGTGCGGCGTTCTGGTTGTTGATAACCACGTCGATCGAGCCGTCGTTATTGAAGTCGCCGAATGCGCACCCTCGCCCGGTGGAGAGCTCGGTGATAGCGCCGCCTGCTGCCTTGGACACGTCTTCAAACTTGCCATTGCCAAGGTTCCTATAGAGCACTCGGGGCTCGCGATAGGACGTGTCGGAGTGGATGTGCTCGAGCTCGGGATAGACGTGCCCGTTGACATAAAGCACGTCGGCAAAGCCATCGTTATCGGGGTCGAAAAAACCGCAGCCCCAGCCGACAAAACGGGTTTGCTTATTCAGGCCCGAGGCTTCCGAGACATTGGTGAAAACTGCGTTGCCGTCATTGTGATAGAGATTGACGATCTCGTCAGAAAAGTTTGTCTTGACGATATCGAGCCAGCCATCGTGGTCATAGTCGGCTGCGCTTACTCCCATGCCGGCCTGCTCCATCCCCTCTTCGCTAAAAGCAACGCCGCGCAGGGTACCCTCTTCGCGAAAGGTTCCATCATGGTTATTCAAGAAAAGCAGGCTGGGAGTCGAGTCGCTCGCTACGTAGATATCAGGCCAGCCGTCATTGTCGAAGTCGGCCACCAACACCCCCAGGCCAAAATAGCCGGATGGCTTGAGAATACCCGACTTGTTCGACACATCGGTGAAGGTGCCGTCCCCATTGTTATGGTAAAGAGTGCTGGTCTCGCCGGCTAAGCCGCGAGGACCACAGTTCACCGCGAGACCGCGATAGACGCAGTAAGGATTGCTGCCGGGAGCCTTCGCAGTTTGCAACGAAAAGTTCACGTAGTGTGTCACAAAAAGATCGAGCTTGCCATCGCGGTCGTAGTCGACGAAGGCACAGCCGGTACTCCATCGCGAGGCATCGCCTGCAACCCGGGCGTTGTGGCCGACCTCGGTAAAGGTGCCATCTCCATTGTTATGGTAGAGCAGGTCTTCGCCCCAATATGTCACGAAAAGATCGTCGAAGCCATCGTTGTCATAATCGCCGATACAAACGCCCTGGCCCCAGCCCGAATGGCCAACACCCGCTTTCGCGGTGACATCGGTAAAGGTGCCATCGCGGTTGTTGTGGAAGAGCCTGCTGGCCGGAGCCTGCTGAGCGGCAAAGCCCTCCAAGCGCGAACCGTTGACGAGGAAGATATCCTGCCAGCCGTCGTTGTCGTAGTCAAAGAAGGCGACCCCCGACCCGGTCGTCTCGAGGATATATTTCTTGCTTGTTGTGCCACCGCATACTTGCGTGAAATCCAGCCGGGCCTCACGGGCGACGTCCTGGATGCGGTAGCCTAGCGGCGAACCCGCGTGGGTGGGTGTGCTATCAGCAGCAGGCCCGGCAAGCGTGCCGGCGATCCCTTGCCCCGGGGCAGCCTGCACAAGCAGTACACCTGCGGCCATGGCTAAGAACTCACGGCGGCTCGGCAAGATGGGGTCCAGGGCATCCGGTCTGATCGAGTGAGTTGGACCGGGCCGATGCAAATAATCCCTCACTTGGGTACTGTCTCTGCCGAGGTGGGCTTTGCGTTGAGCAGTGCGTTCAGCTTACTCTGAAAACTCTGGTCTTTGTTCACCTGCAATTGCTTGAAGGTCGCCATTTCAGCGGCGGCCTCGGTCGTCCTGCTTTGTTCGCGATAGGCAATCATCAGAGCATAGTGCGCCTGGGCGTTTTGGGGATGCTCGGCGATCAGCGCATGCAGCAGTTCTACCGCGGCGTCTATCTTGTGCTGAGTGAGAAGTACCTGCGCCAAGCCGACCTTGGCCTCCGTCAGCGCGGGGTCCAGACGGGCCGCCTCTTCATAGAGCGGCTTCGCTTCCTCTAGTCTGTGCTGATGTCGATCGATCTCTGCCATCGCAAGGTCGGAAACGGCGGACTGAGGATCGACCGATTTCTCCAGCCGGAATTCGTTCATCGCGTTTTCGTCGGCATCCGGCAAACCCTGATGAAGGTACAGCTGGCCGATACGGTAATGCAGCTGCGGCAGCTTCGGATTCGCGGCCAGCGCCAGGGAATATTCGCGGATCGCCTGGCCGTAGTTGTTCTGCGCCTCGTAGACTTCCGCCGCCAGTTGATGAACACGGTACGAATCGGGATGCCTCGCCAAGAGCTCGCCCGCGCTCTCATTCCATAAACGGGTGTAAAGCTCGGCACTCTCATATAAGACATCCGGATCATCGGGATAGAGTTGCTTGAGCCGCGCGGCAGCGGCGACCGCGGTAGAGGAATCCGAAGCGCTGGAGGCGCAGCCAAGCAAGGCCAGCCCGGTGAGGCGCTGCAATTTGCCGGTGGGCTCGCCTTCAAAGTACTTCAAGAGAATCGGCGTCGCCTGCCGACAGTCACGCAGGTCGGCTTCACTCAGTCCGAGAAAAAGTTCCGCGCGCTTGGCGTTCGGGTCGATGCGCAAGGCACGATGCAGGGCCTGAGTCGCGTCCTCGGCCTTACCTGCGCCATACAGCAGAACTCCAAGCCCGGTCCACGCCTGACTGTCTTGTGGGTCGATCGCCAGGATTTCACGAAATTCGCCTTCCGCCGAAGCTCGATCGTTCGCGCGCAGGGCCTGCTCCGCCTTCTCTTTATGCTGGGCGATGCTGGACGAGGCGTCCTGGCCGAGAAGCAGGCGGGGCAGGCTCAACCCGGCAGCTGCCAAGGTAAGAACCTTCATCCGTGCCCATCTCAATCGCATACGCGAACTCCGCTCAACCTGATCTTAGCTTGGCAAACAAACGTCAATCAACTGGCGGTCAAGGAGCCATCCGGGACGACAATGCCCCGCCGTCTAAGCCGGGGCATCGTGATAGTGCGAGGTGGGCTGCGCTTAGAAAATATACTTCAGCGCGAACTGGGCTACGCGCGGCGCACCCGTTCCGGAGCTTCGAGCGGAGGTGAGTTGCCCAAAGGTTCCGTCATTGACGGTGTTGTCCGGGTTGTTGAAGTTGGGATGATTGAAGATGTTGAACAACTCACCACGCAACTGCATCTTGCCGTGCTCGAACATGGAGAACTCTTTGAAGAGAGAGAAATCCACGTTGACGAGTTTAGGCCCGGTCAAGAAGTTCCTTCCGGTATCTCCATACGTTGCTGCTGCAGCATTCTGGAAGGCCGCAGGGTTGAAGGCGGCGGCGACGGAGGAGGTGCCACTCGGCGGCAACAGGCTGGCGCCGGTGAGATCCGCAGTCTCCCCTCCGATGCCGGTAGCAGCGGTATCGAGCGAACTGTTGATGCTGTAAGGCGCGCCGCTTTGAATGATGATGATGGACTGGTTCTGCCATCCATTGACAACGCCGCTCGCGATGCCGTGCAGAGACTGGATTTTTGGCAACTGGTAAATATAGGAGGCCGCAAATCGATTCCTCACATTGTTGTCCGACGGGCCATAGCTGAGGCGGTAGTCGGTTGGGTCGCGAGGCCCGTTGCCGCCTTCAGCGGTATAGCTGATGACATCCAAATAGTTTCCCCAGACATACGAAGCCAGAAGGCTGAAGCCGTGCTCGAAGCGGTGATTGATTGACACCTGCAATGAGTCGTAGTTCGACCACAAGGCGGGATCGAGGATCTCCATCGGACCGTAGCAGGGCGCAGTCGTTGCGCCTATGCCGGTGCCGCACTGGATCGCGCTCAGTCTGCGCCGGGCAGGCAGATTGGTGTTGTTCTCTGCAATCGAGAGCGTCGGATTATAACTAGATAAGGGAGCATAGTTGTTCTCGCGAGACATAAAGAGATGGCTGCCATGATTGCCTATGTAGCCGATCGTCAACATGTACCCGGACCCAATCTGCTGGTCGAGGGTCAGGTTCCACTGATACGTGAGCCCCTCATTGAAGTTCGGGGCGAGGACGGTTTCGCCCGCCGCGGTGGGCCAGTTTCCTCCATAGCTCGGGTCAAAGGCCGCTCGCTGGGTCGCGGTCCGGGGAATGGAGAAGGGATAAGGATTCTGCACTCCGCCATTAGTGTAGATGTTGTCCCCGCTCAGGCTTGGCGCCAGCACCTTGGGACCGTTGACGATCACCGATTCGTCGAAGGGCTGGGCCGTCGAGAAGCGGTTCCATGCGATCAGGCGTGCCTGGTCCCAGAAAATGCCAAACCCGGCGCGTATCGAGGTTTTCCCATTGCCGAACGGATCGGCATTCAAGCCGATCCGAGGCGCAACGTTCTTCAAGCGGTTGGGAATCATGGAACGAGGGCAGCCATGGTCACCCTGGCCGAGCGATCCGCTCCCCTGCGGAGGACCTGGAAAGAGGATCCCAGGGGGGGCCGTTGGATAGTAAGTGGATCGAGCGGTAAAGGTCGGGTCGTAGCAGATCTGATCGTTGAGATTGTCGACCGGCGGCAAAAAGGGTTCCCACCGGATTCCAGCATCGATCGTCAGTCGATGAGTGACCTTGTAGTTGTCTTGCGCGTAGGCGTCAAAGGCATTGTGACGCAGCCGGCTCGAAACCTCGGTCTGAAGGTTGTAGTAGTCCGGCAGGCCGAGGAGCAGGTCGGCAAGAGCGAAGCCGGAGTATTGTCCATTGAAGTTGAAGACCGGGTCAGTGTAGTAGTCCTCAACGCGGTTCATACTCTCTCTTCGGTAGTCGCCCCCGAAGCTCATCGTATGCTTGCCTCTCACAAAACTGAGGTAGTCCGTGTACTGCCAGGTCTGCCGGTTCTGAACGAAAGTGCCATCGCCGGTATTCACGGAACCGCTTATGTCGGTGTAGAGGTCGCTGGGAGCGCCAGTTGTTGAAGTTGTGGCCGGGCCTCCCAGATTTCCCCAGCCGACACTCCCGGCGGCTGGTCCACGATGATGGCCCACACGTGTGAAGCCGAAGACTGCGGTGTTGATCAGGTTAGGGTTGAAGGTGTGGGTGTAATCAATCGCGACGTTCTGGTTGCGGAAATACTTCTGGTGAGGCAATCCGGGGATGTTGTCGGAGCCTATGCCGGTCGACACGTCTTCATTATAAAAATAGTGACCGAAGAGCAGATCGTTCTTGCCGAGAGTGTGGTCGATGCGGCCGAGATACTGGTCTTCGTTCAGATCGTCCAGGTTAGCGGCAAACGGAGCATTAAAGGTGTATCCGCCCGTCGAGTTATTCGGCAGTGGCATTAACTTGGTGACGAAATTGAGCGCAGTGGGGTCGATGCGGCTCGCTGGAATGACTCCGCCCGGAAATGGTGCGCCCGTCACCGGGTCAACTGCACCGGCGAAGTTGGAGTTGCCCCCATTCAGGTCAGGCCTCTGAGCCGGCGTGAGGACAGTGCTCACGGTCGTGGTCTCGTCGTGACGCTGCCGGGTTCCCTGGTAGTAGCCGAAGAAGAACGTCTTGTCCTTTTGAATCGGGCCGCCGAAGTAGCCACCGAACTGGTTCAGCTTGAAGGCGGGTTTCGGTGTACCCACCGGGTCAAAGTAGTTATGCGCGTCCAGTACGGTATTGCGGAAGAACTCGAACAGGCCGCCATGATAGCTGTTTGTGCCCGCGCGGGTAACCACGTTGACCAGGCCGCCTGAGCTGCGGCCATATTGAGCGGTGAAGTTACTCGTCTGGATGTCAAACTCCTGCAGGGCGTCCGGCGCCGGGAAGACCGGTGCGGTCGACAGGTAGGAATCTGTCATGTCTACCCCATCCAGCAGGTAGTAGTTCGATCCAGGGCGGTTTCCATTCACCACCGTGCCTTCGTGCTGACCTTGACCGTGAGAGACATTGTCGTTGTCATAGGTCACACCAGGCATGATGTATTGCAGTTGCAGGGTGTCGCGCCCATCGAGCGGCAGGTCTTCGATTCTTTGCTGGTCGACTACGTTGCTGACCGTTGCGTCGACAAGGTTGATCGTCGGTTGCGAGCCCGAGACTTCGACAACCTGGGTCGTTGCTCCGACCTGCAGCACCGCGCTGATGCTGATATTCTGGTCCACCTGCAGAATGAGGCCCTTCTGCTCATAGGTCTGAAAGCCAGGAGCCTCCACCTTGATCGTGTAGTTCCCCACCGGCAAAATAGGAAAAGTAAAACTCCCGTTCCCGTCCGCTGTATCTGTGCGGCCTTCATTGGTTGCTTCGCTGGTGATGGTAATCTTGGCTCCGGCTACGGCATTGCCGGTCGAGTCGGCGACTGTTCCTACGACTTTGCCGGTGGGCCCGACTGCCCTGGCGGTCATAGGAAGCAGGCAAGCAGCTACGGCCAGCAGCACGAGAAAGAGCTTTCCGAATGGTCTGCGCATGTAACCTCCCAAATTGTTCAGCCGAACTTAGCAACTCACGGCGTCGTGCCGCTCACGATGTACGAAGGCGAAACGGTTCCGGTCCTCAAGGTCAGAGATTCGCGGAAACGTTTTCTCGTTGTTTGAAAAATCCACTTCTTAAAATCGGGATGATCTTAAGGACGCGCTGAGAAGATTGTCAAGAGAGGTGACGCTCCATTGCAACTAAATCGCAGAAATACTTCGGCGCCAGGCGATCTCCTGCTTTCTCTTCGATCGAGGGCATACTTCTTACCCTCGCGACCAGCCCACGACGTTCAAAACAGCATTTTTCGAGGCTTTCCTCTCTTCGGAGAACAAAGAATTTCGCCGCCTCGTATAGAATCCGCTTGCCTCCGCATGGAGAGATCACGCGGCGGTAGACCTGCTGGGAGCGCTCGCGAGCTCTGCTGCCTGGCGAGAACCCGTTCACCCGCGGCCGGGCATGGACGCACCATCCGAAGAAAAGATATGGGGGAAGCATGAAACGTTTACTCGCTCTTTTGGCTTGCGCCTGCGCCTTGCCGCTGGCTGCCCAACAACCGCTCGATGGCTATTGGATCTTCCGAGCGCCGAACTATGGAACGGTCTTCCTGTCTCTCAAGCAATCCGGAGAGACTGTCACCGGCCTTAACGAAGACAGGAAAACCCCTTTCAATGGAAGCCTGAAGGGCAAGTCGTTGCACATCGTACAAGCGACGAAGTTTCACGGCCAGCCGTTCGATATTGTCATCGACGGCGTCAGAAAATCGGATGACGAGTTTGCGGTCACGCAGGTTGCTCCCGGCGTTCGCCCGGGAGAGGTCTTCACGACCACGGGCAGCTTGCGGCGTGTAGACCGCGAGGCGATTTACCCGCCCCGGGCGCCGCTCCCAACGCTCAGCAGTCAGCCGGACAACGGCTTGGTGCGTACGCCTCCCATGGGCTGGAACAGCTGGAACCACTACCATGACCACTTTGACGATAAAACCGTGCGCGAGATGGCGGATGCCATGGTCTCGTCGGGTATGGCTGCTGCCGGGTACCGATACGTGATCGTCGACGAAGGCTGGTCGAGCGATCGCGACCCCAATGGGCACATCGTCGGCAATGCCCGCTTCCCCGACATGAAGGCTTTGGCCGAATATGTGCATTCCAAAGGCCTGAAAATCGGCATCTACACATCGCCGGGACCTGACGTTTGCGGCGGCTACACCGGCAGCATGGGCCATGAAGAGGAAGACGCGCAACAGTTTGCCGACTGGGGTTATGACTACCTCAAGTACGACTGGTGCGGCGCGCGGCGCATCTACCAGCCGGCGCAGGCCGATCTGCAGGGTGCTTACCAGAAAATGAGCATGGCGCTGGCGAAAACCGGACGGCCGATCGTGTTCAGTCTCTGCGAATACGGGTGGGGCGATGTGTGGAACTGGGGCGCAGCCTCCGGAGGGAATCTCTGGCGGACTACGCACGACATCTCCGACCATTGGGAATCAATGGACACCATCGGCTTCGCGCAGCTCGATATTCAGCAGCATTCTAATGCCGGCCACTGGAACGACCCCGACATGCTGGAGGTAGGCAACGGCGGAATGACGGCCGATGAGTATCGCACTCACATGAGCCTGTGGGCACTGCTGCGGGCGCCGCTGCTGGCGGGCAACGACCTGAGGACGATGACGGACGAGACGAAATCCATCCTGATGAATAAGGAAGTGATTGCCATTGACCAAGACCCGGCTGCGCTGCCGGTGGTCCGCACTTCGCCGCAGGGAAGCTCGGAAATCCTCGTGCGGCCCTTGGCGAACGAAGCAGTTGTCGTCGGCTTGTTCAACCGCGGCGCCAGCCCTGCCTCGATCTCTTTCCGGTGGGACGGCCTGAACCTCAAGCCAAACCTTGGCGGCAAGACTTTGATTGCCCGGGACCTCTGGAAGCATGACGCGGTGCCCGTTCAAGGCAGCAACTACACCGCGACGGTACCCTCGCACGGGGTGGTGATGATTAAAGTAGAGGTCGACCCTAACGCGCGGTAAGAACAACGCAAGCCTGAGAACAGCACGTAGCGACAGGTCGCCGAGGCGCTCGCCGGGAAATGCCCTCCACCTGAGTAACAATGGAAAAGACGTGTTGATTCCCCCGGAAGCTGCGCATATTGTCCTCCCTCTGATCGTTGCCGTGAGCATTGTGCTCATGCTCACACGGCCGCGGGGTATCCCCGAGGTGTGGTGGATCTCCGGTGGGGCGCTGCTCTTGCTTGGCTTGCGACTGGTGCCGCCCAGGCTGGCCGGCCACGCCGTTCTCAAGGGCGGCGATGTCTATCTATTCCTCATCGGCATGATGCTTCTCAGTGAACTGGCGCGGGAGCAGGGGGTCTTCGACTGGGTGGCTTCGGTCGCCGTGCGCCGTGCGAACGGCAGTTGTTCCCGTCTATTCGCACTGGTCTACGGCGCCGGCGCCCTGGTGACAATCTTCATGTCGAACGATGCGACGGCGGTGGTCTTGACTCCCGCGATCCTGACCGCGGTTCGAAAGGCAAAGGTCTCACCACTTCCCCACTTGTTCGTCTGCGCCTTGGTGGCAAACGCAGCAAGCTTCGTACTGCCGATCTCGAACCCGGCGAACCTGGTTGTCTTCCATACCGGTATGCCGCCGCTCGCGAAGTGGCTCGCGGACTTCGCGGTGCCATCGGCGCTCTCGATTGCGGTGACATTTGCGGTGTTGCGGTTTCTGTTTCGCAGAGAACTCTGTAACACGATGGAGTGCAACGTCGAAGAGAGCATACTGACCGCCAATGGCAGATTGATACTGGCAGGGCTCACGGCGACAATCGTGGTGCTGCTCACCGCTTCTGCCATGAAGATGGACCTGGGTCTGCCGACATGTCTCGCGGCGCTCGCCATCACCGCCGTCGTTTCTATCAGGTCCAGAAGCAACCCGATCTCGCTGGCCCGCGAGATCAGCTGGGGAACACTGCTGCTGGTCGCCGGCCTCTTCGTAATGGTCGATGCCATCGAGAGTGAGGGGGCGCTGGCCCTGACGCAACAATGGCTTGGCCGGACTTCGAGCCTCGGCCATAGCGCTGGCGCGCTGGTTGTCGGCTTCGCCGTCGGCGTTGCCAACAACCTCGTCAACAACCTTCCACTGGGATTGATTGCCGGAGGCACCATTCAGGCCGCCCATACCACAGGGCTGATGGCGAACGCAGTTCTGATCGGCGTCGACCTTGGACCGAATCTTTCCGTCACCGGATCGCTGGCGACGATTTTATGGCTGCTGGCGCTCCGGAAAAATTCCGGCAAAGACGCTGGCGGCGAAAAGCTGGATGTAAGTTTCTGGAGATTTCTGAGAGTCGGCGCGGTCGCGATGCCGATCGCGATGCTTGCTGCACTCGGCGGCGCAATCGGGATGCAGCTCCTCGCCGGGCCGCACTAGACTAGGCTAGCTGCCGCTTCCTACGCTCTCTCTGAGTGATACAGTGGGCCTTGTGCAGATCAGAACGAAAATCCAAGGGTGGAAATGACAGGCAGAAGCGTTCTTGTGATCAGCGCGTGTTGGGTGTTCCTGCACGGCCTGGCCCATGCACAGTCAGCCTCCGGTATGGCTGCGCTCAAGGGACTCGCGCCCGTCACTGTACTGGCAAAAACATATGAAGGTAACGCCGCCCTGGCGGCGAATTACACCGTTACCGGCGGCATTCAAACCGGCGCAATCCGGCAATCGACACTGCTGCCATTCGCGGAGCAACAGCAGCAGGCGCTTCGAGATGCCTTTATCACCGATGGCAACCTGGCGGAACTTGCGGATGGACTGGGAACAACGCTCGGGGCGGCCTACCTGGCACGCGCCCATGACCTCGATCGGACGCATAGCACCAACCTGTCTCAAAGGGTCGCCGACCTGATCGCTTACGCGAATGCGACGACCGGCGCGGACTCGAACTCAGGCAAGTATTTCTTTGCCAACGGGACAACCGATGGAAAAACGGCTGCCCCGGCAGAGGCTATGGCCATTCTGAACAAAGTCCGCGGCGACACCGATGTCTTCGGTAAAAGCTATGGCCTTCCAGCAGGGTCGCCGGGGGCGGACGCTTTCGGCAATTCGCGCCCGTTTCAAACAGAGCCGGGGATTTCGCCAATCATCGGCCCCGATTATTTCGGCACTCCCGCCGATAACCGCGTGTACAACCGCGGACCGATCATGAACCTGATCGATAGCCCCTCCTATCCCAGTGGGCATACCACCTATGGATATATGGGATCCCTGGTGCTGGCTGTGCTGGTGCCGGACCGATACCAGCAGATGGTCGCGCGGGGCGCAGAGTACGGGAATGACCGCATTCTCATGGGGGCGCATTATGCGATGGACGTCGTAGCGGGACGGACGCTGGCCACCTACGATATGGCGCATCTTCTCGCGAACGATCCCACTTACGTCGGCCGTACGCTGCCGAGCGCTCCCGCGATCAAGGATTTTCAAGCCGCCGTCAAGCTGGCGCGCGCCGACATGACTGCAGCATTGCAGACAGCCTGCCGGAAGACGATCCAAGAGTGCTCACGGGAGGACATCGGCCGGCTGAGCAATGCCGCGGCCAATGAAGCGTTCTATGCTGACACGCAGACTTACAATCTTCCGGTCGTCTACTCCAACACCGCGAGCGCGGTGGAAGACGTCGGCAAGCTCGCTCCGGAGGCCGGATATCTGCTGACCATCGCTTTCCCGGCGTTGACCCTCGATCAGGCTGACAAGATCCTGACCGAGAGTGAAGGGCCGGGCGGCGGATTCCTGGATGACGGGTCGCCCTTCGGCGTTTACTCCCGCCTTAACCTTTACGCGGCAGCAGGAAGAGCCGCGGCGCTCGCCGCGGGCCACGGGATTTAAGCAAACACGCCCCTGCCTACACGTCCAGGCGGTTGGCGGCGGCGACTCGCCCTGAATCGCCCTTGCGAGCTTTTTGAGGTAGCTGCGGAAGAACTCGATGCGACGCAGATCGGGAATGCCGCCGCCCTCCTTTGTAGAGGATCGTCGAGATAACTGCAGCCGCTCTCGGTAATCTCAATGATGGGATGGTTATACTCCCGCGAGATCTGCGTCACGAGGTCATAGCCTGGGCTCCGCGGCTATTTATCTCCCATCGCGATCGAGCGGCTGTCTGTTCCAAATCGCCTTCAGACTCCTTCACAGCAACCTTTTCCTCTCGACCGGTGTTCATCCAAGAAGGAGTGGGTCAAGATATACTCTGGGGAATGCGGTTGGGCCGAGTATCGACCCAACCGCCTGATGGCAGAGGCTATTGCACGTCCGCCAAATTGCCGATACCTTAGCGGTCACTGGTTTGTCATTTTTCCGTCTCTGTCCACTCCGCGAGGCTTACTGGTTGAGAAGTCAATTACAGGTGATCAGCAGGGGTAGCGACCGGACCACGGGAGATTACCTGGGGACGGAAAGCGAGGTTGCGGCAGCGCCAGCCAAGGCGCCCGTGGTCTTCCTGTTGCCTGGGTTGATCGATGATGACCCGGAGTTTGACGCTGTCTGGGACCCGATCCGGAAAAATCTGGACCTGGTAAAGATCACTTATCTCGACTGGACCGAGCTCATCAAGCCGGAAACAGATATTACTAAAGTTATCCTTCATCTGACACGCCAAATGGAAAGCAGGGTGCCTGCCGGACCGTTGCTCATCGCCGGGTATTCGATCGGCGGCCGACTGGGATATGCCGCGGCGGCCGCGCTCGAGGCGGGCGGACGTTCGGTCATGCGGCTTGCAATTCTCGACGCCTCCGCCAATACCGAGCAAGGAAGCGTGTCGCTCGCTAAAAGGTTCCATACTCGTATTCGCAACCTGTTTAAGTTTCACTTGCGCAGCGCGGTCGCGGCATTGCTGGCGAAGCTCCTGACGCGAGACCCGATGCTCCCGCTACTGGCTCGATTGTCCCGCTTCCGGCATAAGCGACTTCCACTGGGGATTCACCAGCATCTGCACCGTACGCTGACCATGCAGATGGAACTGCGCCTTTTTCGCTCTTGGTGGCAAGCCCTGACGCCGCCAACCTTCCCCCTGGTGGCGCCTACCTTTGTCTTTCGGTCTGAAGACTACGATTCCGCGCAGCGCGAAGACCTGGGCTGGAGCGACTATTGCGTCAACTGCAAGGTAATTCGCGTTGCGGGGGATCACGGATCGATGCTGCACGCGGACAAAAACGAGCGGCTTCTCGCCTTGATGACTGAAATCATGACCGCGACTGAAGGTTAGCCGTCGCAGCTGTCACGCTTTGCCTTACACCCAGTTACTGGTCACGAGTTTCCAGAGGGCGCACCCGGACCCGGGCCTCGTCTTCACGCAGCGCTGACTGGGGGCTAGCCAGTCGAGATACACTCCGCGCCTCTCCAACCTTCGGTCTTCCGTCCCTGACCGGGAACTCGCCCGCGGTTACCAACCCGGCGCCATTGCAAGCTATTACAAGCTAGAAATGAAGGCTCCGCGGATGCGCGGTATCTCCAGGCTTGAGATGGCGGCGAAAGCTTGCGCGTCTTTTCAAATAATTATGGGTTGGTAGCTGATTGAAAGGTAAACTGCCTGCCGTCAAGAGCAGAGGCCACCCAGCCGCGAAGAACTATGTCTCTTATTGACAGAAGAACTATGTCTCTGATTGACAAAGGCTTGCCGCTATCAAGAGCTATCTCGCCTGGGCAACCGGCAGCGTCCAACAACGAGGCGCCAACTTCTTCGTGAGTTGCAGGCCTTGCGTCAGGCTATGTGCCTACATGACGTTGGTAACTTTAATTTACCGTGTGGTTAATGTCGAAATTGTTATTGGCTGTTGATCTCAATGTTAGGTTAAGGTACTCTCATTCCAGTTCATAGCTGCTTTTGATTCTCGTCGATGCCAGGGAGCAACAAATCCTGATTTTGGGCTGAGTTCTGTCGGCCTGGGCAACGATTCGAGTCGCGGTTGAAGCGGTTTGAGCAATGGTCCCGCGGAAGCATTTTGTGGCGCATACCTGTAAGTCTGGCTGTACTTAGGCCTGATAAATCGCTGCTCTCATTTGCCCCCGGAGCGGGATCATTGTGACGCATGTTTGTGCTTGTTTTGATATACAGGCTGACGAGTTTACCCCCAGCAAGCCAGGATGTCTCTGGCTCTCTGTGGGACCGACCGATCAGACCAGGTCGAGTGTTCAGTTGATCGATTCTTTTGAAATGCGGAAAGGCACTGAGGCCCAGCCCGGCCGAAAAACTCCGCTTTCTATTTCTGCCTTCCAGGTCAACGAAAAACTGGAAGTATCGCACGTCTACTGCCCTTTCCTGCGCGACTGAAGCATCGTTCTGAACCCGCGGACGGGTCATCCCCTTCCAGGCATCGCGGATCAAGACGGTGTTATGTCCAAGGCTTGTTCTTTCCGCGTCTCTCCGGGTGCTCCGCGTCAAGGGAGAGCCGTAACTCCTCCCTCTCACGAAAACCGTCCTTTCGGGTTTCTCGCTTAGACGTCGCCTTGTCAGCCGAATAGGCCGGCAACAGCGGTCTGGTCCGTACACGCGGGTAGACCATCGTTCCTCGATCGACCTCGCTTCGGGTTTTCGTTCAACGACTTTGAATTAAGGAACACAGGATGACTTTGCGCCAGCACACGGGTTTGAACTTCTGCAGACAGGCGGCTTCTCGCACAAACGCATTGACGAATCTGTTTCGATTTTCCGTGTTCCGGGCGATCCTGCCTTCAATGGTTTTGCTGCTGGGGGGCACCGCCGTGGCTCAGGTGAATGTGTTGACCGCGCACAACGACATTGGAAGATCTGGTCAGAACCTCAACGAAACCGTCCTGACGCCGGGGAATGTGAACGTTACGAATTTTGGCAAGTTGTTTTCCCAGCAGGTAAGTGGCTCCATCTGGGCGCAGCCTCTTTATGTCTCGCAGGTGGCCATTCCCGGGCTCGGTACACACAATATTGTGTATGTCGCGACGTCGACCGACATGGTCTATGCCTTTGACGCGGACTCCAACGGCGGAGCCAGCGCCAAGCCGCTATGGCAGGTTTCGCTGCTGACCAACACGACGCCGGCCGGGACCTTGACCGCGAATTTCGGCGTCAAGGGTACGCCGGTGATCGATCTCGCTTCGAAGACGATGTACCTGGCCAGCTCCGAGATGGAAGGGTCGACGGCTATTGCCCGGATGCACGCCCTCGACATCACGACCGGAGCGGAAAAACTGGGCGGCCCCGTATCGATCAAGGCCTCTATCCCAGGCACGGGCAACGCGAGCGTTGGAGGGACATTGGCCTTCGACCCAAGCAGCCACCTGCAGCGGCCGGGGCTGCTGCTGTTGAACGGCGTCGTCTATGTGGCGTTTGGCTCGGTGAACGATGAAGGCCCGTGGCATGGATGGATCTTTTCCTACAAGGAAACCACGCTCCAGCAACTGAACGCTTTCTGTACGACGGCCAATGGCGCCGGCGGCGGTCTCTGGATGGGTGGAGCGGCTCTGGCCGCCGAAGTCAACGATGCGGCCAAGCCGTACGGCAGGATGTTTATCGCGACCGGGAACGGAACGTCGACCGGCGCTCCGCCCTACACCGCCAAGATGAGTTATTCAATGAGCGTGCTCGACCTGGATCTCACGGGTGGAGTGATGACCGTAGAGGATGAGTTCACTCCCTACAATTGGGCGAACCTGAACAGCCAGGATGCAGATATCGGGTCTGGCGGCCCTCTTCTGCTGCCGACCCAGACGATGGCCTCGGGAAAAGTGCTGAGTCCGCTGGTTCAGATCGCCAAGTCAGGGATGATTTACATCCTGGACCGCAACAAGCTGGGCGGCTTCAATGCCGGCGCCGACCAGGTGGTGCAGGAAGTGCAGACTCCGATCACGTCGGGGTTCAATTGGGGCGCTGGAGTCTGGGGCACGGAAGCGTATTGGAACAACCGGATCTATTCCGGTGGAACGAATGTGCCGAACGGGTCCACATATATTGGGTCCGGAAACAGCCTCGCCGCCTATTCCTTCGTCAATGGCGTGGTTTCGACGACGCCCACC